>DAJPGJ010000001.1:0-1200000 GCA_025992705.1 Coriobacteriaceae bacterium
ACGGGCAGCTACGGTCGATTTGACGAAGCGGCCAAGGTCATCGATCCGAGGAAGGAGTAGACCATGGCAGAGTTCGAGAACATGGACCATAGGCTCGACAAGATCAACGCAACGCTTAAGGAATACGGCATGGGCTCTCTCGACGATGCCGAGAAGGTATGCAAGGAAGCCGGCATGGATCCGCTCCCCTACGACATCGTCAAGAGCGTACAGCCCATCTGCTTCGAGGATGCCGCCTGGGCATATACGGCTGGTGCCGCCATCGCCATCAAGAAGGGCGTCAAAAGCGCTTCCGAGGCAGCCAGTGCCATCGGTATCGGCCTGCAGGCCTTCACCACGCCAGGCTCCGTCGCCGACGATCGCAAGGTCGGCCTCGGCCATGGCAACCTCGGCGCAATGCTCCTGCGCGACGAGACCGAGTGCTTCGCCTTCCTGGCGGGCCACGAGAGCTTCGCCGCGGCAGAGGGTGCCATCGGCATCGTGAAGAACGCCAACAAGGCACGCAAGAAGCCGCTACGCGTCATCCTCAACGGCCTCGGCAAGGATGCCGCCCAGATCATCAGCCGCATCAACGGTTTCACCTATGTGCAAACGCAGTTCGACTACGCCACGGGCGAGCTCAAGGTCGTCAACGAGACCCGCTACTCCGCAGGCGAGCGCGGCGACGTGCACTGCTATGGCGCCGATGACGTGCGCGAGGGCGTCGCCATCATGCACCATGAGGGCGTGGACATCTCCATCACGGGCAACTCCACCAACCCCACGCGCTTCCAGCATCCCGTCGCGGGCACTTACAAGAAGGAGTGCATCGAGCTGGGCAAGGACTATTTCTCAGTCGCGAGCGGCGGCGGCACGGGCCGTACGCTGCATCCGGACAACATGGCCGCCGGCCCCGCCTCCTACGGCATGACCGACACCATGGGTCGCATGCACTCCGATGCGCAATTTGCCGGTTCCTCGAGCGTCCCGGCGCACGTCGAGATGATGGGCTTCATCGGCATGGGCAACAATCCCATGGTCGGCGCAACCGTCGCCGTAGCCGTTGCCACCAACGCAGCCATCAACGGCTAGCTCCCTGGCACATATGCACACATGCAAGGAGGCGGGTCATATGACCCGCCTCCTTCTTCTTTAATTGATGATTTGCGAAGGCCCCTACGGGAGCAGCTCCTCGGCAATCTGGACGGCGTTGAGCGCCGCGCCCTTGCGAATCTGATCCATGACGAGCCAGAAAGCGAGACCACCCTCGACCGTGGGATCCTGGCGAATACGACCAACGAAGACGTCATCAGTGCCTTGCAGCAGGCCAGGCATGGGGTACACGTTGGCACCCGGATCATCCATGACCGTTACACTCGCGGCAGCCTCAAGTGCATCGCGGGCTTCATCAGGCGTGACCGGCTTGTTAAGCTCAACGTTCACGCTTTCCGCATGGCAGCGCAGCACGGGGATGCGCACGGCCGTCGAAGCGACCTTGATGCCCGCATCGCCAAAGATCTTGGCGGTCTCGACGACCATCTTCCACTCTTCCTTGGTGTAGGCATCATCCATGAACACGTCAATGTGAGGGATGACGTTAAACGCGATCTGGTCGGAAAACGCCTCGATGGTGAGCTCCTCGTCATCGAGGAACTGACGCGTCTGGTCGTAGAGCTCGTTCATGGCCTTGAGACCGGCACCGCTGGCAGCCTGGTAGGTGCTCACGACGACGCGTTTGATGCCACCGGCGAGATCGTAAAGCGGCTTGAGCGCAACGACCATCTCGATCGTCGAGCAGTTGGGGTTGGCGATGACGCCCGAGTGCCACTCGAGATCCTTCGCATTGACCTCGGGCACGACGAGGGGGACGTCATCGTCGGTGCGAAATGCGCTTGAGTTGTCGATCATGACGCAGCCCGCATCGACCACGGCCTGACGATACGCCTTGGAGGTGTCACCGCCGCAGGCGAAAAGCGCGATGTCGACGCCCTCGAAACTTGCCGGCGTCATCTCCTCGACCACGAGTTCGCCATCGTTGAACGGCACCGTGCTGCCAGCAGAGCGCGCAGATGCGAGCGCCTTGACTTTCGCAGCCGGGAAATTGCGCTGTTCGAGCACCTTGAGCATCTCGCGGCCAACGACGCCCGTTGCGCCAGCCACAGCGACAACAGGCTGTGCGGGCATGGGTTTGTTCCAAGTCATGTTCGTTCCTCTCAGGATTTCATATGAAGTGCAGACAATGATAGCGCAAGAGCGCCGCGAAAATGAGACAGTTGCTCAGAGCACTATCTCATTTACAGCGCCATGGCACGAGCGAGCTTGGAGAGAGGCTGCGTTTCGAGCCCGAAGCGCTCTTGCATCCGGGTTGCGCATGCGTGAAACGCTTCCTCCGAGCCGCTCAGGTGCTCAAGCTCCATCTCGTGAATGGGTGCCGTGCGACCTTGCCGGCGCATTTCTCCTGTGTCGATAGCGAGCGCTGCCGTGAAGTCATCACATGCGAGCACATATTCACGTCGTGTGAAATCGGTCTCGCACGTTGGCTGCGGCTTTGCCGCAAGCAACATCTCGCAGACATCGGCTGGCGCTCCCACCTCGGGCAGGCGCCTCAAGCCATCAACGATATCCCGTGCGTTGACCTCGAACTCCTGTCGTGCCTTGCACGCACCACTTGCCTGCGCAGCAAGCTTGAGGCAGCACACGGACTCGTCATTCTCCTGACGTATGCGCAAACCACCACGCATGCGGCGCACGTCCTCGGCTACGGTATCGTAGTAGATCGCACGCATGCGCAACATGCATGGTTCACCCAGCATCGGGGCAAGCTCATCATCGCCGAGCAGCTCCGCGAGCACATCCTCGTCAGGCAGCTCCCACTTGTACTCGATCTCCATAAACCCTCCCTCGCGATGAGACACATGGGACAGGTACATCTGTCTCACTGCATGCAGTGAGACAGATGTACCTGTCCCATGTGTCTCATTTCGCAGCTGCGGTGCCGGCCGCGATGCCGCTTGCCCAAGCCCAATGCAAGTTGAAGCCACCGCAGCGACCGTCCACGTCAATGGTCTCGCCTGCGGCGTAAATGCCCGGCTTGAGGCGCGACTCGAGCGTGAGCGAGTCGAACTCCCAGGGCGAAGCACCACCGCGCGTCACCTGCGCCTGATTGGTCTCTGCAAGCCCCGTCACGCGCACGCGAAAGTCCTTTGCCGTCGCCGCAATCTTGGGCAGCGTCTTGGCTGTCGCCGGCTCGGAAGGCTTGAAACCCGCCATGCGCACAACGGCATCGTTTACACGTGTGTGAAAGCATCCGCACATGAGCTCGGTGAAGTTGGGCGTGCGGCCAAAGAGCTCGTTGATGCTCGTGGAAAGCGATGCGTACTTCGCCGTAAAGTAGTTGACACACTGGCTCGGACTCAGCTGTGGCAGGAAATCGAGGCTCAGGATGCCGCCTGCACCGATCTCGCGCGACATGTCGAAGATGACGATGCCAGACAAACCGTAGTCGCGAAACAGCACCTCACCATAGCTCACGATACGCGGCTCGGCTGCCTCCTCGTCCACGTAGCCGCTCACACGTACGCGAGCCCGCACGCCTGCCAGGCCCTTGAGCGGTTTGGTGTCGGTCTTGAGGGGGCAGAGCACCGGGGAAAACGGCTCCACCGTATGTCCCAAAGCCGAGAGCAGATCCGTGCCGCCACCCGTCGCGATGACGACGGCATCGGCATCGAACGTGCTCTTGTTTGCGCATGTGAGGCGATATCCAGGCTTCGCCGCGGCGATCTCGGTAACTTCCTGGCCGTTGCGCACGTCGACGTTATTCCACTTGCAGGCATCGCGCAGCACGTCGAGCACGGTGTTGGCGGTGTTCGAAAACGGATAGATGCGACCCTGGTCCTCCTCGGTGACAAGCAGACCAAGTTCGCCGAAGAAGCCGAGCACACGTGAGCTGGGATATGCCTCGAGCAAGGGCATGACAGCAGCGCCATTGTAGTAATCGGTGAGCTGAATATTGGCGTTGGTCATGTTGCAGCGGCCGTTGCCCGTCTTGAGGATCTTCTGCCCCACGCGCTTGCCGGCCTCGACAATCGTTACCCGTGCGCCTGCACGGGCAGCGGAAATCGCCGCAACCAAACCGGCGGCTCCGCCTCCGACCACGACGACTCGCTTCTTGTTGCCCATGAAACGCTCCTTTTCGCCTTATCTAGGCGCGTCGCCTTATCCTGTCGGCAGCAATGCACAGTAGCAAGCCTACGACGATGAGCAATGCGATGGAGACTTTCCCAACGGGCGTCGAGACAGCCACCGCGAGATAGCCAAGCAGCGGAATGCTGAAGATAACCTTGCCGACCACCTGGCCGTACGAAACGGTAATTGGATCGGATTGCTCGTTGGCATCGCCCTTGGTCACGAGCTCCCACTCGGCCAAATCGTTCTCGACAACGCGATGGGTCACGGGAACGTTGGAATCTTGCGCGTCAACATAGGTGATGACGTCTCCCGCCACAAGATCTTGCGGATCGACACGCTCGACGCAGACCAGACTACCCACGGGAATCTCGGGTTCCATGGATTGCGTGGCGATGCAGAACATGTTTACGCCGGCAACAGCGGGAATGACCAGAAACGCGCTGAGCGCCAATGCAACCACGATGATAAGCGTACCGACGACAGACAGGATACGTGCCGAAACCGGCCTCTTCTTGCTATGCTTGCCCAATGATCCTCCTATAGCAACGGGCCCGCATCATGCGGACCCGTATAATCATACCTGCTTTCGGCTCGAATCGTCTTAGAAGTCTTCTTTCCTGCGGTTGCGTCGCCAGAGCACGAAGGCCACAACCAACAGAACGACAGCGCCAGCAATGAGGGCGATGGATACCCAGTTATTCCAGGCAGACGATGCGGCGTTGGCCTGCGCGATGTCGTCAGCAGAGCTCAACGGCGTCTCATCATCGGTGATGGTCAAGCTCTCGATCGGCGCACTCAAGGGCGTGCCGTCTTCCGTCATGACCTCGGTACCGTCAGGAGCAACGACGCTCTGGGCGCTCTCGGCCGTGCCCGCAGTCACGGCTGCCGCCGGAAGAGACGTTGCCGGGCTCGGGGTGAGCGCCACGCGATCGCCCGTTGGGGTGACCACGTCGATGGTGCCGTCACCGTTCTGCTCGGTCGTATAACCCGTGGCAAGGCGAGCGTACGTGAACGTGATGACGTTCTGGTCGGGATCTCCGGTAAGTGCGAGCGTTGCCGTATATGCATTGGGCACGTAGTTCTCGAAATACGGGGCAGCCGTTGCCGGCGTGTCGCCGATGTCGCCCATGAACTTCTGAGAAGCGGCGAGCTCGTTGCCCGCGGCATCGACATAGCGCACCGTATACTCAACGCGATCGGCCAAGACACCGTACGCGATGACATAATCGGCATCCTCGGTCACCGTAACAGTGCCACTGAGCTTGCCGTTAGCGTCAACGTCTGCGACGTACACAACATCCTTCACGTTATCGAGACCGGCTGGACGTGCGCCCTTCGCATAGTACTTGCCATCGGTAACAGTAATGTTGGCTTGCCCCAAATCGACGGTGTCGCCATAGTGCACGCCAGTCCACTCGACCATGTCCTGGCCGTTGACCGTACCGCGATTTCCGCCATACAGGCGAATGGTGTACGTGGTATCGTCGGGCGCCGCAAAGGCGGCTGCGGGAAGTCCCATGCACAACGCAAGCAAAAGCGTCAGGACGACGCCAAACAGAGCAGCGCCAAGATGTCGCATCGTATGTTTTGCAGCAGTCATTACTTGCCACCTTCTTTCCTTGTGCTCGAACGCCTGCGAATGGCAACCCATGCCACGAGGGCGATAATCACTGCGGCAACCGGAAGACCGAACTTCACCATATCGCCAGTGCTGGGAAGCCTGGAGCCGCCGGTGGCCTTATTCGCGGGGGTGCTGGATTTGTCCTGGGTCACCATCTTGCCGCCGGGAACCTCCGCGGCGAACTCGAGTCGGAGCTTTGCCTCGGTATCGAAATAGCTGTTGCCATGAGACTCGGGGTCAAGCGCCACGTAGAGCGTGACCTGACCCTGGCCATGCGCCGGAAGATTGTCGAGGAAGAACCATTCGCCCGTTGCCGTGGTCGCGTCAAACAGGCCCTCGGAATCGGCACCTTCGCCGGAAACGGTCTCGTTGCCGATGATTGTCTCGGTCTTGCCACCAGGCCCCGTATAGCTGAGCCTATAGGTGTAGGAGCCGCCCTTTGCGAGCTCGGTCTCCATGGACTCGAGAACCGAGTTCTTCATGTACCAGCTTGCCTCCTCACTGCAATCGTTGAGGAGTTTCACGTCGAAGGTCGCGGAATCACCCGGCTGCATGCCGGAAAGCGTCTTGTTGATGTCCGCCGTGCCGTCAGATGTCATGGAGCTGCCCGTGAAGGTCACGGTCCAGCCATCCGTCACCGCCCATGCCGTGGAGGGAAGTCCCGCAAACGCCGCGCACCCGATGATGACGGCAAACGCCACTGCGGCAGCGGCGCACGTCACGCGCGCAACGAAACCTGTCCCGTTGGTCATGTCTCGCGTGGCACTCACTCGCTAGCTCCCTCGTTCCAGCCAAGGCCCAGGGCCTTGACGTCAACACCCCAGGCGCTCTTGGCGGCATCGACGGCATAGCTGGTCTGCACAGAATCGACCTGCGCCGAAAGCGCGACGCGCACGCTCGCATCGTCGCCCAGCAGGTCAATCACGCTGGGGTCAATCATGATGGCGCTCACCGCGGGGCTGGCGGCACTCGCATTCGGATCAAGCACATGCTTGTAATAGAAGACGAGGCGCTCGTCCGTGCATTCGTCCTCGTTCAAAACCCAGTCCTCGCTCGCAGAGACGAGCTCGATGAGCGCGGGATCTATTGCAGGCACCTTGGAACCATCTGCCGTCTCCCAGTACTTGCGCACCGTGAGACGCACGTACTCGCCCATGTCGGTATCGTTCTTGACCGAGAGGGCCTCGGCATATTCCTTACCCGGAACCAGCTGGTCATCACCGGCGAGCAGCTGGCCAAGCAGGGCATCCTTGCCCTCGACGACGGTGCCGTTTTCGGTCAGGTTCACGCCCAGATGCGTCTGCGCGATGCCCGCGACGTATTGCTCACTAAAATACGCGAGCTGCGCGCGCGAGGATTGAACGACCCCGACAACGCCCAGGCCAAACAAGACCAGTGCGCCGATCACCATGAATGCGAGGGTACGGGAAGAGATCTTCTTAGCGTTTTCCATGATTATCCTCCCGTCCTAGAGATTACTCGCGGCGCCGACGGGGGCGAAAGTGCCCTCTGTGAGCGAGATCACGCTATCGCCAAACTTCGCGCAAAGCGCGCCGTCCTCGTAATAGGCGACACCGTGTTGCTGGAATACGGCAATGTCAAAGCTGCTGGGCGCGTCATCGCTTGGCTTGACGTTGACGTCCAGGCGCTCCGTCGTGGCACCCGCCATGAGCGGTTGCGCGTAGTAAATCCATCCGTCATCCGAATTCAGGACGACCCAATTGCTCGAAGTCGATCCCACCGACACCGAGGCGAACTCCTCCGAAGGATAGACAGCCTTGAAGCGGACCACCACGGGAACACCCCCCGTGTTCTTGATGGCGATATCCTTGTTCATGCCATCGAACTCCTCCTCGATCTCCGTGCCAGGAGAAGTCGCGAAGGGCACCGAACCCGAGGCGTTCGACGTATCCGTGTAATACGCAAGGGAAACGCCAACTGTCGTCAGGGCAAACAGGCAGATTGCCAGACCGGCGACTGCAATGCGCTTGGTAAGGTAACTGCTTTTCATGAGGAACCTCCTTTCGTCCCCGTGGGTTAGTCGGTCACCGGCTCGCCGTCTTTGTAGCGCTGCCAGGTAATCTTTCCATCCTTGTCAATTACCTTCTTGTAGGAATTGACGATGGCGTTCTCGTAAGTGTTCTGATCGTCAAACGCATTGCTAAAGCTCACGGTAAACTCTCCGCCAACACCAGCGGTGACATGCACGTGCTTGCGGGCGATATCCACGACTTTCATGTTCGTAGCCGAAAGCTCCTCAATGGCGTAGTAGCCCTCGTCCAGACCGGTGAGCTCGGTGCTCTGCACGCCGTTGGCGGTCAGGTGCATCGCAAGCGTGCCTTTCCAGGTGGCGTTCTGGGCGTTACCGCTCCTCACAAACGCCACGCAATCCGCTTCGGTGTCGAACCTGTACACGTTGAAGGCGACGTTTGCCTCATCGTACTTGCCAAAGTCAAAGCCCTCGAGATTCTTGGTCACGGTGAGCTTGCTGCCCGCAGGCGCGTTGGTAAACGTCACAGCGAACTCGCCATTACCGGACTCGTCTAGGACAAGCTCGCCATAGACGCCCGTGGCCGTCTTGTCCGTTGCGCCGCTGGGCGCAAGCAAACTGGAGACGGGCGTGTTACCGGTGTTCACGATCGTGTCCTGAGTTGCCTGCCCAAAGCCAAGATCCTTGCCCGTATCGACCGCATAGCCTTGCAGGCTGTAGGTCTTGGCGACAGCGCCCTCGAGAAGCTCGTTGACGATGATGGCACCCGGCTCGCCCTCGACATGCTTATAGGGAACGTCCGTGAAGGTGATGTACTGGCCGGCCTTGAGCTCGATTCCCGTCACCTTGTTCTGAACCACGTCATATGTCTTCGAGCTAACCTCCTTGCCGTCACTCTTGTTGTAAACAGTGCCGGTAATGGATGCGGGCTCGGTATTCGTTCCGATGTAATGCTCCGGAGTTGCCCACTCGGGCGAAATAATCATCTCGAAATCGAACGTGGCATCGGGATCATCGGCACCTTCGAGCATCTTGGAGATGGTGACCTTTGTCTTGCCATCGACCGGTGTCTCCTGCGAAGGCGGAGTCACCTGCCTGTTCGTGACGGTCACGGTCGTCAGGCCATTGGCGCCCAGAATGCCGGTGGCCGTACCCAGGGCACTTGAGTCATGATGCGCATCCCCGTCCTTGGTGACGGCACACGTGCCCTTGTCGGCACTGACAGTGCCAAACTTATATGAGGCAGCGGGCTGCTCCTCCGTGCCTTCCTTTGCCTTGTAGGAAAGCTCCTTGATGATGTACGTGCCTTCTTTGTCGTCAAGGGCAAAGGGCATATCCGCAAACTCGATGCTCTCGCCCGCGTGCAGGCTGAAGGTAATCGCATGATTCTCGTCGAAGACGTACTCCGATGTCACCGTGTTTCCGGCGGCATCGACAAGCTTGCCGGAGACCTTGCGATCCTTATACGACACGTCTTCCCCGAATCCGGGCGAAGCGATGAGCTCGAAATTGAAGACGGCTGTGGGGTCATCATTTGCGTCATCTGCAGACTTCTCGACGCTCTTGGTAACCTTCAGCGGTCTCGGGTCGAGCACCTTCTTGTTGGTGAAGACGACCTCGGTAGCGTGGGTTATGTACTCTTCGCCATATTGATACCATGACCAATTAGGCGTCACTTCTTTGTGATCTTTATCGTAATAAAACTGAACCTTACTGCAGAGTGCAACGAATTTGCCATCTACAACATAGCCACCGCCCTTATCAGTCTCTCCGGCACTAGTATTCGGCTCATCGACGACATTTCCATCAAAATCGTAGTAGACCCAGCCATTTTGATTAATGTTGAAATACCAATTTGTAGTCGCCGGATCAGTATCGTTGTTGAAATATATATCGCTGTAATAGTCATCCGAACTGCAGTTCGGATCAGCAATTTCATTACCATTCACGTCAAAGAACGCATATTTATAATCGTAATCGTCTTTACTGCAATTAGGTTCATTCACCACATTGCCATCATCATCGTAATACGTGTAGAGATATTCCTTGTACTCGTCATAAGCGGTCTTGCCAGTGGTGCCCGTGCCCTCAATCGTGCCTTTTGCAGCATCGGGATGCACCTCGACTCCCGAAAAGTCGTAGCCGGCCTTAGCAGCGGCACTGTCGTAACCGATGAGCTCCTTCACGATGAAGTTGCTATCCTTTTTATTGCCATGTTTATCGTAGGCATCATCATAGGCAAATGGCATGTTCTCGAAGAGGATGCGCTGGCCGGCCTTGAGCGAGAATCTAACTGTATGGTCCTTGATGCCAAGAGTCACCATGCCCAGAACGGGATTGCCATAATCGTCTATCGCGTCTGTTACGGCCGTCATGCCATTGATCGTAGCAGCTTCCGAAGCGCTACCGGCATCAACGGCGGCGGGCGTAAGGATGGCCTTTCCGGCGTCATCATAGGTGACGTCGTAGACAACACCCTCGACTGACGTGACCTTGGAGCCTTTAGTGTCCTTGTCAATCTGGTTAAGCTCGTCATTGACGTACTCGGGCGAGACGGTCAGCTCGAAATCGAACAGCGTGTCGCCCGAGGACTCCGTCCCCGGCTCGAGCTGTTTCTCGACGGACACCGGCTTTAGGACGGGATTGTAGCTGCCACCCTCATAGCCGTTGGCTATTGCGGCAAATGCTATGGCAACACCCACCAAAACGGCCATGATCGCCACTATTGCCATGGGGACGAACTTCCGCCTGGAAGCTCCCTGCGCCTCGACGTTTGCACTACTCATACGCCACAACCTCCTCGTCTCACGAAGGTCTTCTCTCTCAGTCGTTTTCCCCGCTCAAGGAGGAAATAGCGACAGTAATTCCAAGATAGCTATTATAAGCGAGCGTTGACCTCACGGGCAAGGGCGGGGAGTTTACCGTTGAGATACGGACCGGGACATATCGTATCCGGATTGAACATGCGATGGGTCGTCAACGTGCCCCTCTCATCACCCGTGTAAGTGAACTCGGTGATGTCGTTGCGCTTGCAGATGTCGACGCAGAGCTCGACGAGCGCATCGTAGGCGGCATCGCTCACGTGCCAATCCCCGTCCGCCTCGTCGTTGGCCACCTCAATGGTGATAGCACGCTCGTCGTTCTCCCGGTCGCTCGAGGTCCAGGCCCGGTTCTTCTCCTCGACGTAAAGGGCCACGTTACCATCGCTGTCTATGGCATAGTTGGAGGATGCGCGCCGGTCACGGTCAGAAAAGCGGCTACCCAGCTCCTCGAGGGAAAGGTCACCGGCCATGTGGTGGATCGTGATCTTCGTGATGTCGTCATCGCGTGGGAAATCCGCGTTGGGACTCAACATCACGTAATCGGTGAGCGGACTGTTATCAGCGATGACCTGCGCCTGTTCCTCCTGCGTCAGCACACGATCAACGTTGTCGGGCAGGGAGCTGTATTCGACAATGCAGAGAACAGCCACGGCAATGACAAGGACGACAAAGCTGGCGAGCAGCAAGCGCGCGGCACGCCATGGATGCTCTGGGGCACCTGGGGCGGCAGCATCGTGTCTCACATCGTCTCCCATGGCTCCACCTCCCTAGATTCCCAGCGCGTAGCAGAGGGCAAGAGCGGCAAACCCCAGGGCAAAGGCCCCGGCAAGAATCTTGACCGGTGCGCCGCACAGGCACGCCCCTGTCTCTCGCGGGGAGCCTGCCGTCACCATCATTAGACCGGTGATCGCCGGGAAGAAGAAGCTCGTATCGAACATGTTGTGGACAAAGAAGGCGATGAAGCCACCACGTTGCTCGGGATTGCGGCGCTTGAGAAAGAAGCGCACGACGATGACCAGCAACATGAGCGCCGCTATGAGGCCAAGCTCCACGGAGATGTGCAGCAGACTGTTGTGGATATGCCAAGTGTTAAAGTACGTGTCGCCGTCCGCCATGTTCAGCATGCGCCACTGGTAGGGGCCGACGCCGAAGAGCGGATTGACGGACAGATAGCCAAAGCCGTTGCCCATCATCTCGAGGCGCTCAACGAAGGTTGCCGGCGCACTGCCGCGAATGCATGCGGCGGCGACGGCAAGGAGAGGCCCCAGGATGGCGAGGGGCACCGTAAGGTGCATATGCGCCCGCAGGTAGTCGTCGAGGCGGGGCCAAAACGCCACGAGCACGACGAGGTAGGCGAGCGTGACGACGTTGAAGAGCGGCAGATCGCCCCAGGACGGCGCAAGGTACAGACATAGGCCCGTCCCCACCCCAATCGCGAGCTTGACGACCATGACGGCGGCATCGGCTCCCACCGCGCCCCAGGTCCGATCGCGCTTGCCGTAGAGTAGCATCGCGATGGCACCGATGACGAGGGCGCCAAAGCTGCCGAGCGAAAGCGTGAGGGCAAGGGCCACGAGAATGATGGGCTCACCGTGGCGCAAGACACGATCGGGCGTTTCATCGGACTTGAGGGCACGCAGGGCAAACCAGGCAATCACCAGGAAGATGCCCTCGGCGTTCGCACCGGAAAGCGGCCAGTTCAGCCGGGATACCACGCCACCGAACGCATTGCAGGCAAAGAGCACGATGGCGACAGCACCCGCCACGATGGCCCAGGCTACGCATCCCCGACGCATGAGGAATGTCTCTTCATCACCCATACTGGCTATGGCCAGGTAGATTGCGAGGAAAACCGCCTCCACGCATACGTAGCCCTCGGTCAGGGTCCCGTAGGTGACAAAGGTCGCGATGGCACCTATGACGATATAGATGACGAGCGGTATGAAGATCCACAGGTCAAGCTTCATGCTGCGCTTCGTGAGAATGGCGACGCAGAGCATCGCGCCGAGTGCGCATACGAACATGGCGTTTCCGACGCCGGTGAACGACAGTGCGACGATGGCCAACAGCATGCAGATGGCCACGCAGTTGTCGCTCACGAACTGGGCAACGTCGAAGCGCGGGGTGTCTGCGGACTTCGCGCCCACCCTAGGCCCTCGCAGCGTCTTCCTCGATACGCTCCATGACCTGTGCGGCTTGCTCCTCGGCCTGCTCCTTCTGGTTGTTGAACGCAACGGCGATCATGAGCTTGATGCGGTTGAGCTGGTTGACCTCGCTCGCACCCGGATCGTAGTCCACGGCCACGATGTTGCTCTGCGGATACTGGCGGCGCATCTCCTTGATGACCGCCTTGCCCACGACGTGGTTGGGCAGGCACGCGAAGGGCTGACAGCACACGATGTTGGGCGTGCCCTCCTTCACGAGCTCGACCATCTCGCCCGTGAGCAGCCATCCCTCGCCCATGGTGTTGCCCAGGTCGATGATGTCGCTTGCGCCCTGTGCGATGTCCTCGATATGCATGATGGGCTCGAAGCGCTCGGAGGCGGCCAGGGCCTTGCGCACCGGATCGCGCAGCTTCTCGAAGAACGCGACGACGCCCTTGGCGCCCACGTACTTCTTGAGGTTGGGCGTGAGCTCCTGGTGTCTGAACGCCGGATTGAGCATGCCGAAGAGGAAGAAGTCGACGAGGCCGGGCACGTTTGCCTCGCAGCCCTCCTCCTCGATGATCTGCACGATCTGGTTGTTTGCCGTGGGGTGGAACTTCACGAGAATCTCGCCGACGACGCCCACGCGCGGTTTGCTGCCGAAGTTCTCGCAGGGCAGCGTATCGAAGTCGTGCACGATTTCCTTGATGACGCGTTTGACATCCTTCCACTTGAAGTCGCACACGTTTTCCTTGAGGTAATCCATCCACTTGCGGAAGAGCTTGTCGGTACTGCCCGGAACCTCCTCGTAGGGACGCACGCGATACAGGCACATCATGAGCAAATCGCCCAGGATGAGCGCCGGCACAGCCGTCTTGAGCATCGTGGGAGTGACCTCGAAGCCGGAGTTGCGCTCGCCCGTGTCATTGAACGACAGCGAGATGACCGGTACGTGGTCAAGCCCCGCCTCGTGCAGGCCCTTGCGGATGAGCGAGATGTAGTTGGTCGCGCGGCAACCGCCACCGGTCTGCGTGATGATGAAAGCCGTCTTGTCCATGTCGTACTTGCCGCTGGTGGCCGCTTCCATGATCTGGCCGGTGACGAGGATGGATGGATAGCAGATATCGTTGTTCACGTACTTGAGGCCCGCATCCACGGCCGACGGATCCACGCTCGGCAGCAGCTCCATGTTATAGCCGTAGTGATGGAAGATGGGCACGAGCAGCTCGAAGTGGATGGGCGACATCTGCGGGGCGAGAATCTTGTAGCCCGCATCCTGCATCTCCTTCGTGTACTCGGCGCGCGGGAACTCGGTCGATGCCGCGTCGCGATTGGGCGTGAAGTCGAAGTCGATGCCGCATTCGCTCGGCAGCTCGGGCTCGACGTCGACGGAGGTCGCGTCGCCCCTGTCCGTGTGCAGTGTCTCGACGGAGCTCGCCGCGATGTCGACGGCAGCCGAGCTCTTGCCGGGTTGCACGGGCATCTCGCGCAGTTCCTCCTGCTGGCGCAGCGCGGCCATGAGCGAGCGAATGCGGATGCGTGCCGCACCCAGGTTCGAGACCTCGTCAATCTTGATGACGGTGTAGACCTTGCCGCTTCCCTCGATGATCTCCTGTACCTCGTCGGTGGTGAGCGCATCAAGGCCGCAGCCAAAGGAGTTCATCTGCACGAGATCCAGATCGCTTCGCTGGGTCACGACCTTGGCCGCGTTGTAGAGGCGCGTGTGATACATCCACTGGTCGTATACGCGCAAGTTGCGCTGCAGCTCGCCCAGATGCGCCACGGAATCCTCCGTGAGCACGGCCATGCCATAGCCGCAGATGAGCTCGGGCAGCGAGTGGTTGATCTCGGGGTCGATGTGATAGGGACGGCCCGCCAGCACGATGCCGTGACCGTTGTTCTCCTCGATCCAGCGCAACGTCTCCTCGCCCTTGGCGCGCATGGTCGACTTGAAGTCGAGATCTGCTTGCCAGGCAAGGTCGATGGCATCCGAGATCTCGACACGCGTGGGCCACTGCATGGCCAGCACATCGACGCCTTGTGCCTTGAGGTCTTCCTTGCGCCTCTTCACGAGATGCTCGAAAAGGCGCTTCTTGAGAGCCTTCTTGTCGTCGTAGGGAATGAACGGGTTGAGGAATTGCGTGCGGCTGTCTTCGAGCTCGTCGATGTTGAGCTTGAGCGCCTCGGAATAGCTCATGACGATGGGGCAGTTGTAGTGGTTGTTCGCGCCCTCGTCCTCCTGACGCTCCCAGCGGATGCAGGGCATCCAGATGAAGTCCACGTCCTTGTCGAGCAGGTCCATGATGTGCCCGTGCGAGAGCTTGGCCGGATAGCAGGCGTTCTCGGAGGGCATGGACTCGATACCAGCCTCGTAGGTCTTCTTCGTGGAGGGGTCCGAGAGCACGACGCGGTAGCCCAGATGCGTGAAGAAGCTGTGCCAGAACGGGTAGTTCTCGTACATGTTGAGCGCACGCGGAATGCCCACGGTGCCATATTTGGCGGCTTCCTCGACAAGCGGTTCGCGGTCGAAGAGCAGCTTGTCCTTGTACGCGAAGAGATTGGGCACTTCCTTGGCCGGCTTCTTGATGCCGGCGCCGCGCTCGCAACGGTTGCCCGTGATGAAGCGGCGATGCTTGCCCGTCTCCTCGTCGATGCCGAAGTCGTTGATGGTGAGCAGGCAGTTGTTCTCGCAGCGTCCGCAGCGCACCGCCGTGTGCTTGATATCGAGCTCGTCGATTTGCTCGGGGCGCAGTAGCGTCGACTTCGCCCCCGTCGCGCGATCGCGTGCCAGCAGCGCGGCACCCCAGGCGCCCATGTTGCCGGCGATGTCGGGACGAATCGCATCGTGCTCGCTCAGGTTCTCGAACGCGCGCAAGACGGCGTCGTTGAGGAAGGTACCGCCCTGGACGACCGCATGCTCACCCAGCTCGGAGGCATCGCGCAGCTTGATGACTTTGAACAGCGCGTTCTTGATGACGGAGTACGACAGGCCCGCCGAGATGTCGGCCGGCGTCGCACCCTCCTTCTGCGCCTGCTTGACGCGGGAGTTCATGAAGACCGTGCAGCGGCTGCCCAGATCGACGGGGGCCTCGGCCTTGAGCGCCTCGGCGGCGAACTCCTCGATGGGCATGTTGAGCGAGGTCGCAAAGGCCTCGATGAAGGAGCCGCAGCCTGCCGAACAGGCCTCGTTGAGCATGATGTGCTCGATGACGCCCTCCTTGACGTGCATGCACTTCATGTCCTGGCCGCCGATATCGAGGATGAAGTCGACGTCGGGGCAGAGCTCGCGCGCGCCACGCAAGTGCGCGACCGTCTCGATCTCACCGGAGTCGGCCTGGATGGCCTCGAGCAGAAGCGCCTCGCCATAGCCCGTCGTGGTGGCATGCCCGATGGTCACAAGCGGGTTGCCCTCCGCATCGCGTGGAATCTGGTCGAAGAGATCACCGAGCATGGCGCGAGCCGCGCCGAGCACATCGCCCTTGTTGTTGACGTAGTAGCTATAGAGAATCTCACCCTTCTCGCCCACGAGCACCGACTTGAGTGTCGTGGAGCCGGCATCTATGCCGAGATACGCCACGCCGCGATAATCGGCAAGGCTCGCCTTGGGAACGGTCGCCTTGGCATGACGCTTCTTGAACGCCTCGTAATCCCTCTCGTTCGCGAAGAGCGGCTCGAGGCGCTGGACCTCGCTGCCCTGAATGCTGCCGAGCTTGCTCATGCGATCCTTGAGCTCGGCGAGGCTCACGATGTCATCATTGGCCTCGGAGGCAAACGCCGCACCGCGCGCGACGAAGAGGTGCGATTCCTCCGGGATGATCGTCGTCTCGTCGGTGAGCTCGAGCGTTTCGATGAAGCGCTGGCGAAGCTGTGGCAGATAATGCAGCGGGCCACCCAGGAAGGCGACGTTGCCCCGAATGGGGCGACCGCAGGCCAAACCCGAGATAGTCTGCATGACGACGGCCTGAAAGATCGACGCGGCGATATCCTCACGCTTGGCGCCCTCGTTGAGCAACGGCTGTACGTCGGTCTTGGCAAACACGCCGCAACGCGATGCGATCGGGTAGATGATGTTGTGCTCCTTGGCCATCTCGTCCAGGCCGGAGGCGTCGGTATTGAGCAGGGCGGCCATCTGGTCGATGAACGCGCCCGTGCCACCGGCGCAGGTGCCGTTCATGCGCTGCTCGATGCCGCCATCGAAGTAGATAATCTTCGCATCCTCGCCGCCGAGCTCGATGGCAACGTCGGTGGCGGGGATAATGCGTTCGATGGCCGTCTTGTTGGCGATGACCTCCTGCACGAAGGGCACGCCCAGCCAATTGGCGAGCAGCAGGCCGCCCGAACCGGTGATGGTGATGGTCGCCTGGCCATCGCCCACTGCCTCGAGCGCCTCGTCGATGATTTCGACGATGGTTGCGCGCACGTCGGAATGGTGGCGACGATACACGCTGAAGACGATTTCGTCGTTCGGGTCGAGCACGAGCAGCTTGACCGTCGTCGAACCTACGTCAACGCCAATCCTGAGCGTGTCCTGCTTGCTGTCCTGGGTACTCATATGCGTCTCCTCAGGCGTATGGACGACTAGTTCTTGAGCGAGTTTATGGGCGCGGGAATACGTCCTCCGCGGTGCGCGAACACCGTCCCGGCATGGGTGTTGACCGGCATGACAGGCGCCTCGCCGAGCAGGCCGCCAAAGTGCAGGGTATCGCCGGCCGCCTTGCCGATAGCCGGAATCACGCGCACGGCGGTGGTCTTCGTGTTGATCATGCCGATGGCAGCCTCGTCGGCGATGATGCCGGCGATTGCCTCGACGGTCGTATCACCGGGAATCGCGATCATGTCGAGCCCCACGGAGCATACGCAGGTCATGGCCTCGAGCTTCTCGATGGAAAGCACCCCATCCTCGGCCGCCTTGATCATGCCCGCATCTTCGCTAACGGGAATGAAGGCACCGGATAGGCCACCGACACTCGAGCTCGCCATGACACCGCCCTTCTTGACGGCATCGTTGAGCAGTGCAAGTGCGGCTGTCGTACCCGGACCGCCTACCTGCCCAACGCCGATGGTCTCGAGAATCTGCGCCACCGAATCGCCGCGGGCAGGCGTGGGGGCAAGCGACAAGTCAAGGATGCCCTTCTCGTAACCCAGACGCTTGGCCGCCTCGCGCGCGATGAGCTCACCGGCGCGGGTAATCTTGAAGGTCGTCGCCTTGATGGCCTCGGCAACCTCGGTCATCGAGGCGTCCTTGGGCAGGTCCTCGAGCACGGCGTTGACGACGCCCGGCCCGCTGACTCCGACGTTGATGACCTCGCCGGCCTCGCCACTGCCGTGCATGGCGCCGGCCATGAAGGGATTGTCCTCGACCATGTTGCAGAAGACGACGAGCTTGGCGCAGGCGATCGAGTCGCGGTCGGCCGTGACCTCGGCGCACTCGCGGATGATCTGCGCCATGCGCAACACCGCGTCCATGTTGATGCCGGCGCGAGTCGAGCCGATGTTGACGCTCGAGCAGACGATATCGGTGCTCGACAGGGCATGCGGAATGCTGTTGATGAGACGGCGGTCGCTATCGCTCATGCCCTTTTGCACGAGCGCGGAGAATCCGCCGATAAAGTTGACGCCGACTTCCTTGCCGGCACGATCGAGTGCGGCGGCGATGGGCGTGAGGTCTTCGGCCGTCGTCGCACCGCAAATCTCGGCGATGGGCGTAACCGCGATGCGCTTGTGGATGATGGGGATGCCGAACTCGCGTTCGAGCTGCTCGGCGCAGGGTACGAGGTCCTTGGCTGCCGTCGTGAGACGGTCGTAGACGCGCTGCGCCATGACGTCGATGTCCTCGTGCACGCATCCGCGCAAGGAGAGTCCCAGCGTAATGGTGCGGATATCGAGATGCTGCTGCGTCACCATCGAAAGTGCTTCGACAACCTGCTTCGGTTCTATAGCCACGGGCGCTCCTTTTGCCTACTAACTACTTTGAGACACGGACAATCACGAGCCTATGATTGTATCTCAATGCCTCTATTTATTCAGGCTCCAGAGCTTATCGAAGCATTCGGAGAGCTTGGTGACGACAGAGCCGGTCGTGCCCTCCACGGGGACGATGCCGAACTCG
This sequence comes from Coriobacteriaceae bacterium, assembly GCA_025992705.1. Taxonomy (NCBI): domain Bacteria; kingdom Bacillati; phylum Actinomycetota; class Coriobacteriia; order Coriobacteriales; family Coriobacteriaceae; species Coriobacteriaceae bacterium. The sequence continues at coordinate 18,854 of DAJPGJ010000001.1, forward strand.
TCGCTTACGGCAAAGACGTCCGCGCTTTCGCCGAACTCAAGCTCGTCCTGGGTAAGGGTGTAACCAAGCGTCTTTGCGAGATCGCGGACAAAGGTGTCAGCGGCATGGTTGGATGACGCTTCCGTGTAGAGCTCGTCACCCTTAGCAACCCATAGCGTACCGGGCACGTCGCCTGCATCGAGCATCGCACGGGTGAATTGCGGAGTTGGGCTCAGTTCCTCGAGCCGCACGTCAACCATACCCTCGGGATCGACGGTAAGGACGATGACACCATCGGGCATTTCATAGAGCTTGTTATCGCGCACCCACTCCAGGCGCGAGCGTACCCATGCCTGAACCGCAGGGCCCACATTGAATGCGGCAAGCGAGCGCAGGCGACGCTCATAGAGATGAATGGTCTTGTTGGTATAGCGCCAACGAAACTCGAGCATGGAGGACGGCAGGTTTTGCGCGCGCCATTCCTCCTCGCTGATGCCTTCGCTTTCTGCCACGTCTGCAACGGTCTCGGGCTTCGAATTCCCGACTTTGTTATATGGAATCGCCTCTTCGGCCATGTACGCTCCCCAAATGAGACAAATGGACAGGGACGCTGTCTCATTTTTACATCCCTGTGCATATTTTTTTTCGATTGTGTGAGAGCAAGCGAATTCACATGCACGTTTTTTGCGATTATGTGAAGGTGATTGCGTCTACCGCTTCACAAAATCGCAACTTTCTTGCACAGCGGGCCAGCTGGTCTCACAGAGACAGCGTGCCTGGCACGCTGTCTCATATCCTGGTCAATGCAATAGAACTGTCTAATGCCTGAAGTGACGGTGCCCCGTGAAGACCATCGGTATACCGGCCTCGTCGGCACACTCGATGGAGAGATCGTCGCGAATCGAGCCGCCCGGCTGGATGAGCGCCGTGACGCCAGCATCGCGCAGGACCTCAAGCGTGTCGGGGAAGGGCAGGAACGCGTCACTCGCGGCAACGGCGCCCTTGGCCTCATCGCCCGCCTGCTCGACGGCGATGCGCGCGGAATTCACGCGGTTGGGTTGGCCGCCGCCAATGCCCACGGTGCGAGTACCCTTGGTCAGAATGACCGCGTTGGACTTCACGCACTTGCAGCACTTCCAGGCAAAGAGCATGGCGTCCATCTGCTCGTCAGTCGGCTTTGTCGTGGTGGGACACGAAAACTCCGTGTAGTCCTCGCTAACCGTGTCGACGGTCTGCATGACGACGCCACCCTCGACCGCACGAATGTCCGGATCCCCGCCCGGGGGATTGATGCCGCCGGTACGCAGAATGCGGGCGTTTTCCTTCTGGGAGAAGATCTTCAATGCTCCCTCGTCGTAATCGGGAGCGATGACAACCTCGATGAACTGCTTGTTGACCTCGACGATTTCACGGGCAACGTCCTCGGTAACCGTCTGGTTGAAGGCCATGACGCCACCGAAGGCGCTCACGGTGTCGCACGCCCATGCATCCTTGTAGGCTTCCAGCATGGTTTTTCCGCTGGCGATGCCGCACGGCGTGAGATGCTTGATGATGACGCAGGTGGGCACGCCCATGTCGAACTCGCGCACGGAAGCCCACGCGGCATCGGTGTCGAGGTAATTGTTGTAGCTGAGCTCCTTGCCCTGCAGCTGCTCGGCCGCAGCGAGGGTGTGCTCGTCGGCCTCAGGGGCAGGACCAGGAACGCCCACGCGCTTGCGCTTGTAGAACGCAGCGTGCTGGTGGGGATTTTCGCCGTAGCGAAGATCGGCCTCCTTGTGAAGGACGACGCGCTCGTCCTCCCAGAACGGACCCTCCTCGACCAGCTCGTTGTGCAGCCAGGAGTAGATGGCGTTGTCATAGGCACTCGTGAGGCGGAAGACCTCGAGGGCAAGATCCTTACGGGTCTTGAGGGTAGTCGCGCCATCGTTGTTCCTCATCTCGAACAGGATGGCATCGTACATGGCCGGATTGGTGACGACCGTCACGGAAGCGTGGTTCTTGGCAGCGCTGCGCAACATGGAGGGACCACCAATGTCAATATGCTCGACGGCGTCCTGATAATCCACATCGGGCTTGGCAATGGTCGCCTCGAAGGCATAGAGGTTAACAACCACCATGTCGATCATGCCGATGCCGTTATCCTCGGCGTCTTTCATATGGGAGGCAAGGTCACGACGCGCGAGCAAACCACCATGCACCTTGGGATGCAGGGTCTTCACGCGGCCGTCCATCATCTCGGGAAAACCCGTGAGCTCGTCGATGGCAACGACGGGAATGCCCGCCTGCTCGAGCACCTTGGCAGTGCCACCCGTGCTCACGATCTCGACGCCAAACTCATCGACGAGGGCACGCGCGAAATCCTCGATACCCGATTTATCGGTGAGTGAGATAATAGCGCGCTTGATTTTTGGATCCGACATGAAAGCCCCTTTCCTTTTGACCGTACCTTCTAGGAGTTCTCGATAACCTTGAGAAGCAGACGAGTCATGTACTCGAGCTTGTCCTCTTCGACAATATTGGCGGTGTCCTCGGCCGTATGCCAATCCACGGGGGCGACACCGTTATCGGCAAAGCCCATGACGGTGAGGGCACGCATGCCGGCGATCATGGCCGGTGTTGCATCGGTATTGCGCCACTCAAGACTCTTTGCCTTCATCTCGGTGCCGCGCACCTCCTTGGAGGCCTTCTTGACGAGGCTCATGAGGCGACGGTCGGCGCGACGGGGCTTGCCCGTGCCCTCGACGTCGATGTAGGAAATGGTGCCAGCGCCCACGGCCTCGAGGTTGATGATGAGCGAGCCGCGCAACTCGGAAGAATGCAAGTCAAGGAAGTTCTTCATGCCCTGGGCACCAGCGCCGGAGGCACCGAGCGCGACGAACCAGACCTCCTTGTCGAGCAGGTCGTTTTCGGTCATGGACACGACGGACTCGCGAATCTGGGCCGCGCGCTGACGCACGGCGTCATAGGCGCTTTCGGCCTCTTCCTCGAAGTAGCCGCCGCCCTTCCATCCGTAATCGTCCTCGTCGCTCCAGGGGTCCGCGCCACCTGTATCATAGTCTTCGGCACCGTTCTTGTTCTTGCGGTTGAACAGGCCGCCCACCTTGTCGACCGCATTGCGGAAACGAGACTCGGGGATGTTGATCTCGGTCGTCTGTCCGGCAGCCATGAAGCTGTCGAGGGCAGCGTCATCGGCAATCACGCTGTTGTCGGCCGTGTCGGCAAAATCGCCGGCATCAATCACGGGCATCGCGCCCGAAAGGGCGGGGAAAGAGCCGGTGAGTGACGGGAACGAGGACGTATTGGCAGCAGGAACGACCGTCTCGCTCGTCTGCCTGTAGGCTGCGGAGTAGCCGCTCGTGCGCTGGCGTGGCGCGGGGCGCGAGCTACGCTCGCTCGAGGCGGCCTCGTCCTTGGGCGCAAAGGGATCGTAGTCGGGCGTGGCCTGCGGAGTATCCTCGAAGGTGGAGCTGACCGGCGCCTCTTGGCGGTTCTCCCCCAGGTGGATATCACGATTGTGCGTGGCACGCGTCGGCACGAATTGTTGCGTGACGTGACGCGCCGTCGGCTTCTTGCGCTGCGCCTTGGCCGTAGCGGGAATCACGGACTCGATTGCCGGAGCGACCTCGACAACTTCCTCTTCGACGGCCATATCCTCGAAGTCGGCCTGCCCCTCTCCGGAGTCGACGACGGGGATGCTTTGCAGCTCGGGGCGCGATGCGCGAGCGGCAAGGCTCTCGTGCGCCATCTTGCGCTCCTCGCGCTCCTTGTCGTCCGACGAGCCGATGTTGGGAATGCGCGAGGTCAGCTGCTGCTTGCGCGGGGCATCGGCCTTCTCCTCGGTACTTGCCTCGGTCTTGACCTCGACGCGCGTGAACAGGCCGCTCGCATCCGGACTCAACTCGTCGAGCTGGTCATCCGGGATGTCGAGATTGATGGCGGTTGCAACGGCCTCGACGATCTCTGCCGCCTGCTCCTCGTGCTGCTCGGCAGCGGCTTCCTCGGCCTGGGCCGTCTCGACGACCTCGGCCATCACGGCATCGACGACCTCTTCGGTCACCGGATGCTCGGCATCGAAAATCTCTTCGGTCTCGGGCTCAGCCTCTGCCTGCTGCACGCGTGCCCCGCCCGTGGCGGCAGGCGCATCGGCAAAACGCGAGCGATACGAAAGCACAGGCGCATCTTCGTCTTGAGGCGCGGCAACGGCCTTCTTCTCGAGATCCTTGGCGGCCTTCTCCTTGGCGGCGGCATACCACGAGGGCACGGGGCGCGCGACCTGCGGGCCCTCGTCGTGCGAGCGTGTCGGCGTCTCGATGGGCGCGTAGACGGGGGCCGGAGCGGGAGGCTCCTCCTCGACTACCTCTTCTGCGGCGACCTCGACAGCCTGCGGGGCATCCGCGGTTTGCGCCTCGACCTCAATGGGTTCCTCGCCAGCCTGTGTAGCCTCGGCCGCAATCTCGGCCTCGAGCTCGAGCTCGGCCTCGTCATGATGCTCGTCGTCGTTGCCCATGTACTCGGCAAAAATCACGGCATCGTCAAGGCGCTCGACCGGCTTCTTGTTTGCCTGGTCGATTTCCTCGTCAAGCGTGAAGTCGATATCGGGGACCTGCATATCGGAAATCGCGCCCGGCTTTGCCGGCACGACCTCGGCATCCTCCTGCTCGAACTCGACATCATCGAGCGAGAAGGCGTCAGTCGAGACGGTATCGAGGTGCAGCTCCTCGGCAGCCGTATCGGCCAGGACATCGAGCTGCTCTTCGGGCGTGAGCGCGGGGAAGGCAACCGTCGCATCGGCGCGCACGCCGTCGTCGTCATAGGTGACCTCGACGCCCTCGGGGATGAGGCCCTCGGCGTATGCCTCCTCGGCACTGTGCATGACAGGCTCATCACCGCCGGTAGAAGGTGCGAAGGAGTCGACCGGGCCCATCGCGCCATCGTCTTCCTCCTCCTCGACAAGCCCGAACCTGAAGGAGTGATCCCTCATGTAGCGCTCGCGCTCATCGGGATTAACGAGCAGACGGGCAACGGACAGGAGCACCGCGATGGACGATGCGTTGTCATTGCCGCCCGAAATGTAGGGCGTGAAGCGGCTTGCAACGATGCAGGCAGCCGCAGCCAGCACGTAAACGCTCGCGATGAGCGAGATGACCCAGAGAACCGTATCGATGACCTCGGGCCAGGGAAGCGGCAGCAGCCTGATGAAAAGCACGGCGACAAGACCGACCATGCAATAGAAGATGATCTTGTGCAGCAGCGGTGCATGACCGATGAGCTGGGGCGATGCCTCAGGCTGAGCACGCACGGTATCGACATGCGCGGCGATGATGATCTTCTTGCGACGGCGCGAGTCGTGGGCCATGCTTGCGGGCACGTACTTTGCCACGACGTTCTGAGAGACGCCGCTTGCGCGCATCTTGGAGAGAATGGGATTGTTGTTGTTCTCGGTGAAGTAGATGAAGAGGCCGGCGGCCACGAGGATGAGGCCAATGATGAACATGCTGAGCGAGATGCCGGGCACGAAGATGCCAATGCCGGAGATGACCGTACCGAGGGCAGACGCAACATACGCGAGAACATAGGGCCAACGCACGCCTGACGGTGTCGCGAACTCGTCGACACTCACGTCGAGGCCATCATCGGATAGCTCCTGGGCGATGTAGAGCGACGCCTGGTGCTCTTCCTCCGTGCTGACTGGTCGCGGGCCAATCTGGTCGGCCAGTACGTTTACATATTCCATGAGATCAGCCATATGGCTCTCCTCCAGTTACTGCATCTGCGTTTAATTGGTCTATTTTATCGTAACCGTCTGCAACTCCAAAAGACTACTGCAGGTGATAGCGCCCATCCATCTCGACGAGCGTGATGGGTACGCCAAAGAGGTGGCGCAGCTTCTGCGTCGTGAGGACCTCTTCCTTGGGACCATCGGCAACGATGTGCGCATCCTGTAGCATGACCACACGCTCGAACTCCGGCATGATGTCGCCGACGTTATGCGTGATGACGAGAACCGTGTGACCGGCCTTGGCCAGTGCAGACAGCGACTGGCGCATGTTCCAGGCACCCTCGGGATCGAGGCCGAGCGTCGGCTCGTCGAAGATGAGCAGCGCGGGGCCGTTGATGAGGGCACGGGCGATGAGCGCGCGGCGCGCCTGGCCCGTGGAAAGCGTGAGCATGTCGCGCTCGGACAGCGACGGGATGCCAATCTCGCGGATGGCCTTGCGCGCCTGCTCGACCTGCTCGTCGGAGGCACCGATGTGGAAGGGCACGCCGACGCTTCCGAAAAAGCCGCCGAGCACGATGTCGAACACCGTGCGGTGCACCATCATGCGCTCCTGCACATCGGTGGACACGAGGCCCACGGTCTCGATGAGGGTCTCCTCGGAGGGATCGGGCTGGCCCATGAAGAGCACCGGCGGCGTCTCGCGCCAAACCGGCTCGATTTCCTTGGTGAGCAGTTTGACCAGCGTCGACTTGCCCGAGCCATTGGGTCCGAGCACGACGATGTGTTCGCCTTGGTTGATGACGAAGTCATCGACGTCGAGGATTACACGGCCGTCCATCTTTACTTTTGCGTCATGAAGACGAAGCAGTTCCTGGGTCATGGTGGCTCCTTAGCTATTTGCCCAATGCACGGGCGCGTTCCTTCTTTCTTCCAATCTTATCGAGCGTGCGCTTGCGCAAGCGAATCGATTTGGGAGTGATCTCGACGAGCTCGTCATCGGCAATGTATTCGAGTGCCTCCTCGAGCGTGAACTTGACCGGAGGCGTGAGCATGATGGCCTTGTCGGCGCTCGACGCACGCTGATTGCCGAGCTGCTTGGTCTTCGACACGTTCACATCCATGTCGCCTTCCTTGGCGTTTTCGCCCACGATCATGCCCTCGTAGCACTCGTCGCCGGGCTCGACGTAGAGCGTGCCACGCTGCTGCAGCGTGTCGAGCGCGTAGGCGACGGCCTTGTCGGAATGCATGGCAACCATGGCGCCGTTCTTGCGCATGCCGAGCTCACCACGCATGGGGCCATACTCCGAGAAACGGTGGCTGAAGATGGCCTCGCCGTGACTCGCGTTGAGTATCTTGGTGCGCAGGCCCATGATGCCGCGCGTCGGGATCTTGAAGGAGAGGACCGTCTGGTCCTGGTGCGTGGTCATGTTGGTCATCTCGCCGCCGGCCGTGCCAAAGAGCTCGATGATCTTGCCCGAGTACTCCTCGGGCGTCTCGACCGACGCGTCCTCGATGGGCTCCATCTTAACGCCGTCAATGGTCTTGTAAAGCACGCGGGGGCGCCCGACCTGGAACTCATAGCCCTCGCGGCGCATGGTCTCCATGAGCACGGAAAGGTGCAGGATGCCACGACCAGCGACTTCGATGCCGCTTTTGTCCTCGAGTTCCTCGATGCGCATCGAGATGTTGGCCTCGCCCTCGCGCATGAGGCGCTCCTTGAGCTGACGGCCACCGACGATATCGCCTTCCTTGCCCACAAGCGGGCTCGAGGATGCCTCGAAGATGACCGAAAGCGTTGGCTCCTCGACCTCGATGGGCTCCATCTCGACGGGGTTCTCGATGTCGGTCACCACGTCGCCCACGTCCGCGTCCTCGACGCCGACGATGGCGATGATGTCACCGGCTTCGGCGCTCTGCGCTTCCTCGCGGCCCAGGGCCTCGAAGGTGTAGAGGTGCTTGATGGTGGTCTCGTAGCGAGTAGTGCCGTTGTTCTTGATGACAAGCACCTGCTGACCAGCTTCGATGGAGCCGGAGAACAGGCGACCCGTGCCGATACGACCCACGTACTCGGAATGGTCGACCGTGCAAATCTGCATGGCGACGGGGCCGTCCGGGTCGACATCGGGCGCGGGAATATGCTCGAGGATGGTATCGAGCAGCGGCAGCATATCCATGTTGCCGTCGTCCGGATCGAGGCGCGCATAGCCGTTCATCGCGCTCGCGTAGACAGTCGTGAAGTCGAGTTGCTCATCGCTTGCGCCCAGCTCGAGCATGAGCTCGAAGACCTCGTCGAGGACTTCGTCGGGGCGCGCACCCGGGCGGTCGATCTTGTTGATGACGACGATGGGCACCAGATTGAGGCTGAGGGCATGCTTGAGAACGAAACGCGTCTGCGGCATGGGGCCCTCGAAGGCATCGACCAGCAACAAGACGCCGTCGGCCATCTTGAGCACGCGCTCGACCTCGCCACCGAAGTCGGCATGGCCCGGCGTGTCGATGACATTGATCTTCACGTCCTTGTAGCGGATGGAGACGTTCTTGGAGAGAATCGTGATGCCGCGCTCGCGCTCCTGATCGTTGGAGTCCAAGACGCGCTCCTCGACTTGCTGGTTCTCGCGGAAGACACCGGCAGTTTGCAGAAGGCGATCGACGAGTGTGGTCTTGCCGTGATCGACGTGCGCGATGATGGCGATGTTGCGGATATGTTCTTGAAGCATGTGCGTTATCCCGTTGTCAGCTGTATTTCGTACAGCCTTGCAGGATACCACGCTTGATGCGCTCGCGCAGCATTTCATTGCGGGAATGGAGGGACGGGACGACGGGCGACGGGAAGCTTGCTCTCGCACCCGACCCGCGTCTCGCGCGATGCCGCTGCGGAACTCGCGCGCACAGATCGCGCGCTCAGACAGTCCTCGCAAGACCGCATCGCGCTCACCGTGGGTCTGCTCGAGATGCTTCCCGTCGTCCGTCGTCCCGTCTAGCGCTCGTAAACCGCTATCCGAAGAGAAGCTCTTCCTCGCCTGCAGGCATGGGATCGCTTACCTCGATGCGACCATCCTCGTCACGTCGGTACAGCATGAAGCCGCTCCATGCGCAATCCATGCCGCGCTCGGCAAACTCGAAGAGCAGGGCCGGCTGCCCCGAATCGGTCTCGTCCTCCTGAACGAAGCCCTGGGTGAGCAACGCATAGCGCGTGCAGTCCTTGCCATAGGATCGCACCTGCTCGCGAGCGGCACGATAGCAGCCATCGGGCGTGTCATCCTCGAAGGTCAATAGTTCGTCATCGCAATCCACCGCAAGCATGACGGGAACATCGTCATGCACGTCGAGCATGTCAATCGCTGTCTGGATGAGTGCAATCGAAAGCTGATCGAGCTCAGGCGAAATCTGCGGCATGGTTATGTACCTCTCTATACGGTAGGCGTGACAGTGGGGACGGGGCTTCTGTCACGTCTGTGTGTCAGGGGGTCAGACCCCTTGGCACATGTCGCGAATCCAGCGTGTGCCAAGGGGTCTGACCCCCTGACACACGCCCACTGTCACGCATGCAACGTAATCAGCGCCTCGACAAGCTGTTGCTCATCGAGAATGGGCTCGGGCAATACGAGCCCGCGTTGTGCCAATTCTAGGGCAAACTTCGTGGCGCGGGGCACATCAAGGTTGATGCGACGCAACTCGGCAGCGTTTTGCGCCGTGAACAGCTCGTCGGGTGTTCCCTGCATGTGCAGCACGCCATGATCGAGCACGACGATGCGCGAACAGAGCTCGGCGACGTCATCCATCGAATGCGAAACAAGCACAATGGTGAGGCCCTGATCGTTGAGGTCACGCAGGTAATTGCGAATCTCGTCCACCGTCGCCGGATCCATGCCGGCAGCAGGCTCATCGAGCACGAGCACGCTCGGCTCCATCGCGAGTATGCCGGCAAGCGCCACGCGACGCTGCTGACCGCCCGAGAGATCGAAGGGGCTTCGTTGCGCGATAGCGTCGTAATCCAACCCCACATGATCGAGGGCCTCTCGCACACGCCGATTAACCTCGTCATCAGATAATCCCAAGTTGCGAGGACCAAAGGCGACGTCTTCGGCAACCGTATTGGCAAAAAGTTGCGTCTCGGGGTATTGGAAAGCCAAGCCAACCTTCGTGCGCACCTCGCGACGCAGCTTGCGCTCGCGCGTATCGAGCCCATCCACGAGCACGCAGCCGGCTGTGGGAACGAGCAGGGCGTTCATGAGCTGCACGAGCGTTGACTTACCCGAGCCAGTGTGACCAATAACGCCCAGAAATTCGCCATCCTCCACGACGAGGTCGATGTTCTGGAGGGCGTCATGCTCGTCATCGTAGAAGAAGCTCACCTGTTCGAAAGCAATTGACACAGCTCCTCCTCCAGCTTCTCCTCGGAAAGCCCCATCCCGACCTCGACACCTCGCACGCGCAGGTCCTCCGCGAGTTGAATCGAGAACGGCAGCTCGAGGCGCAACGCACGCAGCGCCGTGGCATCGGTAAAGACCTCATCAGGCGTGCCCTCGAGCGCGATGCGTCCGCGATCGAGCACGACGACGCGGTCGGCGCCAAGCGCGTCTTCCATGAAGTGCGTGATGAGCACGACGGTCATTCCGTCGGCATTGAGCTCGTGGGCCACGCGCGTGATGCCGCGCCTGCCGCGTGCATCGAGCATGGCGCCCGGCTCGTCGAGTATGAGGATTCGCGGCCGCATGGCCAGAACGCCCGCGATGGCGATACGCTGCTTTTGGCCGCCGGACAAACTTTCGATTCCGTCAAGCGCATGATCTTGCATGGCAACGGTCGCAAGCGCCTCTTCGACGCGCGCGCGAATCTCGTCGGGAGCGAGGCCAAGGTTTTCCGGGCCGAAGGCGACGTCGTCGCGCACGACGGAGGCGACTGCCTGATTGTCGGGATTCTGGAACACCATGCCCGCGCTCTCCCGGATGGCAAAGACGCTGTGCTCATCGCGCGTATCGAGGCCGCCTACCGCGACACATCCGCTCGTGGGCGTAAGCAGCGCGTTGATGTGCTTGGCCAGCGTCGACTTGCCCGAGCCATTGGCGCCGAGAACGGCGACGAATTGTCCGGCCTCGATATCCAGGCAGATGTCATCGAGCACGCAGGGTGCATCTGCCTTGTACGTAAACGATACGTGATCGAACGAAATCTTGCCTGGATTGTCGAGGCCGTCACCCATGCACTAGTCCTTGGACATGAGGTTCTCGACCGGCTTGTAGAGCACGAAGGCGAGCACGTCGTTGATGACGATCTTGAGCGCGTTGAAGGGAAGCAGGATGGGAATGATCATGGCTGCGACCGTTGCTACGTTCGTCCCCGTGTATATGGGCGTGATGAGCAGATTGCCCACGATGGCGCCGGCCAGCGAGAGGACAGAGCCTACGACGATGCCGATGAGCAGCGTCGTACGCGTCCCCTTGGTGCGATAGATGAGCGCCATGGGCACGATCCAGCATGCCACGGCGATGATGGTCATGAGCGAGCCCCAAGGATCACCCATGATGAGGCCATGGATGGCAGCCGAGGCAATGCCCACGAGCAAGCCAGCACCCACACCAAGGCCGCAGGCGGCAAAGCCCGCGATGACGGCCGACGGGTCGTACTTCAGAAACGGTGCCGCGGGAAAGATGGGCGCCTCGATGAAGGACAGGATGAGCGAAAGCGCCGTGAAGAGCGCAAGCAGGACGAGCTTGCGCGTGCTCCATGCGGCCTTGCGTGATTGCTGCGGGGTGACGCTCCCGCCTGCGTGAGAGATTTCGGACATAGTAATCCGCTCCTTTCTGCTCTCTCATCCGGACTATGACCGTCGGCTCCAGAGTCTCACTGGATCGGCCCTTCCGAAGAAGGGTTTGCGGGCTGCGCGGCGCCTCTGGCCGCTTACCGCCGGTGGGGAATTCCGCCCCGCCTTGAACAGATGCGTCGTTCATTATAGCCATTGCGTCTATAATGGGCGCCGACATTTTCACCACGGGGGAAAGAAGCGGGCATGACCGAGTACAAGGACCTGAGCACAGACGAGATGCGCACGCTCTACGACGCGCTTGAGAAGCAATACGAGAAGTATTGCGCCTTGAATCTCGAGCTCAACATGGCCCGTGGCAAGCCGAGTCCCGAACAGCTCGAGCTCAGCATGCCGATGCTCGACTGCGTTAACTCGACAAGCGACTGCCACGCCGCCGACGGCACCGACTGCCGTAATTATGGCGTACTTGCCGGCCTGCCCGAAGCACGTACGTTCATCGCCAGCATGCTCGATGTTGCGCCCGAGCAAGTCATCGTGTGCGGCGCCTCGAGTCTCAACGTCATGTTCGACACCATCGCACGCGCCTGGATTTCCGGCCTAGGCGGACAGCTGCCCTGGAGCAAGCTCGATAGCGTCAAGTTCATCTGCCCTGTTCCTGGCTATGATCGTCACTTCGCCATCTGCGAGCACTTCGGCATCGAGATGATTCCCGTCGAGCTGGGCGAGGATGGCCCGGACGTCGCCAAGGTCGCGCGCCTCGTGGCAGACCCGGCGGTCAAGGGCATCTGGTGCGTCCCGCAATACTCGAATCCCTGTGGCTACACCTACTCGGACGAAGTCGTGCGCGGGCTGACCGCACTTGAGCCGGCTGCCAGTGACTTCAGGATCTTCTGGGACAATGCCTACGCCGTGCACCATCTCTATGATGAGCCCACGCAGCAGGATCACGTGCTCAACATCATCGATGCTTGCGCCGATGCGGGCAATCCCGACATGGTCTTCGAGTTCTGCTCGACCTCGAAGGTGACGCTTCCCGGAGCGGGTATCTCGGCTTTTGTTTCCAGCGTTGCCAACGTAAATGAAATGCTCGCGGCGATGGGAGCGCAGACCATCGGGTTCGACAAGCTCAACCAGCTGCGCCACGTGCGCTTTTTGGAAGATGCCGAGGGCGTTGCCGCGCACATGAGCAAGCACGCGGAACTGCTGCGTCCGCGTTTCGAGAAGGTGCTCGAGATCTTCGACGAGGACTTGGGTGGTACGGGCATTGGAAGCTGGACCCACCCGCGCGGTGGCTACTTCATCAGCTTCACCGGTCTTGACGGTACAGCCAAGGCGACCGTGGCCAAGGCCAAGGAAGCGGGCGTCGCACTGACGGGCGCTGGCGCAACCTGGCCGTATGGGAATGATCCGCACGACTCCAACATCCGCATCGCTCCGAGCTTCCCGAGCATCGAGGAGCTCGAGCAGGCAGCGCGCATCTTCACCGTTTGCGCGCGCATGACCGCCCTCGAAAAGCTGATGGGGGAATAGAAGGCAACTCGAATAGTGGGACAAATGGACAGGTCATTTGTCCCACTATCCACAGGGGCCTGTTGCTAATGAGACAGTTGCTCAGAGCGGTTGTCTCATTTCTCAACGGGGCGTGAGGGGTCGGAAATCCAGTCGATCCAGCTACCCTCGTAGCACTTCTGGCAGGTATTGCCGGCATTCTCGAGCAGGTCACAGGCTTCGCGTGCAAGGCCGCCATTATAGCAATAGACGATGAAGCCCTTGGTGGGGTCAATTCCCGCGTCGAGAACCTCGCGCAGGAAGAACTCGGTCGTGTCCTCCGGGGCTTCCTTGGCCTCCATAAGCGGGGCCGAAACCGCACCGGGAATGCGGCTTTCCAGGTACATGTCCTTGGGACGCACGTCCAGAATAGGCATCTTGCCAAGATGCTCGAGCACGTAGGCGGCATCAACGATTTCGTATTTCATGGGAACCTCCTTTTATAGTCGGTAGCGATGATTTCATTTTAGCAGCAGAACGCGAGCGAAACGTCAGCGTGACAAAACGCGCCGGGGACGTTTTGTCTGGTTTCGAGACGTCTGTCACATAGCCAGACAAAAATGCCCCGGCGAGCTTTGTCTGGTCGCAAACGAAAGCGGCCCCCGGATTTCTCCGAGGGCCGCCCGATAAGACAAAAGTGCTCCGGCGCGTTTTGTCTCATTATTGGCGGGTGCTCGCGTACTCGATGCAGGAGCGCGTCGTCGTGCCGGCGCTATCGAGCTCCCAGAACCGCGCACCGCGGGCCTCGAGTCGCGCCCGGGCCTGCGAGTAGGCGGAGTCCGGGTCGTCAGCGTCGCCGAAGGCCAGCGCAAGCGTCGGGCAATCCATCACGCAGAACTGCGGCTCCCCCTCCTTCATGCGCTCGGCGCAGAAGGTGCAGCTCGGCTTATAGATCGGCTGCCACCACATGTGCAAGTCGGGGTAGACACCCTCGGGACGGTCGATGCCGGCGCCTGAGCCGTGGGTCTCGACCTCGACGCGATACTCGTCATCTTCCAGGTGGTTGCCGACCTTGCAGCCCATCGCGCAGGTCCAGCAGCCTATGCAACGGTCGATATCGACCAACATCTTGTGTGCCATGACTTAAGCCTCCTTCACGATGGATTCCTGCGGATTGGGCGTTATCTCGCCCTCGAACTTGCGGATATCGCACCACGAATCCCAGTAGCAGTCGGTCGAGCCCGTGAGCGAACTCATTGCCTCGACGTAGGGGTTGGGATGGTGTCCCGCGGCAAGCCAATCCGCGAACCACTTGTCCTCGAGCGGGCCCTGCGAATCCTGGCCAGCGCACTGGTGCGTGATCTCGGCGTAGGTGCCCTCCTCGAACTGACGACGACGCCAGCCAAACCACACGTGCACGGTGCCATCCGGAACGCTCTCGTCGAGCACCAGACGCGTGATGACATGCCCACGCTCGTTGAAGACCTCGACCATGTCACCTTCGGCCAGCCCCAAGCGCTGGGCCTGCACCGGATTGAGCCTCGTGGCGGGCGTCTCTCCGGAAAGCTTCACGGTGATGGGATCGTCGGTGAAGCTCGATTGCATGAAGAAACGCTGGCGACCGGTGAAGAGCTGGTATGGATACTCGCTCGACTTGCCGATCTTGTTCGGCTCGAGCACCTTGGTCGTTGCCATGCCGAGTTCGGCGAGCTTCTCGGAGTAGATGATCTCCATGCGTCCGGTCTCGTTATCGAGCACCTCGGCGGGATTGAGGTACGGCGTGTACTTGGGCTCGGGCGGAGCGGCAGCGCGAATCATCTTCTCGGCCTTGAGACGCTCGTAGGTGACGGGCGGCTGGATGCCGGCGATGAGCGGGTACTGCGTCTGCAGGCGAATGTCGATGTATTCGGGAATGCCCATCGTGAAGTAATCGCCCAGACCGACGCGCTTGGCGAGCTCGCTGAACACCCAGACGGGCTCATGGCCGTCGACCTGCGGCTCGATGGCCGGCTCCTGCAGAATGACGTGGTTGTAGCATGCTCCCGTGATGAGATCCTCGCGCTCGAAGGACATGAGGTCGGGCAGCACGTAGTCGGCGATTTCGCCGGTGTCGGTGAGCCATACGTCATAGTCGACGACAAGCTCCATGTCCTTCACGACGTCGAGCCATCGCTGACGATCGGGCTGCTGGTGCACGGGATTGCCGCTGCATACGATGAGCGCCTTGTAGGGGCTGTCATCGGCCTCGGCCGCCGCAAACCATTGCGCCATGCGCACGGGCACCGACTTCACGCCGGCAACGCCATCGGGGCAGCTGATGGGGATGTCGTTGAAGACGAGCGGCCAGCTCTGGAGCTGCAGCGCCTCGAAGACGCCGCTACCCGGCTTGCCCAGACGGCCCGTCAGGGCGCCGAGCAGCAGGAACTGTCGATAGGTCTCGTTGGAGTTGCGGTAGCGCAGGCCATAGCCCGACAGGATGAAGGCGTTTTCCGCCTCGACCCAGTCACGTGCAAGACGCTCGGCGTCCTCGGCACTGATACCGCACTTCTCGGCGGCGAGCTCGAAGGTGTACTCCGCCGCGGCGTCCTTGAGCTTCTGCAGTGCCGTGGTGTAGCGCTTGCCGTCAATCTCGTAGCTACCGAAGAGCTGGACGTCGGCCCCCTCGGGATAATCTCCGCGCTTGGGCGCAACACCGACGGCGGCGTCACTCGCCGCATCCCAGACAAGGTAGCAGCCATCATCGGGATCGCGGGCGAGCAGCCCCGTCTCGTCATCGACGAGGTAGGCGGCGATTGAGCGTGCGAGCAGGTACTCGCTTGCCTGCAGGTCGTTTTGCAGGATGTAGTTCACCATGGCCATGGCCAGATAGCCATCGGACGCCGGCTTCATGGCAACGAACTCGTCGGCAAAGCCTGCCGTGCCGTCGAAGATGAGGCCAAGGTCGACGATGCGCGCACCGGCCTCGCGGGCACGTACGAGGTTCTGGGCGCAGCGCATCTGGTTCTCGATGGGATTGCAACCCCAAACGTAGATGAGATCCGTGCCGACCATGATGCGTGGGTCGATCACGGTGCGGGGAAACTCGCTGCCCGCGTTATAGAACTCGGCGTAGAAGGGACCGTTATCCAAACCGATCGAGCCGAGCGGAACGGTGACGCCAAAGGTGTTCGCGAAACGGAACGGCATCAGGTTCTCGAAGCTGTACTGGGCGGGGACGCCTGCGCCGAGGTTCCAGAGAACGACCTTATCAGGGCCATACTCGTCGCGAATCTTGCAGAGCTTCTCGCCAATTTCGTCGAGGGCTTGGTCCCAGCTTATCTCCTCCCACTTGCCCTCGCCGCGCTCGCCCACGCGCTTGAGCGGTTTTCTGAGACGTTTGGGATCATAGGGTTGACGACCCGCAAGGCAGCCCTTCTGGCAAATGTGCCCATCGGGCTCTTCCGGCTGAGAGTAGACGATGCGCTCCATGCGCTCGATCTTGCCATCTTTCACGATGGTCTTGAGCGCACAGTAGTCATGGTCACCCCAACCGGGACAAGCAGTGTAGACGAACGATTCTTCCGACATGCGAAACTCCTCTCGCTCTCTCTTTGCTGGCTGCGACATGCGACGCATCCGCGATGACCAGTCACGACTAGATTACGCCCATCCACCCTTATGTAAAGCATTTTTCATTAACAATATATGCATTCAATAATATTGTGATTGAATAACTTTTCGCAAAGTCGCATCTGTGAGGTTTTCATGATCGCAACGGAACTTGACCAGGAGCGCCGTAAGCTCGAGGACGTCAATCATCCACAGCATGTCGCCGCAGTCGAGGGCCTGTCGGACTACCTCACCATCATGAATCTGCTGTACAAATCCATCAGTCGCATCCTGGAGGGCGACTGCTCCCTTACGACCCTGCAGTACCGCATGCTCTTGCGCCTGCTATCGGCTCCGCGACAGACCATGCGCAGTACCGACCTTGCCGCCAACCTGCGCGTCGGCGTGAGCACAGTTTCGGCTGCAGTCCCCCATCTCGTGGACGAAGGGCTCGTTACGAGGGCGGAAGACCCCGATGACATGCGCGTGGTGTCACTCGCCCTCACCGCCAAGGGAGCATCGTCCATCGAACGGGCAGACTACCATGTTGGGCAGTTCTTGCAGAACTACTGGAAAAACCTCACGCCCGAGCAGCTCGAGGCCGCCTTTGCCAGCTCGACGAACGCGGTAACCATCCATGATGCGCAGCGCATCGAGAACGGCAAGTTCCGCCTGGACACGGCATTCTTCGACACCATCATGATTTCGCGCACGCTCACGGCGCAACGTCTGCGCGAGCTCGGCCTCAAGACATCCGAACTTCGCGTATTGCTCGCGCTCTACCTGCTCGGCCCCAACGTGACCGCATCTCGCGTCGCCGACTACCTTTTCCTGAAGAGCAGCGACATCACGGCACCCATGAAGACCCTGGAATCCCAGGGACTCATCTCCAAGGAACGCAGCGTGGAAAACCGCCGGACCAAATTGCTACAGTTGACGCAAAAGGGGCGTGACCGAACGGAAGAGCTGCTTCTTCCCACGCACGACGCGCTTCTCGAGACGTGCCACAGCGACGAAGAGGCTGTGCGCATACACCTGAGCGCCGCGCAAGGCATCGTCACGCGCGAGCGCAGCATGAGGCTTTTCGGGTGAAGGCCTCTTGCAGATCATGAGCTCTGTGCTCGAAGACAGGCTGGAACATCTCCAGTTCGCGCTTGGGGCATCCGTTTTTTTTCGCCACGACACGCCATTGACCAACCGTCTGTAAAACGTTTTCGACAACTGCGGATGCCTCATCAGGAGATACTCCACAATACGCAGCAAGATCACGCACCCCTGTAGCGTCCCTTCCCTCCTTCTCGCCCGCTATAGAAGTCACGCGTCGGGCATCCATATAGGGATTGGGATTCACGTCGAAAAGCGGAGATAACTGCCAGCTTCTATCGCGCCTCAGAAATCCCCAATTTCGCATATGGTCGTCCGTGTTGTTTATGGCCACCGAGAAAACTACGCGCTTGAACAGCTCTCGCAGTTCCTGCGAAGCCGTCTTGGCAAGAAGTGCAATGGATTCAGCCAGCTCGGCATAATCACGCGTCTCGCCATCCGCGCTCTCCAGAATCGTCATGCCGCTCATGTAAGGGATACGAAGCCCAGTTATGCGCGAGCCCTCGCGATCGAAGCGATCGAGAAGCAGGACGCTCTCATCGCCCACGCGGATTAGCTGACAAGCCGGCGTGGGGATTCCCGCCATCCCCGCAAGATCAAGAGCAGTCTTCTCCCACGCCATCACGTTCCATTCATCCTCGGGATGAGAAAACTTTGCCAGGAGAAGACGTTCGCCGTCGCATACCGACGCCTTTGGACGAGCGCCGCCAAGCGATCCCGACCCCGCCGCCAACAACGCCTTGATCTCGTCACGCCCTGCATCGTCTCGAGCCACGTCATAGCTCGCGTGGAGAAGAGCCGGCAACTGGACAATGGGCGGGATGGGAGACGAAGCGGCAAGGAAGCTCCCACCCGGCTCGCAGAAGCGCAACGCACCTTCGCGCGTCCGGTCGAACACCCCTATAAGAAAGTCAACGTCATCGAGCTGGTGCAGGGGCAGATCATTTTGCAGCGCCTCTTCTCGCGCCTCGCGCTTGATGAGCGTGCGGCCCCAGCGATCGGGAGAGCAGTCGCGAAACGCACCGGGGATTCCCGAGCAGTGCTGGGAGCCTGCCATAAGCGGAAGATCCGGGTCGATCACATAGGAACCCCGCCCATTCGCCAGCCACGCCTCGTCGTAGGCGAACGTGGTCGAAATGGCACCGCGGCGCAATGAGAACCTTGCGGTACCGACAAGCCGGTCATCCCCTGAAGAAGCATCGTAGACTTCGAGCACGGGAATCATGCTATCGCCTCACCCTCTGGGGAAGCTCTTCCTCAGCCCTGAGACGACCGTAATCAGTCTCGAAGGGATCGAAGGCATCGATAACGCGATCCATGATGCCGAGCATGGTGGCCACGTTAAGCACGGTCTCGAAGGACACGGAAGGGTCGCCCTTCTCCAACCGCGAGATGGTGGCCCGGCTTGCGTTTGCCTTGTCGGCAAGCTGCTGCATGGTCAGCCCGCGTAGCTTGCGCCACGTCGTCACCGACTCGCCAATGTCCTTGGCAGCCAGCTTTGTCTTCATGGGGGTCGGGCGTTTCATAGATGTCCTTAATGTCTCATAATTAAGATATTACAATAATTAATGTAATGAATATACGACATTATAACATGCAAGCAACGTCAAAACAGAGCGGCCGGAGGGATTTCTCCACTCCAGCGCTTCGCGCCTCCGGTCGAAATGACAATTGAGGGCCGCTTGTGCCCGGTCGAAATGACAAAAGCAGCTACACGTCCAGCGCGGCGTGGTAGGCCTCGTAGATCGCAAGCGTGATGTTGGCCGGCCGCTGGGCGTCGCCGATGACGCGCACGAACGGCGCACCATCGCGTAGCTCGTCGACAACCGCGCTGCGCGAGCGCTGGCCGATGGCGGCGATGACCGACTGGCACGGCACCACTCTCTCCTCGCCATCGATGGTGACCGTCACGCCGTCGGCGTCCACGCACTTCGCGGCAGCACCCGTCAGCACGTCGATGTCCTCGCCCTCCAGCTCCGCCAGCAAGATGGGGCGGTGGCGGATGTTGGCGTCGGGCGCCAGCTCGGGACGCATCTCGATGAGATGCACCTTGCGGCCCGTGCGCGCCAGCTGCAGCGCGCACTCGCAACCGGTGAGGCCACCGCCGATGACGGCAACCTCCGGTCCCGGTTCGGCGCCGTCCAGGTAGAGCTCGTCGATGGAGATCACGCGAGCGTCCTCAGCCACGGGGAAAGGCAGCTTGATGGGCTCGGAACCCACGGCGATGATGAGCGCATCGGGCTCGAGTTCTTCGCACAGCGCAGTGGTCACGGGCGTCTCGAGCCGAATGTCGACGCCGGCCTCGCGGCACAGATGCGCATAGGTGCGTCCCAGCTCGTACATGTCGTACTTGAAGGGGAGCGCCGCCTCGGTGCGCAGGATGCCACCGAGCTCGTCGCTCGCCTCGCAGAGCGTCACGTCATGGCCGCGTAGCGCCGCGGTGTGGGCCGCCTTCATGCCGGCGATGCCGCCGCCAGCCACGAGCACGCGCTTGGGCTGAGCAGCAAGCGTCACGGTCAGCCCCTCGAACTCGCGGCCGATAAGCGGGTTCACGGCGCAGCGGCGCGTTTGGGTCACAGGGCGCTCGGCCATGCAGACGAAGCAACGCAGGCACTTCACGACCTCATCGCCCCGGTTTGCCATGACCTTGTTGGGAAGCTCGGGGTCGGCCAGCAGCGCACGGGCCATAGCGACGGCATCGGCCTGACCACCGGCGACGATCTCCTCCATCTGCGCGGGGTCGGATAGGCCGCCGATGGCGATGACCGGCACGGACACGTGCTGCTTGATCTGCGCGGCCAGCGGCACGTTGCAGCCATGCTCGCGGAACATCGACGGATGGGTGATCGAGAAGCCAAACTGGTACGAGCCGGCCGACACGTGGATGAGGTCGACGAGGTCCTCGAGGCCTTCGGCGATGCGGCAGCCTTCCTCGATGTCGTAGCCGCCATCGAAGAGCTCCGAGCCGCTCATGCGCAGCTCGATGGGAAAGCCGGGACCTGTGGCCTCGCGAATCGCGGTGAGTATCTGGCGAGCGAAACGCAGACGGTTTTCGAGGGAGCCGCCGTACTCGTCGGTGCGCTTGTTGAAGTACGGCGAGAGGAACTGGTTGATAAGCCAGCCGTGCCCCGCATGGACCATGCACATCTGGAAGCCCGCACGGCGCGCCAACACGGCGGCGTTGGCGTAGGCGGCGGCGATGTCCTCGATTTGCTCGACGGAAAGCGCCCGCACGGGGAGCCCGTCAGGACGCACGCCATCGCTCGGCCCCCACTGGCACAGGTCGGCTTTCTTCTTCTTGTCAACCATATAAGTGCCCGCATACTGGCCGGAATGCGACAGCTCGATGGAGGCGATGGCACCGTGACGCTTGATGGCGTCGGCGACGTAGGCAAACGCGCCGAGCTGCCCGGGCGTGGCAAGCGAAAGGTGCAGCATCTGTGAGCCGTCGGTCTCGGGATGGACCACGAGCTCGCTCACGGTGACCGCGGCGGCACCACCCTTGGCACGGGCCTCGTAGAAGCCCTGGGTGCGCAAACCCGGCGTGCCCTCGGCCGTAATGTCGGTGGCGCCCATGGGAGCCGACACCATGCGGTTACGGAATGTTAGGTTGCCTACCTTGAGGGGTTTGCAGAGATTGGGATAATCGCGCTTCATGGGGTCCCTCCCGGGTCGTCGCGTTCTATTGGGCTGATTATCCTCCAATCGGCATGCGCTGGCTGGCAGCATGACGAGATTTCTCGACTCCGCTTCGCTCCGCTCGAAATGACAGCGGGGGCGTTTCGCTCCGCTCGAAATGACAAGTGGGGGCCGCTGCCTACTGTCATTCCGACCGAAGGGACCGTAAGGTCCCGAAGTGGAGGAATCTCGCCATTTTGCTCGAAATGAAAGTGGGAAATGACCTGTCCATTTGTCCCACTTGGCATCATTGCCCCGGTAGGTAGTCGTAGGGCATCTTGCGCGCGATAAGGTAGAAGATGACGACGACCGGGACGAGTGCGAGCGGAAACATGAGGATGGCGATGAGCGCGGCAGCGCGCACCGCGTAGAAGAGCGCCCGCTGCGATCCCATCCGCTTTTTCGTCTCGAACGACATGTGCACGAGCTTGCCGCCGACCGTGCTCCCCTCGTTGCACCAGGGCGCCACGACCTCGAAGACGGCATAGGAAAGAGCGAAGCAGGCGTACATCATGAGCGTCTCCGTCTGGGGCGCGGTAAGCCCCGCTATCGTGAAGGGCTCGTCGAGAAACGCCTCGCTCGCCAGGGCCAGCAGCAGCCATGGTCCTTCCGTGCACAGGGCGATAATCATCAGATCGACCCAAAGGGCCACGCAGCGGCGCACGAAGCCGGGGTCATGGGTCGTCTTCAGGAAGATGGTCTTCTCCTCGGGCAGCACGCGCCCCAGGCCATAGGCGCACCACCATCCGACGATGCCGCCAAGCGTGTTGCAGATGATGTCGTCCACCTCGAAGGTGCGGTAGGCGTACGGATAGATGCCAAAGAGGCCCGTGAGCTGCGCGGTCTCGATGAGAATCGTCGTCCCGAGCGAGATGAGCACGGTCATGCCAAAGCCCAGGCGCAGGAAGCGCTTCGCGATGAATCCCAACGGCACGAACAGCACGATGTTGAATAACAGCTGCAGGACCGCCTTGATACCGTCCTTCGCGATGTCGTGGACAAAGTTGAGTGGATCGAACTGCGGTGGGATGCCGTAGGTGATGCCCGGGCCGGCATCCCCACTTGGGAGCGGGTAGAGCGTGAAGCAACCCAGACCCGCGATGTAGAGGATGGTGAGATAGGCGGCCACGGCCGATGACAGGCGCAGCCGACCATCGCGATGGTAGAGGTACACAAGCACGGGAAGCGTGAGGGCAAACGAGAGGAACGGCCAGATGAGAAGCGCGGCCTTGAAGCTGCCGCTAAAACTGCTCAGAAACGAGCTGACTGACCCCATCCGCATCTCACCCCCATCGCGAAGTTCCTTTCCACACAAGGTAAGTTACTAGATGATGGGGTCGCGTGACCGAGAATGACAAGATTGTAAGCCGATGGAAGTGGGGACAATAGAATCCGACGAGGGCAAGGTGAGATGAGATTTCTCGACTTCGCTTCGCTCCGCTCGAAATGACAATACCTGTCATCTCGACTGGAGCGGCCGTAAGGCCGCGGAATGGAGAGATCTCCCTTTTTTGCTCGAAGCGACATAACGCATTTCTGTCTTTTTGGAAACTATACCGATAATTTGCAACCGAAACCAGATAAACGCTGTATTATGCTTGACAGTGACTTAATTAACACTTAAGGAGGCGTTTATCATGAAGACGCTTGCTTCAGGTCCCACTTCCATGCGCTATTTCAAGGTTTCCTTGATCTCGGCAATCGCGCTCCTGTGCATCGGCATTGCCTTGAGTGCGTACTGCGCCTACAGCGCCTTTGCCGAAGACTCCACCCAGTCCGTCGTGGACACGCAGGGAAACGAGCTCGAGGTCCCGACATCGACCATGCAAGACCAGACCCTGGCTAGCGACGGAGATGCAGGCCTATCCCCCGCCGACGATTGCTCCATCACGCTCAACTACTACGAGATGGTCATGTTCGATGACCCAGACGTGCCCAAAGACGAGAATGGCCTTCGCCTCATGGGAACGCGCACCCTCTCGGGCTTTCACGAAGGCCAGGAGCTGACTGCCTGGAGCTATGTCGTTGACATCCCCGGCTACTTCTTCTGGGATGGGTGGCCCAACAGGATGGTCGTGTCGCGCGATCCAAGCCAAAACGTCTACACGCTCAACTACGTGCGGCTGTGGAATTCCGAGTACACGGTCAACTACTACCTCATGACCGGCGCCGACCTGGCCGCCGATTCGTGGAGCGGTGCCCTTGCACCCCAGGACGTCGAATTCACCAAGCTCGGATCGGAGACTTTCACGAACCAGCGCTTCGACAAGCTCATCGTGGGCGATGCCTACGAGTACAAGCTTGACGGAACCTATGTAATCGACACATATCCGGCCCAGATTCGCCTGGGCACGGACCCTGACAACAACGTGATCAACGTGCTCTACACGCCTTCGTCAACGACGCTGCCCGACGGCATCGAGATTCCCGATGGCATCTTCGACTACAACGACCAGATCACCACGTTGCCGGACGCCGTGGAAGTTCCCGATGGGGACGTCAACTATGACGACCAGATCACCACGTTGCCAGATGCCGTGGAGATTCCCGACCAGATCTTTGACCATGACGATCTCATCACGACCCTGCCCGACGACATCATCGTGGAGGACTTCGTCGGAGACGGAACCGATGCCCCTGGCAACGGCGAGGCCGTTGACGACACGGTCGAAATCACGGACGAGATGCTCGAAAACCCCGTGAACAAGAAAGACGCCGAAGAAACTATCAACGCCTACACGACCGGCACGGAGAAGACCATGACGCTCGTCAAGACCGGTGACAGGACGATTGCCGTCGTGGGTACGCTGGCGGGTATCGCGTTTCTCGCAGCCGTCGTGTTCGCCGCGCTTGCCTGGCGTGGCCGCAAACGCGTGACGGAAGCAGGCGGCGATTCGAAGTAGCAGACACGGGAATGAGACAGTTGCTCAGGGACGCTGTCTCATTTGTCCCAGTCCTGCCCCATTCTCCGAAAACCGTTCACGAATTCGACGGGGCAATGCTGCCGTGAGCACAGTCGCTACCACCGATGGTGCTCCCGCTGTCCAGGCCACGACCCAGGGCATGGTCGTCACCAGACGCCTGGTCGGCGTCACCTCACAATTTTTCTTTCCGCCTAATCACGAATTCGCTCATCGCTTTCTCTTCGTTCAACCACCCGCCTTGCAAAAAAGCCGAGCAATGATCCAACTGAAACTAGAATGACACCTATCCAAAGAAAGATGTCAGGAGCGACATTAAGAACGAGAGCACTCGCCACGCAGGATAATATCGGCGCCGAATACGAGATTATGGAAAGAATGCCCACATCGCCGTGATTGATCGCGAAATTCCACAAGGCGTACCCCACTGCGACCGAGAGAGTTGCGCCAATTAGAGGAGCCGCTGCCGAGACAACATCGGCACCACCGATAGATGGCCAATCGCCGCTCATGGCAACTGCAATCCATAGAACAAGGGAGACCACGACGAAAAAGAAGGCCGTGGCATTTGTCCCTTTCGACATCCGAGGCGTGAAATTCGTGTAGAACGCCCATATGGCCGATGCTGCCAAGGCGAGCATATACGAAGCTGGAATGCCAGCCTGCGATTGCGACTGCTCGCCCGCAGCGAGCAGATCGGGGCCGCCAACTGCCAGCGCAGTGCCTATTGCAACAAGCAAGATGCTCGGCAGCATGAGCGACGTCGCGAATCCACGACCTTTCTTGCGGTTGAGCGCCCACAGCAGCGCAGTCAAGGTGGGCCATAGATAGTTTAGGATGCTCACCTCTATGACCTGCACGTGATTTTGTGCGAGTGCAATGGCCAAAGCGAGGCAAATCTCGTATGCAGCAAACATCAGGCCGCCGACAAGCAGGTACCTCTTTGGAATATCGCAAAAGGGACTCGGCCGATTGACGACAAACAAAAGAATCGCGCCAAGTGTATAGATCAGCGCGATGCCACCCAAATGCCCAAAGTTTTCCGTTGTCGACCGGAGAAATGCTGTCATCACGCTCCAGGCGATGATGGCAAAGGTTCCCGCGAGAATGGCTTTCCTATTCAAAACTTCACCTCAGAAAATGAAGGGCGCGCTTTTTGAAACGCGCCCTTCGTACAACAAGGTTGATATACTGCTATCTGGTGAGCTCCGCGGCTTTCTCCTCTACAGCAGCGGTCAAATCAGCCTTGCAAAACTGACACCTGGGAGATTCGACGTCCAACGCGGTATTTACCTTCTTGCCGCATGTCGGACAAATCACCGCAATGCTTCTTGAGCCGACAACACCCTTTTGCTTAAGCGCCTCAATTGATGCATCCCACTTGCGTTGAGCAATCGCACGCTCTTCTTGCGCACGAATCCTATTCGAGGGCCGATTGCTAGGATTTCCAACAAAATTCATGGCGATATCCCCGACAAACCGATCTTTCTCAGACAGGTCGATGCCAACATGCGCAGTGTCATATCCCGCTGACTCAACGATGATTTCGTAGTTGCCCGGATCGACCTGCTCGAACTTGAAGTCGCCAAAATCATCGGTGCGCATTTCTTGTACTACGGCTTCGCCCTGCTTGAGCGTGACCTTACCGTCTATGATTACTTCGTCTGCCTCGGGGTCATAGACAAGGCCCGCAACAAAACGTTTGGGGTAATTCAGATAGTAGACTTTGGGGCCTGTCCCTGCCAGCTCGGGAAGCGTGACAGCATTTGCCAAATCAACTTCTTCTTCGTCGATATAGCGGAGAGCCTCCGTAGGGCAAGCGTCACCACAGCGCGGCACTTCCCAGCCATCGTCAAGCAGATGAGCACAACCCGTGCATTTTTGGGGCAGCGAAAGCTCCTCATTCCAAAAAATTGCACCTACCGGACACGCATCCACAAGGTTCGAGTTCCCCCGCGCCTTTTCAGGATCGATGATGACGAGCCCATCCTCGCGCTTGTAAACTGCATCCGGTGCAGCCTTTTCGCAAGCCGGGTTCTCGCAGTGATTGCAGAGATGCGGCAAATACGAAACTCGGACAACGGGTACCTGTCCTCGCTCCTTCTCGTTCACCTTCATCCAGAATTGGCCCGTCAATGGCTGTGCCTCCGCATAGGGCAGCCACGCTTGCCCGCAGTGCTCGTCTTTGCAGGCGACCTGGCAATTATGGCACCCGTTGCATTTATCTACATCGATAACAAACACTTTGCTCATGCTTATTCACTCTCCTGAATATATGCTGCGGGCACATGACCAGTAGCGGAGTCGTAGGTACGCGAGAACTCTTCTGGATACTGACGGGCAAGCTCAAATACATCCACCTTCTCGATTCCTACCAAGAAGCTGTTCGTCACCTCACCCGCACAGTTTTCCGATGTGGTGCCTGGTGTGCAGATGAGATTGTTTGCGCCACCGCGATCAAGGCCCTTGCTACCAGCTCGTATAGCATCGACACGGGCGCCATGGTCCTGGTAAAGGACACCGGGGCGAATACGCTCGGTAACATGCGCAGCGCCAAGTACCTCACCACGCTCGTTGAAAAGCTTCACCACATCGTGATGCTTGATGCCGAGCCGCTCCGCATCGACAGGATTAATCCACACGGGTTCATATAAATAACCGTCCGGACCCTTGATCTTGCAGGTTCCAATCTCGCGCAGCCACGGAACGTCATCCAAATTCGCGTGCACGCGCCAGCGAGGATGGTTTGACATAAGCGGGAAGGGGTAAAGCTTCGCTCGATCAGAAGTAATCCGTTCGTGATGAGTCGGGGTCTCCTCAATCCATTTGGGATACGGCCCCCTAACATTGTCGTCGGGGAAACTGCCTGCCAGAACCGTGGAGTAGTACTCTAGCTTGCCTGTCGGCGTGTCAAGTGGCGCGCTCTCGGGGTCAAGATAGAACGCAATGAGACCAGCCGGCTCATCTTCCCATCCTTCGGTAATGGGCGAACACCAGAAGCGCTGCTCCTTGAGTTGGTCGTAGGTAATCCTATCCGCAACGCCGCTTTGCTCGAATCCAAAGCGCAAAAAATCATCGCAATCCATTCCATTCGAATAACGTTCCAGGAGCCCTTCGTACTGCCCTCCATACTTCTCAAGCTTGGCAGCCACGGCACACACTGCGTCATACTCCGACTTGGCCTCACCGATAACGTCGACGGCCTGCTCTTCAATGTAGATCATCGCTGTCTGACCGTTGTAATTATCAGTGGTTAAATCGGGGCATTCCATCATCGTAGCCGTAGGCAAAATAATGTCGGCAAAGAGCGTGTCATTCTCCATCCAAGGATGCTGCACGATGACGCACTCGACCTCGGGACTACGAAGCGCCTCTTCAAATTCGAATCCGCCATTCCAGCAAGTTGACCAGCACGGAGCATCTGACCAAATCATTTTGACGCCATCGTTGCCCGGCAGCGGAAACTGAAACCTGCGTAGCTGATCTTCCTTGGGGTATCCGGCCGCCGTATGGCCATACCACTCAACGGGAGGATTCATGATGGCCTCGGGAAGCTTAGTCTTTACGATGAAAGACGGTCCCATGTCCATGTCAAATCCGTGGTACACCGCCTCCGCACTCGGGTACACCTCACTTCGTGGAACAGGACTCTTGGTGGGTAAATTAAACAGTGTCCATTCCATGAATTGGAACTGATTTGCTCCCGGCTTGCCAAGCGCCTGCATGCCCAGAAGCGCAACTTCAAGACGCGCGGGCTCATGCGAGAAACACGAGCGGATATAGCCGCCGCCATTGCAATGGCCGATTGACACATTTGATTTTGCCCAATACCGAGCAAGTGCCTTGATCGTATATGATTTCACTCCGCATTTCTGCTCTGCCCATTGAGGCGTCTTTGGCGTCTTGTCATCGAGGTAACCGAGTACATATTGCTCAAACCAGTCGAATCCGTCAGCATGAGTGGCAATATAGTCCTTATCGTAGAGGTCCTCCGTCAGCCAAACATAGGCTATGGCCAGCTGAAGCGCCGCATCGGTATTGGGAATAACAGGAATCCACTTGTCCGCGTGTACGGCACCCGTGTAGTTCACATCAGGAGAAATGAAGATCGACTTAACGCCAATCTCATTGAACCAATAGCACATTCGCGAGGGAAGCTGGCCGCCCCATCCCCATGGCGTCGTCTCGGGATCGGCACCCCAGAAGAGAACCGCGTCTCCATGTTGGGTGATATCACGGAAAACGCCATTTTGGTAGACATTCTGACCGACCGGGTCCATTCCCCAAATCCACTTGGCTCCCCAATACCAACCTTCCCAGCTGTCGGCATTGCGCGCCTGAATGGTGCAGCCACCGACCAGATTGAGCAGGGAAATCTGGCATCCGTGTGAGCCACCGTAGTTTTTGGCTTCTCCATGTCCCTCACCCTGGCAGTAAACCGAGTAGGGGCCATACGTGTCATGGACACGCTTGATTTCGGAAGCGATTATGTCCGTTGCCTCATCCCAGCTGATCCTGACATATTTCGATTTTCCGCGATTCTGAGTATTGCGCTTTCCGTTTGGGTCCCAATCGACGCGCTTCATGGGATAGGGAATGCGATTTGGCGAATAGGTCCTCGTTTTATAGGCGATGCTGTGAGGTGGCAGAAGCGTCTTGAATCCAGGGTCAAAGACATGGCCATCCTTTTCCAATGACCACATCCTCAATTCCTCTTTGGTGTAATTCTCGCCAAAATGAACTGGACGTATACGAACCACCCGACCATCAAGCACATCGACGTCGGCAGCATTTGCGGAAAGACCGAACCCGCAAAGGCCCAACGATTTGGTAGTCGTTCTATCAACCGTTTTCACATGAGACATATGCTCTCCCTTTCGTCAGCACTCGCCCCTATTGCTCCAACTTCTCGCAAGCGCTGCTATCAAGCAACGTATCCCGCTGCCCGGAGTATCCGGGCAGCGGGGGCAGCGATTTGCCACAGTGAGAACAAGACGAGGCATTCACATCATTCTGCGTATTGCAGAAAATGCAGAATCCACGAGAAATCGGCCTAGTTCCCGAATCCGAACCCGGTCCGCACTTTCCGCAATGGATGCAGTAGAAACACATTGCCGGGCGTCATTGCTCCTGTAGGGGCGCCCATAGGACCTGTTTGGGCTTCTTGCCCAGACTCTGTGATAATTCGTCCACAGGACCAAACTCCATGCACGCCGCGAGGCAGTTGTGGACACAAGCCGGCTTACGTTTCCTTGCGACCCTATCGGCGCAAAGATCGCAGAGGTCCGTGGGAACGGGAATCTTGTTCCAGTTATAGTCTGAACCCTGGTCTTCAGACTCGTCCTTTTGCCAGGGGCCATCATCAAAAACCCTGATTCCCCATTTGCCTATGGGCAGACCATGCTCCTCCTTACAAGCCACCTCGCAAGAGCGGCAGCCGGTGCAATACTCGTAATCGATAAGCAATCCGTAATTTGCCATTTAGACCAACT
The DNA here is from genome assembly GCA_025992705.1 of Coriobacteriaceae bacterium. Lineage (NCBI taxonomy): Bacteria > Bacillati > Actinomycetota > Coriobacteriia > Coriobacteriales > Coriobacteriaceae > Coriobacteriaceae bacterium. Next base: position 48,590 of record DAJPGJ010000001.1, read on the forward strand.
CCCCAAACTTCTCGCCAAACTTCTTCATGTCGACGTCGAAGCTCTCCCTGAGCGGGACGATATTGCAGCAACTGCACTTATACGGAGCTCCAAAGCCAAGCGCGTTGTTGTGATGCACGGGAATCATGTCATTGCAATTCGATTGCCAAACTCCAAACAGGCTCGGCTCACTGCCGTTTTGCTCAGGGAACCACCAGCCGTGGTCTGCCTCGACATATCCAACACGAACTGCGGGGGTCACCCTTGCCTTGTACTTCGCTTTGCCAAACATGTTGGATATCTCGCACCACTGGCCATCTGCGATGCCCAGTCTCTCCGCGTCCTCTGGGTTTATCTCGACCATCGGATTCGGATCGAGTTCACGGAGAATGGCGACCTGTCTATGCTCCGAGTGGAACGAGCTATAGCGCCTGTGTCCAGTGGACAATATGAACGGATACAGCTCCATGATCTCGGCATGGGGCAAATCGCGCGCGTGCCATTCCTCTTCCAGCTTCTCCCCGACTCGCGGATTCGTCTGCAGCTCCAAATCGTCCATGCCGCTGTCGGGAATTCGAGGACTCAAGTCGGGCTCGTAGTAATAGGGCAGAGGATCCATTCCGTTGGCGTTGAACGCAGATGACCAGAGTTCGATGCGACCCGTGGGAGTCAGAAATCCCGGCTGTCCGTCCATGCGCAGACGACCCGTCTCGTACTTCCTGTAGTACACGTTGCGCTTGAACTTCACGAGGTTCTTCACGTCATCGAATTCGTGACGTCCCTCGAGACGGTTCTTGTTGAGATAGTCGTGGTATTCCGTATATTTCTCGTGCGCGAAGCGCGCCTTCGGGTCATCCGGGAACATGCTCGCCATGCGCTCGGCGAGCAGGCAATAAATCTCGAGATCGCTCTTGCACTCGCCAACCGTAATGGCCTTGTTGCCTATGCCCGTGGTAATCGATGCGGCGCCGTAATGAGTTCGGTTCACGCCATCATGTTCAAGCACGGTTGTGAGCGGAAGAAACACATCACAGGTAGCTTGAATCGTCGGCGTGATGAAGCAGTCGGTACCAAACGCAAAATCAATCGATCGCTCAAAGGCCTTGTGCCAACGTGTCGGATCGGCAGAATTCGTGGGGGCGAGCAAGTTGCTATTGGCAATCCACGCGAAACGCACAGGATAAGGCTTATCGGTTTCGAGCGCATCGAGCACGCTATCCGCATGGCACCCCGTAATCTGGTTGCAGTAGAGAGGGTATTTATCCATGCCAAGGCACTCTTGGCGTTCCTCATCGGTCATCTGGTACCAACCCTCAGTAATGAATGACCTTGTATCGGTAAAGTCCGCGGCTTGACCAGCCACGGCATCTGATGTGAGGTCTTCGGGTTGTGAGAGATCTGCGACGACATTTCCACCCGGTACGTCCAGATTTCCGGTGATGCTCATGAGCGCCAGCACGCAATGGCCAGCCTGCATGCCATTCGTGTTCTGATCAAATGCAAGACCCCATGCAATGGATGCGGGCTTTGCAGTGGCATACATACGAGCGAGCTTGTAGATGTTCTCAACAGGGACCTCGCATATTTCAGCAGCTTTTTCGGGCGTCATATGCTTCACTCGCTCGGCAAATTCATCAAAACCGTATGTCCAGCGATCGACAAAATCATGATCGTAAAGGTCCTCAGAAATGATGATGTTGCACATCGCCATCGCGAGAGCTGCATCGGTACCCGGACGCACCCTCAACTGCAGCACCGATCGCGTCGAAAGCCAAGTAATGCGCGGATCAATACAGGCGAGCTTCGCACCGCGCTTCATGAGGTCAATCACGGCGTGCCCAAACATCCCGTCGGGATTTGAGGCCAGGGGCATCTTTCCCCACATGACCATAAGCTCTGGCACTTTATATTGCGGATCGTCATATCCGCCCGGAAGACCGCCCGCGTAATCCATCTCTGGATAGAGTGCACCGAGAACCATGTTCGAGGCTGTCATGCGCGGTTGGTAGCACGCATAGCCCGATTGGGTGTACGCAACGTTAGGCGTGCGGAAAATAGAGAGCTGAAAGTCTTGCGAGAGCATGCCATCGCGTCCGGTACCGACAAAAATCGCCATGGTCTTTCTACCATACTTGTCGGTCAGACGCTTCCAATTGTCCATGATGATATCCAGCGCCTCATCCCAAGAGCAGCGCTCCCAAGCATCTGCATCACCGCGCTTCTCCTTCGCGCGTTTCATGGGATGAATAACACGCGTAGGATTGTAAACGTAATCCTTGAGGGCAAGGCAACGAGGGCAAAGCCTGCCTTGCGTAATCGGATCGTTCTCGTCGCCTTCGATATGGTCAAGACGTCCGTCTTTATCGACATAAACCTTGATTCCGCAACCAACCGGGTGACAGCCGGGCGGAGACCATACCGACGAACGGATTACTGTGAAATCGCCATCTTGGTACTTCCACGGTTTGCCGAGATCGGTTTCGAATTCCATGCAGTCCTCCTTCTGACATGAGTCGAACGAAAGCTAGGCCGAGGGAAGCGCGCGCTTCCACTCTCTGTCATCAATTCTGGTTGCATGAAAAACGCAGCTCAAGCTATAAGAACGGTACTCTGAACAGCAGGACGCTGCCATCTTGTGCGCATGTCCATCGGCAATGGACACTGTCGCCAATGTGTCTTATGAGAATTTACATGGTGAGGCGCAGATTATAGAATCCGAATGAGCAGTCGTCGGGGGGGCTTATGGACAATGACTACGCATCGCCAAACTTTTCCACGAAGATGAAGATTCTCTCATCTCTGAATCGACTATCTGGCGAGCAGGGCAATTCGTTCGATTCGGTAAGCGTCATCCAAATCTGCGAGGACTGCTCTATTTCCAGGTCAACGTTTTACAACCATTTTGAAGATAAGAACGCTATCGTCAGATGGCATTCGAATATCGCCTACGAGATGGGCGTAGACAGAATTGGCAGAACCCTCACTTGGCAAGAGGGGCATTTCATCACAACTCGCTTTCTTGAGAAATACAGCACGCTCTACTCAATGGCAGGATCCGTTACCGATTATGGAGGAGTGCGCCCCTTCTTCTTCAGGCATCGGGTAGAAAATCTCCAAGTCACATTGACGCAGTTCTTCAACATGCACATAACGGAAACACTCGACTTCCTGATTAAGGCAACTGCATCCGTCGAATCCGCGATGGGCAACATTCGTTACTTTGAATCACCAGAAGAGCGCATCGACGCCCGGGAATATGCTGAACTCATTACCCAGGCGGTTCCACATGACATCTACGATCTCTTGAAGGTACCCGCCGACACTTCGAGAGATGACAGTATCATCCTTGCGCTCATCGGTAACGGAGTCTAAGGTACATACGGAAAAGAGGAAGCGGCCCCGTAGGGGGCCGCTTCCTTCTGGGGGAGGGTATGACTAGTCCCGGAGTGAGGACTCAGTCAGCATTGGTTTGCCCCGAGGGAACAGAATTCTGGTGAATCTTGCCCTTGAGGCCAAGCTCCGGCGTAATCATCATGACGACACCTGCCAGGATTACAGAAATGGAGCAGAGCACGAAGAAGAATGCCATGTTTCCGCCAGATAACGGCGTGAACACAAATGACGGTATCAAGAACGCTGCGAGATTCTGGAAGAACGTCTGAATTCCACCTGCTGTGCCCATATACTCCGGCTTGATGGTTGGGATGAGGCCAACGCAGCCCTTGATGAGCGCGATGTTGCCCCAAGAAAGCAGGCATCCGGAAATAATGAGGGGCAGAGTCGCGTCACCAAGTGGAAGCAGCCAACCGGCAATCAGCAGCGCATTGCCCACAAAAACCGTAATGGCGAAAACCGGCTTTATTCTCTTCAGCGCATCGGCGATAGGACCGACAATCCAATTCGAGGGAATACCCGCCAAGGAGATCATCGACGCCCAAGCAGCGGCCATCGCAGGATCGAGACCTTTGCTCTGAAGGCCGATCGGAACATTTCCGGCATAGGATGCCGAAGAGGCCATGGAGAGAACCATCGCGAGTGAGACGAGGAGCAGGATCTTATTGGAGAGAACGGACTTCACGGCCTTGGCGCTGTATTCGTCCTTGATGACGACGGCATTCTTTGGCATGCGCGCCAATGCGAACCAGATGACGCAGGCAACGACGAAGACAGCCGCCGTGCCGGTGAACATGGGGCCAATCTCGGGGCAACCCGATGCTAAGGCCATCATGATGGAAACACCCACACCAGCGCCAGAGACGTATAACGTCATTGCGGTCGTGACTTGCCTCTTGCCAAACCAGGCACCAAGAAACTTAACTGAATTCGCATTCATACCGGCAAGACCGATGCCCATCACGAAACACGAGATATAGAGCGGCCAGAACTCGACGCAGAAGATACGGGCGATTGCCGCAGCACAGGAAATGACCATGCCGATTCCCAGAATCTTTGTGACGCCAAATCGATCCGCAAGGATGCCCATCGGAATGGACAGGAGCGCACCGGTCAAAAAGCTAATCATCGTCAGCTGAATGAACAGGTCTTGTGGGACTCCCCAACCGCCTATTAGCACCTCGGCATACGCACCGGGGACCATCAAGGCAGCCATGAGCGTCGCGTGCATAAGAAAGAGGCAGAATACCGCAATCCACCGTCTTGGAGAAAGCTTTTCTTTTTCGTTCATTGGTAATTCCTTCCTTGGTCTCGTATGAAACCTGCAAGTCGGAGATTCTCGTTGCAAGGCGAACTTGTCTTGTAGCTCAGCGGATGGTGTAGAGGGCGCGATCGAGGTGACCCTCCATGTCCTTGGCAAGCTCACTCACGTTTCCGTAGCTTATGCAGCGAGCTTGGCAATGCTGTACGCAGCTGGGCTGTTTTCCAAGCGATACCCTCGTCGCACATCCATCGCACTGATCAGTTGGAATCGGAACATATGAGAGCTGCCATGTTTCGGGTGCGTATTCCCAAGGACCCAGCTCGAACACCTTGATTCCCGTTTGACCAACCGGCATGTCGTGTTCCTGTTGGCACGCCATCTCGCATGCATGGCAACCCGTACACCAATCCGTTTCTATAAGAAGGCCCTTAGTCATGGCTATTCACCATCCTTCGCCTTGTAAATCTTGCAAAGTGAGCACTTGTAGTTGCATCCAAAGCCACCATCACCATTCCCGAAGGGGATAAGATTGTTGATGTTGAGCTCGAAGGCATCGTAGAACTGCTCGGGGTCGGCCTCCGGATACCACCATCCATGATCACTCGATACAATCTTCTCGCCCCATATGGGTGTCTCCTTGACGCGTCTCTTCGCGCGGCCAAACTGATTCTCGACCCACACCCAGTCGCCATCACGAACCCCATAGCGCTTAGCGGTTTCCGGATGCACCTCTAGAACGGGATCGGGATGCTGGGAGCGCAGGCGTTCGATCTGACGATGTTCGGAATGGAACGATGAATGACGACGCGAACCCGTTGACAGAATAAGCGGATACTCCTCCATCAGCTCAGGCGTGGACCCAGGTCCAGGTGTCGGCTCCTCGAAATACGGAAGCGGATCGATCCCGGCCGAAGCATATATGGTCGAATACAGCTCAATACGGCCAGTAAGCGTCCCGAAGCCAGGTTGTCCATCTGCCCTCAAAAGGCCCTTTTCATGACGGTTGTACTCGAAGGGAATCATTGCTGGACCACATTCCTGCACTTCTTTGAAGCTCATTGCTGTCGAGGTCAAGACGTCATCGAACATCGCCTGCACGTTTTTCCACGGCCATGCTTCGGGATTGATGCGCCTTCCAATCTCCAGATTGATCTCCATGTCCGATTTACGATCGGTCTCCAGTACCTTGTTAATCGTATCGGCACGCTGCGCACCGCAGATCACACAAAGGCCATCACGCTCGGGATAGGTCGCCGCAGGCAAAAGCACGTCAGCAAAAGCCATCGCCGTCGGTGTCATGAAGAGATCGACATTGACAATGAAGTCGAGCTTCTTCGTTGCCTCGTACACACGCCTCGGATCGGTGCCCATACACGCGATTACATTGCAGGCCTGTAGATACAAACCATGGATAGCATACGGCTCACCGGTCTCCATGGCATGCATGAGCTCATCAGCATTGCACGTACGGATTAGGCGGCAAAGCGGATATTTCTCTCCGCCAATGATTTTCGCCTCTTGCTCTGGAGTCAGGAACTCCGCACCCCAACCTGCGCTTGCATATGAAAGAAGCGTAGGAGGCAGTATGTTCGTACCGGGTTTTTCGATGTTGCCCGTGATGTGGAAGATGCTCATGATGGCCTGACCGGCGGGCAGCGTTTGCTTTACCATGTCGACGGCGACGCCCCATTGGAGAGCTGCCGAATCGGCCTTTCCAATCATGCGCGCGGCTTCGATTATTTTCTCCTCCGGCACCCACGTGATTTCGGACACCCTGGAAGGAGGATACTCTTTGACCCTCTCGGCTAACTCATCAAAACCGTAGGTCCATCTGTCAACAAAATCGTGATCGTACAGATTCTCCTCAATAAGGACATTGAGAATGCCGAGGGCAAGGGCTGCATCGGTGCCAGGTCGCAGGGCAAGGTGAAGCTCGGAATGCCGTGTCAACCAGTTCACCTTGGGATCGACGACAATAAGCTTGGTCCCCCTGCGCATAAGGTCGACGACCCAGTGACCGTAGAATCCGTCGGAATTGGAAACGATGGGGTTATTTCCCCAAACGACCATGAGCTCGGGAACCTTGTACAGAGGATTGTCATAGCGATCTGCAAACTGTTGCGAGCAATCGGCAACGGTCATCCCACCCTGTTGGCAAATACCAGCCATAATGCGAGGCATATAGCACGCAACGCCCGACATTCCATAGCACAAGTGATTTGGCGACCCCACGGACCAAGCCAGACGAAGCAGCCATTGGGCGACATCGCGACCCGTACCCTGACCGAAAACGATTGATTCCGGTCCGTACTTTTCGGATATTTCTTTGAATTTGTCGGCAACCAAATCGAATGCCTCATCCCAGGACACCTCGTGCCATGCGTCCTTGCCGCGGTCTGCGCGATCTCGAACCAGCGGCTTGCTCAGGCGATCCTTGTGGTATACGACCTCGCGAACATCAAGACATCGCTGGCAAAGACGCCCCTGGTTGTAAGGATGCTCGGGATCGCCCTCAACCTTCACCAGTCTGCCATCATCATCGGTATACATCAGCACACCACAACCGTCATGGCACCCTGGTCCCGACCACGCACAACCGCGCGTAACATGTAGCCCGGCTTCGTCATATTGAAATGGCTTCTCGTGCGGGACCAAGACATAGTCTTTCTCGCCCATTCCCCACTCCTCTCCTTCTCGACAGCTGAAATAACCATCCGTAGATGAGGGTAAGAAGGAGCTCATGGGCATTCAACGAGCATGATGGGGCATCCTTCCACCGTAAGCACTCAGTCTTGAGAAAATGAAATATCAGATTGGACACTCTTTGGATTCTGTGCATCAACTTGTCTGGCGTGGCCGCAAGCGCGTGACGGAAGCAGGCGGCGGTTCGAAGTAACAGACACGGGAATGAGACAGTTGCTCAGGGACACTGTCTCATTCCTCGGGCGAATCTCGAAAGAACCGTTCGCGGATTCGATGCGGCCATCTCCTGGGATGTGCGTGCTATCATCCCTGCCCGACAACCAAATAGGAACTGCAAACGACACATGTGGCGCTACGGCGCGTAAATCTGATCACGGCACAGGAGCGATTCGAGCCTCGTGAACCGGATGATTTGCGTGCCGAGCGCTTTCTTGTTGCTTGCATTGGATTTCCCGGCCGCACGCCACGGAAAGCGAGAAGCACCATGACCAGCAAGAACCTCGACCATGACAAGCCCTCATCGCGCAAGCCGGCAGTCACCCTATTCGTGGCCGCCTTCGCGGCGTTTCTCGCCACCTTCAACGAGACGTTCCTGAACGTGGGATTCGCCCCCATCATGGAAAGCCTCTCCGTCGACGTGAGCACGGTGCAGTGGCTCGCGACGGCCTACATGCTCGGGGCGGCGGTCATGGTGCCCGTATCGGCCTTCGCCTACCGCTCGTTTCCCACCCGCCCGCTCTTCTGCGCCACGACGGCGCTTCTGGTCATCGGCTCGGTCGTCGGAGCGCTCGCGCAGAACTTTGCCGTGCTGCTCATCGGGCGCATCATCCAGGCACTGGGCACGGGCATGCTCATCCCCATCGGCATGAACATCACCCTCGAGGTTGCCCCACGCGAGAAGCTCGGAACCTACATGGGCATCATGGGTGCCATGACGACGTTGGGACCCTCGTCTAGTGTCATCCTCGCCGGCCTCATTCTGGCCGTGGCCGATTGGCATATGCTGCTGTGGACCTTCGCCGCGCTCTCGACGCTGTGCTTCCTGGCAGGAGCGATCATCTTACGCGACATCGCCAAGCTCAGCTATCCCCGCCTTGACGCCCTCTCCGTGGCACTCATCGGTATTGCGCTTATCGGCATTCTCTACGGCATATCGATGGTGTTTGGTGGAAACGTCATCATCGCGCTTGTCGCGGCTATCATCGGCATCATTGCGCTCGTTGCCTTCATCAAACGCCAGGGCAAGCTTGCCGATCCCCTCATCAACCTCGAACCCCTCAAGATCGCGCCCTTTGCCGTGGGCGTCATCGCCAACATGCTCTCCCTGATCGTCATCTTCGCGATGAACATCATCGTGCCGACGTTCATGCAATCGATCCTGGGAACGCCGGCTCTCGTCGCTTCCCTCACGCTGTTTCCGGCAATCCTGTGCTCGTGCGTCGTCTCGCCCGTAGCCGGTCGCGTCTTTGACAAGCACGGTCCCGGCGTGTTGCTGCCCCTGGGCTTTGCATGCATGGCAGCATTTTCCGTGCTCACGGGCATCTTCATCGCGACCGCCAACCCCATCGTGCTGGCGCTCATCTACATCCCGGTCATCTGCGGCTCGGCCCTCGTCATCGGGCCGGTGCAGAGCTTTGCGCTCTCGAAGCTTTCCTACCAGCTCAACCCTCATGGCGTCACGGTCATGTCCACGGGCTTCCAAATCGCCGGATGCATCGGCTCGTCCGTGTTCACGGGCGTCTATGCTGCGGTGAGTGCGGTCACGGCCGCCGGCGGCGCATCCGCTGCCCAAGCAGCGACCCAGGGCATGGTCGTCACCGGATGCCTGGTCGGCGCCGTTGCCCTGGTCGGATTCATCGTGGCTCTCTGGATTCGCCGCCAGGCCGCCAGCAGCGCCATCGCCGCCACTGAAAGCTGGGAGCAGGCGCAAGTCGAGGAAGCGGTCCACGAGTCCGGCATGGGCATCGAGCCGAACGTGGTCTCACTCATGAAAACCGATGTGTACACCCTCGCGGAAGACGCCCTTGCATCCGATGCCATGCAGCTCTTCGCGTCCAAGGGAATCTCGGGCGCGCCGGTCGTCAGCGAGAGGGGAGCGATCGTCGGCTTCGTCTCGGATGGCGACGTGATGCGCAGTCTCGCCAATCAGGTGCCGGCGTTCAAGAGCGCATGGTCGTTCATCGTCGAGCTCGACAACGAGGACTTCAACAAGACGCTCGGCGAAGTCATGAAGACGCCGGTCAGCCAAATGGCAACCCGCAATGTCATAACCGTGAACGCGACTGACGACATGGGCGCTGTCGCGCGCGTCCTCGTTGACAATCACCTGAAGAAAGCACCGGTAATGCAAGACGGGCACATGGTGGGCATCATCAACCGCTCCAACATAACCGCCTATGCCGTGTCGGCCTATCTCGGAGAAGCGACGAATTAGCAAATGAGACAGTTGCTCAGAGACGGTGTCTCATATTGCGATTGATATCATAGGCTCTGACACGTTGGAATCAGGAGGATGAGCGGCAAGGCAGCCCATCCTCCTGGCTTTATGAGCAGATTCGGAGTCTTCAGGTGGGTTCGCAGGTGAACTGGCGCAAAGTCAACGGGGCCATTGCTGGCGTTCTGTGCCTGTTCTTCCTCGTGCACGGCATCCTCGGAATCCTATGGACGAGCGGTGCCATCAACGCGGAGCTCGCGTTTGTCATATGGGCGTTCTTCATCGCGGCCCTCGTTCATGGACTATTGAGCATCGTGACAAGCCGGCAGATGCTGCACGATGCCGAAAGGCCGCCAAGCCGCCGAAAGAAGCGGCACCTCGTTCTCAAATGGGTAACGGGCCTGGCGCTCTTGCTCATCGCCTGCGTCCATGCCCTGCTCCCGGAACACGCGGCAGCATGGCCCTCCGTCAGCATCCTCGTGGCCCTCGCGTTAGCCGTACACATGTACGTGGGCGGAAAATCCCTGACCAGCGACCTTGGGTTACCTCGCGGAATGTGCATCGCCTTCAGGCTCGTGGCGATTGCCTGGGCAGGCATCGTCTGCATCGGACTGCTCACGTAAGTCATAGACGAAAGGCGTGTCTCGCCAAACGTCGCTCATGTCTGCTGGCTATCCTCCACCAACTTGTTCACGATATCGAACGCGTGATACAGGTAATCCGCGCCCCAGATGTCCTTCAGGTCGAAGCTCCCGCTCTCGCGACTCCTGTACGTGAAGATTCCCAGAAATCCGCCGATGACGAACTCCAGGGACGTACGGTCTCGCAAATCGAGCCCGTCCACGTCAATGCCCAACTTGGCGCTCCACATCCTCAGGATGGCGTCATGTAGCATGCGGCGCAACTGAGAAGGGGCCCTATCATCGGCCAGGAGGCATACCCGATCCAGGCGCATCGAGAACTCGCTCTTCGAGAGGTAGTCGGGAATCTGCGCATCTCCCCTGATCGCCTCGATAACCGTGTAGATGAACTGCGTCTCGACAAGGGACTCCGCAGCCGCACGGGCCAGCTCGTCGATGTTGTCGAAGTGGTAGTAGAAGGTGTTCTTGTTCACACCAGCCGACCTGCACAGCCCCACCACGCTTATGCCCTCGTAGGACCCTTCGGCGAGCGCATCCCAGAACGCCGCTTCCAGCTTGTCACGGGCGGTGTCATCGCCCTTTTTGTAGTGGGGTCTCGGCATGGCTCTCCCCATCGACGGACCGTGGATGCATTGGCCATTTAATTAGCCCGTGCAGCCAATTAACGGGAAGAGTAGCATGCAGACAGCCCTGGTGGGCGTTACAAATACGTGACGATGGGTAACTGGCGCACGCTGCGTCAGCCGTTATTTTGTCGCGAAGATGGAGTCCTTGTCGCGGTCGGGATCGAAGGCGGCATGCATCGTGCGACCCTGACGCCCCAGGCGTTCCAGGTCGCTATCAGCCAGGCCGCTGCAGGTGCGGTTGCGCAGCTCGGCACGCGGATCGTCCGGGTCGGTCCAGAGTCTTTCTGCCACCGGCGCCCATGCGCGTGCTGCGGGTCGGCATTTCTCCGCAAGGTCGTGAGCGCTTTCGGTCGCCTGCAAATCGGTGCAGTGGGCTCCCGTCTCCTCGACCATGTGCTCGATGCACTCGGGATTCTCGAGCATCGGACACGGCCGCAGCAGATTGTCGTTGAAGGGCTGCCCTTCGTAGTAGGCCATGAAGATGGGCGAGCGCAGACAGTCGAGTAACGACATCTCACGGACGTTGGCATTCGAATAGTGGATGAACACGCAGGGCTCGACGTCACCGGCAGCATTGATGTGCAGGTAGCGTCTGCCACCGGCGATGCAACCGCCCACGAACTCGCCATCGTGCTGGAAGTCCAGAGTGAGGATGGGCTTGGTCTCGCGTATGCGACGGTTGAAGCGGTAGAGGCGCTCGCGGTCCTCGGGGGTGGGCATGAGGGAGGTAGGGGCGTCCTTGCCCACGGGCATGTAGGTGAAGATCCAGGCAAACAACGCGCCCTTCTCGATGAGCCAGTCGAAGTACTCGTCGCTGGCAACGGAAGGCGCGTTGTCGTGGGTATAGCAAATGGAGACGCCAAAGGGCAGCCCATGTCTGCTCAGCAGATCCATGGCGGCCTCCACCTTGGCGTAGGTGCCCTCGCCTCTGCGCCCGTCCGTGGCTGCCTCGTCGCCCTCGGCCGAGATGGCCGGGATGAAGTTCTTGACGCGGATCATCTCCTGGCAGAACTCCTCGTCGATGAGCGTGGCGTTGGTGAAGCACAAGAACGCGCAATCGGGATGGGCCTCGCAGAGCTTGATGAGATCGTGCTTGCGCACCAGCGGCTCGCCGCCCGTGTAGATGTAGATGTGGACGCCAAGCTCCTTGCCCTGGCAGATGATGGAGTCGATCTCGTCATAGCTCAGGTTGAGCTTATGGCCGTACTCCGCAGCCCAGCAGCCCGTGCAGTGCAGGTTGCAAGCGCTCGTGGGATCGAGCAGGATGGCCCAGGGGATGTTGCAGCGATACTTCTCGCGCATCTTCTCCTGTACGCCCCATGCTATGAGGTTGGACTCGACCAGGACGGTCTTGATCATGTCGTTGCGAACCGCGGGGTTGAGGTTCATGATCCGCATCATGAGCTGGTACATGTTGTTGTCGGGATCGGACATGACCTTCGTGAACGCCTCGCGCTGCGCGGGAAACAGGGCATCGGGGCAAATGGCGTTGATCTTGTCCATCACCTTGCTCATGTTGTTTTCGGGATCTGCGCAGAGGTAGTCGACAAGTTTGTTGGCCGCCGTGCGCTTTGCAAAGTCCATTGGTCTCATAATCCGGACCTTTCCTCTTGCCTGGCCGAAAGGGCCGCAATGCCGCGTTTTGCTTTTCTGACTAGTCTAGGATTCGCCACGACGCACAAAAATGGCCGATATGCGGGATACCGGCCAATAATGCGACTATGGCTTCATGGACGCGATGATAGCTGGAGCGCGGTCCCAGGAATGTGCTCGGTGAGCAAACCTATTCTTCGAACATGTGCTCAGCAGCCAAAGCGCGTTCTGCGTTGCGGCGGAACACCGCAGGGTCGCGAATGTAGTTGTACATGACCGACCTCAGTACATCGCGATAGTAATCATCGTCAAAGCTATCAAGCCCAGCCACCCGTTCCAAATCGAAGCTAGCCACGAGCTCTTCCAAAAACGGATCCTTGCGCTTGGCTCGACGCAGCACGTCGTGATTGCGAGGACAGACCTCCTGGCATATGTCACAGCCGTGAATGTAGGTGCCCATGGCCTTTGAATCGGCTTGCCCATTGGGGATGAGGCAGTTGAGCAAGATGCACTTCATGGGGTTCAGGTGCCGCGACGACTCGATGGCTCCCGTCGGACATGCCTTCAGACACAGGTTGCAATCCGGCGGGCACTCGTTTTCGATTGGAGCCTGGTCGTAGACGAGCTCTGCGTCCACGAGCCACGTGTAGAGAACGACGAACGATCCGTCCTCCTCGGTATAGGCGAAGTTGTTGTTGCCGTAGGTGACGAGCCCGGCCTCCGCGCAGATGGGCCGGGCGGGCAGCTCGATGTTGCCGCGATAGACCTCCATGCCCTGCGATTCCAGAAACTCCCCCATGGCTTCCAGGCGCTTGCCCGCCACGTTATCAGGGACGGGCACATAGCAACGGGCCAGGTATATGCGGCCGATGTACTTCAGCAGCTCGGGCGGGTAGTCCACATCGCCAAACCCGAAGGTAGCGCACACGATGGACTTGCCCTGGGGGAAGAACTCGGAGGGAAAGCACCCGGCGTAAAACGACGCGGGATTGTCGATGAAGCGCTCGTAGCCGTTGCGCGCGCGAACCGCGGCGGCGTAATCCGGAAAGTCATGGCACGGTATGACGCCCACGTGAGAAAACCCGAGCTCCAGGCCCTTCATCTTGATGCGCCTGGTCAGCGCCTCGCGAGCTTCGACGTCCATGATGCACCCCCGATTCGTCTAGGTAATTCTATCCTGCCGACGCTGCAGATTCCAACGCAAGACGATGAGGGAGGCCCCTATGGCGGGTATGAGCATCGCCAGCCACATGAGCGAATACGCCTCGGGTTGGCTGCCGAGAATCGGCGTTGCGGCCTCTATGACCATTCCCCCGATGATGGGACCGATGAGCATTCCCAGGTCGAGCCCCGTGAAGGCGGTATTACTTGCGGCGCCGCGTCGAGACGGGGGCACAGAGGCCAACGCAGCAGATTGGAGCAGCGGGCCGCAACATCCGAATCCAGCCGAGCCCAGAATCGCGGCGATGATGAACGTCGCCAGATTGTCCGCAGCGGCAAATGCGACATAGGACGCCGCGAAGAACGCGATGCCAACAAGGAGCACCCGCGGTGCTCCAAACCTATCGGCCATGCTTCCGAATAGGGGGCGTGTTCCCAATAGGCAGAGGGAATACACGATGAAGAAGACCCCCATCTGGGAAACCCCCACGGAGTAGCCATACAGCACGACGTAGGCGCCCATGCACGAAAACGAGGTCGCGAGCAGCATCAGGGCGACGCCCTTTCCCACTGCCTCCGGCGCGAACATGCGATCGAGTTTCAACTCGTACCGCAAACGCTCCCGATACGGCTCCCGTATGAGTCCGACACCGCACATGGCCACCAGGAGGCAACCTGCGGCGAGGAAGTAAGATGGCGAAAAGCCAATGGCATCCACTAGATACAACCCTGCCGCTGGACCGATTACCTGCGCGAACGACTGCGCCAGGGCATAGATGCTTATTCCGCTCGCGAACCTCGATTCCGGAAGGAACTCCGATACGAGCGACATGGCGAGTGGGCCACTACAGCCAATCCCAATGCCGTGCACGAGCCTGACGATGACAAGCCCCTGCAGGGAATCCACCACACCGTAGAGGAACATGCAGGCGCATATGATGCACTGCGATGCCATGAGCAGACGCTTGCGCGAGAAGCTGTCGAACGCAGGGCCCGCGAAGGGCCTGATGAGCAATGCCGTCACGGAAAACGAGCTCACCACTATGCCTACCACGGAAGGAGATGCTCCCAGCGCGTCGGCATACACCGGAAGCGTGGTGTTGGCCATGAACGCGGCCATAGACTGGAAGAGGTTCACCACCATCAACGCGATGTAGGGAAAGCTCCAGATGCTCTCTTTTTGCTCTTTCACGCGGCCGCCTTCGTCTTGGTACGCACACACTATAGCCGTAGGCTAGCCTACTGCCGCGCGGGAAAGTCCAATCGAAACAGGTGATGTGCCTCACTCCGGCAACTTGCAGACGTCCACCCACTCGCTTTTGGGAACAATCGCCGCCAGCTCATCGGGCGTCAACGCGATGGCGCTGTTGGAACTTCCGCACGCCGGATAGACCATGTCGAACCTGCGCAGGGACTCGTCGAGATAGACATCGCACCCGTCTTTCACGCCAAAAGGGCACACGCCACCGACGGCATGGCCGATGCGCTCTTCCGCCTCGTCGGCGGACAGCATCTTCGCCTTGCACCCGAAGCGCGTCTTGAACTTAGGATTCGCTATGCGTGCGTCTCCGGCGCACACCACGAGCGCCACCCGGTCACCCACCGCAAACGAAAGCGTTTTGGCTATGCGCTCGGGCTCACAGCCGACCGCCTGGGCGGCAAGCTCCACCGTGGCGCTCGAAGTCTCGAATTCCAAGACATCTCCTTCACGCCCGTATACGGCGAGATGCTTCTTTGCCCTCTCTAACGACATGGCTCCTCTTCTCTCTATCCTGCCTTCGGGAATGATAGAGGACTTATGCAGCAACGGCCATCTGCGACCGAGCCTCAGGCTTCAAGAAGCTTGCTTCCCCGTCCTGTGTCATCTCCTGTGTCATCCCCCAGCAGCTCGCGATATAACCGCTCGTCCGTCTCCCCATACACGTTGAAGACGACATCGAGCGCGTTATCGTGACTGTCGAGCCATTCGTCCACCGCGGTCACGGCGATGTGCGCCGCCTCGTCCTGGGGAAACCCGAACACGCCCGTGCTGATGCAGCAAAGGGCGATCGACTCGCAGCCCGCCTCAAGCGCGGCATCCAGGCAGGCAGTGTAGCAGTTGGCGAGCAGCGCACAGTCAAGGTCACTTGCCTCACCGCGCGCGATAGGCCCCACGGTGTGGATGATGTGCCCGCTCGGCAGGTTGAAGGCGCTGGTCACCTTTGCCATGCCGGTGGGCTCGGGATAGCCCTGCTCCTCCATCAGCCGCGCGCACTCGAGGCGCAGCTGGATACCCGCAAAGGTGTGGATGGCATTGTCGATGCAATGATGCCCCGGCACGAAGCATCCGAGCATCTGGGAGTTCGCGGCGTTCACGATGGCATCGACGCCCAGCGTCGTGATGTCACCACGCCACAGGCGCATGGAATCGCGTCCCTCAACAGGCTCGATGTCATCGAGGGCCGTCGTGCCCCGGTACTCCAGAGTGCCCTGCAAGAGACAGTCCTGCAATACGATGAGCTCCTCGGATGCCGGGACAGGCGGACGCGTGTTCACCAGCGCACGAAATAGGTCCCATTGCGCTTGGGGGCCCTCGGGAACGGTCACCACGTCGTCACGCTCTTCGAGCAGCAGTTCGATGACCGCGGGAAGGGCCTTCTCGATCTTTTGGAGCAGTTCCACCCTATCGCTCATGACAACCCGTCCTCTCCAAGACCAGGCCCCGCTACCAACGCATCCAACACCGGGTCTATGTCGGCGTCGAGGCAAATCGAGCGGCCCGCTATCAACCTTCCAGCCATCATGTCACAATACGTGGCGCTTGCTGGGCCTGCTGCCAGGTAATGTGCGCTCATGGTCGTGTCACCAGCCACCACGCCGCATTTCATGGCAATTACGCCAAGCAATGTGCGCATGGTCGCGCCCTCGACCACCACACCACCATACGTGGCACTTACGTTGTGCATCGCCAAGCAATGTGCACCTGTGGCTTCGTTGCTTACCACCAGACCACAATGTGTGGCGCTCGCTGGAACCGCGGCTTGTCCTTTGGTAAACCCTAAGATAGGATTTTTGGTATCGCTTAGGAAGTAGGCACAATATTGTGCTGTAGGTGCCTAAATGCCTAGCGGTTCTCCTCGACGATGCGCTCGTAGGGCTTGGTGCCCTTGTAGATCTCGTCCTTGAGCGGATTGAGCTTGAACTTGCGGATGCGATAGAGCTGGTAGACGGCCACGGCGACGTTTGCCGCCAGCGCGATGAGGCTCACCACGAAGAACGCGGTGGGATTGTGCGTGGTGGGAATGGGCGCCAGCACGTCGGCAAACTGCGGAACCGTCATGACGAACATGATCCACAGCGCAAGCGTCTGGGCCCGGTGCTGCAACCACGCACCCCGCTTGATGAAGAAGGTGGGGATGGTGCATGCGAGCAGAAGCGCCAGGCCGCAATAGGCCGAGTGGTCCGAGATGCAGTTGTAGGTATAGGCGAAGTTCCACAGGTCGTAGGCGATGATCCAGGGCCAGATCATGTCGGGCCAGATCATGTCCTTGGAGGAGTCCTTCGAGATGAAGATCCCGAACCAGCCGCAAATCGTGACGATGTTCAAGATGCCCGCAATGCCGTTCATGATGTTCCACGGGCCCGATATGGTCCAGAGGTTCTCAACGACGCCACCACTCCACAGGGCAAAGCCGAACACCTGGAAGTCGCGGATGACGGCCTCGGCAATGTTGATGGCGAGGATGAGCGGCGGGAAACACAGCGCCCATTTCTTCTCGTACAGATAATGGACCTTGCCGTCCTTGCCGTTCCACTTGACGAAGCGCAAGGCGATGAAGCCGAGACAGCCCGCAAGGGCCGAATAGGTCTTCACCCAATTGAACCAGGTGCCGGTTCCGTACTCGTTTCCAGGCGCGGCGGTCTCGGGCCAGACGAAGATGGTCAACGCGATGGGAACGATGGCGAAAAGCGCCAAGCCGGCCCACAGCTTCACGCGTCCCAACTCGTTGAAGGCCATGAGCGCAAACAGGACGAACAGCCAGATGGCCCAGTAGATGGGATCGGCGGCTTGATACAGAATCCCCATGATGGTTCCCCTTCCCTCAAATACCTACTTGGAGACTTCGGGCTTGTCGCCCACCTGCTCGTCCACGACGATGGCAGCCTCGGTGCTCACCGGGTCTCCGTACTCGTCTATCAGGCCTTCCTCCCGGCCAACGAGGTATTCCTCCCGAGCCTTGCGCCGGCGGAAGGTGACATCGGCCTTTCCGCTGCTCAACTGGTAGCAGTACCAGAAGACGAACGGGATGCCGATGATGCCGTTGATCATGCCCCACCAGTACATCACGTCGGGGTTGAACCAGGCCGCGCTGTTCATGATGGTGGGGAACAGCAACGGGAAGCAGCTGCGCAGCAGCAGGTGTATGCCCAGGGTGTAGATTCGGCCGGTGATGTAGAGTTCCGGCTGCCGCTTGATGATGGGATAGAGCTCGGCTGCGGCCAGGATGCAGCACGTGCTGGCAAAGAACGCATGACCCTCGGCATAGACGAAGCACGCGTTCCACGTGGTGTAGAGGAAGTTCCACATGGGCACCGTGTAGGCGATGATCTCGCCGTAATGCGCGGTGTCGTACTTCCAGTACTTGTCGCCAAAGGGCATCGTGACACACAGGATGAACCCGGCCAGGGCGTTCATGTAGTTGCCCATCTCGACGTCGCGCAAGGTCGCCTCGGCGATGTTGCAGAACACGATGCCGTAGAGCACCCAGCGCACCCAGCGCTGGCGCATGAGGCGCCAAAACGGAGTGTCCTTTTGCTGCACGGCGGCGATGCGCCCGATTCCGGCATAGATGAGCGGCAGTATGACCGACAGGTTCTTGGCCCAGCGGAACCAGTCATCGGCCGGTATGTTCATGATCCAGAACGGGATGGTGGCAAGCGAGACCACCCAGAACCACATGGAGGTGCGGTAGTGGCGACGCATGAACTCCGTGAACAACATCAGGAGTATGGTGTATATCACCATCGAAATTGGAGTAACCCAAACAGGAACCGTCATGGCGTGCCTCCTCACCTCGGTGTTTTCCCAGCTAAATGCGGGAAATCAGCCGCAGTGTACCATCTCGGAGTATAATAAGATTTAACATATTGGCCTGATATGTGAAAGACATGACGAAATTTGCCAACCTAGGCCAGGTGAGGACATGACGACAATCCTCGAATATGGGGAGCGTTCGCCACGCGAAGCCGCTTCGCATGTTCGCCCTCATAGACAGAACCTGAGTGAGACACGCCGGCTCACGGGAACGCGCGGCAACATCGCCACGGCTGCCCGCAAGCTCTTCGAACGTGACGGCGTACGGGCGACCACGGTCAGGGCTATCGCGCAGGAGGCCAACGTGACCCGCGAGCTCGTCTACTATCACTTTGGGAACAAGAACGGCATCATCGAGGCGGTCATCGACGATTATGTCGAGGACTTGGTAGAAAGCGTCATCGCATGGAACGAAGAGCGGGTCTTCGGAGACACCCGGGGTTCGCTCAGGAAGTGCGTGCGCATCTTCCGCTATGCGCTCTACGATGCCGAAGGCACCCCGCGTCCGATGATCCGCGTGCTCGAGGAACTCGGCGTGCGCGACGCGTTTGACGTGAGAGCGACCCGGGAAACGGCGGAGCTTCTCTACGATCACATCGCCACCGAATACGCCGCATACCATCAGATAGAGATCGAGCTCGTCTACGAAATGTTCTGCGTCGCAATCTTTGGCCTGGTGGGACTCGTGAAGGTCAAGCCCGACATCAGCGACGACGACCTGATGAAGGTCGTTGAGCAGACCCTGCGCCTCGACATGATCCCCCTCGCGTGAGGGCAGGGGGGGGGATTGCTACAGGCGCACGATGGAGCTCGACCAGGTGAGAAGTGCGTGGGCAAGTTCCCCGGTCTCGAAGGCATCGGGATCGTCGTAAGCATCAAGGAACATCGCCTCTCGTTCCGTCGCAAGTTCTCTCATGGCGGCGCGGCTCGGCGGATACTCGCCGGTCCTGGCATAGCGCAGAGCGCGCATGACGAAGAAGGCCGACTTCACGCAGGCGGCGACGATGGCATCGAGCGAGCCTTCGGCGAAGACGAGCTCATGGCTCATCGCATGGTAGATTTCCGAAGCCCCTACCTTGGCAGACAGCATCGCATCATCGGCGGTGAAGTCCGTATCCATGAAACTGAAAGAGCCGAACGCGACGTACGTATCCTGGACCAAGTTGAACACGTCGTGGCGCGGCCATGCGGCGAGCAGCTCCGGCGAGCCCGTGAACCCACAGGCAAGATCGCCGTGGGGCATGGTGGCCAGCAAGGTGCGATAGCCCGCAAGGTCATCGTCATCCAAGCCCTCCACGACCAGCACGACGTCGATGTCGCTGTCGGGCCGGGCCTCCCCTCGGGCACGGCTGCCCTGGATGCCGACGAGCTTCAGGCGGGGGCCAAAAACGTCAAGCGCCTTGCTGACAAGGTCATCGGTCCAGCTTTCGATGTCGATTTTCTCGTTCATGGGAATCCCTTTCACCGTGCTGCGAAACAAGGAGGGACATGATAGCAGAGGGAGACAAGGCGCGGTCCCTTGTCTCCATACATTATTCGAGGGCGTATACTATCCGCAACGAAAGCTTGCGAGAAAGGAAGCCACCATGGCAGCCATGACCCAAGACGTGAGGGAACTATTCGAAACGGCCGAGAACATGGTCCTATGCACGGCGTCTGCCGACGGGACGCCCAACGGAGCCGCCATCGGCATGAAGACCGTCATCGACGAGGAGACGGTCTACATCTCCGACCAGTTCTTCAAAAAGACGCTGGCCAACCTGGAGGAGAACCAGAAGGTCGCCGTCGCGTTCTGGACCGGCCATGATGCGTTCCAGATCCACGGCACGGCACGCTACGTCAACGAGGGCGACGAGTTCGCCGTCCAAAAGGAGATGGTGGACGCCAAGTTCGCCTCCATGGGGCTTCCCATCAAGGCGAAGGGCGGCTGCTTCATCCACGTGGACGCGGTGTATCAGATGGCCGCAGGCCCCACGGCCGGAGAACAACTGGCCTAGGCAGAGCAATCCAATAACGGGAACATAGTGGGGAGAGCACGGATGCGGGATGGGGGCACGGTGACAGAAATCGCCTCTTGCACGACATCCACTTGCTCATTTTCCTACCGCAAAGAACTCAAGGGATGGAATACCTCACTACCCCAGCGAGTCATATACGCGCTTTTCCCTCTGAGCCAGCTTCTGACCATCGCGGCAATTTCATACTGGGCCGTGGGTTCATCCTGCCCGGCGTGGATACCCGTATTGATCATTATCCTTGCACTCGCGTGCATTCCTGTCGACGTACTCTTGTTCCGTAACTTGAAAAGAGTCCGGGACAAGGCGCGCTCAGAGCTGCGCATGAAGACACTTGCCGACCAATTGGAGGCGCAGAGACAGTACAACTTGAAGATGCAGCAGGATATGGAGCGCATCAAGGCGATCCATCGTACAGCTGATCGCGAATTTCAAAAAGCGTCAAGGCTGCTGGAAGAAAAAGAGGGCCCGCATGACGATAGTCTTTTTGCGGACATGCGAACAGCCCTGAATAGCGTCACCTTGCGTTTTTGCGAGCACCCAGCCATAGATGTACTTGCAGCGGTAAAGCATGACGAATGCGCGGCAGCAGGTATAGATGCATCATTCGCGATTAGCGTTCCTCGCAGCGTTCCTCACATCTCGGACGTGGAACTGTGTGCCGTATTCGCCAATCTCTTGGATAACGCCCTGGAAGCCGCGAAACGATCGGTAGAAAACGAATGCTCCAAGCCATTTGTGGAGATGGCATCGGAAATGCGTGGCAACATGCTCGTGGTGAGCACGCGCAATAGCATGCCATCCAATACGTCATGCACATCGAACAAAGACGCCTGTATGCAAAATCCGAGAAGGCGGCCAATCTTCAGGAGCATCGAAGATCATGGTTGGGGACTGTCCATAGTCGAGGGAATTGCCTCACGTCACAGTGGCACACTCGTAACGAGCATAGAGAAGGACGTCTTCTCTGCGGCAGCCATGTTCGTATGCGAAGATAGCTGAGAAAACACACGGAAGGTCTGCTATTGAAATACAACGCTATCATCTTAGAAGACAATCAGGAATCAATCAGGGCGCTTCTTAGCCTAATCGAGGCGAGCCCCTTTGCCGACCAGCTCGCAACACAATGCATGAGCACGGCAGATGAGCTTGCCGGAGTCATAGAGAACGAGGGCGCGCCAGACGTCCTCTTTGCCGATATAAAGCTCGACAACAGCAGCATGAACGGTATCGACGCGGTTCGCTCCCTGCTCAATTCAAACGACATGACGGAAGTGATCTATGTAACGGGATACATGGAGTATTGCGAGTCCGTCTATGAAACGCAGCATACCTATTTCCTCGTCAAGCCTGTGAGCCAAGACACGTTTGACAGAGCGCTATGCAAAGCAATCGAGAACCTGCGCACCCGACAAGACAAAGTGCTGCCTGTCACGTACAAGGGGCAGACCACATACCTTCGGACCAACGAAATCGAATACGTTGAGAGCAACTTGCGTAAGGTGCATATCCACGCCACGCATGGTTCTTATGAGATGTATGCAACTGTTTCCGACCTGATTAACAGACTGCCCGCCTCCTTCGAACGCTGCCACAAGAGCTTCCTGGTAAATATGGATGCCGTGACAACGTTAAGGGAAAAGGAGCTCGTCATGCGCTCTGGCAAGACGGTACCACTCGGCCAGCACTACAACGCAGCGGTACGCAAGGAACGGACAGCGTATCTTGGCAGACTGAGCGGGAACCTGCTGTGATAGAGCTCCTTCCCGAAGGATATGGCCCTGCATTCTTTCTGATAGATTGCCTGAACGTGCTTCCTACGCAGTTCTTGTTTGCATTTACGCTGGTAAAGATTCTCGGAACACGCCATCCAAAGTTATATTGGACGCTGACGATAGCAAGCACCTTGCTTTTTATGCCGTTTCGAACGACGATTCCGCTCTCCTTAAAGGCTCTCTTCTCGGTAGTGTGCTTGCTTGTGCTTCCCATTGCGCTTTTGCGCGGGAACCTTTTCAAAAAGACAATGGTAGTGGTCATCGCAAACACGATCATGGCCGCCGCGGAGTTTCCAGCAGGGCTCATTTGGGTTGCGCTAACGGGCTCTGAAATCATGGATTACGACGCAGTCCTTGCGCATATCCCCGAATACTTTGGGGATACTATCCTATTCCACACGAGCTGCTGCATACTTGCGCTATGGGCGCTCTATCGAATATGCGAGCGCTTGGGCATCTCAGAGGAGAAGTCAACGCAAGTTAGCATCAAAGATGGCATCGCGTACCGGGCATTCCTCCCCTTTGTGTTGGTGCAAATGCCGCTTCTGTACATTGTGGCTTTCATGGGATTGCAGTTCATGAACGCAAGCACCACGGACCTTTTTATTGCGATAGTCCTTTATGCAATCGCCATCGTTACGGACGCACTCCTGCTCTTCGACATCCGACGCTACCAGGAAAAAGAGCGTATCGACATGGAAGCCGAGGCGCTCAGCCGCAGCGTGGACGAGAGTTTGGCTGCTGCATCTGTTATGCAGGCCTCTCTCCAAGAGGCAGCAGTGCTTCGTCATGACCTGCGCAATCACATGCACGTGGTGAAGAGCCTCTGCGAGCATGGCGAACACGAAGACGCCCGCGCATACCTCGATGAAGCGCGCATGACCCTGTTTCCAGAAGAGTCACGGACTTCTTATTAGCAGCACCCGCAATTGCCCCGCCTTGCGATAATCAGTTTTCATGACAACGCAGGCAGCGTTCATTCCAAAAGTATTCCCTGGGGTTTTCCCTTTCCTTAGAGTGGGCATGGCGCTCCTTTGAACGCATGGAACCAAAAGCAATCCGGGTAGATCAACGATGTCCCAAAAGAAGCCAGCGCTCGATGCGAGTGCTATGCAGCATAAACAACATACGAGCACTCCCAACAGCGCACCCACGCCTACTAAGCTTGTAGTTAAATTCGCACGCGAGATACACCTCGTGCCCATCGAAACCATCGACTACATCGAGAGCATCAGGCGCAAGGTTTTCATTCATTCCGACGATGGCATATATCAAATGTACTCAACGATGCGTGACATCATTGCGAAGCTGCCGGAGAGCTTCCTGCGTTGCCACAACAGCTACCTCGTAAACTCAGAGCGTGCAGTCACTGTCAGGTCGACGGAAATTGTGCTCACCTCAGGCTCGAAAGTTCCAATAAGCAAGCGTTATGCAAAAGGCGTGCGCGAGAGGCTAGCAGCCCTCGAGCATGAGAAGCAATCGTAACGCTATGCGCCCGAAACTCCGTAGCTGTTAATCTCTGTTTCAAGCACGGCAATTCCTGCCATCAACTCCTTGAAATCAGGTACCTCGCCGAAAATCATATTTCGCATCGATGCGTAGTCTTGCTCGACTAAGGGTACAGATTCCTTTGGAGGCATGAGCTTCAACGTCCCGGGAACGCACAGGTCATATCGTGCGGTGTTCGATCGCCAGAAAGCCATCTTGAAATCGACCACGCTTTTGAGGAGATCCATATCGTTTAACGCTCGCGCTTTGACATCGGAATGCGCCAGCCTGTAGAGATCGTAGTAGTGGCGGGAGTACCTGGAGGGAAACCTTCCATTCGTGCGGAATGCCTCCTTGTGCAAGATGGTCGTCTTCTCCCAGAACGTTCTCTCGGGAGACACTGTCAGCACGGATGTCTCCGGTTGAGCGAAAACTCCTGGGAACTCCTCGGCAATGCATGGGCTGATGTGCGCCACAGTCGTGGGCGTCCATGCGGCAAGCGCGCCTGTCTCCAATCGGATCTCCTGCAAAATGGAATCATCAGAGAAGGACTGCGGATAGAAGAATCTGAGCGTTTGAGGGTCATCCCCGTCGATTCGCAGCGACGCGCCAGCAATGTGCTGTCCGTCGAGGTACGCTCGCATCTCGGGCATCAGTTCGTCGCGCAGAAACGACGCGGCATCCGCATTGATTCGGCTTACAAACGCATCCTGCTTGGTGTTGCTCCTCTTCTCCCAGGGCTCATCGATCCCGTATCCCAAAAGTCTCCAGTCGAAGATGAGGTCGATGTCTTCCGAGAAGCGCTCGATGAGGTCGAAGCCCTTCGACA
Source organism: Coriobacteriaceae bacterium (assembly GCA_025992705.1). Classification (NCBI taxonomy): domain Bacteria; kingdom Bacillati; phylum Actinomycetota; class Coriobacteriia; order Coriobacteriales; family Coriobacteriaceae; species Coriobacteriaceae bacterium. The sequence goes on from DAJPGJ010000001.1 coordinate 73,565, forward strand.
GGCTCGTTCCTCCTTTGAATGCGAACGAGTCCTTGAATGCGGATTCGCCGAAGAGGTAATCGAGGGTCCAGCAAACCCAGAAGTCCTTCTCGACGATGGCCGGATGCATCCCCAGCTCTCGTGCCGCGACGATTAGCGCGTCCGCGCGATCCTCCTGCGGCAATGTCGCGAATTCACGCATGCCGTGCCCTCCTTCTCTGCATCTCCCTAACCGCGTCTCTCACCCATGACGTTGAGTTGCGGGTCTCTGACGCAAGTCTTTCCATCTGCGAATCATCGAGCCGGGAGGAGATGATGTCGAGCACGCCCTCCGTCACGCCGTCTTTGCCGAGTGCCTTCAACGCCTGAACGACGGTGGCCGCAACGGGGTTCAGCCTCGATAGGTCGCGATTAGCCGTATGCCGAAACTCAATCGTATAGGGGCCGTACTGATAGGTCCGGTACGGCCCATCACTCACATAACGCACGACCGACGGCACTTGAGAGTCCAAGCCCAGTCGATTGAGAGCCGTGTCCCCATAGGGCGCGATGCGCCACTCGAACTTGCGGGCAAGGGCCTCCGCTATCTCGTCGGGACTTGCAGGAACTGCCTTGTCCAAAAAGGCACTTCGTCGCGGCTTGCGGTAGAGCCCCCGCATCGGCCGCTCCAGCTCCCCGGCTTCCACCATCCGAGACAGTGCCTTGCGTATGGCGTCCGCCGACCCCGCCTCGGCAAAGTCGCCCGGAACGAAGACCTCTCCCGGTTCTGCCTCGGAAACCAACCCCATTATGGCTTTCTGCTCGCTCACTTCATCATCCTTTTCTGTCACAAAAACTATATCATTTTTGTGACAGAAATACCAAGCAATTCGCGGATTAGTCCTGCTGGCCGATTCTCGTCTTTTAGATTCTGAGCGTCGAGGCTAGCAGCCCTCGAGCACGAGGAGCAATCCCGCTAGCATCAATCCAATAACGGCACCACCCAGAAGCTTCACCATCACGCCGAGGGCCGGATGCCTGCGCGCGAAGCCCTGCGAGTCGAACTCACCGTCGAGCTCTCCCTTGAGAAACCGGTCAATCTCCCGGTAGGTGACAATGTCGTGCTTCTTCTTCAAGCGATCGATGGCGATGGCCATGCCGAATCCGATGGCATAGAGCACGATGAAGGTGGCCGCTCCCGCGATGTTGCCCTTGCTCATGCGGGCAAAGCCCGACGGTTCTTGCCAGACTACTGAGAACACAAGAAGGAAGAGGAAGGGCAGCCCCGAAAAGGCGAGCATGCCAATCGACAGCAGCCTCATCTTGCGCGAATCCTCCTTGATGGCCTGCTGCATTGCAACAGCATCCCCTTTGATGAGCTCGTCGATGGAAACGCCGAACAACTGGCTGAGCAAGAGCAGGCTCTGCACATCCGGATAAGTCTTGTCGTTCTCCCAATTCGAGACGGTCTGCCGCGATACGAATATCGCCTTCGCGACCTCATCTTGGGAAAGGCCGTGCTCTTCCCGTTTTGCTTTCAGTTGCCGAGCAAGTTCCATTGCCCTCTTCCTTCCGATTGCCCATCGACGCATCCCGATGCCATGCAGGCCGGAATGATAGTTCACACGCCTGACAAAGGGATGCGGGTGCCACGAATGCTCTTGTCAAAATCCTTTGACAAGCCAGCTGAACAGGGATTTTACGATAATTCTTCGCTTGCGGGCATAGGGACGAATGGGAAGAATGATGTCTGCAAAGGCCGCTTTTCATCAACGCTAGGCGGCACATGCATCCCGCAGGTTCACACGAAAGGAGTTCCCCGATGAAAGAAAATGGCGATCGTTTCGTCCAGGCATACATGCAACAAGATGGCCTGGCGAATCGCACGTACGTTCTCGTCGACCGCCAGACTGGAGTGAATTATCTCCTGGCAGGCTTTCTAGCATCTTCTGGTGTCAGCTGCACCGGCATGACCGTGCTTGTCGATTCGTCCGGCAAGCCCATCGTCACTCCCATCGAAGAATAGAACAGGTGAATCATCGATAGCGAAAGGGGCAGAATAACCATGGCTCGCGAGGAAAAGGTTTGGAAATACGCAATCGAGGCAGGATATACACCTCTGGAGGGTAGATGCATCATCGTCAAGGGCGCGGCGGGAAATCTGAGCGAGAAGATCGTCCGATTCTTCAGTGCGTGCGATGTCGCTGTTCTCCAGATGTGCGAGAACGAGATGATCCTGCTTCCCTTCGACCCTTATTGGTCGACTCTCGAACGGGACGTCTCCCTCGTCGTCCCCTATTCGGAAATCGAATCGGTGAAGCTTGTCGATGACTTGCTCAACGTGATTATCGATATCGAGACGAACAGTGGCGGCGTCCGTCTCACCACTCAGCAGAAGGAGCTGAGCGACATCCGACTCTCGGGCATATACGCCTCACAGTACGCCGGTGGATACAAGAACTGGCATGCCGAGAACGTGGATGCGACCCTCGAGACGCTCAGCGAGCTCGGGTGCGCAGCACAAGACTGCGCTTGAATTGCCGCGTTAACGGCTCATCACCCTTACTCCGAACTTGATCAGAGCCGGAAGGCCGGGAACCTGGAGGCGCCGCTTCACCGAGGTCAGTTCGTCCGGGATCTTGATATGCTGGGGGCACTTCTCGAGGCAGGCGCCGCACCTGACACAATCGCTTGCGAAGCGTGCATCACCCGACATTGCTCCCGACGCCGTGATGTATTGTTGCATGCCCTGGTACCAGCCATGAGCGAAGGACGTGTTGTACGCGGCGAAGCACATGGGAATGTTCACGCCCTTGGGGCACGGCACGCAGTACCCGCATCCCGTGCAGGGAATCCTATAGCTCTTTGCGATGCTCTCCCGCGCCTTCTCCACGGCTTTGACCTCAGCATCTTCGAGCGAACCCGGTAGCGCTCCATCAGCCGTCGCAATGTTTTGCAGCAGTTGCTCCTGCGTGTTCATCCCCGACAGCACCACGGTTACTTCCGGGTGATTCCACACCCAGCGCAGGGCAAGCCTTACCGGGTCGTCGCTTATGTCGGCATCGGTCAGTACACCACGTGCCTCTGCCGGCAGCTCGGCCGCAAGCTTGCCCCCGAGAAGCGGCTCCATGACGATAACAGGCAGGCCTCGCTCTGCCGCTGCCACCAGACCCGCCGTGCCCGCCTGGTAGTTCTCGTTCATGTAGTTGTATTGGATCTGGCAGAAGTCCCAGTCGAAGGAGTCGAGCAGTGTGGGGAAGTCGGTTTTCGGTCCGTGATATGAGAACCCGATGTTGGCGATGCGCCCCGTGCTTTTCTGCTCATTCACCCATTCTTTGAAGCCGAGCGAGCTCAGGCGATCCCATGCCGCTGCGCTCGTTACGTTATGGACGAGGTAATAGTCGATATGGTCGGTGCGCAGCCTTTCAAGAGAGCGCCCCAAATACTTGTCGAAGTCGGCTGCCGCCTCGCATCTTGCCATTGGCAGCTTGGTGGCAATATGCACTTTTTCCCTAAGGCCGGGATTGCGAGCGAATATCTCACCTAGAGCGGCTTCATTTCCGTTGTACAGGTAAGCCGTGTCGAGATAATTCACGCCTCTTTCGACAGCCTCGACAATAAGCTGCTCAGAGGCATCGATGTCTATGCGCCCCGCTGTGGTCGGGAACCTCATGCAGCCGAAGCCCAGCGCCGACAGTTCGTTTCCGTTCTTGGCATCGGTTCTGAATTGCATGGCAATCACTCCTTGCACAGAATTAATTGCATGATGTGACTACGTTTCCGGTCTCTATCCTGCGACCCATCCGCTTCCCATCCAAAGCGCCACCTGCGAGGAGGCGGGCTACCCGATTCCGTCCTACGAGAAATCGTTGTGCGACTTCCTGACCGTCCAGCTCGTCGGCTATGGAACGCTAAAGGGAAAGCAGAGATAGCGTGCGCTATCATGGCGAGATAGTAGCAAACATATAAGACGCCCTCTACATTGCATTGGCGCTGAAGAGAAGGAGGGGCATGCACGTTTTTCCTAGTTCGGCACAAGCTGCCTACGACAAGGCGTCATCGTCTTGCAAGCTGGCTGCGCCTCGCATAGTCACCTCCCTCGACGAACTGCCTTTGAGCACTCTTTGCGATCCCGACCGTGGAACACTCGAAGCCGTTGAATTGCGTGGGCTCCATGCTGCGGAAGCGGAGTTCGTCGAACTTGAGGTTTCCGGTGGCCGCTTCTCCAACTGCCAGTTCCTTGATTGCGACTTCACCGGTGCGCTTTTCACCGATATCGCCTTCGATGGTTGTGACTTCTCCAACAGTGTATTCGACAGCGCCGCATTCACGCGCTGCACGTTCAGCAACTGCAAGTTCGCCGGGGCGTCCTTTGCCGAGGCGCTCTGGAAGCATGTCGCCGCAGACGAGTGCACATTCGCCTACGGCGCATTCAGCCGATGCCTCTGGAAGACTGTCCGTGTTCGCGCCTGCGATTTCTTATCAGCGGACATGTCTGAAATGGAGCTGTGCGGCATCTCGCTCGATGACGACCGCTTCGTTGGAACGAGTTTCTTTCGCACGAAGCTCGTCGGCCTCGATTTCACGTCATGTCAGCTCGAGGGCATTGCCATATCGGACGCTATGGATGAGGTGTACGGTGCGAAGTTCGGACTCTATCAAGCTGCTGCGCTGGCCCGGCGCCTTGGTGTCATTATTGAGGAGTAGCCAAAGGGATGGGATGAGTCCCATCTCCTTTTCTTAGAGGCACTGCCTACTCATTTGCCAGAGACGACCCAAGCATCACAGGTGCTTTAGGTTCGTGCGATAGTGGCGCAGCCTATCCTCTCCGATTTCATCTATCACGCGGTCGAGAGCTGCAATGATTTGCGCGCGTTGCTCGGGCAGCCTGCCCTGCATCATCACGGGGTTTGATGCGCCGAGCATGGCGAATTCCACGGGTATTTCCAAGTCTTCCACAAGAGCCTTAATCTCCTGATACTTCTCAATTTCTGTTTCTTCCTCCCAGTTGCCAGCCAGAATCTCCTGGTAAAGCTCGGAGTTCTTGTAGATGGTGAGCATGTTTGCGCCGATGAGGGAGGGGCGCGTTTGATTGCAGACTGCCGCCGTGAGCCGCGCACCTTCGATACCGTGTCCTTTCCCTGAGATTCCCGCAAGATAAAAGAACGCATAGGAAATGTCCGCCGCATCCAGGCGCGCACACTGCGCAACGATGTCTTGCGCTGCGTAACCTTTGTTCATGAAGGCAAGGGCGGCATCATCCCCCGTCTCTATCCCGATGGTGAGGCCGGTGTATCCCGCTTCGCGAAGGGCCGCAAGCTCCTCGTCTGTTTTCGAGGCGACATCTGTCACGCGTGCAAAACAGCCGATCGTTTCGCACGATGGAAAGTATTCGCGGATGAGGTCGGATATCTCGAGCAGGCACCTCGCTTTCAGCACAAACGGATTAGCGCCTGCAAGAAAGGCGCGACAACGCTTAGGCATTGGAAGATTGAAAAGGCGCGTCTCAATCTTCGATAGCGGATCGTGGAACCACGTCTGTGCCTCAAGGAGGTCAGACTCCATTGTGGAAAGCTCCGATACCTTGAATTTGAAGGGAAGCTCGTCGTAAAGCGTGCAGAACTTGCAGCGGTGGTGCGTGCATCCCGCAGTCGCTTCCAAAATAAGGGAATCGGCCTCATAGGGCGGCCACCAGATTGTTCCTATGTAGTGCATGATGTGCTCCTTGCCTCGGATTTCGTGAAAGACGGTTGAGCTTGTCGCATCCATCATGCAAATAAAGCTTTAGAATTAGAAGTACTGATGTTTTTTGTAGTACATAGGAGTTAGGTTTATGGCAAGAAGGCGAGGTGAAGAGATAGAGCGCTGCAAGTCGGTTTCCACGCTTCAACGCATGATCGGCGGCAAATGGAAGATCGAGATACTCTTCTACATCGCGCTCAAGGACGTTCGCCATTTCGGGCAGTTGCGACGCTGCATCGGCAACATTTCCGAGTCGACACTCTCCAAGCAGCTCAAGGAGCTCGTGGATGATGGTTTCCTCGTGCGCACCGACTTCGGCGAGGTGCCACCGCGCGTCGAGTACACGCTGACAGAGCAGGGCGAGAGCTTCATTCCCATCCTGCTCGCCATGAAGCGATGGGGGGAAGAGGAGCTGGGGCTATAGAGATTCGCCCCTGCGCTTCCTGCAAGCTTTGCCGGTCATCTCCCGAGTGACCGGCCTCGCACTCGACTCGTGGGGATTCTCCAAAATGACCAGAGTAGAGGATGAGGTAGCGGTATAATGCTCACTCAATGCGGGCGTCGCCAAGTGGTAAGGCCCCAGCTTCCCAAGCTGGTATCCGCGGGTTCGAGTCCCGTCGCCCGCTCCATCATGACCCCTGGCCCCGCTCCTTCGAGCGGGGTCGTATGATATTGGTCGTCATATCTGCGACCCGCGAGGCCCAATCGGGAGGGATCATGGAATCAAAGCTCAATTGCATGAGCTGCGGAACCGCCGCATGCGAATACACCGATCGCGAAGAACCAGGGTTTTGCGCGCAGGGCGCGGTCTCCTCTGTGCTACATGACGAGGCGCAGCGTCTGTACGCGCTTCCCGAAAACCACGTCATCATGCAAGCCGCCGCGATGGTCAGCGAGGAGACGGTAAACTCCACGCGCGTGCAGGACACCATCAAGTTCGCGAACCTCATCGGCGCCACCCACATCGGTATCGCGTCGTGCACCATCATGCTGCGCGAGACGCGCATCCTGGCCAAGCTGCTCGAACAGGCGGGATTTTGTGTCGAGACGGTTGGCTGCAAGCTCGAAAGCAATCGGAGGGCCGACCTCGACCTCGAGCCCCCAGCAAGGGGCGGCGAAGGAGGTGTCGTCTGCAATCCCATCATGCAGGCGCTTCTCCTCAACGAAGCGAAGACGGACCTGAACATCCTCATGGGCATATGCGTGGGACATGACGCCCTCTTCTGCAAGTACTCCGATGCACCCGTCACGACGTTTGCCACGAAGGACTTCCTCGCCGGCAACAACCCGTGTGCGGTGCTGTACACGGCACATTCTTGCTACAAGAAGAAACTCGCGCAGACCGTGGAGGAATGGCACGCGTCTGGCCCCGTCACGGGCTAGTCCTCTCGTCAATCATCTAGGCCGCGTACGTTGTGGCTCAGCAACGCGAGAAGCATGACGACACAGAGCAGGCAGCCGCACACGACGAACCACGTGTTCACGCCGAGCGCCTCGGCGGCAGGCCCCGCGACGAAAAGGCCGATTGGCGAGGCAAGCGCCGATAGCGAACCGAAGATTCCCATCACGCGCCCGAACCTCTCAGGTGCCACGCGCTTTTGCATCAGCGGGATCACGGGTGCGTTGAAGACGGCAGTCGCACCGAAGATCACGACGATGAGGCCGACGAAGACGGGAAACGCCCCGCGCGGCAGAAGGCCGCAAGCGATGCAACAGGCGCCAAGCACCATGCCCGCGACCGCAAGGATGGGCACGAGCCTCTTGCCGCCACCCCACGCCAGCATGACCACCGATCCCAGCAACAGCCCGATGCCGGCTGCCGCCTCGACAATCGAGGCCTGGAAGCCATCGCCGCCAAACCAGTCGTAGGTCATGAGCGGACTGAGCGTTCCCAGTGGCAGGAAGAGCAGCATGGCGGCCATGACGAGAACCAGCAGCGCACGGATGCCACGACTTGCGCCGATGACCGCGAGTCCCTCGCGCAGGTCGGCGACGACACCGTGACTTTCGCCTTTCGCGCCCTTGGCATAAGGTAGCCTGGCCACCGCGAGGCAGATGCACGCGAAGGCCGCGCACGCAGCGTCCATGACCAGCACCGCCGTGAATCCCCACGCGGTGTAGAGCGCGATGCCGAGCACGGGCCCCGCAATCGCCGAGATGCTCGAGAGGGCCTGGTCAAGCGTGTTGATGCGCACCATATCGCGTTCGGGAACGAGCTCGGGCATGAGCGCGACGAGCGAGGTGCTGTGAAACGCCTGCGCTGCCGAGCGAACGACCAGCAGCAACAGGAGAATCCAGATATCGCATATACCGAGCGCCACGAGAACCGCGAGCGCGAGCGAGAAGAGGCCCGCCAGACCATCGGACCATATCATCACGTACTTCCTGTTGAAGCGGTCGGCCACGACGCCGCCGAAGGGCGAGAGCAGGGCCGTGGGCAGTAACGCAGCTACACCCGCCAGCGAGAGCACGAACGCGGAGTCCGTCGTAGTGGTCACGTACCACAACACGGCAAAGGTCGCCGCGCAGGTCGCGAGAATCGAGACAGCCTGTCCCGACCAGATGATGGCGATGGCCCGCTTCCAATGCCCAGGAAGCGGGTGCCCGTTCGCATTCACCTCACCGCCGTCACGTATCATCTCGAGTTTGCTGGAATCCGCGCTTTCGTTGTCGGTTTTCATGGCGGCTTCCCCTTTCCTGTCCTGACGTTGCGATTCGTCTTTACCCGTTCCTTCACCGAAGATGCTAAAGTGTGGGGTAACAACACGGTCAAGACTGATTTCCGAGCGCATGTGAAAAGGAGCCACAATGCCCCTGACGTCGGATTTGATGGAAAACCCGGCCCTCTCCCACCTCGTGCGTAGCGGTGAGTTCGCACGCCTATGCCAGACGACGAAGGAGACGCTTCGCCACTACGACCGCATCGGCTTGCTCAAGCCCGTCACCACGGCGCAAAACGGCTACAAGCTGTATTCGCCCTTGCAGATTGCGGACTTCTTTCTGATCGTGGCATTGCAGAATTCGGGGTGCAGCCTACATGAGATCGGCGAATACCTGACCGATCCGCAAAATGCTTCACTCACCTCCGTCATGGAAGAGCGCGTGGCCGCCCTCAAGTCGGAGCGACGTCGTTTGCTCGTCTCGCAGCGTGTCCTGGAGAGCACGCTCACGCGCTGGCACGCCCTTGACGAATGGCTTGCCTCAGACGCGGACTGGCGCATCGAGGACTGCCCGGCCGAGCGCTTTGTCGAACTGGACATGTCGAATTTACTCGGCGTACAGGACGAAGGAATGGAGGATGCCGATTCCATCGACGAGTACGAGGCGGCGGAGCGCGTGTTGGAGCACTTCTACCGCTGCTGGGAGACCGGACGCCCCGTTGAGCTGCAGGGAACGTACCGCGTTGGCCTCGAGGCGCTTCTCGCCGACTCGCCGGAAAGCGATTTCCACGTATGCTCATATGCACCTGCTCCGGTCAAAGCAGGAGAGGTGCACGAGAAGCCGGCGGGTAGGTACTTCAAGATGCTGCGCGTCGACAGCTTAGAAGAGCTGCTGCAGCGCGACGAAATCGTCTTCGAGGCCCACCATGAGTTGCTTGCGCGTCTTGAGGAGCATGGCCTCAAGCCGTCCAGCGATCTGTACGAACGCGAACTCTCGCTGTATTCCGGCAACCTCGTTGAGACGATTTACTCCGAGCTGAGCGTCCGCGTCGAATAGGGAGCAAAAAGGGACATCCCAAAACGTTCATTTGCCAAGCGCTACCGACAAACGAGTATTTTGGAATGTCCCTTTTACTCCAAGACTACACGAGCTTTCGGGCTGCGCTGGCCGCTTTCTCGTCCATCGAGGCGTTGACCGGTTCGTAGGCGAGCGCGTGGGTCGGGCAGTTCCTGACGCACGCTGGTTCCAGCCCGAACTGCGTTCTGGCATAGCATCCGTCGCATTTCTGCATCTTCCCGCTGCTCCCAAAACGAGGGGCCCCAAACGGACAGGCCATCGCGCAAGCATGGCAGCCGATGCACAGGCCATCGTCCACCAGCACAGACCCCGTTGCGGCATCTCTCGTTATCGCCCCTGCAGGGCACGCGGCTATGCACACCGCATCTTCGCAATGCATGCAGGCAATCGAGACACTGGCGTTGCCACGGTGCTTGCCCACCAGCCTTCCGGGAACGCTCTCGACGATTCGCCACGATAGATCATCCCTCGCGACGTCGAGGTCGTTCTGATCCATGCACGACACGACGCACGAATAGCACCCTATGCAGCGGTCGGACTTGAAGACGATGCTCTTAGTATCTTTGGAAGTCATGCCTAAGCCTCCTTCGCATTGACGCTCATACGCGCGGGAACTACTTTACAGAGCAGGGACCTATATCCCGGGAAGCCCGAAATGGGATCGAGGTAATCGCCCGACATGAGGTCGTTTCCATTGGCCTCGGGCCAGTCATGGTAGAGGTGCACGTCACCTTCGCGAATCGTGTCGTCTAGATGCGCCTTCACAAAAACGCTTCCCTCCGGCGTCATGAGTTCGACTTCCTCACCCTCGGCGATACCGACACGCTTGGCGTCAGCCGGGTTCATATCGCAGACAGGGTCCGGCGCGAACTGGCGAATCCAGGGGATGCGGAAAGTGCGGCTGTGCTGGAACATGGGCTTGCGAGCACCGATGGACAGGACGAACGGATACTCCTTGGCGATCTCCGGCTGCGAGATGGGGCTCATCGCTGGCTCGCGGAACGCGGGGAGCGCCTCGAAGCCCTCACCATCCGTTTCGTCGAGCACACTGGAGACGAATTCGAACTTGTCTGACGGAGTCTTGAATCCCTGGTCGACGTACTTCCTCTCAGTGGGCTTCTTGAAATCGGGGACGAACATCCCGGCCGGGTGCTTCTTGAGCTCTGCAACGGACAGGGCACTGGGTGCGAGCATCCAATCCAGGCACGCGTCGAATCCCGACTCGAGCAGGTCGTCGCCCAGACCCAGCTCCTTGCTCAGCTGCGCGATGATATCGACATCGGAGCGGGACTGCCCCACCGGATCTATCGCGGGCTGCGAGAGCATCACGTAGCCCATGGGCCAGCACCGCGCTTCGCTGCGCTCCACCGAGGTGCATACCGGCAAGACGATGTCGGCATACTTGGCGCTGTCGGTCAGGAAGGGATCTGCCACCGCTATGAAGTCGAGTTTGCTGAAGGCGTCGATGAAGCCCTGCGAATCGGGGAACATCCTATGGTTGAAGCCCATGCAAAACGCGGCCTTGAGCGGATAGGGATCATCGGTCAGGATCTGCCTTGGGATGTCGCACGCCTGCGCTTGCGTGGTCAACCGATCCCACACCGGGAAACGGCGGGATCCGACCCTTTCCGGCAAATCCTTCAGACGGGATGCCAAGGTGAACTCGCCCTCGCGCGTGGGAAAGCCTCCCGGTATGTGCACCAGCGAGGGCCTGTTCATGAGGTTTCCACCACGGATATCGAAATTGCCGGTCAATCCGATGAGGCAGAACACCGCACGGTAGTTCTGCACGCCATTCGTGTGATGGACCACGGGTGCCGCGCTGGTCATGATGCTCGCGGGCTTCGTGGTCGCGTACATCCGGGCCGCCTCGCGGATCAGGTTCGCGTCAACACCCGTGATGTCCTGCGCCCTTTCCGGAGTCATCTCTACAGCAAGCTTGGCGTATTCCTCGAAACCGACCGTCCAATTGGCGACGAAGTCGGCATCGTAGAGATTCTCGTCGATGATGACGTTGGCCATCGCAAGCGCCAGCGCGCCGTCGGTTCCCGGGCGCAGCTGCAGATGAATGTCTGCACGAGCCGCGAAAGGGGTGACGCGGGGGTCGACCACTATCAGCTTCGTCCCCTTGTCCAAACGATTGAACAATCCTTCACATATGAGCGTCCTTGACGCTGCCGGGTTGTTGGACCACATCATTATGCAAGCCGACTCACCGTTATCCGGGGCCGCAGGCGCGCCGTAGGTGAGCTGCTGGGCCATGATGGTGGCTGTCGAGCACGTGCTCGACTCGGTGCAGTAATTCGGCGAGCCAAAGCTCATGGCAAGACGCTGCAAGAACGGCCTGTGGTGCTTTGGATAGCCCGCGAAGAAGATGACCGATTCCGGACCGTACTGCGCCTTTGCGGCGTTGAGATTCTTGGCAATCTCGCTCAGGGCCTCATCCCAGCTAATCGGCTCGAACTTACCCTCGCCGCGCTCGCCCACACGCCGCAGCGGAGTTTTCACGCGGTCGGGACTGTAGACGTATTGCCGCGTGGCCGCGCCCTTCGAGCACAGGCTGCCATGCGAATGCGGAGCCTCCTTCGAGCCCTCGACTCGAATGATCTTGCCATCCTTCACGAACAGGTCCAGCCCGCATTGCGTGGTCGGGTCGCAAATCGTGCAGATGGACTTCTTGACTTCGATGCCGGTCTCCGGACCGGGAACCTTGCCCTTTTCCCTCAGCTCGCGCTCGTTCATCTCTCCTCCGTCTCGCTCATGAAACCGTCAAACATCGGTGAATGCGCCTTGAAGCGCATTGCGGGCTATTTCTGCCTGCATGCGCCCGATCGAATCTGTCAGCTTGCCAAAGAGTCCGGCCATGCCGGCCTTTGCCACGAGGTTGAAACCGGACAGTAAAGCCCGGCCATCCTGCTGGATGAAGTAGGACTTCATCAGATACTCGTTTTCGGTCTCGATTTCCTCAATCGCGAATGGGCCTTCGGCCGATGGAATCATTCCCGCAGCGGCGAACAGTGCGTCTCCGACCTTGATGGTGTTCGCGGGAAGAAATCCGTGATATTCCATGCTGCCGGCAAAAGCGGAGGCATCGGATGCGCATGCCCTTCCCTCGTCGCGAAGCTCCTTTGCCATGTTCGTGCCCGCCACCTTGCCCTGCTGACGTGCCGCGAGCCAGAGCCCGGCCACCTTGCTTCCTCCAAGCAAGCAGGGCACTGTGGCCACATCGCCTGCCGCGTAGACATGAGGGGCGCTCGTGCGCATGAAGGCATCGACGACGATTCCCCTATCGGCATGTATGTTGGCGTTTTCGATGAAGTCGATGTTGGGGCTCATGCCATGGGCTACGAGAACCGCATCGAAAGATCTCGGTTCTTCCTGGTGGGAAAAGGAAACGCTTGTGGAGCCGTCTTCGAGAACGCGGGCTTTTTCGACAGTCTCGCCGAGCAGAAGCTCTATTCCCTGGTCTTCGAGCAGGGCCTCCATCCTGGAAGCCGCACGGGAATGCGCCGACCCTTTGAGGATATGAGGGCTGCGACCCAGAATGGTTGGCCGCCCATCCCTGCGAATGCACGCCTCCGCCGCCTTGAGGGCGACCATGGAGGTCCCGGAGATGAGGATGCTGGCATGGGGACGCGCGGCAAGTACCGTGCTCAGGCGCTCGGCATCTTCGAAGGTCCTGAGCGTGAGCGGATCGCATTCGAAAAGCGGGCTTTCACCCGAAAGCACGGGTGATGCGCCCGTAGCAATCAGGCAAACGGAATAGGACCACTCGCGACCGCTCGCGGCTTTGACGGTCTGGCTTTCCGTATCTATGGACGTGATCTCCTCGTTCGGGAAGATGCGCGCGTTGGCATCGTCGAGCGCCGAGGCGTAGATGCTTCCCTGCTCGCGGGTTACGATTCCAGCGGCGCTATACGAAGTCAGGACGGGGCTTTCGCAAAAAGCGGGGCCCGAGGTGATGATGTCCACGTTCGCGTCGCATCCTTGCGAGCGCAGTGCTTCCACGGCACTGGCGGCGGCAGGGCCGAACCCAAGAATGACGACATCGTTTGCCATGAATCCCTCTCTGGAAATCTCTGGCCAATAGTACTGCCTGCCGCCAACGAATTGCAATCGGGGGACGGGGCAAGTGGGACAGGGGGACAGGTCATTTGTCCCACGAACCCCAGTGGGACAAATGACCTGTCCCCCTGTCCCACTTGCCCCCTGATACCTTCCCTATCCCTGCGAGGCGCGTATCGCCTCCACCAGAAACTCGGTGGCGCCTTCGCCGGCTGCCGAATCGTAGTAGCTCACGAAGCGCGGGTCGGCCAGGTAGCCCTGCGCCAAGCCCAGATACTGATCCGGCTCGGGGGCCTTTCCCCAGTGGATGCTAATCCAGCGCCTGTGCATGCGCACCAGCTCCTGGGCCGCATCGCCCACGGGATCGCCCGTGGCCATGGCAAGGCGCAATTGCACCTTGATCGATTCCTCCAGAAGCTCCTTGGCGTCCCACTCGTCCTTGGTGAGGGCCATCATGCGAGCGTTGGCGTCCTCGATGACGTCATCGCCGTAAAGCCTGCGCGCCTCCTCGCCGTACTCGTTTTCGAAATCGCGCAGCCCCTGCTCCTTCATCATCTCGAAGCTGTCTTTCGTGCTCATGTCCTTCATCCTCTCGATGGTTGTCAGTGCGGCTCTCGTCCTTTCGATTGCCGCGTCCAATGACGCTCCCTGCGATTCGAGAGCGTGAAGATGCGCACGGAGCGTGCTGGCGAGGTCGATGCCGGCATCTTGCATGAGCCTGCGAATGGTGGCCAACGGCAGATGACACGAGCGCAGGGCGAGCACCTGCGCGAGACGCCTCGCATCCGCCTCGTCGTACACACGGTAGCCTCCATCGCTTCGGTGGGGCGAGATGAGCCCTTGCTCCTCGTAGTAACGCAAGGCCCGCGAGCTTATACCGGCTTGCGTTGCCATTTGGCCAATGGTCATCGTCATGATCGCGATCCTTCCTAACCCATTGCTCCATACGTGTCTTCGAGAGGCATCATGGGCCCTGACGTGACGAGAGGGTCAAGCGCTTTTGCGAACTTTTTCGCGCATAAAGGAAAGGAGCCCCGAGAGGCTCCTTCTTGTCCAATCTGGCGTCGCCAGTCCTGCTTTGCCTTTGCGCGATCATACTTCTTGCTGCCATGGGGACCATAGCCACCGGCAAACGCATCGTATCGCGGCATCTTCGCAAGCGTCGCCTCTTCGGACGTCTGCCGCCATACTGCACCGGTCTTTGGCACGTTGTGTTTCTTCGCGCGTTTCTTCTTGGACATCAGCCTCACCTCCTTCGCGTCACCGATATATTAGAATGAGACAATTGCTCTGAGCAAGTGTCTCATTCCCGATGGAGAGCTGATATGCCAGACAAACACAATGACGCTTCCTGCAGCATCGGTGACATCGTCTTTCGCGAGCCGGCCGCCATCGAGGTGCGCGGTGCGCGCGTCCACAACCTGAAGGACATCGACGTCGACATTCCGTTGCACCGGATGGTCGGCATCGCCGGCGTGTCCGGGTCGGGCAAGAGCTCGCTTGCCCTGGGCGTGCTGTACGCGGAGGGAAGCCGTCGTTACCTCGAGGCGCTTTCCACCTACACGCGCCGCCGCATCAGCCAGACCACGCGTGCGCAGGTGGATGAGGTCTTGCACGTGCCGGCTGCCATCGCGCTGCGCCAGCGCCCTTCCACGCCCGGGGTGCACTCCACCTTCGGAACCTCCACCGAACTGCTCAACTACCTGCGCCTCATGTTCTCGCGTCTGGGTAGCCACGAATGCCCTAACGGCCATCACGTGCCGCCCAGCCTCAACGTGGCTGCCGAAAAGCCGCTCGAGTGTCCCGTCTGCCACGAGACGTTCTATGGTCCGAGCGCCGAGGACCTCGCCTTCAACAGCGCGGGCGCCTGCCCCACCTGCGGGGGCACGGGCGTCGTGCGCGAAATCGACGAGTCGACGCTCATCGCCGATGACTCGCTCATGCTCGAAGAAGGCGCGGTCGCTCCCTGGCGCCAGCTCATGTGGTCGCTCATGCCGCAGGTCGCCCAGGAAATGGGCGTGCGCATCGACGTGCCCTATCGCGACCTCACCGATCACGAGAAAGAAATCGTGCTGCACGGGCCCATGGAGAAGCGCCATATCCTCTACGTGCCCAAGAACAAGAGCCACGCCACCGAGCTCGACTTCACATACTACAGCGCGGTCAACACGGTAAAGAACGCCCTTGCCAAGGTGAAGGATGAAAAGGGACTTGCCCGCGTTGCGCGCTTCCTCAAGCAGGGAACCTGCCCGGATTGCCATGGAACCCGCCTCTCGGCCAGGGCGCGCTCGAGCCTTCTGGACGATATGAACCTGACGCAAGCCACGGCCCAGACCCTCGATGAGCTGGCGGCATGGGTCCCGACGCTTCCGGACAAGCTGCCCGGGGAAATGCGCCCCATGGCCCAGGCGATTGTCGCGGAGATGAACGAGCCGATGCATCGCCTGCAGCAGCTCGGCCTCGGCTACCTGAGCCTGGACCGTGCCGGCTCTACGCTTTCCAACGGCGAGCTGCAGCGCGTCCAGTTGGCTCGCGCCGTGCGCACGCGCACTACCGGCGTGCTCTACGTGCTCGACGAGCCCTCCATTGGTCTGCACCCCTCCAACGTCGAGGGGCTGCTCGGCGTCATCGACGACCTCATGGGCGATGGCAACTCGGTTGTCGTGGTGGACCATGACCTCAGCGTGCTCAGGGCCACGGACTACATCGTGGAGATCGGCCCCGGATCAGGCTCAAGCGGTGGTCGCGTCATCGCCCAGGGCACTGTCGGCCAGATCGAGGCAGACCCGGCTTCCCGCATCGGGCCCTATCTCTCGGGCGCAAAGCACATACATGTGCGCGAACGTGCAAATGACGAGGTTATGTTCGAGAAAGGTGCTATCGAGCTCGAGACGTTGCCCCTGCATACCGTGAAATCGCTTTCCGTGAAGATTCCCCTGGGGCGTACGACAGCAATCACCGGCGTCTCGGGATCGGGAAAGACCACCCTCGTCCTCGAGAGCCTCATCCCTGCACTGCAAGCGGCGCTTGACGGCAAGAAGCCACCTTCGCATGTCCGTAGCATCGACGCGCCGGGCATCAAGCGCGTCCATCTCATCGACGCGACACCCATCGGAGCAAACGTTCGGTCGACGGTGGCTACCTATTCCGGCATCATGGACGACTTGCGCCGGGCATTCGCCGCGACGCCTGCCGCCAAGGATCGCAAGCTCAAGGCCGGCGCCTTCTCCTACAACACGGGAAGCCTACGCTGCCCCACCTGCGACGGCACGGGCCAGATATCGCTCGACGTCCAGTTCCTTCCCGATGTCGACATCATGTGTCCCGACTGTCACGGTTCGCGCTACGGCCAGGACGCCTATGGCATACGCTTGCCATTTGAGGATATCGACGGATGTCGCGACGAAACGGAAGAACCAGCGGGCACGCCCGACAATCTGACCGAGGAACTTTCCCTGCCCGACGTCCTCGCGCTCACGGTGGACGAGCTGCTTTGCATGGCATCCACGAGCATCCCCAAGGCGAAGGCAAAGTTGCAGACGCTCTCCGACCTGGGCCTGGGATATCTCACCCTCGGCGAGTCGACACCCGCGCTCTCGGGCGGCGAAGCCCAGCGCCTCAAGCTCGCCGGAGAGATGCACAAGAAGCAGCAAGATGCCCTTTTCGTCTTCGACGAGCCCACCATCGGGCTGCATCCGGCAGACGTGGAGGTATTGCTACGCGTCTTGCAAAAGCTGGTGGACAAGGGCGCGACGATCATTGTCATCGAACATGACCTCGACCTCATCGCGAACTCCGATTACGTGATCGACATGGGTCCGGGCGGCGGCGAGGCAGGTGGCGAAATCGTCTGTGCCGGCACGCCCGAACATGTCGCCGCATGTGCGAAAAGCGTGACGGGAAGGTACCTCAAGCCGCTACTGTGACGCGACAGACCACTCCGTCAGCGCGTGAGCACCTCGGCGTTCACGCAGCTTTCGGGCTTCTTGCCGAGTACCACGTCGATGGCGTTTTGCGTGCAGCGCGTGCGAAGCTGGACGGCCGTTTCCTCGGACCAGTAGGCAACATGCGGTGTGAGCACCGTATGCGGTGCCTTACAGATGGGCGCATCAGGCGCGATGGGCTCCTCCTCGAACACGTCAATGCCAGCGCCCCAAAGCTTGCCCGCGATAAGTGCCTGGGCCAGCGCATCGGTATCCACGACAGCACCACGCGAGGTGTTGACAACGATGGCGTCGGGCTTCATGGTGGCGATGCGCTCCGCATCAAGCAAATGATGGGTCTCTGGTGTCAGCGCCGTGTGAAAGCTCACGATATCAGCCCGTGCAAACAGGTCATCCAGGCTCACATACGGGAAGTCCTCCGGCGTGAAACGCCCCGGTACCCCCTTGCGATCCCAGACCATGACGTCGAAACCAAGTCCACGCGCCTTGCGCGCCGTCGCCCGGCCAATATGCCCGTACCCGACAATGCCGAAACTTCGCCCCTGCACCTGCCCGAGCGGGCGGCGTTTGTGAAAGTCCCACACGCCCTGCCGCATGTCGGCATCCATCTCGTTAATGCGACGCAGCACGCACATCGCAAGCGCGATGGCGTGATCGGAGACGACCTCCGTACCGTAGCCGGGAACATTGCAAACCGCAGTACCGTTCTTGGTGGCCGCAGCTACGTCGATGTTGTCGACACCCGTGCCCGTCTTGCTCACGACCTTGAGTTTTGGCAGCGCCTGGAACACCGCGGCGGTATAGTCACCATATGAGGTGATGGCGCCATCGGCATCCTGCAAGTGTTCGATGAGCGCCTCGGGGGCACGGTCATCCTCGTTTCCGAATGCGGCGAACTCGATGCCGGCAGCCTCGACCATTTGCCTCTCGAGCGCGGTATCCCCGAGATCGAAATCTGACACGACGATTTTCGACATGGCATGCTCCCCCGAACGGTTGGATGGTGCCCCCATCTTAAGTCTTTGACGCACGCACGTCTCCCCGTGCCGTACAATCGCATAGAGTATCTGTCTGGCTTCTCATGCGAGAAGGAGCAACATGGAATACGTTACCGCTGGTCCAGAGCATATCGACGGGATTCACCACGTCATGCAGTCCACGATCCGCGCGGTGTATCCCAAATATTACCCAACCGAAGTCGTCGACTTCTTCTGCCAGTTGCACAGTCGCAAGCACGTGCAAGAGGGTGTCGAGTCCGGCAACAGGGACGTGCTCCTGGACGAGGGCAAGGTCGTTGGCGTGGGTTGCGCTGACGGAAACCACATCACGAGTGTGTACGTGCTTCCCGAATGTCAGGGGCGGGGTTTCGGCTCACATATCCTCGATTGTCTGGAAGCGCGCATCGCTCGCGAACACGAAACCGCCGTGCTGGACGCATCACTTCCTGCCGTGATGCTTTACGAGCACCGGGGCTACAAGACGACGGGACACGGCGTGCTCGACGTCGGCAACGACGTGAAGCTCGTATACGAGATCATGGAGAAGCAGCTGCGCACGTGATTAAGTTGCCCCAACCGTCAGGACTACAAACCGGCAAGCTGGAGCTATAGACCCAGTGCTCGCATCCAGGCATCTTCCTTGAAACCAGGAATCGCCATCGCGTTGGTCACCAGCAGGGGACGTTTCACGAGCATGCCATCGCTTGCCAACAGGGCGTATTGCGCGGCTTCGTCCATGTCGGGCAGCTTCTTCGACAGCTCCATCTCACGGTAGAGCATACCGCTCGTGTTGAAGAAGCGCTTGAGGGGGAGCCCGCTTCGCTCGTGCCATGCGCGAAGCTCGTCGGCGCTGGGGTTGTCCTCCACGATGTGGCGCGTCGTATAGCTCACACCATGCTCGTCAAGCCATTTTTTGGCCTTCTTGCAGGTGGAGCACTTCGGGTATTCCAGAAACAGGACTTCGTTGGACATGACAGCTCTCCTTGCTAAAACAAGCTCTCGCCGAGGTACTTGTCATGGGGCATTACGAGACAGCGCTCAATGGGCTTCCAGTAGCTTTCGTACAGGGCTTTCTGGGCTAGCCCGTAGTTTTCCTTCGAGTCAAACTCCCAGACGAGCACATACTTCACGCTCTTCACGACACGTGTGAGTTCGATGGGTGGCAGGCCATCGCGAATCTGCTCCATGTCGACACGATATCCACGTTTGATGAAGCGCAGCGACAAAAGGCCCGGCTGTTGCTCGAGAAGCTCTTTTGCCTCCAACATGAGTGTCTCGAATTCCTCGACCTTCTGTGGTTTCACCTGATATATGCACACTTCTACAAATGACATTGCTGCTCCTCTTTCAAGCCCCGAAATCCGCCGCGTGCTCGGCGATAAACGCGTTGGCATCCGCGAGATTCACATGGCAGTAGCCAAAAGGGTTTTTGCCAAGATAGTCCTGATGATAGTCCTCGGCCGGATGGAAGTTTGCGAGCAGTGCAGCTTCCACACGTGGCTGTTTTCCAGCTTTGTGCGCAAGCTCCATGAGCAATGATTCTGCCGCACGGGCATCCGCCGGGTCCGTCCAGTAGATTCCGGTGCGATACTGCGTGCCCACGTCATTGCCCTGGCGATTGAGTGAAAATGGGTCGATGGTGCGCAAGTAGGCCCGCAAGAGCAACGGCAGCGAGATCACGCCAGCGTCATACGTGACCTTCACGGCTTCAGCCGCGTTTGTCGTGCCCGCGCACACATCCTCGTAGCTCGGATTCTCGACGCTCGCATTTGCGTAGCCGACCTCGGTGTCGATGACACCGGGGAGCTTCTTCAGATACGCTTCGGTGCCCCAGAAGCACCCGCCGGCAAGATATATCTCATGTACGTTCATGATGCCTCACGAGCGAAATATCTCGTCGTGGCTTCCCGTGCGTTGAAAATACGCGACATCATCGCGAACTGCCCACACGAGCAGCCAATTGCCAGCATTGCAGACATGGCATTCGTTGGAACCATCCCATGCACCGCCGAGCGTGTGCATGTCATGCCGACGAATGAGTTCTTCGCGTGACTCAATCGTGTTTTCGAGGATGAGCTTGATAACCGGCCGCAGGGCACTCGTATCAACGTGCTTCTTTTGCAGCCTCTTGATATCGCGCAAGATGGCGGGTGCAAAATCAGAATCCAGCATGGGCTATATCCCCAATGCCTCGAATAGCTCTTCAGCTGTCTTGAAGCGACCGCCCTTGCCACTTGCAATCATCTCGTTCGTCTCGCGGATGGCCTCGAGGCTCTCCTCGTTGGGCTCTTCCTCGCAAAGGTCAAGCGGAATGCGCCTCGTGCGCGCAATCTGCGCCCAGAGGGCACGAGTGACACTTGCCAAATCGAGGCCGTAGAACTTGGCGACCTCTGCCGCCTCGTTCTTAATGTTTTCGTCTACGCGTATCGCATATGTCGTGCTCATGATGTCCTCACTTCATGTTTACATTTGTTATACATATAATAACATTTGCAAACATCCGAAACAATCACGCGAATGATTAAAGGCAGGTCGTGAGATAATGCGCTGCAAGAATCAACGAGCCCCGAAGGGTATTTCATGACACGAGTTACTGACATACAGTGCGTGGACGGCGATATCGCCCAGGCCCCAGTGCTCGATGTGGCGGATGTCGTCGCGCTCGAGCAGCGCGTCGCACGGGATGGCACCTCGTTGTTCGATCTCATGACACGCGCGGGAACCGCTCTTGCTCGCGCGGTCGAAGCGCACGCTGTGCCCGGCGCCACGATTGTCATCCTCGCGGGCTCGGGCAACAACGGTGGCGACGGGTGGGTGGCCGCGCGTGCACTTGCCGCGGCAGATCGCAACGTCACGCTCGTCAGCAAGGTCGTCCCCGAAGAGCTAACGGCGGAGCCAGCCCGCACGGCTGCGCTCGAGTCTGCATCTACCGGTAGCTTTGACCTTGCCATCGCCCCGTCAGATGCGAAACTGGCACGGTTGCTCGACAACGCCGATGTCATTGTCGACGCGATACTTGGCACCGGCTTTGCCCACGACCGGGTACGCGAGCCCTACGCAACGTGGATTCGTCTGGCAAACGAGGCGCATCGCAAGCACGGTGTGCGCATCGTCGCAGCCGATTGCCCCAGCGGACTCAGTGCCCAAACCGGCGCAACCGCCAGCGAATGCATCGCGGCCGACGAGACCGTTACGATGATCGTGCCCAAGACCGGGCTTCTGGAATCGCAAGCGCGTCCATACGTGGGCACGCTTCTGCTTGCCCTGCTCATCTCGATTGAGGAGTATTTTGATGACCTGCTTTGACGACGTCCACGGTAAGCTGGGATTTGGCCTCATGCGCCTGCCGAAGATCGATGGCGAGATCGACATCCCGCAATTCGGCGACATGGTCGACGCCTTCCTCGGTGCCGGCTTCAACTACTTCGACACGGCCTGGGCCTATCCGGGAAGCGAGGAGGCCACGCGCAAGGCGCTGGTCGAGCGCTATCCGCGCGATGCGTTCCTGCTCGCCACCAAAGCCGCCCCCTGGTTCAAATGCAATAACGCCCAGGAGGCGTACGCCCAGCTCGAGACCTCGCTCGAGCGCACAGGCGCCGGCTACATCGACTACTACCTCATGCACAACCTGGGAAGCGTGCGCACCGAGGTGTTTGACCGCTTCGACATGTGGGAGTTCGCGCGGCGCAAGCGCGAGGAGGGCGTCATCCGCCATCTCGGGCTTTCCATCCACGACAGCGCCGATGCGCTTGATGCCGTGCTAGATGAGCATCCCGAAGTCGAGTTCGTGCAGCTCCAGCTGAACTATCTCGACTGGGATAACCCGGTGCATCAGAGCCACGCATGTCTCGAGGTCGCGCGCAAGCACGGCAAGCCCGTCGTGGTCATGGAGCCGCTGCGTGGCGGATTGCTGGCAAATCCTCCCGAATCCGTGCGCCATGTCTTTGAGCAAGCCGACCCGACGAGCTCGTGTGCGTCGTGGGCCTTACGCTTTGCTGCCAGTCAGCCCGATGTGGCTGTCGTGCTTTCGGGCATGAGTGACCTTGCGCAGATGGAAGCCAACATCCACACCATGCGGGATTTCAAATGCATGGGTGCCGAGGAGGAGGCGGTGATTGCGCGTGCGCAGGACGAGTTCGCGAAGTTCGACCTCATCCCCTGCACCGGATGCGATTACTGCGCGAAGGCATGCCCGGCCAACATCGGCATCTCGGGCGCACTGCTTGCGCTCAATGCGCACACGATGTTCGGTAGCTACAAGAACGAGTGGATCGTCGGTGGCGAGCGCAAGAACAAGCGCAAGCCGAGCGAGTGCCTGCAATGCGGTGCCTGCGAGAAGGTGTGCCCGCAGCAAATCCCCATCGTTGCCGACCTCAAACGCGCGGTCGAGCTGCTTGGCTTGTAAATGGCAGGGCGCTTTCGCCTGTCTTATTGGAACGCGATGCTACTGAGCGACTGCTCTACGCTTGGCGTGAGCTCGTCAACCTTGCCCTCGGCAAATGCCAGGATCTCGTCCTTTGTGAGGAAGCCCTCGTGCTTGGCAATGAGTTCTCCGTTATCGACGAGAATGAACGAGGGGGTCTCAGAGATGCCGTAGACATTACCCTTGGTCCACATGACTTCGGCATTCGCATGATAGACCTCAACACCGTGCTCCCTGATGGCAGGTGCCATCTCGTCAAGCAGCGGGGCTTCGCGCTGGCAGTGGGGACACCAGGTTACGAAGAACTCGACCATGACGCGACCGGGGGCATTGTCGACCTTTTGCTCCCAGGTCTCCTCGTCTTTTATCTCCATGATTACATCGCTATCGAATACATCTTGCATGGCGAATCGCCTCTTTCCGATGATGCGGCGCTTGTCTGCGCCTGCTAACTTCCATGCTAGCACCAGTCAACACCGATGATGTCGTCAATACGACTTCTCCAGATATATTTTGACAAAAGATAATCTCGACGAGTGGGGCTTCGTACATTGCGCATGTCACCCAGACATGACATATTCGCCCGATTATCTCCACTTCAAGCTGGTGGATTGCGCGTATTTGCTGTCGTACACTCTTTCGCGGAGGTGCGAAACGTATGATTTCTCAGAACATTCGCTCGCTGCGTGAACACGAGGGGTTTACCCAAGAGGCGCTCGCGAGCCGTCTGGGGGTGGCGCGGCAGACGGTTGCCAAATGGGAGTCCGGGGAGGCCACACCGGACCTCGAGAACGTTCGCGCCCTCGCAAGGCTTTTCGGCGTGTCCATCGACGATTTGGCCAATCACGACGAAGTGGCAAGCGGCTACCCCATTCCCCCGCGCGGCAAGCATATCTTCGGTGTGGTGCGTGTGGGCGAGCGGGGGCAGGTGGTCATTCCCAAACGCGCACGCGAGGTGTTCGATCTCGTGCCTGGCAGCGAACTACTCGTGCTCGGGGACGAATCGCAAGGGCTCGCCCTGCAGAAAGTCGAGGATGCGCTCGCGATGATGGAATCCTTTGGCCGAGCAATTAACGAGAGACACTAGCGGCACACGCGGAAAGGTAAATCATGGCTCAAGATTCTGCGCCCCTGGTAGAAGTCAGGGGGCTTGGCAAACGTTACCCTGCGTTCACGCTCGAGGACGTGTCCTTCGCGGTTGGTGCCGGCTCGATCACGGGCTTCATCGGGCGCAATGGCGCAGGCAAATCCACCACGCTGAAGTGCCTGGAAGGCTCCGTGCACCCCGATGCGGGAAGCGTCACGTACTTCGGACAACCTTTTGCGGGACACGAGGAACAGGCCAAGCGGCTCATCGGCTTCGAGCTGGGCGGTGCCGACTTCTACCGCAACAAGCGCGCGTCCACCATCGCCGCCGTCACCCGTCGCTTCTACGATAACTGGGATCAGGGTGCTTTCGAGAACTACTGCCGGCTTTTCTCCGTCGATCAAGCCAAACGTGTGAAGGAGCTGTCGCAGGGCATGCGCGTCAAGTTTGCCGTGGCCCTCGCGTTATCGCACCGCTCGAAGTTGCTCGTGCTCGACGAACCCACGAGCGGATTGGATCCCGCTTCGCGTGAGGAAGTGCTCGACGTTTTCCTGCAGCTCGCACGCGACGAGGGAGTGGGGATTCTGTTCTCGACACACATCACGTCCGATCTCGACAAATGCGCCGATCATATCGTCTACATCGAAAACGGCCGCATCATCGGTTCGGGCGCGCTGACGGACTTCAAGGACTCGTATCGCGTGGCGCCGCTTGCCGAGGCCAGAGCCGCAGGTACGCAGGTCATCGGCATCCGCCATTCCGTCTTGGGCGACACGGCGCTCGTGCCCGCTTCGGCGGGCATCGGCACGGCGGCAACTCTCGATGACATCATGACCCACGCCCACAAGGAGGTGGCCTGAATGCATGCGCTTTTGGCAAAGGAGTTCCGGCTGGTGGTACATCCCGCCACGTACATGCTTGTCGTGCTCGGGGCGCTTGTGCTCATTCCGAGCTGGCCATACGCGGTCATCATCCTCTATGGCATCCTGGTGGCCTTCTTCAACGCCCAGAATGCTCGCGAGATGCGCGACCTTTCCTACTCGTTTGCCCTGCCGGTATCACGCCGCGACATGGTGCGAGCGCGCGTGCTTGTCATGATTATCATCGAGCTGGCGATGACGACGATCATGGCGCTGTGCATCTGCTTGCGCCCCGTTCTCGGCATTGACGCAGTCGCCGCAACACAGCCGATGGTGGGATTGCCGGCCAATATCGCGCTTCTGGGCTTCACGCTTGCGACCTTCGGCATCTTCAACCTCGTCTTCTTCGCGCTGTATTTCAGGAATCCTGCGAAGATCGGAATGCCGTTTCTCCTGGCTTGCATTCCCGTGACCGTATTTGGCGTTACGTTCGAAGCGGCCCCGTTCATCCCCATCGAGGCATGCGCGCTCATCAGCACGCCGGGATTCGGAAACCTTGCCGCCCAGCTCATCGTGCTATTCGCGAGCATCGCGTTCTTCGTCGCGCTCAGCGCGCTTGCAACCAGGCTCGCCTCGCGCGCCTTCGCCACGTACGACGCGTAAAACCCAACCCTACGTCAGACACGAATCTTGCCCGCCTCTCGAGAGAAGCGATAGATTAAACGGAGCATTGTATCGATGTCAGCCCTTTGATTATGCCGCTTGTCCATTGTTCCGTACGGAGGCTTCGCGCCACAGCCGCTATCACAGCGCGTACTCGAACATGTCAAGGTCGACGGTTCCCAAATCATCGTAATAAACTGAATGTGCGCCGTGATTGACGAAGCCGAGCTTGTCGTAAAGCCCATGGGAGCGCACGTTGTCGACAAAGGTGTCGAGCTGCAAGGCGCGCAATCCCTCCCCACGCGACACGTCAATCGCAAATTCCATGAGCATGGAGGCGTAACCGCGACCATGATATGCTGGCCGCGTGGCAACCGAATGCACGATGCCGAGCTCGTCAAGGGGCGCGTCCACCTTCCAGGGCACGGCCTCGTAACCGGGTGCTCTGTCATGATTGACGACAAGCGCTGTGGCAATGTTGCCATCCTCGGCGATGCCAATGAACATGTATCCTCGCTCCACCGACTCACGCAAATGGGCGTCACTCGGATGCTTGTCATGCTGCCAGAGGATGTCAAAGTCCGTCCCCTGCATCTCCTCGATCATGTTGTAGTAGAAATCCATGACGGCATCTTTGTCCGCCAGCGCTGCCCTGCGCGTCAAAAGGAACCCCATCGTACGCTCCCCATCGTTCGTGGCCTTTGCTACAGGATAAACGCTCGCATGCACATGCGACATTTCATCCCGCGAGCGGCTGGGCGGCAATGGGGCGAAAATGTGACAGGTGCCTGGCACCTGTCACATTTTCGGGGAGAACGAAAGAGAAGCCGCCCAGTGGGACGGCTTCTCTCGTTGGGAGCTGATGCGAATGGCCATGGGCCGAAACGGCCATCCGCATCATACGGAATGGAGGGGCGCGTTACTCGCGCTTGATGGTATCGACCTCGACTTCAGTTTCGTTGGCATCCTTCCTCACGTACACGAAGCCCAGCTCGCCGTCCACGGGCAGCTCGTTGTAGGCGACCATCTCGGCAATCTCGGCCGGCGTGGCGCTCTTGGGCTCGGTCTCAAGCAGATAGGCGGTGTCAGCACGACGCGCCATGGCATCCCTGAAGTCCTTCGTGCCCACGAAGACCTCCTGCTTGTACGGGTTGACGTGCAGCTTCTTGGAGCGGTAGATGATGTAGCCAAGCGCCAGGATGTTGGCAATCAGGGCGATGGAGGCGACCACGGTGTTGACCGCCGGGTCGTTCACCGACTGCACCGCGAAGATGGAGTCGTTGGCGAACATGGGCACCATCTGGCAGAACATGCACCACATCGAGAGAGTAAACGCACGGTTCTGGATCCAGCCGCCCTTGTTCCAGATGAGGCCGGCGATGGTCGGTGCCAGAAGGAGCGCAATGCCACAGTACCAAGAATGCGTCGGCAGGCAGTTGTAGGTGTAGCAGAAGTTCCAGAGGTCGTAGGCGATGATGAAGACCCACGTCATGTCGGGCCACAGCATGTCCTGGCGCTTCTTGGAGATGTAGATGCCGAACCAGCCGGTCATGCACAGGATGTTGAGCAGACCCGCGCAGCCGTTGAGCACGTTATGCCAGCCGCCATTGAGCAGCACACCTTCGTCGGTGACGAAGCTGGAATCCCAGGCGACGATGGCGCTCTCGAAGTCGCTGGCCACGGCAATCAAGATGTTGATGGCGACGATCACGAACGGGAACGCCTTGAACCAGTGGGAGCGGCCGATCTTTCCCCAGGAATACTTGAGGGCCATGAAGCCGATGCAGCCCGCGGTCGCGGCATACACCTTGGCGTAGTGGAACCAGCCGCCCATAGTCTGATAGGTGGGGTTGTTGAGCGCCCATTCGGCACCCATGGCCGCGCCCACTTCCACGGCGATGCAGTACACGGTCATGAAGCCGCATACGCCAATAAACATGAAGATGCCGCCTGCCTTCGTGCGGCGGGCAAACTCGTTGAGCAGGATGAGCGCGACGAGCACCATGATGAGACCCATCCATTGGAATGGGGCGTTTGCCCCGTAGACGTCAAACAGCATTTCAATCCCTCCTTGCTTAGGACCTATCGAGATGGAGTGTCTGAGCAATTACGTCGGCGATAATGGCGTCGTCGGCATCCGGATGCTTGCGCAGATATCCAATCACACCGAGTACAAGCACGTAGAACGTCTCGTACAGGTGTTGAATCCGTATGTCATGCAGCTCCGCGTAGTCGCGGACGGTGGTATCGATGATGTAGCGCGTGGTCTCATCCGCCACGCGGTTCACGAACTCGAGGTAGAGTGCCGCGTTCTCGCGCGACGAGAGCGCAATGTGGAACGCGTCGTCCTCGAACAGGCCGATGCGCAGAAGCTTGACGATCGTGCGAAGCGCATGGTCGATGTCACCTTCGATGCGCCCTTCGTTCCAGAGCTCGAGGGCTTCGATGTAGTCCTGGATGTAGTCGTCGAGGACGGCAGAAGTGACGGCATCCTTGTCCGGGAAGTAGTGATAGAAGAGCGTGCGCGTAACGCCGACGCGCTCCGCGATGTCCTTCACGGTCGTGCGAGAGAGGCCACGCTCCTCGTAGAGCTCGCGTGCTGCTGCGACGATTTCCAACCGACGCGCATCACTGCGACTTGTCGATATGTCAGTCGTGTTCTCCACGTTCACTCCCCGTCTCTCAATCCGCGTATTAGGCTATCGCGACGGTCGACACAGGGTCAATGAACACAATTGACGAAACGTCAATGAGAGGAGGAGAAAATGTGACGGGCGCCTGGCACCTGTCACATTCTGCGGGTCAGAGGACTTCCAGCGAGAACGAGTTCACATCGCCGTCGTCGCGCTCAAGATGCCAGCGTATATCCGCCGTCCTCTCGAGTAGGCGCTCGTCGTGACTCACGAGCAGCAGTGCACCCGGATAAGCGACGAGTACACGCTCGAGGGCTTCGATGGAACCGAGGTCCAAGTGATTGGTCGGCTCATCCATGGCTATCAGCACCGGCTGCCGCAAGATGCCCTGCGCGAGCATGAGCTTGCGCATCTCACCCGGGCTCAGCTCGCTGCCATCCAGGATGCGGTCGGGATCGGAGTTGAGCTGCGCCACGATGGAGAGCACGCGCCCGCGCTCGTTGCGAGACATGTCGCTCAGCGCCAACATGATGTGTGCAGCCTGCTCAGGGCCAATTTCCTGCGGGATATACAGGGTGCTCAGGTCATTCGGCACCGCCTCCATGAGAGCCGTGAGCAGCGTCGTCTTACCGCTACCGTTGACTCCGGCGATGCCGATGTGCTCGGTATTGCCCACCGCGAGGTCGGGCACATGAAGCCGATGCTCGCCGCGCGTCAGGTCGCAAGCCTCCATGCACACGAACACCTTGCGGGGGCTTGCCTCGGCGTCCATCCAGATATCGCCCGCGTATTCCTTGTTCACGTACGCATCATCAAGCGCCTGCTGCGCTTTCTTGAGGCGCGCACCCATGCGCGTGGAGAGCTTGCCAGCGACGCCATCCTTCCCGGTATACACCGCAAGCTTGATGCGCTCCTTGCCATCATGGTCCTTTGCGTCAAGGTATCGGGCGCTTCGCTTCGTAGCCGACCTGCTCGCCTCGCTGCTTCGGCGCGCGGCTTCCGCTTGAAGACGCGACACCTCGCGCTTGGCGTCCTGCCTCTGCCGCTGCGCGCTCGTAGCTTCGCGCGCTGCCTGGCCCTTCACCTGCGTATAGCTGCCCGGACGCATGATGACGTTTGGACCCTCGAAACACAGGCATTGGATGACGAGGTCATCCAGGAGCTCGCGGTCGTGGGATATCAGCAGCCCTAGGCCCTGATAGCTCGCGAGCGCGTGCGCGATAGCATGGCGTGTACGTGCGTCCACATGGTTGGTTGGCTCGTCCATGACGAGCAAGTCCGGCTCCTCCCAGAGCGCAACCGCAACTTGCAGGCGCTTCTGCTGGCCACTCGAAAGCGTGTCGTAGCGCCAGGGCCAATCGTCATCGATGCCGAGTGCCGCGCGCAGACGCACGGCGCGTTGCCCCCATGAGCAAGCGAAGTCTTCGAGTCGCGCGGGAGCGATGGTCGCGTCTTGCTCGCAGTAGGCAGCGACAAGCCCGCATGGAGAGGCCGCTCCGCTATCAGGCGAAAGCAGCCCAGCCGCGATGCGGGCAAGCGTGCTCTTGCCGCAGCCGTTATTGCCGATGATGCCCGTCCAACCTTGCGGGAAGACGGCGCTCACATCCGCAAGCACGGTTTGGGTCGAACCGGGATAGGAATAGGAAACATGATTCAGGGTAATCTGCATGGGGACCTCGCTTGATGACAGTGCAGCATGCCCGCCATCGAAGACGGCTTGCCGCGAAACGGAATGAGTCATCAGCTAGAGGCGCAAGGTCCAGTTCCCCTCATCAGAGCTCGGCATCTTGGCGCGCCACCGCCACCGAGCCAAACAGCGGCCACATGATAGCACAGAGGGCAAGTGAGCTACCGCCTATGTGCCGAAGCGTTTTGTTGGGTCGGTACGCTGGTCTTCGATATAGGCGACATTCACTTTGAGACAGGACTCGTCGATATCGTAATAAATGCCATAGTGGCCAGCGTAGACAACCATGATTGGTTTCTCCGGCGTAGCCGCTTCGTAGAGCGGATCGTAGGTACGTCCCATCGTGGGAGTTGTTGCAAGCGCTTGCAAGACATTGTCGACTGCCCGCAGGTCGGCCCTCGAGCCAATTGCCATTAAGGCAATTTCTGATGTCGGAGAAAGGATGACCTCGTAAAGAGGCAAATCGTCATCACTCATAAGCTCAGCTGCTCACGAATCGCAGCGTAGGGACGCCCCTTGCCAGCAGCGATTTCCTCGCGCCCGCGCTCGATCCCCTCGAGTGTCCGCACCTCTCGCTCAAATGCCGCATTCCGCAAGTCGAGAGCATGCTCGAACGCGGCTGCATCCATAAGCACAAGGTCCGCCTCGCCGTTCTTGGTGATGTAGATCGGCTCCTTGATCTGATGGCAGAGCGCAGCGACATCGCCCATGTTCCGTTGCAACTCCGTGGTCGTTCTCATGACAGGCATCGTTACCACCTCTTTCGCAGAAGAAGTATACCACCTATCTGATTATTCTCTGATTACACTTCAACGGCATCTTCATCGGCAAACAGGGTTTTTCCTTACTGGTTTCTCGCTGCACAACCAGCGTTCCTGGGTTTCCGGGGGCGCTTTGCTTTCGGATGTTTTCGTATGCGCGTATTTGGGCGATTGATTCTGTTTTGGAAATTCTGACACGCGATAAGAGATGGTAATAAACGCAAGGTCAGAGCATATAATTAAGCCATCACGATAGCTAAACCGGTTTGCTGTCTTCAAGTCTATCGCCTCTAGTCATAGCGATTGGAGGTCTTGGAGGTATGCGCACATGAGTTATGGCTATGTTGATACGCATTGTCATTTTTTATCCCCAACAATCGAGGAAGCATTCGAGGACCACGATATCGACGTTGCGGCTATTGAGGGCTTTCCGGTGCCTAGGTATGGTCAGGATTGGACCGTCGAGAAGCATCTGGATAATGCACGATGCAACGGCATAGGGCTTTCGTTTCTGTCCTACTCCGCCCCTTTCCCTCATTTCGGGGACGAGGCCGCATTGGTTGAAATATGCCGTCAGTCGAACGACATGCTGGCAGAGATAAAGCTAGAGCATCCTGATGAAATTGGATTTTCTGCGCTGCTGCCTGTTCCCTACATGGATGCAGCTATTGCCGAGACAAGACGGTCGATATGTGATCTCAATGCAGATGGCGTAAAGCTTCCAAGCAATGTAGACGGGCTGTATCTTGGAGCCAAGGAGTATGATCCCCTCTTTGAGGTTTTAGATGAGCTGAACGCTGTTGTTACCATTCACCCGGAACAGCCTCCCGTAATCCCGCAAGATGTTTTTACTGCAGGGCCACTCCCCCTCTTCGAGTATGTTGGCGATACTACCAGGGCAGTGACGAACATGATCGCTAATGGCACTGTCGAAAAATATCCAAACATCAGCTTCCTCGTTCCGCACTGTGGATCATTTCTTCCCGCTGTTATTTACCGGCTTAACGGCATGATGAATAACGTTCTTATTCCTAAGGGACTGGCGGATCCATGCGATGTTCTTGGACAAATTAAATCCATGTATTTTGACGTCGCAGGAGACGCGTTGCCCGCGGCGCTCGGCGCACTGATTACGATGGTTGGGACCGAAAAACTCGTCTATGGCAGTGATTTCCCCTACACGCCTGGTCCCGCCATAACCCAGAAGCAGAAGGCTTTACTCGAGTGCGCCGAGCTTGCAGATTGCCAGGAAGATGTATTTCGGAATAACGCCCTGAGACTATTCAAGCGAATCTAACGCATCCGAATCATCCCCAGATATTGTCTGCCGAAAGCAAGGACCCTCAGGTTGCTTTGTATTGATTTCCCACAGGGAGGAGATTGTCATGGTTGATTTTTATAAATTCTTCGGAAAGGTTCCGGGCGGATCTATCCTTATTCCACTATTCCTGTTCGCGATTATTGGAACGATTTTCCCAGACCTCTGGAAAAGTCTGGGTGGCATGTCCCAGCAATTATTTAGCGGCGGTGCGCTCGTTTTGTCAGGCTTGCTTATGTTTGCAAGTGGCGCAACCATTCGCCTGAAGGATCTCCCGAAGCTCCTTAAACGGTTTGGCTCTTTGACTGTCGCAAAGCTTGTATTTGGAGTGGGCTTGAGCATCGCCTTTATCTTTGCGTTTGGCATGGATGGCGTTTTCGGAATCAATGCGGTGGCATTTACCGCGGTGATGTGCGCCTGCAATCCCGGAGTTTACGCCAGCGTCATTGAGGAGTATGGCGAGCCAGAAGAGCAGGGAATGTTTGCCATCATGATGGTCCTGACTACTCCGGCTATTCCCGCTGCTATAATTTTAGCCACGGGCGGTACAGGTGGATTTGATTGGGTAACTATTCTCACCATCTTGATTCCCTTCTTCCTGGGCCTTGTCATGGGTAATCTTGACCCCAAGCTTGCCAATATGAACAAAACCATGACGCCTCTTATTTTGCCCTTCCTCGGCTGCTGCTTCGGTTCTGGCTTGAATCTTATGCAGTGCGTAGAAGCCGGTATTCCAGGAATACTCCTGGCGCTTTTTGTCTTTGTCGTTTTTGCCATCGTGCTTACGTTTACGGATAAGGTAATAAACAAACGACCTGGATATGCTGGTGCTGGAATGTGCACGACAACGGGTTCTGCAATGCTTGTCCCTGCTATGCTTGGAGCTAACTTCGCAGCTTATGGGTCGGCGGCAATCACTCAAATCGCTCTCACCCTATTGATTACCGCTATTCTGACACCCCTGCTCGTGAAATTCATCGTAAAGAGATCGGGCGGCAGCGAACGATATAACAACCTGCAGGCGCAGGAGGCTAAGGAGTTGCCGAAGTCGTAGAATTGGATGCAGCTGAAGGAGGCAGCATGCGAGTCTCTTGGATTGAGCAATTTCTTCATCTATGTGACACGCTCTCGTTTCGGGACGCCTCCGAACAGCTGTATCTTTCGCAGTCGAGTTTCAGTAAACATATTGCGTCGTTAGAGAAGTATCTAGGCGTGACACTTGTGGACCGAACTACACGGTCTGTGCGATTGACCGCGAAAGGGGAAGCTTTTCGCGATGCGGCTTTGGAATTCATGGCTGCGTTCAACACCGCGGTAAAAGACATCCAGGAAAACAGAGCGGTGTCCGGATCGCTGATTATTGGAGGGGCGATTCGGATACCGCTTTTTTCTCATGTACTCAATTGTTTGCTGCTTTCAATGGAAGATAAGTATTCTGGCGTGCGAATAAGCGTTCGTGACACTGAGGTTCAGGACTATCAGCCATTGCTACTTCAGGAAGGCTACGACGTTATCTTCTCGATTTTAGATTCCAATCTTATTGGCTCCGAGTTTGGAACTTTGGAGATTGGGAAAGTTCCCATATACGCATGGCTAAACGAGGATAGCCCTCTGCTTTCCATCGAGCATTTGACGTGCGCGGATATAGATGGATACTCCGTGCGGTTTCTAGAGCCAGAAAAGCGACAGCGTTATATATCTCGAATCATGGCTCTCGTTCAAGATAGAGGAGCATGCATCTTTGAGGGCAAGCCTGCCAATCGCTCATTTTCTGGCAATCCCAATGAGATAGTCGGAATACTTCCCGGTTTCGATGCTCCATTGAATACGAGTCTCGTTGCCCGCAAAATTGAAGACATCGAGAATGTCTCCATTGGGGCGATTTACCTGAAGTCCTCTACTTCCGAAGCTCTGCCCTACTTTCTCTCAGAGCTTTCTAGAATTAAGGGCATTGCCGAATAAAGCCGATAAGGCAAAAGGTGCCGGACACGTCTTGCCCTATTCTTCCTTCCAGCGCTTGAGCTCGGGGAGCACGATGCGCATGAGCGAGATGGCCTCGTCGGGAGCGACGTCGTTGGTCTGCGCCATCATGGGCGCACAGGTCTCGATCATCTCGTCCATCGTGCAGTCGGTGGCGAAGCTGCCATCCTCGCTCACGCACCACTTGCACCACTCATCCGAGAACGTGCCGTCGGCATTGTGAGCACGGAATTCATCCGGCGTGAGGAACATGCCGCAGCTCTGGCAGAACGTGCCTTCGGGAGGCATCTCGAGAAGCATCGTCACGGGCACGTCGAGCGTGACGGCAATGAGCTTGAGCATGTCGATGCCCGGCTTCGTCTCGCCGCATTCCCAGCGCGATACCGCCTGGCGCGTCACGTAGAGTTTGTCGGCGAGTTGTTGCTGGGTCAGGCCGCGCTCCTCGCGCAGCTTGGGAAGCAGTTCGTTCACGGGCATGCCGAAGGCAGCCTCGCGCAATTTGGGCTTGGCACCCCAGGTTCCGGCGGCGGATGCGGTATCGGTCATGGTCAATCCCCTCTCGGATTGCGAATACGTGCCTTCATTCAAGCACGACCATGAGCGTCCGTAAAGCAACGAGCAGTTGCCTTATGCATTCGTCTATACTGGCTTCATGGAGAGAGTAGACAAAGACAGGCGCACGATGGAGGCCATTGGCCGCATTTACTGCAACGGCAATCACGATGGCGTCGAGAAGGACGCCGCTGGCATGTGCCCGGAATGCCGCGAGGCCATCGAGCAAACGCTCGCTCGCGCGGCCTCGTGCCCCCATGGACATGAGGGCAACTGTCAAGATTGCGAGACGCATTGCCAGCGCGGCGAGGCGCAGGCGCGCATCAAGACCATCATGCGCTATGCCGCTCCGCGCATGGCCTTCCGCCATCCCATCATGACATTCGAGTACCTGCGCAAGAAGCAGCGTGGCTAATTTCGCGTACGTGGGACAAACGTCTCCGGGACGCTTGTCCCACTCTGCAAAATGTGACAGGTGCCAGGCACCTGTCACATTTTTCTTGTCTGCCTATTCGATGACGTAGGCGGCGACGATTTCGCCGATGAACATCGTGTGTGAATCGCGGTTCGCCCCGCAGCTCGAGCTGTCAACATCTTGCGGGTAGAACTGCGTGCGATATGGCTCGGCGATGGCGGCCTGCACCTGGTCCTGGCGATATATCGTGCGACATTCGAGCGTGAGCGGGAGCTCCTTGATGCCGGGCACGCTCACGACCTCGGGCTCGACGAGCGTAAGGCCGAGTTCGGCAATCTTGTCCATCGTACGGCCGCTCGTGGAACCTGCGGTGCCGAGGATTGCACGCGCGGTCTGCGCGTCGGGCACGTTGATGGTGAACTCGTCGTTCACATCGAGCAATTCGTGTGTGAAGCGACCCGTGCGAATGTAGGCCGTGAATGCCGGACGGCCCCACACGGCACCAAGCGCTCCCCAGCCTATGGTCATCGTGTTGACGCGCTCGTTCGCCTTTGTGGTAAGGAGCAGGTCCTTCGCGATTTTCGGCACGATATCCGATGCGTGCTCGAGCGGGTCAATCGTGCGCCTATTCGCTGCAAGGTACTGAGTCATGGCTGTCCTTTCTCGGGTGCTAGCGGGACTCTGCATGCGGGACAGGCGTATACGTCTCGCCCTTCGACCACGCCATATCCCAGAACTGATATTCGTAATAGATACAATCAAGCAGTATGTCATCGAGGTGCTTGAGACGTTCCTCGCTCAGACCGCTGCAATATCTATCGACGAGCGCAATCATGTCGTCGTTGGCCTGGCGGTATTCGGGTGAGGAGTACATGTCAATCCAGCGCGTGTAAAACGAGTTGCCTTCGCGTGTGTTCATCTCGCTCAGGTGATCGCCGATGACCTTATAGCTCCACGAGCAGGCAAGCACCGCCACCGCAATCTCGGGCAAGCCGCCCTTTGACACCTGGGCAATCATGTAGTCCGTGTATGACTTGTTGTTGAGCGCCATGGGCGTTGCGGCAATCGCCTCGGGCGTGACATCGAGCTCCTTCAGGTATGCCTGGTGCACGGCATTCTCAGTGTCGAGCGTTGCCCTGATGAGGTCTGAGTACATGCGCATGTCGCCCTCATCGGTAGCCTTGACTAGGCCAAGCGCAAAGACCTTCGCGTATTGCATGAGGTACTTGTGGTCCTGGATCATGTAGTAGCGAAACTTGTCCTTTTCGAGCGTGCCATCGCCGATTCCCTTCACGAAGGGATGGTCGAAGTAGGTTTGCCACACGGGCATCGCCAGGTTGTAGAAGCGCTCGCTTGGTTTCATGGGTCCTCCAAGGGTTTGGGTTTTTCAGAGTATAGACGACCCGGCGCAAAGCGCCTCGGGAAACCCGAAGGCGTTGACCTGCGGAACAAGACAAGACGTGCCCGGCACCTTTTGCCTTATCGAATAGCACATGAAACAACAGCGCCCTCGGAAACCCGAGGGCGCTGACCTGCCGAATGAGACAAGCGCTCGCACTCGCTGTCTCATTCTCGTTTTCGCTTCGCGTAACCTTACTTGAGCTTACCGCGCAGACCGAAGATGACGGCGAGTAGGCCGAGCGTGAAGCACGGCACGAGCACGTACCAGCCTGCCATCGTGTAACCGACGGCCGCGATGACGTTGCCCATGAACATCGAGCCAAGGAACATGCCGATGCTCTGCGCGCAGGCGAGGGCCGCCGTCGCGCCGGAGATGAGGTGCGAGGGCACGACCTCGGAA
The DNA here is from genome assembly GCA_025992705.1 of Coriobacteriaceae bacterium. Classification (NCBI taxonomy): domain Bacteria; kingdom Bacillati; phylum Actinomycetota; class Coriobacteriia; order Coriobacteriales; family Coriobacteriaceae; species Coriobacteriaceae bacterium. The sequence goes on from DAJPGJ010000001.1 coordinate 110,190, forward strand.
CAAGAAGCCCAGAGCATGGCCGCGACGCCGCCACCGGTAAAGCCGTTCAAGATGATGACGATGATGTACACGTACAGGTCGGTGATGGAGAAGACCATCGCACCGAAGATTACGGCACTCACCATGCAGAAGATAAGCACCTTGCGACGCGACTTGATGGCGTCGGAAATCTTGCCGGCGATCGGGCTGAAGCACATGCCCCAGAACGCACCCGCGCTCACGAGACCCGTGCCCACGATGAGTGGCGCGTTGAGATTCTCCATAACGTAAGCCGACAGGAAGCCCTGGCTTGCGATGAAGGCACCCTCCTCGATGAAGAACACGAAGGCAAGAACCCAGACGACCTTGTTGCTGAAGAGCTCCTTGTAGTTGAAGGATACCTCGCCGGACTTCTCCGCCTCGTCGATGTAGGGATCGCTCGGATCGCGATACACGATGAGGAAGGTCGCGAGCACGACGATGTCGAGGACGAGGAGCATCCACCACACGCTGATGAAGGTACCCGTCGCCTCAGCAACGGCACCGTCGATAATCGGCGTGATGGCGTTTGCCGTCGCGACCCACGCGCCCCAGATGCCGAGCGGCAGACCACGGCGCTCCTTGGGGAACCACGGAGTGATGGCCGTGACGCCGATGACGCCCATGAGGCCGAAGCCGGCACCCTGGATGATGCGCGACACCATGAGCACGGCGACATCGCCAGCGAGAATGCCGATGATGTTACCGATGATGCCGCAAGCAAGTGCAATGGTCACCGACCAGCGAATGCCCAGACGGCGCACGAACGATGCCGCCGGGAATGCGATGACCGCACCGAGAATGTAGAACACGCCGTTGACCCAACCAAGGATGTCCGGGCCAAAGCCGTATGCCTGCATGACAAGTGGCGCGACCCACATGGTCTCGCCCATGTTAGCGGGCATGCAGAAGCCCGCCATGAAGACGACGAACACGACGGCCCAGGCGCGGCCACCTTTCATGTTCCCCTTCTTCGTCGTTTGAATAGCCTCTTCCATTCCGTATCTCCCCTCACGAATGAACGATGGAAGCTGACCAAGACGTCCGCAATCGACACTCGTCATGGCGCCCCTTGCGCCTGCCAATCCGCATCCCTCTTGGCTGCCCGGACATACGCCCGGAACCCTGCTTTCAATCTAAAGAGGAATGCATGCGCGAAGTAGACCCACGCAAGGGGTTTTTATGGGGTGAAGAGGGTGAGACGCAGACGTGGGTTATGCGAAGAAATGCCCGATGGCAGCTACTCAACGCCTGAGCTTTCGACATCACCCGCATTCGAGCTTGCCCGGTAGGCTTCCGAACGCGTGTGTACCCCGAGCTTCGAGTAAATGTTCTTGAGGTGCGTCTTGACGGTGTTTTGCGAGACGTTGAACGAAAGCGCTATCTCGGAACGCGTCATGCCGGAGTTGAGCCTCTGGAGAATCTCGCGCTCGCGCTCGGTAAGCGAGTAATAGCCCTGCACGGCGCCCTCCCGGAAGGCCATCTTGTCTTTGATCTCCTCTTCCGTATCGAAGAGCAGCAGCACAGACTTAGCGTGGTTGCGAACGGCATAGGAGCTCTTGCGCGAAGTCGCGAGCTGCAAGAGTAGCTCATGCATGCAGGTGCGTCCCTCGAGGAACACACTTTTGAAACCGCCGTGCATGGCGAGTTCGACGGAACGGCTCAGCTCGACCATGGCACGTGCATCGTGCCCCATCTCGGCGTGATAGGACGCACAGAGCACCGCGAGCTGTGTGGCAAAGTAGATGCTGCCCGTCTCGTCAATCACCGGGCGCTTGCGCTCGAGGAGCTCGAGGCATTCCTCGCGTCGACCCTCATGCCAGAGCATGCGGGCTTTCGCGAAGGCGCAATTGATGGAACGGAACACATCGGCATCATCCATGAAGGCGTCAATGATGGCTTCGCAAGAACGCGCTGCCGACATCTCGTCGAGCTCGGCAGCCAGGGCAGCTTTGAGAGCATAAGCGCGCATGTCCATGTTGCGCGGAACACGTTTGCCCTCCATAGCATCCACCGTATCCGACGCGATCTCGAGCGCGGCAATTCGATTACCTCCCACGCGGCGCAGACGAGCGCGTGCCATCTGCACATCCACGTACATGTCGAGATTGGTGTCCGTGGAAACGCAGGCAAGCGCCTCCTCGAGACATTCCTGCGCAGCTTCGAGCTCATGGCGCTCGATGAGTATGGACGCACGCACGGCGAGCAGCGCTCCGTACAGCGGCGTTCCCTCTTCGCATAAGGTAAGGCCTCGCTTGATGGTCTTTTCCGCCTCCTCGAAATCGCCGATGTAGAAGTAATGCTGGGCGAGCAGGTTGAGGTCGAAGAGCTGGTAGAACGGGGTATCGCAGTGCTCGGCAAGCGAATAGGCCTTGAGGTACATGTCGCGCCCCTCGCGCACCCGCCCCAAGCGCTCGAGATTCTCGCCAGCCATATGATTGAGCAGGCAGTTGAACGCGAGCGGAAGCGCCTCCTCTTCATCCAGAAGCGGCTGGATGATTTCGAGCGAACGGGCGCTGTCGCCTTCGAGTGCCACGCACAGCGCATCGGCAAAGCGGTAGGGCTTATCGCTCGTGGTGTCACCCTCAATCACGTGCGCCTGGTCGAGCCATCGCCGCGCTTGCTGCACATCACCCGCAGAGATGCAGCTCCAGACGGCAACCCACGCCAGGTACGGCTCTTCCATGAAGTCCGCGGCATCTCGCGAAAGCAAGTACCCGTAGAGCGATTCATTTCCCGAATCAGGACGCTTCAGGCCCGTCGAGCCCTCGACGGTGCCCTCGAGATAGAACGGGTCCGTGCCCATCGCCAGGTACTTGCCGTGACGGGGCATGTCGCCATGATCGCGATACCAGTTGCTCGCCTTCATCGCGAGCTTCTGGAGCCATGATAGTTCCCGTGATAGCAGCAGGTCGCGCAGGTACGCGCGCAGCTGCGGTGACAGCTCCCAGGTATTGGGCTCGGGCGTGGCGGCTACGAAGAGGTTCTTGCGCTCCAAATCCGCAAGCCTCGATGCCGCATCCTGCGATTCCAAAAGCAAGTCGCAAAGCTCGGCATTCGCCGTATCCGTGAGCGACGCGCAGAGCAGGAGTTCCATATCCTCGGCAGACACGCGTTCCACGAGTTCGCGTTCGAAGAAACGCTTGCAGCATGCGCGCAGAATCTCTGATGCAGGCTTCGCGGCGGTCTGCCGGTCAAGCGCGTAGCGGATGAAGGAGAGGCCGAGGGGCGTCTGCGCGAGGTCATACGAGCCAATGGCATCGATATCGTCCGCCGTCAAACCAAGCTGCTTTCTCAGCAGAGCCAGGCGCTGCTCGTCCCAGCGCGTGTCTTCCGTGCCAAACTCGAGAACCTCGCACTCGAGGGCGAGGTCGGACAAAGCCGAAGGGATGTATGTTCCCGCGACGATGAGGTGCACGTTGTCCGCAACATATCGATTAACGTAGGCGATTGCCTCAGATAGCTCAGGCGATGCGGCTTGCTCGTATCCGTCGAGTATGATGACAGCGTGCTCGACGTCTTCGAACGCCGCGTCACCGCAGTTGATGAGCGTGATGGCGAGGGCTTCGGCATTCGACGGATCGCTCAGCGAGGCCGCCTGCTCACTAAAACACGTGTCGAACGCAGAGAATGCTTCGGCAAGGGCGCGCATGAAACGCAGCGGTGACGCGTCGTTGGCATCGAGGCTCACCCAGAAGACCACGCATCCCTCGCGCTGAGAAAGCTCGTCATACCATTGGGATAGCAGGGCCGTCTTGCCCGTACCGGCGGGGGAAGCGACGAGGCAGATGTCCCAGGTGCCCAAGTCCATGATGAGCGGCGTGATACGCTCCTCAGGAATGAGGGCGTATTTGCCCTTCATGCGGGGAGGCTGGAACTTCTTCTTCAGGAACGGAAGATCCCGCGCCCGATCAGCATGCTCCGCGATCTGATTCTGGGACTTCATCGTGTCCATTGGAACCCCTCGATCCTCCGCGTTGGCCTGGCGGTGCGTACGCAACATACCCGCAGCTCGTGCATGTGCCCGAGTCGGCGTCTATCATGCCCTGGCACACGGGGCAGCGAAACGCATTCCCGGCGCGTGTCATGTTGAACGTCCGGTCAAACTTGCCGCACCCGTTGCACCCCGGCCCCTTGCATGGAAAGCAGTTCATGGCTGCATCTGGCGATTCTAGCCAACCAGGTCTTCCAGTTTCAGCCAGTATACTAGCGTCTTCTCGGCAAGCGGATGGTTGAAATCGACTTTCACGGTCGAGTCGGTCGCCTCAATCACGCGCACCGGAATCGGCATGCCGGAAGCGGGGTTCGTCCACTTGAAGGCGCTGCCCACTTCGAGCTCATCGCCAAACGGAAACATCGTGCGCGGATAGACCTGCACGCCATCGGGGTCATGGCGGCCGTAGGCCTCCTCGGGCGGTACGGTAACGGTACGCTCCTCGCCCACTTCCATCTCGCTCAGCACGTCCTCGATGCCCGGAATGACCGCTCCCGCGCCCAGAATAATCTTGACCGGCTCACCCGCAGAGTGGTCATCGAAGGGCTCCTCGCCCTCGACACCACCGCGATAGTGGACGAATGCGGCTTGGCCAAATCGACTGTTGTTCTTCATGGTCACTCCTTCGAAGACATCGCCAGCAAATGGATTAGGGCGGTCATGGCTGGAGACCGCCCTAGAGGAGGGATTGAGGACGGGCGGTGGGATTGCCGCCCGTCCAGGAGTCATTGCAAAGAGCTTACTCCACGAGACCCATCTCGAAGTGGTCGTCGTCGCTGCGACGATGCGCGGCAGTCGACCAGCTCTCGTTGGCCTCGACCTCGACCTTGGCACCATCCAGGCCCTCGGAGTTGCTCTTCTTCGTGGGCACGAACTTGCCCTTAGCGGTGAGCGGCTTGTACTGCGGGAACCACAGCACCTGCTTGCTCTTCTCGGTCATCTTCTCGGCAAGTTCCACAATGGGACCATAGGTGATGACGTTGGCTAGGCAGTGGTGCACGCAGGCCGGCTCGCGGCCCTTCGAGGTACGCGCGACGCAGAGGTCGCACAGGTCGGTGGGAACGGGCACGTAGTTGTAGTCGAACACGCCAGTGCCATCCTCGATCTCCCACGGTCCTTCCTCGAGCACGCGGATGCCCCACTTGCCCACGGGATAGTTGTGGGTCTCCTTGCAGGTCACCTCGCAGCTTTGGCAGCCGGAGCAGTACTCGTAATCGATGAGGAGTCCGTATGCTTCCTTGCTCATTATTGGTCCTCCCTCTTGAACTTCGTCCAGACCTCGTTCATGTCGGTGTCGAGGCACTCTTCAATCGGCTTGATGTTGCACAGCAGGCACTTGAACGGCGCGCCGAAGCCAAGCTTGCCAAAGTGGAAGTTGGGCACGAGGTTGTTGACGTTGCTACGCCAGTTACCGTAGAGATTGGGCTCGCTGCCGTCTTCCTCGGGGAACCACCAGGCATGCTGGCAGTGGATGGTATTCTCGTCGACTGTTTCGGTGACCTTGGCCTTCTGCTTGCAGCTGCCGAACTGGTTCCAAATCTCGCACCACTGGCCGTCCGCGATGCCAAGCTTCTTGGCCGTCTTGGGGTTGACCTCGACGATGGGGTCGGGGTTGAGCTCGCGGCAGAACGGAATCTGGCGATTCTCGGAGTGGAAGAAGGCGTACGGACGCGCACCGGTCGTGAGCACGAAGGGATACTCCTCCAGAAGCTCCGGCGTGTTGCGCGGGCTATACTGCGGCTCGTCGTAGTAGGGCAGCGGGTCATCATCGAACTGCTGGAAGATGGTGGAGTAGAGCTCGATGCGGCCGGTCGGCGTATTGAAGCCCACCTTGCCATCAGCACGCAGCTTGCCGCACTCGTTCTTGCGATACGTCACCTCGTCCTGCACGTACACGGCAGGCGCGACCTCGCGGAACTTGAACTTGTTGGACAGACGCAGGTGGTTGATGAAGTCCTCGACGGTGTCGTAGTCGGTCCACCACTGCGGATTGAGCGCCTTGCCGAGCTTGAAGCATGCCTCGGCGTCGGTGAGCGCCTCGCCCGTGCGGGTAGCCGCCTGCGAGAAGCCCTTGATGCCCATTGATGCGCCGTAGTGCGTGAAGGTCGTGCCCTCGCGCTCGGCCGACGCGGCCAGCGGCAAGAACACATCGCACGATGCCTGCGCCGACGGCGTCATGAAGGTGTCGATGGTGAAGCAGAACTCGAGCGACTTGAGGATGGCGTCATGCCAGCGCTTGGGCTCGGCAGAGGTACACGACATGAGGTTGTTACCGCAGTACATGCCGAACTTGATGGGATAGGGCTCACCCGTCTCGAGAGTCTGGAGCATGAGGTCGGCGTGCGCGTTCATGATGAGGTTGCAGTACGCCGGGTATTCCGCCAGGCCGATCATCTCGCCGACGAGGTCGCCGACGCCCTTCTCGAAGCCGAAGCCGACTTCGTTGAGGCCGGAGGTCACGTCACCGAGGACGTTGCCGCCGGGCACGTCGACGTTGCCGGTGATGGCCATGAGGTCGAGGATGCACTGGCCGGCCTGCATGCCGTTGGCCTTCTGGTCGATGGCGAGGCCCCAGGAGATGCATGCGGGCTTGGCCTGCGCGTACATGCGCGACGCCTCCACGATCTTCTCCTCGGGAATACCGCAAATCTCGGCGGCCTTGGCAGGCGTCATACCCTTCTCGGGATCGTTGATACGAGCCTTGAGCTCGTCGAAGCCGTAGCACCAGTACTCGACGTACTCAGCATCGTAGAGACCCTCATTGATGATGACCGAAAGCATCGCCATGGCGAGTGCAGTGTCGGTGCCGGCGCGCAGGCGCAGGTGGATGTCGGCACGGCTCGCGAGCCAGTTCATGCGCGGGTCGACCATGATGAGGCGAGTGCCACGACGCATCATGTCGATGACGGCATGGCCGAAGAGGCCGTCGCCATTGGACGACAGCGGCATCTTGCCCCACATGATGAGGCACTCCGGCAGCTCGTAGGCCGGGTCATCGAAACGGCCAGGCAAGGCGCAGGCATAGTCGATTTCGGGATAGGCCGAGCCGATGATATAGCTCGAAGCAGCCAGGCGCGGGATGTAGCAGGCATAACCCGACTGCGTGTAGCAGTAGTTGGGCGTGCCGAGCATAACCGAGCCATAGGGGTTGAAGGTGCCACCCTCACGACCGGTGCCGGTGAAGCACACGCAGCTCTCGCGACCGTACTGCTTGGTGATGCGGTCGTAGTTCTCCTTGATGATGGCCACGGCCTCATCCCAGGTGCAGCGCTCCCATGCATCGGCGTCGCCGCGCTTCTCGGGGTCACGCTTCATCGGATAGATGATGCGGGAGGGATTGTACATGTAGTCCATAAGCGTGAGACAGCGTACGCAGAGGCGACCCTGCGTGATGGGATGGTTCTCATCGCCCTCAACCTTGACCACACGGTCCTTGCCGTCGGTGTAGATCTTCAGGCCGCAACCGGTGGGATGGCATCCCGGAGCCGACCACGGGGACAGGCGCGTGACGGTGAGACCGTCTTCCTCATAGCGCCAGGGCTTTCCGATGTCGTTGACGTCGGAGAGCGTATCCAGTTTCACAACCGGGGCAGCTTTCATTTCTTCCATGAATGACCGCCTTTCTCCTTCTCTCAGTTGGTTTTGAAACCGACGAGCTGACGAGTGCCCGCCGATACAGAAAGTCTAGAAAGCGCGTATGGGGTGGTCATGACCCGCAGGGAATGGACTTGGGGGTGAGATGAGAGGGTGAGAAGTAGCCCGCATCAAATGAGACAAAAGTCGCCGGGGCACTTTTGTCTGGTTAATGAGACAACGTCTCTGAGTAACTGTCTCATTCCGCCGGTAAGCGCCTCATCTATAATGGTCGAACACGGTCACAAGGAGGACACAATGCTCGTACTGGTCGTAAACGCCGGAAGCTCCAGTTTGAAAAGCCAGCTCATCGACACAAATAACAAGTTGTCGCTCATGAGGTGCCTCGCGGAAAAGGTTGGCTCGCCCGAAGCGTTCATGAACGTCTCGTTCGCGCCCGACTTTGCCAAGACCTCCTACGACGTGGCGGGTCTTACGGTGCCGGAATGCCTCAAGGAGCTGTTGGACATACTGGTGCAGGACCCCAAAAGTCCCATCAGCAGCCTCGACCAGATCGATGCAATCGGAAATCGCGTCGTCGCGGGTGGCGAGTACTTCAGCAAGGCCACGCTCATCGATGACGACGCACGGGCAAAGCTCGAGGCATGCGAGGAGTTGGCGCCGCTCCATAACCCGCCCGCAGATGCTTGCATCGACATGATGCGCAAGATGATGCCGGACACGCCGGAGGTCGCCGTGTTCGACACCGCATTTCACACCACGATGCCTCCGAAGGCCTACATGTACCCATTGCCCATGCGCTACTACGAGGATTATCGCATCCGTCGCTACGGCGCCCACGGCACGAGCCATCGCTATGCAGCGAAGCAGGCAGCCGCCCTTCTCGGACGTCCGCTCAAGGACCTTGGCCTCATCACCTGTCATCTGGGAAACGGCGGCTCCATCACGGCCGTGAACCATGGCAAGTCCATCGACACCACCATGGGCTTCACGCCACTCGAAGGCCTCATGATGGGCACGCGCACGGGCTCCATCGACCCGGCCATCATCACCTACATCATGCGTCGCGAGGGCATCAGCTTTGACGAGATGGATGCCATCCTCAACCGCGAAAGCGGCATCCTGGGCGTGTCGGGCCTATCCAGCGACATGCGCGACGTGCTGGAGGCGGCACAGGATGGCAACGAGCAGGCAGAGCTCGCAATCGACATGTACGTGTACCGGGTGCAGAAGGCCATCGGCGGCTTCTACGCCGCGATGACGCGAACAGACGCCGTCGTCATGACTGCAGGCATTGGCGAGAACTCGGCCGAGTTGCGCGAGCGCATCTTCGACGGGCTGGCGCACATGGGCATAATTCTCGATAAGGACCGCAATCACGTGACGGGCCAGATAGGCGTCAATCGCATCATCTCGATTGATGACAGCCCCATCAAGATCTGCGTCGTGACCACCGACGAAGAAGTGCGCATCGCCCGCGAGACGAGCAGTCTCGTGAAGAAACTCAACAAAAAGTAATGAACGAAGCGCGCTTAGTCCCCGAAGACGAGGGCGATGGCACGCAGATTTATCTCGTGAAAGCGAGGCTTCACGCGAGCGCGTATAGCGGCTTCAAGCTCATCACGCGTAATGCCGAGCGCACCGCTTTTGACAGCCGCGGTGAGCAGCGCGATGTTGAGCACCTTTGCCGATCCGACCTGATCGCAGATGGAGGTTCCATCGACTTCGATGAGCGTGGCATCGGGCAGCGAACGCAGGTATGCAAGTGCCTCGGACCCGTCGTAGTCGATGCCTTGCAGGGCCGCTACCGGAGGTTGAGTTGCCTGCGTGTTTACGACGATGGTGGCGCCAGGCGCAAGGTAGTCGATACAGCGCACAGCCTCGCCAGGCTCGAAGGCGATGAGGCAGTCGGCGCAGCCCTTGGGCACGAGCGGGGATTGCGGATGACCACCACGCACGTGACTTGCGACTGAGCCGCCGCGCTGTGCCATGCCAATGGTCTCTGCGGTCTTTACGTGCTCGTCACGGGCGAGCAGCACCTGCGCAATGAGGCGCGAGGCAAGCACATTGCCCTGTCCGCCCACGCCACAGATGACGCAGTTAAGTCCGGAACGTCTACTCATCGCGTCCCCCTTCCCGCAGCGCGTCAGTGGGGCATATCTTGCAGCAGAGCTCGCAACCGTAGCACAGCGATGCATCCACGGCCACGTGGCCATCCTCGACCACGAGAGCAGGACAGCCAAGCTGCTTGATGCAGACGCGGCAGTCAATGCAGGCATCGAGGTCAAGCTCAACGGCTGGATGCCGTGGCGGCTCGAGATAGATGCAGGGCGACTTGAAGATGATGGCACGCACGCCCGTCTTGTCGATGGCATCGCGCACCGTCTGCACGGCAGCCTCGAAGTCGAGCGGATCGACGATTGCGCACTCGACATCGAGCGCTTCGAGAATGCGCGGGATGCTGAGCGCGGGCACGTCGTTGCCCATCATCGTGTGGCCTGTGCCCGGATGCGGCTGCTGGCCGGTCATGGCCGTCGTCGAGTTGTCGAGTATACACACGATCATATCGTGCTGGTTGTAGACGGCGTTGACGACGCCCGTGATGCCGCTGGCAAAGAAGGTCGAATCGCCCACGAAGCCAAACGCGAGCGTGCCAGGGTCAGCCGTCTCGATACCCTGCGCGACGGTGATGCCACCGCCCATGCACAGGCATGTGTCGACCATGTCGAGCGGTGCGGCATTGCCGAGCGTGTAGCACCCGATGTCACCGCAGAAGACGGCCTTGCGTTTGCCCACGGCACGTTTGACGGCATAGAAGCTTGCGCGATGCGGGCAACCCGCGCATAACACGGGAGGGTCGCGGTGGGAGATCAGGTTTGTCGACGGGATGTGCCAGGGGGTCTGACCCCCTGGCACACGCCAATGTGCCAGGGGGTCTGACCCCCTGGCACATCCCGTCGACAAAATCCGCGAGCACGTCGCAAATGGCCTCGACGCTCTGCTCGCCTGCATAGCCAAAGTAGCCATCGAGCTTGCCATGGATGGTGTTGGGCAAGAACTCGAACCCACAGAGGAAGTTGAGCTCGCGCTCGATGACGGGATCGAGCTCCTCGACACAGATGACCTCGTCAACCGCCTCGAGAAACTCGGTCGCGAGTTTGGCGGGGAAGGGATAGGGCGTCCCGATTTTGAGGACAGGCAGCTCGAGTCCGCACATCTCGAGGGCTTCCATGACGTAATGATACGAAACGCCACCGCAGGCGATGCCGAGCGCGAAGCGCGACTCGCCACGCTGCTCGAATGCATGAGTCGCCTCCTCACGTGACATGCCGGAGATCTCGATACGGTTGGGGCGATAGCCGAAGGAGAGCTCATCGGCAATGGCCGCCGCGCGCTCCTCGACCTTGCCATGGTTCAGAAAGCTCGTGCGCGGGAAAACGACCCAGCGCTGCGTGTCCTTCACAAAGCCGCTCGGGACATGCCGCTCCCAGGCGGCATCATCGTCATCTCGCGTGGGATTTGCGAACTCTGCCCCGCAATCGGCTACGCCGCCACGCGTCTTGACGGTGCCGCAGGCGTGGCTTACGCGCGTGGTCGGGCGCACGATAACGGGCGTATGGTGGCGCTCGGAGAGCTCGAAGGCATCCTGGATCATGCCGTACGCCTCGCCGGGGCTCGCCGGGTCGAAGATCGGCACCTTGGCAAACTGCGCAAAATTGCGTGTGTCCTGCTCGGTCTGACTCGAGATGGGGCCGGGATCATCAGCCACGACGATGACGAGCCCACCCTCGACGCCGATGTACGAGAGCGTCATGAGCGGATCGCTCGCGACGTTGAGACCGACCTGTTTCATCGTGACGAGGGCCCGTGCGCCGGCATAGGCCGCTCCCGCGGCAGCTTCGAGGGCGGCTTTCTCGTTGGTAGACCACTCGACATGGATGGAGCCATCGTTGTGCTTGGCGATGGTCTCAAGCACCTCGGTCGAGGGCGTGCCAGGATACCCGCTCACGAAGTTGACGCCCGCGTGCATAGCGCCGAGCCCGAGGGCCTCGTTTCCCATGAGCAACTTAACTGGCATGTCGTATCTCCTCGTCTGCGCCTTCTCGTCAGGCTTTCCGATAGCGTTTGCGTGCCGAGTCGTGTGCTCGGCGCAGTTCGATACATGGTACCATCTATCGCACGTTCACCTTACCTTGGAGTTTCGCATGGAAATTCGCTATATCGACACGCGTGGTAACACACAGGAACCCTTGACCTTTAGTGAGGCGCTTCTGAAGGGGATTGCCTCGGGAGGAGGCCTTTTCGTTCCCGAGAAGCTGCCTTCGATGACGCTCGACGAGATCGTCTCGCTCGCCGACATGCCCTATGCCGAGCGGGCGGCGTTCGTGTATGAGCGCTTCGGCGTTGACTTTGGCGATACGGAGCTCAACGAGCTCATGCAACATGCGTATAACGAGAACTTCGACACGCCGGACATCTGCCCGGTCGTCACCGTTGCCGATGGCATGCATGTGCTCGAGTTGTGGCATGGCCCCACGTGCGCCTTCAAGGACATGGCGCTCCAGTGTCTGCCGGTGTTCTTCTCGGCATGCGTTGACAAGCATCGTGCTGCGGGCGGTGCGGATAACGATTATCTCATCGCCGTGGCAACGAGCGGTGATACCGGCAAGGCGGCCTTGCAGGGTTTTGCAGACCGCGACCATATCTCCATTGTCGTCTTCTATCCAGACGGTGGCGTGAGCGATATCCAGTTCAAGCAGATGGCCACGCAAGAGGGCGACAACGTCTGCGTCTATGGCGTACGCGGCAACTTCGATGATTGCCAGACGAGCGTCAAGCGCATGTTCGACGATGCGACCTTCAACGCGCACTTGCTCGACACACGCAATATCGCATTGTCCTCGGCCAACTCGATCAACTGGGGCCGCCTGCTGCCGCAGGTCGTGTACTACATCAGCGCATATTCCATGATGGTCAAGGACGGCGTTGTGGCCGCCGGTGACCCCATTGACGTGACGGTTCCCACGGGCAACTTCGGCAATATTCTCGCCTGCTGGTATGCCAAGCAGCTCGGCGTGCCCATCGACCACATCGTCTGCGCGAGCAACGCCAATCGCGTGCTCGCCGACTTCATCGAGACGGGCGTTTACGATATCAGCGACCGGCCCTTCATGCTCACGCCCTCACCTTCGATGGACATTCTCGTCTCGAGCAATCTCGAGCGCCAGCTCTTCGAGCTCACGGGGCGTAATGCCGCAGCCATCCAGGGATGGATGGATGACCTGCGTGAGAAGCGCCGCTTCGAGCTTGACGAGGAGACCTTCGCCGCGCTCCAGCAGAATTACCGCGCGGGTTCAGTCGACAGCGACACGTGCCTGCAGATCATTCATGACGTCTTCGAGCAACATGACTACCTGCTCGATCCGCACACGGCTGTCGCATGGAAGGTCGCCGAACAGCAAAAGGGCGACAACCCCATGCTCATTGCCTCGACGGCCAACTGGGCGAAGTTCGGCAGCAACGTGTATCGGGGACTAGCCGGTATCCCGGCAGACGAGCCGCTTCCCGCTGACGTGGAGGAGCTTACCGATGTGCAGCTCAACCGCAAGGTGTATGAGATGACGCGCGTCTGCCCCATTCCGCCGCAGCTCGATGAGCTCGACGACAAGGCAATCCGCTTCACGACGGTGATCGACGGAGACGTGACGGCAATCGAAGATGCGGTTACCGATTTCATAGGATAAACACGAGCGTATGAAGGGTTAACCGTTCGCCACCGCAAATAGCCTTTGCTCAGCTTAATCTTGAAATCCGATAAAAATCTTGTTATCCATGTAGATAGCGTTAAAGGTATTTATCGGGCAATTCATCAGTGCGAATCTACAGGACAGCTTACCGAGAGGATTCATCATGGCCGATAAGAAAAATCTGCACGCACAAGTCAAACTCATGGTTAGTGCTACCGAGGATCGCAAAGGTCCGACATTTGGAAAAGGCGCGGCGACCCTTCTCCACGGGATCGAAGAGAACGGTTCGTTGAACAAGACGGCCAAGAACCTTCACATGGCCTATAGCAAGGCGTGGAGCATGATCAAGAAGGTCGAAGAGGGCCTCGGCTTCCAGCTCATCGAGCGCTATGGCGCCCGTGGCTCCAAACTCACCGAGGACGGCGAAGAGTTCCTCAAACTCTACGATGTCTACGACAAGAAAGTCGAAGCCTACGCCGACAAGGTCTTCCGCGAGACCTTCAAGGACTTCTAGAGTAACGTGCCTGGCACGCAGTCTCAAAAGGTAGCCAAAAGGCATCGATTGTCGATGATTTGAGACAGCGTGCCAGGCACAGAGAAGCCGCCCGATGGGGCGGCTTCTCTTGCGTCACGCAAGTCACGAGCCCGAGTTACTCGCGCTTGATGGTATCGACCTCGACATCGATTTCGTCAGCATTCTTGGCAACGTACACAAAACCGACCTCGCCATTTACAGGCAGCTCGTTGTAGGCAACCATCTCGGCGATTTCCGCAGGAGTCGCGCTTTTGGGCTCGGTCTCGAGCAGGTAGGCGGTGTCGGCACGACGCGCCATGGCTTGCTTGAAGTCCTTCGTTCCTACGAAGACCTCCTGCTTGTACGGGTTGACGCCAAGCTTCTTGGAGCGGTAGATGATGTAACCGAGCGCCAGGATGTTGGCGATGAGCGCGATGGAGGCGACCACGGTATTGACGGCCGGGTCGTTCACGGACTGCACCGCGAAGATGGAGTCGTTGGCGAACATCGGCACCATCTGGCAGAACATGCACCACATCGAGAGCGTGAACGCGCGGTTCTGGATCCAACCACCCTTGTTCCACATCAGGCCCGCAATCGTCGGAGCTAGCAGCAATGCGATGCCGCAGTACCAGGAGTGGGTGGGCAGGCAGTTGTAGGTGTAGCAGAAGTTCCATAGGTCATACGCGATGATGAACACCCACGTCATGTCCGGCCACAGCATGTCCTGGCGCTTCTTGGAAATGTAGATGCCGAACCAGCCGGTCATGCACAGGATGTTTAGCAAGCCGGCGCAGCCGTTGAGCACGTTATGCCAGCCGCCGTTGAGCAGGACGCCCTCGTCGGTGACGAAGCTCGAATCCCAGGCGACGATGGCGCTCTCGAAGTCGCTCGCGACCGCGATCAGGATGTTGATGGCCACGATCACGAACGGGAACGCCTTGAACCAGTGCGAGCGACCGATCTTTCCCCAGCTGTACTTGAGCATCATGAAGCCGATGCAGCCCGCGGTCGCTGCGTACACCTTGGCGTAGTGGAACCAGCCGCCCATGGTGGTGTACGTGGGGTTGTTGAGCGCCCACTCGGCGCCCATTGCGGCACCGACCTCGACGGCAATGCAATAGATGGTCATCGCGCCGCACACGCCGAAGAACATAAAGCAACCGCCGAACTTGGAACGTCTGGCAAACTCGTTGAGCAGGATGAGGGCTACCAGCACCATGATGAGCCCCATCCATTGAAATGGGGCGTTTGCCCCGTATACGTCAAACAGCATTTCTCATCCTCCTTGTCTATGGCCTATCCATGTGGAGCGTCTGCGCAATTACGTCGGCGATGACGGCATCGTCGGCATCCGGATGCTTGCGTAGATATCCGATGACACCCAATATGAGCACGTAAAACGTCTCGTACAGGTGGTCAATCCGCACGTCGTGGAGGTCCGCATAGTCACGGACGGTGGTGTCTATGATGTAGCGCGTCGTCTCGTCCGCGACACGATTCACGAACTCGAGGTAAAGCGCGGCGTTTTCGCGCGAGGACAGGGCGATATGGAAGGTGTCGTCCTCGAACAGGCCGATGCGTAGCAGCTTGACGATGGTGCTGAGCGCATGGTCGATGTCGCCTTCGATTCGACCGTCGTTCCAGTGCGCGAGCGCCTCAATGTAGTCCTGGGTGTAGTCGTCTATGACGGCAGACGTGACGGCGTCCTTGTCGGGAAAGTAGTGATAGAAGAGCGTCCGCGTGACACCCACACGCTCGGTGATGTCCTTCACGGTCGTGTGGGAGAGGCCGCGCTCCTCGTAGAGGTCGCGGGCTGCGGCGATAATCTGCGCCCTGCGCGCGTCACTGCGATTGACCGTTGCGTCGTCTGGATTCATGGCGCGTCTCCCCATCTCCCGATTCGCGTATTAGGCTATCGCTCTGGTCGACACGGGGTCAATGAACAGAATTGACGAAACGTCAATGAGAGACAACGTGCCTGGCACCCTGTCTCAAAAGGTGGCCAAAGGATATCGATTGTCGATGATTTGAGACAGCGTGCCAGGCACGCCTAACGCAACGCTATTGCGTGGTGGACGCCTCGCCCTCGCCGCCGCCAGTTGCATCTCCTCCGCCGGTGTTATCACCGCCGGTCGTGTCTCCACCGCTTGGAGTGTCGGGCGTTGTGGGCTCGGAGGGATAGGGCGAAACAGCAACCGTAATCGTGATGCTTGAACCCTTGGCCACCTCGGTACCACCAGAAATGCTCTGGCTGATGACCTCGCCCTGAGCAGCGCTGGTAGATGACTCGTACGTGACCGACACGCTCAACCCGCGGCCTTCGAGGGCCGACACGGCATCAACCTCGCCGATACCCAAAACGCTCGGCACAAGGACGTTTTCCTTCTTCTTGCCCGTCGAAACGGTGTAGGTGACCTTGGAACCAGCCTCAACCTGCGAGTTGACGAGCGGATCCTGGGCACAGACCTTGCCAGCTTCAACAGTGTCACTGCTGTCCTGCTTGGATTCACCTACGAGCCCTAACGCAGCGAGTTGCTGCTCTGCCTCCGAGGCCGTAAGCCCCGTGAGGTTGGGCACGGTAACAAGATTGCCGCTCGTCTTGCCCGACGAAATCACAAGGTCAACGGTCGAGCCGGGCTCCACGTGGGAGTTTGCCGTCGGGGTCTGGCTAATGACCTTGCCCTTCTCGACCGTCTCGCTGATGTCGAGCTTGATCTTGCCGACCTTAAGCCCGACAGCATTCAATGACTTGCGGGCTTCTTGCTCGGTCTGCCCTTGGAGGTTGGGCACGGTGACGGAGCCGCCCCCGAAGAGACCCGCGCCATTGGCGACAAAGAAGCCGATTCCAGCGATGAGGATAATGGCGATGATCGCGATGATGACGTTGCGCTTCGTGTTGCTATTGCGTGGTGGCTGCTGCATGCCGCCACGCCCGCCACCGGGCATGATGGTGGTCTGCCCCGGCGTGGGCATGACGGTCGTCTGGTCGACGCCATAAGCGCCGACGCCGGCAGCGGCATAGCCAGGGTTAAGGACCTGGGTCTCGGCCGAAGCGCGACCCGACAGATAGTCGTCGATGGCGCGCTGCATCTCCTTGGCAGTGGCAAAGCGATCGTCGGGATTCTTCTCGAGCGCCGTCATGATGATGGCCTCGAACTGCGGATCGATGTTGGGGTTGATCTGACGCGGCGGTACGGGCAGGTCACTTACCTGCTTCATGGCGACCGAAACCACGTCCGCACCGTCAAAGGGCAGTTGGCCCGTCGCGGCCTCATAGAGCACGATACCGAGCGAGTAGAGATCGCTTGCCGGCGTGAGCTTCTTGCCCTGGGCTTGCTCGGGGCTCACGTAATGCGCGGTGCCCAGAACAGACGAATCCTGCGTCATGCCGGGATGACCGGCCTGCGCAATGCCAAAGTCCATGACCTTCACGTTGCCATCGCCCTGCACCATGATGTTGGCGGACTTGATGTCACGGTGGATGATGTCGTAGCCATGGGCGACGGAGAGCGCGGAGCACACCTGCGAACCGATCTCTGCAACCTTGCGCGGATGGATGTTGCCGCGTTGCTGGATGGCGGTCTTGAGATCCGTGCCGCGCACGTACTCCATGACGATGTAGTACGAATCGCCGTCACGGCCCCAATCGTAGATGTTGACGATGTAGGGGCTGCTCAGGTTGGCGGCAGCCTGTGCCTCCTGCCTGAAGCGTGCGGCAAAGTTGGGATCTGACGCATATTGCGGAAGCATCACCTTGACGGCGACAGTTCTGCCAAGCGTTGAATCGGTGGCTTTGTAAACCTCTGCCATGCCGCCCATACCGATTTTCTCGGTAACTTGATAGCGGTTCCCCAATGTCCGATTAACCACGTTTATACTCCCTGTCGCTTGTGATGCGAATGCGCGCGTTCGCATACCATCAGGCATTCTACCAATCTAGTAGCTGCCGTATCTGCATAATGTCGAAAAAAGCGCTTTGCCTGCATATCTAGAGCGCCCCCAATTCCCTTAGGGCAGCCAAAAACACCGTTGAGGCCTTGGGCGCCGCAACGTCTCCGCCGCTGTCGCCTTCCTCGATGACGATGGCGACGGTCACGCTGCGACCGTTGGCCTGCGCCGTACCGACGAACCAGGCATCGGATTTCTCCTTGCCCGTCTCGGCCGTACCCGTCTTGCCGATGACGTTCGCGCCGTCAACACGGGCTTGCGTGCCCGTGCCGCTATCCACGACGCCCGCGAGAATCTCCTGCTCGGTCTTGGCGGTCTTTTCCGAAATCGTCTGGCCCATGATCTGGGGGCGCGTCTCGAAGGTCGTCGACCCGGAGGCAGACACCACCTTGGATACGACATAGGGATGCAGGGCCACGCCGTTGTTCGAAATCGCCGCCATGCAAACGGCCATCTCCATCACCGTGGCCTGGGGTCCTGCGGGGCTTTCGTGCTCACCGACGGGCTGGCCGTCGCCGGCCCAGGCGGTTTCCCAGCGGGTCATCTCGTTAGGATCGGGCATGAGCGAGGTGGCGAGGTTGAAGTCAAGCGCCACGGTATCGCTGTTGAAGCCGAACTTCTCGGCATAGGTGACGAGGTTCTTGGTGCCGAGTTCGTCGGCAATCTGCGCAAAGGCCGTGTTAGCCGACAGCGCGGTAGCCTCAGCGACGGTGACGCGACCGTACGCATGGTTCTTGTAGTTGGTGATGGGCGCGTTGCCGATATCAAGCGAGCTTGGCGCGCTGTAGACGGTGTCAGGCGTAACCGTGTTCGTGTCGAGCGCAGCGCCGAGCGTGACGATCTTGAAGGTCGAGCCCGGTGCGTAGAGCGTCTGCGTCGCGCGGTTGACGAGCGTTCCCTCCGAGCTAAGCGACGATCCGGTAAGGATGCTCTCGACATTGTTGTTGTCATAGGTCGGTGTGGATGCCTCGGCAAGCACTGCGCCCGTAGCGGTGTCGAGTACGACGCATGCGCCCTTCTGGCCATAGAGAACGCCTTCGGCGGTACGCTGAATCTTCGAGTTGATGGTGAGCACGACATCGTTGCCCTGCGGTTTCTCGCCTGCGTAGGCGCGGATGGCATCGCCTATCGTCTCGAAATGCTCCTCGCCCACAAGGGTGGAGCCCATCGTGTTCTCGACGCCAGTGCTGCCAAAACGCTGCGAGGTGTAGCCAACGGCATGAGCAGCGAGCGACCCCTGCGGATAGACGCGCTCATAGGTGCCATCCGCCTGCGGGATGGATTCGGCGAGCACGACGTTGTCGGAAGTGACGATGGCGCCACGTTGCTGCTCGGCGATGCGCTGCAGCGTATGGTTGTTGCCGCTACGGTTCTGCAAGTCATCGGCTTGCACGACCTGCACGTAGGTGAGATTGGCGATAAGGGCGGCAAAGAGCAGCGCGAAGACGGTGATGAGCCTGGTAAGGCGCTTGCCCAGGGCCGAGCGGCCCAGAACGCCCGTCTCGCCCGGCGTCTTGATCGTGGTTGTGCTCGTCATCTCGGTTTGCAGACCAGTTCCCTCGTTGCCAGCGCAGAGCAGCAGGCCGACGATGATGAAGCTCGAGAGCAGCGACGAGCCACCTTGGCTCATGAAGGGAAGCGTCAGGCCCGTGAGCGGGATAAAGCCCGTGACACCACCGATGATGATGAAGGCCTGCAGGCAGATGGACGTGGTGAGGCCGACAGCCGTGAAGGCCGCCATGTCGGATTTGGCGCGTGCTGCGGTGAGAAATCCGCGCACGGCAAAGAGCATGAACAAGAAGATGACGCCCGATGCGCCGAGCAGGCCCATCTCCTCGGCAATGGCCGAGAAAATGAAGTCGCTCTCCACCTCGGGGATGAAAGTGGGCATGCCCCGGCCGATGCCGCAACCGAACAGGCCACCATCGGCAAGCGAGTACAGCGACTGCACGAGCTGATAGCCCGAGCCGCCTGGATCGGCAAAGGGGTTGAGCCAGATTGCGATGCGCGTCTGCACGTGCGGAAAGAGCGTGTAGAGGCCCACGCCGCCGATGGCGACGAGCACGATGCCGATGAGCACGTAGGAGAGTCTGCCAGTGCAGACGTAGACCATCACGAGGAAGATGCCGAAGAACAGCAGGGCGCTTCCCAAGTCGCGCTCGAGGATGACGATGAGCATGGCGATGATCCACATCGCAAGCAACGGTATGAGCGCACGGAAGTCAGGGTACTTGAGGCCGGAGCGGCTACGGCGCATGACGCTCAACAGCTCGCGGTTGTCGGCGAGATAGGCGGCGAGAAACAGGACGACGAAAATCTTGGCGATTTCGCCTGGCTGGAACGAGAGCCCGAAAATCGACAACCAGATGCGCGAGCCGTTGTATTCCGCTCCGATAAACGGAACGACCGGCAACAGCAGCAATATGAGGCCGAAGAGCAGGCAGGTGTACTTGTAGCGCCCCAGTCGCTCGACGCTGGGCACGAGAATGATGGTCGCGACCATGAGCGCGATGCCGGCAAAGAGCCAGATGATTTGGCGTCCAGCGCTATCGGGCGCGAGACGCAGCACAAAGCATATGCCTATGCCGCACAGCAAAAACGCAATGGGCAGGATTGCCGGGTCTGCATTGGGCGCAAATCGGCGCAGCGCCAGATGCGCAACGAAAAAACTCACGACCAGCGCGATGGGCACGGCAAAGGAGTTGAACGTCAACGGCGTGTTCGCGTTGACGAGCAACATGAGGAATAGCAGCAACAATACGGGTGTTGCTGCTATGAGAAGCCATAGCTCTGTCGTCCGGCGTGAACGCACGATTAGCCCTTCGTGGTCTGCAGACGGAACTCGGAAATCTTCTCGTTTGCCTCGTCAAGCGAGTTGACGGAAATGCCGTTCTTCAGGTTGCTCTGCACCATGGGCGTGAGCTTGGACACGTCGATATCAGGAGCCTGAGACTCGAGCCAGGACACCGAGATGCCGGCAAACTCACCGGGAAGGCCACGATAGACGTTCACGACACCGTTTTCGGCGATGATGAAGTAGGAGTTCTGCGCGAAGGCGTAGAATCCGAAGCCTGCGGCAGCGAGAATGAGGATGAAGGCAAGAGCCCAGATGAACGGTGCCATCCTGCCCCTGTGCTTGGGTTTATGGTGCTTGCCACCCTTGCCGCTTTTCTTGGGCTTGCTCTTGGATGCGTGTGCCGCCTGCGTGGGCGCAGCTTCAACGGGTGCGGCCGCAACGGCAGGAGCGGCGGGCTCCTCCTCATCGGCCCTTGCGTCTTCGGGAAGGCCAACGACGCGCTCCTCGACGATGTCATCCTCGTCCTTCTCGCTCGGAGGATCACCGAGGGGATCGATGACGATGACGGTGACGTTGTCGAGACCGCCGGCGATAATCGCCTCCTCGACCAGCGCATCGCAGGCGTGGGCGGGAGCGGGATTATCGAGCAGGATTTCCTCGATGTCCTCATCGGAGATCATGGAGCATAGGCCATCGGAGCACAGGAGCAGTCGATCGCCCTCCTCGACGTGCAGGGTGTAGAGGTCGGGCTGCATGTGCGGATCGCTGCCGAGAGCACGCGTGATGACCGAGCGTTGCGGATGGAAACGCGCCTCAGCCTCCGTCAGACGGCCCTGCTCGATGAGGTCTGCCACGAGAGAGTGGTCGCGCGTGATGCGCTGGAGCTGGCCATCGTGCAGCAGGTACGCGCGCGAGTCGCCCACCTGCGCGATGGTTGCCTCGTCCTCGAAGACGAAGGCGGCGGTGAGCGTCGTGCCCATGCCCGGTTTACCCGTGCCGTCCTGGGCGCCGCGCAAGACGGCCTCGTTGGCCTTGATGACGGCTGCGGCAAGCGCTTCGGGGCTCGTGCTCTTGGGCGCATGGGCCTCCATGGTGGTGACGGCAATGTTGCTCGCGACCTCGCCGGCCTCATGGCCGCCCATACCGTCAGCGACGACGAAGAGCGGGGTCTTGACCAGGTAGCTGTCCTCGTTGTGTTCGCGCACGCTGCCAACATCCGAGCGAGCAGCATACGAACGCGGCATGGTGGGCTTGGTGAAGTTGAAACTCATTGACGGCCAATCTTTATATCGACGTTTCCGATGGTAACGATATCGCCCTCAGAGCAGGCGACAGGCTTGGTGACGGGATGCCCGTTGAGCAGGGTGCCGTTGGTGGAGTTGAGGTCCTCGACCGAAAGGCTCTTGCCCGAAAGCGAGAAACGCGCATGGCGTGCCGAGACGTAATCGGTGGGGATGACGATATCGGCGCCCGGAGCGCGGCCGATGACGATGGGGCCGGCAATGGTCAAGCGAACGCCCTTGAGCGTGCGCGGGCCTTTCTCAACGTTGAGCGTCCAGGACTTTTCCTTCTTGTTCTGACCGCGCACGAGGCCGACGCCCGTCTTCACGACGAAGAACAGGAAGAGATAGAGCAGGGCGACGAGCAGCAGGCGGCCAGCCAGAAGAAGAAGATCGACCATGCTGTGCTTAGCCCTCCTGGAACTCGAGCTGGGTGGTACCGAGGTCGATGATGTCGCCGTCGTAAATGCGCGACTGCGTCGTGGCAATGCCATTGACGATCATGCCGTTGGTTGAACCGGTGTCACGGATGAGCCAGCCGGAATCGTTATGCAGGACCTCGGCATGATGACGCGAAACGCTCGGGTCACCGATGATGACGTCGCAGTTGGTATCGCGACCGACGACGGTGCGATCATCACGTAGCTGGTACACGCGCTGCGTCTTGAGGTTGTAGAGAACGGCCTGGGGCTGTTGCGGCATGGGCTCGTTGAGGATGACGGTGCGTTGGTCGGCAGGCGCAGCGTCGCTGACGGCATCATCCGCCGCATTGTCGACGACGACATCGTTCGCGAACGCGTCAGGACCAGGGATCGAGGTACCCGAAGGCATGGGCGCGGGCGCGTCGAAAAGCGGCTCGTCAAAGTCGCTCGCAAAGGGCTCCCCTGCGAAACCGTCGTCAGCCTGGAAATCAGCCCCCTGCGGCTGCTGGTTCCTCGAATGCGAATGGGAACGATCGAAATCGAAGTTATCGAGGTTGTCGTAATCCGGCTCGATGCCGTAGCGCACCATCTCCTCGTGACGGAGCTCGGCGATGATTGCCGGGTTGACGCTCTCGGCGATGATGTCGAACTTGCCACGGCGCAGGCCATCGTCGACGATAAAGCGCGCAAGAGGCGGGCAATCGAAGACAAGGCCGCGCTGAGCACCCTGACCGGTGAGATAGGTCTCGATCTCTCCTGCAAGCGAGGGATAGTAGCCGCTCATTGCGGCATCATCCTCAGGTGATACGAGGATGTTGTAGAGCGTGGGCGCATACTCGTGCCCGACGCCAATCATCTTCTCGTGCTCCATCTCCTTGCAGGCACGTTTGGCGAGCTTGACGGGTTCGATGCCACCGCGACCGCGACCGCCCGATCCTTCGATGACGTCTTCGGCCTTGTTCTCGAACCTCGAAAAAATGCCCATTGCTATTCTCCTTTATGACGTACCGACGACCCAAGGACGCCGACGACACACATTGCAACGCACGCAAGAACCGTCGTGATGGCCCACGTGCCGCTCGGACCGGCGGGGAAACCGGTCAAGATAGTCAATCCAATACCCTGCGCGATAAGCAGAATAAGCGCCGCGCAGATTGCACCAAGTATCGACAGTATACGTGTCTCGCGCACGCATAGCACCGACATAAGCACAGTCGCGATAATCCAACCACATATCATAATCCAGGTCGGTATGCTCGTGATGCTGCCAAACAATAATTCTGGCCCCGTATTCTTGCCTACGGTGAGCATGAGAACGACCTGGATGATGGCAGCGCCGAGCGCACGCCTTGGCGGCAGGCAATAACCAGCGATCATGGGTGCGAGCGGCGCAAAACCGACGAGGCCGAGGGGCGAGATGACAAGCGCGCAATTGGTGTCGGCAACGCCCTCCCTGCCGAAAAGCACGACCCAGGCGATGGCCGCCGCAATGGCAACCACGCCGAGCACCGGCATGGGCACGGGGCAGAGGAAAAGCGAGACACCGTTGATGAGCATCGCGAGCAAGGCGCCGAAGGGAGGCTTGACCGCTGCGGCGACTGCCGGCAGCAGTGCGATGAGCATGGCGATGTTGGTGTCTATCATCGTAATGTTGAAGAATGCCGAAGTGCTGATCCACCAGCAAAGCGCTGCGGCGATGACGCGTCCGAGGATGAAGCTCAGGTTGGGCGAGACGCGATCGAGGATGCCACGCTTCTTGGGCGCGTAGCTCTGCTCCTCGACAACCTCATCGTCCACTTGAACGATCTCGCGCAGGCGACGGCTACCCTGCGCGGCATTTCCCAGATAGGGCATGAGCGCGGTGAGGAAATCCGCGATGCTGTCGTAACGGTCTTCCGGGTCGGGCGAGAGCGCCGTGAACAGCACGCTGTCGATGCCCGGGTCGAGGTCAAGGCGCACCGAAGACGGTGGGGTGACATCGAACTTCTGGATGAGCTTGGCGCTGGCATCGAGGCTGTTTGCCGCAAAGGGACGCTTGCCCGTGAGAATCTCGTACACGACGGCTGCCAGGGCAAACTCGTCGGTGCGTTCATCGAGCATGTGGCCGTTCATCTGCTCGGGCGGCATATAACCGATGGTGCCGCCGCTTGCCTTGCGGAAGCCCTGCGCGTCGGCGAGCTCGGACACGCCGAAATCGCTCACCTTGCAGGCGCCATTGCGGTTCACGAGGATGTTATCGGGCTTGATGTCGAGATGCAGTACCTGGTTCTCGTGCGCGAACTCGACTGCGTCGCCGACGGCGAGGATGATGGCCGCCGCAATGTCGAGGTCGAAGCTGCCCGCCGGGGTGTCATGGATGATCTGTGCCAGGGAGGGGCCATCGATGGCTTCCATGATGAGGAACGCCTCATCATCGACCCTGTCGAAATCGTACACGCTTACGATGGAGGGGCGACTGAGCATCGCACCTGTGCGGGCCTCGGAAAGGCCGGTGACGACACCGTTTGCCTGCGCGTTCGAGATGGGCATGCGTTTGATGGCGACACGACGCTGTATGCGCGTGTCCCAGCAGATTTCGACCCTGCCGCTGCCACCTTCGCCTTTAACTTCTATGGGTCGATAGCGATCCAGAATCAACGGACCTTGCATCTTGCCTCTCTCCTCGATTTCTGTTCATTTTGACAGATGCAGTAGCACATTATAGGTAATCGGCGGATAAAACTGCCGAAGTCCACGAAAAAGGCCGACCACTTGGGTCGGCCTTTCATGCTTGTATGGTGCGGGCGAAAGGAGTTGAACCTTCACGGGCCGAAGCCCACTGGCACCTGAAGCCAGCGCGTCTGCCATTCCGCCACGCCCGCATGCGGCGCTTTTGCGCGGATACGTATACTAGCACAAAAATGTGGCGATGGGGGCGAAACAAAGGGACGGTCCTAATGTTGCGAAAATCGTGCAACATTAGGACCGTCCCTTTGTTTCGCTCTGTCTCGTTTTGGAGGAGCTAGTTGTTGAGGGCTGCCTCTTCGAAGGTAGCGGCGGTCTCCGCAGCATCCACGGCGGCCTCCTCCTCGCCCATCGCATCGTAATCCTCGACTGCAGCCGCTGCCTCTGCGGCTGCCTCTTCCTCGATGCGCTCAAGGTCCTTGCGGGCATCCTCGTCCATTGTATCGACCATCGTGACCACCATCCTTCTATTAACCTAACCTAGATATATTCTAAAACTCGAATGTATCTTTCTCAAGGATTAAGACGTATGTCAGAAGCTTTTTGCCCTGCCACTAGAGCCGGCGCACAAGCTCCCAGCCCGCCATGCTGATGCAGTTGGGAACGACCTTCCCGATAATGCGCAAAGCACAGGACTGTGGGCTTGCCGTGGCAACCGCCATATGCAGACGATTTGCTCGCAGCGCGCGAGACACGACGGTCGAAGCCTTCTGGGCACCGAGCAGATGATGTACGTCACTGCCTCCGCCAGACTCGCGGGCAACTTTCTCGAAGCCTGTCTTTACCCAGGTGGGACACAGCGCAGTTGCCGTGATTCCCGTGCCGTGCAGCTCCCAACGCAGCGCACGCGTGTAGCGCAGCACGAACGCCTTGGTAGCTGCATATACGTTCATATGAGGAAGCGGGACAAAAGCCGCGGCAGATGCAACCTGCACGATATGCGCACCACGACCCATATAGGGCAGTGTCGCATGCGTCATGTCGACAAGACCACGGCAGTTGAGGTCAATCATGGAATCGACGGCCTCGTCCGAGATGCTCTGCCAATCCCCGAACTTGCCAAAGCCGGCAGCATTGACGAGGTAGCGCACATCGGGATCGAAGTCCGCCAGCCGCTGCTTGATAGCCGCGATATCTGCCTTGCTCGTGAGGTCTGCCACAATGGGAACCGCCGGAGAACTGAGCGTGTCGGCGATCTCTTGCAGTGCGTCGTGGTTGCGGGCGATGAGCCACAGCTCGTCTACTTGCTGGAGAAGGTCTATCTGCCGGGCGAATTCCCGCCCGAGCCCCGATGAGGCACCTGTGATCATTGCCACGCGTTTGCGTGATTGCCGGGTTTCGTTCTCTGCCATGGGAACCTCCGATCACGTTCATCTTGCTGGCGTATAATGTCATTATATACGCGATTCAAGAAGGTCAGGCGCAATTCGCCTGCACGCCTCACCATAGTCGCTCGTGAAAGGAGTAGCCATGTCGTTTCTTATTCGCTGGATAGTAACTGCCATTGCCGTTGCCGCAGCCGTATGGCTCATTCCCGGCATCGAAATCATTGGCGGTGACTCCGCTTGGGTCGGCATCGTCATTTTCGCGTTGTTCCTCTCGCTGATAGACATCTCCATCAAACCGATCCTGCAGATACTCTCGCTCCCCATATCGGTGCTGACATTGGGAATCTTCTATCTGATTGTCAACACGGCGCTGTTGTATCTGGCAGCTTGGCTTGCCAACGGATTATTCGGCGTCGGGTTCTGGATTTCGGGCTTTGGCAGCGCGTTTCTCGCGTCCATCGTGATCTCGATTGTGAGCGCCATCGTCAATGCAATCGTCGCGGGAGACAACAACCGGGCAAACCGCCCGTACGCGAATTAGCACGAAAATTAGCACGCGAGCTTTTCGACAGCGAAAGTGCGTGCTGGCCAGACAAATGAGACAGTTGCTCAGAAACACTGTCTCATTCGCGGCAGCCAATCGTGCCAGCGCTGACGAGAAATGACGTTTGTGGCACACGCTCGCACCGTTGCTGGCGAGAATTGACGCTTGTGGCGCGCGCTCACACTGTTGCTGGCGAGGATTGGCGTTTGTGGTACGCGGAACGTGCCACAGCAAGGAGTTCTTGGCAGGATGCGACATAAACCGACGTTTGTGGCACATTTGCTACACCACAAACGTTAATTCTCGTCACGTGCCCGGCGCAGACGTACCCCAAGCGACAATCCTCGTCACGTGCCCGGCGCAGGCGTGCCCCAAGCGTCAATCCTCGTCAGCAGCTCGTCAGCGGCGGATCTATCCAGCGACGCTCGTCCAGTAAGCGGCGGCGCCTATGCAATCTTGGGAGCCCGTGAGAGGAAGAAGCGGCAGTTGTGGCAGTTCTCCTTACGAGCCACGCTGAAGTCGACGTCATAGGCATCGAGCATTTCCATGGCGCCGGCGCGCTCGTACCAGAAGCAATCGCATATGGTGTTGATGCAGTCGCGCGGGCAGACGCCCGTGGCATCATGCGGGCAGTCCTTCGACATCGCCCCGTGGCAACCCCTGTCTTCCCAGCAGCGCATCTCTCACCTCAAAAGCCGAGCACGGTCATGGCCAAACAGCCTATCGTCAACACGAAGACTACCACGATGAGCACCCAGATGAGCACGGTGAGCAGCCGACGGTTGGTGTACGCGCGCATGACATGACGGTCAGAGAGGATGAGCACCATGAAGATGAGCAGCACCGGCAGCAGCACGCCGCTGACGAACTGTGCGACGAGCATGATGCTGATGAGACTGACGTCGGGAATGAGCGTCACCACGACGCCAATGACAATCATGGCGGTGTAGATGCCGCGGAACGCGGGGGCATCATTCCAACCCCGGTCCACGCCGCGCTCCCAGCCAAATGCCTCGCAAATGGCACTCGAGGCCACGAGCGGAACGACGCAGGCGGCAAGGAAACTTGCGGCAACGAGACCAACACCGAAAAGGATCGTGGCGTATTGCCCGGCAATGGGCGTGAGTGCCGTTGCGGCTGCGGCGGCGCTATCCACGGTGACCCCCTGCGGATACAGGACGGTGCCCGTCGTGATGATGATGAAGCCCGCGACCGCGCACGCGACAATCGCACCACCAATGGCATCGACGCGCTCGAGCGGGAGCTCGTCTGGCGTGACGCCCTTATCCACGACGTTGTTCTGCGTCAGGAAGATCATCCAGGGAGCGATGGTGGTGCCCACGGTGGCAATCACCAGGCTGATGAAGCTCGGGTTATTCTCGAAATGGGGAATCACGAGAGACAGGCCAACCTCGCCCCAATTGGGTTGCGCAAGAAACGCCGCGACGATATACGTCACGAACACGCAGCTAATGGCAAGGAACACCTTCTCGACACGCTTGTAGCTGCCGCCCATGACGAGCAGCCACACGACGACGCCGGCAATGGGAATCGCAATGTACTTGCTCACGCCAAAGAGCTCCATGCCAGCGGCGATACCGGCAAACTCCGAGAGCGTGGCGGCGCCGCTCTCGATGAGGACGGCGATCATGGCGAGCGCGGTCAGGCGCACGCCAAACTGCTCGCGAATGAGCGACGCGAAGCCCTTGCCCGTCACCGCGCCCATGCGCGAGGCGCCTTCCTGCACGATGGCGAGCATCACCATCATGATGGGGATGATCCATAAGGTCCCATAACCAAACTTGGCACCGATGGTCGAATACGTCGAGATACCGCCAGCATCGTTGCCCGCCATTGCGGCGACAACGCCAGGGCCAAGCGCCGCGAGCACGATGAGGACGCGGTTCTTCTTGCGTGGAGCCGGCTGGCCCTGCTGCAACCCCTCGCGTTCTGTCAACTTCTCGTTCGTCACGGCATTGCCCTCTAGCTATTGAGCATGAAGATGAGCACGCCGATGACGATGAGCAGCGCGACGATGATACCGATGACCCAGGGGCTCGAGATGGAGCGCTGCTGCAGATCCTCCTCGTGCTCCTCCTCCAAAACGTCCATGGCATCATCGACGGTGACGACGCCGAGCATGACACCTTGCTCGTCGACGACGGGAATGGCGAGCAAGTCGTACTTGGCGATGGTCTGTGCGCACTCCTCCTGGTCGAGGTCAGGATGCACGGTAATGAGCTCCTTTGTGCTGAGCTCGTCAAGCGACATCTCGGGTTTGGCGATGACGAGCGTTCGCAGGCTCAGCACGCCGGTGAGCACGTCGTTGTCGGACACGAGGTAGAGGTAGTGGATGCTCTCCTGGTTCTCGTCCATCTCTCGTATGGCCTCGATGGCATCCGAGACGGTCAGGTCATCGTTCACGGTGAGGAAGTCGGTGGTCATGATGCCGCCGGCCGTCTCCTCCTTATAGCCGAGCAACGACCGCACCGAGGCTGACTCCTCGACGCCCATGAGGCGCAGGAGCTTCTCGGCCTTATCGTAAGGTAGGTCGCCGATGATGTCAGCAGCGTCATCGGGATCCATCTCGTTGAGGACGGCGGCACCGCGACTCGTGGTCATGTCCTCGATGACATCGGCCTGGAACTCGTCCTCGAGCTCGGCGACCGCATCGGCTGCCTGGCCTGCGTCGAGCTTGTCGAAGACCGCCTGGCGGTGTTGCGGCTCGAGCTGCTCGATGATGTCGGCAACGTCAGCCGGATGCATGTCATGCAGACGCTTGTGACTTACGGAGAGCTTGATCTGCGACATGTCGCGCTCGATGAGCTCCATGTAGTTCCACGCGATGAGACGCTCCTTGAGCGGATGCCCGAAAGCCGTCGCGATGGCGTTGACGGCCTTCTCGAGATGCGGCGAGATGCCGAAGAGCAGGCCGCGGATGCCCGTCTCGGCACCGAGCAGGCGCAGACCCGCCGGGCTATCGGAAAGCTTGAGGTCGTTAACGCGCACGACCTTCATGCCCTGCGTGTCGACGATCTGCTTGTCGAGCAAATCACGCGCGAGCAGCACCTCATCGGGCTGCAGGTACGAGAAGCGAATGTCCGACGACGGCACGTTGAGGCGCACGCAGCTGCCATCATAGGACTCGACGTACTTGCGCCACGAAATCATAAACGGAGTCTTGCGCGGGCCAATGAAGGCCAGCGAGGTGACACGCGGGAAGACCTCGCCGGTGGCGATGGCCAAGTCACTGATGACGCCGATTTGTTCGCCGTCCTTATCGAAGACGGGTTGCTTGAGAATCTGACGCAGGTAGATCATGCAGGCGGACTCCTCTATTCATTACCTATGCGCCGCGCAAAAAGGCTATGCGGGCATGACCCGCGCGATGCTGTTATGCGTGGCGAAACGACGGCCCCACCGGGCCGCCAAGAGGAGGTCCGGAAAGGCTAACTACTGTGAGGTCGGGGTTTCACAGAGTTCCTTTCTTCTGGACAACAAAAAAGCGTCTGGCGGAGAGCTGGGGATTCGAACCCCAGATAGGGCTATCTAACCCTATACTCGCTTAGCAGGCGAGCGCCTTCAGCCAACTCGGCCAGCTCTCCGTGCCAATTCGACGCAAATCGGAATGATAGCACAAACGTTACGAGGTGATACACGCCGCATTCGGACTAGTCGAGCGGATTGCCCGGATGAGCGGCTGCCTGCATGCGAACCCACGCAACGCGCTTGGCATCGGGGTCATCGAGGCAATCCGCGAATCCTGGCACGGCAACCAGTCGATAGCCTGTGACATGCACGGGGACATCTGCGGCAAAGGCCTGCTCATCTAGATCGAAAGCCCCGCGCAAGGCGTCAATCGAAGCGTCATCGATTGCGATGAGCGACCAGGGGTCGGCCTCGAAGACGAAGCGCTTGAGATCGCCGGTCTCCGAGAGCTGCACGATGGCGCAGCCGTCCGCATAGCCGAGCGCCTGCGCGGCGGATTGCAGGGCAGAAGCCACCCGCACGTCGAGAGGCGCATGCGCGAGCACGACGAGCGTGGTGTCTTGAGCCTGCGTCATGGAAAGCTTAGACAGCGGTAACCGTTACGCCCGTGTCGGCGTCATCGCGCTCGATGGCATCTTGGGCCTCGGTGAGCATCTCGCGCACGTTATCGAGCTCCATCTGGATCTTCTGAAGCTGCATGGCGGTGCGCTCCATCTGCCCATCGGATGCGAGATGGTACATGCGATGCGTCCAGCGCCTCGTGAGAGCGACCGTCTCGTCAATCTGATTGACCGTATCCTTGAGCTGCTGGGTGTTTACGCCATTTGCGCACATGATTAACCTCCAGTTGAAATTCACACGTATTGCGAAATCATAGCACGTTGCAGTGATGGGAGGAATGCCGCGTGGCGCGCATGATGGCAACCAGACAAAGGTGCCCCGGCGGGCTTTGTCTGGTTGAATGCAAAAGAGCAGTGTTGACATGGTCGGCTGCGGTGGTATTATGTTCAGGCTTCATCGGGGCATTACCTCAGCTGGATAGAGGGACTGACTACGAATCAGTACGTCAGGGGTTCGAATCCCTTATGCCCCACCATAAAGAATCGGGCCGGCATCACGCCGGCCCGTTTTGTTTTGCTTGACGAAACGGGGTGGTCACTCAGAGAGCAGCCACCCCGTTCTCGCTCCTGCTTAGAGCAGTCCCGTCGTGATCTTCTCGATGACGGGGCGCTTATCCCTGTCAATCATTCCATTGCCAGGATCGTCACCAGGCTTGCCAATCTCGTCGCAGATCTTGTCCACGATCTCGATACCGTCGATGACATGACCAAACGCAGCATAGTGACCGTCCAGATCGGTCACATCCTTGTGGCAGATGAAGAACTGCGAGCTGCCGGAGTTGGGATCGGTAGAGCGGGCCATCGAAATCGCGCCCCTCGTGTGCGAGACGGGATTATCGAAGCCGTTGTCGGCGAACTCGCCATAGATATTCTCGCCGCTACCGCCGCTGCCTGTGCCCAGCGGATCGCCGCCCTGCATCATGAAGTCCTTGATGATGCGATGGAAACCGAGCCCATTGTAGAAGCCCTTATTGGCAAGCGTTACGAAGTTGTCGACCGTCTTGGGAGCAGCGGTGGCATCGAGGGAGACCGTGATGGTGCCCAGGTCCTTCATCTCGATATCAGCGTAATACTCCGTGCCATACCAGCTCTCGCCTTCGTACTTCCATCCCTTGCTTACCAGAATGTCTCGCTCGCCAGCATCCTTGGTGTAATGGTGGTTATTGGCGAACTCGTTGGGATTGTAGAGGCGGTACAACACGACGTGCTTCGTGGCGTTGGAGCGCCAGCGCTCGCCCTCGTCAATCCAGCCCAAAGAAACCAGGCTATCGCGCTCGACGGTGCTCATCGTGTAGTGATGCTCGCCGGCGTTGGGATTGTAGACGCGGTATACCGGCTCGCCCTCGGTGGGGGCAACCCAGCCCCTGCCCTCGTCATCCCAGCCGTTGACCACGCAATTGTCGCGCTCGACCTCGCTTGACGTGTAGAAGTGCTCGCCGGAGTTGGGGTTATAGAGACGGAACATGACCTCGGCGCCCGTCTTTCCGTTAGCCGCATAGGCCTGCTGGGCAGGCTGTGCAGCCAGCGTGACCGCCAGAGCGATCGCGCATGCGCAGAGCACGGCGAGCAGCGCCCTTGCGACTCTCCAGTGTGTTGACTTCGAAATCTCCATGGATTCCTCCTTCATGCGCTAGGCGCTTTTTCTTCCAGGACGCGCTTTAGCGTCCCTCGATCCCATACCAACCTATGCCCTCGTCGTTCCAACCAATGCTAACAAGATGGTTATGCTCGACTTCGCTGGACGTGTAGTTATGATTGTTCGCGTACTCGTTGGGGTTGTACTCGCGCATGAGCGGCGTATATCCGCCCGAATACCACCTCACGCCTTCGTCAATCCAACCCAGACTCGTGAGATTGCTCTTCTCGACGGTGCTCATCGTGTAGTGATGCTCACCGGGCAGGTTGGGATTGTAGAGACGGTAGACCGGCTGACCCTCGGACGGGGCAATCCAGCCGATGCCCTCGTCATTCCAGCCGTTGACCACGCAATTGTCGCGCTCGACCTCGCTCGACGTGTAGAAGTGCTCGCCGGAGTTGGGGTTGTAGAGACGGAACATCGTGACGCGCTCGCCTTGAGGCTCCGTCGGCCTGGGCTTCTCGGGGTCATCGGGAATGTACCTGCTGTAGCTATCAGCCGCGTTATTGCGATCGGCGGCGATCTGAGCGGCCGTGAAGGTCTTATCCAAGGCCTCCGAGTGCCATTCGCCTTCGGGCAGCGTCGTGAGCACCTCGTTTCTCGCGCCCTTGAAGCTGAAGCCGGTGCCAAGCTTCACCTCGGCAAGGTCGTCGCAGCCGCCGAACATCTTGTAAGGGCCGAGCTCCATCCTCGTCACCTTGGAGGTATCGAAGCTCGAGAGATCCAGCGAGCGGAGCGCCTTGCAGCCGTAGAACATGCCCTCCATGCTGATGACGTCGGAGGTGTCGAACTTGGAGACATCGAGCGAGCCGATGGAGGAGCAGCCGGAGAACATGTTACCCATGACCGCGACGCGCGAGGTATCGAAGTTCGAAACGTTTAGAGATCCGAGCGAGGCGCACCCGGAGAACATGCTATCCATGTGCGTCACGCGCGAGGTATCGAACCTGGAGACGTCGAGAGACGACAGGCGCGGACAACTCGCGAACATGCCCGTCATGACCTCGACTTTTGAGGTGTCGAAGCCCGATACGTTCAGCGTGCTCAGCTCCGTACACGACTCGAACATGGCCTGCATCTTGACGACCTTCGATGTGTTGAACCCAGAGACGTCAAGCGAGGTGAGGGCCGAGCAGCCCTTGAACATCATGGTCATGTCCTCGACATTGGCCGTGGAAAGCCTTGTCGCATCAATGGTCGCGAGACGAGTGCACCCGAGGAACATGCTCTCCATGTTGGTGGTACGGGCGGTATCCAGACCAGCCAGATCGATGGACGTGATGAACGCACAGTCGGCGAACATGCCGCTCAGGTTCTCGTTTGCCTTGACGCCGGGCTTGATGATCACGGCCTTGATGGCGCTGCGATGGGCAAGCCACGGAGCGCTGTTGTCTGTATGGTATTCGAGATTGGCGAGCATTCCGCTTGAGCCGTTGGTAGGGGCGATGGTGAGGGTGCCTGCGCCATCGATCGTCCAAGTGCACTCGCCACTCGTGCTGCTTGCCGGGTTATCCGCATGGGCGGAGAACGCCGTGACGGGCACGAGGGCCAGCGCCAGCGCCAGCGCACAAAGAGCTGCGATAACGCCTTTCAGCGGCATGACTTGCGTCTTGGTATTCATGCTCTATCCTCCTTGGATCTCGGGCTACTCGATGCCGTACCAGCCGATGCCCTCGTCGTTCCAGCCAGCGGCGAGCACGTTGTCTCGCTCGTATTCGCTGGTCGTGTAGTTATGGTTGTTGGCGTAGGCATTAGGGTTGTACTGGCGGTATAACGGCGTGCGTCCGCCGGAATACCAGCCGATACCCTCATCGTTCCAGCCGACGCTGATGAGATGGTCGCGCTCGTAGGCCGACAGCGTGTAGTGATGCTCGCCAGCATAGGAGTTGTAGAGGCGATAGACGGGGTCGCCATCGGAAGGCGCAATCCAGCCAACATCCTCGTTGTTCCAACCGATGTTGATGAGATAGGCGCGCTCGTACTCGCTCGCGGTGTAGAAATGCTCGCCGCTGTTGGGATTGTAAAGGCGATACATGACGACGGGCGTGCCGATGGGATCCGAGGGCTGCGGATCACTCGGTTTAGTGGCCGAAGGCGGCACGATCTTGAACGTGGTCGTCAGCGTACCCGTATAGGTCCCGATACCGGTAACCTTGACCGTGGCTGTTCCCTCGTTGACGTTGTTGCTGTAGGCGACCTCGTAATCCCTGTCTTGGGTGAGTAGGCGGTCATAGTATTTGACGCTCGGCTTGGGCGTGATCTCGGAGCCGGTGTACTCGTATTCGGTCTGAGGCAACGTGACCGAGGTGATCTCGTCGCTCAGGCCGAAGAAGCTCACCTTGTAGCTCACGGGATTGGGAATGCCCGTGACGGAAACCTGGTAGAAGTCGTTTTCACCACTGCCCACGCCAACGGAGAGGTCCTTGGGGCGGAAGATAATGCAACCCTTCTGTCCGTAGTTATCGTTGTTGACGTAAAAGTCGCCATCGGCGCTGCCCTGAGAAAGATTCCAGGTCTTCATGTCGGAATTGCGCGTGACCGTGACCTTCACCTGGGAGGCGTCAAGATTGGCGCCCGTGGAAAGCGACCAGGCGCTATCGGAGGCGAAGAGCTCCATGGGGGTGTTCTCCGCAGGCCAGGCGACGTTTTTCTGCGAGGCACGCGTATTGCTGTTGTCAATCGAGTACATGGCGCCCCAGCCTCTGAAGCCACCCTTGCCACCGGAATCCGCCACGGCACCAAAGCCGGTCTTGCCCATGTAGGGATTCAGCACCCAGCGACGATGACCAAGAACCGAGATGTTGTGCTCGTCAGAGTCGTCGAGCCAGGAAAGGATGGCCGCATTGATGCTGCCGGTTCCGGACGAGGCATACAGGTTGCTTGCCTGAGCGCCCGCGAGGCCCTTCTCGTACATGTCGCTCGTCATTCCCTCGGGGCGAGTGGGAGTGTGAGTGAGCTGGCCGTTTGCGGCATCGACGAGCGCGGCCGCCTGGGCGAGCTGCGTGTACTCGTCATCAAGGGTGACGTTGGCATCGAGGCCCGCGACGAAGCGAACGAAGTTGAGCGTGGCGAGCGACTGCTCGAGGGACGTCTTGCTCATGGCACCCACGGCATAGGGACTCGTCGCGTTGGGGACCGCCGAAAAGCTCACGCCCTGGTTCAGGTTGATGCTGTGCTCGCGGTAGTAGTTCTTGATCTCCCGCTCGCTATGGTAGGTGACGTCAAGCTTGCCATCTGCCTGGGCAACGAGAGCGGAGCCCTCCGCGGCCGCCTCCTGCTGCGTCGGTGCTGCAAAAGCGGCAACGGGCATGAGGCTTGCGGCAAAGGCAAGCGCGCAGAGGCAGGCTATGATCTTTTTCGAGAACGAAGTCTTTGGTTGTGCGAACATCTCAGGTTCCTTTCAAGCCGGCACGGGAGCCTGTTACGATTCTTTGGAGCATTGTACGGACTGCCGCGGTCCTCTCCAAGATAACTCGCCGAAATGACAAGTAAATCGGGGTGCGGTACGCAATCGTTTCCGGCACTTCACAAGCCCTCGACAATTGAGAATGCCAGCGGCACCATTGTCATTCCGACCGGAGGCGCCGCAAGGCTCCCCTGTCATTCCGACCGGAGGCGCGAAGCGCCGGAGTGGAGAAATCTCGCCCTTCGTTCGAACTTACTTCACGCCGTACCAGCCGAAGTCCTCGTAGCGCCAGCCGATGGAGACCAGGTGGTCGCGCTCGACCTCGCTCGTGGTGTAGTGGTGGCTTCCGGAGTTGTTGGTCGGCGCGTTGGGGTCGACGTTGGGGTTGAACAGGCGGTGAAGCCCGACGGCCTCGTTGTCGTCGGAGTACCAGCCGATGCCCTCGTCGCTCCAGCCCACGGATATGAGGTGGTCTCGCTCGACGACGGAGGTGGTGTAGTGGTGGTCGGTGCCCGAGTACAGGCGGTAGACCGGCGTAGCGCTCGTCACCGGCGCGGTCCACGCCTCGCCCTCGTACTGCCATCCCACGGCCACGATGGATTCCACCTCGGCGTAGTGCGCCGTGTAGAAGTGCTCGCCGGAGTTGGGGTTGTAGGCGCGGTACATCACCTGGGTGGCCACGGGGTTCGAAGGATCGCTTGATGCTTCGGGGACGATCTCGAACTCTGCCTCCAGCGTACCGGTAAAGTTCTTGCATCCGGTTATGACCAGGTGTTTCGTGCCGACACTGGTGCAGTCATTAGGATACGAGACGGTGTAGTCGGTCCACTCCTCGAGCACCTTGCCAGCACCCATCACGGTTAGCTTGGGCTCCTGCCAAAAGCCGGTATAGGTAAGGCGCGTCTCGCTGAGGCTCACGGAGCTGAGCTGGGCGGGAGTGATGGTATAGGCGACGGGTTTGGTGCCCGAATAGTTGCCCTCTCCGTATACGTGCAGGACCTTGGTCCCGACATTGACATTATCCGTCACGGGATAGACATAGTAGTCCGGGCCGTCCTGGAGCGTCTTGCCGCCAAGATTCACGGTCACGGCCGGCGTTTTCTCCGTGCCGTCATAGATGTACTGCGCCGGATTCGCTGTCACGCTTGCATCGGTAATCGAGGCGCGCTCGATCGTGAAGTAGGCGTACTTGCGTCCCGTATAGCTTCCCATGCCCTCGATGATCACGGTCGCCCTCTCGGTAGCGTCGATGTTGCTTGCGTAGCTGAGCGAATAATCAACGCCCTTGACAAGGCGCTTGCCATCGATCGTCACGGCAGGATCCGGTTTTATCCCGGCTCCCGTATAGGTGACACTTGGAATGGGGGCGACGACCGCATCGCTCAACGATGTCGTATCCTGATTTGCCGCTGCTTGCGGAGTTGCGGCGAAAGCGGCTGCTGCAGCGGTCGTATTCGCCTTCCAACGGGCGTAAAGGGTGATGGTGCTTCCGCCGAGCCCGAGGTTACTCACCTGCTCGCCATCAGAGAAGCGCTTGGCGCCACCCTGCTCCGTCGCCCAACCGTCGAACGTGTACCCGCTGCGGCTGTAGAGATTGCGGGGTAGGCTATAGGTGGTGTCGCGGTAGTAGGAAATCGGCGACATGGTACCCGACCCGCCGGTGGCATCGAACTGCACGCGATACGTGGGCTTCTCATCAGGATCGGTGACCTTGAGCTTCCAGCCGGCAAAGAGCTTCACGTCACTATCGACCGGTGTCGAAGACGTGTATTGGTTGCCTCCATGGGGCGAGGTGAACCAGCCGGTGAAGTCATAGCCATCACGAGTCACCATTGGCCCATCGCCAAGAGCACTTCCCTTCTTCACGGAGCGCTGCACCGCGCCGGTCATGGTGCCACCGTTGCCGTCAAAGGTAACGACATATATCGTCGCGGAATCGTCGGAGTCGGTGCCCGACTCTCCCGAGCCTCCGGGGTTGTTGGAGTCGCCGGGACCGTTTGAGCCGTTGGAGCCGTTGCCAGAGTTACCGGAATCGTTCCCAGCATCCCCGGAGTTGGAGTTCACGCCGTACCAGCCGATGCCCTCGTCCTGCCAGCCGAGAGAGAGGAGCGTCTGGAACTCGCCCCAATCGGTGGTGTAGTGGTGGTTGTTGGCATAGGCGTTAGGATTGTAGGCGCGGTACAGGGGCACGGCCTTATCGGGATCGGAAAGCCAGCCTCCCTCCTCCCAGGTCCAACCGGCACCCACGAGCATGTCACGCTCGTCGGGCGAGGTCGTGTAATGATGCTCGCCAGCGAAGGAGTTGTAGAGGCGGTAAACCTGGATGCCCCGGATGGGGGCCGTCCAGCCGGTGCCCTCGTCGTCCCAACCAGCGGCGATGACGTTGTCGCGCTCGACAGTCGAGGACGTGTAGAAGTGCTCGCCGCTATTGGGGTTATAGAGGCGGTACATGACCTCGGTTTGATCATCAGATACCTGGGCAATCAGCGACGCGTCGGCGTCAGACTGAGCCACGGGCGCGGCAAACGCCGCCGCGGGCAACATGGCGAGCGCCAGCGCTGCGCTGAAGAAAACGGATAGTGCCTTTCTCATGGAGTGCTTCCCTTCGTTCGGGGCCAAGTGGGACAAATGGACAGGTCATTTGTCCCACTTGCGCTGTCGGTTAGTTCACGCCGTACCAACCGACGCCTTCGTCAACCCAACCTAAATAGATCAGCCGCTGAAACTCGCCTGGATCGGCGGTGTAGTGATGGTTATTCGAGTAGGCATTGGGATTATAGGCGCGATATAACGGGACGGCTTGATCGGGGTCGGAAAACCAGCCGCCTTCCTCCCAGACCCAGCCCACGGAAACCAGCATGTCGCGCTCCTCGACGGAGATGGTGTAATGATGCTCGCCCGCATAGGGGTTGTAGAGACGATAGACCTGGATACCGTCATCAGGCGCGGTCCAGCCAACGCCCTCGTCAATCCAACCAGCTGCGACTACGGCAGAGCGCTCCACATCGCTCGAAGTGTAGAAATGCTCGCCGGAGTTGGGATTGTAGAGACGGTGCATGGTCTGAGGCTGCGCGGCGGGCGCATCGGGCTCCTCGGGTACATCGGGGTCTTGCACCTCCGGCTGGTCAGGAGCATCTGGATCCGATGGGGTGTCCGGCGCCGGCGGCTCTTGCGGTGCGTCGGCAGCCACAATCTCGTAGGTAGCCCTCACTGTGCCGCCATAGTTGCCAAGACCGCTTACCTCGATGACCTTGGTGCCTACACTCGTCATATCGTCATTGAGCCAGGATATCTGATAGTCACCCTCGCCTAGAACCTTGTTTCCGGACTTCACGGTCACGACAGGCTTCTTTTCCGTGCCGTCGTAGGTGAACTGGGTGTAGTTCGACGTTGCCGAGGTAATTGGCGCAGGGCCGATCTCGAAATAGACGGTCTTCGAGCCAGCGTAATCGCCAATACCCGTCAGGATAATTCTCGCATCGCTTCCCGCATTGACGTTATTCGCATAACTGAGCGTGTAGTCGGTGCCCCCAATAAGACGCTTGCCACCAAGAGTGACCGTGGGATCCGGCTTTATCTTTGCCCCCGTATAAGTCAGATGCGGGATATCTGACACGACCGCATCCTCCAAGGACGGCTTCACGACCCATTCGTACGATGCGCTCCTGCCAGATGGAAGCGTTGCCGTAATTGTGGCAGTACCGGCTAATTTGGCAGTAACGGTACCATTTTGATCGACAGCGCAAGCGTCCGGGTTCGAGCTCGTCCAGACGGCGTTGCCGGCATCGATGACGCAGTTGAAGCGGGTGCGGCCATCGTTGTTTATGCAATAGCGCATGTCGAAGGTCTCACCCGGAGCCAGCGAGGGCTTCAACTGGGGGTCGAGATCCGCATTAAGTGCCTGGTTGGTGCCGCAACAATCATAGTCAACCGATATTTGGCGCGTCACATCGACCTTGCCGCTCTTGACGCTGCCCGTCGCCTCCGCAGAATCGAATGACTGCTGCCAGTAGAACACACCGCCCTGGTAGAAGCAGCCAATGCCAGTAGACTTGTAATCGGGGCTGATGATATTCTCGTAAGAGATCGAAACCCAACGGTCACTCGTATCCTCCGTAATCAGAACGCCACTGGGCAGGCGATAGGTGCCGGCGGCAAGAGCAGCTTCCAAGGTGATGTCCTGTTCTTCCCATCTGTAAACCTGACGCGCGTCATAAAGCCAGGTCTGCATGACAGCGGCTGCGCTCTTCTGACCCGCTGCGACACTTTCGCCTCGAAAACAGTCTTCGGAATCGTCTCTGACGGGAAAGGCGGTGGACCATTCGCTGCCGTCTGGTCGTTTGTTGAATTTGTAAGACTCGCTGTGCTCGTCATAGCCGTAGTACACCGAAACCTCGGCGGCACGCAGCATGGCGGTCTCCATCAGCTCCGCATCGAATTGGAGAGGCGCGAGGCCGAGGTCGGCGCGCTCCTTGTTGACAAAGGCAAGAGCCTCGTGGGCCATGTCGTAATGCTCGGTGCCGCTGATGGTCAGGGTATCCTGGTTTGCCGCTGCTTGCGGAGTCGTGGCGAAAGCGGCTGCCATGGGGACAAGCGTCGCCACCAGTGCAATTGCCAGCGCCATGCTCGCGAATCTCTTCATCATCGCGCTCGTCCTTTCCGTGGGCGGGTACGCGTCAGCTAGGTGCGTCCATGATACGACCTCGCTGCTTGGTTTGGGCTGTGCAGGCCCACGCGAGGGCTGCATGCGGCCGATTTGGTGCCGCGTAGACCCAGGCGGCGGGGCTTCGCGGGAAACTTCGAGCAGTGCGTGATAGAGACCGGTGTTGCTCCCACTTAATGTAACCGTCGTTATCTGGCGTGTAGAAGCGTCCGAAAAGCTGAATTGGTACAATTCGTGTACTCCATTTTGCCCACGAGGATTAGGACTCTGCTATGGAAAGAATCACTTATGCCCCACGCGCCTGCTCAAAACTCGCAACTATCGTCTCATTCGGCTTACTGTTTGTCCTGTTGGCATTTGCGTCCTTTTCCTTAAATGCCGAAGCCGCATTTGCGACCGATTCGGGCAGCCAGGAAATGCATCGTGTGTACAATCCCAATTCCGGCGAGCACTTCTACACCGCTGACACTGCTGAAAAGGACAGTCTGGTAAGCGTGGGCTGGAATTACGAGGGAATAGGCTGGGTTGCACCGGCATGGTCGGAAGCCCCCGTCTATCGCCTCTATTCGGGCACTGATCACCATTACACACGAGATATCGGGGAACGCGATGAGCTAGTTCGCGTCGGTTGGAGGGATGAGGGTATTGGCTGGTACTCATCCGACAGCCGCACGGATATTCCGCTTTACCGCCAGTTCAATCCCAACGTCAACCCGAATGCTCGTCGTAACAACTCGGGATCTCATAACTACACGACCTCAAAAGGCGAGAATGATTCACTCGTCGGTATCGGTTGGCGCGGCGAGGGTATCGGCTGGTATGCCATCGGCGAGGGCAGGACGATTGCCCCAGCCCCCGCGCCGGCCCCTGCCCCGGACACAAACAGTTCCTCCGGAGTAAACAACTCATCGGGACCGTCGGTATCGGATACCGTGTACATCACCAAATCCGGCACCAAATATCACCGCGCGTCATGCTCTTCGACCAAGCGCAGCAAAACGACAGCCATTAGCTTGGATGCAGCCCGCGCCCAAGGGCTAGAGCCCTGCCGGCTTTGCTTCCACTAGAATTAGCTGGCACCCATCGCCAGACGCATGGCGAAGCTAGTATTACACAAGGATTCAAAATGTACGCTTCCGATACAGCTGAGTGATGCAAATGCGTATTTCCTGAGGCAGATGATTGCGCCCAACTCGACTATCAGAAAACACGACGCGCAAAACTACTTCTATAGCCTCGAGTCGGTGTTGTTGAAGGAGACATCGAAAAACGACGAGCTCGGAATCGTGCGCCTGTAGCAAGATGGCGGCCCAAGAGGCCGCCACTTGGTGCCCTCTACTGGCGCAATCATGGCACTTTCAGGTGCTGGCACAATTGTATCACGCGGAATATGACGGCACGCGGCCGATTTGGTGCCGCGTAGACCCAGTATGTGGGTGACGAGACGAAAAACGCATGATTGTGGCGCATCCGAGCGCCAACGATGACGAGAATCTACGGCTGTGGCTCCGAAATGTGCCCCAAGCGAAAGGTTTCGTCAGAATCTGACGAGAGCGTGCGGTTGTGGCACAAAGCGCGTACCACAACCGCAATTCTCTGCCAGAGAGCCAGACGGCCAGGCCGTGCGCAAACGATGCATCGACAGGGCCTCGGGCGGATTATGGGATAAGCGCCTTTATCTCTCTAGCAACTCTCTAAGCACTCTCTAACTACTCTCTAATTAGAGAGAAACCTAGAGAGTAGATAGAGAGTTTTGGAGAGATAAATAGAGAGCATCCGCTAATTCCGCCTACTTGCCTTCAAGAAACTCTCGGCCGTTTTCTGCAAGTACGTATTTTCTCGATCGGTTGGTCGTGGGAGCTGTAGGCGCTACGAGTCCATCAGATACGAGCGCTGCCATCTGAGCACGCAACGTTGATATCTTTCGCTGGGTTAACTCGGCAATCTCTCGAATGCCTATAGGATCCGAGGCTTTTGCCAGGACATTCAATATCGCGTCTCTTGCAGGCATCCTCTCTGCCTCAGCGCCCATAGAGTCTAAATCTGCAACGGCAAACGTGTCCTTAGGACCCTCTGCAACTAAACCATCGGCAACCAATCGTGCGCATATCTGGCGTATGTCATCGGAATCATAACCAAGATGTTCATGCAGCTGCTGTGTCGACACGCTCTTTGCTCGTCGAAGCTCCAAGAGCACCGCGTCTTCTTTTCTGGTGGTGTCTCTATCAGAAAACGTTTTCAGCCATTCCTTGTTTTTGACAAGCTCTGCTCCGCCTCGTTGTAAAACTACCTTGAAATAG
Source organism: Coriobacteriaceae bacterium (assembly GCA_025992705.1). Taxonomy (NCBI): domain Bacteria; kingdom Bacillati; phylum Actinomycetota; class Coriobacteriia; order Coriobacteriales; family Coriobacteriaceae; species Coriobacteriaceae bacterium. The sequence continues at coordinate 153,217 of DAJPGJ010000001.1, forward strand.
TCAACGCCCACATCAAAATGCGGCTCATCTAGGGCTTTCGAGCGCATCAGACGATACATCAGCGGAATACCAGAGCCCTGGCCTTCCACTGGAGATCCATCGCGTGGACTCTGTATTCTCGAAACGAGTTTCATCAAAGTCGGATTTCTGCAGCGCGACTGACCATCGGCGAGGTTGTCGACCGTCTTTCCGCCCCACAAGCCACCAGGGTTCACAATCTCGATACGGTCGGCGTATATATCGACTGACACAGACTGCCCTATAAACTGCCTATCGTATTCCCGATGGACAAGGGCATTTGCAATTGCCTCGCGCAAAACCTCCAAGGGCACTTCGAGCTCGTCTCTTCTTCCAGATCCTTCAATGTACGAAAAGGTGCGAAGATTCTTTGCAATGGCTTGCAGTGCTGAATCAACCATCTCCGCTGTCGTTCCTTCGCAAATTACTCTATCTAAGAACCTCGGTTCATATGGATCTGACTTTTCGATTCCCGGATGCACCGCAATATCCACCACAAGTTTTGGATAAAACTGCTGTGGGTAAAACCCTAGGCTCAAAAGACCAGCAAGGGCAACCTCGCCCTGCGGAGTCAAAGCGCTTAAGCGCCTGAGGGCATCCTGTTGAGATGTTGTTCCTCGCACAGCCTTTGAATCTCGTTCTTTCTCACTGTCTATCAACGCCTTGACAAGACTGCCATCAAGATCATTTAAAGTTGCACCTTCCACCGCGCCTCTATCGGCCTCGGAGGGCTCGAGCATGTGCTGCAGCTCGTACAACTCGGTGGCAGAGAGCTTTATATCCTTATCATCGACACGCTTATATGAGCCATTTGTAATTCCTTTAGAAGATACGTAGCACGGCTTGAAGCGATTTTCTACTTCGTCAATATCGATAACGAGGATCTGGCCATTCTCAAAGTCCATACGCGAAACGCTATATTGAGGAGGATTGTCGACCTTTCGTCCCTTGTTTCCTCCGTCGCCCATCCCCTCAACAAACTGATCAAGGACTTTTTCCAACGGGAAAGGCTTCGCAAGTGAAAACCCGTCTTCCTCATTAATTCCAAGCAAAAGGGTCCCACCGCTTGTATTGCCAAATGCGCTTACAGAATCCCATACATCTTTCGAAAGCGCTTTTTTGCACGCCTTGGCTTCATAGTGAGCGTCATCTTTTCCCTGCTTTCGCAATCGAGCGATGACCTTGCCTAATTCGTTTGGAGTCATATGCTTCTCGTCCCTATGATTGTTTACTCTCTGCCTATCTCTCTAAGTACTCTCTATTTTACTCTCTAATTAGAGAGAAACCTAGAGAGTAGATAGAGAGATAGGCAGAGAGACGAGATTTCTCGACTCCGCTTTGCTTCGCTCGAAATGGGACAAATGACCTGTCCATTTGTCCTATGCAGACCCACGCGAGGATTGCATGCGAGCGATTTGATGCCACGTAGACCCACGATGCGGGTCTGTGCGAGAGCGTCTTGGGAGAACCTGGCAAAACGAAACGGCCCAGACTCATTTCTGGGTCTGGGCCGTCAATTGCGGGGAGTACGATGGGAGCATCAGCTTCCGGATTGATTCGAGCTGCCGTCCCAAACGTACACGATTGCGTAATACCACACTCCGTGATTGTTGTAGCACGCGACTCCTACACCATATGCAGAATCGCACTGCATCATCTTGCGGTGACCCGTGGAATGAATCCAGCCATCGACTACCTCCTGGGCGGGGGCATCCCAACCTGTGAACTGGAGAATATCCGACCATATGTGTAGCTTGTTTGGATCTTTATCATCCCTTATTGCCGGGCAGGTTTCGCCAGTATGAGGATTAGTCGTTGCCCTTAGCCCTGTCCACCATTCATCCGCATGCTTCAAAGCACAGGTGTTAGTCGCCGCATTGTACTTCACGGTATCCATTGCACGTGCTGCGCAGCTATCCCACCAGGGAATCTGTTTAAGGCCCTTGCTCGCGCGGTATTTGTTGTACGCATTATAGATCTCTTTGGCTTTGACCTCAGGCGATTGCGACGGTTGCGGCGCCTTATATGGTGCCTGCTGCTTGATGACCCAGCTTTGGGCCTTTGTGTCATTGAGCGTCCACTGGTGCAGCTTCGTCCCATTTGTGGTCGCACCTCCGGTAAGGTCAAGCGCCATGCCCGAGTTGGAGTTCACGAAGATACAGCCGCCGTAAATCGAGCGCTTTGCATACCACCTCTGCGCATGCGTGTCATTCTTATCGTGCTGAGCAACGGGTGCACCCTCCGTTTTGCTGCCACTCGGAATCTCAAGGCGCTTGCCGGAATTCACGTTCTCAATCCAATATGCACCGTTTCCGGCACCCGTGGGCGTGATGCGGAACACCTGCGCGTTCGACTGGGTATTCCACCACACCTGGGCGACCTCGCCATTTGCAGTGCTTGCGTTGGGAATGTCTATATAGCTTTTACTTGATTCCGCTTGGTTACTAATAAGATACGTGCTGTCGCTGATGTCGTACGCTGCGCGGTTCATCACGCTGTAGCCGCTCACGGCCTCGAGCGTCCAGGATTGGGCAGCTGTATCGTTCTTTGTCCAGGAGTGAACGTTCTGCCCATCCTTGCAGATTTCCGTATCGACATCGAGAGTCCTGCCCGCCTTGTTTACAAGCACATAGCCGCCGTACATCGACCTCTCGAAGCGCCACAGCTGCGCGTCGGTGCCGTTGCATACGTACTGCTGCACGTTGGCGCCATCGGCCGTACTTCCAGCCGCCACGTCAAGGCAAAGCGCCGAGTACGCGCCCGTGATGCGATAGTAGTCACCCGAGACGCGGCACACATGCCATACGCACGCGGAAGTGTTGTCGTTCTTGAAAAGCTGCACGTTTCCGCCATTTGTGGTGGCGTTGCTGTACACGTTCAGGTATTTGTCGGCGCTTCCTGCTTGGGTACGCAGGCGATAGTAGCCGTCAGCCGGCATGACGTTGGAGCGCGTGAAGGTCGTCTTGTTTAGAACCCACGCCTGCCCGCGTACATTGCTCTTTGCCGCTCCCTTGACGTTCGCGCTGTTGGCGTTCGAGTCCACTGCGAGCATAAGTCCCGTTCCCTTGTTCTCGAACACGATTGACCCGTCGTTAAAGCTCGATTTGTAGGGTTTCCAGAGCTGGTACGGATTGTTCGCGCCATGGTTCCATTGCTGCACGTTCTTGGATGACTTGTCCATGTCCATCACGAGCATGGAGTTGCCATTGGCAATGCGATAGTAGCCATCCGAAACCTTCTCTATGTACCACACCTGCGCGGCGGCATTGTTGGGCTCCCATAGCTGCACGTTTCCGCCGCACTTAGTATCGGACTTCGACATATCAAGGTTCTTGCGATTGGAAGACGTGGTCGAAAGGCTGCTGTATATGGTGTAATAGCCTGTCGCGATGGAAGCTGGTTTGAGTCCGTTTGAAGCCGTGACGCTCTGCTTGGGCTCGGAGGTTGCCACGAGGGAAACGTTGCCGGCGGGCATGGAGAAACTGTAGGTCGAGTTCGAAGAGGAAAGCGAACCGTTCCAGCCCGCAAAGTCATTACCGGTTTTCACAGTCGCAGACACGGAGGTGCTTGCGCCATACTGCACGGAACCGCCGCCGGTCGTGCTCGTAATGCCATCATCTTTCGTGACCGTCACCTGGTAGCTATTGCGCGTGTAGTAGTAATCCACCTTCGTGCTGCCATCGGATTTTACGGTCACCGTCCTTGCAGCAGGCGCCGTGAACCCTGCGTACTGCTGGACCTCGGGCGTCACGGAAGTTCCCACCTCGGCGCTGAGGGATTCCGTTTCGGCGCGAGTGTAGTTGGTGGCGTTCTGCGCGGAGCCCGCCTTTAGCTTCTGCTGCCAGTGATTCACGGTGTACTTTGCCGTGGTGACAGCGGGTGTCGGTGGCTCTTGGATGATGACCTCTTCGGTGGGATAGATTACCTCCTTCTCCACATCCGGCGTCGAAGGCGTGGGATCCGGCGTCGGGGTTGGCGTGGGAGTGGGGTCCGGCGTGGGCGTCGGGGTCGGAGTCGGCGTGGGATCCGGGGTTGGGGTCGGCGTCGGGGTTGGGGTGGGTGACTCCGGATTGCTTGGGCTTGACGGTTCGTCACCAGAATTGCCCCAGTCCTCATTACCCCATGCGTTCGGGTTCACGCCGTACCAGCCGATCCCCTCGTCCTGCCAGCCCAGCGACAGCAGGGTCTGGAACTCTCCCCAGTCGGTCGTGTAGTGGTGGTTGTTGGCGAAGGCGTTGGGGTTGTAGGCGCGGTACAGGGGTACGGCCTGGTTGGCATCGGAGTACCAGCCGCCCTCCTCCCAGGTCCAGCCGGCCCCCACGAGCATGTCGCGCTCCTCGGGCGAGGTCGTGTAGTGGTGCTCGCCGGCGAAGGAGTTGTAGAGGCGGTAGACCTGCACGCCCTCGGTCGGGGCGGTCCATCCCTCACCCTCGTCGTCCCAGCCGGCGTCTATGACGGCCTGGCGCTCCACGGGAGAGGCGGTGTAGAAGTGCTCGCCGGAGTTGGGGTTGTAGAGACGGTACATCGCCTGGGTGCCGACGGGCTCTGCAGTGCCGGGCTCGTCGTCGGCCGACTCCTCCTTCAGGTAGGTGTCGGCGATTGACTTGCGCTGCGCGGATACCTGCTCGGAGGTGAACCACGCGCCGACAACCTTGGAGTACCAGTCAGCGCGCCCGTTCACGGTGTCGGTCGGGAGCTCAATGTTTACCAGCGTCTTGGGACCGACCTTGACGCTGGAGAGCGAGGTGCAGTCATAGAACATCTCATCCGCGATCATCACGTTTGACGTGTCAAAAGACGACAGGTCTAGGGAAGCGAGTGAGGAGCAGCCTCCAAACATCCCCCTCATAGCCTCCACACTCGACGTGTCAAGAGACGACAGGTCGAGGGAGGCAAGCGAAGAGCAACCGGAAAACATGTAACTCATCTCGTCCACGCTCGAGGTATCCAGACCCGACAGGTTCAAAGAAACTAGCGACGAACAGCCATAGAACATGTCGCGCGTCCACGTCACGCTCGAGGTGTCCAGGCCCGACAGGTTCAAAGAAACTAGCGACGAGCAGCCGCCAAACGTACCGTGCATACCTGTCACGTTCGACGTGTCGAGAGGAGAGAGATCGAGGGATGTGAGCGAAGAGCAGTAAGCGAACATGCCGCTCATATCCGTCACGTTCGATGTGTCGAGGGGAGAGAGGTCGAGGGATGTGAGCGACTCGCATTGTTGAAACATGTCACCCATATCCGTGGTTTGTGATGTGTCCAGGCCGGAAAGGTCGATGCTGCTGACCTTGCTACCGTAAACACTCAACAAGGAGCCACAGTCGGCCGGAGCGATGACCTTGCCACCGTTCTCAGCCTTGAAGATCACCTTGGTGATCTCTGTCACGTAGTCTCCCCACGGCGACTCATAGTTCGTGTCCGCGCCTTCACCCGGATGCACGGTGAGGACGCCGTCGGCCGAGATCTCCCAGGGGCAGGTCCCCCACGTGCCCGATGCGATGTTCTCGCCGGCCTGGGCGGCAAGCGGCGCGTCGGCGTCGGGCTGCGCCACGGGCGCGGCGAACGACGTCGCCGGCAGCATGGCGAGCGCCAGCGCGACGCTGAAGAGGATAGACAGTGGCTTTCTCATGTGGTGCTTCCTTTCAATCCGGTCAGAGAGATTTCTCGACTCCGCTTCGCTCCGCTCGAAATGACAGGGGTCATCTCCCGCTGTCATTTCGACTGGAGTCGCCGATAGGCGGCGTAATGGAGGAATCTCGCCATTTTGCTCCGAATGACAATGCGTCATACCCCCTAGTTGCACGGGGTTCCCGGCTCGGCGGTGCCGTCGTAGATGTACTTCGCGGTGGGAGGCGTCGACGTGTTGCCGTCGATCTGGCCCGAGGCGACCATGGCGTTCACCTGCTCGCGAGTCAGCTTGAGCGAGTCGGGGAGCGCATCAAAATCGGCATCTTGATACCAAGCCCTTTTCGTGTAGTAGTGAACCGCGTGCCAATAGTCCCCATCACTCTTATACCGGTAGGTAACGCTCGTCGTATGGGTGTTGCCATTCCGGTCCGTGTAGGTGACGTCATGCAGGATTATGTCGGCATTTGGATGATCGGCGAACTTCGTGCCGACCTCGACCCTTTCCCGATCGTTCACGTACCTTCCGTCAACCCACGCATCGGATGCATAGTCAACATAGCCGTCATACGCGTAAGTGGCATAGCCGATGGTCGTGCCACCTCCAAGAAGCCCCTCATAGGCGATCTGAATCCATGCTCCATCACCCACAACGCTGGACACAGCCTCCCGAGAAAGCTTCGCAAGCGCAGTTTCGGCGAATTCATCGGACTTATCTGCATATTCGAGGCGCTTTGCCTTGAGGGTCGGCATCGAGAGGTTCGTGCCATAACCCTGGTCGGTGCCATCGAACCTGAATGTCTTCTCGACGAACTTGGTATAAATGGGATATGTCGATCCCTCGCCGGCACCGCCATAGGTATGCGTCTCACCGTTATAAGTTATGTCGACGTTATAGTGATATGTGCCGCCTTTGACCTCACAGTCCGGCTGCAGCCTCTCGGCAACGGAACCAATCATGCCAGGATAGCTCAGGGAGTCGAGCACGAATCCGTATGCCGAGCTTATGAAGAGAGCGTCACCCTTTTCATACATGCCCTCGATGTGCTTGTTTAAGCTGAGTTCGTAATACGGTGATGCGGCCAGACATGGATAGGCAGACTCGCTCGGCTTGCTCGTATCTCGCACACTCTTGGGATACAGAGCAATATCACGCAAGCCGCTCTGAACTGCGTTGAGCTTATCAAAGAATCCCGTCTGTCCCGCAGCGTAGGTGCGTATGAGGTAGTCCTGTCTGTCCTCAAGAGTGGAGCAGGTCACCGTGACGCCCGTATCATAGTTGGTGCCATCGCTAGAACTATAACCATAGTCGGTCTCATGATAGGAGTAGCCGATGTTGGCCTTGAGTTCGAGGGAGCCACCGTCGGTGTTACATTCGTAGTTGTAGAACAAGTACCCCTTGTTGGCGATGCGCTTCGTCTCCGCGTTGGTGTAGACGACGTCACCATAGCTCCAGGGCACCGGTTTGATAGTTGAAGTTTCGTCGTTCTCAAGATACTTGCTGCTCTTGTCCACGAGCTGGAAGCTGTAGGGATCGGGGTTGTCGGTTTCAACGAAGAACATGTTGTTAAAAGACCCATTGACCGGTTTGATGCTGTAGGAGTACTTCTTGACATTCGCTACAGTCTGCTTGATTTTGCCATCTTCCGTAAGCTCCCAGTGCGCATACAGGGTGATGTCAGAGTCTACCTCAGAATAATAGTCGTACTCTGTTCCTCCTGTAGGGGAGGTGTACCAGCCGACACAGTAGTAATCGTCACGTGTGGCTGTCGGTGTCCAACGGAGATAGTCGCCTTTTTCCACACTCTTGGTCGCAAATTCTACGGTACCACCGTTGCCATCGAAGGTGACGGTGTATTTGGTTGCGGATGGGACCGAAGGATCCGGAGTGTCAGGCGTATCCGGTGTGCTGGGTACATCTGGGACACTCGGTGTGTCCGGCATGCTGGGTACGTCAGGGGTACCGGGGTCATATGGATCGTCTGGCGTGTTGGGGTAATCCGGAACATCCGGATCCTCGGGGACAAACGCGTCTGGATCCACGCCGTACCAGCCGATTCCCTCGTCCTGCCAGCCGAGGGAGAGCAGGAACTGGAACTCTCCCCAGTCGGTCGTGTAGTGATGGTTATTGGCGAAGGCGTTGGGGTTGTAGGCGCGGTACAGGGGTACGGCCTGCGAGTAGTCTGAGCACCAACCGCCCTCCTCCCAGGTCCAGCCGACGGAGACCAGCATGTCTCGCTCCTCGGCGCTCGTGGTGTAGTGGTGCTCGCCGGCGAAGGAATTGTAGAGTCGGTAGACCTGCACGCCCTCAATCGGGGCGGTCCAGCCCTCACCCTCGTCGTCCCAGCCAGCATCGATGACGGCCTGGCGTTCCACGAGAGAGGCGGTGTAGAAGTGCTCGCCGCTATTGGGGTTGTAGAGGCGGTACATGGTGGCCGTGTCGGCCGCCTGGGCGGTCAGCGCCAGAGCGCATGCCGTCGCCAGGGCGACGAGCGCCCCGCAAACCATGGCCCCGAGGCCGCGACTAAGTCCAATGGTGTGGTTCATGTCAGGTCACTCCTCTTTCTTGCCCTATTTCACTCCATGCCAGCCGATCCCCTCGTCCTGCCAGCCCAGAGACAGCAGCGTCTCGAACTCGCCGCGGTCGGTGGTGTAGTGGTGGTTGTTGGCGTAGGCGTTGGGGTTGTAGGCGCGGTACAGGGGAACGGCCTCTGCCGGGTCGGAGAACCAGCCGCCATCCTCCCAGGTCCAGCCCACGCTGACGAGCATGTCGCGCTCCTCTGCGGAGGTGGTGTAGTGGTGCTCGCCGGCGAAGGAGTTGTACAGGCGGTACACCTGGATTCCTTGCGTCGGCGCCGTCCAGCCGATGCCCTCGTCGTTCCAGCCCGCGGCGATGACCGCGTCGCGCTCCACGGTCGAAGCCGTGTAGAAGTGCTCGCCGCTATTCGGGTTGTACAGGCGGTACATGGCCTGGGTGCCCACCTGCTCGGGATTCGTCGTGCCCTCGATCGTCAGCTTGGCCGTAGCCGTGCCGTTAGCGGAGACGACGCCGACCGTGTGCTCGCCCGCGGAAAGCGTGGAGAGGTACTCGGGCTTGAGCTCTATGACCGTGGAGCCCTCGCGTGCAGTGTAGTTCGCCGGGTCGAGCGTGGTTCCGTCGACCTCGACGCGGATCAGCAGGTAGAACGCGGCGTCTGACCTGATGAGCGCGGCCTTGCCGTCGCCGCTCTTCCACACGATGCCGGCACCTTCGACGATCTTGGGGGCGGGCGCCGCGCTGTCGAACCTCACGTAGGTGTCGGCGACGTCCTTGCGTTGCGTGGAGATCTGCGCGGAGGTGAACCACGCACCGGCGGCCTTGGAGTACCAGTCGGCGTCGAAGGGAAGATCAAGGTTGGCCAGGGTCTTGGAGCCGACCTTCACGCTTGCCAGCGAGGCACATTCGTAGAATACGTCACCCATTTTCGTCCCATCCATGTTCGACGTGTCGATAGAAGACAAGTCGAGAGAGGTGAGTGAGGAACAGCCAGTAAACATTTGGCCCATGTCTCCCGCATTCCTCATATCGAAGGAGGACAGGTCCAAGGACTCGAGTGAGGAGCAGGCACCGAACATCATGCCCACGTGCATCACGCTTGAGGTGTCAAAGGAAGATAGATCGACGGAAGTCAATGAGGAGCAAAGACAGAACATCATGCCCATGTACTCCACGTTCGACGTGTCGAAGGAGGATAGGTCCAGGGAGGTCAACGATTCGCAGCGGTAAAACATCATGTTCATGTTCGTTACGTTCGACGTGTCGAGAGGAGAGACATCGAGAGAAGTGAGATCGTTGCAGTACTGGAACATGACACCCATATCCGTGGTGCGGGACGTGTCCAGACCGGAAAGGTCGATACTGCTGACCTTGCTGCCGGTAACGCCCACCAAGGAGCTGCAGTCGGCCGGGGCGATGACCTTGCCACCGTTCTCGGCCTTGAAGACCACCTTGATGACATCCTCCTTGTACTCTTCCCACGGCGACGCGCCGTTCGTGTCCGCACCCGTACCCGGATGCACGGTGAGGACGCCGTCGGCCGAGATCTCCCAGGGGCAGGTCCCCCAGGTGCCGCTCGCGGTGGTTGCCTGGGCAGCCACGGGCGCGGCGAAGGCCGTCGCCGGCAGCATGGCTAAGGTCAGCGCGGTGCTGAAGAGTACGGACAGTGTCTTTCTCATGTGGTGCTCCTTACAGTCTGGATGGCGAGATTTCTCGACTCCGCTTCGCTTCGCTCGAAATGACAGGGGGGTCAGTTCACGCCGTGCCAGCCGATTCCCTCGTCCTGCCAGCCGAGGCCGAGCAGGGTGACGAACTCTCCCCGGTCGGTGGTGTAGTGGTGGTTGTTGGCGTAGGCGTTGGGGTTGTAGGCGCGGTACAAGGGGACGGATTCGTCGGGATCCGAGAACCAGCCGCCCTCCTCCCAGGTCCAGCCCACGCCCACGAGCATGTCTCGCTCCTCGGCGCTCGTGGTGTAGTGGTGCTCGCCGGCATAGGAGTTGTAGAGGCGGTAGACCTGGATGCCCTCGGTGGGCGCCGTCCAGCCGATGCCCTCGTCGTTCCAGCCCGCGGCGATCACGCTGTCTCGCTCGATCGTGCTTGCCGTGTAGAAGTGCTCGCCTGAGTTGGGGTTGTACAGGCGGTACATGGCCTGGGTGCCCACGGGCTCGGGGTCAGCAGTGCCGGGCTCGTCGGGCTTGGGGTCGGTCGTGCCTGGATCTGTAGTACCCGGATCATCCGGCTTGGGCTGCGCCACCTCGACTGCGGCCATGGCCGTGCCACCATCGGAATAGCGCGCGACGATCTCATGCTTGCCCACTCCCAGGCCGACGGCCTCGGTGGCGGGTATCTTGATGATGGTGGAACCCGACTTCGCCGTGTACTTGCCCTCGGCGATGACCTTGCCGTCGATGACAAGCTCGACAAAGAGGTCGAAGGGCCCATCAAAGCGAATGGTGATGGTGGCACCGGGTGCGACGGGAACCTCGGGGAGCTCGATGGGTTTGTAGCTAGATGCCGTCTTCAGATAAGTGTCGGCAACTGCCTTGCGATCTGCGGAAATCTGTGCAGAGGTGAACCACTTTCCGGCGGCCTTGGAGTACCAATCGGCATGTCCCATCACAGCCTCTGTGGGGAGCGCGAGCTTGGCCAAAGTCTTGGGACCGACCTTCACGCTGGCAAGCGCGGTGCACTTTCCGAACGCCTCGTCCGCCTTCTCCACCTTCGAGGTGTCGAAGCCCGAGATGTCGAGGGAGACGAGCGAGGTGCAGCCTTGAAACAGCGCTCCCATGCGCGTGACATTCGATGTGTCGAAGTTCGAAAGGTCAAGAGAGGTGAGGGCACTGCATCCGATAAACATGCCCTCAGAATCAGTGTTTGTGTAATAGTTGCCCATGTTCGTCACCTGGGATGTATCGAAATTCGAAACGTCCAGGGAGGCAAGGGATTTGCAGTAGGCGAACATGCCCGCCATGTCCGTGACCTTGGACGTGTCAAAGTTCGATACGTCGAGAGAAGCAAGGGCATTGCAGCCGCTGAACATGACCGCCATATCCGTGACGTTCGAAGTATCGAAACCCGAGACATCCAGAGTCGTTGCCCCGAAATTCATGAACATGCCGTTCATCGTCGTGACCTTGGACGTGTCGAAGCTCGAAAGGTCAAGGGTAGTGTCACCGCAAGACCGGAACATCCCGGCCATGCTCGTCACGTTCGAGGTGTCGAAGCCGGAAAGGTCAAGATTGAGGCTTGAGGAGGCATCGCCGCAGTGCATGAACATGCTGGTCATGCTCGTGGCCTTCGATGTATCGAACATCGAGACATCAAGAGACTTGAGTTCGGGGCAGTTGAAGAACATGGAGCCCATATTCGTCACGTTCGAGGTATCGAAGCCGGTGAGATTTACCGACTCGAGACCGTCGCAATTCTGAAGCAAACAGTTCATGTTCGTCACGTTCGAAGTGTCGAGGCCCGAGAAGTCTATGCTCGCCAATTCATGCATACCCCAGAAAAGAAAGCTGCAGTCAGTCGGCGCAGTGACCTTTTTGCCGTTCTCGGCCTTGAAGATCGCCTTTGTGATGTCTCCGGCATGGGCATTCCACGGCGAGGTGCCACCCGTGTCCGCACCCGTACCCGTGCCCGGATGCACGGTGAGGGTGCCATCGGCCGAGATCTCCCAGGGGCAGGTGCCCCAAGTACCCTCGGCGATGTTGTCGCCGGCTTGGGCGGCAAGCGGCGCGTCGGCATCGGGCTGAGCCACGGGCGCGGCGAACGCCGATGCCGGCAGCATGGCGAGCGCCAACGCTGCGCTGAAGAAGACGGTCAGTGCTTTTCGCATGTGATGCTTCCTTTCGCTTCGGTCGGAGAGATTTCTCGACTCCGCTCACTTCGTTCGCTTCGCTCGAAATGACAAGGGGGGCGTCCCTTCGCTTCGCTCGAAATGACGAGTGGGGCGCTACGCGCCTCCGGTCGGAATGACAGGCGGAGACTCGGAGGTGACTTCGTAGAGCCGCACCAGGGCAGCCGCGAGCCCCGCGCCGAGCGCGAACACTGCGAGCACCCCTGCAAGCTTCTTCTTCCTCGTACTCACGAAAGCCGTTCCTCCACGTCATAGGCATCTATGACGAAACGTCTACTTGGGTGTTGTCTGTCAGGCAACAGACGGGTGGATGATACGCCCCCCCCCCCCCCCGCGTTTTCAAGAAATGCGCAAGGACGCATCGCCAGACGTGTGACGACGCGGTGGCGGACGGAATATGAGTGGATTGGTAGAGGGTGTCTCGGGACCACATGAAAAACGGCGCAGACCCAATTCTGGATCTGCACCGTAGGTTCTGGGCAAGGGAGGAGAGATTTCTCGACTCCGCTTCGCTCGAAATGACAGGGCGTTACCCCACGCCGTACCAGCCGATGTCCTCGCCGCGCCAGCCAATCGAAATCAGCTGCTCGTGCTCCTCGAGGCTGGTCGTGTAGTTGTGCGAGCCTGAGTTGTTGAAAGGCGCTGTCGGATCGACATTGGGGTTGAACTGGCGATACAACGGCACGCGCTTCTGGTCGTCGGAGTACCACGCGATGCCCTCGGCGTTGTCACCCTCGAGCGTCCAACCGACATCGATGAGATGGTCACGCTCGACGATAGAAGTGGTGTAGTGATGGTCAGTGCCCGAGTACAGGCGGTAGACCGGCGTGTCCGACTCGCTGGGAGCGGTCCAGCCGATGCCCTCGTCGTTCCAACCGGCGGCTATCGTAGCGTCACGCTCGGCAATGCTGGCCGTGTAGAAGTGCTCGCCGGAATTGGGGTTATAGAGGCGGTACATCACCTGAGTGGACTCGGGCTTGGCCTCGACAACCGTCCATTCGTGCGAGAGGGAACGGCCCGAAGGCAGCGTTGCGGTGACCGTCGCCTTGCCCACGGCACGAGCCGTAACGACGCCAGCAGGGTCAACGGTGCAGACGCTCGTGTCCGAGCTTGTCCAGGTCACACAGCTCGGATCGAGGGTGACGTAGTTGTAGCGCCAACGGTCGTTGGTCACGTCATAGTGCATCTCGAAGGTTTCGCCCACCGCAAGCGTCTTGCCCGTGAGATCCTCGTTCTTGTTGAAGCCCTGGTCCGTGCCGCAGACATCGTAGTCGATGTTGATCCGGTGCGACTTCTCGACGGTACCTCCCGTCGTGATCCGAGCCGGCTCCTCACCGCTTAGCGCCTGCTCCCAATAGTAGGTGCCCTGCACGAAGCAGCCGATGCCGATGGACTTGAAATCGGGATTGATGATGTTGAGGTAATGGCCGACCTTGTCGCGGTCGCGCTCGCCCTCTTCGTAGAGCTTGCGCTCGCTATAGAACCAACCCTCCATGACGTCTGCCGCATCGTCATAGCCGATGGCGATGTTCTCTCCCCTGGCCGTGAAGCCCGATGGCGGAAAGGCGGTGAAGCAGTCCGTGCCGTCCGGACGATTGTGGCTGTAGAGCACGGAGAGCTCGGCGACGCGCTGCATGGCGGTCTCGGTCAGCTCGACGTCGAGCTGCAGGGGGTCGAGCCCCAGCGCCGTGCGCTCCTTGTTGACGATGTCGAGAACCGCATGCGCCTCATCGTAGTCCTCCGTGCCGGTCACGGTCACGATCTCGTGAGAGGCGGCGGCATTGTCGGCAGCTTGGGCCTGCGGCACCGCGCCCGTCCATGCCACGGCTGGCATGAAGGCGACGGCCAGCGCGAGGGCCAGGGCCGTGGTCGCAAATCGTTTGGTCAGTGCTTTCGCGTTCATGGGCTTCCTTTCCACCGCTATCCGATGCCGTACCAGGCGGTTCCCTCATCCTGCCAACCCTTGCTGAGCAGGATATCGCGTTCGCCAGCTTCCTTGGTGTAGTGATGGTTGTTCGCGTACTCGTTGGGATTGTAGACGCGGTACAAGGCAACGCGCTGGGCCGGATCGGATCGCCAGCCGATGCCCTCGTCGTTCCAACCGGCGGCGATGAGGCTGTCACGCTCCACGGTGGAAAGCGTGTAGTGATGCTCGCCGGCATTGGAGTTGTAGAGGCGGTAGACCGCTTCGCCAGCCTTGGGTGCCGTCCAACCCGTACCCTCGTCGTTCCAACCCACGCTAATCAGGTGGTCACGCTCGACGGTGCTCGACGTGTAGAAGTGCTCGCCGCTATTGGGATTGTAGAGACGGAACATCACCTCGTAGGTATCCGGGTCGGCAATGGGGGTCGTCACCTTGGTGTAGCTGTCGGTCGTATCATTGCGCTGCGCGGCAAGGTCGGCCGCCGTAAAGGTATAACCGAGCGCAGCGGACAGCCAATTACCGCCGGGAAGCTCGGTCAGCACCTCTTCCTTGGCGCCCTTGAAGCTGAAGCTCGAGCCGAGTCTTACCTCCTTGAGCATCGTGCAATACTCGAACATGCCGCTCATATTTGTCGCACGCCAAGTGTTGAAGCTCGAGAGGTCGAGCGTGGTAAGCGAGGAACATCCGGCGAACATGCCGCTCATGGACGAGACGTTGGCGGTGTTGAAGCCAGCGAGGTTGAGCGATTCGAGCGCGCGGCAGCTGTTGAACATGGAGTCCATGGCCTCCACGCGAACGGTGTTGAGGTCCGTCAGGTCGAGCTGCTTGAGCGCCGTGCAGGAGTAGAACATGTTGGCCATGGACGTGGCATTGGTGCTATCGAGACCGGAAAGGTCCACGGAGGCAAGGTTGGGGCAACGCGAGAAGATGCCAACGAGGCCGCCATTCGCCCTGACGCCAGACTTGACGACGACCGATTTGATCGCATCGCGGTGGGCGAGCCAGGGGGCATCATCGCGCGTATAGTCATCGAGCGTGCCGCTGGCACCATCTGCGGGCGCGATAACGAGCGCACCAGCAGCGTCAATCGTCCAGGAACAGGTGTTGCTCGTGCCGCTTGCGATATCCGCCGCCCGTGCCGGACTGGCCAGGGCGACAGCCGGCACGAGGGCAAGGGCCAACACGAGGGCCAGGGCCGTGGTCGCGAATCGTCTCATCATGGAAGCCACAAGCATCGTTTCCTTTCGCACGCTCTTCTCGTCCCCCTTACTTCCCGAGGCCATACCAGCCGACTTGCTCGTCTCGCCAGCCGATGCCCAGCAAGATATCACGCTCGCCGGCCTCTGTCGTGTAGTGGTGGTTATTGGCGTAGGCATTGGGATTGTAAAGGCGATACAACGGAGTCTTGCCGCCGGTCTGCCAACCGATGCCCTCGTCGTTCCAGCCCGCGGCAACGAGGGCATCACGCTCGCCAGCACTCGGCGTGTAGTGATGCTCGCCGGCATAGGGATTGTAGAGGCGGTAAACCGGCTCGCCTATCGTGGGAGCCGTCCAGCCCGTGCCCTCGTCGTTCCAGCCGACGTCGATGAGATGCCAGCGCTCCTCATCGCTTGCGGTGTAGAAGTGCTCGCCGCTATTGGGATTGTAGAGGCGATACATCACCTGACCGGGATCGTCGGGGTCAGGCTCGCTCGATCCGGGAGCAAGCTCCTCGGTGATCTCGAAAGTCGTGCCCATCGAGCCAGTATGGTTGCCCATGCCGGTGACGGTGATGGTGTGATTGCCGATGCTTCGCATGTCGCCGGGATAGGTCACGTAGTAATCCGCGTTCTCGGTAAGAACGCGATCGCCGCTCTTGACGGTGATGTCCGGCCATTTGTCCTGGCCATTGTAGGCATAGCGGGTTTGGCTCAGTTCGACGGCCGTGATGGATGCCGGCACGATCGTGAACCTAAGCTCCTTCACGCCCGAGTACTTGCCGATGCCCGTGATCTTCATGCTCGCCATGCCGACGTTCACGTTGTAGCTGTAGCTCACGGTGTAGTCGGTGCCCCGGACGAGCGTCTTGCCGTTGGAGGTCACGGTCGGATTCGGCTCGATGGGACTACCCGTGTAGGTCTGGTTGGGAATGTCGGGGACGGGGATGGTGGCCACCGACTCGCTCACCGTCCACTGGTGGGTGAGCTGCCTGCCCGAACCAAGGCGCGCGGTGATCGTAGCCGTCCCGGCACCAACGCCTTTGACGGTGCCATCCTTGCTGACCGTGCAGACGCCCGTGTTCGAGCTCGTCCACGTGGCGCTGCTGGGGTCGACAATGCCGTAGACCCGAGAAAAACCCGCGTTGTATATGCAGTAGCTCATCTTGTAGATGGAACCGACGTTCAGCACCTTCATATTGTCAAGATTCGTGTCCAAGTTAAAGCCCTGGTTAGTGCCGCAGGTCTGGTAATTGATATTGACGTTGCGCGTGTTGTTCACGTCGTTTGTCTTGACGTTGCCTTCGGGAGTCGCGTTGCTAAACTCCTGGGTCCAGGAAAACAATCCCCCTTGGGTGAAGCAACCGATGCCAATGGACTTAAAATCGGGATTTATGATGTTGAGGTAATGACCAACCGCATTGAAGAATTCCGGCGCCCTTTGATAAAGCTCATAGGCCGACATGTTCTGCCAGCCGGAAGGCAGGGCCTTTCCGTTATACGAATTGGTATTGAGAGAGGCATTCCAGATATCGCGTTCGCTATCAAACCAATCCTTCATAACATCCGCAGCACTCTTCTGACCCATGGCGATGTTCTCGCCATAATAGTCCTGTCTGTCGGCGGGAATGGCGGTGGAGCTGCTTGACCCATCCGGTCGCGTATGGCTGTAGAAAATCGCAAGCTCGGTCGCACGCTGCATGGCGGCATCCATCATCTTCTCGTCGAACTTGAGCTCGGAGCGACCCAGGGCCGCGCGCTCCTTGTTCACGATGGCAAGCACCTCGCGGGCTTTTGAGTAGTACTCCACGCCAGCAACCTTCACCGCCTCGTCAGCAGCGGCCTGTGCCGTCAGCCCCGCATCGACATCGTCGCCTGGCTCGGCGACAGCGGCCGCAACGAGCGGCGCGACCTCGGTCGACTCATCTGCTGCCGCCTGCGAAGCGGGTGCCAGCCATACCGTGGCCGGCATGAGTCCTACCGCCAAGGCAAGCGCCAGGGCAACATATGCGAATCGCTTCATCGTAGCGCTCATTGCCATCGTTTCCCTTCATTCTCTCTTCGTCATTTCGACCGGAGGGGCCGCAGCCCCTGCTGTCATTTCGACCGGAGGAGTGTGACGCCTCCTGTTGTCATTTCGACCGGAGGCGCGTAGCGCCGGAGTGGAGAAATCTCATGAGAGAGATTTCTCGACTACGCTCACTTCGTTCGCTCCGCTCGAAATGACATGGTCACCCGCTTCACTCGCTCCGCTCGAAATGACGGCTACTCCAGTCCGTACCAACTAATGCCTTCGTTGTCCCAACCCTCATTCAATAGGAAGTCGCGCTCGACCTCGCTCGTCGTGTAATGATGATTGTTCGCGTACTCGTTGGGATTGTAGAGGCGGTAGAGGGGCACGCTGTAGGCGGTGTCGGAATACCAGCCGATGCCCTCGTCACTCCAACCCGCCGCGACGAGGCTATCACGCTCCACGGTCGAGAGCGTGTAGTGGTGCTCACCGGCATAGGAGTTGTAGAGACGATAGACCGCATCGCCCGATGACGGGGCCTTCCAGCCCGTGCCCTCGTCGTTCCAACCCACGCTAATGAGATTGTCGCGCTCGACGGTCGAGAGCGTGTAGAAATGCTCGCCGCTGTTGGGGTTGTAGAGGCGATACATGAGCTGGCCCTCGTCCTCGGGGTCCGTCGGCTTGGAATCATCATTCGCGGGGCTCTTGATGCCCGAATCCTCGTCCTCGAGGGGAGCGAGAATCTCGAAATCAGCAGTCAAGACGCCGGCATAGTTCGCCGTACCCTTGACCGTCAGCGTGTGGATGCCGACGCTGCTCAGGTCCTGGTTTTGCATGCCCACGACAATGTAGTCCTGACCATTTTCGAGCACCTTGTCACCGCACTTGACGGTCACGACAGGCGTCTTGCGCTTGCCATCGTAGAAATAGCGCGTCTCGCTCAGCGAAATCGAGGTGATTTGCGCCTGGATGATATCGAACGTGACGATCTTTCTGCCCGTATAGGCACCGATGCCATTTACGTAGACATGGGCGGTACCCTCACCCAGGTTACGGCCATACTCAAGCGTATAGTCCGTGCCCTCGACGAGCGTCTTGCCGCCGTACATGACCTTGGGTTTGGGTGTAATCTGCTCACCCGTATACGTCTGGGGAGCAATGGGCTCGACATAGGCTTCTGTAATCGGAGTGGCCTCCATAGCCTGCATCGCATGGGCCTGCGAAGGGATGCTCGCGAGCATCGCGACCGGCATGAGGCCGATTGCCAACACAAGGGCCAGCGCAGCCCGCGCGACCGTCCGCGTTATTGTCTTTACGTTTGCCATCGTCGTCCTTTCCTATTTCTTGCGGCGGTCAAGATTTCTCGACTCCGCTTCGCTCCGCTCGAAATGACAGAAGCGTCATTGTCATCTCGACCGGAGGGGCCGCGAGGCCCTCCCCCGTTGTCATCTCGACCGGAGCGGTCGTCAGACCGCGGAGTGGAGAGATCTCTGCCCCGCTCGAAATGACAGTAGCTACTCGCCGATGCCGTACCAACCGATGCCTTCGTCTTGCCAGCCAAGGCCAAGCAGGTGATCGCGCTCGACCTCGCTCGTCGTGTAGTTGTGGTTGTTGGCGTAGGCATTGGGGTTGTACTGGCGATACAGCGGAATCGTACCGGCCGTGCGCCAGCCAATGCCTTCGTCGTTCCAACCAAGCGACACGAGCACGTCACGCTCACCGGCATCCATGGTGTAGTGATGCTCGCCCGCATTCGGATTGTAGAGACGATAGACCGGGGAGCCTCCCTTGGGGGCGATCCATCCGATGCGCTCGTAAGTCCACCCCACCGAGACAAGGTGGTCACGCTCGTACTCGCTTGCCGTGTAGAAATGCTCGCCGCTATTGGGATTGTAGAGGCGATACATGTTGACGGGCTCCAGCAACGACGGGTCGTTGGAAATCGTGAACTTGGTGCTTGCCGTGCCCGTCGCGGACAGGATGTCGATGGAATGCTCGCCGAGGGAAAGACCCTCGAGAAACTCCGGCTTGAGCGTAACATTGGTCTGGTTGCCGCTCAGATCGTAGTTCTCCGAGTTCACGACGCTATTGTCGACCTTCACGCAGACGAAGTCCTCGACCGCGGCGCTCGAGCGGAATAGCGCGCCCACCTTCGAGCCCTTGGCCCAGACGGACTCGGCGCCGCTCACGATACTGGGACCGGGGTAGTCGGCCTTGCTCTTGGTGTAGGTGTCGGCAACGTTGTTGCGCTCGGTGGCGATTTGCTGCGAGGTGTAGGACCTGCCCGCAGTCGACGAGAGCCAGGTTGCCTGAGGCAGCTCGCAGGACTCGTCGATGAATGCGAAGTTCGCCCCCAACCTCACACGGTCAAGCGCGCTGCAGTCTTCGAAGAGGTAGCCCATGCTCCTCACATCGGACGTGTCGAAACTCGAGAGGTCGAGGGTCTTGAGCGAGCTGCAGCCGAAGAACATGCCCCACATATCCGTGAGGTTCGAGGTGTCAAAATGCGAGAGGTCAAGGTTCTCGACCATCGTGCCCGAAAACATGCGCTGCATGTTCCTCACGTGCGAGGTGTCGAAGCTCGACGTGTCGAGCGAGGAGAGCTTCGAGCAGTTCACGAACATGTCGGACATGTCGGTGACATTGAAGGTGTCGAAGTTCTTCACGTTGATGGCGGCAAGCGATGAGCAACCCCTGAACATGCCCTTCATGCTCGTCACACGCATGGTGTTGAATCGCGAGACATCGAGCGCGGTGAGCGCGGAGCAGCCATCGAACATGTCGATCATGGCAGTGGTCGAGGACGTGTCGATCCCGGTAAGATCGATGCTCGTGAGAGCGGAGCATTCGGCGAACATGCTGTTCATACCCTGCACGCCCGAGGTGCTCAAGCCCGACAGGTCGACCGTGCGCAGCTTCTTGCAGCCGGCAAACAGGCCATCGAGGCTCTTGTCGCCCGAGACACCGGGCATGATGCGCGCGGCGACGATGCTATCGACATGTTCGTGCCACGGCGAGGTGCCCTCGAGATCGGCAAGCATGCCGCTCTTGCCCGACGTGGGACGCACGGTAAGCGTGCCATCGCCGTCGATGGTCCACGTGCAGCCGCCGCTTGTGCCGCGCGCAACCTCATCAGCTTGCGCGGTCGAGGCAAAGATGGGGATAAAGGCCACGGCCAGAACGAGCGCCAGGGCAGCGCTCGCGATTCGTTTAGTCAGTGCTACCGCGTTCGTCATCAGCTATTTCCCTTCAAACACCTATCTCGAGAACCTTGCGATCGAGATTTCTCGACTCCGCTCACTTCGTTCGCTTCGCTCGAAATGACAGGGGACGCCATTGTCATCTCGACCGGAGGCGCGCAGCGCCGTAGTGGAGAGATCTCCTTTCGCTCGAAATGACAGGGGGCGTCACTTCGTCGTGTTACTTGCTGACGCCATGCCAGCCGATGCCCTCATCGCGCCAGCCGACGCTGATGAGGTGATCACGCTCAACCTCGCTCGTCGTGTAATGGTGGTTGTTCGCGTACTCGTACGGGTTGTAAAGGCGGTACAGGGGAATCTTCTGATCCGCATCTGAATACCAGCCCACGCCTTCGTAATTCCAGCCAGCGTCCACGAGCATGTCACGCTCGGCAGATGCAAGCGTGTAGTGATGCTCGCCGGCAATGGGGTTGTAGAGACGGTAAACAGGGCTACCCGTCGTGGGCGCAACCCAGCCGATGCCCTCGTCACGCCAACCCTCCCAGACGAGATTGTCGCGCTCGACAGGGCTCACGGTGAAGAAGTGCTCACCGGAGTTGGGGTTGTAGAGACGCAGCATCAGGTGACCGTAGGTGGTACCGCCATTGTTGCCGTTGCTCGGATTGTTCGGGTCATCCGTGCCCGGATCGTCCGTACCCGGATCCACGGGCTTGGAATCGCCCGTAACCTTGAACTCGGTGGATGCCGTGCCGTTTGACGTCACGAAGTCGATGGAGTGATCGCCACCACCGAGCTTCTCGAGATACTCGGGCTTGAGGACGATGGCGCCGGTCTCCTCGTCCACCGTGTAGTTTTCCTTGTCAACGACCTTGCCGTCCACCTTCACGCACACGAGGTCATCGGGGTCGATGTCGGTCTTGATCTCCATGCCGTCAGAGGAGCCAGGGTCCCACGGCTCGGGCTTGTCCTCTTCCTTGATGACGGGAGGGGTCACGCCCGGGTTGTCGCCCTTGTCCTTGACAAAGGTGATGGGGCCATCGCCAGCGGTCATGCCGTCAGAGGAGACGGAATCGCCGGTGGCAGACGAGAGCCAGTCGGCATTGGGGAGTTTGCTATCACCTACGAACTCGAACTTGGGACCGAGGGTGATGCGGTCAATCTCGGTGCAATCGTTGAAGAAATTGTCCATGGAGTCGACCTTGGAGGTATCAAAGTTCGAGAGGTCGAGGGACTTGAGCGAGGTGCAGCCATCGAACATGGATTGCGCATTCTTGAGCTTACCCGTCTTGAAGTTCGAGAGGTCGAGCTCCGTAAGGGACTCGCAGCCCTGGAACATCACGCTCATGTTCGTGACATTGGAGGTATCGAAGCTGGAGAGGTTGAGCGTCTTGAGCGAGGAGCAACCATAGAACATGCCGCTCATGTTCTGCACCTTGGCAGTGTTGACGCCAGAGAGATTGATCTCCTCAAGATTCTCGCAACCATAGAACAGGGAGCCCATATCAGTCGCATTCTCGGTATGACGACCAAGCAGGCTCACTGACTTGAGCGATTTGCAGTAGTAGAACATGCCGCGGATGGAAGTAGCGCTGGCGGTGTCGAGGCCCGTAAGGTCAACCGAGACCATGTTCTCGCACCAATTGAACATGTCGTTGACGTTGGTGCCAGCCTTCACGCCCGGCTCAATGACAGCCGAGGTGACTCTATAGGCATACTGGGGAGCCCTCCAGCTTTCGTCGCCAAAGCTATTGCCAAGCTTGCCGCCTGCAGCACCGGGACGGATGGTGAGCTTGCCCTCATCATCGATCTCCCATTCGCAGTCACCGCTCATGCCACTGGCAACGACACCAGCCTGCGGGCTCATCGTGGTTGCCAAGGCAGCCGCTGGAATGAGCGCGGCGACAAGCGCAAGCGAGAACGCGAGCGCGGCTACCTTTTGCAGGAGCGAAATGCTTCGTTTCATGGTCATGTCTGATCCTCCGAAAAATGCTCGAGGGCGTACGAAAGCTAAGGCGCATGCCTATTTCGGCACTATTGTACGGACGAAGGCGCTTGCTTCCAGGGGATATTTGCCCGAACGGATAAAGGCGCAAGGTAGAGCGCCCGTGAGGGCAACCCTGTCACAAAACCGTCATCTGCCCTTCACTGCTCCTCGACAAAACGGGGCCACCCGAAGGCGGCCCCGAAGCGACTGGCGCGTGTCAAGGAGTCAGACCCCTGACCTATGTTCATGCAATCGGCTAGCCAATCCCGTACCAAGCGATGCCTTCGCCAAACCAGCCAAGGGCAACCAGATAGCCACGCTCGAAGTCGTTCGTGGTGTAGTGGTGATTGTTCGCGAACTCGTTGGGATTGTAGACGCGATACAGTGGCACCGCATGATTGGGATCGGAATACCAGCCGATGCCCTCTTCGTTCCAACCGGCAGCGATGAGGCTGTCGCGCTCGACGGTCGAGAGCGTGTAGTGGTGCTCGCCCGCGTTCGGGTTGTAGAGACGATAGACCGCGTCGCCGGTCTTGGGCGCCGTCCAACCCTGGCCCTCATCGTTCCAACCCACGCTGATCAGATGCTGACGCTCGACCGTGCTGGCCGTGAAGAAGTGCTCGCCAGAATTGGGATTGTAGAGGCGGTACATGGCAGTGGACTCAACCTGCGCGGGCTTGTCGGGATTATCCGGTGTGTCGGGGTTATCCGGATTATCGGGATTGTCCGGGGTATCCGGCGTGTCGGGCTTGGGAGCCTCGACGATCTCATAGTTGGCCTCGAGCGTGCCCGTGTAATTGCCCTTACCGGTGACTTTGATGGTCTTCTTGCCGACCTTCACGCGGTCGCTCGGCAGCGTCACGTCATAATCGGTACCGGCCGTGAGCGTCTTGTCGCCGCACTTCACGGTCACGGTCGGGGTCTTGTCCTTGCCGTCGTAGGTGAACTTGGTGGCAGAGAGCTCCACCTTGCTGATGGTGGCAGGAGCAATCTCGTAGCTGGCCTCGACCTCGCCCGCGTAGTTGCCCTTGGCGATGGCCTTGACGGTCTTGGTGCCGGCGGTGACGCGATCGGTGGGAAGCGTCAGCTCGTAGTCGATGCCGGCAACGAGCGTCTTGTCGCCCGCCTTGACCGTGATGGCAGGCGTCTTGTCGGTGCCGTCGTAGGTGAACTTGTCGGCAGAGAGCTCGATCTTGTCGATGTCAGCCGCAACGATCTCGTAGTCCATCTCGAGCATGCCCTTGAAGTTGCCCTTTGCGGTGATCTTCACGGTCTTCGTGCCGATGTTGGTGATGTCGTCCGACGTGGCAACGTCGAAGTCGGTCTCCGGGTCGAGCACGAGCTCGCCAGCCTTGACGGTAAGGACGGGCACTTGCTCGGTGCCGTCGTACGTGAGCTTGTCGGCGTCGAGGGTGAGGTCGGTGATGGCGGCGGGGGTGATTTCGTAGTCGATGGTTTGCGCAGCACCCGCATACGCACCGACACCAGCAATGTTCAACGTTTTCTCGCCAACATTTACAGCATCGGTGGGGGCCACTACGGCATAATCTGTTCCCTCCACGAGTGTTCTATCGCCGCTCTTCACAACCACGATTGGTGTCTTTGCGGTTCCGTCATAAGTGAAGACAGTCTCATCTGGCACTGCAGAAGTAAAGGTCATCTCACGAGTATAAGTACTCTCAATTCCATTGCGCTCTGTTGCGATCTGATGTGCAGTATATGCAACTCCATCATCCGACGATTTCCAGCTTCCCGCAGGTAACGCACTTGCTTCGCCTACAAAAGCAAACGTGCCGCCAAGCATTACCTCCGTGAGAGCCTCGCAATCACCGAACAAGGAGTTCATGCTCGTCACATTCGTAGTGTTGAAGCTCGAGAGATTCAGCGTCTTAAGTGCAGCACAGCCAGCAAACATGCTGTCCATATCCGTTACATTGGCCGTATCGAAATTCGAGAGGTCGAGAGTAGCGAGCGCGGCACAGTCTTCGAACATGCGAGCCATGGTTGTTGCGCTTGCCGTGGCGATGTTCGTCAGATCAAGACTTTCGAGAGCAGCGCAGCCGGAAAAGACGCCACTCATGTCCGTAACACCCTTCATGCCGAGCGCGGGTAGCTTAAGCGTGACCAGGGAACCGCAGCCAGAGAACATGTCTTTCGCAGCCGTGACGCTTGTCATATTGAATCCAGAGAGGTCGAGAGAGGCGAGCGCCAAGCAGCCTGCGAACATGGACTGCATGTTGATGACGCTTTGGGTATTAATGCCCGTAAGGTCAAGCGTCTTGAGTGCCGAGCAGCCAGCAAACATACTCTGCATGTCTTTGACACTGGCAGTGTTGATGCCGGCGATGGTGAGGCTTCTCAAAGCCGTGCAGTCTTTGAACATGCTCTGCATGTTCGTAACACTTTGCGTATTGAGACCGGCGATGTTCACAGCCGGCAGCGCCGTGCAACCCTCGAACATCGAGCTCATGTCAGTTGCCTGTGACGTGTCGAAATCAGAGAAGTTCACGAATACGAGCGAGGTGCAGTTCGCGAACAACCTGTGCAGCCCTTGGCCGCTTGTGATGCCAGGGCCAAAGAAGACGTACTTGATATCGGCTGCATGGTCTTGCCAGGGGGCCGCGTAGACATTCCCGAGCGTACCCGTGCCGGATTCCGGCGCCTTGATGGAAAGCTCACCATTAGCGCCAATCGACCATGTGCAATTTCCCCCTTCAAACGTGCCCTCGGCAATGGGACCGGGCGTCGGGTCGACCGGATTGGTCACCTCCTCCGCAGGCTGCACCTGCGGCTCTGCCGGATTGGCAAACGCTGCTGCCGGCACAAGGCTCGTGACAAGCGCAACCGCAAAAGCGCATGCGGCAAGCTTGCGCAGGATTTCCATGGACTGTCTCTTGATCATGGCTGACCTCCCAGAACTAGGAACTCATCTCTTCACGATGTATTTGCCTGACCGGATGGTGCCTGCGACCACCCTTCTCTCGCAAGGTTTTTCAGGACTGAAGGCTGCAAGTGGAGTGCCCACTTCGATATGTGGGGCGCATACAAAGCATCGGCAAAGGACTTCACCTCTATGCTAGAATACATTGTATTCACGCTAAGGAGGCTGCCATGACGACCATGACCATGAGAGTAGACGACATCGACGCAGCCCTCGTGCGTAAATACGCAAAGTTCGAGGGCAAAACCATCTCTGATTTCATTCGTGACGCCGTCTTCGAAAGCATCGAGGACAAAGAGGATCTTGCAGCCCTGCGAGCTGCTGTAGCCGAGGATGATGGAACGCGCTACAGCCACGAAGACGCGCTCGCGGAGCTGGGCCTTTAATGGCATATCGTGTTGAATACTCAAAGGCCGCACTCAAGCAGCTCAAGAAAATGGACCGATTCGATGCCCGTCTCATCACATCGTGGATCGGCAAGCATCTTGACGGTATCGATGACCCGCGCATCTACGGCAAAGGGCTATCGGGTAATCGCTCGGGAGAATGGCGATATCACGTTGGCGAATACCGTATTCTCTGCATTATCAAGGACGATGTGCTAGTCGTAGAGGTGTTCTCGATAGGGCATCGAAGCAACGTATACAAACGCTAACCCACGCACACCCTGCTGACGAAAAACGACGCCGCAGACCCAAAAAATGAGTCTGCGGCGAACCATTTCGGCGAAAGATGTCGCTTTTATCTTGTATAGACCCATTTAGGGGTCTACGCGGACTTTTCTTGGCAGCCAGCCTGCCCGTCTACTCTGCGGCAAGCGGGGAGGGCGTGCTGTACGTGCGCGCCAGATACTCCTGGTCAAGCTCGTAGAGCGACTTGGCATCCGAGCCGAAGAGCTTCATCTTCGTGACCATGTCGGTCGCGTTGACCTCCTCCTCGAGTTGCTCGTCGATGAACCAATCGAGGAACTTCATCGTACGGAAGTCGTTGACCTCCTTGGCGGCGGCGTAGATGTCGTTGATGAGGCTCGTGACGTAGCGCTCGTGCTCGAGACCGGCCTCAAGCGGCTCGAGATGGTTCTTGAAGGTCTTGTCCGGCTGGTCAATGGCCTTGAGCACCACCTTGCAGTCGTTATCGAGGAGATACTTGCGGAAGATGAGAGCGTGATCGCGCTCCTCGGCCGCCTGGATGAGGTACCAGTTCTCGTAGCCATCGAGGCCCTCGTCCGCATAGTAGTCTGCGAAGGAGAGGTACAGGTACGCCGAGTACAGCTCCTTGTTGATCTGATCGTTGATGAGTTCGTATACCTTGGAATCCATGATTCGTCCTTTCTTGATAAGAATGTCGAGGACTTCATGATAGCGCGAATAATCGCGCTTAGCGGGTTTTCGCAAGTTCTTCTTGAATCGTCTCGTCAAAAAGCTCCGGGAAGCTCTTGAGCTTGAGCGTGAGAATGCGCATGAGCGACTGGTCGACGCGCTCCATGGGAATGCGACCGCCGTTGATGGCATCCACCAGCCCTGCATAGGCGGCATCGAATTCGGATGGCATGAGCGCGATGTCACAGCCGGCCTCAATGGCTGCGACGCCCACGTCGCCCGGCGAGCAGAACTCGAGCAGCGCGCCCATCCCGAGCGAATCCGTCGTCACGACGCCATCGTAGCCAATCTCGTCACGAAGTATCCCCTGCACGATGTCCGGCGAAATCGAGGCCGGAATGGCACTGCCCGTGATTTGCGGGAGCGATAGATGCCCCACCATCACCATGGGAACGCCTGCCACGATGGCCGCCACGAAAGGCGCTAGCTGCGCCGCGAGCTCCTCACGCGTCTTGTTGGAGTAGATCGAGCTCGCATGGCTATCGTTCTCCGGATCCCCGATGCCGGGAAAGTGTTTGGCGCAACACAGGATCCCCTCGTCTTCGAAGGCCTCGATCTGCGCTGCGGCCATGCGACCCACGAGAGATGCCTCGGCACCAAACGAGCGACGCCGCATGTTGCTGGACTCGCTCGTGGCGACATCGCATGAGGGAGCGAAGTCGACGTTAAAGCCAAGGTCGCGCAGGGCGATGGCGATAGTGCGCGCGGTCTCGCGGGCCACAGCCACGTCGCCGGTCGCGCCGATATCACGAGCATCGCCGATGAATGGCGAGTCGAACCCCGGTTTGCCGCCAATGCGCTGGACTGTTCCGCCTTCCTCGTCAACGCAAAGGAACGGCGGCATCATGCCAAGCTCGCCTGCCACGACCTGCGTGTCGGCAAGCATCGTGCTGGTCTGCGCAGAATCGACGATGTTACCGTCGAAGTAGGTGAGGCCGCAGACGGGATGCGCCTGCAAGCCCTCGCGAAAGACGTCGTCAACTCCCAGGGAAAGCTCCGTCCCGCTGATCTGCTCAGGCGTCACGATGAAGAGCTGCGCGGCTTTTTCCTCCGCAGTCATCTCGTCGATGAGAAGCCGTGCGAGGTCACGCTCGGGAAATGTGGGGGGCGCTGGCCTTGGGGACGAACAGCCCGTGGTCGCAACACCACAGATGGTAGCCGCTGCAAGGCCGCATGCTTCGAGAAATCGACGTCGGGTAAGGTTCATGGTTCCTGCCGAGGTGCGGCCTACTCGGTCACGTGCTCCATGCCGAGCGAGAGAATCGACACGACATGGTCGTCAGCCAGCGAGTAGAAGACTTCCTTGCCCTGGCGATGGTCGATGACGAGATTGCCCTGGCGCAACATGCGCAGATGATGGCTCACGGCGGCGGCGCTCATGTTCATCTGGGCAGCAACATCGCCCACGCATTTTTCTCCATCGAGCAGAATGTTGAGGATCTTCACGCGCGTGGGGTCGGAGAACATCTTGAAAAGACCGGCCAGGTCGGTCATGAGTTCGTCATTTTGCTTGTCAGCCGCTTGGGCAGCCATCGGATGCCTCCCGCATTATCGGATGCGAGTATTGTACCCGATACGATGTGTCAGGGGGTCAGACCCCATGACACACACTACGGCGCTACGCGCCTCCGGTCGAAATGACAAGAGAGACCCGCCGCTTCGCTCGAAATGACAAGGGGTGCGCGCAGCAGGCGCATGGCGTTGAGGACGCAGAGCATAGCGACACCGGTATCGGCGAAAACGGCCATCCACATGTTGGCGATGCCGAGGGCACCGAGCACGAAGACCGCGAACTTCACGGCAATGGCGAACACCACGTTCTCCCGCGCGTTGACAACCGTCTTGCGCGAGAGCTTCACCGCATCGGCAATGCGTGCGGGATTATCGTCCATGAGCACGATGTCAGCTGCCTCGATAGCCGCGTCTGAGCCCATGGCTCCCATGGCGATGCCAACATCGGCACGGGCAAGCGCCGGAGCATCGTTGATGCCGTCTCCCACAAACGCGAGCGTCTCCTTGGAGCCAGCACCCTTCTGTACCAGAAGCTCCTCGACCTTGGCGACCTTGTCACCCGGCAGCAATTGCGCGAAGAAGCGGTCGATTCCGAGCTTCGAGGCGATGCGCTGGGCGACGGGCTCCTTGTCGCCCGTGAGCATGACCGTATCGCGCACGCCGAGGGCCTTGAGCTCCTCGATGGCCTCGCGAGCCTGGGGTTTGATCTCGTCGGAAACCACCAGGTATCCCAGGTAGATCCCGTCGAGCGCGACGTGAATGACGGTTCCGGGCTGATCAGAGCTCGTCCAGACGATGCCCTCGCGGTCCATGAGCTTGTCGTTGCCGACGCAGATGCGACCCTCCACGCACTCGGCGCACAGGCCATGGCCCGGCGTCTCGGCAACCTCGTCACTGTGCTCGGGCAGGTTCAAGGTCGGAGATATGCCGAGGCGCTCGGCATACGCGTCGCAGATGGACTGCGCGATCGGATGCGTCGAGCGCTGCTCCACATGAGCGGCAAGCCCCAGCAGACGCTCGGGCGTGACGCCCTCGACCGGGGCGATTGCCTCGACATGAAACTTTCCCTGCGTGAGCGTGCCGGTCTTGTCGAAGACGACGGTCTCGACCCGGGCGAGCTGCTCGAGATAGTTGCCGCCTTTTGCGAGCACGCCTCGACGGGAAAGGCTGCCTATGCCGCAATAGAAGCTCAAAGGCACCGAGATAACCAGCGCACAGGGGCACGAGATGACAAGGAAGACGCAGGCGCGCTCGATGAAGTCAGCCCATATGGCCGGATTGGCGGGCCCGAGCACGAGCGGCGGAACGACGGCGAGCAGAAGCGCCGCGCCCACGACGATGGGCGTGTAGACACGGGCGAAGCGGCGGACGAAGGCCTCGGTCTTCGCCTTCTTGGAGGCAGCATTGGTCACCATGTCGAGCACGCGCGAAACGGCGGAATCCTCGAAGGGCCGTGTCACGCGCACGTGTAGCGTGTTCGTCCCGTTGACAAAGCCGGAGAGCACTTCCTGGCCTGGTTCGAGGAAGCTTGGCATCGACTCGCCCGTGAGTGCCGAGGTGTCGAGCTCACTCGCCCCCTTCACGATGATTCCATCGAGCGGCACGCGCTCACCGGCGATGACGACGATGATATCGCCCACCTTGACATCCTCCGGATCGACGCGCTTGATGACGCCGGCCTCCTCGACGTTTGCGTACGTTGCCTTGATCTCGACGAGAGATGAGATCGACTTGCGCGAGTTATCGACCGCCCGGTCTTGGAACCACTCGCCCACCTGGTAGAACAGCATGACGGCGACGGCTTCCGCTGCCTCGCCAATCGCAAATGCCGCGATGGTGGCCACCGCCATGAGAAACTGTTCGTCGAGCAGCTCGCGACGAGCGATGCCCTTGGCGGCACCGATGAGGACGGGCAATCCAACCATCAGATAGGGGACGAGGAAGACCACATACTTGACCCAGGTAATGTCCATGATGCCGAGAGGGTTGACGAAGTTGGCCACGAGACCCGCCACGTAAATGCAGGCGGTCACCACGATGAGCCTGAGCGTGACCTCCCATCCGCCACCCTCGTCATGACAGTGGCAGTGGCCGTCATCATGCACGTGGTCATGACCATGGCTCTGCCCATGATCATGATCGTGTCCATGACAATGACAGTGATCGTCCTTGCATACCGCCGCGTCGCTCATGACTCCCCTTTTCGACAAAACATTCAAACGCTCAAACATTCAAACGAACTTTTGATGATTGTGAAGTAAACAGCAAATGAAAAGGAGTGTCAAGGAAAGATTTGTATTTGTTCGCGCGGAGGACTAGTGCGCGATGCTGAGATCGCCAGGGATAAAACCCTGCATGAGCGACTGCGCTGCATCGAGCTCGTCGCGATTGTCGTCCTGCAAGGGATATCTGATCTCCATCTGGTTGATGGACCCAGGGCCGATATTGACCCAATAGAAGTATTCGTACTCGTCGTCGTACTGATAGATGATGACGCGATTGCCCTCGGCGCGTGCGATGCTATCCTCGCTGCCATTCCACAGGGAGTTCATGATTGCATCGGCATCGAGATTGTCAACGTTATTGTAGCCGGTCACATTCGCCGTCATGCGCAGTTTGCTGTTGGTGAGAATCACGCCGGCACCGTTATCGACCTCGGAGCCGAGCACGAAGCCCTCGGGCACATCGAGCTGATAGCCGAAGACCGCATTGGTATAGACCTGCGATGCGGGTACCGTAGCCGCAGACGACGAACCGCTCTCGGTAGCCTCGGCAGAGCCGGATGCATCGGACCCTTGCGATGATTCGGACGATGGCGAAGATGCATTGCTACTCGAGGAGGATGCCGGGCTCGATGCCTGCTGCGATGCAAAACCTGGCAGTTCGACCTTGCCCGTAGCGAAGAGAAAGATGACGCCACCCGCAAGTGCAAGCACGAGAATGACGCAGATGACGATGGCGACGACCTTGCCGCGCCCCTTGCGAGCCGACCTGGGCCTGTCTGTCCGCTTGACGCTATGCGCACCCTTCATAACCCGTCCTCGTCTCTCGTCTTACTCGCCCTGGTGATGCGAGGGCTGTGATTCCTCGCCAAGAAGCTCCGCATAGTCCGTGATGAAGCAATCGACCGTCTTCCTGAGCTCGTCGGTAGCCTGCTGCTTATGCTCATCGTAGACACCGACGACGTAGGCACCCGTCTCTTTGGCGGACTTGGCAGCCGTGACAACATCCTCGAAGATGGCGCAACGCTCGGCAGGAACGCCCAACTGGCGTGCCGCCTCGAGGTAAACGACCGGATTGGACTTGCCTCCGCATTTCAGCTCATCGCATACGCAGATGGTGTCGAACAAATCGAGCACGCCATTGTTCGCAAGCGCTGGCTCGAGCAGATGACGTTGCAGAGAAGTCGCAATGGCCAGGGGCATGCCGGCCTCCTTGCAACGCTGCAGATACTCGAATGCACCGGGCTTGAGCATAACCTGCGTCGCATAGCCTTCCTCGGCCGCGGACTTCCACTCCTCGATGATGTCCTCGGGTTGCTCGTCGAGCCCGAAATGCTCGATGGCGAAGTCTGCCCCAAGCTCGAACCCAAGTACGGCGATCATCTCGCCGAACTCATCGGTAAAGGGGATGCCGCGCTTGGCGAGAAACATGCGATCGACCTCATCCCAGACCCACATGGAGTCTGCAAGCGTGCCATCGAAGTCGAAGATGATGGCATCGACGTCTTGTGTCCCGACCCGCATGATATGCCTTTCCACTCGCTACATCTCTCGAAAAACAAAGGGCGAGCCTACGACCCGCCCCTCGTGCAAAACCTATGCCTCGTGAGATTACTCGGCGTCTTCGGCAACCTCGGCAACAGCCTCGGTCTCCTCGACGACCTCTTCGTCGCCAGCGGGAAGCTCGGGCTCGTCTTCCAGGCGCTCCTCGATCGTCTCGACGATCTCGATCGAATCGTCATCGCTCACGACGTTGACCTCGAGCGTGGCCTTGATGTCGCGGTACACCGAAACGGTGAACTCGTGTTTGCCAGCCGTCTTGATGGCCTTGCCCAGATCGATCTTCTTGCGATCGACCGTAACGCCGAGCTGCTCGAGAATGGCCTCGGCAAGCATGGCGGTCGTGATGGAGCCGAAGAGCTGGCCCTCCTCACCGACGCGGGCGTAAACCTTGACGGTCTTGCCGTCGAGGGCGTTCTTGAGCACGTTTGCGTCGGTGGTACGAGCAAGCTCGCGCTTCTCGATGTTGTGGCGACGCTGCTCGAGCTGCTTGAGCTCGCCCTTGGTGGCCTCAATTGCGATGCCCTGCGGAAGCAGGTAGTTCACCGCGTAACCCTGAGCGACATCCACGACATCGCCCTCGCCACCACGGCCCTTGAGTTCCTTCAGCAGAATAACTTTCATGTTTCTAACCTTCTCTATGTCCCGCTATGGCGCAGGACTGCTTACATATATGTACGCGCCTCATTGCCCGAATGCAGGCCTGACCAAGCGTCGCTATGACGCCCGACCAGTTCGTGCATGAAGATGCACTAGCGATTCCTGCGGCCACCGCTACCGGAAACGATCTTCACGGTGTAGGGCAGCAGAGCCATCTCACGAGCACGCTTGATAGCGGTCGCGAGCTCATGCTGATGCTGGGTGCACACACCCGTCACGCGGCGGGACTTGATCTTGCCACGATCGGTGATGTAGCGGCGCAGCGTCTGAGCGTCTTTGTAGTCGATGAACTCGACCTTGTCCTTGCAGAAGGGGCAATACTTGCGACGCGGTGCGCGAGCGTAATCAGCCATGGTTCCTCCTCACTGATTCTTGAATGCGATAGTGTCTAGAAGGGAATGTCGCTGTCGTCATAGGCGCTCGGAGTCGGAGGCTCCGGGACGACGTTCCCCTGCGGTTGCTGATAGGACTGGTTGCCATAGTTGCCGCCGGCATTCTGGCCACCGTAGTTGTTGCCGCCGCCGTAATTGCCGCCTGCATCATAGCCACCCTGGCCGCCACCGTTGCGCGATGACATGAACTCGAGCTCGTCGACGGTCACGTCGACCTTGCTCCTTCGCTGGCCAGAATTGCGATCCTCCCAGGAGCTGTAGTGCAGCCTACCTTCAATGGCCACCTTGACGCCCTTGGTGAGGTACTGTGCAAGCGCCTCGGCACGACGACCGAACATCGTACAATCGATGAAATTCGCGTAGTCTTCCCACTCACCGTTCGCGTTGCGACGACGATCGTTGACCGCAACGCCGAAGCTCAGGATGGACGTCCCCGAAGGAGTGGTCCTCAGCTCGGCATCACGCGTGAGATTGCCAGAAATCATTACCCTGTTGATGCTCATGTTAAATCGTTCCTTTCAGCCGAGCGCAAAAGCCGTGCTTTACGCGCTCTCAACCGAAGCTGCCTCACCGTTGCGACGCGTGATCATGTAACGCTGGACAGCGTCCATGATGTGGAGCACGCGGTCGAGCTCTGCAATTGCAGTGGGATCAGCCTCGAAATCGATGAGAGTGTAATCGCCTTCGGCAAGACCGTTGATCTCGTACGCAAGCTTGCGCTTGCCCCAATCCTCAACGTTGCTCACCTTGCCGCCTTGCTCGGTAATCGCGGTATCGATACGCTTGCTCGTTGCAAGGCGCGTCTCCTCGTCGATAGACGGGTCGACAAAAAACAGCAGTTCGTAAGCCTTCATGTGGTCACCTCCTCTGGGCTATGCGGCTTCGGGACATGAAGGCTGCGCCCGAAGCAGGAAATAACTTTTGCATGCTACCACCTCCATCGGGCAATGACAAGGAATCTTTCCAGGTATGCAAACGATCTTGCAGCTGCGACCAGCGACGCCTGACACAGGCAACGCACGCGAGGAGGAGCACGCCCATTGCCGCAAGCAGAACAGCGAGGGCCATTTCCTTGCTGCACGAGACGCCGAAGAGCGCCTCGACCATCCCCACGAACTGACCCGTGCATGCATCGCCGAGCCAGCCGAGCGCATCCACGAGAAAGCCTGCTGGTGCAGGAGCGTCCTGCGGCGTGAGCTCGTAATCGCCCGTCTCGATCGCCCCAAAGGACTCGCTGCTCGTGATGGTCGATTCTTCGGGTACGCTGATGATGCCAGGTTGCTCGAGATGTGCAGAGGGGCTTGCGGACTCGCCAACAGAGGGCGCTGCCTCGGCGCTCGCCAGGGGCGTGGACGCGCTCGCGCCGGGCATCTCTGCAGCTGACTGTGCGGCCGCAGCGCCGCCTGGTGCATCGCCTGCCATACCGAAGAGCAACATCGGGTCAAGATAGCGTGAGCCCTGCTTGTAGCCCATGTGCAGGTGCGTTGCAGACGTCGAGACGTCACCCGATGCGGCCAGGGTACCGAGAGGAGCTCCTTCCGCAACCGTCTGGCCTTCCCGTACGCCTATGGATGCAAAGGGCATGAGGGTAACAGTGCGGCCGTCGTTGAGCTCTATGGAAACGGCGTTCATCGTCTTGTCTGATGACATGCCGCCCGTTCGTGAGTCGCCGGACGGTACGGCGCCGGTAAAACGTACCGTCCCGGCAAGCGGTGAGATTATCTGCAAACCGGCAGACGCGGGTATGTCGATGCCGCTATGTACATAGCTATTACTCCCGGCCGAATAGGACTGATGAAACGCGAGTGTCGCGGAAAGCGCCGAGGTGGACATGGGCCAAGTCGCTGCGAGGGCCGGCTGCGCCATGAACACGATGCATAGGGAGACAAGGGGTAGGGCGCAGACGATACGAGCCATGCGTGCGTGAGCGAGTGAGGAGGAACTCGAGCCTCGCGTAATGCGGACGCCGTGACGCGCTCGTCTAAGCTTGCTTGTGAGTGGGCCGTTGGTTCGGTTCATGGTGAGCACCTCCTTCCACCTCGGCTTTCCGGGAAAGATGATGCACCGCGAATCTGTCAAAATCGCCGAACGTTTATGGTCGAATCACCGGATTTTTTCCGAGTGAAATCCGACATGTCTCCGAGTGAATTCGGACTGAAATCAGACCTGGACTTCGCCCTGGGCTATCCGCTGCAAGACCTGGGGATAGTACTCATGCTCGGCCGCATGAATGCGCGTCTCGAGGTCATCGAGCGTGTCGTCAGGCAGCACGGG
Source organism: Coriobacteriaceae bacterium (assembly GCA_025992705.1). Lineage (NCBI taxonomy): Bacteria > Bacillati > Actinomycetota > Coriobacteriia > Coriobacteriales > Coriobacteriaceae > Coriobacteriaceae bacterium. The sequence goes on from DAJPGJ010000001.1 coordinate 188,507, forward strand.
GACCTCATGTTGGAAGATAATTGGGCCCTTGTCGTACTCCTCGTTCGCAAAATGAATGGTGATTCCCGTCACCTCATCACCCGCTTCGAAGGCATCCTGAATAGCGTGGGCGCCTCGATGTGCCGGCAGCAATGCCGGATGGAGGTTAACGACGCGATTGGGGTACGCGTCGAGCAGCACGGGCGTGACCTTGCGCATGTAGCCAGCCATCGCGACGTAATCAACGTCGCGCTCATTAAGGGCCTCGACGATCCTCGCATCGACCGCCTCGGGGTCATCATAGTCGGCAGGTGTGAAAACCAGCAGGTCAAGCCCCTCGTTTTGAGCGTACTGAATACCCTTGGCGTGATCGTTCGAGGAGACGATGAGCTCGATGGTAGCGTCCAGCTCGCCGGCCTTGATGGCATTGTGGATGGCGACCATGTTCGTGCCCGTACCCGAGATGAATACGGCGAGCTTCATGGGTTCCTTAGCCACGATACACGACCTTCCCATCGCCGGGGATTATCGTCCCGATCTTGAAGACCTTCTCGCCGGTGGACTCAAGCTGCTTAATTGCGGCCTCTTCCACCTCGGGCGGGCAAATCACACACATGCCGATGCCGCAGTTGAAGGTCTTGAGCGCCTCGGTGCGGGACAGACCCGCCTTCTCGACCACGAAGTCGATGATGGGCGGCTGCGTCCACGTGCCCTCGTCAACCTGCGCGTCCACATGGTCGTTGAGAGCACGGTTGAGGTTTTCGGTGATGCCACCGCCGGTAATGTGCGCGACGGCGTGAATCTGGGGCACCGCACGGCGCAGCTCCAGGATGGACTTAACGTAGATGCGCGTCGGAGCGAGCAGAGCGTCGAGCACGGATACGCCATCGAGCTCGTCACGCTCGACCGTAAGCTCGTCGATGCCCATGACCTCGGTGACAGCGCGACGTACGAGCGAAAAGCCGTTGGAGTGAATGCCCGTCGAGGCAAGGCCCAGAATGACGTCACCCTCGGCAACATCAGCGGGGTTGAGCATCTTGGGACGATCGACCACACCTACGCAGAAGCCCGAGAGATCGTAGTCGTCAGGATCCATAACGCCGGGATGCTCCGCCATCTCGCCGCCGATGAGCGCACAGCCCGCCTGACGGCAGCCCTCTGCGATGCCGCCCACCACCTGCGCGATGTGCTCGCTCCTAAGCTTGCCGATAGCGACGTAGTCGAGGAAAAACAGCGGCTCCGCGCCACAAGCCAGAACATCGTTGACGCACATGGCGACCAAGTCTATGCCGACGGTATCGTGCTTGCCGGCCATCTGCGCCAGGGCGAGCTTGGTGCCAACACCATCCGTGCCGCTCACGAGAATGGGATCATCCATCTCTTTGAGCGCAGCGGCAGAGAACAGACCGCCGAAACCGCCGATATCGCCGATGACCTCAGGACGGTACGTCGACTTCACGCTCGCGCGAATCGCATCGACGGCGCGGGCACCCTCGTCAATATCGACGCCGGCGTCCTTGTAGGTGATCTGTTCTGCCATGCTTGCTCCTCTTGTAGAAACGAGACAGTTTGGTCTGACCGGATTGTCTCATTATTAGCTGCCACCGATAAAAAAATGAGACAGTTGCTCTGAGCAACTGTCTCATTATGCAGGTTACAGACCGAGCGCCTTCTTGAGAGAGGAGACGCGTCGGCGCGATACGGGAATCTGCTCGTCCTCGCCGCTGAGCGTGAGCAACAAGGTGCCACCGCTGACAGGATCGACCTCGTTCACGCATGCGAGGTTCACGAGGTAACGACGGTGTACGCGGAAGAAGCCAAGCGGCTCGAGCTTGGCCTCGAGCTGGGCAAGCGAGACCGTCGAAAGATAGCGGTCGTTCTCGGTGTGCAGGTAGGAGTAGTCGTCCTTCGCCATGATGAAGTGGATCTTGCTGGCGGGGATGAGCAGCTTCTTGCCGCCCTTCTCGACGGGAATGCGCTCGTTGGTGGTAGAGCGGCCCTGTGCGGTGATGAGCTGCTTGACCTTGCTGATTGCCTGTATGAGGCGATCGGTCTCGACCGGCTTTACCAGGTAATCGGTCGCGTTTACCTCGAACGCCTTGACGGCAAACTCGCTGTACGCGGTCACGAAAATGATGTAGGGCGGATACTTGAGCTCGTTTAAGGCTTCTGCAAGCTGCAGGCCGTCAACGCCTGGCATGTTCACATCGAGGAACATGATGTCGGCGCCGACCTCCTTAAGCTGCTCGATGGCCTCGCGCACGTTGGTCGCCTCGGCGGCAACTTCGACTTCGCCGGTCTCATCAAGAAGAAAGCGCAGCTCAGAGCGCGCGGGTGCTTCGTCATCAACAATTATGGCTTTGAGCATAGAGTGTCTCCTTTGTGCATCGTTGTCTTGATTCTAACATCAAACGATGTACGCGTGCGAATAATACATGGGCTAGATAATATCCTGCAAATCATGGGCCTCGGCTGAAGCTTTGGGAGCCGACGATTCGAGCGCGGGAGCAGGGCTGCCGCCGACCTCATCATCGCTGATGTCGATACTCTGGTCGACGAGGGCGTCGTATAGGTTGAGGTACACCGTCGTGCCCTTCCCGTACTCCGAATCGATGTAAAGACCGGATATCGCGCCAAAGAAAGCCTTGAGACGCGCGTTGACGTTCTTGAGCGCGATGCCCATGCCCGTCTCCGACTCGCGATCGAGAAGGTTTTCGAGACGCTCGGGCTCTATGCCCACGCCGTCATCGGATACCGAGATCGTGACGCTATCAGATGCACGATACGCCTTGATGGTGATGTTGAGGGGCGTTCCGTCATCGCGCCGACCATGGCCGACGGCGTTCTCGACAAGCGGCTGCAACATGAACGACGGCATCTTGAGCATTTCGAGGCCGGGCTCGATGTCGACATGCAACGTGATGGCGTCATCGCCAAAACGCGCGTTCTGGAACATAAGGTAACGCTCGGTCTGCTCGACCTCCTTGGCCAGGGGAATGAAGTCCTCGGAGTTCTCGAGCATGCGGCGATAGTAGGTCGCGAACTCGCGCAACATGACGCGCGCCTTGACGGGATCGGTTCGCGTAACCGAGGCAATGGTGTTGAGGGTGTTGAAGAGGAAGTGCGGATTGATCTGCGCCTGCATGGCCTTGAGTTCCATGCGGGCGGCGAGCTCGGTCTGCTGTTGCAGATAGGAGAGCGAGAGCTGCGTGGAGAGCAGCTGGGCAAAGCCCTCCGCGATGGCCTTCTGGTTCTCGCCCAGGCTATGGGGATAGCGATAGTAGAACTTGAGCGCACCGACGATGCGCTTGTTGACGATGAGCGCGACGACGATACCCGCCTTGAGCTTGCCCGATTCGCGGCTGAAGCCCACGGCCCCCGAGGTCTCGAGGACGCGTGTGATGCCATCCTCGAGCGTCATGTACGTGCTCATCGTCTGGATGGGCGAGTTGGGCAGGTGATTCTCGCGGTCGAGGCCCGAAAAGCCCAAGACGCGTTCGCGGTTGGTGATGGCGACGGCATCGGCCGTGGCTGCCGGCAGCAGCAACTCGCATACCGCCTGGGCGGAATCGGCATCGAGACCCTGACGCATGAAGGTGACCGTCTTGCTCGCGAGGTCGAGCGTCTGGTTGGACTGACGGGCACGGGCATGGTCGGAAGAGCCCGCCGCGCGCAGCCCGATAATCGTGAGCACGAGCATGGCGATGATGGCGACAAGCGCTACCCACGGCGAGACATCATCGTAGAAGATGATGCCCATGATCGCAAAGAGGCTGAAGACGATGTAGCACACGATGAGCATGGTGTAGCCTGCTACTTTTTGCACGTCCATCGCTTCGCCTCTTCCGTGCGCAGGTACTTACTCTTGATCGGCCGTAACTGCTGAGAAGCGGCTCGTGTAACTTGCGGACGAGCTCTGCAGACCGCTCGTGCCAAGCTGCGTGGCAAGCGCCGAATTGGACCACATGGCGCGCACGATGTTGGGCCACTGATGCTGCAGCTCGAAATAGTTGGCGCAGTTCTCGCGTGCAAACTCGCCGGCATTCTTGATGGTCTTGTTGCCGATGCGGAAGTACTCGGCATGCTCCTTATGGCCGATGGCGCGCAGGTATGCGGTAAGACGCGCACGGCGATGAATGGATGGGTCGAGCCACGGGCCGGGATAGGGATCGAGTGTCGAGGGCGTGATCTGCATGAGGTCAATCTGCGTCTTGGCAAACTCGATCTTGCGCACCTCGTAGAACCAGCGATAGACATCCTGCTCGAAGCGGCTTGAATGCTGCGAACCCTCAGGGGGGAGATGCAGCAGGCTGAACTGGTTGTCGAACCAGACATCATTGCCATACATACGCGCGTTGATGAGATAGTCGAGGTCCTCGCCGCGGGCGATCCACGGGTCGAAGGCGATGCTGCCATACGAATCCGCGTGCAGCACCATGCAGCCGCCACAGCATACGTTGGACCGGCTCAGACGCGGGCCTCTCAGGGCACCGTCGATGTAATCGTTGAAATCGGCCGCCTTGTTCCAGAAACGATCGTACCAGGGCACATCCTCGGGGGCCTTGGGACTATCGTAGCTATCGTAGAAGAAGCCCGTCTTGGCCGTGATGATCGAGCCCGTCGGGGTCTTGCAGGCAATGCCATGCATCGCGCGCTCGAGGAAATCCGCGTTGGGAATGACCTCGTCATCATCGATAAACACTACCGTGTCGTGGCCGAAGATAGAGGCGACGATGAGGCCGAGGTTGCGGATGGCGCCGTAACCCGTGAGACAGGCCGCGCCCTTGTACTCGCCCACGCCGACCTGCTCGAAGCGGCGGTGGATGTGGCGCATCTCGGCATCACCGATGACCACGATGTTGAGGTCCATGAAATGATCGGTGATGGCACGCACGCGCTCGGACGCTTGGTTCTCGACGCCCGGCTCGGCTGCGACGAGCAAAATAATACGATCGACGCCGACGACGTGTCGCAGCGACTCAAGGCAACGGGGCAGCTCACCCGGCTGATCGATCGGGGTCATGTGGTCGTACACGACACCGCGATTAATCGAATGCGTTGACCTGCGCCCACACCAGTACGTGGGAATAACGATTGCCGGATTCAGGTTCATGCGAGACGTCTCTCCTCGGACTACGTTTTGCAAGGCATCAGGGCCATTTGGCACACAACTAGTATAGGGTATCACCCGAACACGCGCGCGTGTTTGTATTTCACGCGAAGAATTATTGAGGCGGGGGTGCCTGGCACGCTGTCTCAAAAACTGGCCAAAACTGATAAAATGCCGATGATATGAGACAGCGTGCCAGGCACCCCCCGCCTCCGTCCCGATCACGCAATCGAGAACGACACGCTGCGCTCACGCGGGTCGACTTCCTCGACGCGCACGCGCAGTTGCTGGCCAATCCGATAGGTGCGTCCCGTCTCCTCGCCTACGAGCGTTTGCGTGAGCGGGTCAAACTCGTGGTATTCACCATGCAGATAATCGAAGCGCACGAAGCCCTCGAGCGTGTTTTCGAGACGCACGTGCAGGCCGCGTGGCACAACGCCCGAGATCGTTCCCGTGAAGACCTCGCCGATGTGCTCGGCAAGATACTCGCAGAGCTTGAGTTCGACGCTATCGCGCTCGGCTTGTTCGGCGATGCGCTCCATCTTCGAGGAATGCTTCGCAAGCCACTGCAGGTGGGTCTCCATGGCGTGCGAGTCCTTGAGCAAACGATGCACCATGAGGTCGGGATAGCGCCTGATGGGACTCGTAAAGTGACAGTAGAACGTGGAAGCCAGGCCAAAGTGACCGATGGGCTCGGTGCTGTAGAAAGCTCGCTCCATCGCGCGAAGCACGAGGTGATTCACGAGCGGTTCCTCGCGCGTACCGCGCGCCTCGTCAAGCACATCCTGGAAGGCCATGGGATTGCCCGTGGTCAGCTCCGAGACGTTGTAGCCGAGCTCGCGCAGCGGGATGAGCAGCGACTCGAGCGCCGCTGCCTTCGGCGGCTCGTGCACGCGATACACAAAGGGGATGTGGTTGCTGTGCGCATGGCGCGCAACGGTCTCGTTGGCGAGAATCATCGCTTCCTCGATCATCGAGGTCGCCTCGGTCTTGTGACGCAACTCGACATGCGTCACCATGCCGCGCTCGTCAAGCTTTGGCTTGGCTTCGACCGTCTCGAAGTCGATGGCCCCGCGCTCGATGCGCAGGGCGAGCAGCTGCTTTGCAAGAGCATCGAAGCGCTTGAGCTTGGGAGCATAGGGGTCGTCTCGCAGACCATCGAGGATTTCCTGCACCTCGTCATAGTTAAAGCGCCGCTTGCTGCAGATGACGCTCGGGTAAATCTCGTATCGTTTGACCGTGCCCGTCTGGTCAAGGTACATGTCGCAGGTCATGGTCAGACGATCAGTGCCGGGCCTGAGCGAGCAGACGTCGTTGCTGAGCTTCTCGGGCAACATGGGAAGCACGCGATCGACCAGGTAGACGCTCGTCGCACGGTCGCGTGCACATATGTCGATATGACTGTCCCAACCCACATAGTGCGAGACATCGGCGATGTGCACACCAAGGCGCAGCATGCCATCGGCCTCGTCGAGCGAGATTGCATCGTCGAAGTCCTTGGCATCTGCCGGATCGATGGTGAAGATGTCACGCATGCGCAGATCGTGTCTGCCGTGCTCGGCAAGGGCCGCCTCCACGTCAACTTCGATTGACTCGGCTTGCTCGAGCGCCTGGGGGCTAAACTTCGTGGGCAAGTCAAGGTTGTGGATGATGATGTCGACGTCCATACCCGGAGCGTCTGCCGCACCGAGCACTTCGACGATGTAGCCTTGCATGGGCTGGTGACGATCGGGATAGCTCGTGATGCGCGCGAGCACGACGTCACCGTCCTGGGCACCCTCCAGACGACCGTCCGTGATAAAGAGATCGTGGCGCACGCGCGGGTCCTGGGCGATGACCACGGCGAGCGGGTCGTTGATCTCAAGCGTGCCGATGAGGTATTCGGTCGCGCGGCTCACCACGCGCACCACCCGAGCCGTACGCTTTGCACCATGCGGTACGTCGCGCGAGCTCACACGCACCTCGACCTTGTCGCCGGGCATGGCGCCTCCGAGCCCGGATTTGGGGATGAAGAAGCTGCCCTCGTCGGTATCGCAAAACGCGTACCCGCGGGCGAGGATGTCGATAGTGCCGATGGGGCCTACGCCCGACCTGCGCGATGCGCCATGGTTTCTGTATGCTCTGCGTCGTGCCATGGCTGCCCCTTAGTCGTCGTGGGAGGCCTTGTCGAACTCCTCCTTGAAGCTCTTGAACATGCCCGATGCACGGCCAAGCTGCTTGCCGAGAAGGTTTGCCGCCTTGTCGACGCCAACGTACTCCCCGCGCTCCTGGGCCTCGCGCTTCTTGGCCTCGTGCTCCTCGGCGGCCTTGCTCGCCTTGTCGCGCACGGCGCCAATCACCTCACCGGCTTTGTACGCACCCTCGTTGATGGCCTCGCCGGCTTTCTTCGTACCCTGCGATGCCGCATGCTTGGTCTTTGCCCAGGCGACACCTGCCGCCGCTGCCGCACCGCCCGTCTCCTCGACGTCCGCCTCGGCATCCTTGACGATGATGGCGCCATCGCGATACCCGACAATCTGCTCGCGAGGGATGAGTGAGCTTCCCAGCAGCACGCGATTTGCGGAATTCGTCGATATGTCGATGTGTTCAATCGTGTAATCGTCGCCGCTGTATACCACGTTGCTCACAAGGCCAATTTCCTGACCGGACTCCGTGCGCACGGGCATGTACTCCCAAATGATGCACGCATCGTAATCGACACCCAAGCGCTTGCACGCCTCGGTATCCCAAGAATCCGCGGCATCGATAACGCTGATGCCCCCTTCGACGGGCTCGATGCGATCGATGGCGGCGAAGCGCTCCTTGCGCTTGACCATGAGCAGCGCATCGGGGCGTTTGATGACGAGCCCCACAACGCGGGGCTCGTTCGGATGAAAGACAGTGGCGCGCACACGACCGAAGCGCTTTAGCTCGCCTTTGGAATTGCGCACGTAGACGTGCAGCTTATGAGCATCGTCAGTTGAAGGCATATGCGATTGGCGTTACGCCGGAAGCGTTACTTGCTTTTGACGGCGTCCGCAGCGGCCTTGGCAGCACCCTCAGCTGCATCCGCGGCAGTATCTGCGGCCTCGGAAACGCTCTCTGCCGCATCTGCGGCGACATCGGAGACATCGGCGGCAACGTCTTGCGGCACGGAGCTATTGCGCGTGATCTGCTCGGCAATGCGATCGCGGGCCTCGTTGATCTTCTCGCGGATGTCGTCTGCATCTGCGTTGGTGGCGACATCTGCGACGCCACGAACCTTGTTGCGGACGGTATCGGCCGTCTGCTGGAAAACCTGCTCGCCATGAGCGGTGTAGTAGTCGACCTTGTCTGCGACAATCTCACGGTTGCGCTCGCCGGAATTAGGCGAAAGAAGCAGGGCTGCAACAGCTCCTACGGCGGCTCCGAGAGTGAAAACGAGAGGCTTGTTCATGATAACCACGCCCTTCCTGGGATTGCTGGTGACAATCATTGTATTCAAGCAGAAACACAATGTGGTTAGGTTACCACCCCCGTATGTATATGGGGAGAAGAAACCCGCATTTTATCGAACCTACAAATAATGAGACGAACGGTGTGGCGACCAGACGATTGTCGCCTGGTCGGGCCAAGCTGTCTCATTTCACGGGGACCATCTTCTCGCGCACGAGAATGAACTGGCCAGGTCCGGACTTGAGGCACACCGGACACACGAAGGTGTCCATGTCCGTCCCCTTGGGCACCTCGGCCTGATAGCCGCAGAAGGTGCAGCGCCAGATCTGGATGACCTTGGTGGTAGGGCCGTCATCATCGGCAGGACCCGCAGGCGTGTCGAGCGGTCTCACTTTGCCCTCCATGCCCGGGGCGATGGGCATACCGCCCTTGGTGCGCACCGGCTCCTTGCTCGGCGGAGCCGCCTGCGGCTTGACGGCACCCACGATGGGCGTGGGTTCGGGCGCGACGTTTTGCACATCGGCCATGATGGGCGCTTCCGGGTTGCGAATCGAATCCACGATGGCTTGCGCGAGAGCATCGAGCTCTCCGTCCTGCTCGTCGGTCATGCGCGACTTGATGGTGAACAGCTCCCCCACGACCTCGTGCTCGGGAATGGCCTCGACCGCATCCATCATCTTCTTGCCCGCGATGGGACCCCAGCTACCGTTCTGGATAAACGAGAAGCGACGGCGGCGCAGGTTATGTCCGACAAAGCAATCGACAAGCTCCTTCATCTTGGGGAACACATCCGCGTTGTAGGTGACGGAGGCCAGCACGATGTTGCTCGCGCGGAAGGCGTCGGCCAACACGTAGCTCGGGTCGGTCACGGACAGGTCGTAGAGGGCCAGGTCGTGAATGCCCGCATCGCTCAGCTTGAAGGCAAGCTTCTCGGCCACATCGCGCGTGCCCCCGTAGACCGAGGCGTAAGCAATGACAACGCCCTCGTCCTCGGGCTCATAGCTCGCCCAGCTGCGGTACTTGGATTTAATCAGATCGATGTTGTCCCTGATGATGGGGCCATGCAGCGGGCAAATCATCTTGATGTCGAGCGTGTCGGCTTTGTCGAGGAGCTCGTTGACCTGGGTTCCGTACTTGCCCACGATGTTGGCGTAATAGCGGCGCACCTCGTCGAGCAGCTCGTCCTCGAAATCGTACATGTCATCGAAAAGACGTCCGTCTAGGCCGCCAAAGGAGCCGAAGGCATCGGCCGAGAACAGAATCTTATCCTCGACATCGTAGGTGACCATGACCTCGGGCCAGTGCACCATGGGGGCCGTCGCAAAGGCGAGCGTGTGCGTTCCGGTCTCGATAGAATCGCCATCGCCCACGACCATGCAGCGAGCCGCGAGCTCGGGGTCGAAGAACTGCCCGATAAGCGTCTTGCAAATCTTGGTGCAGACGAGCTGTGCCTCTGGATGCATGGTGGCCATGGCACCGAGCGTGGCACTGTGATCGGGCTCCATGTGCGAGACGATGATGTAGTCGATCTTGCGCCCGTCAAGCAGATAGTCGACCGTCTCGAAGAAGCGCTCCTCGACCGCGCGGTCGATGGTGTCGAAGAGCACGACCTTCTCGTCGAGCAGCAGATAGTTGTTGTAGGACATGCCGTGCGGCACTGGATGACTAGCCTCGAACAACCCGAGACGCTTGTCGTCTCCGCCAATCCAATACAGGCCTTCGGCGAGCTTCTGTTCGCAATGCATGGTGCCTCCTCAGAACGCAGATGACGTCTTGAGGCAAGTATAGATTTGCGCCTACATCGCGGCAAGGAAGGCGATCATGCCATCGACATCGGGCATGTCGTCCGCATCGGGCTCGAACGCCCAGGCGATGATCTCGATGGCGCAGTTCATCGCCCCAAGCGCGACGAAGTCATTGGCGAAGGACACCGTCGTGCGCATAAGGGCGTAGCCCTGCGGAGCCGTCACCTCGAGCTCCTCGAGCCATGACGTGTGCCCGGCAAGCTGGCGGTCCTGCGGAGCCGCCTTGCCCTGCAGCTCGATGATGACGTGCTCGAGCAGATGCGCGAGCTCCGTACCCACGATCTCGTCACCGAAGCTGCCGTCACCGGCACCGTTCACGCAGACATGATTCGCGAGGTTGGGAAGCAGTTCGAGAATGCGGCTGGCTTGCTCCTCGGTGACATGCAGCGTGTCGATTGCCATGCCGACCTCAAGGTCGAGAGCGCCATTGCGTACGCATATGTTTTGGATTTCGAGTGCGTCCATGAGACTACGCCATGACGCGGTACTGGACCGTACCGACGCCGTCAAAATCGAGGGCCCACGCAATGGCGGGTTGCAAGTCAAGGTCACGTCCCGTAATGAAGGGGCCGCGGTCATGCACGGTCGCGTTCACGACCTTGCCGTCGTACATGATCTGGATCTGGGTGCCCAGGGGAAGCGTCTTATGCGCCACACCCATGGAGCTTTCGGTCACGATGCTGCCATCCGAGCAGCCCGAGCCCATGAGCCCGTCGCCGATGCCGTAGGTGCTGGCGCCGCAGCTCGTCCATTCGACGGGTTCGTCGAAGTTGCCGAGATAGCTCTGGGCGTCGATGGCGCTTCCCGAGGCGAGCGCCGCATCGTTGAGAGTGCGGGTGACGGCTCCCATGAGCTTGCCGTCGATCGTCGCGTCGTCTTCGGCTGCAAGGGCAGGTGCGCTCGAGCCGAGTATGAGCGCGCCCGCCACTCCAAATGCAGCCAGCGATCTTGCTACGTTTATGTTCATGACTCTTTCCGTGTTCGTAGTTCGAATGTGCATCATTTCGCGTTGCAACGGCTTAAAACCCTAGCCGAAGCCCCGACAAAGACGCAAGGAAATGTGAAGAATCTGTGAAACCAAAGGTGGAGCGCCTGTGGATGTGAAGAGGACATGAAGGGAAAGGCGCTCCCGGAGGAGCGCCTTTGCCATATGACGCATTATTTGCCGGCGAGCTCGCGCTTGTACTCGATGATGGCCTTGCGGTACTCGGGCACCGCGACGCCGAGAATCTCCGTCGCGAGGATCGCGGCGTTCTTGGTGCCGTTGATGGCGACGCAGGCCAGGGGCACGCCCGTGGGCATCTGAACCGTGGAGAGCAGAGAGTCCATGCCGCCCAGGTCGCTCGTCTTCATGGGCACGGCAATGACAGGCAGCGGCGTATGCGATGCCACGACACCACCGAGCGCTGCGGCCTTGCCAGCGCCGGCGATGATGACCTTGAGACCGCGCTCCTCGGCGCTTGTCGCCCAGTCACGCACATCATCGGGATTACGATGCGCAGAGTGAATGACGAACTCGTAGGGCACGCCGAACTTCTCGAGCATCTCCTTGCAACCCTCGAAATCCGGGGCATCCGATTTGGAGCCCAGAATGATTCCTACCAGCGGTTTTTCTGCGGACATCTCTTCTCCTCACTCGTGCAACCGCACAGACGCCTGTTCTCTGCGGAGCTCTACATTCTATGGCGCAGCGCATCGCATATGAGCGCGGCAATAACGGTCTTGGAGTCCTCGATGCGACCGTCGAGGACGGAGTCGATGAGCGACTCGATGCTCACCCACTCGGCGACGACGAACTCGTCATCATCCGGATGAGCCGAGCCCGGCATCAAATCGGTTGCCATGTACAGATGGATGATCTCGTCGCTATACCCCACGGCCACGGCAATGGAGGCAAGACGGCGGATTTGCCCTGCTGCGTAGCCCGTCTCCTCCGCGAGCTCGCGGCGCACGGCGTCCTCGGGATCCTCGCCGGGGTCGATCTTGCCTGCGGGAACCTCGATAGTCACGCGCTCGAGCGCCGTGCGGTACTGACGCACGATGAGCACACGGCCCTGGTCATCGAGCGCGATGACGCACACCGCGCCAGGGTGACGAATGACCTCGTGCTGCGTCTTGTGCCCGTTGGGCAACTCAATGTCGACGGAATCGACCTTGACCAGGCGTCCCTCGAAGCTGCGCACGGAACTGAGGATCTTCTCGCTGATCGCGGGATCCTCGAAGTGCTCGATTAGCTCTCCCATGCGCTGCGGCCCCTCATGGCACGGGCGCCGATGTCGCGACGCATGAACTTGCCGTCCCAGTTGATGAGGTCGCAGGCCTCGTAGGCGCGGTCGCGCGCGGCCTCGAAGGTATCACCGAGTGCGGTGACATTGAGGACGCGGCCTCCGTTGGTGTAGACCTTGCCATCGACGACCTTGGTGCCGGCATGGTAGACGTGCACGCCCGGCAACGCGTTGGCCTCGTCGATGCCCGTGATCTCGCGGCCCTTCTCGTAATCGCCAGGGTAGCCCTCGCTCGCGAGCACGACGCTCACGGCCCACTCGGGGCGCCAGGAAAGCTCGACCTCACTCAGGCGCTGCTGGGCAGTCGCGACCATGACATCGACCAGGTCGGTCTCGAGACGCGGCAGGACGACCTGCGTCTCCGGGTCGCCAAAGCGTGCGTTGAACTCGAGCAGTTTGGGGCCTTCCGGCGTAAGCATGAAACCGCCATAGAGGACGCCTCGATAGTCGATGTCCTCCTCGCGCAGACCGGCGACGGCACGCTCCATGATGTCGATCATGGTCGCATGCTCCTCATCGGTGACGATGGGCACCGGCGAATACACGCCCATGCCGCCCGTATTGGGGCCCTCGTCGTTCTCGTAGGCACGCTTGTGATCCTGCGAGGGAGCCATGGGAAGCACGGTGATGCCATCGGTAAAGGCGAGCATGGAGCACTCGGGGCCGGTCATCATCTCCTCGATGACGACCGTGGAGCCCGCCTCGCCAAAGCGACCGTCAAAGCACTCGCAAATGGCTTCGTCGGCCTCCTCCTTGGTGAGCGCAACCGTAACGCCCTTGCCCGCCGCCAAGCCGTCGGCCTTGACGACGATGGGAGCGCCATGCTCGTTGAGATAGGCCAACGCGGAATCGCAATCCGTGAAGGTGCCATATGCCGCCGTGGGCAGGTCGTACTTCATCATGAGGCTCTTGGAGAAGTCCTTGGAGCCTTCGAGACGCGCACCCGCGGCACCGGGGCCAAAGCAATCGATGCCAGCCCCACGCACGGCATCGGCGACACCGGCGACAAGCGGAGCCTCCGGGCCGATGACCACGAGCTCGCAACCATTGGCGCGGGCAAAATCGACGACGGCCTGACCGTCCTCAATGTCGAGGTCAACGTTAGTGCCGAGCTCTGCCGTTCCACCGTTACCAGGTGCGATGAAGAGCTGGTCGCACTTGGGCGACTCGACAAGCGCCGTGGCGATGGCGCACTCGCGCCCGCCGCTTCCCAAAAGCAGGATATTCATGTTAGTTCCATCCTCTCATGATGGTCTGATCGCGGTCGGGGCCAACCGTGACGATGCTGATGGGAACGCCCGCGAGCTCCTCGAGGCGCTCGACGTAATCGCGGGCCTCCTGCGGAAGCTCCTCGTAGGTGCGGCAGGCGGAGATATCGCACTGCCAGCTGGGCATCTCCTCGTAGATGGGCTTGGCATGATGGAAAGCCGTCTGGTTCGTGGGCACGTTATCGTAGATGACACCGTCTGCCTCGTAGGCCGTGCAGATCTGGATCTTGTCGACGGCACCGAGCACGTCGAGCTTGGTGAGCGCGATGTCGGTGAGACCGTTGACGTCGGCTGCGTAGCGGATGATGACGGCATCGTACCAACCGCAACGGCGCTTGCGACCCGTGGTGACGCCGACCTCATGACCGGCCTCTCCCAGCGTCTTGCCGTACTCGTCGAAGAGCTCCGTGGGAAACGGGCCGCTGCCGACGCGTGTCATGTACGCCTTGGCGATGCCGAGAACGCGATCGATGCGCGTGGGGCCCACGCCCGTGCCCGTCATGGCGCCACCTGCCGTACAGTTGCTCGAGGTGACGAAGGGATAGGTGCCGTGGTCGATGTCGAGCTGCGTGGCTTGCGCGCCCTCGAAGAGCACCGACTTGCCAGCACGTAGCTCGGAGTTGAGCAGCTGGCTCGCGTCGACGACATGCTTGCGAATCATGTCCGCGTAGCCAAGGTACTCGTCCAGGATCTCATCGACGGTGAACGTGGGCATGTCGTAGACGTTTTGCAGGATGTCGTTCTTGATGGCGAGTGCCGTCTCGAGCTTCTCACGCAGGATCTTCTTGTCGAGCAAGTCCTGGATGCGAATGCCGATGCGTGCGTACTTGTCCTGGTAGCACGGGCCGATGCCGCGCTTGGTCGTGCCAATCTTGTTGGCACCCAGACGGGCTTCGGTGGCACCGTCGAGGACGCGATGGTAGGGCATGATGACGTGCGCGTTGCTGCTGATGAGGAGACGCTCCGTGGAGATGCCCTGCTCCTCGAGCCCGGCCATCTCATCGCAAAGCACCTTGGGGTCGACAACGCAGCCATTGCCGATGAGCGGCGTCACGCTCTCGTACATGATGCCCGATGGAATAAGGTGCAAGGCGAGTTTGGTGTCTCCGTAGATGACGGTGTGACCGGCGTTGTTTCCGCCCTGGAAGCGGACGACGTAATCGTAATCGGAAGCAAGCAGGTCTGTGACCTTGCCCTTGCCCTCGTCGCCCCACTGGGTCCCAACTAATATAGTGCCTGACATGTGGTTCTCCTTAATGAGAGGCTCAGCGCGTTCGCGCGAAACATCATTGTATCGAATGTGAAGGACTATACGCGGAGGATTCGAGGGGAATGCGAGAGAGCCGCCCTAGTACCTGTCATCCGGGCGAGCGAGGTTATCGAAGCGCGTGAACTCGCTCTGGAATGCTAGGCTCACGGTGCCGATGGGACCATTGCGGTGCTTGGCCACGATGACGTCTGCCGTGTTGAGCGGCGGGCGATCCTCCTGCTCGGCCTCTTTCTCGGACAGAGAGCGGTCAAGGAACATGACGATATCGGCGTCTTGCTCGATGGCGCCGGATTCGCGCAAGTCCGACAGGATGGGACGCTTGCCTTGACGCGACTCGACAGCACGGGAAAGCTGCGAGAGCGCGATGATGGGCATGTCCATCTCCTTCGCGAGAATCTTGAGGCCACGGGAAATCTCCGCGATCTCTACCTGGCGGGACTCCGTACGCGTGTTTTGCGGCTGCATGAGCTGCAGGTAGTCAACGATGATGAGGCCCTTTTGCGGCTCGACGTTGCGCAGCTGACGACGCGCCTTGGCGCGCACCTCGAGAATGGAGGCGCTCGGGGTATCGTCGACCCAAAGTTGCAGCTTGGAGAGCGTATCTGACGCGTTGACGAGCGTGACCCAGTCCTGGCCGCTCATCTGGCCCGTTTGCATCTTCTTGGAGTTGATGCGCGTCTCGGTCGAGAGCACGCGTTGCACAAGCTGCGTGGCTGACATCTCGAGCGAGAAAAAGGCGACCGACGTGCCAAGCTGGGCAGCGCGACTCGCAATGTTGAGCGCGAGTGCCGTCTTGCCGACGGAAGGACGGGCGGCGAGGATGACGAGGTCGCCACCGCGCAGGCCGCCAAAGAGATCATCGAGGTCCTTGAAGCCCGTGCGCACGCCATTGTAGCGGCTCTTGGTGTTGGCGAGCTCCTGGAGCTCGTTGAAGGTCTCGACCACGAGCGAGCTCATGGACTTGAAGTTGGTGGAAACGCGCTTGTTGGTGACATCGAAGAGGAGCTTCTCGGATGTCTCGACGACCTCATCGAGGTCATCTGGCGCATCGTAACCGAGCGCGGTGATGCGTACGGCGGCACCGATGAGGTCGCGCAGCATGGCAGCGCGCTTGACGATGTCTGCGTGATGAGCCCAGTTGGCCAATGCATAGGTGTTGTTGCCGAGCTCGACGATGTAGGATTTGCCGCCCACGGCATCGAGGTCTCCACGCGTCTTGAGACGATCGGCCAGGGAAAGCTGATCGATGGGGGCGTTCTTGTTGTAGAGCTCCTCCATAGCCTCGAAGATCTTGCGGTGCGCAGGACGGTAGAACTCCTTGGCCGAAAGCTTCATGAGCGCTTCCTCGACGACCTCGGTGTCCTGGCCGAGCAGCATGGCCGCAAGCACGGCCTTCTCGGCATCGATATCCTGCGGCATGATGCGCTCAACCGAATTGTTAGCACTCGATGTATAGGCAAGCTCTGGCATGGTGCGCTCGCATCTCCTCGTTGGGTTGTCCTTTTCAGGGGTGACCACCATACCCGTTTGGTGAGACACGATTGTCCGCGTTTGCGCGCATTAACACCCGATGTGGAGACCAAAGCGCCATCACAAGGGGGAAATGCCGAGTTTTCCACTTATAAACGGATTTTCAAACTTTCTCGAATGGCAAAGGGGGTTGTCATTTCGACCAAAGGCACGCGGCGGCACCCGCTCGAAATGACAGGGACTAGATGTGCGCAGGGGCGTCGCTGCCGCTCTCGGCGCGTTGGGCGTTGCGTCGTTGCTGGTCAATCATGCGATTGAGCGCGTTGACGTAGGCCTTGCCCGAGCTCACCGTTATATCGCGGTCGCTACCACGACCGATGAAGATGGCTCCATCGTGATCCATGATGCGCACCGTCACTTCGCCCAGGGCGTCAATACCACGCGTTACCGCCTTGACCGAATACTCCATGAGGTCGTTCTCTGCCTGAACGACCTTGTTGATGGCCGAGTACATGGCATCGATGGGTCCCGAGCCGATCTCGCAAGCAGTGTGCACCTCGCCAGCCTCATCGGTAATGGTCACGGTTGCCGTCGAGACAAGCGGCTGACCGCAGGAAATCTGGACGGCGTCGAGGCGATAGATGGCGTTCTCGTTTCGGTCCTGCTCGCCCATGAGCGAATGCAGGTCCTCGTCGTAGACTTCCTTCTTGCTATCGGCGAGCTCGAGAAATGCCGCGTGGACCTGCTCGAACTTGTCGTCCGGAATGTTTGCGTATCCCAAATCCTCAAGACGCTTGCGCAGGGCAGCATGCCCGCTGCGGGCAGTGAGCACGATCTGGCTTCCGGAAACACCCACGTCCTCGGGCGCAATGATTTCGTAGGTGGTGCGGTTCTTGATGACGCCATCTTGGTGGATGCCCGAGCTATGCGCAAAAGCGTTTGCGCCGACCACGGCCTTGTTGGGCTGCACGTTGATGCCCGTAATGGACGAGACGAGGCGGCTTGTGTGCGCGAACTCGGTCGTGTTGATGTCCGTGTGAGCATCAAGCTCGTCCTCGTGCATCTTGATCGCCATGACGACTTCCTCCATGGCGGTATTGCCCGCGCGCTCGCCCAGGCCGTTGATGGTGCACTCGACCTGCGTGGCGCCGTTCATCACGCCCGCGAGCGAAAGCGCCGTTGCCATGCCCAGGTCATTATGACAATGCACGGAGACGCAGACGTCCTCGATGCCATTGACATGCTCCATGAGATAGCGGATGCGCTGGCCGAACTCCCACGGCACGCTGAAGCCCGTGGTGTCGGGAATGTTCACGACCGTCGCACCGGCCTTGATGACGGCCTCGAGCATGCGGGCCAGGTCCTCGTAAGGGGCGCGTCCGGCATCCTCGGCATAGAACTCGACGTCGTCGACGTACTTGCGGGCATGACGTACGGCGGCAGCGCCTTGATCGATGGCCTCGTCAAGCGACATGCCCTTGAACTTGTAACAAAGATGCTCGGGCGAGACGCCAATGCCCGTGTGGATACGCGGGCGTGCGGCAACCTCGAGCGCCTCGGCGCACACATCGATATCATGCTCGACGGCACGCGTGAGGCCAGCGACGATGCACTGGTCACCGCAGGTAATGGCGATATCCTGGACGGACTTGAAGTCACCGGGGCTCGACACGGGAAAGCCCGCCTCGATGACGTCGACATTGAGACGAAGAAGCTGTCGCGTAATGACGAGCTTCTCCTGGGCGTTCATGCTTGCCCCTGGTGACTGCTCGCCATCGCGCAGCGTGGTATCGAATATGGCGATCTTCCTGCTCATGACGTCCTCCCGCAAAATGAGACAAATCGTGCCGGGCGAGTTTTGTCTCATTTGTTTCCGGTGCCTGCTCATAATGAGACAACGTCTCTGAGCAACTGTCTCATTACGAAGCGAATACTACCCGAGCTAGGCGCAAACGCAAGGGAAGGCGGGGTGTTCATGCCCCGAGAATGAGGTCGTACCCCGCGACTGAATTTACTTACCCCTCTTTTTCGCTATATATATGCGCGCGTACATGCATTACCATACCCATCTATACACAACGGGCTTTTTCGTAATGGGGAGGAAAAATGCTCATAGGTATACCTCGGGAACCGAATCCCGAACAGACGCTCGTCGCAGGCACCCCAGATAGCGTCAAGAAGCTCATCAAGCTTGGCTATGACGTCGCCGTTGAATCCGGCGCCGGCGCCAAGGCAAGCTACTTCGATGACGCGTACGAGGAAGCGGGTGCGACAATCGTGAGCCGCGAGGAGGCGTGGGGAGCCGATATCGTCGTGTGTCTCGACACTCCGCCGGATGCTGAGCTCGCCCTCATCAAGCGAGGCGCCACGCTCATCGCCCGCATGAATCCCGGTGCAAACAAGGACATCATCGGCAAATTCGAGGAAATGGGCATCACGGCGCTCGCCATGGATATGGTGCCGCGTCTATCGCGCTCGCAATCCCTCGACGTGCGCTCGTCAATGGCCAACGTAGGCGGCTATCGTGCCGTCATTGAAGCAGCCAACGTCTTCGGCAGGCTCTTCACCGGCCAGGTAACCGCTGCCGGTAAGATGCCCCCGGCCCGCGTCTACGTCATCGGCGTCGGCGTCGCGGGACTGGCCGCGATCGGCACGGCAAACTCCATGGGAGCCGAAGTCTCCGCAACTGACGTGCGTGCGGACGTCGCCGACCAGGTCGAGTCGCTCGGCGCGACCTTCGTCGAGATTCCCGTCAAGCAAGAGAGCTCGGACGGTTACGCCAAGGCCCTCGACGAGGACGAGCAGGCGCGCGTCCTCAAGGTCTACGAGGACCAAGCCGCCATCAACGACATCGTCATCACGACGGCACAGGTGCCGGGTCGTCCCGCTCCGCTGTTGCTCACCGAGGAGGCCGTCGCTGGCATGAAGCCCGGCAGTGTCATCGTCGATATGGGCGCAAGCCCACTTGGCGGCAATTGTGCGCTGTCCAAGCCGGGCGAGGTCGTCGTCACCGACAACGGCGTAACCATCATCGGCTACACGGACCTGCCGGGTCGTCTGCCAGGCCAGGCTTCGCAGCTCTTCGGCCAGAACATCGTCAACTTCTTCAAGCTCGCAACCCCAGGCAAAGACGGCGTGCTCGTCCTCGACGAGGACGACGAGGTCATTCGCGGCATCACCGTCACGCTCGACGGCGTCGGCATGTGGCCGCCTCCCGCAGTCAGCGTCTCGGCAGCCCCCAAGAAGGAGGAGGCACCGGCCGAGGCCGCTCCCATCGAGGAGCCCAAGGAGAAGTCGGCATTCGCCAAGTGGTGGTGGAAGGTCGCCGCGGTACTGCTCGGCGCGGTCGTGGTCATGCTCGCCCCGCCGTCCATGACCTCGCACTTCGTCGTGCTCGAACTGGCCATCGTCGTCGGCTTCTACGTGATCGGCGGCGTGTCGCATACGCTGCACACCCCGCTCATGTCGGTGACCAACGCCGTCTCGGGCATCATCATCGTGGGTGCCATCCTGCTCATCAGCTCCTCGAACCTCGTGGTCACCATTCTCGCGTTCATCGCGATGGCCGTGGCCTCCATCAACATCTTCGGTGGCTTCCTGGTGACGCACCGAATGCTCAAGATGTTCGAGAGGAGCTCTGATTAATCATGATGAACTCCACGATTCTCGATGCTCTCGCGCACTTCGAGTCCCTCGCGTACCTTGTCGCAGCGCTGCTGTTCATCCTTGCGCTCGCGGGACTCTCCAAGCAAAAGACCGCCCAGCGCGGCAACTTCTTCGGCATCGCCGGCATGGTGCTGGCTCTTGTCGCCGTCATACTCGTGACGCTCGTTTCGTCCACGCAGCCCCTTGGCCCCGTTATCGGCTTCATGGCGGCAGCTATCATCATTGGCGCCATCATCGGCATCTGGCGCGCCAAGACCGTCCAGATGACCGCCATGCCGCAGCTCGTGGCGATGTTGCATTCCTTCGTGGGTGCGGCTGCCGTGCTCGTGGCCTTCGGCTCGTTCTTCACGACGCCGGGCAACCTTGCCGGCGGCGCCGAGAACGCCTTCCACATGGCCGAGACCGGCCTGGCCATCTTCATTGGCGCGGTCACCTTCACCGGTTCGATCATCGCCTATCTCAAGCTGGCGGCCCGCATCTCGGGCAAGCCGCTTACGCTGCCCGGTCGCAACATCCTCAACCTCATCATGGTCATTGCCTCGATTGCGCTCATCGTGTGGTTTGCCAACACCGAGGGCGTCGATGCGGGCCTGACCCCGCTCATCATCCTGACCGTCGTCTCGCTCGTGCTTGGCCTGCACCTGGTCATGGCTATTGGCGGTGGCGACATGCCCGTCGTCATCTCGATGCTCAACTCGTACTCCGGTTGGGCTGCCGCGATGGTCGGCCTCACGCTCGGTAACGACCTGCTCATCATCACCGGCGCACTCGTCGGCTCGTCGGGCGCGTACCTCTCCTGGATCATGTGCCAGGGCATGAACCGCTCGTTCGTCTCGGTTATCCTGGGCGGCTTTGGCTCTGCGCCCACCGCATCTTCGGGCAGCAGCGCAACGCAGGGTGGCGAGCACACCGAGACGACCCCCGAGGAAGTCGCCGAACTGCTGCGCAACGCCAAGAGCGTCGTCGTCACACCTGGCTACGGCATGGCCGTGGCTCAGGCGCAGTTCCCCGTGGCAGACCTCACGCGCAAGCTCATCGAGCGCGGCGTGGACGTGAAGTTTGGCATCCATCCCGTTGCCGGCCGCATGCCCGGTCACATGAACGTGCTACTTGCCGAGGCCAAGGTGCCCTACGATGCGGTCTACGAGATGGACGAGATCAACGATGACTGGGGCGACGTGGACGTCGTGCTCGTCATCGGCGCGAACGACACCGTGAACCCGTCGGCCGCGACCGAACCGGGCAGCCCCATCGCCGGCATGCCGGTGCTGCACGTCTGGGAGGCCGGAAAGGTTATCGTGTCCAAGCGCAAGATGGGCTCCGCCGGTTATTCTGGCGTGGATAACCCACTGTTCTACAACGAGAACACCGACATGCTCCTGGGCGACGCCAAGGACAGCGTCGACGCCATCATTGCCGCGCTATAAGACGCGAGCGACATAGCGACGAGTAGCGAAGGGAGGCTGCGCAGATGCGTGGCCTCCCTTTTTAGTCGGGGTACTTCGACAGATTCATCGTAGATTTATTGCAAGTCTCCAAGTCCCTTGAAGGATTTGGAGACTTGTTGGCTGAAATTCGAGAAGCTGGTGCGCAAAAATCGCGGATGTCTAGGATCTCCAGGAGATCCGTGCGCAGGTTTGGCAAATGTCTAGGGAATCGCACTTGTTTGGAGGACCCAAGGCCTAGACATGCGTCATTTTTGTGCACCAGGAGCACGAGAAGCCTAGACATGCGTCAAAAATGCGCACGGACGCGCTGTGTACCCACTCGCAACGCACCCAAACTCTAGACATTCGCAACAAACCTGCGGGACCACTCCCCGTTTTCATCGCATCCCATCCGCTATGATGAAAGCATGGAGCAGACACAAGACAGAACAACGAGGAAAGACGCGCTCAAGGCAAGCTGGCGACGAGAGCTGCGACGGCTATGGTGGCTGGTACCAGGCATCATCGCACTCGTGCTCACCATGCTGGCGCGCGCGAACCCCGATACATGCGAGCACATATTCTCACGCAGCGTGTATCCATGGGTCTCGAGCGTGTGGGGATACCTGCCGTCGCTTGTCAGCTTCTCGGTGGCGCAGTGGATCGTCATCATCGCCGTCGTATCGATTGCATGCATGCTCATCTATTACATCGTGCACATCGTCACGCGCAGCGGCCAGCGCCTACGCTATCTCTACCGCATGGTCACGAGCTTTCTTGCCATCGCCTCCATCGCGTTCTTCCTGTACGCCATGCTCTGCGGACTCAACTATTACCGTTACACCTTTGCGCAAAACGAAGGCTTTGGCGTCAGGGAATCCACAACGCAGGAGCTGGTCGACCTGTGCGGCGAGCTCACGGCCGAGCTCAATGCCGCACGTGCCGAAATCGGCGACGATATGCAGGCGCATATTGACGAGCGAGGCGGCTTTGCGGGATACGCCGTGCGCAGTGTCGACGAAATGAAGGTGCTGGCGGAGCAATACACCACACTCGAACGTCCGGTCTATTCGCAACCCAAGCCCGTCACGTTGTTCTCGCAGCTCATGTCATACGGAGATATAACGGGCATGTACTTCGCGTTCACGGTGGAGAGCAACATCAACACGCTGCCGCCTTTCTACACGATCCCCGCAACCATGGGTCATGAGCTCGCACATCAATGTGGGTACATGCGTGAAGATGAGGCGAACTTCATCGCCTACCTTGCGTGTAAGCAGAGCGGAGATGCGCTCATCCGTTACAGCGGCTACTCGCTTGCGTACTCCTATGCGATTTCAGCGCTGGCACGCACAGACGAGAACGCAGCGCGCCAGGTAGCAGCTGGGCTTTCGGATGCCGTGCGAGCCGATCGCACGGAGAATGCGGAGTTCTGGGCACAGTACGAGGGGGCGTTTCGCGACTTCGCGCAGAGCGCGAACGACGCATACCTGAAGGCAAACGACCAGGCAGACGGCACACAGAGCTACGGGCGCATGGTGGACTTACTGCTGGCAGAGCAGCGAGGGTGAGGAACGAGGGGGCGTTGTTTCATCCAGCGGCGCTTGCGCTGAACATGACCGCTTCGTTCATGATGGTTCCGATTACAGCTGAGGCGAGCATGATTGCAAGCCCTACGGCCACACAGAGCAGCAGCATTTTCCACCATGCAAACCTTCTAAAAAAGGCAATTCGCTTTCTCAACCAGCTCTTATCAAGCAACCCGAATGCTATCGGAGCAAGCCCAACTAGGAAAATGCCTATCGAAATGATTCCCCGCGCGACCGGCGAGACGAAGGTGTCACCCTCAATGGGAAAAAAGGTAACCGATATGGCAGCGATAGCAAAAAGCGCCCATGTCGCAATCACTAGAACATTCCATACGATACCGACCCACTGCGGGATTGTTGCAAAAGGCCGCCTGCCTTTCGCCGCATTATCAGCATTGGAGACGCTCAGCGTCTGAGGTGGTGGTGGTGGAGCTGCGGGAGCACTCATCGCTTCCTTGTCCGTGCGCGCCGCGTCGTCTTCTTCGGTACACGCAACAACCGGGTCCATCTCCGCAAGTGCGGTTGCCATGCTAGGTGAATCCTTCATAGCTCGCACGCTTTTGTAGCGCCTCTCCGGATCGAAGGATGTCGCACGCGCAAGGACCGGTCGGAGTGATTCAGGAATGCGCATATCTTCGAAACAGCTCTCGATAAGACTCCGGCTCGGATCTTCGCGCAAATAGCAATATGCAATCAGCATTCCCAGCGCGTATATATCACTACGCTCGTCGGTCTGCCCATAGCCAAACTGCTCGGGAGGAGCATAGCCGCGTGTGCCAAAACTTCTCGTGTCCCTCTCCGCATTCTTGTCAAAGGTTCTGGCAATGCCAAGGTCGATGAGCGTGAGATTCGATGGGGAGACAATGACATTTTCGGGTTTGAGATCACGATGAATCATCGGAGGATCGAAGCATTCATGCAACTCCATGACCGCATCGCAAAGTAGACCGGAGATGACAAGGGCAGCCTCATCGGTATAGCTGGAATTCCGGACCAGCTCATCTAGGGTGACACCGTCCACATGCTCCATGATTACGATACGATCATCGCCATCCATTCCGCATTCCACGATGCGCGGTAAGTGCATGAAGCGCTTGCCCGCCTTCTGCGCTCGCCAAAGACGCTCATACGCCTCACCCAACCCGGATTCAATTTTCATGCGCTTGCGAATGAAGGGGCCCCGCTCCGTACCATCGGCAACGATGAGAAAAACACGTTCCGTCATCTCTAGGGCGTTTTCCTTCAAAACGGCATCGACACGATAGCATTCGCCCCGAGCGAGTGCGTCAAGATATGTTGCGAGATCATCATCCATCGTAAGGTGATGATATCAGCAAATGGTCTCCTCGCCGAAACGGTACAACTCCTCGTCCGTTTCCTGCAGCGAATAGGAGTGCTCAATGCAAAAGATGATAATGCCATCGCGACGATTCTTGCAGTAAAGCCCATTAGCGCCTGCTGTCTGCAATAGCCGATTGGCCTCGCGCAACGTCAGTTCCATGGCGAAAGCGAGTTGCAGGATCGTGTCACGCCCCGCCCCGCGCGCACCGGTGAAAACCTGGTAGCCAAAGGTCGCGTTGAGATTTGCCTTACGTATGACTTCAGCACGCTTGAGGCCCTTTTTGTCGAGGAGTTCCTGCAGATATTCGGACAAGGTAACCTCGTTGGTAACATTATCATCAAGAAAGCCCTCTATGCTCGGCGACGCAAGAAGCTCGGCAAGGAGCTCCTCAGTGATTCTCTCGTCCATAACTTTCCATCCATCTCATTTTGCAACGAGAGCAGCATACCCCGCATGCCGACCTTCATAAAGCATGCGATACTGGCCTTGCGCACTATATCTCCGAGACCGAAATGATGTTGAAGCTTGCGTTTTTCATCGCCTCGTAATCGTCGGAGCTTACGAAGGCAAAGGCGTCTAGCTTCGTACTCTGCCCCGCGCCAAGGTCGTTGACAATGACGGTATCATCGTTGATGCGCGAACCGTTTGCATCAACGGCTTCGACGTTAATCCAAAACGAAGCGGGTTCTTTGAGCAGGTTTGTCACCGTGACCGGGAGATCGCTTTTCACGAGGCCGTATTGATCCTTGCTGATCGAGTAGTCACCGATAGTGACCTCGACATCAACACCCAAGATGTCGTCAGTCGCATCACCCGTCATCTTATTGAGCTGCTGAGTCGACTGATCCACCGCCTCGTTGAGAACCGCAGAATAAAAAGCCTGAGTACCTAGAACTAGAAGCCCCGCGACAATGGAGAGAACGAGACCGGCGACAGCAAGACCCTTGCCACTGTTCTTGCCCTTGCGAATCCCAGCTATAGCCACGATAGCAAGGATGAGTCCAATCAGGGCGATAAAGAAAGAAGCATTGTTTATGATGGGCATAAACGATGTTGCCGCAGCAACGATTCCCAGAACGAGGGCAGCAATCGCAAAACCGGACCTCGGCTTGTTGGTGTCTGTCTGAACGTTATTCATGGCTTTCTCCTCATACGGTAAGTTCGGCATGCTCGGCTGACATGTCGATGCGCGGTTATTGCGCAACCGTTGGGAGTCTATCCACAAGGAACACGTATTTCATTAGCTGGGAGCTAAGAACGCCAGCACATAATATGGCAGAGCTTGCCAGAAGGCCCTTGCCGTGGGTGAGATTTCTCGACTGCGCGACCTGCGGTCGCTCCGCTCGAAATGACAGAGGAGGGGCTAGAACCTTGCGAAGCGGGATTGGCGTTGGGCTAGCAGCTCGTCAGGGGTGAGGGCGCTCAGCTCCTCGAGGGTCTCGTCCACGTAGGCGAAGACGATATCGGCAGCTTGCTCGGGATTTTCGTGCGCGGCTCCATCGCCCTCGGGCAACACCGCGTCCACAACACCCAACTCAAACACATCGTCAGCGTTCATGCCCATGACCTTGGCCGCCTCGGGCGCACGCGAGCCGTCCTTCCACAGGATCGAGGCAAAGCCCTCGGGCGAAAGCACCGAATACACCGCATGCTGTTGCATCGCCACGCGGTTGGCGAGAGCGAGCGCGAGCGCGCCGCCCGAGCCACCTTCGCCAAGCAACACGCTCACAACCGGCACATGCAAGCCAGCCATGAGCTCGAGGTTTTCGGCTATCGCGTTACCCTGACCCCGCTCCTCAGCCTCCATGCCGCAAAACGCACCCTGGGTATCGACCAAGCAAACGATGGGTCGGTTGAACTTCTCGGCCTGGCGCATGAGGCGTGCCGTCTTGCGGTAGCCTTCGGGCTGGGGGCAGCCAAAGTTGCGTTTGATGCGCTCGGGCAGGGTCGAACCCTTCTCCTGGGCGATGATGGTAACGGGACGCCCGTTGATGCGACCAAGACCGGCGACGATAGCCTTATCGTCGGCAAACTCGCGGTCTCCGTGCAGTTCGAGGAATGACGGCGAAAGCACCTTGATGTAGGAGCTCGCCGTAGGTCGGTGGACATTGCGGGCAATCTGCACGCTCTCCCAAGCACTACCGGGAGCAACATCTGTCGAAGACTCATCCGAATCAGCATCGCGCTTGCCACGGAAGCGCTGGTTCACCTTATCCATGCCCGCCTCGGCGCCTTTCTTGATGCTCTCAACGAAAGGCAGTCGGTCAATCTGATTGCCGATCCACTTGCGAGCGGCATCGGCGGCATTCGGCGTATCGTCATCCTCAAGCGAATCGCTCTTGAATGACCCGAACAGCGCGTTGTGGTCGTTCCCACGCCACGGCCGATGAAACGCCACGCCAGCCCGCAGCACGCCACGCAGGTCGCCCCTCTCGACGATGGCGTCGATGAGCCCATGCTCGAGGGCAAACTCCGCGGTCTGGAAGCCCTCGGGAAGATCCTGCTTGATGGTGTCGCGAATGACGCGCTGACCGGCAAATCCGATGAGCGCTCCGGGCTCGGCAAGAATCATGTCGCCGAGCATGGCAAACGATGCCGTAACGCCCCCGGTGGTCGGATCGGTGAGCACGGAGATGTAGAGCAGTCCCGCTCGGTCATGGCGTTCCACGGCACACGCGGTCTTGGCCATCTGCATGAGCGAGGCCAGGCCCTCCTGCATGCGGGCGCCACCCGACGCGCAGAAGATGATGACCGGCAACCCTTCGTCGGTGGCGCGGTCAAACAGGCGGCTCACCTTCTCGCCCACGATCGTCCCCATCGAGCCCATGAGAAACTCGGACTCCATGAAGCCGAAGGCCACGGGCAAATCACCGAGCATGCCCTTGCCAGTACGAACGGCCTCGTGCTTGCCGGTTTTCTCGCGATACGATGCGATCTTCTCGGCATAGCCGGGAAACTCGAGCGGATCGACATCCTCGATATCGGCATCCCACTCCTCGAAGGTTCCCTCGTCCACGATAAGCTCGATACGCTCGTCGGACGTGAGGCGCGCGAGCGTGCCGCACGAGGGGCAGGAGTAATCGTTTTCGACGAATTCGGCATTGTCGAAGGTGAGCTTGCATGCATGGCAGGTGCGCCACTTCGTGGGCTGAGGCGCATCTGCGTGATCCGAGGGCACGCATTCTACCCAGTTTTCGAATGTCGTATCGATATCGAGCGCCTTGAACACACGCAGACCAGCATCGGCCGCACTCTGCAGGAAACGATTGTCCTCGGCAAGCGCAAGCGAATCGGTGCCCAGCAAGATGCACTGCACCTCGGCATCCTCGGCTGCCTTGAGAACGGCATATGCGTTGGTGAACAGCTTGCGCGTGGGCTTGTTGCCCAGCTCGACGGTCGTGTATGCGAAACGCGGGTTGCTATCGAGGCGCCAATCGCCCGTCAGGGGCATGACGCTCGCAATGCCGGCGCCGTTGATGGCGCTATGCGCCTGTTTGGCTGGCTTGCCCTGCACCATGACCAGGGCGGACGGACCGTTCATGGAAAGGCCATCGTCCCCGTCCACGGAACCTGACACATGGAGCAATCCCTGCTCGTGCATCTTCGAGGCAATTTCGAGAGCGATGCGATCGAGACGATACACGACATCGACACCCGGATTCATTTTGGGTTTACTAGCTTGTTCTTCCACGTCAATACTCCGTTAGCAGCTGCTATACGCGTTACTCGGCGGTAGCGAGCACGTACTTTTGGGTTGCGGTCGCGCAGACCGTATCGCCAACCGAGGCCTTCACCTCGGCCACGCACATGCGGCGCGACGACTTCACGATGGTCGCCTCGAGGGTCAGGGTGTCTCCGGGGCGTACCTGATTGCGGAACTTCGCGTTGTCGATGCCCGCAAAGAATCCGAGCGTGCCCTCTGCCTCGCGCTCGACCAGGATGGAGAATGACGCCGCCTGGGCCAACGCCTCCATGATGATGACGCCAGGTAGCACGGGATAGTCGAGGAAATGGCCCGCGAAGAGCGGGAGAGCGGGATCAACGTCGAGCTCGGCCTTGACGGAGACGCCGGGCTCGCACTCGAGCACGCGGCTCACCCACACGAAGGGATCGCGATGAGGCAGCACCGACTCGATGACGTCGCGTCCCGCGGGATAGCTGATTTCCATGACGTACGCTCCTTTCTGAGACAATGTGCCTGGCACACTGACTCATATCTTGGTCATTAGCCCGTATAGGGGCTGAATGCGAGCGTCGCGTTGTGGCCGCCAAAGCCAAGCGAGTTAGAGAGCGCGACCTTCTGCGGAACGTCCGTCAGGGCCTCGGTCACGACATTGACGGCGCACTCGGGATCGGGCTCGGCGAACCCCGTCGTGGGTGGTACGCAATCGCGGGCGACCGAAAGCGCACAGACGATTGCTTCGACCGCACCGGCCGCGCCGAGCGTGTGGCCCGTCGTGCCCTTGATGGATGTCACCGGAACGCCCGCGGCAAGCTCATCGTCATCGCACAGCGCGTACAGGGCGATCGACTCGGTCTTGTCGTTTGCAGGCGTACCCGTGCCGTGGGCGTTGACGTGCCCGATGTCGGCGGGCGTGAAGCCACCCTCATCGAGCGCCTGGCGCATGGAACGCACGATGCCCGCGCCTTCGGGGTCGGGCGCGGTCATGTGGTAGGCATCGCCGGTAGAGCCATATCCGGTGATCTCGGCAATGGGTGTGGCGCCACGTTTGAGCGCATGCTCAAGTGATTCGATGACGAGCGCGCCAGCACCCTCACCTGCGACAAACCCCTTGCGTCGTACATCGAAGGGCAGCGAGGCCTGGGTGGGATCCTCGGCCTTGGAAAGCGCCCCAAGATTGGTGAACCCGGCGATACAGATGGGCGATACCGATTCCTCGGCTCCTCCGACGAGCGCGGCGTCAGCGTAGCCGTGGCGGATGGCGCGAACAGCCTCGCCGATGTTATGCGCTCCGGTCGCGCAGGCGGTGACCACGTTGATGCACGCCCCGTGAATGCCGTAGCGAATGGCGAGGTTGCCGGCGGCGATATTGCCAATCATGGTCGGCACGAACAGCGGGCTCACACGCTTGGGGCCTTTGTCGTGCAAGGTCTCGAAGCCCTTTTGCAGCTCGTCGATACCGCCGATGCCCGTACCAAACGCAATGGCCACACGCGTCGAATCGACCTCGTCCATGTTCAGGCCCGCCTGGGCCATCGCCTCGTCAGCTGCGACCATGGCGTACTGGACGAAGCGCTCGAAGCGGCGCGCCTCCTTCTTGGAGAGACCATGCTCGGTAGCATCGAAGCCACGCACCTCGCCGGCGTTGTGCACCTCATATTCAGATGTGTCGAAACGTTCGATGGGCGCGATGCAGCATTGCTTGCCCATGACGGCGTCCCACAGCGCATCCACGCCAACGCCTGCCGGCGTAACGGCACCCATGCCCGTGATGACGACGCGTTGCGTGCCGTCCGGACGACGAAGGTTCATGTTCTCGTTTGTCGTGCTCATAGGGAAAGTCCTCCATCGATGCTGATTACCTGTCCGGTGATGTAGGAAGCTGCGGGACTCGCGAGAAACGCCACGAGGGCGGCCACGTCGTCTGCCTCGCCCAATCGGCCAAGACCGATCTGAGAGGTGATGGCTTCCTTTTGCTGGTCGTTGAGCGCATCCGTCATGTCGGTCGCGATGAAGCCCGGGGCAACCGCGTTGACCCTGATGTTGCGACGCGCCAGCTCTTTGGCAAGCGACTTGGTAAGGCCGATGACACCGGCCTTGGAGGCGGCGTAGTTTGCCTGCCCTGCATTGCCCGCAATACCCACGATGCTGCTCATGTTGACGATGGCACCGCTACGCTGCTTCATCATGTACTTGGACGCAGCCTTGCAGCAGTTGAAGGTGCCCTTGAGGTTCACGTCGATGACGGCATCGAAGTCATCCTCGCCCATGCGCGCGATGAGACCGTCACGCGTGATACCCGCGTTGTTGACGAGCACGTCGATGTGACCGAGTTCAGCAACCGCCTGGTCCACGAGGGCCTTGGCGGCCTCCATATCTGCCACATTGGCCACAACGGCAAGCGTACGCACGCCGTACTCGCCGGCAATCTCCTCGGCGGCAGCATTCGTGCGCTCGAAGCTCGAATCGCTCGAGCAGTTAAGGCAAACGTCATGGCCATCGGCAGCAAGCGCTCGTGCACAGGCAAGGCCAATGCCACGGCCTGACCCGGTGACGAGGGCAACGGGGCTGCCCTGATCGGTGTTACTCATCGCTTTTCCTCCACGATTCCTCGAGCTCCTCGAAGCTTGGTCTATCCTGCACGCAAGCACGTGTGGCTTCCTTGTCGATGCGTCGCACCAAGCCGCTCAGCACGCCGCCGAAGCCGACCTCGATGAAGGTGCTCGCACCCTGTTCGCGAAGTGCCTCGACGCTCTGTTGGAAGCGCACCGGATGCGTGAGGTGATCGACCAGACGCTGACGAACCGTCGCGACATCAAGTGGCGTGGCATCGGTATTGCAGATGACCGGGATGACCGGCTCCTTGAAGTCGACGGTCGCGAGATACTCCGCAAACGGATCGCATGCCGCCTGCATGAGCGGGCTGTGAAATGCGCCCTGCGTCGCCAGGCGGCTTAGCTTGCCGCCTTGCTCCCTCCAGGCTTCCTCCGTGCGCTCGATTGCAGGCACGGTGCCGGCCACGACGATCTGGCCTGGGCAATTGAAGTTCGCGGGTGCGAGCACGTCGCCTTGGGCGCATTGCTCGCACAACGCCATGACGCTTTCCTCGTCAGCCTTGAGCAGCGCGGTCATCGCACCCGGATTCGAGCGTGCCGCCTCGTCCATGACGCGTGAGCGCACGTCGATGAGCCGAAAGGCCTCCTCGTCGGTGAGCATGTCGGCAAGCGCGAGCGCGCTGATCTGCCCGAGCGAGAAGCCGAGCAGCGCATCGGGCCGGATGCCGCGCGCCATGAGGGCGCGACCAATGCCGATGGAAAGCGCTGCGATGGCAACCTGCGCATTGCGCGTCTCGTTGAGTTGTGCCTGCGCCTCGTCGCCTTCGCTGTTGACGAGCGCCGCTATGTCGCGGTCGAACACGTCGGATGCGCACTCGAGCGCGGCTTGTACCTCGGGAACGCCAAAGAGCGAAACGCCCATGCCGGGCTTTTGCGACCCTTGTCCCGAGGCCATGAAGACCGTGTGGACCGGTCCGATTCCTTCAAGTTGAGCCATAGCTTCAGTCTTCCTATGCGTCGGCATCTTCCAGGCAGCGGCCCTGTCGGGCGTTGAGCTCGGCCATGGCGGCGAGGTCAAGCGCACCGAGCGCCTCGGCTTCGGCCATGAGCTCGGCGATGAGCTCCTTGGCCGTGCCGCGCTTCTTCACGAGCGCGGCAACCTGACCGGCGAGGATGGAACCGTTCTCCATATCGCCCTCGACTGCACGTTTGAGCGAACCTGCATACATGCCCTCGAGATCGTCAGGACTGCTCGCCTCCATCTCGCGTTTGCGGCAGGCGCGTGCGAACTTGTTCTTGAGCCCGCGCACGGGATGACCCGTGCCGCGACCCGTCACGATCGTGTCGGAGTCCTTGGCGCCGAGCACCTTCTCCTTCCACGGGTCGCACACGGTGCACTCGTCGATGGTGAGGAAGCGCGTGCCCATCTGCACGCCCTCGGCACCCAACGCGAAGGCCGCGCAAATGCCACGACCGTCGGCGATGCCGCCGGCGGCGATGACGGGAATGGAAACGGCCTCGCGCACGCTGGGCACGAGCGCCATGGTGGTGAGCTCGCCGACGTGACCACCAGACTCGGTGCCCTCGGCGACCACGGCATCGACGCCGAGGCGCTCCATGCGCCTGGCCTGCGCCGTGGTGGCGATGACGGGGATGACCTTGATGCCGGCATCGCGCCACATGGGCAGGTACTCGACCGGACTGCCGGCGCCCGTGGTGACGACCTTGACGCCGAGCTCGACGACGAGCTTGGCGACCTCGGGCGTGAGCGGGTCCATGAGCATGATGTTGCAGCCAAAGGGCTTGTCGGTCTGCGCCTGGGCCTGCTTGACCTGATCGGCAATCCAATCGAGCTTGGCGCCACCGCAGGCGATGATGCCCAGGCCGCCGGCCTCGCTGACCGCCGCGGCAAGCGAGGCATCCGCAACGCGGGCCATGCCGCCTTGGATGATGGGAGCCTCGATGCCCAGGAGTTCGGTTACTCTCGTTTTCATGAGGCGCTTCGACCTACTTCAGGGAGTCGATATGCTCGACAATGTCGCCGATGGTCACAAGATCGGTCGGCTCGCCGAAGTCGACCTCGCACTGGTCCTCGATGTCGCAGATGAGCTCGACCATGTCGAGGGAGTCGATGCCGAGGTCCTCGATGACGGCATCTTCGGTGATGGCCTCCGGATCGAGGTCCTGGTTCTCGACCAGCACGTCGCGGACGATGTCGATAGTTGCCATGATGGTTCCTTTCGCGGTGTCTAACAAACAAGCGCGACTATTGTAGACGAAGATTTTATGAGTGAGCCACGATGCAAAATCTTGCGCAAACATTGCAAACGAAGGCATTTTCCAGCGGAATTACTCTAAGATAGTCGGGCGTCAGCCCACCCGACCGGACGTGGGCGACGACCGACCAACAAGGAGAAACGCCCATGGGATGCAGGATCGTCGGACATGGAAAGGCACTGCCGGAGCTTGTCGTGAGCAATGACGACCTGGCAAGCATTGTCGACACGAGCGACGAGTGGATCGTCGAGCGCACTGGCATTCATAACCGGCGCATCGCGGTTGACGAGTCCACCACCGATCTTGGAGTCCAGGCTGCACAAGCCGCCCTCGAAAACGCAGGGGTCGCGGCCGGAGATATCGATCTCATCGTGTGCATGACCATCTCCGGGGACGTCATCGTGCCGTCCCAAGCGGCGCTCATCAAGGCGCAACTGGGCGCCAGCAAAGCCATAGCGTTTGACCTCAACGCCGCCTGCAGCGGCTGCATCTACGGCATCGACGTCGCCTCCACCATGATCGAGGCATCGGTTGCCAGTGCGGGCGGAAGCGGCATCGGGCACAAGCGCAACGCCATGCGCCGCGCGCTGGTCATAGGTGCGGAGCGGCTTTCGCGCATCACCGACTGGACCGATCGCGCCACCTGCGTGCTCTTTGGCGATGGTGCCGGCGCCGTGGTGCTCGAGTGGGATGAGAGCGCGCCGGGCATTCTGGCGAGCTTCCTGAAGAACACCGACGATGACACCCTGTGCCTGACCGTCGACGCGAACCACGACATGAGCACCTTCCCGTTTGGGGAGAACGTCGGCAATGTGGGCGTGGGCGAAATCATGAACATCGAGACCGACGAAGGCGGCTTTGCCGAGCACGCCGCGTTCATCCGCATGCACGGCCAACGCGTCTTCAAGTTCGCCACCGCCGCCATCGTGGAGGCCGCACGCGAGGTGTGCGAACGCGCGGGCGTCTCGATGGACGAGGTGAGCTGCATCGTGCCGCATCAGGCAAACGACCGCATCATCCGCTTTGCCGCCAAGAAGCTGGGCGTTCCCTACGAGCGCTGGCAGGTCTCCATCGCCGAGGCGGGCAACACGAGTGCGTCGAGCGTGCTCATGGCGCTTTCCGATGCCTACGACGAGGGCCGCATCAAGCCGGGCGACAAGGTGATGTGCGTGGGCTTTGGCGGCGGACTCACGAGCGGCGCGCTGCTGTTCGAGGCGTAAGGACACAGGGCGGAAAATCGGTAATGGGAATCGCGGATTTTCGGTAATGGAAAATTCGGATTTTCGGTAATGAATTGCGCGGATTTTCGGTAATGCCTATAATATTTCCCGATAGAAGGGAATATTATGAATGCTCTTGAATCATCGTTTTCTCCCCTTCGCCCAGAAGGTTACGTGCCGCGCATCGTTGACGCACGCGTCGAGCGATATCTTTCGATTTTTGGAGCTGTCGAAATCGCCGGCACAAAATGGTGCGGCAAAACGTGGACGGCTTGCGCACACGGCGCATCCATCACCTATATCGACCGAGATAACAACCTTCAACTCGCTCAAGCCGATCCCCACATCGTGCTTGAAGGCGCGCGTCCGCACATCGTCGATGAGTGGCAGAAGGCTCCGGGGATATGGAATGCAGTGCGTCACGAAATCGACCTCGTGCGCGGTCTTCGCGGAGGATGGATACTTACCGGTTCATCAACTCCGCCAAAGGACGGCAATCGTCACAGCGGAGCTGGGCGCATTGGGCGCATACGCATGCTCCCAATGTCCCTGAGCGAGTCTTCAGATTCGACAAAGAGCGTTTCGCTCGCCGGTCTATTCCGGGGGGAGTTTGCCGCAGCCGCCGTACCCCATGATACTCGTGCGCTTGTTGAGTTATGCTGCAGGGGCGGCTGGCCAGAAACATTTGATGACAACTACACAATCGCCCAGCACGTGGCCCGCGAGTACCTGCAATCCATCTATGAACAAAGTGCGCCGGCGCATAGCAAGAACTCGCAGGTCACCGAACGCCTCGTACAGTCAATCGCCCGCAATCTTGGGCAGACTCCCACGCTCAGCACGACACTCCAGGACATGAATGGGTTTGCAGTAGAGGTAAAGTCCGAGAAAACGCTCTCCGAGTATCTCGAGTTCCTAAGGAGCATCTTCCTCATTCAGGAAATCCCTGGATGGGTGCCAACGTCGCGCTCGCCAAAACGGTTGCGTACCAAACCCAAGCGGTACTTTGCCGACCCCTCGCTTCCGATTGCCGCGCTTGGCCTGTCCCCCGAAGGGCTATTCAATGACTGGCAGACCTTTGGCCTCGTCTTTGAAAACCTATGCATTCGCGACCTGATTGTTTACGCATCCGCACTGGAGCTCTCTCCCAGACACCCCGTCAAGTACTATCGCGATGACAGTGGTCTCGAAGTAGATGCAATCATTGAACTCACGGATGGTTCATGGGCAGCTTTCGAGTTCAAGGTTTCCGAGGATAAGGTTGATGAGGGCATTGCAGGCTTGAAGCGACTTCGCAAGAAACTTGGGGCAGATAAGGGCGCTCGAAACAAGCCGCCTTCCTTCATGGCCGTCATCACCGGCAACGGAGAGTTTGTGCGTGAGGCAGAAGAAGGAATCTACGTCATTCCAATTCGCGCACTGACGGCGTAGGGCAACAACTACGGTACATCATGCGGTGATTACGCCTATGTATCACAAATGTGATACGTTTAGGTGCGATACAGCGGCATTGCCTAAAGCAACCGAAGGACTCATCATGCAGCGGTCTATGAACGTCGATATATCGACAAACGAGCTTGAGTATGTGCCTGTCGATTTTGATGACCCGCAGACACTCCTCGAACATGCAAAGAAACTTGAGGGTCATACGTTCCGCGAGGTATTGGAACTTGGAATCACTCCCGATGGACGCACTCTAGAAAAGGCCGATTATAACGACATCTCTTTCAAAGGAGGTATGGGTACACTCATCGAGGAGCGATACTTCGGCTACCGTGCCAATAGCGACGCGCATGCCGACTTTGACGATGCTGGTGCAGAGTTGAAAACTACCTGCTATGACGTTAAGAACGATGGCAGCGTCCGGGCCGGCGAGCGTCTTGTCCTTGGCATGATTGCCTTTGATGAAAGCATTGAGCGCCCCTTTGACGAATCACACATGTGGGAAAAGGGCGGAAATATCCTGCTCATCTATTACAAGCGCGATAAGACAATCGATAAATACGACCAAAGAATTGAATACGTCACACTTTTCACTCCTCCTGATGAAGACCTCGCAATCATCCGCGAGGATTACGGCACCATTCAAAAGTACGTAACGGAAGGAAGAGCAGATGAGCTATCGGAATCGATGACTCACTACTTGGGGGCATGCACAAAGGGCGCGACCGCCGAAAAAAGCATGCGCGACCAGTCCGTATATGCACCGGGCAAGAAAGCAAAGGGGCGGGCCTGGTGCTATAAGAACAGTTACATGAATGTCGTTCTCAACGACTACATCATCGGCCAACGGGGTAACGAGTCCATCATCAAGGATTCGGAACAACTATCCAAGTGCTCCTTTGAACAGCATGTCATTTCGCTCATCGAGCCTTTTATTGGAATGACTGACAAGGAGATTTGCGACAGACTCGGCCTCGCCTATACCGGCAACAAGGCCCAATGGACCACGATTGTCTATCACATGCTCGGACTGCATGACAATCGAGCAGACGAGTTCGAGAAGGCAAACATCAACGTAAGAACCGTTCGCATCGAGCAACATGGCAGGATCAAAGAGAGCCTATCCTTGGACACGTTCTCGTTTATCGACATTTTGGACGAGGAGTGGAATGATGCCCCGCTTCATGAATATTTTGAAGAGACGCGGTTTCTATTCGTCGCGTTCCAAAAGGAAGAAGATGAGCTGCGTCTTAAAGGGGCGACATTTTGGAATATGCCTCGAGCTGATATAGATGGTCCCCTTCGTGCTTGTTGGGAAACAACAAAAGACGTGATAGCTACTGGCGTCACAATTACAAAAGTCCCGCGGGGCGACGGCTATCGTTTTGAAAATAACCTCCCAAAGAAAAGCGACAACCCCGTGGCGCACGTCAGGCCACACACTTCCAAAGCGGCGTATAGATTAGAAAATGGCCTGACGATTGGAAACATTAATCGCGATGCTGATGAGCTGCCAGACGGACGCGCTATGACAAAGCAGAGCTTTTGGCTGAACAACGACTACATCTACGAGATTGTTCGAGACATCTAGCGAAATCGATCTTGACACCGTTCAGCGGATCTGGGATCCTAATACACAGCTTGTTGCACCAATAAATTAAATCTGTAGTCAATGGCTTTCAGAATGCGAAGGAGCACCCTATGGCCAACGACACAATCGAAGTAGCGGAGCTATTCGCCGGAGTCGGCGGATTTCGTCTGGGTCTTGACGGATACCATGACCCAAACCATCCCAAATTTGATATGGAGGCTGCTGGCCCATTCAAAACCGTTTGGGCCAACCAGTGGGAGCCACCCGGAACAGAAGCCAAGCAGTTTGCATGGCGCTGCTATGAAGATCGCTTCGGCAAGGGTAGCTGCGTCAACGAAGACATCAACAAGGTACTCGACGAATACGAAGCGGGCGAGCGTGACATTCCCGATTTTGACATGCTGGTCGGCGGATTCCCTTGCCAGGACTACTCCGTCGCCAAGCCCCTCAATATGGCCCGTGGCATCGAAGGCAAGAAGGGTGTCCTATGGTGGGATATCTACCGTATGATTCACCTAAAGCAGCCGAAGTATTTGCTTCTTGAGAACGTAGACCGCCTCCTCAAAAGTCCAGTGAAGCAACGCGGACGTGACTTTGCGATTATCCTGAGCTGTTTGGCTGAAGAGGGCTACTCGGTCGAATGGCGTGTCATCAACGCAGCAGAATACGGCATGCCACAGAAACGCCGACGCGTATACATATACGGTGAACTCACAGAAAACGAATGGGACCTTGAAGGTCGCATCAAGCAAGACGGCATCATGGCAAAGGCCTTTCCCATCACTGAGAAAATCACCGCTATCACCTCCGTTGATGTCACTGCGGATCCTTACGAGATATCCCAGCACTTCGGCGTTGGTAAAAAGCTCTCGCCATTCCAGAATGCCGGAGCAATGCAAAAAGGGCAGATCATGACATGCAAGGTCGAGGCTGTCTTTGATGGCGAGGCAACCACGCTTGCTAGCATTGTCGTTCCCGATTCTGAAGTGCCTCCTGAGTTCTTCATCTCAGAAGAAGACCTTCCTAAGTGGGAGTATATGCGCGAGGCAAAAAAGGAACCTCGCACCACGGCCGCGGGATTTACGTACATGTACACTGAGGGCGCGATGGCGTGGCCAGACCCACTTGATAGACCGGCTCGAACCATTCTCACAGGCGAAGGCGGAAAAGGCGCTAGTCGTACCAAACATGCCGTTATGGGAGATAGCGGACGAATTCGTCGTCTTGTTCCCGATGAGCTCGACATGGTTCAGATGTTTCCTAAGGGCTGGACAGATACCGGCATGACCGATGGCCAGCGTGCGTTCTGCATGGGTAATGCGCTCGTAGTAGAGATACCACATAGGATAGGGAAAGAGATAGCGAATAGGTTCTCTTTGGAGTCTTGAGTCAATATGGGGCAGCCCCTACACAACTCCCGCGGACCTAATTGCCGCGATCACCTCGACATCCGAAGGCAGCCAATCAACCGAATCCAACTCGTCTCTCCCCAGCCAGCGCGCGTCGCTGTGCTCGAGCAGCTTCATGCCGCTGGCGAGCGTGCAGACAAAGCACTGCATCGTCATCGCGAACTCGGGGTAGTCGTAGTCGATCGTGATGAGCTTTGGCCCCACCTCGATATCGGCGTCGAGCTCTTCGTGAATCTCGCGCACGAGCGCCGCCTCGGGAGCCTCGCCCGGCTCGATCTTCCCGCCGGGAAACTCCCAGCTGCCCTTGTAATTTCCGTACCCGCGCTGCGTCGCCAGAATCTTGCCGTCATGCACGATGATTGCGGCTACCACCTTGATGTGTTTCATGAAAAGGTCCTAACCAAACCGGAGCATAGGATCACTGCGCTGGTCTTCAATGGCAAGCACAATGACCGCTCTCTTGGCCTCATCAATCAAATAGTAGATGCCATATATGTCTGCATACGCAACTCGCGCGTCGTCGGGAAGATTTGCCGCTTCGTACTGTGGATCATAAACCCTTCCAACACCGGGAAAGGCCTCTAGAATATCGAGCATCATATCGACCCGGGAAAAGCGTGGAGAACGAGATACCCGCCTGTAGTCTTCTTCGGCCTCTCGCGTCATGAGAACTTCATAGAAGACAGATTCTTCGGCATCATCTTCCGCATTCATGCAAGGCCCATTTCTTCGCGAATCTGCTTCAATGGCTTTACCCTGCCCGCCTTCACGTCTTCATAGGCCGCCTCGAGGCGTTGATTCAAAGCACGCTCGTACGCCGAGACTTCCTTGCGAAGCTGCTCGTGGGCCTCGTAATAATGCGCGTCCATGACAACGAGATCGGCTTTGCCGTTGCGGGTGATGTAGACGGGCCCGGGATTGTTTTGGCAGAGCTCGTAAATCTCGCCGATGTTCCTCTGAAGATCCGATGCAGTTCTCACGATAGGCATAATGTGCCTCCTTATCCGTTAGGCACATTCTAACATGATATTCAGAATATTTTCTGAATACGCAAATCTTAGTTAATCGCAGCATATTGTTTGCATTACTGTAATGCAAATATTACAATGCAAGTGGCGAAAGGGGCAGTCATGGCATCTACGCTGAACATACGCATCGATAGCGCCCTCAAGGAGCGTGGCGACAAGGTCCTCAAGGAGAACGGCATCAGCGTCACCGAAGCAATCCGCGCACTCTGGGAAACACTCGCGAAAACGCACGAGCTGCCAGAGTTTCTTCAGAACCAAGATCCCAAGAAGGAAGAAGTCATGCGAAAGAAGCTCGATGCCATCGAGCTGCTGGGGGCTCTGCCGGCTACCAGATTCTCGAACACGAGCGATGA
The DNA here is from genome assembly GCA_025992705.1 of Coriobacteriaceae bacterium. Lineage (NCBI taxonomy): Bacteria > Bacillati > Actinomycetota > Coriobacteriia > Coriobacteriales > Coriobacteriaceae > Coriobacteriaceae bacterium. Next base: position 228,690 of record DAJPGJ010000001.1, read on the forward strand.
CGAACTGCGCGATATGCAATACGAGGAGAAGCTTAGGGAGTACGAAGCTCTGGCATGAAAGTCCTCGTAGACACCAATGTCTGGCTCGATCTCATCCTCCACAGAGCCCCGTTCGAAGAAGACTCCAAAGGTTGCTTGATGGCATGCGTGGAGGAATCCGTCGGTTTATGCGTTGCGGCAACCTCGCTCAAGGACGTTTTCTATATCACGTCCAAATGTCTCGATACTGACAGGGCGTACGAGGCTGTTCGCCTGGTTCTCGAAATCTCAAACGCGGCGAGTGTCGATGACCTTGTGTGCAGAAACGCCCTCGAGCTGGAAAAGCCAGACTACGAGGACGGCATCATCGCTGCCGCGGCTGTCGCAGACAAGGTCGACGCCATCGTCAGCAGGGATGTCGATGCGTTCTCGACATTGCCCGCATCACGCTTCACCCCGACTGAGCTCCTCGAGCATCTTGGTTACGAGAGGTGGAGCATCTAAACCCGTGGGCGAATGCGATAGCTCACGCCAAGCTCGTCGCATAGCTCCTGGCACGCACGCTCCTGCTCATGCGTTATGGTACCTCCCACCGTGGTGAGCACCACCGTCGGAACATAGCTTGCCGCGCGCTGCGCGAACTCGAGCATCGCGGGGTGCGCGTCGCTCCCAAACTTGCTGCGCGTGAGCGCGAGATACTCGTCCGCATCGGGGCTGTTGAGGCTGACCGAAACGGTATCGACAATTCCCTCGAGCTCGGGCGTGATGTCGCGTCCATTGATAAGCGAACCTTGGCCGTTGGTGTTGATGCGCACCGGCAACGCCATGTTCTCCTTCACCCAGCGGGCGACCTCCCCGAGCACGTCAAATGTTTCCATGGGCTCTCCATACCCGCAGAAGACGAGCTCGGAGTAGCGTGAGAGGTCGAGTTGACGAAGTTGCTCGATGACCTCCCCGGCCGTGGGCTCACGTTCGAGCCAGAGAACGTCGTGGCCGTTGACGGTGTCGGATTCGTTGCGAATACAAAAGGTGCAGCTGCACGGGCAGCGATTGGTGAGGTTGACGTAGAGCGTGTCGCCGATCTCGTACAGTATGTTCATCGCCTTGGTCATGTGTGAGCTCCGGTCTGGTTCTATTAACGTGTTTTAGAGGATAGCCTTTCAAAGCCTTGGCGAAAACATGCGGTGAGACATTACGAAACTAGCGCTGCCTGGAATTACCGTTTGGGGCGCTTGCCGTGTGCCCCAAACGAGCGCTTTCGTCATATTCTGCCGAGGATTGCCGATTGGGGCACATTGGGTGTACCCCAAACGTAAATTTCCGCCACGCCCGTAGCAAAAATGTGCCCCAAACGTTCGTTTCTGCCAGCTCTTGCCAAAAACTACCGCTTGGGGCACATAGTGTGTTCCGACAGACAGCGTGCCTGCCGTATAGCTTCGTCCTTACAGATCGATGTACCAGACGCGCTCGATATCGAGAGCGGCCTCGAGATCGCGGCGCACGTTGGCAGGAACCGCTTGGTTGAGGTTAATGAGCACCTCGACCAGGGGATGCTCAGAGTCCTTGGCAATCTGCATGGACTCAACGTTGATGCCCGCATCGCCAAACACCGTGCCGATCTTGCCGATCTGGCCAGGCTGATCCTCGTACTCGAGCACGACGAAGTCCTTCATCGGCACGAAGTCGACGGGCAAGCCCATGAAGTTGATGATGCGCGGCATGTCCGAGGTCATATCGCGCGTGACGCTGATGGAATACACATCGTCACCGCACGACGCTTCGATCTCGATGTAGCTCGGATAGCTCTCAGAAAGCGGATCGGTAGCGGTCTCGACGACGATGCCGCGCTGCTCGGCGATGTAGCTGGCGTTGATGATGTTGACGGTGACTTCGCTGTTGAACGTCACGCCGCCCGCAAGCGCCGCCATTCCCAGAATCGTCGGGTCCGTGTCCGCTATCTTGCCACATGCCGTAACCTTCAGCTTCTCGATGCCGCCGCCAACGACCTGCGACAGAATCTCGCCACCGCGCTGGGCAACGGGGATGAAGTACTTGAGCTGCGCCATGACATCGGCCGGGATGCGCGCGGCGTTCACCGCCGTGGCAACCGTCTTGCCCTCGAGACCGGCGATGACGTACTCGGCGATCTGCGTTGCCGCGCGAATCTGGGCCTCTTTGGTGGATGCGCCCAGGTGCGGGGTGATGACGGCGTTCTCGAACTTGTGGATGGGCGAGTCGGAAACGGGCTCGTTCTCCCACACATCGATGCCGGCACCGGCAAGATGACCGTTCTCGAGCGCGTCGGCAAGCGCATCGAGGTCGACCAGGCCGCCGCGCGCGACATTGAGGACGATGGCGCCCTCGGGCATCTCGGCCAGCTGCTTGGCGCCGATCATGCCGGTGGTCTCGGGAGTCTTGGGCATGTGCAGGGTGATGAAGTCGGACTGCTTGCACACCTCGTCGATGTCATCGAGCAACGTGATGCCGTAGTGGGCGGCGCGCTCGGGCGGGCAGTACGGGTCATAGCCGATGAGCTTCATGCCAAAGGCGGCGGCGCGCTCGGCAACCAACAGGCCGACGTGACCGGTGCCAAAGATGCCGAGCGTCTTATCCTGGAGCTCCTTGCCCGTGAACTTGGAGCGGTCCCACTTGCCTTCCTTCATGGACGCGCTCGCAGCCGCTGTGTTGCGCGCGGTGGCGAGCATGAGTGCCATGGTCTGCTCGGCAGCGGACACGACGTTGGAAAGCGGCGCGTTGCACACGATGATGCCGCGCTCGGTGGCAGCCTCGCGGTCGATGTTGTCGACGCCGACGCCTGCGCGGCCGATGATCTTGAGCTTGTCACCGGCCTCGATGACCTCGCGGGTGACCGTCGTGGCAGAGCGCACGATAAGCGCGTCGTACTCGGGAATCATCTCGACGAGCTCTTCGGGCGTGGTGTCGGGCTTGAACGTGACTTCGTAGCCGGCATCCTCGAGCACGGCAATGCCGGCTTTGTTGAACTTCTCCGGAATCAATACCTTCATGATCATCCTCATTTCCCAGTTGCCATAACCAGTTGGCGCAGTAAATGCAGTTATTGTAGTGACCCCTCGTCTCGGGCGATAAGGGTTCCCCGCTTTGGTTCTATAAGTGGCACTAAAAGTGTATATTTACATCGATTTGGCGGTTTTATCTCATGAAACATAACTGGCTGCTCTTGATTTTGCCACCATATCGCCTATTTTAATCACATGACAAAGCATGCGTATATCATTCTTGCTCACGATAGCTCGCTCTCCTATTGGCGCAGCCCAACCGCAAAACGCGGACGAGGCCTAGATGCCGACGAGGCGCGTGACTTTATCGACCACGCGTGCGGGTGCGCTCACGTTCGGACGCTCGACAGCGCCCTTTCGTCAGGTATGCTCACGAGCATGCGCAAGCCGCTCGATCTGCTCACCGCCAATCGAAACGAGAGGCGCTCCACCAAGCGGGCGCGATTCCATTGCGTGCAAACTGCCTTGCCAGACGGAGCGCTTTTCCTAGCTGACGAAACAACCCTTCCCGACGGCACGAGACTGCATATCGCACTCAGCAGTCCCGAATTCTGCTTTCTGCAAATGGCGCGCTCGTTTGCATGGTTCGATTTGATCGCTCTTGGCTTTGAGCTCTGCGGGGACTACGCGCTCGCTCCCGATGCTCCGCGCGGATTTCTCCCCCGCAGTCCCATCAGCACGCCGGAGGGTTTTGCCGCCTTCGCCACAAATGCCCATAACTTCACAGGGGCCAGGGCGGCCCGCAGGGCGGCCCGACAAATCCTGCAAGGATCGCGCTCGCCCAGGGAAACGAAAATCTGCATGCTCGCGCATCTTCCCCGGCTCCAGGGAGGAATGGGGTGCAAGGTCCCTCTGCTCGGCCAGGAAATCGAGGCACCCGACCCCGCCGCGCGCATTCTTGGCGCGCGCACCTTCAAACCCGATCTCTATTGGCCCGAACATCGTGTGGTCGTTGAATACAGCAATCGCGCATGGCCATCGGCACAGGAGCGCCTGAATTACGATAAGCTCGTGCGCAATGCATACCGCATGCTCGGAATCACTGCTATCTCGCTAGGCAAAGACGACTTGCCCGACGATGCGGGGCTACGAAAGCGATTCGAGCTCGTCAATCGCAAATGCAAGCGGCGCTTGCAGACGCCAAACGATCGGCATTTGGCTCGTCAGCGCGAATTGCTCGACTGGATGGGCAGTTAGCCTTCCGTTCGACCGGCCACACCGCATTCGCTCTTTCGGGCCTCCCGTCCTAGCTGTCTTTTCGCACATGCGCTACTATCGCTTGCAGCAACAACACGCGAAAGGACACCCCATGGCCTCAACATACGATGTCATCGTCGACACGCCTAAATACCATCGTCAGGGAAAGGTGAAGCTCGAGCTTTCGGGCGACACCGCCCGCGCACATCTCGACATCACCGATGTGGGATCGCTCGACGCGGAGGGCACGCGCAACGGCAAGGACTTTGACGTCGCGGGCGTCGCGCACATCAATGGCGAGGATATCGAGTTCGCCGCCCATGGCGCAACCTGGGCCAACAGCATCGACGTCAAAGCACAGACGAGCATCGGCGAAGTCGTCATCTACGGCACGATGACCGGCTACTCCGCAGGTGACGTCGTAGGGTAACGATGCGGGCTTCGCGGGTCGCTGGGCCGACGTGCAATAAACGGAGCATTTTTTCGATAATGTGAGAGTAACCCGAACAGGGTGCAAGAAAATTTCGATTGTGTGATGATCGAAAGGCGACCGATCTCACATAATCGAAAAAAGCGTGCACGAGTTCGCCGCACGCCACACATAATCGAAAAAATTGCGTACGGGAAAAACTCTAGGTTCACATAATCGCAAAAAACGTGTAAAAGATGCCGATTGGAGCACATTTCCTGTGCACACAGCAGAAACACGCATTATACTTTGACGACATATCTGCAGGACAAACTCCACGCACAAACGAAAGGTCGATTATGTCAACTGATTTCATCGCTATTGGCGAGCGCATTCGAGGCATCCGCGAGGCCTGTGACGTAACGGCCGAGGACATGGCCGCCGATCTTGACGTCGACCTGGAAACCTACATCCAATGGGAGGAGACGGGTGCCGACGTACCCATCTCGGCCATCTATCACATGGCAAATCGCTTTGGCATCGAGTTCACGGAGATCCTGACGGGCAAGTCCGGGCACCTCGACACCTTCCACCTCATCAAAGCCGGTGAGGGCCGTGAGGTCGATCGCCTTCCGGGCTATCACTTCGAAGACCTGGCCTGGCGTTTTACGCAGAAGGACTTCCAGCCCCTGCTCGTCACACTTGACCCCCATGACGAGCCTGCGGAGCTCGTCGACCATCGGGGCCAGGAGTTCAACTACATCCTCGAGGGTTCCATCGTCTTTACCTTCGACGACCGTGAGATAGTCCTCGACGCAGGCGACTCCATCTTCTTCAACCCGGAGCACAGGCACGGACAGCGTTGCAACGGCGACGTACCCGCCAAGTTCCTCACCATCATTAGCGAATAAGACAGCGTGCCTGGCACACTGTCTCATATCCTAGAAAGAAAAGGTAAAAGTGGATTACATACTCAGCAAATATTGTCCCCGCATCGAATTCGACTCGTACGAGGACTTCTACGACAACTTCAAGATCGACGTGCCCGAGAACTTCAACTTCGCCTATGACGTCGTCGACGAGTGGGCACGCGTCGAGCCCGAGAAAAAGGCCCTCGTGTGGATTAACGATGCCGGCGAGGAGCGCGAGTTCACCTTCACCGACATCTCGCTGCTCTCAAACCGCGCTGCCAATGCCTTCAAGAAGCTCGGCATCCACAAGGGTGACGTCGTGATGATGATGCTGCGCCGCCGTTGGGAATACTGGGTGTGCGCCATGGCGCTGTGCAAGATCGGCGCGACCATCATCCCCGCAACCATCCAGCTCACCTCGAAGGACATCGCATACCGCGCGAACTCGGCAGACGTGAAAATGGTGATCTGCGTCGATGACGACTACGTGGTCGAGCAGGTGGAGGGTGCCCTTCCCAATTCGCCCAGCATCAAGGAGAAGGTGCTCGTCGCGGGCAAGCGCGACGGCTGGCTGTCTTTCGACGAGCTCGTCGAGAACGCGAGCGACCAGTGGGAGCGCCCCACGGGCGAAGATGCCACGCAAATCGACGATATCATGCTCATCTACTTCACGAGCGGCACCACGGGTAACGCCAAAGCCGTGGAGCACAGCTTCAAGCATCCGCTCGGGCACATCCTCACCGCCAAATACTGGCAGCAAGTACGCGAGAACCGCCTGCACATGTCCGTGACTGACAGCGGCTGGGCCAAGTTCGGCTGGGGCAAGATCTACGGCCAGTGGATTGCCGGTGCCGCGATCTTCGCCTACGACATGGACAAGTTCGTGCCCGCCAAGCTGCTGCAGGTCATGCAGGACTACGATCTCGCGACCTTCTGCGCGCCGCCCACCATGTACCGCTTCATGCTCCAGGAGGACGTCGCGGCCTATGACCTTTCGTCCATCGAGAACTTCGCGACCGCAGGCGAGCCGCTCAACGGCGAGGTGACCATCCAGTGGGAGAGGCTCACGGGCAAGAAGATCCGCGAGGGCTTTGGCCAGACCGAAGGCCCCGTGCTGCTGGCGACCTATCCGTGGATCGAACCGCGCCCCGGCTCCATGGGCAAACCCAGCCCGCTGCTCAACATCAAGCTACTCGATGATGACGGCTACGAAGTCGCCGACGGTAGCGAGGGCGCTATCTGCGTCACGGGCCTCAAGGAAGCCTATCCGCCGGGCCTGTTCGTCGGCTACTACAACGACCCCGAGCGTACGGCCGAAGCCGTGGGTGGCGAGTATTACAACCTCCACGACATGGCGTGGCGCGACACGGATGGCTATTGCTTCTTCGTTGGCCGCAACGACGACGTCATCAAGTGCTCGGGCTATCGCATCGGGCCCTTCGAGGTGGAGAGCGCGCTCGTGGCGCATCCGGCTGTCGTCGAGTGCGCGGTGACCGCCGCTCCCGACCCCGTGCGTGGCAAGGTCGTGAAGGCCTCCATCATCTTGGCCAAGGGCTACGAGCCGAGCGACGAGCTCACGAAGGAGCTGCAGGATCACGTCAAGCACACGACGGCGCCCTACAAGTATCCGCGTATCGTGGAGTACGTCGATGACCTGCCCAAGACCATCGGCGGCAAGATTAAGCGCAAGATGATCCGCAACGCCGACGGGGTTACAGACTAACTCGTCCGAGACTGGTCCTCACGCCTGGAAAACCGAATACATCCTTCTCAGAGAATAATAGAGCGAATCCACTGCTCAAGACCCCTCCTTTGGGCATGGCGGCATACCCAGACGCTTCCTAGTATGTAGGTATCGCGAGAACTGGGGCCCCACGAGAAATGAGAAGACAAGAGGAGGATCGAAATGGCTGAAGACAAGGTAGAGGTCCTGCGAGCCGGTTGCTTTTTCTGTCATGTCCGCTGCGGCGTGCTGGTAACCAAGGTCAATGGCCGCATCACCGACATTAAGGGAGATCCGGATTGCCCCCACAATCATGGATTTACCTGTTCGCGCCTGGACAAGCAGCGCTACCTGGAAGGGTTCGTCTACAATCCCAACCGCCTGAAAAAGCCTCTTAAGCGCATAGGCGAACGCGGCAGCGGTCAATGGGAAGAGATTTCCTGGGACCAGGCTTTTGACGAGATCGCAGAGAAGCTCGCCGATCTGCGCGACAAATACGGTGCTGAAACCCTGGCCTTCACGGAGGGCACGGCCCGTACCTGGAGCTGGCTACACTACAAGTTCACCAACCTGTTTGGCACCCCCAACACGGGAGGCAACGGCACCATCTGCTACAGCTCCGACATGTGGCTCGAGCCTTGCACCTACGGCGGCTTCTGCTCCGACAAGGCGGACTGGGTCAATGCCGACGTCGTAGTCATGTGGGGTCGCAACACCATCGCCTCAGAGCCTCTGCTGTGGGGACTGGGTGCAGAAGAACCGCGAGAAAAACGGCGCCAAGATTCTGTGCATCGACCCGCGCTTCAGCGAGGTGGCACAGCAAGCCGACCTGTTCCTGCAGCTGCGCCCCGGCACCGACGCCGCGCTGGCGCTTGGCATGATCAACGTCATCATCGAGGAAGACCTCTACGATCACGAATTTGTTGACGAATGGTGCATCGGCTTCGAGGAGCTCAAGGAGCGCGCCGCCGAATATCCCGTCGACAAAGTTGCCAAAATCACCTGGGTCCCCGAAGAGAAGATCCGCGCGGCGGCACGCATGTACGCAACCGCTGAATCGGCATCCATGCCCTGGGGCCAGAAGGGCGGAGATGCCTCCGGCATCAACGCTTCCTCCACCATCCAGGCCAAGGCCATCCTACGCGCCATTACTGGCAACCTGGACAAGAAGGGCGGAGACCAACTTGCTCCTCCGTCTCGCTTCCCACCGGCGTTCTTCGAGCACTACGCCTTGCCCCAGGAGCAGCGCGACAAGATGGTCGGAAACGACGTCTTCCCCGGCCTGACCTTCAAGGGCTGGGACATCATCTCCCAAGCCTACCCATCGTTCTATCCCTACTCCAACGCGCCGCTGATGTTCCGCCAGATGATTTCGGGCGACCCGTATCCCATCAAGGCGCTCATCGTTCAGGCAGACAACCCCGTCGTGGCGTTCTCCAACACCAAGCTGGTAGTCGAGGCGCTCAAGAACCTCGATCTGCTCGTGGTCCACGACTACTTCATGACCCCGACCGCCGCACTTGCGGATTACGCGCTGCCTGCGGCCACCTGGCTTGAGAGACCCGATAACTGCTATGCCGTCATGAACCATCGTCCCATGTACTTTGGCGCACAGGCCCGCGTCATCGACCGTTTCGAAGGCGGAGCTGACGTTGACTTCCGTGACGACTACGAATTCTGGTACGGCCTGGCAATTCGTCTCGGCCAAGAAGACAAGTGGTGGGGTCCCAAGACGGAGGACATGCTTGACTTCCAGCTCGCGCCCATGGGCATGACGTTTTGAGCAGTTCTACAACGACGTGAAGTACATGGCCGGCAAGAAGAAGTACCTCAAGTACAAGGAGCCTGGCTACAAGTTCCTCACTCCCTCCGGCAAGGTCGAGCTCAAGTCTTCGGTTATCGAAAAACTCGCAGAAGAGACGGGGCGCCCCTTCGACCCGTTGCCTCACTTCGAGTACCCCGGCCTGAGCAACGAAAAGCATCCCGAATGGGGCGATGAATACCCGCTCATCGCCATCACCGGCGCTCGCTTCATGCCGTTCTATCATTCCGAGCACAGGCAGCCCGGCCCCTATCGTGATTTGCATCCGGAGCCGATCTTCGATATCCACCCGGACACCGCAATCGACCTTGATATCGCAGATGGTGACTGGTGTTGGATCGAAACCCACATGGGCCGCATCAAGCAGCGTGCCCGAAAGACCTCGATTGTCGACCCGAGGGTCATCAGCGTCCAGCACGACTGGTGGTTCCCCGAGCAGGACATGGCCCTGCCAAACCTCGGCGGCGTGTTCAAGTCCAGCGCCAATGTCATCCTCGATGATGATCCGGAAAGCCTGGACCAGCTCATGGGCTCTTGGCAGCAAACCGGCGTTGCCGTAAAGGTATACAAATGTGCCCCCGAGGAATGCGGTATCGACTAGCGTCAAGACGCTAGCAACAAGCGCGCCGTCTCTCGCATGGGACGGCGCGCGTTTGAGCCTCGAGCGCGAGAGGAGAACAAGATGGCTGATGTGTCAAAGCTCTTTGGAATCACCGACCAGGAAATCGAAGCCGTAAAGGGCGAGGGAATCGAAACCGTGGAGGCCTTCTATGAGGTGGCCAAGCACCCTGATAGCCGCACCGAACTAGCAGGCAAGACGGGTATCGAAAGTTTCCGCCTAGAGGAGCTCTCTTCCATCGCGGGAAACTTCATTCTCATGATGGACTGCTCCTGGGATGATGATGACGAGTAGCTTCTGCTCAGATAGGAGGAAAGAGAAACATGTGTTTCAGACCACCTGAAGTGGATGCAGGAGAAGTCGTATGCCGGAGCTGCTATATGGTCGTCGAGCCTAATCCGGACGGCACCTGCCCCGAATGTGGTGCACAAATGGGAGATCCCGCTCCGGCCGCTGCGACACCGGCGCCTGCTCCCAACCCCACAGCGCCAAAGGCACCGGGAGCACCAGAGTAAGTTTCTGTCTGGTGAGGATTTGGCCCACCAGCTGACAAACGTAACGAGCGCGAAGGCTTCTGCGGCAGGCATGCAGCAGGAGCTTTCGCGCGCCTGTGAAAAACGAGGAAGACGCGACAAGCGAATAAGCGAGGGATGTCATGGTGCAGGATAGATATGAAGCCAAGCTACGCTTTGCCACGGCATTCGTAAAGCTTGCGACGGCGCAGCATCCTGACAAGGTTACGGTCGGACAGATCGTTGAGAAGGCAGGCAAGAATCGCAAGACCTTTTACTATCACTTCGAAGACAAGAACGCGCTGGTGAGATGGCTCTTTCGCTATGACATCGCATGCGAGCTCGAGCGCTACTTTCCCACACACGAGCTTGTGTTCGACGCTACCGGCGACGACGAGCATCTGGCCGGTCTACCCTTCTATGCGAGGCACTTTCAGCAAAACGGCACGATTGACAACACCATGTTCTTCGAGGTGTTCTCACGCAGCCTCGAGAAGCACCGCGACTACTACCGTCAGGTGTTTTCGCACGTAGGCGGCGACAGCTTGGATAGCTACCTGCACCAGATTTACACTCCCTGCCTGAGAGAGGACGTGCTCTACCTGATAGACCGTGAACTTGAGCTGCGCGGAGGAATCGACGCGCCGACGATCAAGAGCAAGATGGAGGAAAGCGCCGCTATCGACTTTCTTGCGGAGTTCTTCACCGGGTCCTTTATCTCGCGTGTTATCACAAGAATCCATGACACGGGCTTCAACAGGAGCATGCACGACATTGCTCCCTTCGAGAACGTCATACACGAGTCATTGCAGCTGATGATAGCCAAGCACTTGGGTCCAAGCGAGCACTAGCGATTGAACGCATCAACGGTGTCACCTGCTGCTGCGATTGCCCGCGCTCTTGCATTGTGCGGAAGGAACGTGTGGCAGGCGGGGCAGCTGATATCGGATTCTGCAACTTGAACGCCGCATTCCGGGCAGACATGCTCATGCTGGGCAGGGTCGCCCTCTTGCAGTCCCATGCAAGCTCCGCACATGACGCAGGGGATGCACATGCCGAGCTCCTTTCCTCGCGGGGAGGGGTCGTTCCCCCTTCTCTTAAGGATACCTTTCTTGGTCGCATCATGCCCTGGGCAACATGACGATTATGTGAGGGGGGGGGATTTCTCGACTCCGCTTCGCTTCGCTCGAAATGACAGGGAGGCATGACGGCTAGTCGGTTGCTAGCGCGACCTTGCCGGTGCGGATCATCTCTTTGATGCCATAGGGGCCGAGGAGCGCCTCGAACGCCTCGATCCTTTCGGCGGTGTCCGTGAGCTCGATGATGAGCGAATCGGCCGCCCCGCCATCGACACGCGCGCCGAAGAGCCCTGCAAGCTCGATGATCTCGCCGCGCTTCTCGGGCTCGGCGCTCACCTTGAAGAGTACGAGCTCGCGTTCGATGTGATCCTTGTCGGTGAGATCGGTCACCTTGTACACGTTGATGAGCTTGTGAAGCTGCTTTGTCACCTGCTCGACGATGCGCTCATCGGCATCGACCACCATCGTCACGCGACTGCGCACGTCCTCCTCGGTGATGCTGACGGCGAGGGACTCGATGTTGAAGCCACGGCGCGCGATAAGACCGGCGATGCGGGCAAGCACGCCCGGTTTGTTGTCCACCCACACGGAAAGAATGCGTGACATGGCTACTCCTCGTCTCGCAGGTCTGACACGCCCTTGGCCGAGCCATCGCATGCGTCCTTGGGGTATACGTCCTCGTCACTCGCGATGGGAATCCACAGCAGCGCCGGCCCCTCGCTTGCGAGCCACTGCCGCATTGCCGCCTCGAGTTCCGACGGGCTCTCGACCTTGCGTGCGCTCCATCCGTAGGCACGGGCGAGCGCGACGAAATCGGGATTTCCGGTGAACAGGGTCTGGCTGTATCGCCTATCGTGGAACTGCTCTTGCATCTGGCGCACCATTCCCAGGCAACTGTTGTCGAGGAGCAGCACCTTGACCGGCAGCCCGTTCTCGTGAATCGTCGCCATCTCCTGAATGTTCATCTGGATGGAGCCATCGCCCGTGATGCAGATGACGCGGCTATCGGGCATGCCGAGCTGAGCACCCATTGCCGCCGGAAGCCCGAATCCCATCGTCCCCGCACCACCACTCGACACGAAGGTGCGCGGCCTCGTGGTGTGGAAGAGCTGGCTTGCCCACATCTGGTGCTGCCCCACGTCGGTGGTGAGAATGGTGTCGCGGTCTTTCGTGAGCTCGTCCAGCACCATCATCACCTGCTCGGGACGAATCGTGCCCTCGCCACGCATGTTGCGATGGGGCTTTTCCCGCTTCCATCGTGCGATGCTCTCGAGCCATGCGGAAGTCTGCGGCTGCGCATCGTTCTTGTGCAGCTCCTCGACGAGAGCGGTGAGCACCGTCTTCACGTCGCCCACGATGGGGATGTCGGCGTGATGGTTCTTGCCTATTTCGGCGGGATCGATGTCGATGTGTATCACGTGCGCGTGCGGCGCGAATCCCTGCGCGTCACCCGTCGAACGGTTTGCGAAGCGCGTGCCCACGGCAAGCACGAGGTCGCTCTCGTGCATCGCCTCGTTTGCCGCCGGAAGCCCGTACATTCCCAGCATCCCCAGGTTGAGCGGACTGTCCTCGGGAAAGCCCCCTTTGCCGGTGAGCGTCGTCGCGACGGGAATCTGCATCGACTCGGCAAGCTGCGTGAGCTCGGCCGTCGCTCCCGAGGCGATGACACCGCCTCCCGCGTAGATGACGGGGCGCTTCGCCTTCTCGATTGCGCGCGCCGCCTGCTTCACCTGCTTGCTGTTGCCCTTGTACGTGGGCTTGTACGACTGGAGTTTGACCTCGGCGGGATAGCTATACGCAACGTCGAGCTCACGCGCGAGGTTGCTTGGAATGTCGATGACCACGGGGCCCGGACGCCCAGTCGAGGCGATGTGATATGCCTGGGCGATGGTCGCGGGGATGTCGGCCGCGTCCTTGACGAGATAGCTGTGCTTCACGATGGGAAGCGTGATGCCCGTCATGTCCGACTCTTGGAACGCATCGCTGCCCAGCGCGTCGGTGGGAACCTGACCGGTGATGACGACGAGCGGGATGGAGTCCATGTACGCCGTCGCGATGCCCGTAACCGTGTTGGTAGCACCGGGACCGCTCGTGACAATGACGGTGCCGGCCCTGCCGGTTGCGCGCGCGTAGCCATCGGCGGCATGCACCGCACCCTGCTCGTGGCGCACGAGAATGTGATTGAGCTTCTCGCTATCGTAAAGCGCGTCGTAGATGTCGAGCGCATGGCCACCAGGGTAGCCGAAGACGAATTCGACGCCGGCATCTTCTAGCGCCTTTATGAGGCACTGCGCGCCGCTCATCTTCGTTTCGTTGTGTTTGCTCATCGCTGTATCGTCATTTCCCTCGTCATTGGGCTTTGATAGCGTAATTTACGTATTATAGCGTGTGGGACAAATGGACAGGTCATTTGTCCCAGTTTCGACCGGGGATGCGTGGCGTGCCCTTGTCATCTCGACTGAAGCCCGATTGCCCTCCCCTTGTCATTTCGATCGGAGCCGCCGATAGGCGGCGCAGTGGAGAAATCTCGCCATTTCGATCGAAATGACATTACAGCAGGCTGAACTCGTTTATCACGAGCATCACAGCCGCCACGGCAAGCAGGCCGGCGAAGATGAAACGCAGCGTGCGCTCGGGTACCCGCGGTACGAGACGAGCGCCGAGCACGGCACCGGGAATGGCACCCACGCACAGCATGATGCCCGCAAGGTAGTCGATGTGACCGAGGAAGGCCTGCTGGATGACGCCGGGGATGGCGAGGATGATGATGGCGATGAGCGACGTGCCCGAGGTGCGCTTCATGGGAATGCCGAGCCATGCCGTCATGAGCGGAACCATGATGAAGCCGCCGCCCACGCCCACATAGCCCGAAGCGAACCCGGCTATGAGGCCTATCACCACCGCAAGCGCGACGTTTTTGCGCGTGAACGCAAATGCGCAGGGAGATGTCTGCTCAGCTTCGAACGCACCGTAAGGGTCCGTCCCCTTATTGCCAGTCGGCGTTGCGGGGTCCGGCGTTGCGGGGTCTGTCCCCTTTTGCCCACTTGCGGCGGAAGGGTCTGTCCCCCTCTTTCCCATGCGCAGCGCCTTTCGCAACATGGTGAAGGCGGAGTAGACGATGATGATGGCAGCGGCCAGCATGATGAGCCATGAAGGGGAAATCGACCCCAGGTACACACCTGCCGACGAGGTAACCGCACCAGCAATGCCCAGGAGTAGCCCCAGCTTGGGAAAGCAACCCCGTGCGCGGATGTGCGTGATAGCTCCTGCAAGCGAGATCGGGATAATCGCAAAGAGCGAGGTCGCCGTGGCCATGAAGGCATCGAGCCCATAGCCCAATCGCAGAACGGGAACCATGATGGTGCCGCCGCCAATGCCGAGCATTCCGGAAAGCACGCCGATGCCAATGCCGACAAGGATGAGCACGATAGATGTGATGATGATTTCCATGGGCTACATGATAAGCGAATGCCGAAGACGGATGTGTCAGGGGGTCAGACCCCTTGGCACATGGATCCATGTGCCAAGGGGTCTGACCCCCTGACACATCCCCTCCACTCCATCTGCCTACTAGATCTGGGCCATTTGCTCGGCGCAGCTGTTGTACCAATGTCCGGGATTCGAGGGGCAATACGTAGCAGCAGCCTCACGCGTGAGATAGCCGCCGTACAGCGAGCCTCCGAGTGCGGAAACGACTCTGTTGATGCCCTCTTCCCATGAGCCAAAGCTGTAACTACCGTAACCCCAGGCGTTGTGCGAGCGGAAGCAGACGGCGCCTTTGCTGCTCTCCACATACGAAATCGCCGGCGCCCAACGCGGGTCAACGCCATTATCCCAAGCAGCCGCTGCGTAGTACTCGCCCGTACCCGCCATGGGCGAGCCCGAAAGGTACGCATCGATGCGCGGTGCCCAGTCGCTCACGAAGTCGGACTTATCCGCCGACCAGCCCACATGCGAGGCGCTGGCCGATGATGCCGCATTGCTCGCCACACTCGCGGCTTGTTTCTCGTCGGCGCTCGCCGAATCCGAATTGATGACGTACTGGCTTGCCTGTTGCTCGGCAGCCTGAGCAGCGGCAGCACGAGCCGCCACGCGCTCGCGGGCCTCGCGGGCTTGTTGCAGCGAATCGAGCGCATCCTGGGCGGCCTTGTCGACATTCGCCTTGTCGTTTGCGAGCTTCTCTCGAGCATTCTTGAGCTCGGACTCCATTTGGATGGCGCTTTGGATCTCCGTCGTGTTGTACTCGATGATCCAATTGTACGAATCGACAATCGCAAGCATGTCGGTGACGCTCGTTGACTCGAGCAGCATCATGAGCACGCTCGATGAATCGTACTCGTACTTGTAGAGCGCTCGTATGCTCTCGTCAGAACGCTCGCGCTGGGCGGGAAGCTTTGCTTCGAGCTCCGCTATACGCGCATCGAGTGTCGCTATCTCGGCCGTTAGCTCTTCCTGGCGCGAGATGGCGTCGTTATAGGCATCGGCACTGGACTTGACTTGTGCCTCGAGAGCCTCAGCTTCTTCATCTGCGAGGGATGTCTGCACAAACCCGCCGCTGGCAAGACAAATCACAAGCGCCAACAAAGATGAAAGCGCGAGAATGATGCCTCGGTTGAGTGCATGTTGCAGCAAGAAATAACCTCATTTACGCTTCGTTTACGTGCATGCGGGATATAACTGTAGCGTAAGCTAGCAATATGCTCAAAAGCCGTCACATTCCCTACATATCCGCTTCACAACTGCAAAAGAGGCGTTCGCGAACAATCCCGTCCCATCAAAAGGGGAGCAGTCACTGTCATTTCGAGCGAAGCGACCGCAGAGTCGAGAGGCGGCAGGAGAGATTCCTCGACTTCGCGACCTTCGGTCGCTTCGCTCGGAATGACAGGGGGGGGGCATCGTTGCTTCGCCCGGAATGACAAGGGCGCTCGCATAATGCGGGCGCCCTTCCGATGCGTCAAGTTGCGCGTTTGCCCCTACTTGTTGTTGGCCGCCTCGAACTCGCGCATGAAGTCGACGAGCGCCTGCACGCCCTCGATGGGCATGGCGTTGTAGATGCTCGCGCGCATGCCACCCACGCTGCGATGACCCTTGATGTTGGCCAGACCGGCAGCGGTCGCCTCGGCGATGAACTTCTTGTCGAGGTCCTCGTCGCCCGTGATGAACGGTACGTTCATGATGGAGCGGTCCTTGGGATTGACCGTGCTCGAGAAAAGATCACTCGCGTCGAGGTAATCGTAGAGAAGCTTGGCCTTGGCCTCGTTGCGCTCTTTCATGACCTCGAGACCACCCAGCTCCTTGATCCACTTGAACACGAGGCCGCACATGTAGATGCCGTAGCTCGGCGGCGTGTTGTAGAGGCTGCCGCTGTCCGCATGCGTCTTGAAACGAAGCATGGTGGGCACGCCGGGAAGGTCGTCGGGGATGAGGTCCTCGCGCACGATGACGATCTGCACGCCGGCAGGGCCGCAGTTCTTCTGCACGCCGGCGTGGATGAGGCCGTACTTGCTCACGTCGACCGGCTCGGAAAGGAACATGGAGCTCTGGTCGGACACGAGCACGTGACCCTTGGTGTTGGGCAGCGTGTAGATGCGATTGCCATAGACAGTCTCATTTTCGCAAATGTAGACGAAGGATGCATCATCGCGAATGTCAAGGTCGGAGAGGTCGGGAATCCACGAGAAGTTGTCGCCCTCGCCGTTGACCAACAGCTTGGGATCACCGAGGATCTGGGCCTCCTTGTATGCCTTCTTGGACCAACCGCCGGTGACGATGTAGTCGGCCTTGCCGTTGGTGGCGAGGTTCATGAACACCGATGCGAAGAGCAGGGAGTCACCACCCTGCAGGAAGAGCACCTTGTAGTTGTCCGGAATGGACAACAGCTCACGCAGGTCTTGCTCGGCCTCGGTGATGATCTTCGTGAACGCAGCCGAACGATGGCTCATCTCCATGACGGACATGCCGGTGCCCTCGTAATCGAGCATCTCGCTCGCCGCTTGCTTCAGAACCTCCTCGGGGAGAACCGCCGGACCGGCGGAAAAATTGTACACGCGTGCCATGGGTTGATGTTCCTTTCGTCCAACTACAGTTGATAATCTGCACATACTAGCACTTCGATAAACACGACCATGTGCAAAAAGCACAGAGTAGCCAATGTGCTACGACAAAGGGGCCGGGCAGCGCCCGACCCCTTGCTCAAAACGATGACGTGTCTTATTGCCTATGCGTTGATGATCGGCCTGATGATGCCGTAACCGCCATTCTTGCGATGGTAGATGACCTGGATCTGATGCGCGTCCTGGTCGAAGTAGACGAAGAAGTCATGGCCAAGCAGGTCGGTCTGCACGAGTGCATGCTCCTCGGTCATAGGCTCCATCTCGACTTCCTTCAGACGCACGAGCAAGTCGTCGTCTTCCTCGGGCTCGGTCGGGATGACATCGGGGATGTCCAGCTCGTCGGGCTGGAGATGGCGGATGCTACCCCTGCCGCCACGGCGCTCCACGATCCTCGTCTTGTACTTGCGCAGCTGACGGGCAACCTTGTCGGATGCCAGGTCGATGGCCGCGTACATGTCCTCGGCGGACTCGGCCACGCGAATGACGGCGCCCTTGGCATTGACCGTGACCTCGCAAATGGCGTTGAGCGAAATGGCCGGGTTCTTCTCGGTACGCAGGACGACCTCCGCGTCCATGGCAGCACTGTCGAATACCTCGAGCGAGCGCCCGATCTTTTCGTCAACGTAGTCCTTGATAGCGGGAGTGACGTTCATCTTTCGTCCCGAAACTGTGATAGCCATGATAGACCTCCTTGATCGTGGGTTGTTCGTTCTACTCGTCGCCGGATTGCGCGCCCGTATCCTCCTCACCTGGGGTTTCCGGCGTATCGGGGTTGGGTTCCTCGGGATTATCCGGTTCTGCTGACACGCCGATGCCAAATGCCTTGGCTGGCAGCGTCGCCAGATCGGTCTTTCCTGCAAGAAGCGTATCGCCATCGGTACCAAGCCACTTGGTTGCGATGACACGCATGACGCCGTTTTCGTTGATCGTCTTGATGGCGGTGTTAACGCCACTCGAAAGCGCGGAGCTCTGCGTGAGCGTCACGGCGTAGATGGGCGTGACGCAATCTGCGCCCAGGAATCCCATGCGGATGACGCTCTCGTAGTTGCGCGCAAAGTAATCGCCGATGACTGCGTCGGTCACCAGGAACTTCTGCTCGCCGTTGTTGAGCGCGTCAAATGCCGCCTGCATGGTGGGCATGGCGACGATCTTGTCGATGCCGAGAAGCTCCTGCATTTTGCTCGCAGCAGTGGTCTCGGCCTGGACGAGCACCTTGGCGGTGCCAGCAGCCGTCTGCGCTGCGACATCCTCGATGGAGACGGGACGGTTGGTGCTCAGGCAAAACAGCGAGAGGCCGTCCGTCAGATATGGATCGCTGTAGGTAACGAGGTCGCCCGTGCCGGACTTGGTGAGCCCGAGAGCAACATCGACCTGCTTGTTGCTGAGCGCGAAGCGACCACTCGACCCGACATCGATGATCTGCATGCGCAAGCCGAGCTCCTGGGCGACGGCCGCAGCAACGTCGACATCAATACCGACGGTCTGATTGCTCGAATTGGTGCCGCCATACGGTGAGTTGCTCGTGTTGATGCCCACGGTGAGCACGCCCTCGGTGATGGTTGCCGAAGCATCCAGCTTGGGCGTGAGATTGCTCTCAACCTGCGTCTTGGTTTGAAGCTGGCACGCGGACAGCCCGACCACGGCAAGCATGCACACGGCAAGCGCCATGATGATCGAGGCTATTGTCTTGTGTTTGATTTGCTTTGCGAACATCTTGCTCCGTTTTTCATGGGCCAGTGAAAGTGCTCCTCCCAACTGACCTGGTTTTTGACCCCACACTCG
Organism: Coriobacteriaceae bacterium; assembly: GCA_025992705.1. NCBI lineage: Bacteria > Bacillati > Actinomycetota > Coriobacteriia > Coriobacteriales > Coriobacteriaceae > Coriobacteriaceae bacterium. Next base: position 247,874 of record DAJPGJ010000001.1, read on the forward strand.
CATACAGAAACTTTTGCCTGATACTATCTCACTACTCATTTTCTCGCCCGGGCCACCGTATGTGACCATAACGGACGGTACGTCTTACCCCTAAGATGCGCCATGCTCACGTGCAGGAAACCCTGCCCGCTTACGTGGATCCTTTCGACCGCATCTGCCTTGGACTAGAGCTGTTTTACCAGCTCGCAACCACAGACTTGGGAGGAGCGGCTCTAGTGTATCACGCAGCAGATAATCGCGCGGTCTAGATTCTCCGCAAAACAAAACAATGGTGGACCTGGGCATGTCGCTCGAAATCCAACGGTATCGTCTTGTCGGTGATGTCAACGACCTGCACGCCCGCACGTTCGATCGTCCCGCGGTCAAGCTTGAATCCACGCAGATTACACGAGAACACCGCAGCACCGCCACGGCTTAGCAGGCGGCTCACACCGATGAGCAGCTCGGCATGGTCGCGTTGCACGTCCCAGCCGCGCGTGCGCATCTTCGCGGAGTTCGAGAAGGTGGGCGGATCGACGAAGATGAGGTCCCAGCGCATTTTCGTGTGACGCGTTTGCTGGACCCATTCGACGCAATCGGCACGCACGAACTCCTGATGGCCATTCATGAGGCCGTTAAGTTCCATGTTGCGCTCGCCCCATTGCAGGTAGGTGTTCGAGAGGTCTACACTCGTCGTGAACTTCGCCCCATGGGCAGCGGCATAGACACTTGCCGTGCAAGTGTAGGCAAAGAGGTTGAGGAAGCTCTTGCCCGCGGCAAGCTTGCCGACAAGTTCGCGTGTGTCACGATGGTCGAGGAACAGGCCCGTGTCCAGATAACTCGCAAGATCGACCTCGAAGAGCAGGCCGTTCTCCTGCGTGATGAGGCTGGGACAAGGGGACAGGTCGTTTGTCCCACTGGGGTTCGTGGGACAAACGACCTGTCCCCTTGTCCCAGTACCCTTCGCGTATTGCGAGCCGCCCTTGGCACGCACGCGACGCTTCACGAAGATGTCATCTGCGGAAACATCGAGCACGACACTTGCGATGTTGAGGGCATCGGTCATGCGCCGTGCCGCCTTGGTCGCATCGATGCTCTTGGGTGGCGCATACTCGGCGACGTGCACGAGGCGCCTGCCCACATCCTTGCCCGCCCCCTCATAGAGGTCGATGGCCATGTTGTAGTCGGGCAAATCCGCATCGTAGATGCGATAGGCCGAAATACCGTTCTTGCTCGCCCATTTGCGACGCTGCTTGAAGACCTTGTTGAGACGGTCGGCGAACTGCTGCGCGCTTGCGTCGTAGACGGCGAGCTGCCTGTCACGCACGCTCACCTGTGCAGCACGGGATGCGTCACCGCGCAGGTCGAAGAGCGCGATGTCGCAGGGAGCGGACCCGTTCATGCAGCTATAGCCCCGCGTGCGCTCCCTGCCTAGATAGGCATCGGCATCTTGGCCCTCCACGAGCATGACAGCTGCCTCAAGCGGTTTGGCGTCAAGCAATTCGCCGGCAAGCTGCGCGTAGCGCGCGGGCAGGGTCGCCTCGAGGCACTCCGTGCTGACGAAGAGGCAGCTCGCGAACAAGCCCCGGGCGTCGGCACGGCGCATGATGGCGTTGGCAAGCGCATCTCGGCTCGGTAGAAACTCGATGAGCGGAACGATAGCCGCAGCCTTTGCTCGGGCCCGTGCGCACGCCATCTCGCGCTCGCGGGCCTCTGTCGCGTATATCACAACCTCGCGCGTCCCTGCTTGGGCACGCGCGTCAGCAGCGTCGAGGATGGTCTCCCACAACCCTTCGTCATGGCCACACCACCCCGAGAATCCCCAGGTAGAGCGTGTGATACCCGGCGCCACATCACCCGCTATCAGAGCCGCTTCGATGACGAGGGTGCCCGCGGCGCACATGCTATCAACGAGTATCTCGCCGCGCCTTGCGCGCGCGGGCCAATCCGCCGCGAGGAGCATGGCGGCAGCGAGCGTTTCGTGTATGAGAGGCGAGTTGCTCCGTGCGGCATCGCGGTACCCGCGATTCTCAAGCGAGGTGCCCGAGAGATCGATGTAGACGGTCGCTCGCCTAGCGTGAAGGTTTACCTGAATGAGCAGGTCGGGGTGTTGCGCGTCGACATCGGGACGTTCGCCGCGCTCATCGCGCAGGCGGTCGCAGACGGCATCCTTCACGCGCAGCGCCGTATAGCGCGTGTCACGCAGCTGGTCGTTGGTGCCACGGGCGTTCACGGCAATCGTCGCGCCGGGGGCAACGACATCCTCCCAGGCAATGCCACGCACGCCCGCATAAAGGCTATCGGAGTCCGTTGCCTCGACGCGTTCGAGCACCAGCAGGATGCGGCTCGCGACGCGCGACCATAACAGCGCGGTATAGGCCTGTTCAAGATCTGCCGAGAACGCGACACCGCCCGTGAGGGGGCGAACCTCGTCCATCCCAAGGCCGCGCAGCTCCTGGCCGAGAATCGCCTCAAGGCCCGTGCCGCAAGTCGCGAACAACTCCATGGAAAGTCGCCCGTCTAATTCTTCGAAAAGAAGCCGTCAATGGGCGGTGGGTCGCCATGCGAGCGACCGGAGGGGCCCGGGGTATCATCATCGAGAAGACCCGAGCCACCGAAAAGGTCGTCGAAACGCTCGCAGCGCTCGTTGAATCCCTCGGCAAGCGCCCAATCCAGGCCATAATCGGCACAGGTCTGCTCATCCTCGTACAGCAGGGCGAGGGCCTGCAGGTTCATCTCCTCGCCGCCAACTGCCTGAAGCAGCTCGTAGAGCTGATAGGCCGTTTCGGTCATGGGAATGGTCACCTCAAGCTCTTCGGCGGTGTCGAGCGCGACGTCGAGCATGTCGAGGAAGCTCGCGATATTGATGAGACCCGTATAGTCGTGGCTGAGCACCTGCGGAATGTAGTCGATAAGGGCACGCGAGCCGCCCGAGGTTGACGCAAGCACATTGAGCGCGTTCTTCTCGGGAAAGCCCGCAATGTGTGCGAGCGAGATTGCCTCGATGGCGCCCATGAGGGATCCGGCAAGCGCGATGATGCTAATCATGGCGGCGAACTGCCCATCACCTGCCGACTCCTGCGGCATGATGACGGGGGCCAGGTACGGGAAGAGCGGCGAGAGCGTTTCCTGCGTTTGCGGATCACCGCCCACGAAGGCGACGGGCTGCTCATGTTCGCCCACGCAGACGATGGGGGCATCGAGTACCTCGATGTCCGAGACGGCGGCGACCGCCTGGATCTCGCGGGCGAGACGCGGGCTCGATATGCTCAAATCGATGCAGAACGTGCCCGGATCCATGAGTTCGAGCAGGCCCTCATCGCCGAGATACAGGTTCTCGACCTCGGCCGTCGTGCGCAGCGAGGTGATGACGACCTGGCTGCCGAGCAGGGCCTCCATGCGGTCGTCGATGAAGACCGCACCCACTTCGCGCAGGGCCGGGGCTTCGCGCGGGTCGTGGCTCGCGACGACGACATCGAACCCGCTCATCTTGAGCTTGGCAATCGCTTCGATGACGGCGGGTTGTGCTGACCCGCCAAAGAACGCGATGCGCGTGTCAAGCGGACTGATCATCAATTACTCCCCACTGTTTATCTTGTTGGCAATGCGATCGGCAATGGAAATCTTCTCGCGGCGATCATCGCCCCAGAACACGACGGCGACCATACCCGGGCCGACGTGCGAACCGATGACGGGACCGATCTGACTGCGAATGGCGGGGATGGCGCCCTCGGGGCGATCGAGATGTTCCTCGACCCACTTGACGTCGCCCTCCGCATCCGCCGAGGCCGTGAGCACGACCCCGTTGGATCCATGGTCATCGGCGTGATTTTCGTCATAGCACTTGACCAGCGATTTGAGCGACTTCTTGCGGCCGCGGGCGACGCCGACAAGAGATAGAGCGCCGTCGAGATCGAACGCGAGCAGCGGCTTGATGTTGAGCTTGGCGCCGATGGTGGCTGCCGCTGCCGGAATGCGACCGCCCCGGCGCAGGTACTCGAGCTCATCGACCGTGAACAGGCAGTTCACGAACCAGCGCGCCTCCTCGGCCCATGCTGCGAGCTGCTTTGCCGAAAGGCCACGATTGCGCTGGTTGATCGCCTCGTAGGCAAGCAGGCCTTCGGCAATCGACGCAAGCTTGGTGTCGATCACGTATATCTCGAAATCGGGATACTGCTCCCTGATGTCACTGACAACCTGCTCGACAAGCCCGAAGGTGCCGGAAAGCGCGGAGCTAAAGCCGAGGTACACCGTCGGCATGCCATCCTTGGCATAGGCTTCGAAACGCTCGGTGATTTCGGAGACGGGAACCTGCGCCGTTCCCGAGACCTCGCCCTTGCGCATGCGGTCATAAAACTCCTTGGCGGTCATGCTCTTCCACATATCGTCGAAGTGCTCGCCATCGTTCATGTTGAACGGGAACTCGAGGAGATCGACCTTGGCGTTGTCGATAATCTCGGCGGGAAGATCGCAGCACGAATCGAGAACCAAGCGGCACTGAATCTTGTCTTCTGGCATCGGATGCCCCCTTCTTACTTGCGCGTGCGGGAACCGCCCCGCATCGCGTCTTCGGCTCTAATCATAGAGCGAACTGTTCTTCCCCGTGGCAATGACCATCTCGTTGCGACGGTCAAAAAGCCCGCGTTCGATGCCACACGGATACTCGTGCGGATTCATGAAGCGCTTGATCGAATCGTCCAGAAGCGCAAACTGCTCGGTGCAGCGCTTCTGCGCCCTGCGGGCAGACAGGTCGATATCCTCGACTTTGCCATCGGTGACGAGCGGCTTGAGCAGCGTCTCGAAGCGCCCCTCCACCTTCTTGCGACGTGTCGCGTCGAGCGGGTCTACCATGACGGCTTCTGCGGGTAGCTCGTCGTGCACGTCAATGATGAGATCACCGGCCAAGTGGCCATCCGCATCGAAATAGCGACGCACGTCAAGCACCCCGGGAATGGTGCGCTTGTAGAGCTGCTCGGAAATCTTGAGGCGCGGCGTCCACTCCTCCTGCCCCGGCTCGCGTATGGCCGAAAGCTTGTAGACGCCCCCGAGGGCGGGCTGCCCATAGGCAGAAGCCAGGTGCGTGCCCACGCCAAGGGCCGTGTACTGGGCCCGCTGCTCGTTGAGCGCGGTGATCGTATATTCGTCAAGGTCATTGGAAAGCACGATGCCGACATCTTCGAAGCCGGCTTGATTGAGCATCGCGCGGGTCATCTTCGAGAGCCATGCCAAATCGCCGGAGTCGATGCGAACGGCCTTGAGCTGGTGGCCATCGCGCTTAAGCTCCCGCGCAACGGTGATGGCGTTGCTCACGCCCTGCTTCACGTCATAGGTATCCACGAGCAGGATGCAGTTATCGGGCATGGCCTGGGCGTAGGCCCTGAAGGCGCTCAGCTCGTCGGGAAACGACATGACCCACGAATGCGCGTGCGTGCCGCTCACGGGAATATCGTAGAGCTTGCCCGCGAGCACGTTGGCAACTGACGAGCAGCCGCCCACATAGGCGGCCCGTGACGAGGAAAGCGCCCCATCGGGGCCTTGCGCACGACGCAAGCCAAACTCGGAGACGGCTCGTCCCTCGGCAGCATGGCAGATACGCGAGGCCTTGGTGGCAATGAGCGTCTGGAAGTTGACGCCGTTGAGGATGGCGGGTTCCAGGAGCTGGCATTGCAGCAGCGGCCCCATCACGCGCACGAGCGGTTCGCGCGGAAAGACGGGCGAACCCTCGGGCACGGCGCAAATATCGACAGATAGCTCGAGGTCGGTAAGCCATGCGAGGAACTCCGGGTCAAAGAGGGGGGTCCCCGCCGGAGACGGCAATGACGCGAGATATTCGATGTCGTCATCGGTGAAGCCGAATCCATCGATGAGCTCGGCGATCTGGTTGGCACCGCAGAAGATACCGTAACCGCCTCCAAAGGGATTATCGCGATAGAACGAGTAGAAGCACGCCTCGGTATCGAGCTTGCCCTGCGACCAATATCCTTGAGCCATCGTGATCTCATAGAGATCGGTCAACAGCGTCATGTTGCGTGCCATGTGCATCTCCCGCTTCGCGCGTGTTATTCGCTTGCCTTGCCCTCGCTTGGCTTGCCTGAACCCTGACCGTGTCCCGACCCGCCACGGCGTCTGCGGCGGCGCTTGTTGCCCGAACCATTCGAGCCACCTGAGCCGCCCTGTGCTGCGCTTCCGCTTACGGTCGATGAGTGCTGACCGGGGCGCGGACGCGAGGAACCTTGGCTCTTGCCCTGCGCGCCATCCTTAGACTGCGTACTCTGGCCGTTTTCGCGTGGCTTGCCGTTCGAGCGCCTGCGGCGATTACGCGAGCGGTTCGCATTGCCCGAGGATTGCTCGTCCTTGGAGCCACTCGCTTGCTTACGCGTGGAGTCGTCGTGCTTGATCTCGCTGCCGTCGGTTGCGGAGACGGAACGGCGGCGCTTGCGTTCATCGCGCGGCTTGGGCTCCGGCGAGGAAGACCCGCGCTTGCGTGGCTTGCGGCCCGATTCGCCCGATGAGCCGTGCGAGGAAGAGCCCGACGAGCCGCGACGACGACGGTGAACGCGCTCGAGCGAGCCGCCTTCGGCCGTGGTGTCAGCCAGGTTGGGGTCATCGGAGAAGAGCTTCTCGCCCATCATCGCGAGATTGCTGTCGTTGCTGAGCTCCTCCATGATCTTGTCGAAGTTCTCCTGCGAGATGTGGCAAGGGCGAATGCGCTCGCCCTCGCGCGGCACCTTGTCGCCCGTGTCAAGGAACGAAACGGGAAGCGTGAGACTCGAGCCGTCCTCCATACGCAGACGCACGGTCTCGCGTGGCGTATCGAACTCGACGACCTTGCCCATGCCCGCCGGCGTGTCGATGAGGGCGTTCTTCTTGGGGGCGCGACCCTTGAAGTCCTTGTATGCCTCGTACTCGTAGCGCAGGCAGCACATGAGCCTGCCGCACAGACCCGAAATCTTCGTGGGGTTGAGCGGAAGGTCCTGCTCCTTGGCCATGCGAATGCTCACGGGCTGGAACTCGCCACCCAGACGTGCGCAGCACAGCTCCTCGCCGCAATGGCCCAGACCACCGAGCATGCGGGCTTCGTCACGCGGCCCGATCTGGCGCATGTCGACGCGCGTGTGGAACTCGGCAGCCAGATCGCGCACGAGACCGCGGAAGTCCACGCGGTCATCCGAGGTGAAGTAGAAGGTCGCATGCGACTCGTCGAACGAGAACTCGACGGCCGAGGGACTCATGTCGAGGTGGTTCTTATCGGCAAGGTCATGAAAGACGGCGAGCGCTTCTTGGTCGCGCGCGGCTATCTCGTCGGCCTTTTCGAGGTCTTCCTCGGTCGCGATGCGGATGACCGGCTTGAGCGGCTTGGCGAGCTCCACCTCTTCGACATCGACGACATCGTGAGTGCACAGGCCAATTTCGGTGCCCTTGCTTGTCTCGACCAGCACGTGGTCTCCCGCCTTCACGTCAAGGCCAGCAGGGTCGAACCAATAGTCCTGGGACGCGTAGCGAAGTCGAACGGACGCTACTAATGGCATAACGCCTCCCTGATTTCTAAGAACATTGCGTCAATCGCAAGTTGTGGTGTCACATTATACGAAATGCGCGCGATGGCTCCCTTGGCGGCATCGAGCGCGGTGAGAAGACCGGGGATGCTCGCCGAACGAGCAATCTGAGAGGTCTGGTCGGCACATTCGGGGTACGCGAGCAGCTCCGAGCCCCCTTCGCGCGTCACGAGGCAATCGCGTAACCAGGCGCGTACGAGAGCGCAGAAGTCGAAGAGGGCCGCACGCTCGTGCGCAGTCGCCTCGCGTTTGCCGGCGAGTTCGATCTGCTTCTTGGCGCCCTGCGAAAGGTAATCGTCGTACTTCTCGATGTACGCCTCGACATCGAGGTCATCGTCGCCCATCTTTGCCGCCTGCTCACGCGCAAGCTCGACGAAACGCTTGGAGTTGCCGAGCAGCGTACGGTTGTCACAGTTGCGCGCAAGAGCGTAGAGCATGTCGAAGACCTGGGCGTTTCCGGCTCGTACCCCCGAGATGGCGTTGAGTACGAGCACCTCGCAGCGACTACGCAGGGTTTCGAGCACCGCGGACTCGCTGTTGGCAACGAGTATGCAGGTGACATCGCGCGGCGGCTCCTCGAGCGTCTTGAGGAACGCGTTTGCCGGCGCCCCCGCCAGACGATGAGCGTCCTGGACGATGTAGACCTTGCTTGCAGCGCGGATGGGGGCGAGCTCGGCATCGCGCGTGAGCTCGCGGATCTGCTCGACAAGGTAGCCGTCGGTGCCACCAGGCGCGTAGACGTGCAGGTCGGGGTGGACGCGGCGCAGAACCTCGTCTTGCGTCTGCGCGTCGCCCTGCGCGATGAGACCGGCCGCAAAACGCAACGCCAAATCGGCACCCAGGCTTTCGTCGCCGCCTGCGATGAGATAGGCATGCGTGGCGTTGCCCGTATCGTGCACGCGCTGGAGATACGATATGACCTGATCCTGACCAGCAATGCCGGCAAAGAGCTCGCTCATGAGCACCCCTCCGCCCCAGAAAACTGGGACAAATGGACAGGGCATTTGTCCCATTCGAGTTCGGCGAGGTCGGCGCATATGCGCTCATGCACTTGTTCGATGCTTCCGTTGGCGTCGATGACATGCACGCGCTCGGGTTCGGCGGCGGCTATCTCCTCGAAACCCACGCGCAAACGCGTGCGGAACTCGTCGCCTGCGGACTCCATGCGATCACCCGTGCCGTCGATCGACCGGTCCTCGACGCGCTCGCGCGCAATGCTGGGATCGAGCGAGAGCAGCAGCGTGCGCGTAGGATAGCGACCGCCGCAGGCGAGGTCGTTCGTCGCGCGGACGAGCTCGGCGCCGAGCTCGCGGCCATAACCCTGGTAGGCGAGCGTGGAATCGGTGAAACGATCGCAGACGACGATGCTGCCCGCGGCAAGTGCCGGCTCGATGACCTCGCTCATCACCTGGGCGCGAGCCGCCTCGAAAAGCAGGAGCTCGGCAAGCGGCACCATCGCGTCATCGTCCTTGTCGAGGAGGAGCGTGCGGATCTTCTCGCCCAGACGCGTGCCGCCTGGTTCATGCACACGCAGGACCGTGCGGCCCTGTTCCTCGAGCCATTTGGCGAGAAGGTCGGCCTGGGTCGACTTGCCGACGCCATCGTCGCCTTCGAGCGTGAGGAAGATGCCCTCGGTACTATCAGGTTTGCTATCCATGCGGATACGATGCTCCGTCTACTTCTTGGCCGCGGTCTTTTTCTTTGCCGTGGACTTCTTCTTGGCCCCACCGCTCGACTTCTTGGCCTTTTCGGCCTTCTCCTTCTCGCGCTTGGGGCAGTTCATGTTCACGCAGATGCGCCATGGGCCACGAGCCGTCGAGACGATGACCTCGGGGGCACCGCACTCGTCGCACACCTCGCCCGTCGCGGTGATGTCGCCGCGCTGGGGCAGCGGATAGCTCACGTCGCATTGCTCGAAGTTCTCGCAGCGGATGAAGCGCTTGAGCGTGCGCGGGTTCTTCTGCGCGATGAGCTTGCCCTCGCGGCCTGCTTCCTTGCAGACCTCGCACGTGCCGACGACGATTTCCTCCATCTTGTTGGTGGGGCACTCGGGGTCGAGGCAGTGGTTGTACGCCTTCTGCCTGAAGGGCGTGACCTTGATCTGCGGGCCTCCGCAGGTGGGGCACGGCTCATCAAGTGCCTCGTAGCGGCCCTGGGGCAGCGGATAGGTCACGTCGCAATCGGGCCAGTTGTTGCAGCCCACGAAGCTCGCACGGGTCTTGGCCGACGTCTTCACGCAGAGGTCGCCACCGCACTTGGGGCACGCGCCGACGCGACTGTCGGCCGTGACGGCGTCGCTGATCATGTCCGCGATGGCGTCCTTCTCGGGAATGAGGGCCTCGATGATGCCGCCGAGCAGCTCGCGCGAATGCAGCACGACCTCGTCGCGCTGGCGCTTGCCATCGGCAACCTGCGTCATCTCGCCTTCGAGCTCGGCGGTCATGTTGGGAGTGGTGATGGGCTCGGCGAACTTCTCGAGTGCGTCGATGATGGCGATGCCGAGCTGGGTGGGCTCGATGGGGTCGTTCACGATGTAGTGGCGGCTGTAGAGGCGCTCGATCATATCGTGACGCGTGGCCTTGGTGCCCAGACCCTTGGCCTCCATCTCCTGGACGAGCTTGCCCGACGAGAAGCGCGCGGGCGGCTCGGTCTGCTTATGGGCGCAATCGGCATCCCAGAAGTCGAGTGTCTGGCCCTCGGTGAGAGGCGGCATCTGCTCGTCCTTCTTGAGGCCGTACGGATACACGCTGCGATAGCCCGGCTCGACGAGCACGTCACCGCGGGCGGTAAATGCCTCGCCCGCGATATCGAGCGTGACCTTGGTGGACTCGAGGACCGCAGCCTCGGACAGCGTCGCCATGAAACGGCGGCAGATGAGGCTGTAGAGCTTCCACTCCTCGGGGCGAAGCTTGTCGGGATCGGCCGCGCCCGTGGGATAGATGGGCGGGTGATCGGTCGTCTCCTGCTTGCCGCGCGTTGCCGTGAGCTTGTTCTTGGCGAGCAGCTCCTCGGCGCCCTCGCGGAAATCGGGAACCTTGGCGAGAATGCCGAGGACCTCGCGCAGGTCGAGATTGTCGGGGTAGACCGTGTTGTCAACGCGAGGATACGAGGTGTAGCCGTTCATGTAGAGCGACTCGGCGATGCGCATGGTGCGCGCCGGCTTGATGCCGATGGAACTTGCCGCCGCCATGAGCGACGTGATGTTGAACGGGGCCGGCGGATTGGACTTGCGGCGCTTCTTCTCGATGGTGCCGACGGTCGCCTCGCTTGCGCCCGCAATGCGGGCCATGACGGCATCTGCCTCGTCCTTATCCTTGAAGCGCGCAGTGGCATGCGTCGCGGTGAAGGCCTCGTCGTGATCGCCCTTGGGGGCGGCGTTGCCGGTGATGACCCAGTAGTCCTCGGGGATGAAGGCGTCGCGCTCCTTCTCGCGCTCGACCACGAGGGCAAGCGTCGGGGTCTGCACGCGGCCGGCGGAGCGCGTGTTGCCGATGCCGCTGTACTTCACGCAAGTGAGGTAGCGCGTGAGCACGGCGCCCCAGATGAGGTCGATGTACTGGCGCGTCTCGCCCGCATGCGCGAGGTCGTAATCGAGCGTCGTGAGCTTGGCGGGAGAGAACGCCTCCTCGATCTCCTTCTTCACGAAAGCCGAGTAGCGAGAGCGCGTGATGGGGGCGGACTCGTTTACCTCGCGGACCACCGAGATGGCGTCGAGGCCGATGAGCTCGCCCTCGCGATCGAAGTCGGTGGCGATGACGATCTCGTCCGCCTTCTTGGCGAGGTTCTTGAGCGAGCGAATGATGTCCTTCTCGGCGGGAAGCTTCACGATAGGCGCGTAGGTGAGGTAGGGCAGCGACGGGATCTTCCAGCCCTTGAGGTTGATGCCCTCGGGGATGTACGGACGACGCTTGGACTTCCACGGTGGGGTGGGGAGCTCCTTGGGGACGTCCGGCGCATCGATGACCTCGCCGTCCTCTTCGAGACCAACCCAGCCGGTCTTCTTCTTGTAGATGAGCTCCTGCGGGAAGTCGAGGCCCAGGATGTGGCCCTTGAGACCGATGGCGACGCATTCGTGGCCGTCGCGATTGAAGCGGTACACGGGGGTGTTGTAGACCTTGTCCGTCTCGGGCTTGCCACCTTGGGCAAGAAGGCGAGAGATCTGTTGGGCCGCGATGTTCTTCTCGGTAATGATTAGTTCCATGTTGTCCATCACTCACTCGTTTTTGCTGCGTTCTTGAAGACAGCTATGGCTTACAATTACCCGCGGAGACTAGCGGGTGGGGCCGGAAAGGCCTCAGTTGCACGATTTTAACCATATATATAAGGTTCTGGCTACCTCCATTTTGGAAACGATTAGCCCTACGCGCTGTGTCGTGTGCGACATGCCCGGCAGCGTTTTGTGCGAGGGCTGCGCTTCCTCCCTTCCCTTCATCGATCTTGCACTTGCTTGTCCGCGCTGCGGAGCGCCGTTTGGGCGTACGTTGTGCACGGAGTGCCCCATGCCCGGTAGCGAGTCGGCGCTGCTGCATCCCGAGGAGGCGTTTCCGTTCACGCAGGCGCGAGCGGCGCTTTCCTTCGAGGACGGGGCGCGGAGAATCATCGGCACCTACAAGGACGGCGACGAACTACGGCTCGATGCGGTGATCGCCTCGCTGCTGTGCGCCGCAATACGGGGACGGATACTGGGACAAATGGACAGGTCATTTGTCCCATGCGGACGGACGATGGGGGCCGACATCCCAAGGCCTCCCGCCGTCATTTGGGGTAAGGCGGGGCCTTCCGCTGTCACTTCGAGCGAAGCGGAGCGGAGTCGAGAAATCTCCTCCCCACCCTCCCCTCAGGATTGGACGCAGTGGGCGGATGCGCTCGTGTACGTACCGGCATCGCCCGAGGCGCTCCTGCGACGCGGATTCGACCACATGGAGCGCGTGGCGGAGATTGTCGCGCGGCGCACGGGGATGGCGTTCGTGCACGCACTCGTGAGTTGCAAAGGAGCACGCGACCAGCGGGAGCTGGGACGCAGAGAGCGACTGGCAAATCGCAGTGGGTCGTTTTCGCTGGCAGCAGATGCAGTGTCGGAGGCAGATGCGCTGCCGCGACGCATCGTCCTCATCGACGACGTCTTTACGACGGGCGCAACGCTTTCGGCGGCAGCGCATGTGCTCCTCGACGGCGGCGCTCACGAAATCCGCACTGTCACCTGCTGCCGCGTCTGGTGAAGAAGCAAATGAGACAAATGGACAGGTCATTTGTCCCACCTAGAAGAAAGGAACGAAAATGGCAAAGAGTCGAGTTGCAAGCGAAGCCAACATTTATCATGTTATGGCCCGAGGCACCGGGAAGCAAATTATCTATGAGAGCAAAAATGATCGGGTGGTCTTCTTGCGAATGCTTCGCCATGCGATAAAAACCCACAAAGCCGAGTTGTATGCCTGGTGTCTAATGCAAAACCACTTTCACCTGCTAATTCATGGAAATCTGGAGGACCTATCTCAGTGCATGCGGGAGCTTTGCGGAAATTATGCGCAGTGGTTCAACAAAAGGGCGGGACGTGTTGGGCATTTGTTCCAGGAACGATATAAAAGCGAGCCCATAGATGACGAGGCGTACTTATTGACCGTAATACGGTACATACACGAAAACCCCAAAAAAGCGGATATCTGTGCTACATCTCACTACGAATGGTCTAGCTATCGGGAATACGTCAATCATGCCGAGTTGTGTAACACGAGCTACGCTCTTGATATTTTAGGAGGAGTAGAGTCCTTCAAGGAATTCCATAAACAAAGTCATGAGTCTCTTGAGCGAATAGACCGAGATGAAGCACGACAACGCATCCGCCTTCTAAGCGAAGACGCAGTTGTCCAGGAAGCGAAAAGACTCTTGGGGGACATAACCCTCGCTCAGGTTAAATCCCTCCCAAAAAGAGAGCGCAACGCGCTGTTGCACAAGCTGAAATTAGAAGGATTTACCGTACGTCAAATCGAGAGACTCACAGGTATAGGACGAAGCATCGTATCTCGCGCATAAAATGGGACAAATGACCTGTCCATTTGTCCCATTCTCGTGTCCCAGTCTCGAGCAGGAGGCCTACCTCAATTCCTGGACGCTGGGAACGGTGTAAGTCGATTCGCGATAAGGGGAAACCAGACAAAAGCGCCCCGGCGGCAACTGTCTCATTTTTCGATTTGCTCGGAGAGCCAGCTGGCCCACTCGTCAACGCCGTCGCCCTTGGTTGCGGCGATGGCGAAACTCGGTGCCGTGGGGTTAAGGCGCGCGATGTGTTCGTCGAAGAGCGTCTTGTCAAAGGTGAAGGCCGGCATCACGTCGATTTTATTGAGGATGATGGCGTCGGCTACCTGGAACATACCCGGGTATTTGAGCGGCTTGTCGTCGCCTTCGGGCACGGAGAGAATCATCATCTTGATGTCCTCGCCTAAGTAGAAATCCGCAGGGCACACGAGATTGCCGACGTTCTCAATGAAAATGAGGTCGATGTTGTCGAGGTCGAGCACATCGAGTGCGCGGCGCAGCATGTCGCTTTCCAGGTGGCAGGCGCCAGCCGTGTTGATTTGCACGGCAGGGATTCCCATGGCCTTGATGGTCTGCGAATCGACGTCGCTCGCGATATCGCCCTCGATGACGGCGATATTGTACTTATCGCGCAGCGCGTTGATGGTTGCCACGATGGTCGACGTCTTGCCCGATCCGGGGCTTGCCAGCACGTTGACCATGTAGACGCCCTTTTCGTCGAGCAGGGCACGGTTTGCCGCAGCTCCCTCGTCGTTCTTGTTCAGGATCTTCGTTTCCAGGTCGATGTGAGCCATGTCATCCTTCTCTCTCGACGTGTCGGGGGGTCTGACCCCGTGACACATTGGCCCCTATGCGGGGGCATCCTCGTCGTCGGGTGTCTCGATTTCCATGGACGCGACTTCGAGTTCGCGACCCGCTATGAGCATGGTCGCCGCGGAGTCGCAGGCGGGACAGTGGTTGTGAAAGCGGTCGTGTTCGAACTCGTTACCGCAATCGAGGCATTTCGATCGCGGACTCACGAAGTCCATCACGAGCACGCAGCCGTCGAGCAACGGGTCATCTTCGGAAAGCGCCTCGAAGGCAAACTCCATCGCTTCGGGTACGACCATCGTCATCTCGCCGATCGTGAGCTTGATGTTTGTGATCTTAGTCGCACCGTTTTGACGTGCGACGGGGACAACCGAGTCGAATATCCCCTGAACAAGCGAAAGCTCGTGCATTATGCAGCCATCTCCGCTTCTTCCTCGGCGCGCTGGCGCTTGATTCTACGTGACAGCGCAATGCGCGCGGCGGCGAGGGACACCTCGTAGAGCGCGAGAAGCGCGGCGAACATGATGCCCATCGTCACGGGAGAAGCGTCCGGAGTGACGACGGCGGCGATTACGAGCAGGCCAACGTAGATGCCACGCCAACTCGCACGCATCTTCTTGTACGGCACGATGTTGAACAGGATGAGGAAGAACACCACAAGCGGCAGCTCGAACGCAAGGCCAAAGGCAAGCTCGAACAGGATGATGTAGTGCAGGTAGTCGGTTGCCTGGGGCAGAATCTGACCGATCGACATGCTTTCGTTCGTGAGAAACTGGAACGCCGGACTCAGGCAGAAGCAATAGCAGAACACCATGCCGAGCACGTAGAGCGCGACGGCAACGAAGAACGTCGGCAGCACGTAGCGGCGTTCGTTGGGGCGCAGCGCCGGCAGGAAGAACGCGAGCAGCTCCCAGAAGATGAGCGGGCTGCACACGAGGACGGACATGAAGAGGGCAACGCGAAACTTCAGCGAGAAGCCTTCGAAAGCGCCGGTCACATAGACTTCTTGCACGTAATCGCTCACGGGGAGGATGAGGAAGTCGATGAGGTAGGGCGCGAGCAGGTACATGAAGCAAACCGTAACGGCCAGCGCCACGACGATGATGACGATGCGGCGGCGTAGCTCGCCGATATGGTCCATGAGCGGCATGCGTGCGGGTCCGATGGGCACGTCACTCACCGTCCCTCTCGCCGTCAAGATCGTACAGGCTCGCGGCCATGCTCTTCTTCTTGACGGTGCCGCCTGCCTCGGGAATGGGCTTGCCCTCGGGATGCTCTGCGGGCGCGTCATCGAGGACGGACGCGAACGGGTCATCGGCAGCGGGTGCCGGAGCGGCTTGCTTTGCCGCCGGAGCAGGGGGCTCACCAGGAACGCCGCCAGGGATGGCAGCGCCGGGCTTGGCCGCGGGAGAACCAGTCGAGCTGCCGAACATGTCCTTGAACGGGTCGGTGAACATGTTCTTCGTCTCGTTGAGGGTATCGTTGATGGCGGAGATGTCCTCTTGGATGGGCTTGGTCGACTCTTCGACCTGATCCTTATAGGGGGCAATGGCCTCCTGGAAGGGATCGGCGACCTCTTCCTTGAATTTCTTGTTGGCCGCCTCGGAGGCGTTTCTGAACTGCCTGATCGCCCGTCCTACGGTGCGCCCCATCTGGGGCAGCTTCTCCGGTCCGAAGATGAGGAAACCGAAGAACAGGATAATCACTAGCTCCGTGCCACTGATTCCGAACACGAAAACATCCTTTTCTAACAACGTTCGATTTCCCTGCAAGCTCGCTACTTTACCACATGCGGGGCGGGGAGGCGTGCCTGGCACACTGTCTCAAACGATAGCCATAATCAATAAAATGTCTGCGATATGAGACAGTGTGCCAGGCACGCTGTCTCACTCGCCTGCGAACTCGATGCCCGTTTCGGTGATGACGCCGGTGATGAGCTCGTTGGGGGTGATGTCGAAAGCAGGATTGAAGACGTCGCATTCACTCGGCGCAATGGGAAGCCATTGATGCCCGTAGGGCATGCAGCGCACCTCGGTCTCGTCGCGCTGCTCGATGACGACCTCATCGCCCGTCACGAGCGACTTGTCGAAGGTCGAATGCGGCGCGGCGACAAAAAACGGCACGCTGTGATAGCTCGAGACAACCGCGAGCGGATAGGTCCCGATCTTGTTTGCTACGTCGCCGTTAGCGCACACGCGGTCGGCACCGACGATGACGGCGTCCACGAGCCCCTGGCCCATGATGGACCCGGCCATGTTGTCGCAGATGAGCGTATAGGGCACGCCCGCCTGCTCGAGCTCCCACGCGGTAAGGCGCGATCCCTGCTCGACGGGACGCGTCTCATCGACCCAGACCTTTTCGATGTCACCGTTCTCGAAGGCGTGGTAGATGATTGACGTCGCCGTGCCCCACGCGGCTGTTGCGAGCGCGCCGGCATTACAGTGAGTCTCGATGCGCAGGGGACGGCCCAAGCGCTGGGCAAGCGTGGAGATGATGACGGCGCCGTTCTCGCCGATGAGCTTGCATGAGTAGATTTCGTCCTCCATGAGCTGGCAAGCCTGCTCTTCGAGGTCCTCGGTGATCTTATCAACGCTACCACCCTGGTAAGCGGCCATGCGCGCCGGCGCCACGAGCTCGTTGATCGCCCACGCGAGGTTGACCGCCGTCGGACGCACCGCCGCGATCTCGCGGCCGCGTTGCTCGAGCTTGCTCGCGAATACGGTGACAGAATCGACGTCACTCTTGGGGTTGGCCTGGCGCTTTGCTTCGCGAATGACAGGCCATTCGTTCTTAGCCCAGAGCACAAGGGCGAACGCGCCGGCAATGCCGATGGCCGGGGCACCGCGCACGGCGAGCTCCTCGATTGCATCGCAGACCTGCTTCGAGGTGAAGCAGTCGATGTACTCGATCGAAAACGGAAGCAGGCGCTGGTCGAGCACCGTCAACCGGGCTGCCGCATCGTCAAGATTTGCCGTGGTCAGCGCACTGGGAACCCATCCCTCGAGCGCCGGCTGCCATTTTAGGGAACGCGGAAGATTCTCTCCCACCATGCCTATCGCACCGCCTTTGATTAAAAACACTTAGGCGGATGATACCACCAAGCGCCCGCACGCGGCGGCTTCACGCCTCACAAGACTTTGGCTATCATGAGCGCATGGATAAGAGACCAAACGCAAAGGCATTGCTGCCCATCGTCGTCTTCCTCGTGCTGTACCTCGGATGCGGCATCTATTTCGAGTACATCGCACCAGCCGAGGGGCAGATGGGCTTCTACGTGGTGAGCGTCGTCGTGGCGTTCGTCATCGCGCTCATCGTCGCGCTGCTGCAAAATCGTTCGCTTTCCTTCGACGAGAAGATCCACGTCTGTGCACGTGGCATCGGTGACGACAACATCGTCATCATGCTCTTCATCTTTCTGATGGCCGGAGCTTTTTCGGGCATTGCGAGTGCGGCCGGAGGTGCCGAGAGCACAGCCAACCTCTTTCTCGACATACTCCCTGCCCAAGCGGCCATACCCGGCCTCTTCGTCATCGCCTGCATCATCTCGCTGGCCATGGGCACGAGCGTGGGCACCATCACGGTGCTAACGCCAATCGCGGTCACGGTTGCGCAGAGCGCCGGTTTCAACTTGCCCTTATGCGTTGGCACCGTCGTGGGTGGCGCGATGTTTGGCGATAACCTCTCGTTCATCTCGGATACCACCATCGCGGCGACCCGCACGCAGGGCGTCAACATGAAGGACAAGTTCTTCAACAACTTCCGCATCGCCTTGCCGGCAGCGCTCATCACGCTCGGCATTCTCATCGTCATGGCACTCATGGCCGGCACGCCCACGCTCGACGACTTCGACTACAACATTTGGCAGGCGATTCCGTACTTCGCGGTGCTTGTCGCCGCGTTGTGCGGCATCAACGTCTTCGTCGTGCTCGGTGGTGGCATCGTGCTGTTCGCCATCGTCGGCGTTGCGACGGGTACGCTCGACTTCGCGACAGCGTTCTCGGCCATGGGCACGGGAACGGCTGGGATGTTCGAGACGATGATCGTCACGATCCTGGTGGCGTCGATTAGCGCGCTCATGCGCGAGTACGGCGGTTTCGCCTCGGTGCTTGGCTTCATCAAGCGTCACTTCACGGGCAAGCGAGGAGGCGAGCTGGGCTGCGGCCTGCTCACGCTGCTGCTTGACGTTGCCTGCGCGAACAACACGGTCGCCATCGTCGTGGCCGGCCCCATCGCCAAGCACATCGGCGAGAAATACGGCATCGAGCCCGTGCGCGTTGCCAGCCTCATCGACATCTTCAGCTGTATTGGCCAGGGTCTTATCCCCTATGGTGCGCAGCTGCTCGTTGCCGCGAGCCTCGCCGGCATCGCGAGCGTCGAAATCATGCCGTTTCTGTTCTATCAGTTCCTGCTACTCGTCTGCGTGCTCATCAGCATCGCCCTCGACAAGCCCGGTAGAAAAAACATCGGACTTGAGCAAGAAACCGCCAAAGAAAACGCCTAGATACCGTTTGCTATGGTCGGGACTGGGACAGGGGGACAGGTCATTTGTCCCATTACCGAATGGTGCCTGTTGCTAATGGGACAAATGACCTGTCCCCCTGTCCCAGTCCCGACCTGTCCATTGCTTTGCTACACCGTTCCCAGCGTCCAGGAATTGAGGTAGGCCTCCTGCTCGGGCGTGAGCGTGTCGATCTCGATGCCGAGCGTACCGAGCTTGACGCGCGCGATCTCGTCGTCGATCTCGGCCGGGATGTTGTAGCACTGCGGCAACAGCTCGTCGCGATGCTTGAGCAGATATTCCGCCGCAAGCACCTGGTTGGCGAAGCTCATGTCCATGACCTCGGCGGGATGCCCCTCGGCGGCAGAAAGGTTCACGAGGCGTCCGTCGGCAAGCAGGATGATGGTGCGGCCGTCAGGCAGCGTGTACTCGTCGACCAACGGCTTGAGGGTCTCCTTCGACACCGCATGTTCCTCGAGCCACGGGATGTTGATCTCGCTATTGAAGTGACCGGAATTGCAGATGATAGCGCCATCCTTCATGTTCTCAAACGCTGGCGCGTCGATGACGTTGAGATCGCCCGTCACGGTAACCCACACATCGGCGTACTTGGCGGCCTCGGCACACGGCATCACGCGATAGCCCTCCATGTGAGCCTCGAGCGCTTTGAGCGGATCGACTTCGCAGATGATGACGCTCATACCCATGCCGGCAGCACGCTGCGCCAGGCCACGGCCACAGAAGCCGTAGCCGCTCACCACAAGGGTGCGTCCCGCGAGCAGGCGATTGGTCGCGCGCACGATGCCGTCGAGGGTGGACTGGCCCGTGCCGTAACGGTTGTCGAAGAAGTGCTTGGTGTTGGCATCGTTAACGTTAAACGAGGGGTACTTGAGCGCACCAGCTGCAGCCATGGCCGCCAGGCGGATGACGCCGGTTGTCGTCTCCTCGGTGCCGCCGATGACGTACTCGAGGGCATCCTGGCGATCGCCATGGATGCGGTCGCAAAGGTCGGCACCGTCATCCATCGTGATCTGTGGCTTGGTATCTATGACGGCATCGAGGTGCTTGTAGTAGGTTTCGGTATCCTCACCACAGCGGGCAAAGACCTCAGCGCCGTAGTACTTGACGAGCGCAGCAGCCGTGTCGTCCTGGGTGGAGAGCGGGTTGCTTGCGCACAAAGCGACCTGCGCGCCGCCCTCGATCATCGTGCGTACGAGGTTGGCGGTCTCGGTCGTCACGTGCAGACACGCACCGACGCGGATTCCCTCGAAGGGGCGCTCCTTGGCAAAACGCTCGCGAATCTCGGCGAGCACGGGCATGTCGCGGTCGGCCCACAGAATGCGCGCGCGGCCCTCGTCGGCAAGGTTGATGTCGGTGATGTCGTAGCTCATGGGTTCCTCCTCGATGAAATGACACGCTGCACATACTATCACGGGCGAATGGGGCAAGCAGTCGAGCCGGGGTAAACGAACGGGCCATTTGTCCGCGATTGTCATTCCGACCGAAGGGGCCGCGAGGCCCCGAAGTGGAGGAATCCCATGGCGGAGATTTCTCGACTGCGCAGCCCTCGGCCGCTCCGCTCGAAATGACAAATCCTATGTCCCGGCGCCGTTTGTTTCATTTGTTAGAGTATGCTAACATTTGGATATGAATATTGCGAGTTGGATCATACTTGCCATCGTTGTCGTGTGGATTGGCATTGCCATCAAGGTCGCCTTCTTCGGCGGCTTTGGCAAGAAGGGGCGCTCATGCCACGGCACGCACCACGATGCCGACTTGCCAAGCGACGAGGACCTCAAACTTCCGAGTGCCTGCATGGGTTGCAGCAAGGGGAGCTGCTCCGGTTGCGCAAGCGCAGCCGACAGACACGACATCCCGATACCGGTTATTCGCGAAGAGCCAGAGTCCTAGGACCTGACTGGCAAAAAGTCGAGCTGCGCGCGCAAAAACCGCGGATGTCTAGACTACAGATGCATAACACACGCGTGGCGTGCAGGAAAATGCCTGATGTCTAGGGTTTGAGGGCTGCAGAGGCTAGACATTCGGCATTTTTGCGTATACGGAGTCCCGATACCCTAGACATTCGCGGTTTTTGCGCGCGCCTCGCATAATACCTTGCATATATGCGAATGCGACCGGGGAAGCTCGGCCGCATTCGCACGAGAGAGAGGAAGAAGAAGAGTAATTGTTCTTCATCTGAAATAATAGTATAGCTTCTTTTTATTCTATTTAAAGAATAATATATAACTTTTTTTCCTTTACTCGACCCCGACCATGACTTCGCTGGCCTTGAATACGGCGACGGCATCTCCGCCGTCCTCGAGTCCCAACTGGTCGATTGCCTGATTGGTAATCGAACCTTTGATCTTATAGCCGCAGCGCAGCTCAATGGTGACGATTCCATTTACCGCGCCTTCCTCTACCTCGACGAGCTTGCCCTTGAGTTGGTTGCGAGCCGAAATGTTGGGGATGCGGTCAGTTGCGAACATGACGGAACTCGCTTTGACTATCGCAATGGCCTCTTTGCCAACCTCGAGCCCCAAATCATGAATTGCTGCATTCGTAATGGAAGCTTTTATCTTGCATCCGCAGGGAATCTCGATCGTGACAATGCCGTTCACGGCACCTTCTTCTACTTCGACAATCGTGCCCTTCAGCTGATTACGTGCGGAAATCCTCATGATCTGCTCCTTATCTTTGCTTGCCACTGGGCGATTTACGAGTATCCATTCGTGGCAGTATTATTCTAATGCACATCTATTCTTCTTGTAAAATATTCTTTTATTGATATATTTCATATACCGAATCAATCACCTTGGGAGAGGAACTGCAATGGCAATCACCAAAACAGGAAGTAGAATCAGGCGACTTGGCGCAATCGCTGCCATGGCTCTCGTGCTAGCAGCGCTAACGATGGTGGGGTGTTCCTCGTCAAACGCGGGATCGCAATCATCGTCGCAAGCAGCTAACCTGCAAGGCCAGCAGCTCAACATCTATTGCGGCGCGGGCATGACCGAGCCCTTCCAGAAGATAGCTGACCTCTTCACCGAGGAAACCGGTTGCGAGATGAACGTGACCTATGCCAACGCCGCGCAAATCCAAACGCAAATCACCACGACGAACGAAGGTGACTTCTTCATCGCCGGCTCCAAGGAAGAGCTCAAGCCTGTCGAAAGCGCGGTCGCCTCGAGCGAGGACCTGGTCAAGCACGTCCCCGTACTTGCCGTTCCCGCCTCGAATCCCGCAAACATCACCGGCATCGCCAGCCTCGCCAACGCCCAGCGTGTGCTCATCGGTGATCCCGAATCCACCCCTATCGGCAAAATCGCCAAGAAAGCCCTCACCGATGCCGGTCTGTGGGACTCGCTCATGGGCTCGGGCGTCATCACCACCACGACCACCGCACCTCAGATCGCAACCGCTCTTGCCAATGGCGAAGGTGATGCGGGAATCGTCTGGAAGGAGAACGTGAAGGGCGATGGTGTGAGCATCGTCGACACGAGCGATCTTGATGCCCTCGTCAAGGTAATCCCCGCAGCTCAGCTTACCTGCGCTCAGGATGTCGCCGCCGTTAGCGTCTTCAAGGATTTCCTGCAAACGGATGCCGTCTGGGATATCTGGGCTTCCTACGGCTACGAGCGCGCATAGCTCCGTATATTCGGACGTGAATGTGGGACAAACGACCTGTCCGTTTGTCCCACATTTGTTCCAAGAATCGCCATGTCTCATACGGACGAGACACGCAAGCATAGTGGGCGCATCCGGGAACTCTTTCCCACACTCACCATCATCATCGCAATCGTGGCGCTCCTGTTCATCGGGAGTGCCATCGTTGCCGTTGTCGCCAGTGGCATAACCCACTTCCACGAGGCACTCACCTCGGCTGAAGTTATGTTCTCACTGCGCATGAGTGTTGTCACCTCGATAATCTCGACCGCCATCTGCCTCGTGCTCGCGCTGCCAACCGCCTACGCGCTCTCGCACACGAACATGCCCTGCAAGCGCATCGCGAGCGTCGTCATGGAACTCACGTTGTCGCTGCCCTACATCCTGCTGGGTTTCGCGCTCCTCATCATCTTCTCGTCACCGTTTGGCAAGGCACTCAAGGACATTGGCCTGGCCGTGGTCTTTCAACCGGCTGGCATCGTGTTCGCCCAGCTCATCGTCAACCTGCCCTTCGCCATCCGCATGGTGCGAACGGCGCTTGACGAGGTCAACCCTCGCATGGAGTTCGTGGCCAAGACCCTCGGGGCGAGCTCCTGGCAGGTGTTTCGCGACATCATCCTTCCCCAGGCGCGCAACTCGATCATCTCGTGCGCCGTCCTCACGTGGGCACGCGGGATGGGAGAGTTCGGCGCCACGCTCATGCTCGTGGGCGTCACACGTATGCGAACGGAGACGCTGCCGGGAAGCATCTACCTGAGCATATCGACGGGAAACAATGACGTGGCGATGGCGACGGCCATGATCATGCTCATCGTCTCGGCGGCGACGTTGGTGCTCGCGAACCTGCTGAATCGCCCGGTCGGAGCATCGCGCGTGGACAAAGGCGGGCGCAGTAGATGGCTGCGCAGCCGACGGGCATCTTGCGACGAGAAGCCGATCGACGAAATGCCCGATATCGCCGATGTGCCTTTCGAGGAGGAGTCCTTTGGCCGGTAGCATCGAAATCAGAGACTTGTGCGTGAAGCGCGGGGCGTTCGTTCTGAGCGTCCCATCGCTGAATATACGGCCACGCGAGATCTTCGCTATCCTCGGCTCAACCGGATCGGGCAAGACCGTGCTCATGGAGGCCGTCGCCGGGGCATGTTCCTGGAAACGCGGGGAAATCCTGCTCGATGGCAAGAGAGCCGACAGCCTTCCCGTTCAGCAGCGCCATCTGGGGATTCTCTACCAGGATTACGCGCTCTTTCCCCATATGACCGTGCGGGAGAACGTGGAGTACGGATTGCGGGTTCGTAAAATCGGCGGCGATGAAGCGCGAAGACGCGTCGACCGACTGCTCACGAGTTTTGGCATCGATGGAATCGCCGACCGATACCCTGGCGTCATCAGCGGTGGCGAGGCCCAGCGTACGGCATTGGCACGCGCCCTCGTCCTCGAACCCGAGATACTGCTTCTTGACGAGCCATTCTCGGCACTTGATCCCGCAACCAAGCGGCAAATGTACGATGTCGTGCGCGAAGTACACAAGCGCTTTGATTGCACCATCGTGTTCGTGACCCATGATTTCGAGGAGGCGCGCATCTTGGCCGATAAGGTCGGCATCGTGCTCGATGGCTCGCTGCGGACCGTGCGTGATGCGGATTGCCTTTTCGATGCCGACGGCCTGGACGATGACGTGCTGGCATTTCTCGACATCGATAACGCAACAAGTTGACGTAACCGCAGCTCTCAGACCTCGACAATGAGACAATGTCTCTGAGCAACCGTCTCATTTCTCCGCATTATCCATAAATCCAGATAAAGAACACGCCGTGATTATCCATCCGTAGTATAATGCGTTTATCATCGACTCTCGAAGCGAGCGGAGCTCATCGTGGCCATAGGCGACCTTACCCCCTCATATGAGGATTACATCGAAGCAATCTACGACCTTGCCCTGCATGGCAGTGGCTCGGTGCGCTCCACCGACGTCGCGGATGCGCTTGGCTTTTCCAAGGCCAGTGTTGCACGTGCAACAAAGAACCTGCGTGAGATGGGTTACATCGAGCAGGAGCGTTACGGCGAAATCACCCTCACCCAAGTTGGCAAGGAATACGGCGAGCATATCCTCACGCGTCATCGCGTACTGCGCGCCTTCCTCATCGATGCGCTCGGCGTGGATGAAGAGGCGGCTAATCGCGAGGCGTGCATGATGGAGCATGCTGTCAGCGAGGATACGATGAACAAGTGGATCGCCTGGTACGAGGAGAACTTCGGCCCCGTCTCCGAGACCCCCACGAGCACGCGGTTGTAGACCAGACAAAAAGTCGCCGGGGCAATTTTGTCTGGTGAGCTGTCGCAAATTCTGCGACAGCTGGACTAGAGAATCTTCACCCAAAATTCCAGTCGAGCCAAACGGCATTGACGCCATTTTTGTCGCAGAGTTTCTGGAGTTTGCGATCTAACGTAAACAGCGTTGCCCCCTCTCGGCGAGCGAGCACCAGGTAGAATAGGTCATACGAAGAGTGGCCGAGCCGCAGTGATTCGGTGAGGGCCTCCGTCCATAGCGAGGCATCATCGCGAAACTCGTCCACGAGAAGCAGGGCATCGCGTGCGCAGTCCACAGCCTGCGAAACCTCGAGGTATCCCCCGCGCACATACTTGCTCATCACGTGAGCTACCTCGGCATGCATGAACGAAGGCGCGATGACACATTCGTCGGGGTTACGCAACATGACAAGAGCGTCGCCCAAGTCGGTGCCCATGGCAATCGCAACGGCGGCGTTGGTATCGAGGACAATCATCGTGCGTCCTCCATGACCTTTGCCATGACGTGCTCGAGCTGCTCGTCACGCTCGTCCCTAGCCTGGGCGAGCATCTCCACCGGATTGGGAAGGCCGTCTTGCCGCTGCGTCCTGCGTTCGGCTGCCCGACGGAACACCTCCTCGCGTTTGGCTATGCGCAACTTCCGGACAGAGGTGAGGTCGAATGATGCGGGAGTTGTACATCCGCATGTCTGCGCAGGTGCGGTGCCGTGTATCAGGCAATCGACGGCATCCACCGTTTGCTGGGCCATGCTGCGATGATGCCGCGCGGCATACTCACGCAGGTCCTCGTAAAGGGCATCGGGGAAATCTCTTACTTGCAACGCCGGCATGAAGTGCTCCTTCATCGATATTTATTATGCATGTATTTTACATGCAATTTACCTATATCAGCAAGTTGAATTAAGCGTCAATTGTCTTAAATGTGCGAGATGAAACCAGACAAAAGTCGTCGGGGCAGTTTTGTCTGCCAACGCAGGAAACGCCCCGTAAGGGGCGCTTCCCGGAGAGAGGGAGGACATTTTGCGGGCGGGTGGAGGAGCCGCCCATGAAGAAGACTTGTCCTGAAGCCAGGGGTAAACGTTTTATGCAGCCGGGGCAATGAGACAAAACTGCCCCGGCGCGTTTTGTCTCATCTATGCAGCCGCCTTCGCAGTCGTGTCCACCTGCGCAGGTGCCATGGGCTTGCTGGCCGGACGGAAGAGCGCCCAGAGCAGCGCCGCGATGAGCACGAGGGCGACGATGGTGCCGAGGCTGAAGGCACCGGTCACGACCCAGGCGCCAATCTGGAAGATGATCAGCGCGATGACGTAGGCAAAGCCGCATTCCCAGCCGATGGCAGCCCAGAACCACTTGTTGAAGCCGCCCATCTCGCGCTTGATGGCTCCCATGGCCGCGAAGCACGGTGCGCAGAGCAGCTGGAAGGTCATGAAAGCGAAGGCCGCGACAGGAACGAGCAAGACGGAGCCGGTCGTCGCCGCAAGCGACGCCATGTAGGCACTGGTCCACGCGACGTTGGGGTCGCCGCCGTACACCACGGCCATCGTCGAGATGACGTTCTCCTTGGCGATGAGGCCGGTGATGACGGTGGACGCGCACTCCCAGTTGTTGAAGCCGAGCGGTGCAAAGATCCACGCGAAGGCATTGCCAAAGTACGCGAGGAACGAGTAATCCATCAGGTCCTCACCGACCCACATGAACTGACCCTCGTAGATGCCGTATCCGGACAGGAACCAGACCACGATCGTGGCGAGCAGGATGATGGTGCCCGCCTTCTTGATGAAGGCCCAGGCGCGGTCCCACATGCTGCGCAGCAAATCGACGAAGCGCGGCAGGCGGTACTCGGGAAGCTCCATGACGTACGGCGTGACCTTGCCCATGAACGGCCTGGTCTTGCGCAGGATGATGCCCGAGACGATGATGGCGGCGATGCCCATGAAGTACGCGAGCGGGGCGACCCACCACACGCCGCCGAAGATGGCCGTGGCGATGAGCGCGATGATGGGCAGCTTGGCCGAGCACGGCATGAAGGTCGTGGTCATGACCGTGAGACGACGGGCGCTTTCGGACTCGATCGTGCGCGAGGCCATGATGCCCGGCACGCCGCAGCCGGTGCCAACGATCATGGGCACGAAGGTCTTGCCCGACAGGCCGAAGCGACGGAAGAGGCGGTCGAGGATGAAGGTGACGCGAGCCATGTAGCCACATGCCTCGAGGATGGCCAGCAGGAAGAACAGGATCATGATCTGCGGGACGAAGCCAAGTACGGCGCCGACACCGGCAACGATGCCGTCCATGATGAGGTCGTAGAGCCAGCCGACGCACCCGACAGCCTCGAGAGCGGTGCCGATGAGGACGGGGATGCCGGGAATCCAGATACCGTAGGCGCTCGGATCCTCGGGTGCGGGGACGCCAACACCCTGGGTGATGACCTCGCCGGTTTCCTCATCGGTGACTTCGCCGTCAAAGCTGTAGACGACGGCCTCGGCAGACCCCTCGCGGCCTTCGGCGGCGATTTCCTCGTTACGGGCATCGGCAAGAGCCAACGCCTGTTCTTCGCCCGCTTCGCCGTAGTACACGAAGTAGTCGGTCTCCATTGAGGATTCCTCGTCGACCGAGGTGTATTCGGCCACGAAGCTAGAGCTGGCAGCCTGCTGCTCGAAACCCGCAAGCGCAGCCTGGAACTCCGGAGACTCGAGATCGGCTCCCTCCTCGGCTTCCTCGCCGATGAAGGCGGCGATCTCGTCGGTGTTAATGCCCGCTTCGCCGGCTTGCGTCAGGTACTCGTTGACGGCGGTCTGCGCCTCGTCGTAGGGCTCGGTCGCCGCGTCGAGTGCGGATTGCGCCGTGCCCTCGGTTGACACGATGGCAACCGGGTCAAGGTACCAGCCGTCGCCGAAGACGCCGTCGTTGGCCCAGTCGGTCGCGTAGGTGCCGACGGTGCTGATGGAGATGTAGTAGATGAGCGTGATGACCACGACGAAAATGGGCAGCGCCAGGATGCGGTTTGTGAGGACGGCGTCGACCTTCTCCGAGATGGTCGCGCCCGTGATGGAACGCCTGTGAACGCGCTTGATGAAGCTTTCGATGTAGCGGTAGCGCTCGTTGGTGATGATGGCATCGGACGAATCGTTGAAGAGGCTTTCGGCGTCGAGAATGATGTCGTCGCAGTTCACGTGTGTGCCGAGCTCCTCAATGGCCTTCTGGTCGCGCTCGAAGAGCTTGATGGCGTAGTAACGACGCATGTCATCGGGCATGACGCTGGGGAGCTTGTCCTCGATCTTCTTGAGCGCGGTTTCGAGCTCGGGCGTGAACGAGACGGGCTGCGGGGCGATACCTTCGCGGGCAGCCTTCACGGCCGTGGCCACGAGCTCCTTCATGCCGTCGCCGCGCAGGGCCGAAATCTCGACGACGGGCACCTGCAGCTGCTCTGAGAGCTCCTTGGACTTGATGGTGTAGCCGCGCTTCTTGACGATGTCCATCTGATTGAGCGCGACCACGACGGGAACGCCGAACTCCATGAGCTGCGTGGTGAGGTAGAGATTGCGCTCGAGATTCGACGCATCGACGATGTTGATGATGGCATCGGGGTGACCATCGGCCAGGTAGTTGCGGGAGATGACTTCCTCGTTCGAATACGGCGATAGCGAATAGATGCCGGGAAGGTCGACAAAGCGAATGTTCTTGTCCGCCTTGAGGTGTCCCGTCTTACGCTCTACCGTTACGCCCGGCCAGTTGCCCACGTATTGGTGGTTGCCGGTGAGCTGGTTGAACAGCGTCGTCTTGCCTGAGTTGGGGTTGCCCACCAGTGCGATGGTCGTTTCCATGTCGTGCTCTCTTCCTCTCCTTGCTTTTATGAGACGGCGGAGACAGCGTGCCCGGCACCGTGTCTCAAATCATCGGCATTTCTTCTGTTTTGACTTCGTTTTGAGACGCGGTGCCGGGCACGCTGTCTCCGCCGTCTCATTTGTTAGCTAATGCTAACAGCTATGCAAAAAGAAGGGCTGGCATGGGGGGTGGCCAGCCCTTCGTCTTACCGTATGGCTATGCCATCTCGACCTCGATCTTGTTGAGGTCCTCCTTGCGCAGCGAAAGGTGATAGCCGCGCACGGTCAAATCGACGGGATCGCCAAGCGGGGCGACCTTGTCGACCTTGATTTGGGCGCCCTTGGTGATGCCCATGTCCATGATGCGACGGCGCGTGGCGCCTTTGTCGCGCAGACGCACGACCGTGCAGCTCATTCCCGGCTTGATATCCGATAACGTCATGATGACCTCCGTAGTTAGTTATTGTTAACTGCATATTAGACATCGCTAACTTTTTGTCAATGCATAATTCTGGATTTTTTTGCGGAATGGCGAAAAGCGACGGCGTGAGCCGAAGATGCGCCGAGCACGCTGTCCTGAACACGCACATCACCGAGCATCATCCTGTTGCGCAACAAAAACCAGAAGCAGCGAAATATAATACTTGCGCAACATTTCACGATGGAGGGGTCTGGCACCCCGCGTGTCGCGGCACGTCCAAGATGATGCGCACATTGGAGGAACAAGCGCGTGGTCTCAAAACCTTCTTCGGGGATTGGCGCCCTCCTTCGCCATCTCCCCAAAGCATACAGGACTCTCGTTTCCGCCTCGACGCTTCTCGTGGCGTGCTCCGTCACGCTGTTCGCCTTTGCGATACCCCCCGCCCTGAGCGCATACTCGGGCAGCCTGTTCGGCGGTGCGGCCTCGGATCTCGCAGGTAACGCGGCCGCATCCGATGGAGACGGCACATCCAATGCAACGAACGCCCTCGATGCTGCAGGTGGCCTTGCGCTTCCCTCGGCAAATCTGGCACCCATCGGCGCAACCTCACTTGGCAATGTCATCGCAACGGCAACCGCGGCCGTAAACGAAGAGGGCCAGATCACGGCCCAGAATCCCCAGAAAGCTCCCAGCACTGCAGGCGAACAGGAGCCCCTCGGCGATACCACGAACCAGGAAACGCAACCCACTGAGCCCCCCGTCGATCCGAGCACAGACGAAAGCGAGCTCCGGGCAGCGGAAAGCGAGCTTACCGCCGATTTCTACAACGCCCAGGACCACTACGCAATGCTCTCCAACGTCGTTGCCGGCCTGCCCATATTATGGAGCCCGAGCGGATACGCTGATTACGATGTGAACCTGTGGAACGATTTGCCATGGGCTTACGAACTGAGTCGCAAATGCATCTCTGAAGCATCGGCATACGAGGGCAAGTGTGCCGATGGAGCACGCAAATTCCCCGCATACGAAAAACAGTACAACACCATCAACAACACCTGGTCGATGCTAAGCAGCGCATCGCGTATCCTCATCGACTTCCTTGATGCAGTACGCGCCTGCCCCGACCCTGCCACCCACTCCGAATGCTTCATGGGCATAGTCGAGGGACACATCGTTGGCGTTTCCTCGGGTGGCCAGACCGTATACACGCTCAAGGAGCTAGAAAACGCGCGTCAGCTCCTGAACCAGTTCTAATCGTCATCCCCACGTAGAAACCGCTAGTAACGCCATGGAAAACCAGTCAAACCCGGATACGCACGACGAGCACGCCGCAACCGGCTTGCGACTTGTTCACATCGAAGGCTTCTCGACACCCACAACCTTGCAAGATGACGAGCAGGAAGCCTACCTGCGTCGCTTCGCCACGATCTTCATCGACGAGAGCCGCTGCCGTGAGGGTAACCTTGGCCAGGTGCTCTACGGCGAGGACACCTGGGGCAAGCCTGTCGCGCTCAAGGTGATGAACGATGCGGTCGTGCCCGACCCCGCAACCCCCTCCTCCACCCGCGACCTTGCCAGCGAGGCGTTTCGACGCGAATACGAAACCTTGCGTGCGCTCTCAGGCGTAAAGGGATTTCCCCGCCTGTATGGCTCGGGCAGCTTGGATGGCAGAGAGGCCATCATCATGGAGTGGGTCGAAGGAGAGACGCTCGCCACGGCAATTCGCCATCTCTCCATCGACGATTCCGGCAGGCTCTCTCCCCTGACCGCCGCGCAATTGGGACGCGACCTGTTCGGTCTGCTCGCGCGCATGGAAATTCTCGAGGATGACGTGGTGCACCGCGACATCTCGACCTCCAACATCATGATCGACACATCGGCACGTGCGCTCGACGAGCAGGCCGAGGCCGGAAGCTTCGACCTGAAGCTTGTGGACTTTGGCTCGGCGGTGCTGCCCAGCCGATCTTCGTCGCTCACGCAACGCTACGGGGCCCCGCGCGGAGCGACTCCGGACTTCGCCCCACCCGAGATGCTGACCGAGGACGTCGCCAACGTCTCGGCCATGCGCAAGAACCCGACGGTGGACGTCTACGCCGCCGCAAGCGTGCTCTATCTGCTGCTCGGCGGGCGCACGCCCTTTGACCTGGGCGAGAGCGAAGGCGAAGGACGCTCGTATTACCTGCGCAAGACCGAGCAGCTGCCGCGCAGCTTGAAGGGCGCTCATGCGGCATCGGGCCGAATCGACGCAACGCTCGAGCGCGAGCCACAGACGGCAGCGCTCGTCCAGGAAGCGATGAAGAAGACCGGCCAGCAACCCTCGGACAAGAAGCTTGTCAGCGCATTGTCCGCAGTGGATGGACAACTCAACGAGGTGATCTTCGCCTGTCTCGACCCCATCCAGGAATACCGGCCACTTGCAAGCGAGGTGCAGGATTCCCTTGCGCACTTCGTCGATTCGTACGGACGCAATGTCGAGAACGCCCTCGCGGAACAACCCTTGAGCTCGTGTACCGATAGCGCCTTCGAGCGCCGCGCGCGTGCAGCAAATGCGAAGAGATCGCGGCGCTGGAGCATCGGCGTGGGCGCAGGTGCGGTCGTACTGCTTCTCGTGACGAGCATCGTGACCGCGGTGCTCGTGGACGCGAGCAAGGTGATCGTCTCGTTCGGGCCAATCCACTGGAGCGGCCCACTCAACGGCTAGGCCATCGGCGCGCTGCTATGGCTTCCCGCGCTTTGCGGCTGCATCGCACGCCTCGCGACACGGAACAGGCCATCATCGCTTGCATGGACAGGCGGTGGTGTCGTGCTCGGCACGTTGGCCGTGCTCGCGTTCACGCTGTCCACCTCGTTTGCCGCAGCTGCGCCGTTTTGGCTGATTATCGGGGCACTTGCCGTCGCGGCAGCGCTCTCGTGGTTTGCGCTGTCCTTCGACATCATCATGGCCAGAGCACGCACGACGCCCATCGAAAGGGCGCAGCCTCGCGCGGCGTAAACGTGCGGAGAGGCAGAAGGGAACGATCCATGGCAAAGAACGCAACGGCCCCGCTGGGAGCCATGTTCTCCATCCTGAAGAGGTACGGCGACATGAGCTATAAGGAAGTGGCATCGCTCATCCTCTCGGAAGAGCCGGTGAAGGGCGGCGTGAGCCCCATCAGCCGCGTAAACGACCGGACCTGGATCTCGCGCTACCTCGTGCATGCGCCGGCAGATGCCGTGCGCGACGATTACTTCGTCAGCTACGAAAAGTGCGCGATGCGCCTCATCTCGCGGCTTAAGAAACGTGCGGGCAGCGCGATGAGCAACCGCGAGATCATGGAGCTGATTGCAGGAGCTCCCGGCCAGGAAATGGTCAACGCACTCAAGAACGCCGGACAGGACCCCGCGCCGTACCTCAACATGCTCGCGCGTCTCGATAAGGACAGCGAGTTCAGGGCCGAGGAGCGCGTGGAGATCGCCATGGTGCTTTTCGTAGCGACGGCATTGAGCGCTGATATCGCGCGAGCAACGGCATACGCACTCGAGTTCGCAGACGAGATTCACGGCGCGGCGATGGCAACGCCACTTATCACACCGCGCTCCGAGGATGCCGACGACGCGCAGATGCGCCAGCTTGCCGACGAGGACACGACCCTCGGGCTGCTGCGTGTGGTAGATGGCTACGTGAAGGGCGCGCCGTTTTGGCTTGATGCCGAGAGCGCGGAGCAGATCGAGGTGGGCGCCTTCGCGACGGGTGCGGGTGCCATCACCGACGTGGAAGCTGACGTCTCCGGAGTGCACGCGCGCATCTGGCATGACGATGCGGGCGCGTGGTACGTCGAGGGTGCGGGATCGAGAAACGGCACCGTGCTGGTGAGCGGCGCGGACCGCTCCGAGATCGTGGTGGAGCCGCCGGCTGACGAGCGCGAGGGGTGGGAGAGCGTGCCCGTGGCGCTCAAACCCGGCGACGAGCTCGTGTTTGGGAAGAACACGCGGTATGTGGTGATTGCGGGTGTGAGGTAGAGGCGGCGTGACCCTCAGCTGACCTTGTGTTTGTTGTGCAACAAAATCCGGAATTTGCACTATATGATATTTGCGCAATTTCTACCGGGCGGGCTGGATCCGCTCGGTTTTTGCCACCCTCTACCCGCCGCTTCTTAGTAGAAAACAACACCACGCGCCATGGAAAACCCCTCATGTCCGGAAATGAACGATAGGCACGGTACAGCCGGGCTGCAGGTCGTTCACCTGGATGATTTCTCCACGCCCGACATCCTACCTCCAGCCGAGCAAGAGAATCATGCACGACGCTTTTCCTCTCTCTTTATCGACAGAAGGCGCTGTCGGCGCGGGGGCATCGGCAGGCTTCTCTATGGCGAGGACATCTGGGGTAGTCCCGTTGCCGTAAAGGTCATGGATGACTCGCCTGCAGATACGACAGCCGACGAGGCGGACCATGTCGTCGCTCGTGAGGCGTTCATGCGGGAATACCAGACGTTGCGCACGCTCTCGGGCGTGCGAGGGTTTCCGCGGCTCTATGGGCTGGGGCGCCTGGACGGCAAGGATGCCATCATCATGGAGTGGATTGAAGGAGAGACGCTACAGTCGGCACTCAGACACCTTTTCGTAGATGACGAGGGAAGGCTCTCACCGTTGACGGCGGCGCAGCTGGGGCGCGACCTCTTCGCGCTCCTCGCCCGCATGGACATCATCGAGAACAGCGTCGTGCATCGCGACATCTCGACTTCCAATATCATGATCGACACGTCGGTACATACGCTCGAGGAGCAAGTTGACATGGGGCATTTTGACCTGAAGCTCGTGGACTTCGGGTCAGCGATACTCCCTGGCCAGCGTGCGTCCATCACGCAGAAATATGGTGTGCTGCGGGGAGCAACGCCTGATTTCGCACCTCCCGAGATGCTCACCGAAGATATCGCCAACATCGACACCCTGCGCAGGAACCCCGCCGTGGATGTCTATGCCGCCGCAAGCGTGCTTTTCTTGCTGCTGGATGGTCACGCACCCTTCAATTTCGAGAGGCAGGGGCGGGGCCGTTCCTACTATCTGCAGAAAACCGAACGGCGACCACGAAGATTGACGAGCGTGCATAAAGCATCGGGCAATATTGTGGCGGCGCTCGGTCACGAAACGCAGACAGCGCGCCTCGTCAAAGAGGCGGTTGCGCGCTGCGGAAGGAGGCCACCGGACAGAGAGCTGGCAAAAATCCTGAGCACAGTGGATGATCAGCTCGAATCCCTGCTCCTTGCCTGCCTCAATCCTGTGCAGGCACTCCGGCCAACCGCAGGAGATGTCGAGAAGGCGCTTTCGCGCTTTGTCGATTCCTATGGCGCGAACATCAGAAACGGCTTTTGGGGATGTCCGGTCACCCCTTGCGTGGATGCCGAAGCGAAGTACCAGAAACAGGATGCTGAGACCGGGGGAAGCGGTCATTGGGGAGCCGTCGTAGCCGCGGGTGCCACCCTAGTTCTCGCAGTTGCATCGGCAATTATCACGCTCGCTCGCCGGAAGAACCGAAGCTAACAAGAGGAGCTCTTCATGGCACGGACCATATCAACACCGTTGGGTGCGCTCTTCTCCATCCTGAAGAGGTGCGGACACATCAGCTATAAGGACCTTGCGACGCTCATTCTCTCCGAAAACCCCATGCCGGGTGGGACGAGCCCCATAAGCAGGTCGAACGACCGAACGTGGATTTCGCGCTACCTCGTCCACGCCCCCGCGGAATCCGTGAAGAGAGACTACTTCATCAGCCCGGAAAAGTGCGCCATGCGCATCGTCTCGAGACTCAAGAAGCACATGAACAACCGGGAAATTATGGCAATGATAGCGGGACCTGCGGGACATGAGATGGTGGATGCACTGACCCATTGCGGGCAAAACCCTGCGCCCTACCTCAACATGCTCGCACGGCTGGACAGGGAAGATGAGTTCAGGGTGGAAGAACGCGTGGAAATCGCCATGGTGCACTTCGTAACAGCTGCGTTGAGCGCCAGTGTGGCCGAGGCGACGACCGGTGCACTCGACTTTGCCGAGGAGATTCACGGAAGCCCCGTGACAACGCCCCTCGTCACGCCGCGTTCCAAGGAGATTAGCGGCGAGAGGGTTCGCGAGTTTGCAGAGAGGCCCGTGATTCTGGGCCTTTTGCGCGTGATGGACGGCTACGTGGTGGGGTCTCCTCATTGGCTCGACCCCACCGAGGCAAGCGAAATCGAGGTGGGCGCCTTTGCGACGGGAAAGGGCCTGAGCAATGTGGCTGCCGACGCCTCTCGCCATCATGCACGCATCTGGCATGACGATGCGGGCGCGTGGTACGTCGAGGGCGCGGGGTCGAGAAACGGCACCGTGCTGGTGAGCGGTGCGGACCGCTCTGAGACGGTCGTGGAGCCACCAGCCGACGAGCGCGAGGGATGGACGAGCGCTCCCGTGGCGCTCAAGCCCGGCGACGAGCTCGTGTTTGGGAAGAACACGCGGTATGTGGTGATTGCGGGTGTGAAGTGAGGGGGAGGCGAAATCGTATCCTTCGCCTCCTATTGAGGATACATTTGACCAGGTGTTTTGTATAACTTCGGTCATTTGGACGAGATAACTTCGGTCATTTGGACATCCTATCCGCCTGTGGTTAATTGTCAATCAGCGAGATTCTATTGGAGCGGCACTTCGGCCCATTGCTCGACGGAGAGACCAGGGATTCGCTCGAACTCCGCCGTGTTGTTAGTAACCACAGTTGCCCCATATGCCATGGCGCAAGCTGCGATTATGTAATCGTTTGCGCCGATGCCCATTCCTTTGCCCTCGAGATATGCGCGCAGACGAGCGTAGTGCAAGGCGCAGCGGTCGTCGAAAGGAAGCGTCTCGAAGGGCAGCAGGAGCAACTCGACCTTGAGACGATTGTTGCCTGGGTCACTCGATTTCTCGACACCCAGGAGAAGCTCCGCCTTGACGATAGAGGGAATCTTGAATATGCCCGCATCACTCGTCCTGAGCATTTGCAGCGCATATTTATTCTTACCCCGGAGAAAGTCGATGAGAATATTGCTATCAATGAGATACATGGCTCATCCTCAGGCAAAAAAAGGTTCAACAGGAGCAGGCTCAAGATCTTCGATCTCGGGGAAATCCGGGCAGCTGCCATATAGATCGAAGAAGCCCGGCGGCCAGCCGTTTTCCCATCCGGCGGCATCTCGTGTGTTGCGCGTCTCGAGTACCTCGCGCGCGTATGCAGAAATTGATATGCCCCGCTTGGTGGCGTCTTCGCGCAAGCCGGCCATGGTTACCTCATCCATGTAAAGCGATAGCTGAGCCATTGTGATGCCTTTCGATAAGACAAGTATACATGACAAGTATATCCTGTGGAGGGATGATTGTGTAGGGTGAGGATGTAGCAAAGGGGCACGCCTTTCGACGTGCCCCTTTCTACGTGCGTTGATTTGTAGATTCTTGCTACTTCACGCCGTGCCAGCCGACGCCCTCGTCGACCCAGCCGAGGGAAAGCAGCGTCTGGAACTCTCCCCAGTCGAGCGTGTAGTGGTGGTTGTTGGCGTATGCGTTGGGGTTGTAGGCGCGGTACAGGGGAACGGCCTCGTTTGGATCCGAGTACCAGCCGCCCTCCTCCCAGGTCCAGCCCACGCCGACCAGCATGTCTCGCTCGGCCTCCGAGGTCGTGTAGTGGTGCTCGCCGGCGAAGGAGTTGTACAGGCGGTAGACCTTGATGCCGGAGGTAGGTGCCGTCCAGCCCACGCCCTCGTCGTTCCAGCCGGCTTCGATCACCGCCTGGCGCTCGACGGGCGAGGAGGTGTAGAAGTGCTCGCCTGAGTTGGGGTTGTACAGGCGGTACATGGTCTCGGTGGAGACGGGCTCGGGGTCGCTCGCGTCCGGCTTGTCGGTATCATCCGGCTTGGGGTCGGATGTGGAGTCACCTGGAGGAGTAGAGCTAGTCTTTTTAATCGTAAAGTAGAATTTACGCGATCCCGTGTAATCTCCCATGCCATTTACATATATTGTTCCCTTTCCTTCGTCGATATTATTCTCATATGAAAGCGTGTAGTCTTTTCCCTCTTTAAGCGTCACCCCATCAAGCTCGATTGTTGGTTTCGGGGTAATGGGGCTCCCCGTCCAAGCGAGATCAGTCAGTGGTGAATTGGTGGTTGCGTGGGCAACATTGCGATCGGGATCCGTCGGATTCGAAGGGTTGTCGGGAGCAGGATCATCTATAGGATCCGCCATGATGCTGAATGCGTAGCCTTTCTTCCAAGCGTCTCCGTTTCCGCTAGTTTGCAGGTAATAAGTACCGGCCTCGAGGCGACCACAGTTGATGATGTTACTTGAGTTGCCCGGGGCGGTCTCACCCGCTTTGATGGGCGAGGGATCTCCACCCATCTCTCTCCTGACCGCGTAATAAATGCTTTCCGTGGTCACAAAAGGAATGTTCACATCTGAAACAGCGTCAACAGTAAAGGAGAACCAATCGGTGTCGTTACCAGTAACACCCTCCGCCTTGCCTGCTGCAAATTCCTCACCATCCGGATTATAGGTGTTTGCGAGATAGGTTCTCCCAACCTGAATGGGCATAGCAAAATCTGACGTGTTGTTCGGCTCCATCTCATAACCTGACGTCATGTCCTGATGTGCCTCAGATTCCATGGTGAGGTAGATCGTCACGTCCCTAAACGACGTCAACTGGAAATGCTGTTCGCCAGCATTTAAGTAAAAAGGATAGAATTCGAAGGTTTGGGTGGATTTGGGAATTTGCCAAAAAATCTGACTGTCACTATTCGCGCCTTTTAAGACAGCGTTTAAGGGGCGTTCACCTGACGAGTATTTCTGATATAGCACGAATCCAACCGTGGAATCCTTATCCAAGTTAAATACAAAGTCTATGGTCTCGCCCGAACTGATAGTTAGCTCTTCGGTCGAAACGCCGCTCACCAATCTAATCTCTCTTGTGGCTTGCTGTGCTACTAGCAAATCACTGGCATCATTCTGTGCTCCCGCACCTCCAGCCGCGAAGGCGGTAATAGGCGTCATGCTCAACGCAAGCACAAGCGATAGGGATAATGCTGAGAGCTTCTTCATGAGTGCTCCTTTCTAGGAGGTTCACGTTGCCGATACAATTCGACTTAGCGACCTCACCCTACAGGCGTATTTCGAGATTTTGTTGCGCAACATGGCAGAATAGCGGCAAGCGGTTCGGGCAGGTCACTGGCGCTTGCAGATGGATTGTCAAGAGATTTCTCGACTGCGCTGCCTTCGGCAGCTCCGCTCGAAATGACAGTGGGGGCGGCTTTCGCGCCTTTGCTCGAAATGACAGGGGGGTCTATACCTACAGGTCCTGCGGCGTGGGCCCAAACCCTGATGCGCCTTGCTTGAGCTTTCGCTCGTCTGCCTCCACCCTGCGCTTCAGCTTCTTCGCGTCCTCCTCCGGCGGCAGATCCTCCGGCTTGATGCCGCGTGCCACGAGAGTGCCGCGCACGCTCCTGTTGTTCTGGAGGTGCTCGTCGCCGATTTGCCTTGCTCCGTACAAGTCGTTCGCTTCGGTGTTATATGACGTCATTGAGTTCGCAAGGTTCTTGGCCGCCATGGTCACGTCGGGAAGAACATCGGCAAGGGGCTTCTTCTCGGGCACGCCAAGGCGTTTCTTCATGGCCTTCGTGTTGTTTCCGCCGAACAGGACCTCGTCCCCCTTTGATTTAATGGTCGCAAACCCCCGCTGGTCCACGCCTCGCTCGAAGGCTATGGCGGCGAGCACCTTCTCGGACTCCGTAAGGGCGTCTCTCTCCGTGAGCCTGCGCAACTCCAACATGCGCTGCTCGATGAGCTCCTGCTTGCGCGTTTGAAGGGCGAAGTAGCTCTGGGCAAATGCAATCTCCTCCTTGCGCGGGTCGCCGTTTTGCGCGATGAGGTAGCAGGCATAGCGCGTGAGCATATAATCTTTTACCGATCGCTCCGCGCCACTCCCAAGAGGGACCATTTTGCTGGCCTCAGTAAAATGGTTCTGAGCGGGAGTTTCTGTTGATTCAAGCGATATCTTCGCTCGGTTTATGGCCACCTCGAAGTTCTGCCATCTCGTATAACCGTAAACGTTCATGATGTCTCGCGCGTACCAGAATTCCACGCCGTCCCCCGTAAGATGCATGTGGTCATCGAGCGCCAACCTGCGCTTCTCTATTTCTTTGCTATCCATCGATCCTCCAAGCTTCAGCGGCATAATCTTGCTCCCCCATAATTGCAGGCGAATCTAACAAAAACGCCGAACGTTTTCGGTCGAATCACCGAGTTTTTGCCGAGCAGAATCGGACATGGCGGGTGAGATTTCTCGACTGCGCTGCCTTCGGCAGCTTCGCTCGAAATGACAGGGGAAGACTGCTTCGTTCGCTTCGCCCGGGATGACAGACCATCAATGTCATTCCGGGCGGAGGGGCGCAGCACCGAAGTCGAGGAGTCTCGGCCTTTTCATTCGAATATCGTGGACCATCATT
Organism: Coriobacteriaceae bacterium; assembly: GCA_025992705.1. NCBI lineage: Bacteria > Bacillati > Actinomycetota > Coriobacteriia > Coriobacteriales > Coriobacteriaceae > Coriobacteriaceae bacterium. The sequence goes on from DAJPGJ010000001.1 coordinate 287,442, forward strand.
CGTATAGCACTCCCACCCTCATGCTATACTTCTCTCAAAGGAGGTGGCGGTCATGGCCATGACGCAGATGAACGTACGCATCGACGAGCAGCTTCGCCTTGAGGGCAACGCCGCTCTCGAGAGTATAGGAATCTCACCCGCCCAAATGGTGCGCGCAGTGTGGTCCTATGCCGCGCGCAACAAGAACAACCCCCTGAAACTCGAACATGACCTGAAGTTCCTCGAAGAAGACAAGCCGCTAAGCGAGGAGGTTCAGCGAAAGCTGGATCTCATCGCCGAAGGGCAAAAGATCGTAGAGGATTTCTATAAAGAGATGGGGATAACACCAGGTGAGATAGATCCTCTGCCATACGACGAGCTCAAGGAGCTCGCGTATCGAGAGCGATGGGAAAGCAGAGGACTACTATGAGTACCGACAGCCCCGTTGCACTACTTGATACCAACATATGGCTCGATTGTTATGATGCCGCCCGCCCCAATCATCCAGATGCCCTGACTCTCATGGACTTGTTGGAGAAGGCCGATTTCACCATCGCTTACGCATCTACCTCGATAAAGGATTTTTACTACCTGTTTTGTGCCGAACATAAGCAGGCGATTCGTCAGCGCGAGGGTCAGCTCACCCAGGCCCGTGCGCAAGCCATACAGGCCACAGCCTGGGGATGTCTTCGTAACATGACCGCCATAGCTGTGGCGGTACCCATCGGCGAGCCGCAAATCTGGCTTGCCGAGCATATGCACGACCTGCACGGTGACTTCGAGGACAACCTCATCCTCACGGCGGTCGAGACGAGCAAGGCCGATTACTTCGTCACCAATGACACGACGCTGCTGGGGAAGAGCGCGTGTCCGGCATTCACCTGCGCGGACATGCTCGCTTTCCTGCAGACGCCGAAGGCGTGACCGAAACCCTCGCGGGTGCCAAACATTGTGGGGTTATGGCTGCGAAATCCCTCGTTTTGCCAAGATTTGTGAACATGTGGTCACAGAATCGGGCGCCGAGTGGCCACCAACCCACAGTTCTTGGCAGTAGTAGCCCTGTACATTGCCCACCCATCAACTCTTGGCAGCAAGCTGAGGAGCGAGCCCCTAATTGTGAGAAATCCGGAATGCATTTCGGAATTTACACGAGTTTGGAAAAGTGCGGCGAGCTACATGATGGGGGGGGGGTAAGATTTCTCGACTTCGGCGCTTCGCGCCTTCGCTCGAAATGACAGGGGGTGCTTCGCGCCTTCGCTCGAAATGACAGGGGGGTGCTTCGCGCCTCCGCTCGAAATGACAACCTGGAACGCTGCACTCGTCGAGTTGGGATGATGAGGGGCTTTGTCCCTTTCGCATTGTAACGTGTCACGTTACATGTTACACTCCAAAAGGATTGGAGACTGCATGATACGGAGTTTCGCCAGCAGCGACACGCGCCTTCTGTTTGAAACGGGCCAGAGCAAGGAGCTCCCGCTGGACATCTTGCGGCGCGCGCTCAGGAAGCTCGAGCTCATCGACAACGCGATGACGCTTCTCGACCTGCGTCTGCCCCCAGGAAACAGGCTGCACGCGCTCGCGGGCAACCGTGCCGGTCAACATGCCGTCTCCATCAACGATCAGTGGCGCGTTTGCTTTCGCTTCGCTGATGACGGCGTGTATGACGTCGAGATTTGCGACTATCACTGAGGAGGGTTCATGGATGACGAGATGATCGTGGTTTCGCGCAAGCCAATCCATCCTGGCGAGTTCCTGCGCGAGGAGTACATGCCCGAGCTCGGACTCACGGTCGCAAGCCTAGCCCAGCGCATCGGGGCCACCCGCCAAACCATCAACGACATCGTGCGCGAGAAACGTGCACTGAGCCCTGACATGTGCCTGCGCCTGGGGCGCCTCTTCGGCACGACCCCGCAGTTCTGGATGAACATGCAGGCCAAGGTCGACATGTGGAAATCGCTCGAGGAGCATCGCGATGACATCGAGGCGATAGAGCCCATCGCGGTAGATTGTGCGATGGGCATCGCCTAGGGCAATTCTTGCAGATAGAGCCCGCTACTCCTCTTCCGCCAGGCGCAGCACCATCTCGTAGATGCCCTGGGCGCTGTTGAAGTTGGCCGGGACGACTTCCTTGGCTGGCACGGCGATGTCGAACTCGTCGTCGATGGCATTGATGATTGCGAGGATGTCGAAGGAGTCGAGGAAGCGCTCGTCGACAAGCGCAGTGCAGTTCTCGTAATCGACGTTTTCCTCAACGTCCTTAAGCAAGTCGATGATAGCCTCAAGCGTGATGTCATCCATTAGATACTCCTCATATCGGGTCAAATGTCTACGATATGAGACAGCGTGCCAGGCACATGTGTCTCATTTTCGCGGCGTGTTGAGCGTGCTCGTCTCGATGAAGTCGCGGGCAAGCTCGCACCCGCCATCATAGCGCAAGACCACACGCGGCATGGTACGGCTCAAGAACAGATGAACTCCCTCGGTCACAGAGTACGCACCGGCATTGGCAAACGCGAGCACATCACCCATCTCGAGCGAATCGAGCTCGACCTCGCGCACGAGCACATCGTTGACGGTGCAGAGGCTGCCGCAGAGCGTCCAGCTTCGTGTATCGCGCTCGCGCACGCTATCGGCCAGCGCTGAGAGATTCGCGGTCACGGGCACCTTGAGGCCCATGATCTGCCCGACATAGGTGAGGTGGTTGATGCCGCCGTCGAGAATGCAGTAGTTCGTCCCCTCGTTTTCCTTGAGGTCGACCACGCGCGTCAGGTAGGTGCCACACGAGGCGGCGAAGAAGCGGCCCATCTCGACCGTGAGCTCGACGTCGCGGCCGAGCTCCTGGATGTATGGGGCCAGCTCACGGGCCGGCGCAAGGTCGTCCGTGAAGTCATCGTCTGCAAAGTACGGCACGGCCAGACCGGGGCCATATTCGAGACGCTGTACCTCGAAGCCGTGCTCGCCTTCCAGCTCTGCAATCAGCGCACGCAGCTTCTCGAGCTCGCGAATCTGGTGCTTGAGCTTCTTGCGCTGCGTGCCCACGAAGTAGTGCAGCCCCACGATGTTGAGATGCGGATATTGCTCGCGCCGGTCGATGACCTCAAGCAAGTCATCCTTCGACATGCCGAACTGGCTTCCGGCATTGAGACGCAGCAACACGTCCACCGTGGTCTGAGCTTGTGCCGCGCACTGCTCGATGAGCTCGACATGGAGCTTCGACTCGGCCGTGAGCACGCCGACGCGGTAGGCGATGGCATGGGCGATGTCGCTAGCCTGCTTGTTCACGCCCGAGTACACAATCTGGTTTGCGGAGATGCCAACGTCCTCGCAGATGGCAAGCTCACCGGGACTGCACACCTCGAGCCGCTCGCCATGATCGGCCGCGGCAGCCGCGAGGAAGGGGTTGGCCTTCATCGCGAAGCAAAGGCGTACGTCCTCGCCAAAGATGTCGGCGATCTTGTCGAGGCGCTGCCAGAACTCGCGCACATCGAAGACGAAGGTCGGCGTGCCGTATTCCTCGGCAATCTCGAGAAGCTCGCTATTGTTCATGTCACGTCCTCCGTTCAAAGCGAGTGAATGAGACACATTGGACAGGTACATCTGTCTCATTCATGAATGAGACAGATGTACCTGTCCAATGTGTCTCATTTTATATCGAGGAGCGCCTGGCGGTCGATCTTGCCGTTCTTGGTGAGGGGCATGCCATCCAGCTGCCGAATCTTGTTGGGCACCATGTATTGCGGCAAAGACGTCTTGAGCGCATCGGCAAGGGTTTCCTTGTCGCAAGAGCCGGCATAGAACATGAGGATGCGCTTCTTGCGCGGTTCGTAGACCGTGCACGCGCGCTTCACGCCCTCGACCGCGTGTGCCGCGGCATCGATTTCGCCAAGCTCGATGCGCTGGCCCAGGTGCTTGATTTGATGATCCTTGCGACCCCGGTACACGAATCGCCCCGCCTCGTCGAACATGGCCACATCGCCCGTGCGGTACATCGTCTCGGGGAATGCCTGCGTGAGGGGATTCTGCACGAAGACTTCGGCGGTCTTCTCGGGATCGTTATAGTAACCGAGCGCCAGGCAGGTACCGGCAACGCAAAGCTCGCCCTCAACGCCAGGCTCCTCAACGAGCTGATCATCGTCGTCAAGAAGGAAGACTCGTTCGTTGGGGAAGGGTCTGCCCATGGGAATGACCTCGTCCTTTGCGTAGTCACGCACGATGATGTGATAGGTGCAGTTGCAGGTTACCTCGGTGGGGCCGTACACATTCGCGAACATGGCCTCGGGCAAGGCCTCGCGCCAAACAGCGAGCTGCTTGGGCGGCATGACCTCGCCGCTGAAGATGACCGCACGAATCGTCGTGGGCACGCGATACTCGAAACCGCCCATCATGGAGACGAAGCACATGGCGCTCACGGCCCAGGTACAGACGGTGACCTCGCGCTCGACAAGGAAGTCCATGAGGTTCACGGGGACGCTAAAATACTCGCGCGGGATCATCTGCACGGTCGCGCCCGTGGCGAGACCACCGTAGATGTCCTTGACCGACACGTCGAAGTCAAAGGGCGCCTGGTTTGCTAGCACGTCGTCTTTCGTGATGTCGAAAATCGAGGTAAACGATGGGATGAAGTCGATGACGGAGCGATGGCTCACGGCGACCCCCTTGGGGGTGCCCGTGGAACCCGACGTGAAGTTGATATATAGCGGATCGGTGTCGAGCGAGGCGGCACGGCGCTTGGCAAGCAGGGTGCTATCGGCACGCGTATCGACAATGTCCTCGAGGCATATCACCAGGTAGCCATCGAAGGCCTCCCATGCGGCATCGAAGTTCTTCGCATCCGCAAGCACGACGGGAGCAGCGAGCTTGTCGACGATGGCGCGGGCGCGCGAGGCCGGCTGGCGCACGTCGATGATCGAATAGCAGCACCGTGCGTAGACGGCACCGAACATGGCAGCGAGCGTCTGGGTGCTCTTCTCCATGTAGCAGGCGATGGGGCTGCGCTCATCGACGATGCCGGCGAGATAGGAGCCAACGGAACGAGCGCGCCGCATGAGGTCGAGGAAGCTTACCTCGTCGTGCTCGTCGGCAAACGCGACCTTGTCGGGCATTTCCTGCGCCCGTTTCTCAAGCCACTCGAGTACGTTAGTCATGCCAGCCTTCCTCTGACCTAGAAATGAGACAGATGTACCTGTCCCCTTGTCTCATTTTGTCACGCGCTTGCCGATGGTCTTGCGCAGCACGAAGAGCACACCCACCACGAGCACGATGCCAACGGCAAGGCAGATGATCCAGTTCTGCACGAAGCCGGCGATGACGAAGCACACAAACGAGATGGCGGCCACCGTGAGCACGTAGGGCAGCTGGGTCTGCACGTGCACGATATGGTTCACGTTGGCGCCGGCAGACGCCATGATGGTGGTGTCGGAAATGGGCGAGCAGTGATCGCCGCAAACCGCGCCGGCAAGGCACGCCGAAATGCCGATGGTGAGCAGCTCGGGCTGACCGGTGAAGATGGGCAGCACGATCGGAATGAGGATGCCGAAGGTACCCCAGCTCGTGCCCGTGGCAAACGCAAGACCCAGGGCGACGAGGAAGATGATCGCGGGGAGCATGCTATACAACCCGGCAGCGGCACCCTCCATGAGCCCGGCGACAAAGACATCGGCACCGAGCGCGCTCGTCGCGAGCTTGAGGGTGAGCGCAAAGGTGAGGATGAGCAGAGCTGGCACCATCGCCTTGAAGCCGTCGACAATGCAGACGGCCGCATCACCAAAGGTGATGACGCGACGACACAGCAGGTAGATGAAGGTGAAGACGAGCGCGATGATGGAGCCCCAGGGCAAGCCGACGGACGCGTCGGTATTGCCAAACGCCAGGGCAAGGTCGCCAAAGCCCTCGGCCTCGGGATCCCAGAAACCACCCACGAACATCATGCCGACTATGCAGCATACGATGAGGACGAGAATGGGGATGAGCATGTCGATGAGCTTGGCACGAGGATTGTCGAGCTTTTCCTCGTTGCCGAGCGAGCCCAGCATGCCATCGCGGTATGCCTCAATCTCAGCGCGTGCCATGGGGCCATAGTCAAAGCCCATGACAACGATGACAATGACGAAGACGATGGTGAGCAACGAATAGAAGTTATAGGGAATCGCCTGGATGAAAAGCTGGATACCCGTGATACCCGAGTCCAGGTCGGCTGCCGTGGCGGAAACCGCGGCTGCCCAGGACGAGATGGGGGCGATCATGCAGATGGGCGCGGCGGTAGCGTCGATGATGTAGGACAGCTTGGCGCGCGAGATCTTCTGCTCGTCGGTCACGGGACGCATGACCGCGCCGACCGTAAGGCAGTTGAAGTAATCGTCGATGAAGATGAGCACGCCGAGGGCGAAGGTGGCGAGTTGTGCGCCGACGCGCGTCTTGATGTGCTTGGCCGCCCAGGCGCCGAACGCCGCCGATCCACCCGCCTTGTTGACGAGCGCGACCATGATGCCGAGCATCACGAGGAAAACGAAAATACCTGCATTCCATGGGTCGCTTATAGCGTTGAGGAAGCCGACCGCCATGGCGTCTTCTCCCTCGCCAATCTCACCGACAATGATGTAGTTGACGGTGTTGATCGGGTCGAACCCCGCGAGCAGAAGCGCACCCACGACGATGCCGACGAACAACGACGTGTAGGTTTCCTTGGTGATAAGCGCCAGGACAATGGCGACGATGGGCGGCACGAGCGCCCAGAAGGTTCCGACAAACTCCATGTTCTCCCCAATGCGTGTCGGTTGCGATATTCCTGCACATTATAGGCATCTTCACAGTATGTGCAGCCTGTTTGTCGATTCGAGCGCCCTGAACGGGGCAAGCAGGGCGATAAGCCACGCGAAAAAGAAAGGGTGCTCAAGCAAAAGGATGCGGCCCCGATTGGGACCGCATCCTTTGCGATAGATGTGTCGCACGGATTGTTGGCTTAGGCCTCCTGCGAACGACGGGCGTCGCTGCGCTGCGCCGGGCGTTGGCCCATCACCTCTGCCTCGACCTCGTCAACAGTCTGGATGTCCTTGCGACGGTTGGTGACAACGCCAATGCCATAGAAGGCGGTGACGATGATGCCGATGAGCATCAGCCAGTGCACCCAGCACTGCGGAGCCAGCTCGAAGGACGCGAGCGGATTGCCCTCGTCGTCGATGGTCTCCTCGCCGGGGAAGGCGGCCAGGGGGTTAGCGTCGTCGGCGATGGTCTCGGCCGCAGGAGCAGCGGGGGCAGCAGCTGTGGGTGCGGCGGCGGGAGCAGCAGCGAGCGGTGTCGCGTCATCGGGAATCACGGTCGTGGCAGGAGCCGCGGGTGTGGTTGCAGTGCCCGTACCGGTGCCAGCGCCCGTACCGGCGTCGGTACCCGTGCCCGTGCCGTCGCCGTCAGGAGTGGGCGTGGGGGCAGGATCCGGGGTCGGGGTGGGGTCAACAGGAGTCGGATCATCGGGGGTCGGCGTCGGATCCGGGGTTGGGGTCGGATCTACCGGCGTCGGATCGACGGGGTCCACCGGAGTGGGGTCAATCGGCGTCGGGCCTACCGGATCGACGGGGGTGGGATCCTCGGGATCCACGGGGACGGGAGGCTGTGGCTTGGCCGTCGCGGTGTACGTAGCCCTGTAGGCAATGACGGAATCGGTCCTCGTCACGTTTTCCCAGCCGTTGAAGCTGTAGGTGTAGTCGGCGTCTTCTGCCTTGACGGGGGCCTCGCCGGCAAAGCTGGGCTCGACGGTGCCCTGGGTGTATCGCATGGTGGAGAGCACGGTCGTGCCGTCCTCGTCGTACCAGGTGATGGTCGTAGCAGGAAGGATGTCGGTGGTCCTCGTCTCGATGTGCGCAGGATCGTTGGCGCAAACGCGCTGCTCGAGACCCTCGGCGTCAATCGTCGCTGGAGTCACGACCGTCCACTCGCCATAGGCATGGCCGGTGGCGGGGATGACCTCCTGCTCGGTAAGAATGGTGTCACAAACCGAGCAGTGCTTGCCCTCGGTCAGGCCGGCCTCGGTGCACGTGGGAGCGACGGCGGCGTCGACGACCTCGGTGTGGCCCGTGGCGGGGATTTCTTCCTGGGCGACGAGGGTCTCGTTGCAGACCGAGCAGTGCTTGCCCTCGGTCAGACCGGTCTCGGTGCAGCTCGCCGCTTTGCCAGCATCGGTAATCTCGGTGTGGCCTGTGGCGGGAATGACCGTAGCTTCGCTCATAACCTTGCCACAATGAGCGCAATAGACCTTGTCAGTCAAACCATCCTCAATGCAGGTGGCAGCATATCCCGAAACGGTAAAAAGCTTATGGGCATCTTCGTCGAGGGGAAGTTCCTCATCTTCAAAATAATCGCATCGCGTGCACTCTTTAAGGATGTAGCCGTTCATATTGCAGGAAGAAGGAACGCGGCTGGTTTCCTTAAGATCATGACCGAGAGCGCCGATAATCGCGAGCCCCTCGGTATAATCGCAGCGAACGCACTTCTTGCCAGCCTCGTGACCTTCGCTTTCGCAGGTAGGATCAACAGCCGCAACATCCTCGAGATCGTGACCAAGAGCGGGAATGTCTTCCTCGACCTTGTAGGTACCGCAGGTGTTGCAGGTATAGGTCGTCTCGCCCCTGTCGTTGCACGTGGGCTCAAGGGTCATGACACCGTTATCCCAGTCATGCTCAATCATATCGGTCACGGTGCGGTCAGTGAGCTGCGTGTTGCAGGCCTCGCAATAGGTGCCGCCGGTGAAACCGGTCTTGGTGCAAGTCGCGGCAACATCCTCATAGGCAATCGGATTGTGGTTGTCGGGATTAATGGGGGTAACTTCTTCTTTGGTTTCGTTGCAAGTAGAGCAGGTGAAGGTCTTTATTCCCGTGTTGGTGCAGGTGGCGGGGGTGGTAATTTCACCTTCATCCCAGTCATGGCCGAGGGAGGGAAGAAGCGACGGAGCGACAGTGACTTTGCCGCAGACCGAGCAGTGCTTTCCCTCGGTCTGTCCGGTCTCGGTGCAGGTGGGGGCAACGGCCTCATCGATGACCTCGGTATGACCAGTGGCGGGGATGGTCTTAACATCTGTCCAGCCACACGTGGTGCACATTTGGCCTTTTTCGTTGCCAGGTTCGGTACAGGTGGGCTCTTTGGCCTCGACATCAACGAGATCGTGCGTGACAGTAATCTCAAACGTTACTCTGTGGCGCCACCAAAGGCCGTGATCCCCGATGCAATCATGAGTAATGGTTGCTTCGGTGACTTTTCCCGCGGTAACGTATGCGTTTTCATCATCTATCACCTCGAGGGCAGCGCCGTAGGGCTTCCACTCGGTGTATGTTCCCGCAACGTGATTGACGTTCCATTCATTGGTCGGACATTTCAGTTTTTCTTTCTTGTTGCAATGGATTGTCAAGGCTATGGTTTTGGTAGCACTGGGCTTATCGTCCTTGATATCAGGATTGCCCATCGGCGCGATCGCAAGCGCCTCATGGACGATCGTCTCTTCGGCAACCATAAGCACAGAGGCATTGCTCTGCGGCTCGGTGACGACGGACTCCTCCTCGGTAGCGGGAGTTTCAACAGGCTCCTCAGCAGCGGGCTTTGCCTCATCCTCGGCATCTTCCTCGACAACAGCGGGGGTTTCCTCGGCAGGCATCTCCGGTGCGGGCGTCTCCTCCTCGGGAGCATTCCCGGCGGTATTCTCCGCCGTCTGCTCGGGCTCTTCGTCAGCCCATGCGTAACCTGCGAAGAGCGAGACGTTGGTCATCGTAAGCGCAAGTGCCACGGACATAAACGCCGCGATCACTTTTGCCGCCATGCTCCTCTTCACATCCATCATGCGTTCCAAGTTGTTCATGCTTGCCCCTTATCCGCTGCCATCAACCAAAGCAATGTGTGGGTGATTCCTGTGCGTCGATGTGACGCGCGATACCCGCAACTATATAGAGAAAGTCAATCGGCGCCTTCGTTTTGACAGGGTATTGATAGTATAATGATAGGGTAATGACCTTATAGGCGCCTTGAACGGCTGTTTCATTCAACCAAATGGTAGCCTCGAAAAGCCGTTTTCGATGATGGGAGATGCCGGCATGCCCGATTCTGCAGACACATTGCGCGTACAACGGGACTCGTGGGAGCAGGGACACATCGCCCTCATCTGCGGAATCGCCAACGCTGGCGGTGGCGTGCTGCTCGTCGATTCTGCGGGCAAGGACTACGCAAGGGGGCTGACGCGCATGCGCAAGCCATTCGAGCAGATCCCTCGCATCACCCAAAAGGAGCTCGGTATCGTCTGCGTGACCGAGCCCGTGCTCGACGGTGCCGTCTTCTGCCTCGAGGTCGTCGTTCCGGCGGGAAACCCCGACCATCCCATCAAGTATCGTGGGGCATGCTGGTATTACGACGCTGCGGTGGAAGAGAACATGGTTGTGCGTCCCGAAGACGTGGCAGACCTTCGCCGTGTCGCATCTGAGCAGGAACAAACCGCGCAAGGCCAGGCTCTCGAGAGCGCCAACGAAAAGCCTGCCAGTCCTCAACCACCCGCACAAAACGCCAGCTCCATATTTGACGGACTTGCAACCGGAGACGAGTTGCGTGGCGCTCCCTTTTCGCAACGCTCCATCGCCGCGGCGAACAACCTCGACCTCACATCGACAGATGAATTCGTGCTCCGCGCATTGCGCGCCAACGGACGCGCCACCGCACCACGCATTGCAGAGCTGCTTGGTGTGAGCGAAAGCACGGTGCGGCGATCGTTCAGAAAGCTACGAGAGCTGGGGATTATCGACCGCGTGGGGTCGGCAAAGGCGGGGTACTGGAGACTGCTGCGTTAGCGAGCATCCTTTTCCATGCCCGCGCCGATGAGCTTGGCAAGCTGCTCGGCACCGGAAAAGTCCCTGTTTTCCTGCGGGTTTCTCACGTTGACAAGCTCTCCTGCCCACGTCCTGCCACCGTCGGAAAAGCGCTTGGAGCGCACGATGTACTTGAAGCGCAAACGCGGCTGGTTTTGGCTGAGCTTTGCCTCCGCACCGTAATCGAGATTATTGAGCGCATGCCTGATTGCCTTGACGTAGTTCTTGGCATCGGCCGCGTTGTTGAGGCGAATCACGCCGCTTTCGCAGTTGTAGAGAACCCCATCGGCAACGAAGACCGTGCGGATGCGCTCGCGACGGCGCTTTTCGGTCACGACAATCGCAATGACGACGGCAATGATGACAACCCACCAAACGATGGTGATAGCAAGATCGACCGGATCCGTGAACGAGAAGCCAAGCGCGTTCCAAAGCCACAGGAACACGAGAGACAAGATGGCGAGAACCGCGATGGTTATGACATTGCCTTTGCGCACAAGGCACCTCTTTCCTTGAATCATGCGCTGTACGTGCACGTGAGCTAACAGTATAAGTCAAGTTTAGATAAACGCATGTACCAAATATGACACACACGGTCGTTGTTGGCACATGCGTGCATGAAAGCGGCGCGAGTCGTGATATGTGCTTGACCTGCGGAATCTTTAGTGTGTTGAAAGGTGGGGATGGTTGAGCCCTAAATCGGGAATCGTCATCGCCGCTAGAACAAGCATCGATGCAAAACGGGCACCATATGGGTGCCCGTTTCTAATGTATTGGTGGAGGTAAGGGGGCTCGAACCCCTGGCCTCAGGCTTGCAAAGCCCGCGCTCTCCCAGCTGAGCTATACCCCCGTGGTGAGACACGTGTCTCGAAACCAGACAAAAGCGCCCCGGCGACATTTGTCTGGTGCGCATTGCGTCCTAGTATCAATAAACGCCCCGGCGGCGACTCGGCCCACGCCGGGGCGTTTATTACCTAGAATGGTGGGCCTTACAAGATTCGAACTTGTGACCTCACGATTATCAGTCGTGCGCTCTAGCCAACTGAGCTAAAGGCCCGCGCAAATACGCGAGCATGTATACTGCCACAATCTTAGTTCCTTGGGAAGCGAATATTCGAGAAAGTTCTCCTCGTTTCCGCGGAAGTGCCCCACAAACGACACGAGCGGCCCCTATGAGACAGCGTGCCTGGCACGCTGTCTCATATCCTAGTCACTTGCGGCTACTAGTCGGTGGTGTCGATCTCGTCTTCGTCGATGTCGTCTTCCACGTCGGCGGGGACTTCGGTCTTCATCTGGCCGGAGATTTCCTCAGTGAGAAGCTCGGTTTGGCCTTCGATGATCTCCTTCTTCTTTTTCTTGCCGCCGGCCACGCGTGCAACTGCCACGACGCGGTCGGAATCGTCGACGTTCATGACCTTGACGCCCTGGGTGGCACGCGAAAGCTCGGAGATGTCGCCCGCCTTCACGCGGATCACGACGCCTTCCTCGGACACGATCATCATCTCGTGCTTCTCGTTGATGATCTTCATCGCGGCGATCTTGCCCTTCTTGTCGGTCATCTTGATCGTCGACATGCCGCCACCACCGCGATGATGCTCGGTGTACTCGGTGACCTTGGTGCGCTTGCCGTAGCCGCGCTCGGTGATGACGAAGAGGTCGCTATCGTCAGGCGCGATCTCCATGCCAAGCACGCGGTCGCCGCCCTTGACGTCGATGCGAATGCCATGGACGCCCGTGGTGTCGCGACCCATGGGGCGCGCTTCGGACTCGTCGAAGCGTATGGCCTTGCCAGCGCTGCTGACCATCATGACCTTCATGCCGGGAGCCACGCGGCGCACGGCGATGAGTTCGTCGCCATCGCGCAGGTTGATGGCGATGAGGCCGTTGGAGCGCACGTTCTTATACGCGTCGAAGGCCGTCTTCTTGACCATGCCGTGTGCGGTCGCGAAGAGCAGATACTCGTCGGCGGGGAAGTCACGCGTGTTGATGACGGTCGCGACCTTCTCGTCATCCTCGATGGGAAGCAGGTTGACGACAGGCGTGCCCTTGGCCTGGCGGCTGCCAAGCGGAATCTGATGCACCTTCTGGCGATATACCTTGCCCTTGCTCGTGAAGAAGAGCATGTAATCGTGCGTCGATGCGATGAAGAGCTGCTCGACGAAGTCGTTCTCCTTGAGCTTCACGCCGCTCATGCCCTTGCCACCGCGCTTCTGCTGGCGGTACGTGGCCACCGGCAGGCGCTTGATGTAGCCGCTGCGGGTGATGGTGACGACCATGTCCTCGTCGGCAATAAGATCCTCGATGTCGAGGTCACGCGCCTCGTCGGCGATCTCGGTACGGCGCTTGTCGCCATAGCGGCGCTTGATCTCGAGCATCTCGTCGCGAATGATCTCTTTGACGAGGTTCTCGTCACCCAGGACGCGCTTGTAGTAGGCGATCTTCTCGCGCAGCTCGGCGAGCTCGGTCTCGATCTTCTCGCGCTCGAGGCCGGTCAGACGACGCAGGCGCATCTCGAGGATGTGGTTGGATTGCACCTCGGAGAGGCCGAAGCGCTCGATCAACTTGGCGCGGGCCTCGGCGTCATCGCGCGAGGAGCGGATGATGGAGATGACCTCGTCGATGTTGTCGAGAGCGATGACGAGACCCTCGAGGATGTGGGCGCGCTCCTCGGCCTTGCGCAGTTCGTAGCGCGTGCGACGCTGGATGACGTCGACCTGGTGGTCGATGTAGTTGTAGAGCATGTCCTTGAGGCTCAGGATATGCGGCACGCCGTTGACCAAGGCAAGGTTGTTGATGCCAAAGCCCGTTTGCAGTTGCGTGTGCTTGTAGAGCTTGTTGAGCACGACCTGCGGTTCCTCGCCGCGCTTGAGGTCGATGACGATGCGCATGCCCTTGCGGTCCGACTCGTCGTTGAGTCCGGAAATCTCCGTGACCGTCTTCTGCTTGACCAGGTCGGCGATCTTCTCGATGAGCTTGGCCTTGTTGACCTGGTACGGAATCTCGGTCACGACGATGCGGTTGCGACCCGAGGTGCTCTTCTCGACGTGGGCCTTGGCGCGGATGGTAATCGAGCCGTGACCGGTCTCGTACGCCTCGCGGATACCGGCTCGGCCCATGATGGTCGCACCGGTCGGGAAGTCCGGGCCGGGCATGATCTGCAGCAGCTCGTCGAGTGAGATGTCGGGGTTTTCCATGACGGCGATGGTCGCGTCGATGGCCTCACCGAGGTTATGCGGCGGGATGTTCGTCGCCATGCCGACGGCGATGCCGGCGGAACCGTTGACGAGCAGGTTCGGGAAGCGTGCGGGGAGCACCTTGGGCTCCTGCATCGACTCGTCGTAGTTGGGCTGCCAATCGACGGTCTCCTTCTCGAGGTCGGCGAGTAGCTCCATGGCCGGCTTGTTCAGGCGCGCCTCGGTATAACGCATGGCTGCGGCGGAATCACCATCGATGGAACCGAAGTTACCATGACCATCGATGAGCGGCACGCGCATCGAGAAGTCCTGGGCCAGACGCACGAGCGTGTCGTAGATGGCCGCGTCACCGTGCGGGTGATATTTACCCATGCAGTCACCGACGGGGCGGGCGCACTTGACGTGAGGCTTGTTGGGCGTGATGCCGCTCTCGCTCATTGCGTAGAGGATGCGGCGATGGACGGGCTTGAGGCCATCGCGCACGTCAGGAAGCGCGCGGGCCACGATGACCGACATCGAGTACTCGAGGAACGACGTGCGCATCTCGCGCGCGAAGTCGGTCTCGGAAACCTTGCCGACGTTGATGTCGAGCGTTCCGATGCCGTGATTGATCTTGGCTTCGAGGCTTTCCTCCTGCTCGCCTGCTTCGTCATCCTCAATTATGGTCGCCTCAACCTCGGTGAATTCGTCATCACCCATGAGGGATTCCTGGTTATCGTTGTTGAAGATATCGTCTGCCATTGTTCATCCCTCCTTAGATGTCGAGGAAGCGTTCGTCGATATCGGCCGCATGTTCCGTGATGAAGGTGCGGCGGCACTCGACGTCGTTTCCCATAAGTTCGTTGACAACGCGGTCAACCTCGGTCATGTCGGAAATCTCGACCTGTCGCAGCGTACGGCGCTCGGGATCCATGGTGGTCTCCCAGAGCTGCTCGGGATCCATCTCGCCGAGACCCTTGTAGCGCTGGACATCGTATTTCTCGGGATTGTCGAGGTTGTTCATGCACTCCTTGAGTGCCTCGTCGTTGTAGAGGTACTGGATGACCTTGCCGGTACGCGAATTCTTCTTCTTGAGACCGTAGAGCGGCGGACATGCGATGTAGATGTAACCGCGCTTGATGAGCTCGGGCATGAAGCGGAAGAAGAAGGTGAGCAGCAGGATGGCGATATGCGCGCCGTCGACATCGGCATCGGTCATGATGATGATGCGATGGTAGCGTGCCTTGTCGGCGTCGAATCCCTCGCCATAGCCCGTGCCGATGGCCGTGATGAGCGAGTTGATGGTGTCCGAGGACAACGCACGATGCTCCTGCACGCGCTCGACGTTGAGGATCTTGCCGCGCAGGGGAAGAATGGCCTGGTAGCTGCGCTCACGCGCCTGCTTGGCCGAGCCACCTGCGGAGTCACCCTCGACGATGTAGAGCTCGGTGAGCGCTGGGTCGCGCACGGAACAATCTGCGAGCTTGCCGGGGAGTCCGGCGCCTTCGAGCGCACCCTTGCGGCGCGTGAGATCACGGGCCTTGCGGGCGGCGGCGCGGGCCTTGCCAGCCTGGATGGCCTTTTGCACGATCATCTTCGCCGGCTTGGGGTTCTCGTCAAGATATTCGGCGAGACCCTTGTTGACGGCACCGATGACAAGACCGCGCACCTCGGGATTGCCGAGTTTGGCCTTGGTCTGACCTTCGAACTGCGGCTCGTGCAAGCGCACGGAGATGACGGCGGAGAGACCTTCGCGACAATCCTCACCGGAGAGGTTCTCGTCCTTCTCCTTGAGAAGGTTCTTCTTGCGCGCGTATTCGTTGATGGTCTTGGTCAGCGCCGTGCGGAAGCCCTCGAGATGCGTACCACCATCGGTCGTGTCGATGTTGTTGGCAAACGAGCGAACGTTCTCGGAGTAGGTCTCGGTCCATTGCATGGAGATCTCGACCTCGCCGGCCTCGCTTTCGGCTTCGAAGTACACGGGCTTGTCATTGAGGGCGGTCTTTCCTTCGTTCATGTACTTGACGAAGTCGATGATGCCACCCTTATACTGGAAGATCTCGGTTTTGGGCTCTTCGCCGCGGGCATCGCAGAAGACGATCTTGAGACCCTTGTTGAGGAAGGCCGTCTGGCGGAAGTGGATGCGCAGCGTCTCGTAATCGAACTCGACGGTCTGGAAAATCTCCGGATCGGGCCAGAAGGTGATGGTCGTGCCGGTTTTCTCGGTCTTGCCGACCTCGATGATCTTCTGAACGGTCTTGCCACGTGAAAACTCCATCTCCCAGATGGCACCATCGCGCTTGACCTGCGCGACGACCTTCGAGGAGAGGGCATTGACGACGGAAACGCCGACGCCGTGCAGACCACCGGAAACCTTATAGCCGCTGCCGCCGAACTTGCCGCCGGCATTGAGGATGGTGAGAACGACCTCAAGCGTCGACATGTTCTTGCGCTTGGGGTGCTCCTCGACGGGGATGCCACGGCCGTCATCGACGACGGTGCAGGATCCATCCTCATTGAGAGTTACGTCAATCTGGTTGCAAAAACCGGCAAGTGCCTCGTCGACGGAGTTATCGACAACCTCGTAGACGAGGTGATGCAGGCCCTTGGGGCCCGTCGAGCCGATGTACATGCCGGGACGCTTGCGGACATGCTCCAGACCTTCGAGAATCTGGATGTCTTGTGCGCCGTAGCTGGTTTCTTGCTCAGCCATCATTCTCCTAACACTACAGGAAGCGCACCATACGGTACGCTTCCACCATTGTCATGAATGCTCGGCACATTCTAGTGCATTTATCAGGTGATTTTACCTTAAAACACAATATTTTGTGTTTTAAGGGCTTTTCGGCTCCATGTATGGGGGTAACCACCAAATTCAGTGTTCCAAGGCTTGAAATGGCTTAAATTGCTTTGTCGTGGGTAGTGGAAGATATAGGAAATCATGGGAACCAGACAAAAGTCGCCGGGGCGGATCTGTCTGGTCAAGAATATGAGACAGTTGCTCTGAGCAACTGTCTCATTTTATGCCGGGCGTTGGTTCCTGAAGCTATCGACGCCCTTTTGCCACTCGAGGTTTGCCTTGGCGGCGGCATAGGCGGTATCGCGAAGCTGGTCATTCTCGATGTGGGAGAGTGCTTCTTCGAGACCCGAGAGCTCTTCTTCGTCGAGCGCGACAGGCTGGGCCTTGCGATAATCTTCATCCTCGGCTTCGAGGAGCTGGAGCGTCGTAAGACGGCGATCGCGGGCGGCATACTGCTCCTTCGAGACCTTAAAGGTGAGCTTCTCGACTTGCTCGGCCTTTCTCATGACATTGGAAGGCTCATCGGCATCTTTGTTGAGCTCTATGTTGAGGTTGAGGCGCAGGAGTTCTGACTGCATGTTGAGCTCTGTCGCCCAAATAGAGCTGTCGACGTATACGATGACTTCGCTCGCAGCGGTATTGGGTACGACGAAAACGGCAGTGACATGCTCGGCAATGCGCTTGTCGACGGATAGGTTCCAGGCGCGTTTTACGCGCGCCGTCGCGGAAAGGTCGGGGTTGTTACGCTGGAGGGAACGGACGACTCCCTCTATTTCCGAACCGATGTCATACCCCGTCATCACACACCCCCATGCCATGTTTATGTTCGTTTAGGTGCTTGGTTCACTATAACGCATCAAAGGGTGCTGCATCGGTGGAGATTTCTCGACTGTGGTTAGGGGGCGATCCTTGTCTTGTCCGACCGCTTTCTCACCGGTATTCGTGGCGCGTGCCCTCAATAGGCACGCGCACGATGGTGGCGTGATCGAGAATGTCAGGGGAAAAGTAGTCAAGGTTTGTCGTGGTGATGAAGGTCTGGACGTTTTTCTCGATGAAGGCCGTAAGGGCGTTGCGATGTTTCTCGTCGAGTTCGGACATGACATCGTCGAGGAGAAGGACGGGTTCAGTTCCCATAAGCTCGTTGACAAGCTCGACACAAGCGAGTTTCATCACGAGAACGATTGTGCGCTGTTGCCCTTGGGAAGCAAAAAGGCGGGCGTTTCTCTCATTGATGAAGAAGGCCATCTCGTCCTTGTGGGGACCTACGAGCGATATCCCACGACGAAGCTCCGCCTCTGCCAGGGATTGCGATTGCTTGAGGAGCTCTCTCTGGAGCTCCTCAAGGGTAAGGGCCGATGAGTCGTCCCCAGGTTCGTACTGGTCGATGTCGCCGATCTGGCGTTGTTCGCTATCAAAACGTTCCCATGAAGGGATGTAACGTGCCGCAAGGCGCTCTTGGGGCACAACGTCGCCATAAATTGTGGTCATTCGTGCAAAAAGGCGATCAAAAAGCCGCCAGCGGGCAAGGCAAAGACGTGCGCCGTGAACGGAGAAGGACTCGTCCCAGGAATCGAAGAGCGACCCCTCGTGTATGCCCTCTTTCAAGAGGAGATTTCTCTGTTTGAGTGCTTGCTGATAGTCGCTCTTGAGCGAGGAGTAGTTTTTCGAAAGCTGCACGGCAAGGGCGTCGATGGCATCGCGGCGACGGGCAGAGGATGCCTTGATGAGCTGAAGATCATCGGGAATGAACAACACGCAGGGAAGGGAACCGCGAATTGCCGCAGGTGTTTTCTTCTTCCCATTGACTTCGTAGAGATGGTCGTTTTCGGATACGACAAGGCGATGCTCGAGGTGTCGCTTGTCTTCCTCTAGGTGGATGAGAGCGTAACCTTGTCGATTGTCCCAGGAAACGAGCTCCGTCCACGAGGGCTTGCGAAAGGATGATGCGGAGGTGAGGAGCTGGATTGCCTCGATGACGTTCGTCTTGCCAACGGCATTTGGCCCCACGATGATGACGAGATTGCCCAGCTCATCAAGGGACAGGTGCTTATACCCTCGTATGTTGTCGAGGGTGATGCTTGTGATCTTGAGCGCCATCGTGCGAGTGAAGACCAGTCGCTAGTTCAGGCGGACGGGCATGGCGAGGTACAGGAAGTCTTCCTTGTCGACGCTCTTGAGGATGCCGGGCTTGAGTGAGGACTGCAGCTCGATAAGCACGTCGCCCTTGATCATATTGAGTCCGTCGAGGATGTACTGGTGGTTGAAGGCGATCTCCATGCTCGGGCCATCTACCTCGGCACCGACGACCTCGGATGCCCCACCGACATCTGCGGTGTTGGCGGAGATGGTGACGTTTTGACCCTCGGCAGAGAATTGGAACCTGATGGGGGTGTGGGACTGCGCGAGGATTGCGACGCGCTTGATGGCGGTGATGAGCGCCTGCGAATCCGCCTGAATCGACACCTCGTGATCGGCGGGAATGAGCTGCTTGTAATTGGGGTAGGTACCCTCGATTTTTCGGCTCACGAAGATCGTCTCGCCGAAGGTGATGAGAACCTGGTTTTCGGAGAATCCGACCGAGACGGAATCACTCGAGAGGGCCAGACGGCAGACCTCATCGAAGGTCTTACCGGGGATGATGGCGGAGAAATCGTTGACGTCGGAGTTGGGAACGGGAATCTCCGCCACGGCAAGGCGGTACGAGTCCGTTGCGGCGAGCGTCACGACACCGTCTTTGACGGCGAAGAAGATACCGGTGAGGATGATGCGAGACTCGTCGCGCGAGACTGCCTTGCCAACGCAGCGCACGGCATCGGCAAGCTCTGCGGGAGGAAGCACGATGGTTGTCGAAGGATTGACCTGCGGGAAGTAGGGGAAATCCGCAGGATTGAGTGCGGAGAGTGTGAAGGACGAGTCGAGGCAGGTGATGTGTGCCTGCTCGTCTTGGGTGCTGACCTCGATAGATGCGTCGGGGAGGCTCTTGACGATGTCTGCAAGTAGCTTACCGGGGATGACGCAACGGCCGGGCTCCTCGATGTTTGCGTTGGTGGCGTGTTTGATCGAGATTTCGAGATCGGTCGTCTGGAAGACGAGTTTGCCCTGGTCGGTGGTCTCGAGCAGGATGCCCGAGAGGATGGGAAGTGTTGACCGCGACGACATGCCCTTTGATACGATGTTAATGGCGTTCAGAAGGTCGTCCTTTGAGATTCTGAATTTCACGTTTTCTCTCCCCTATTATTATTAGTTCTTATTTATATATATCTAATAATCATAATAAGACAGGTGAATTAGTGGAAAACTTCTTTTCTACCAGTTCAGCCCCTCTTTTCCGATTGACGTTTCTTGTCGAAAACCGATTACGTTATCAACAGACATTTTAGCGGGTAAAACTTATCAAGAGTTCCTCAACCTTCTATTCACTGGTTTTCTACGGGGTTATCCACGTTAGCAACGTTCCTGGATGATCAAAGTCAGCTGCTCGAGCTGGTCAAATAGTATCCGATTGTCTTTCTGGTCCCGCTCTATCTTGTTTACGCTGTGCATGACCGTCGTGTGGTCACGACCTCCGAACTTCTTTCCGATTGACTCGAGGGACTCTTCCGTCATGTAACGGGAGAGGTAAATTGCGATGTGGCGCGGGGTCGTGATGCCCTTCGAGCGCTTTCCCGAAATCATGTCCTCATGCGAAATCTTGAAGAAGCGCTCCACCTCGCTTTGGATGAGCGCGATGTCGATTTGCTTGTCTTGTATGGTCGGGAAGAAATCCTGGAGCAGCTCCTGAGCTTCCTCGATACTGATGCTGTTCTTCTTCAGCAACGTCATGTTGCTCACGAGACGCGTGATGGCGCCTTCCATCTCCCTGATGTTTGAAGTCGCAACCTCTGCAAGGTATCCGAGCACGTCATCGGGGATGTTTCCGTAGAAGCTCGTATGTTGGTTCACGCGCGAGAGGTAGTTTTTCAAGATGGCCAGGCGCGTCTCGTAATCTGGTGGTTTGATGTCTGCGAGCAGACCCGAGATGAAGCGCGAGCGCATGCGATCGTCCATGTCGATGTCTTTTGGGGCACGATCTGCAGAGAGCACGATTTGCTTGTTGCGGTTGGTCATCTCGTTGAAGATGTTGAACAGCTGATTGATGGTTTCGTCCTTACCTTCGAGGTATTGGACGTCATCGACAAGCAAGATGTCTACCTGGTGATACTTGCTGTTGAAGGTTCCCCATTGGTTACGCTGCGTGGCCTCGACGTAATCGTTGAGGAACTTGTTAGCCGACACATATCGTGTAGCCATACGCGGGAAGTTTTGCATCGCGTAGTTTGCGATTGCGACGAGCAAATGGGTCTTTCCCAAGCCCGAATTTCCGTAGATGAAAAGCGGGTTATATGCGATTCCCGGTTGCTCTGCGACAGCGAGGGCAGCGCCACGGGCAAACTCGTTTGATTTGCCCACGACGAAGGTGTCGAAGGTGCACTTTGAGAAGAGTGCTTCCTCTCCGCTTGTGGGAGACGAAGCGTATTCTCCTCCTACACGTCCTGCCTCCTCGGCTGCGGGCATGGTCGAGGACGGGGCTTGGTTCGAAATGCTCGACGGGTCGACGAACTGGTTCATCCAGTCAGGCTCTGTTTGCTGCATTGGTTCTTGTGTTGCTGTGACCTGCGTATTTGTCGCTTGCTGTTGGGGTGCGTCCTTTTGTGTGTTAACACCCAACCCGATGCTTATTGGGGTGCCGGTGACCTGAAGAAGCTTTTCCTGCATCTCGCCAAGGTAGTTTTTCCTTACCCATGATTCGACGGGCGTGCTCTCTGCAAGCAAGACGAATTGATCTCCAAAGACTCCGACGGGGGTGAGGAGGTTTAGAAAGACGGTCTTTGGATCCTCCTCGTCCGTATTTTCGAGAAGGAGGGCGAGTGTCTTGCTCCAGATTTCGTCTTTGTCCATCTCAAAAACCCTATCTGCTCAGGAATGCCAGGCCCTGATCGGTCAGCATTCTCTTCTTTCCACCCTCGGTCTTCTGAAGAAGTCCCATCTTCTCGAGCTTGTTGAGGGCGCGGTGCCCTGTCGAGAGGCTTATGTCGAGGTTCTGCTCGACTTCCGTCGGTCCGATGAGGCCCATCTCCTGGGCCAGGATGAGAATATTGTATTCTCGTTCCGAAAGGTTATGGTCTGCGTTTTTCTCCTGGCTTGCTTGGCATCTCGCGATACACAACGGGAGTTGCCTGCGGAGCGCTCTTGTCGATTTGAATCGTGACGACCGTACCCTCTTTGATGTTGTCTTCTATGATGAGACGACCATTCGAAAAACGCAGGTAATCCTTTACCGTTGGCAAACCTGAACCGACTCCACGTATATATTTGCGCATCTCGGTCGTTGCCGAGGTAAAACCGGGAAGCTGAGCACGCTGTTTATCGGCAATACCCGGACCCTGGTCGGTGAATTTGATCGTGTTTCCGTTATCGAGAATCGAGATACATGGGTCGCGGAACTGGGCGTGGATGAAGTTCTCGCAGACTTCCTTGATGACGGTATAGGGGATGGAGCTGCCCTTCTGCTGAGCCAGCTCATATGTTTTGGATGCAATCTCCTCTATGTATTGAGAGATGTCCGTTGGCTCTATATCAATGACGCGGGGTGCCGCGAGAAGATCATCGTATATCGCGATGCGCGTAGGGGTGAGCGCAGGGATGTCAGTTTCGAGGTTTCCCACGTCTAGCTGTTCCTTTTCATCATTTATGGAAACCGGCAGTTATCCACAAACAAAACCACCATTGACAAGAGGTTAGAGTAGCAAATAACCGCACGAAACCAAATTTTTACCACATGAAATGAAAAACTTTTCACATAGTTTATCAGGTGTTTTCATAGTTATACACATTATTTTCCACCTATGTTGATAAATCAGGGAAAACTGGAAAAAGGAACGGGGAAAAATGAATGGAAAACTGATGTCAAGTTGAAAAACGCAGTACAGAGAAAAAGAAACGATTAGTTTTACACGTACAGATGTTCTTTGATGTGGAAAACCTTTATCTCAATGAGGAAAGAAGATGTGTATCTCTGGAAAACGATAGGTAAAAAGGCGAAAAGAGAGGAAAAAGGCTCATAGGGTGGGGAAAACACCATATAAGTGTGTAGAAACTAGCTAGTTATCCACAGTTTCAACAAAGGCACGCACAGAGAATGTGAATAACTTGGGAATAAGTCAAAGCACCTGTTCACAGAGATTTATAGTGATTGAATTGAATCATAAAAATTTCTTGACTCGCCATTCTTAGCCATATTACAATTTTGAAGCTTATCGAGAAGTATAAGGGAGTTTCCCTTAGGAGGAATTGTAATGAAGCGTACCTATCAGCCCAATAAACGTAAACGCGCAAAATGTCATGGTTTTCGCTCTCGTATGGCCACGCGTGGTGGTCGTAACGTTCTCAAGGCACGCCGTGCAAAGGGTCGTAAGTGCCTGACGGTCTAGTACCGGCTTCGTCAGCTTCATTTTGAGGACTGACACCCCATGAAGGGCACGATCAAGAGTAAAGAGGATGTGGAGCGTCTCTTCTCACAGGGGAGGCGCTCTACTTCGTCTTCTATGACAATTCTTGTTTGTGAGAATGAAGCAGGGACTATTGGCAGATGTGCTTTTATTGCTGGCAAAAAGCTTGGTCCCGCTCCCTTCAGAAGTCGTTGCAAGCGCGTTATGCGTGAGGTAGCGCGTAGTCTTGGTGCTCCGTGGAAAGGGTTTGATGTCGCGTTCCTTGCGAGAAAACCCGTCGCACACAAGAGGCACGAAGAAATAGTTGAGCAGGCAAGAAAGAGCCTTCTCAAACTAGGAGTCATGAATGAGCGCAGGTAAAGTCATACACTGTCTACGTATGATTCCGCGACGTGTGGCACTCGCCCTGGTGAGCTTTTACCGGAAATATATCTCTCCGATGTTTCCTCCTTCCTGCCGGTACGTGCCTACCTGCTCCGAATACGCTATGATTGCACTTCAACGCTATGGTTTTATCAGGGGATCATGGATGGCGATTAAACGAATCTGCCGCTGCCACCCTTGGCATCCAGGTGGATATGATCCGGTACCGTGATTTGTGATTACTATCCGTCGAGAGGTTAGTATTTATGTGGGATGGAATTCTTAATGGCTGTGCAGCCGCACTCTACGAGCTCGCCAAGCTTGTGGGTGACTGGGGTCTTGCGATTATCATCGTAACTCTCATCATTCGTCTGCTTCTCTTCCCTATCCAAAGGAAGCAACTCAAGTCCAGCTTTCAAATGCAACAGGTACAGCCAAGAATGCAGGAGATTCAAAAGCTGTATGCTGGCGATCAGGTCAAGATTCAGCAGGAAATGCAAAAGCTCTACCAGGAGACGGGCTTTAATCCTCTTGCCGGTTGTTTGACGATGCTCATTCAGATGCCTATCTTCATCATCCTGTTCCAGGTTCTGCGCGACAAGATTGGGCAGTATGCCGGTGGAGAACTTTCCGTTAGCTTCTACAACATTCTGCCGAATCTAACTCAAACGGTACCTGATGCTTTTAATCAGGACATTGTCTACTCCATTCCGTATATCATCATGATGGTTTTGTTCATCGGTCTGTCTGTTACACCCATGATTTTGCAGATGAAGCAAAACCCTCAGAACAGAAGTCAAATGACCATGATGATGGGCATCATGGGTATCATGTTTACCTGGATGGCTTTTATTTCGCCTGCTGGCGTTATGCTGTATTGGGCACTTTCCTCTGGATTTGCACTCGTGCAGCAGCTTATTACACAGCGTGTTCTCAAGAAAGAAGCTGCGGAAAAGGAAGAAGCAGCTCCTGTAAAGCCTATTAAAGTTAATGTAGAGCGTCGTGAAAAGAAAAAGCGCCCTACTAAGAAACACTAATGTAGAGGATGCACCATGAGTGAGGAATTTGAGATCGAAGAAGAACTCGAGGTTGAAGAGTCCGTCGATATTGATGACGACGGCAACATCGACGAGGAAATCACCGAAGAAGATGAAGTACGCAGCGAAGAGGACCTTGATGAGGTCGCAGATACTGCAATAGAGGTCTTGCGTACGATTCTCGCCCACTTTGATGCCGAGGGAGCTGAGATTAACGAATATGAGGGTGATGAACAGGAAATCATCCTTGATGTTGTCGGCGGTGATCTTGCCATTCTCATTGGTAGAAGAGGTCATACGCTCGATGCCATCCAAACGCTTGTTTCCAATATAACCAACCGCAAGCTTGGATATAGATATCCCATCACCATTGACATAGAGAGCTATAAGCATCGACAGCGCCAAAAGATTGAATCTCTCGCGTATTCCGCTGCCTCACGCGCTGATCGTCAGGACAGGGAAGTAAGCCTGCGTCCCATGAATCCCTACGAGCGTCGTCTCGTGCACATGGCTCTTCGTGATGATGAGCGCGTTGAGACCTACTCTGTTGGTGAAGAGCCGAACAGACATGTTGTTGTAGCCCCCGCATGATTTTCGACACGCTCGATATAGAAAAACAACAACAGATACAGTCGTATCTCACATTAGTCATAGAAAAGAATAAAGAACTCAATCTGACGAGGATTGATACAGAAGAAAAGGGAATGCTTCTCCATATAGAAGATTCCCTTTCTTGTCTTGAGGAATTTTCTCGACAACAGGGTGATTTCCTCGATATCGGTACAGGAGGAGGATTTCCCGGTGTTCCTCTGGCAATTGCATCAGGGCGAACAGGTGTTCTTATCGATTCAGTACAGAAAAAAGCAAGGGCCGTGCAGGAGATGATTGAGGAGCTTGCCTTAAGTGATCAAATCAAAGCACGAGGGCTAAGGAGCGAAGACTTAGCTCGTGAGATAGGGGAGCACTTTACAACAGTGATTGCACGTGCTGTATCTTCCCTTCCTGTTGTAATGGAGCTTGCGACACCTCTCCTGGTTCCAGGAGGAGAGCTTATAGCTCTTCGTGGAAAGGAAGAGGAACAAACCCCTGAGCAACTCGAAGAAGTTGCAGATAAGCTTGGACTTGAACTTGTTTCGAAGAGACATATATATATTAGTGAGGTATATGAGAGAAACATATATGTATATAGGAAAACAGGACCAGCTTGTATCAAATTGCCTCGAAGGAATGGTATAGCTCAAAAGAAGCCTCTTGGTTAAATTAGAAATCATCCCATGTTTCACGTGAAACATGAACGTGATGTAATTCAATCTGTTTCACGTGAAACACAGGGAGGAAGTAGTGTATATTAGGTGCAAGGTCAGTTTCCTTCAAACATTGATTGAAGATCTACAGAGAGGGACGACGTGAATTTCAAAGAAGCAAAAAGAAAAGATGAATCAAGGGAACCATTGATTCTAGCTGTCATCAACCAAAAGGGCGGCGTTGGTAAATCAACAACTGCAGTAAATCTTGGTGCAGTATTGGGAGAGAAGAACTATAAGGTACTTCTTGTTGATCTTGATGCACAGGGTAATGCCACAACAGGTGTTGGCTATGATAAGACTCAGTGTGAGTTGAGTACATATAACTGCCTTGTGGATGATAATGTTTCAACTGAAGATGCAGTTAGCGAAATTGATACCAAAAACATGTGGCTTCTTCCTGCAACGATTGATCTAGCCGGTGCAGAGACGAAGCTTGTCGATGAGATTGCACGTGAGTTCCGTTTAAACGATGCACTCAAAGAGATTAAAGATGACTTTGATTTCATTCTCGTTGATTGTCCTCCATCTTTGGGATTGTTAACGATAAATGCGCTTGCAGCCGCAAACCAGCTTATTATTCCCATTCAGTGTGAGTTCTATGCACTCGAAGGTTTGTCAAAAATCATTGATTCGATGAATATGGTCAAAAAACGCATTAATCCGAAGCTAGATGTCTTTGGTGTTGTTATCACGATGTACGACAAGAGGACGACACTTTCCAAGGACGTTGCAAGTGAAGTCGAAAACGTATTTGGGGATAAAGTCTTTAAGACACGTATCCCGCGCACGGTTCGCATTTCGGAGGCACCGAGCTATGGTGAGCCCATTACCGAATATGATTCGAGCGGTAAAGGTGCCGAAGCGTACAGAGATCTGGCAAAAGAAGTTGTAAAGCGTTACAAGAAACTCAGCTGAAACGGAGGACGCTCATGGCTACGAAAAAAGGTGGACTTGGCAAGGGTCTAAGCGCACTCATTGCAGATGCGTCAATAGAGTCTGGGAGTGGAAGCGAAAGTACACAGGAAGAGCTTCTGATAACGCAGATTCAACCGAATCCTGATCAGCCCCGTAAGGTTTTTGACGAAGAGGAGCTTGCAAATCTTGCGGATTCTATTCGCAAAGAGGGTCTTTTACAGGCAATTATCGTACGTCCCAAAGACGGTATGTATCAGATTGTTGCAGGCGAAAGACGTTGGCAGGCAAGTAAAATAGCCGGTCTTGAGTCTGTTCCCGTACGTATTATCGAGATGGACGATGAGCAGGCACTTAGAATTGCCCTTGTCGAGAATCTCCAGCGTTCTGACTTGAA
Organism: Coriobacteriaceae bacterium; assembly: GCA_025992705.1. Lineage (NCBI taxonomy): Bacteria > Bacillati > Actinomycetota > Coriobacteriia > Coriobacteriales > Coriobacteriaceae > Coriobacteriaceae bacterium. The sequence continues at coordinate 314,730 of DAJPGJ010000001.1, forward strand.
CGCAATAGAAGAGGCGCGTGGATACAAGGATTTGATGGCACGAGGCGGCCTGACGCAAGCAGAACTTGCTGCTGCGGTATCAAAATCGCGCTCCGCCGTTGCAAATTCGCTCCGACTTCTCGATTTGCCGCAGCAAATCCAGGATTATGTATACGATGGTGCTCTTACTGCCGGTCATGCGCGTGCCATTCTCTCCATTCCCGAGGAGGAGAAGCGCACGAACCTCGCAGATAAGATCATTGCCGAGCATTTGACCGTGCGAGATGCCGAGAATATCGCACGTCTTGTTGCTTCTGGTACGAGCGAGCGTGCAAAACGTGCTCCGCTACCACGTACATATAAGCTTGTTGCGAAAGAGCTGCGTCATGAGCTTGATACGCAGGTGCGTATTAAGTCCTCACGAGGCAAGAACAAGATTGAGATTGAATTCAAAGACGAAGATGATTTGCAGAGAATCTTCAATCTGATTCGGTAAACACCGAAGACATATCATTTTTCAACACGTTGACGGAGCTGACCACAGGCTCCGTCAATGTCTTTTCCGCGGGATTTTCGCATGGAATTCTCGATGCCATGGGCGCTTAGCTCATGCGCAATATAACTGGTTCGTTTTGACGGCATAAGCATACCATCAAGCTCTTGACCTGGGGTTATTGGGTTCAGCGGAATAACGTTAACATGACATAGCATGCCCTTGCAGAAGTCGATGAGGGCAGCGATATGTTCATCGCTGTCGTTTACACCTTCGATAGGAGCATACTCGAGTGAAGGACGACGCTTGGTGGTTTCGCCATAGTCCTTGATTGCCTGACGAAGCTCCTCAAGAGAGACGTTTGCAACACCGGGCATAAGGGCATCACGTGTTTCCTGAGTGGCTGCATGCAGGGAAATGGCAAGGGTGAACTGCTCGGGTTCTTGCGAGAAACGTCGTATGCCATCAAGCAGGCCGCAGGTTGATACGGTGATATGACGTGCTCCGATACCCAAACCAACTTTTGCGTTCATGCGGTGCAGGGCTTCGAGAACGGCATCGTAGTTAAGGAAGGGTTCCCCCTGGCCCATGCAGACCACGTTGGTCACGCGCATATCAAAGTCCTTGGCAACATACATGACTTGGTCGTACATCTCGCCGCTCGTGAGGTTACAGGTAAAGCCAGAGTGTCCTGTCGCGCAGAAGCTGCACCCCATGGGACAGCCAGCTTGCGAGGAGAAGCAAACCGTGAGACGCTCGCCATCGGAAGAGGGGATTCCCACGGTCTCCACCCGTGCGCCGTTGGGAATCTCGAAGAGGTACTTCCTTGTGCCGTCTTGGGAGATCTGGCGCGTAACGAGTTTGAGGGAGCCGACGAAGAAGCGCTCATCAAGCTGCGCACGAAAGCTCTTGGGTATATTATCCATGTCAGAGATAAATGAGCAGCCTCGCACGTATAACCACTCCTCGAGCTGCTTGACGCGATAGCGGGGCTGTTCGAGCTCTTCCATGAGCTCTTCGAGTTCGTGGTGGCTGAGTGATTTGATGTCGCATTTTGCTTCCATGAAAACCCCGTCTAGACGCAGTGACAGCCATTACGATACCATTTTGCTCACCATATCGCTTCGACGCACCATGAGAGGCCCAGCATGATTACCACCAAGCCGTGTGATCCCGCAGTGACGAAGGTCGTTCTACTCAAGGGAGGGAAGAGCGACGAGCGCGAGATATCTCTCAAGTCGGGAGCCGCATGCGCCGCAGCCCTGCGCGAAGAGGGCTTCGATGTCGTAGAGATTGATCCTGCACAGAGCGATGCCCTTCAGCAAATCATTGACGAGCAGCCGACCGTGGTCTTTTTGGCGCTACACGGGAAGGGCGGCGAAGACGGTTGTATCCAGGGCGTCTGTGAGCTCCTGGAAGTGCCCTATACGGGTTCGGGCGTTCTCGCAAGCGCCTTGGCCATGGACAAGGGGCGCTCCAAGATCATGTACGACTCGATAGGCCTGAAGACGGCTCCGTGGGTCATCGTTCGCTCTGGCGATACTCCTGATGCTGGGAAAATCATCGAGAAACTCGGAGAAAAGGTCGTGGTGAAGGCCGCGCGCGGTGGTTCGTCTATCGGCACCTATATCGTCGAAGGAGAGATAGAGCTTACGGAAGCCATCCACAACGCCCTCGAATTCGATGACGAGGTGGTTGTCGAAAGCTTTATTCCCGGTACCGAGACCACGGTGGCAGTGCTCGGCAACGCGCAGCCCGAGGCACTTCCCGTCATCGAGATCGTCCCCCAGGGTGACAGCACCTCCTATGACTTCACGGCGAAATATACCGCAGGTGGCTCCAAGCACATCATTCCCGCACGTCTTGACGACCGTACGACGGCGGCCTGTCAGGCTGCTGCTTTGCGCGCTCATGAGGTTTTGGGCTGCAAAGGTGTTTCGCGCACGGACATCATAGTGGACGAGACGGGAGAGTGCTGGGTCATCGAGACCAACACGCTGCCGGGCATGACGTCGACCTCGCTGTTGCCCGACACGGCGGGAACGGTGGGAATCTCCTTCGGGGCGCTATGCCGCATACTTATCGAACTTGCCCTCGAAGAGCACGCATGAGTTTGCTATACTAGCAAACCGCGTCGTCACTGACGCATGAGCTACAGCACGGAGGGATGTCCGAGTGGCTTAAGGAGCACGATTGGAAATCGTGTGTGCCGTTTAGAGCGGTACCTAGGGTTCAAATCCCTATCCCTCCGCCAGCACGAATCGAGAAGGGGTCGCAATTGCGGCCCCTTTTGTGTTCACATTGTCATTCCGACCGGAGGGGCCGAAGGCCCCGGAGTGGAGGAATCTCACCACGAAAGATTTCTCGATTCCGCTCACTTCGTTCGCTCCGCTCGAAATGACAGGGGGGTAACATCACTCTCGAAATGACAGGAGGGACGACGAGTGCGACCCCCTCCGCCATGCGCCCCGTAGAACCATTCTCAGACATTTCCCAGCAGCACATCGTCCAGGTGCCTGCTGGCGACCTCCTGGGCCCTGTAGAGCGTCTCCAGGGGCGTTGCAGGGCGGTCTGCATAACGATACTGGGGGAAGAAGCGCGTGAGGTGCAGCGGCATCTCCTTGTCGATGCTGGCAAGCCAGGCCGCCTCCTCATCCAGAAGCTCCATGTCATCGTTGACGCCGGGAATGACGAGTGTCGTCACCTCAACATGTGCGCCTTCATGCGCCTGCTCGATCGTGTTCTTGACCGTATCGAGCTTGCCTCCCGTGATGTCGTAAACAGATTGGTCGAAGCCCTTGAGGTCGATGTTGAAGGCATCGATGTAGGGTAGAAGCTGCGTGAGCTTGTCGGGTGCGATGAGACCGTTCGTGACCACGACATTGTCGAGCCCGGCATCGTGTATGGCCTGGGCGCATGTAAGCACCTCGCGCCAGCGCATGAGCGGCTCGTTATAGGTGTAGGCTAGGCCGATGTTTCCCTCGTTCACAAGCGCCCGCGCCTGTGCCACGAGCTCCTCGCTGCTCATCTCACGCGCGGGGACGAGTTGTGGGTCCTGCGGCTGGGCAATCTGGTGATTCTGACACCAAGGGCAATGCATCGTGCAGCCCACGCTGCCCACGGACAGGATCATCGAACCGGGTTTATATCGAGCCAGCGGTTTCTTCTCGATAGGGTCGAGAGCGAGTGATGTGACCTTCATGATGCTCCCATGCTTTCGCTTGCCGGAATGTGCCTGGCACGCTGTCTCAAAAGTTGGTCAAAACTGAGAAAACGCCAATGCTATGAGACAGCGTGCCAGGCACAACTGCCTCATTCGTGGCGGACGACCTCGAAGCGCTGGAGCGTCGTGCCGGCTTCATGCGGGCCGATACCGCCCTTGCGCATGGCGATTTCGACTTGCTCGGCGACCGTATCCACGCCGTCGAGCATGGGAAGCAGCAAGCCACGACGACCACCGTTGCTTACGATGACGCCGTAGCGTTGCGGATCGAGCTCGTCGGTTGACGCAATGTCCTGTGGCTCGCCAAGCACGTCGACGCTAATCTCGAGCTGGTCGAGTTCATTGGGGCGTATCGGATCGAAGCGCGGGTCCTCGCTGCATGCCGAGATACCGTTGCGGATGATCTCGTCGGCGATGCACGGCGTTACGGGGCCGATGGTGCCGATGCACCCGCGCAGGCGGCCGTGCTCGTGTAGCGACACGAAGACACCCGCACGCTGCGTGAGCATCTCCTCGGGCAAATCGCCGGGCCGTGGAAGGGGCGCGTGCTCGCGCACGAAATGCTCGACGCTCGCGCGGGCCAGCGTGACGTACGGGTCCTCGTGCGCACGCGCCTGCTGCACCTTCATGCGCTGTTCGTCCTCGTAACGCGTGCCAAAACGGCGCGTATCATCGTCTCCCGTCACGATGAAGGACGCAACGGCATAACCCACGCCGAAGGGCCCTTCGTAGGAGAGCAGACGCGCATCGACGCTCTTTCCGTCGAGGGCGCCCGCCATGATTTGGAACGAGCGCAGGCCGCACTCGGCAGCCTTGTCGCAGAAGCCTTCATCGAAGCTCAGGATGCGCATGAAATCGCCCTGGGCCATCGCCTCGGTGATCTGCTCGTCGAAGACGGGGCCTTCGGGCGCGAAGCCATAGGGGCCATCGTACGTGAGCTTGTGCGAGAGGTCGCCACTCGCGACGAGCACCACGCGACGATCGAGCTGATCTGCTGCCTGCGTGATGAGCTGACCGAGGTGGTAATGTTCCATCGGCCCGTAGCCCGATAGGCCAATGCGCACCACCTCGTAATCCTGGTAGAACTTGTCGACGAAGTAGAGGGGGATGTAGGTCGCGTGATCGATGGAAGGGTCTCGTTCGCCCTCGGTGCCGGCGGGGAAGTCCTCGGCGGCGGCAAGCGTCGAGATACGATTTGCGAGCTCGGTGTCGTACCTGCAGGAAAGCTCCGTATCACGGGCGTCGAAGCGACGCATGTCGCCCTGGGCGCTGCTGCCGGGCGAGATGTGGAAATAATCGCGGTATGCCGTCGCATGCGGCGAAGTCACAACGATGGTTTGCGGCTTGAGCGCAGCTATCTGTTGCGCCACCTCGTCGTATGCATCAATGGTTGCCTGGATGCCCGTCTCCTTGCCACGCCCAACAGCGGGGATGATGAGCGGGGGATGCGGGACGATGAATGCTGCCTGGAGTGCCATGGGAACCTCCTCGCGCGTGTTGATGTGATTATCCTAGCACGCGGATAGGGGAGGCGCAGCAGACCGTGGACGAGGGGTTACTTCTGCTCCTCGTCTCCCTGCTTGGGGGCGTTTTCATCAGCATTCTGCTTCTTCTCGCGCTGCAGGTCGCTCTTGATGTCCTTGATGAGCTTGGGGGTCTTGCGGTTCTTCTTGGGCTTGGGTAGCTGGAAGAGCACGCCATCCTCCGTCGCGATCTTCTTGCCGGTGATGAGCTCGTAATACGCGATGAAGATACCCTGCAGGGCACCTATGACGGGAATCGAGAGCAGCATGCCGGGTATGCCACCCAGGGCGCTGCCCACGAGGATTGCCACGAGAATGAGCGCGGGGTAGACGTTGACCGAGCTCTTCATGAGCTTGGGCGAGATGATGTTGCCGATGACGTTGTTGATGACCATGTTGACCACGATCGAGATGAGGCACACAAGCGGCGAGACGAAGAGCGCGATGATCGCGACGATCGCACACGAGACCATGGGGCCGATGTAGGGCACGAAATACAGGATGCCGCACAGGAAGCCCAGAACCACGGAGTAGGGGATGCCGAGAATGAGGAAGCAGAGCCAGCTCGCGACACCCGTGATGAGCGCGCAGAGCAAGGTCGACTTGGCCCACCCATAGACGGCGGTGCCAAAGGCGTGGGTCACGACGTCAATGTCGTCCTGGTATTTCTCGTCCACGAGGCCGCGCACCTCGCGCGTGAGCACGGGGAGGTCGAGCAGGATCCAGAACGAGCAGATGAACGAGATGAAGGTGATGAGGATGACGTTACCGACGCTCACGATGCCGCCCATAACGCCGTTTGCCAGGCCGCTGGCCAGCGCGCCCGCCTGCTGGCGGATGAAGGATGCCGCCTGCGTGAGCAGCGAGTTGATGCTCTCGCCGTCGAAGAACTGCGTCGAGGAACTTGCCTTGGTGACGAAGTCCTGGATTTGCGAGAGATACCCGGGGAGCTGCTGGGTGAATGAGGTGAGCTGTTGGACGATGGCGGGGATGAGCACCATGAAGCAGGCCACGATGATGGCGATGATGAGCAGGAACGCGATGGTTGTGCCGCCCCAACGGGGGATGCCGTGTCTCTGGAGCCTGTTGACGAAGCCGTGCAGCAAAAAGACGAGCAGCGCCGTCACGATGATGACGGCTACGGCTTGCCAGATGATGCCGGCGATGTAGAGCAGGATGCCGATGATGATGCAGATGCCGACGATGGCCCAGGCCCGAAACGCCCGCAGACGCCATCTTGCCTCGACGGTCTCATTTGGTTCGGTGTCCATCGGGTTGTTCATGGCGGCTTCTATCTGCGAGAAAGTCTGGCGGAGGAGGAGGGATTCGAACCCTCGTACCCGGGGTTACCGGGTAAACGGTTTTCGAGACCGCCGCATTCAACCACTCTGCCACCCCTCCGCATGGGGCCCCGTGTGGGTGCGGGGGTGATTATAGCGCAAGACACCCGTGGCTGCCCGAAATTTGCGAGGTTGGCTCGCATCGCACCAAAAAGTATACTTTCGATGAATGGAAACGACCGAGGTGCCTGTCTGGGGCGCTCACACAAGGAGAAACGATGTCAGATCAAGAAAACCTCGAGATGGACGACATTCTCGAGCGCATAACGTTCTATTGCCTCGATACCGCGCAGGCAAAGCTCGAGGAGGGCGAGGAGCTCACCCCGTTCACGGTTATCGTTGACGGGGACCAGATGTTCGAGGAGAACTTCCCCGGTGACGACGTGACGAGCTGCCGTGACGCCGCGGAGGCCAACGTCAAGTCGTCGAGCGCCTTCTCGACGCATTACGCCTTCTGCTACGACGGTTTCCTCATGACCGATGACGGCCAGCTTGACGCCATCATCGTCGAGTGCGCCACGACTGAGATGGAGAAGGCCTACGTCATCGCACGTCTGTACAAGCAGGAAGGCGATGCCCTCGTCTTCGAGGAAACGCCCGCCTATGTCGATGATGTCGACACTTTCTATGACCTCGCCGCCGTGCGTGCGGCCAAGGCCCGTGCCGAGGTGCTCGCCAAGGAGGGCGACGAGATGGAAGAGATCCAGCAGCGCATCCAGACCCTGCTGGGTGGTGGCGGCCCCAAGGAGTAGCCGTCGCGACGGGCAGCGGGCGTATCGATGAAGACGATCAACACATACATGGACCGAGCGTGGGGCGATCTGGCCGCCGACGATGATTGGTGGAAGGCAACGCTCGTGCTCGGCCTCATGAATTGCGTGCCCATCATCGGACAGATCATCATGTTCGGGTACCTGTTCGACTGGGCGAAGGAAGCTGCCTGGGGTATGCACACGCCCCTGTCTCGAAAGCTGGGGGATTTGGGTCGCTGCGCGCGATACGGATTTCTCGCGCTTTGGGTCATGTTCATTTGGGTCGCGCCTGTCGTGATTGCCGGGTTCCTGTTGGGTTTCATTCCGGCCGTCGGCACCATCCTGCAGTTTCTCGTGGAGGTCTTCGCGGTGTTTGTTGCGGCCCTTGCCGCAGCGGGTGCCTTCCGCAGCGTCATCTACGAGCGCGTGCTTCCCGGTTTGCAAATCAAGCGAGTCTTCAGAATGTTTCAACGGGACCAAGGAGGATTTGGTCAGGCATTTTGCGTCATCCTGCTGGTGATACCACTGCTCGCCGCGGCGCTCTTCATCGTGCTGCTGCCGACCATCCCCTTCATCAACGTCATCGCCTCGGTGGCCACGACGACGGTGCTCGGCACCGACCTCGTCCCGCTCGCATTGCTTGGCGTGGTCACGATTGTGGTGGCGCTCATCGTGTGGGTTGCCGGTGCGCTCGTGAGTGCGTTCATCTCGGCGCTCTACATGCGCTCCCTCGGTTATTGGATGGAGCAGTTCAAGCCGGAAACCTGGCGATCCCCTTCGGCACCCATGCCCTTCGAGGTCGATATGGCCGCCGAGAAGCAGGCCAAGCGCGAGGCGAAGGCCGCGGCGAAGAAGAAGCGCAAGGAGAAGCCCGAGCCCCCGGCTGACGAAGCCCCCGAGGATGCTGCCGCGCAGAACGCGGAGACGGAGGCCGAGGTGGCTAAGCGCGTCGAGGGCGCGAACACGGGCGACGAGACCGTGGCCGATGGGGCAGAGAACCAGGAGCGGGCATGACGATCGACATTGACTGGGGTGCTGCTTGGAAGGAAGAGCAGTTGCGCCGGAACAACCCCGATAACGCGGACATGTGGAACGAGCGGGCGAAGGATTTCGCCAAAACCTGCGGTACGAGCCCCTATGCGACGGCCTTTCTCGAGCGTGCTGCCATCAGGGACGGCGAGACCGTGCTCGATATGGGTTGCGGATCGGGAACGCTTGCGCTGCCGCTCGCACGCGCGGGGCACGAGGTCTACGCCTGCGATTTCTCGCAGGGTATGCTCGACGCCCTCATGGAGGCGGCGTTTGCGGAAGGTATAGCCGAGCACATACACCCCATGCTGTTGTCCTGGGATGACGATTGGAATAGTGCCGGGGTTCCCGTTTGCGATGTCGCGCTCGCGTCGCGTTCGATTGCAACGGCCGACATGCAGGCATCGCTCGCCAAGCTCGATGCCCGGGCTCGCAGACGCGTGTGCGTCACGCTTACGACGGGGCTTTCGCCGCGTGTCGACCACGTGTTGCTCGAGGCGGCGGGACGCGAGCTGCCGCGCTACCCTGACTGCGTCTTTGCCTTCAACATACTCTGGGGCATGGGCATACGCCCGGACCTGTCATATATAGATAGTGCGCGCACGGACCAATTCGAGAGCTTTGATGCGGCCATCGAGAAGAATGCCGCGCTCATGAAGTTGACGGATGAGGAGCGTGAGCGCCTGGTCAGCTACTCGAGGCAACACCTGCACGAGCAGCGGACGGCCGATGGCGAGACGTGCTGGGAGTACGACCACCAGCGCGTGACCTCGTGGGCGTTTCTCGCGTGGGATAAGTAGCGGACCAGACAGTTCTGCCCCGGCGGCTTTTGTCTCATTGCGCAGGTCAGAGGTCTGGCATACCAATCTCGCTTGCCAATCGGCGGTTTTATGGCATAATGACCGAACTGTTCTGTCCCCATCGTCTAGCGGTTAGGACGTCGGCCCTTCAAGCCGAAGATCGCGGGTTCGAATCCCGCTGGGGGCGCCATCACATGTACGGGTCCGCCACGTTGCTGAGCGGGCCCTTTTGTTTTTGAAACGAGGAGGAGACGTCATGGAGCACATCATCACGAAGGCCAACGTGGACGAGGCCGTCGCGTTTGTGCGCGCGCATGCGCCTGTCGAGGATGGGGCCCTTGGCCTTGTTCTCGGGAGCGGTTTGGGCGAACTGGTCGATGCCATCGAGGATGCCGCTTACGTTGATTATGCCGAGATTCCGCACATGGTGTCGTCAACGGCGCCGTCGCATGCGGGCCGCTTCGTCATCGGCACGCTCGCCGGTCGCCCGGTCATCTGCATGCAGGGAAGGTTGCATGCCTACGAGGGAAACTCGCCCCAGCAGATCGCGTTTCCCATTTGCCTCATGCACGGGCTGGGTGTCACGGAGCTTGTGGTGACGAACGCCGCCGGTGGCATTAACACCAGCTTTGACGTGGGTGATCTCATGCTTATCGAGGATCACATCAACCTTTTGGGGGCCAACCCCCTTGCCGCACCGGACGAGCCGGAGCTCTTCCCCCGCTTCTACGATATGACCCAGGCGTATTCACCCGCCTTGCGCGAGCGTGCGCAAAAAGCTGCAGCATCCTGTGAAATCGAGCTGAAGAGCGGCGTCTATATCGCGACCTTGGGGCCGTCTTTCGAGACGCCGGCTGAGATCCGGGCGTTTCGCACCTTGGGAGCCGACGCGGTGGGCATGTCGACGGTGTTCGAGGTAATTGCCGCGCGTGCGTGCGGCATGGAGGTGCTCGGCATCTCGATGATCTCGAACGCCGCCGCGGGCGTGCTCGACGAGCCGGTGAGCATCGATGACGTGTACGTTGCGGCCGAGGCAGCGGTCGAGAAGCTTTCGCGACTCCTTATTGCATACGCGGGGTAGGGCCCCTCTGGGAGACATCGTGCCTGGCACGCTGTCTCATAAATGAGTCAAGTGACGAGATGTGGCGAGCTTATGAGACAACGTGCCAGGCACGTTTGCGGAGATGACGGCGTGGAAACGAAACGACCACGCGCCGTCCAAGTTTCTTGTGGAGGGTCGGGCGAACGGTTATGGTTACTGCGGTAAGTTGTCTATAATGAGGTTATGCCCGAAGGGAGGTGCGCAATGGTACTCGTAAATGTCGAATCGCTGGTAATCGGCCTCCTTCCCATGCCCTCCATCATCACGCTGCGTGTTGCGGAGCATCGCGAAGACATCCCCGAGGATCTTGTGCTTCCCATCTGGATTGGCACCATGGAGGCAACGGCCATCGCCGCAGCTCTTGAGGGCAATGCGACGGAGAGGCCCATCACGCACGCGCTCACCATTGATTTGGTCGGCTCGCTCGGTGGCAACATCAGCCGCGTCGTTATCGACCGCGTCGAGGGGACGACCTTCTACGCCACTATATATTTGCGTTGTGCAAACGGGATGTTTACGCGCGTCGATGCGCGCCCGAGCGATGCAATCGCCCTGGCCGCTCGCGCAAATGCGCCCTTGTTCGTCGAGGAAGACGTCATGCGATCTGCCGCTTGTCCGCGCGCGCTTACGCCTGGTCAGGACGAGCAAATCGAGCTCGAGGAATTCGATAAGTTCATCGAGCACATCAATCCCGAGGACTTCGTCACGCACAGTGGCGGCAAGGACTAGCTCCTACCAGCGGTTTTAGACGCTGCCTGGTTCCTGCGTCTCCATGAGACGCGCAATCTCACTAATAGTAAGGGTTCGGATATCCTGCGTCGGCATGGCGCGCAGGAAGGACTTCGCGTAGTTCTTGGTCTGTAGGCGTGCGTCTGCGAGCACAAGCCAGCCGCTGTCTGTCGAGTTGCGGATGAGACGGCCAGCTGCCTGCTTGAGGTCCATTACGGCCTCGGGCAGCGAATAGCGTCCCCAGGCCGCGCGTCCATCACGCGCTTCGCGCTCACGGGCGATGGGATCGTCGGGACGGCTGAAGGGAAGGCGCGCGATGATAACGCAACGCAGGGTGTCGCCCGGAGCGTCGAAGCCCTCCCAGAAGGATTTGAGCGCGAACATAGACAGGCTCCTGTCCGACAGGAACCTGTCACGCAACGATTTCGTACTCGTGCCACGCGTCTGCGCGATGAGATCGATGCCCTCGTTGGCGAGCTGCGGCTTGAGTTCACGATAGAAGCTCTCCATCTCGCGGCGGTTGGTGAAGAGCGTGAGCACCGAGCCGCCCATTGCAACATGGACCTCATAGAGCAGTTGCGCGAAGGCCTCGTGATAATCCGGCGCGTTGGGCTCGGGCATGTCGCTTGGCAGCAGCACGGACATGTTGTGGTCGTAGTCGTACCCCGACGCAAAGATGCTTGTGTAGACAGGTTTGTCCGTCACGCGATCGAGCCCCGTTGCACGCAGGAAGTGCGCGAAGGGTTCGCGCTCGGCGGTGGCGAGGGTGGCCGAGGTGAAGACGAGGCTGCGGGTTTGCGGGTAGAGGTCGGTGGCCAGGGACTCGCCGATGTCGAGGCGCATGGCCTCGAGGGCTTGCATGGGGTAGCGCGGGTTACGGTCGATCTGCAGCGATGTGACGTAGCGCTCGTCCGTGCCGTCGAGGATGAGGCGCAGGGCATCGACGGCGCCTTTGACGTTGGCCGTGATGCCCGAGAGCTCGGCGAGCTGGTTGACGAACTCACCCTCGAACTGCTCGAGCATGGAGATGAGGTCGGCAAGACGTCCGTTGAGGCCCCAGAGCAAGTCGGCGAGCTTGGTGCCCGGCACGCAAAGCTCGCGCCAGGTGTGCCCTTGTCGCATCTCGCCGCTAATCCAAACGGTGACAATGTTGTAGCTGCCCCTGTCACGCGCGTTGGGGGAGGGGAGCTCGGTAAGTGCCGTGAAGAACTCTGCAGCCACCAGTTGAATCTGGCCGATACGGTTTTCGATGTCGGCCGTTACGCCGTAGAGCATGTCGCCGCCCTCGAGCTTGTCGGCACGCTTGCGCACGCGCGCCATGATGCCGCTCTTCGGGTTTGAGATGTGGCCGAGCGTGGTGTCAAGCTCGCGCGAGGTGATCGAGCTCGAGAGCTGGCGACGCGCCTCGCCCTCGACACCATGTGCCTCGTCGATGATCCAGTGCCTGATGGGGGGCAGGATGCCGTTGTCGGCCTGCATGTCGCGGAATAGCAGCGCATGGTTAGTGACGACGATATCGGCGCTGGTGGCAGCGCGACGCGCCCCGTGCAGGAAGCAACGTCGCGGGAAGTACGGGCAGCGCTTCTTGAGGCAGTCGTTGGCGTTTGCCTGGATATCGCCGCGTGGCAAGCGCACCCAACTAATATTTAGCGCGTCGAGATCACCGTGGCTCGTTTGCGCCGTGAAGTTGAGGAGTGTGGCGATCATGCCAATGACGTCGCAGTTGTCACCTTGGTCTGCGCGCGCCATGTGCTCGAGCTTGTGCAGGCAGAGGTAGTGGTCGTAGCCCTTGAGCGCGATATAGGAGAGGTCTTGTCCGAGCACGTTGTTGAGGCGCGGCAGCTCGTGGTAGACGAGCTGGTCCATGAGGGCGTTGGTCTTTGTCGCGACCCCCATGGTGACCTTGTTCTCGTGAGCACCAAAAGCGACAGGTACCAGGTAGGCCATTGACTTTCCAACGCCCGTGCCTGCTTCGATAACGCGAATGTCGCCTTCGCGCAGGCACGCGGCGACCTCCTGTGCCATGCCGAGCTGCTCTTGGCGCTCTTCGTAGTCGGGATACATCGACCCCAGGGCGCCGATGGGGGAGAAGGCCTCATCGATACGACTCTCGTCACAGAACGAGAGCGGGATGTCGTCGGCATCGGGGCGTGGGGGTAGCGACGTGCCCTGCGTGCGTTCGGTACGGTTGCGTCGTAGCGAGAAGTCGACGCCAGGGTGCTCGAGAGCGGCCTGCGCGAAGTAGGGGCGCAACGGCCAGTCGGTTTGTGGTGAAAGCTCCGCGATGCGGGCCGCAAGGCCAGGGGTCATCGCCTGGATGCCTGCGAGGAGTATGCGCCACAGGGCGCCGAGGGCAACGGTGTCGTCCATCGCGCGGTGGGTGGGTGTTGACAGGCCAAACGCGGCAGCAAGGTCGAGAAGCCGATGTGATTTGAGGCGCGGCAGGACGATTTGCGACAGCGAGAGCGTATCAATCCATTGCCCGGGGAGTTCGCCAGGGTTGGCCTGGCGCATGATGAACTGCTGGTCGAAGCTCGCATTGTGCGCGATGAGGTTGCAGTCGCCCGCAAACTCGGCGAGCGCCTCGACGGCTTCGCGCGGGGTGGGGGCACCGGCGATGTCTGCCTGGGTGATGCCCGTGAGCTCGGTGATTTCGGCTGGAATGGCGCGTCCCGGGTCTACGAAGGTCTGGAACGTGCCGACGGTCTCGCCCCCGCGCATGCGGATGGCGGCGATTTCGAGAAGCGAGCAGCTTGAGGGGTTGAGCCCCGTGGTCTCGGTGTCGAGCACGACGACCTCGTCCTCGATGAGGCCGAACTGCAGCTCACGAGCGCGCTCCGGGAGTTGACGGTACATGTTGGAGACATCGTCGTCCGTACCCGCAATGAGGAATTCGTTTAGTCGTATTTCACGTGAAACAACCATGCTCAAAGCCTATCATGTTGTAGAGACAAAACACGCGGTCAAATCGGTATACTTGCCAGCAGTCGACTGGAGGACGAGCATGTCTGAACCCGAAATCTACTACGCAACATACTGTCGCCTTGACGAGGCAAGTGGTGATTCGTGCGTTATCGTAAACCCAAACGCCGTTGTCATTGCTGCCGAGCTCACGGTGACCAAGGAGATTCATGTTACCGAGAAGGGCAAGGAAGTACCGCGTATTCTGTTGAGCCGCGGTGACGTGGCGATGGGTTTTCTGCCGGACAAGGTCTTTAACAGGGTGAGCAAGCTTCTCGACGAGGGCTGGATTTGCCGGGCCTTTGCGAGTGCGGTCATCATCGACAAGATCAGTGATGTTACCCAGGTTGAGGTTGCGGTCATTTGCTACCAACCCGATGTCGCCACCGCTATCGACCCATTTATCGGCATGCTCGCCAAGCACATGGCCAAAGGCGAGCGTCCCGTCATCGACCTTTCGCCCAAGGAGGTCGAGCACGTCATCGAAAGTGCCGGCCAGAGCGCCGAAATCAAGTTGCAGAAACTGCCCAAGCTCGAAAAAGGGAGGGCATATTACAAGACCAGGCGTACGATGACCGAGAACATGGCCTATGCTGCCGCCGAAGGCAACAAGGGCTGTTATGTCGGGCTCTTCATCGTCGTCTTCCTTGTCATCTTCTCGATTGTCAGCTTTATCTTTCTACGTTAGGCGAGGTGACCCGTGCTTACCGAACGCGTGCTCTCACAGGCCGTACGCACGATGAACGGCCATTATCTGAACCTCAAACCGCTCGACGAGGCACACCAGACGCTGCCGGCGCCCAAGCCAGGCAAGCGCTACATGCTGTACATGCACATTCCCTTCTGCGAGCGCCTGTGCCCCTACTGCTCTTTTAACAGGTTCCCGTTTGAAGAGGGCAAGGCCCGCAAGTACTTCGAGAATCTGCGCACCGAGATGGACATGGTCGCGCGCCTCGGGTACGACTTCGACTCGCTGTATGTAGGTGGTGGCACGCCGACGATTCTCATTGACGAGCTCGTCGCGACCATCAACAAGGTACGCGACATGTTCTCGATCACCGACGTGTCGAGCGAGACGAATCCCAATCATTTGCTTCCCGAGTACATTGAAAAGCTCGACGGGGTCGTGCAGAGGCTGTCCGTAGGCGTCCAAAGTTTCGACGATGGTTTACTTAAACAAATGGACAGGTATGACAAGTACGGAAGTGCGGAGCAAATCCTCAACAGAATCATCGATGTTGCAGATGCAAATGTGTTCAAATCGCTGAATGTCGATATGATCTTCAATTTTCCGGCTCAGAACGAGGAAATGCTCATCAACGACGTCGCAGCCATCCTCGAATCGCATACAAACCAGGCCACGTTCTACCCCCTGATGGCCTCCCCGGCTGTCGAGAAGTCGCTGGCAGCGACCGTGGGCAAAGTGGACTACGCCCGTGAAAAGGCGTTTTACGACATCATTTGTGAGGCTCTGACCGGGGGCGATAACCCCGCCTTCACCTTTGGCGACGCCTGGACCTTCAACGATGCCGCAAGCTCCATGATCGACGAGTACATCATCGATTACGAGGAATACCCCGCTCTTGGCAGTGGTGGCATGAGCTTCCTCGACAGCAAGCTGTTCGTGAACACGTTCAGCATCAGGGAGTACGACGAGCGCATCGAGGCTGGTAGGCTGTCTGTTTCGCGCATGACGACCTTCAGCAAGCGCGACCACATGCGTTACCGCTTCATGATGCAGCTCTTCGGCCTGCGTCTCGATAAGAAGGCGTGGGAGCGGGACTTCGGTTGCAGCGTTGCAGCTGGTCTACCTGCGGAATACGCGTTCTTCAAGGCGAGTGGCGCCATCGACATCGATGACGACGAGCAGATCACGCTGACCCCGAAGGGCCGCTACATGATGGTTGCGATGATGAGGCAGTTCTTCATCGGCGTAAACGGCGTGCGCGATGATGCGCGTGCGTGCCTGCCGGGCGAGGAGCGCGAGCTGCTCTTCGGCGCCGGCGTGCCCATCAAATAGGCGTTTACTCATCTGAAAGATCGTGCATACTTCCCGCTTGAAGGAGGTTTTCCGCGTACTCCATGCAGGCGTTGACAAGCGACTGCGGCTTGAGCACAAGAGCCTTGCCCATGAGTGCGACGACGTGTTTGGGTAGCCACGAGCTGCCTGTCCAGGGAATGCTTACCGTGCGCGAACCGTCGGCATTCGTAGCCGTGACCTTGAGGTTGCGCCAAGCGGGTAGCGGGCAATCTGCGTTGAGCAGCAGCTGCGCACGTGAGTTCGCGTCGAGGGCGATGGAGGGGCGAGGAGCGTCTGAGCGGGGAGAAAAGCACTCGTCGAGTGCTTGCGCATGCGAGATTCGGTCGATTCTGAACGAGCGCCAGCCTTCTGACGTGCGACAATATGCCTGCAAGTAGCGATGGCTGTCCTCCGAGAAGATGCGAAGGGGCTCAACGCGCCTGGTCAGCGGCGTTTCATCATCCGTGCCGCGGTAGCTAATCTCAAGGATGTGGTGCTCGAGGTCCTCACAGGCCGCTGCAAGCGTCTGAGCAACATCCGGGTATGCGGACTCCGTCACGACCCTCAAACGGGGCTTAGAAGCGCTCTCAAGGCCTCCCAGCACGGTTTTGGTGCGCAGGAGCGCGGTCACAAGCTCATCATCGGGTGAAAAGCCCGCCGCCGTGAGCGCATCGACGAGGGCGTCAGCCTCGGGCGCGGTCAGTCGCAGGAGGCGATCGGTGCCGTAGGTTTGGAGCGTCGCGTACGAATCGTGCAGGTCAAGGCGTATTGACGCTGCGTCATAGGCGAAGACGAGGGTCTCGAGCGCATCGTAAATGCGCTGCTCGTCAACGCCGAAAAGCAGCGCAAGCTGGGGAATCGACACGATTTTCTCGCGTTCGAGCTGGGCCATGATCGCAAGGAGCAGCTGTTTATCCTTCATGGTGCACCTCCTTGCGGGCGGCGCTTAGGTAGGCTCTGAGGCCGTCGATGTACGCTTGACGTGCGGATTCTGGCTCCTCGATATGCAAACCCGGGCCATTTTCGATGCACCATTGGGCCAAGGCATGCGCATTGCGGCAGATCACTGTCCACATGGCATGATCGTCACTGTTCTGCTCGAGCGTGCCAATACCCATTGTGAGCTGGGAAAACGTCTGCAGTGCAGGCTCCTCGACGCGAATGCGGGCCATAAATTGATCGTCCCCGAACTGGAAGGGCAGGCCATAGAAGTCGGTGGCGTCAAAGGAGCGTTCCTCGAAGTCAGGGGACTTGGGATTAGTGCCGTTGACGCGCAACTTGCTCATGCGATCGAGGCGAAACAGCCGGTCAGAGTCAATGCTGGGGTCATATGCGGCAACGTAGCAGGAACCTTTTAGAAAGAAGCACCCCAGGGGTTCGACCGTGCGCTGCGATTGTGTCCCCGCAGTGTTCGTGTATGCGAAACTGAGGCGCTTGCGCGTCGTGATGGCCTTCTTGACCTTGGCAAATCCCTGTGGACTGCGTGGTGGAGTGCTTCCGCTCCCGTCGGCGAGTTGGGGAAGCATGTCGGGGATTTCAAGCTCGTCACCAAGCTTGACGAGCACCATACGAAGCTCCTCCTTGAATGGGTAGTCCTCGTCGTCCAGCAAGGCTCCGCAAAGTAAACGCATAAGGCTGACCTGCGGTTTTGTGAGGACGAGGGGTGCGGCAAGCGTTCTAGCGGCATCAAGCGCGTATCGCTGCCGGTCATCAACGGTAAGGAAGACGCCGCCGTCTTGCAACGTCTTCTTGTCACGCTCGAAGCGACGACGTGTGGAATCCTCGCTACCGGCTGCTTTGCCGTATTCGTAGGGAAGGGCGCGCCGTATGCCAGCAAGGTCTATCGGACCGTT
This sequence comes from Coriobacteriaceae bacterium, assembly GCA_025992705.1. NCBI lineage: Bacteria > Bacillati > Actinomycetota > Coriobacteriia > Coriobacteriales > Coriobacteriaceae > Coriobacteriaceae bacterium. The sequence goes on from DAJPGJ010000001.1 coordinate 332,534, forward strand.
TTCGCGTATTAAGAGCATGAGCCTGACAATGCGCTCTGCCTCGCTGATTTGTGTCATAGGCTTTTCACCTGCGGTTTTGTCGAAATATGCCATGCACATGTCCCGGAAAGTGCGGGTTTGTGTAGCTCACATGATACCGCTGCATGGCCTACGAGAGATGGTTTTGGCTTCATGTGAACGAATCCGAGCATATTTTGGGAGCCCTTTCAGAAGGAAAAAGAGGGGCGAAAAACAAGAGAAATGGGGTTCTATTTGGGGAGAAATCGGGGTCTGAAAGGCGTTGTGGAAAACCCTTTTTTCGCATTCAAAATCGGTCTTTGTTTGACGTAAAAACAGGCACCAGTAAAAACAAAATTTTGACAAGCAAAACAGGAGCGGTTTTGGACCAAAAACGGACTGATTCAGGTCTCAAATTGGAGCTAACATCCTCAAATCCGGAGGAGTGACCAGACAAAGATCGGAGTCAGTCCGGAGTCCTCAGAATCAGGGTGCAAGGCAAAGCGCGGAAGACTTGTTTTGGGGGCGCGGAACAAAGCGCGGAACCCCCAAAAATCGAGACGCCAGATGAGGGCCTCCGCGCAGTGTCCGCGCCTCGATTTGCAACGTGCTCGACAGCGAATGAGAGGGTACGGGGAGGCGTTAGGGCACAGGCGCATCGCCCTGAAGATGCGCCTCGTAAACAAGGGTCTGGGGGCGGATGCCACGGTCTTCGGAAAAACCCTCCTTGCACGGGAAAACCCAACCATTCATATATCACAAATGAGCAAATGTTATATGAACAAATATGCATATGACCTGTTCAGTGATGTTTTGTGGTTATAAGGGGACGGACCCTTGGTGATAAGGGGACAGACCCCTGATGGTCATTTCGAGCGAGGGGATGCGTCCCCTCTGTCATTTCGAGCGGAGGCGCGAAGCGCCGGAGTCGAGAAGTCTAAATCGAGGGTTCCGCGCCTAGGCGCGGAAGGTGGCGCGGAATTATCGCGCGGAGCGATTAAGAGGGGGCGAGTGCAGAAAGAGCGCAGGGGAGGGGAGAGTCGAGAAACTGCTCAAGAAGCGTCTCAAAAATGTATGAAATCAGAGACATTTTGTGTATATCAGTCCGAGAAATCGAAGCCTATAAAATTATACTGAAAACAGATAAAGAATCCGGAGAAAACCGCATCCAGAGCGTGCCCGTTGAGTTATCTTGAACTATGATAAAGATTTATCAAAAATATAGATAAAAATCTTGCATCGAAATGCGGAGTTTTCCACAGGGATCAGCCAATAGAATCTTCATCAGTCTTAAAGATAAATCTTTATATGTAATACGGAATAATTTCACGAAAATGACTCCGAATCGAAAATTCGCCTCGAAACGATACATCGAACGAACGCTCAAATATCATTTCGGGAAATAATGGACTTTGACACCTAGCAGACTCACTTCTCAAGAAATTGTGGAGACGTGTCGAGAAAAAATGGACACGGTGGGGAAAATCACTGTCATCCGCCCGAAATAACCTACCGTTCGCAAACGATACTGGGCAAAACGGCTGGTTACGCAGGCGATTTTTACTTGAGGGAAGTACAATTCGAATCCCAAAACACCACGTCTACCGCGTTTTTTCAATCCAAATCATCTTTTTCAAACGTCCCTAGCCGTTCTACCCCTTGTTTCCTTCCCGTTCCACCTCGATGTGTTTTTCATAACCCCCGTTCAGGAGTTGTATTGAGCACAAAGCGGACATACATGGACCTGCCTCGCAGCGACATGCAGCGAAGGGCTCTTCGCGCCCTCGTCACGCTTTGCCTTGTTTTTTCGCGGGCGCGATATTAGTACTTACGTCGTTCGCCACTCCTGCTCTCGCTGACGAGAATTCCTACAACTCCGAGAACATCGCTTCGGCGGGTGCCGGCTCCAATGGCTCCGTCGTCGTCATGGCTCCGGCTGCGGCACCGCAGCCCGTGGCGGCTTCTTCCAGCGCTGCAGAGCCCGTGGCTGCTCCGCGATCCGCGGCAGCCGCAATCCCCATGCCGGCTTCGGCCGGATCCGCGGCGGTGACTACTCCTGCAGCTGCCCCCAAGGCAGCCCCCGAGGCAGTCGCCCTTCCCGCTGAGAGTGCTCGCACGGAATCTGCCCCTGAACAAACGGCACCAGCAGAAAATGCGGCGCCGACGGAAACGTCAGGGGAGGTCTACGGCCCAGTACGCGATTTGTTCAAGCCGGACGAATCATCATCGGGCCTAGACGGCGTTGATCAGATCATGCAGGACGCTTTGGACTCACCGCTTCTGGCGGCGAGTTCGTCTATTAGCCCTCAAGCAGACAACAGCGGATTCTTTGCCAGCAACTCGAATATTTCGTGGACCGTTGACACGCGAACCATGACGCTCAACATCCACCCCGTGCTCGATAACGGCGATATGACCGTCACTGAGTACGGGTCTTCGCTTCCCTGGAAGAGCTCGTTTACAACTACCGACATATTCCAGGTCATAATCACGGGCCCCATTGCGCCCACAAACCTATCCAATTGGTTTAGCGGATACACATCACTTGTCTCATTCCAAGCGGATTCATTGAATACGTCAAATGTGACCACCTTCGCAAACATGTTTAATGGTTGCACAAATCTTGAAACTGTTCAGGGTATTGGATCGTGGAACACTTCCAAGGCAACAACCTTCATGAATATGTTTGTAGGTTGCTCAAATCTGAAGGAACTCGATTTTACGAATTGGACCGTCGGATCAGCTACCAAAACCAGCATGCTTTCGAACATGGGAGCGATTGAGAAGATAACCCTCAATCCGAACGTGAATCTTAATGGTACCGGTTTGGGTAACACGGCAAGTCGTGGCGACAACGCCGGCACGTGGAAGTCGGATGCATGGTCCGGAACGACCGCCAATCTCGTGAGTCGCTACTCTGGGTCCGGCGCGCCTTCCGGAATTCATGCTTACAATTTCTATTATGAGTCCGGCTTTGCATCCAACGCGAATGTGCTGTGGTCCTTCGACAAGACCTCGAGCACGCTGACCATCGATGCAACAGGTGCTGTTGATAGGTCCGTCGACGAAACGGCCGAGCAGCTTCCCTGGCTCCCTTCGGTTGGGGCTGCTGCGATCAAGGCAATCACGACTCTCGGAAACATCGCGCCGACCACTCTCGCATCCTGGTTTGCAAACTACGCAAATCTCATCAGCTTCGACGGCACGGGAATCGATGTCTCCCACTGCACATCGTTCGATTCGCTTTTCCGCGGCGATACCTTCCTCTCCGCAATCGACATCTCCGGTTGGAACATGGATGCGGTCGCAAGCGCTCCTCGTGGCAACATGTTCACGAACTGCACGACACTTACCACCCTCACCGTAACGGAGACCGTAATTCTCACAGGTACCGGACTTACCGATTCGTTCTCGAAGCGCGAGCCAAAGGCCGGAACCTGGGATTGCTCGGATGGCGTCTGGTTTGGCACGACGGGTAATCTTGCCACTCGTTATTCCGCCACCAAGACAGCTGCCCAACGCCCCTCGAGTGCTTCGGGCGCACTAATATATACGTGGCATCCGAATCAGATCGGTGGCCGCTTCGAGAATGACAATGCTTGGTGGATGTTCAGCGGAACTTCCGATGGCATTCTTACCATTGGTGCCGACTCCGTTGACTCGCGCGGCAACGCAATCGGAGCCGCCGACAAGAAGGTGACCGAGTCGGCGACAAATGTTCCCTGGCTCACCACGCAAGCGGTCCCCACCGGATCGTTTGCCGTTCGTTCCGTTGTTACGCGCAATGGAATCGCTCCCGTGAATTTCGAGAATTGGTTCAAGAGCTACGTTTCGATGACCAACTTCGATGGCACGGGAATGAATGTTGAGTTTGCGACGAGCTTCGCGTTCCTCTTCATGGATGCTGGAGTCACGAGCATGAACCTCACGGGTTGGGTCATGCAGCCGACCGCTCCCCGCGACAACATGTTCTCCGGCAACTCGTCGCTCCGCCGTCTCCTCTTGAGCGGTGACGTGATTCTTACAGGTTCCGGTATAGAAACTCTCATCGAGCATGGAACGGCAAATGGTTCTTGGGCCACCGAAGACAGCGCCTGGTTTGGTTCCAGTGAAAACCTTGCCGCGCGCTATCCCGTCTCCTCTTCGATTGAGGGAGATGCTACAGGTTCCTTCACATATATCTGGGACCCGTCCATGCGCTCCGGTCGCTTCGATGGAAACGACAGCGTCTACTGGATTTATACTAACGGTACCATCACGATTGGTGCGGATTCGGGGGCCACTAATACTATAGTGACGCAGGACGCATCCAACCTTCCTTGGAATGGCGTCATCCGCAAGGATCAGGTCAACTACGTTGTCTTCCGCGCCACGGGAGATGCGAGCAACCCCACTCGGGTCAAGCCCCAGAACCTTGGCGGCAACGGCACCGTAACCGATGGATGGTTTGCCGGATACGCATCGTTGGTTAGCTTCAACGGTGCCGGCATCGACCTTTCCGAGACCCATTCGCTCGCCAATCTCTTCAAGGACTGCAACGCACTCAACTCGCTTTCGGGTGTTGCCGCGTGGAACACCAGCACCATCACCTCGCTCGAGGGCCTCTTCGATGGTTGCAATCTCATGACCGTGCAGCCCACCATCGGTGACTGGGATACCTCTCACGTCACGAACTTCGCGCACATGTTCCGCAACACGAAGGACCTCGTCACCATCGATGCCCTGGCTCGCTGGAACGTCACGGCTGCCCAGACCTTCGAGGGCATGTTCGAGGGCGACAACTTCGTCGTTACTCTCGACATTTCCGGATGGAACATGCCGCAGAGCGCAGTTCGCACTAATATGTTTGCCTACCTCGAAGCCATCGCGACCTTCAAGATCTGCCAGACCGTGATTCTCGAGGGCACCGGTCTTGACGATGCCGAGCTCATGAAGACCCGCATCGCCTCTGCCGGTAGCTGGGATTGCTCCGATGGCATCTGGTTTGGCACGACCGAAAACCTCAAGAACCGCTACGCTGGTAACTCCATCGTTCCCGGCGCAATGACCTACACCTGGTCGAGCAACAACCTGCGCGGCCGCTTCGACAGCAATGACAACGCCTGGTGGAAGTTCGACCGCACCGCCGGAGCACTCACCCTGGGTACCGACGAGTACAAGGGGACGGGCCCCAATCCCAACGTGGCGGTCATCAATCGCAGCGTGACCGAGAACGCAGCGAACGTTCCCTGGCTCAAGGCCATTGGCGAGAACTACGCCGTTCTCATCAACATGGTCACCGTCGAGGCTGATGGTAACCCCGGCAAGAACTTCAACCCCGTTGACTTCGCGGCCTGGTTCAAGAACTACCATCGCCTGACGAGCTTCGATGGTGCCGGTCTTGATCTTGCCGGTAACACCTCGCTGTACCAGCTCTTCTACAGCGCCGAGCGTCTCAGCACCGTAACGGGTCTCGAGAACTGGGATGTTTCCCATATCGAGAGCTTCGTCTCCATGTTCGAAGGTGCTGCCAGCCTTACGCAGCTTTCCGGTGTTTCCGGATGGAACACCGCATCGCTCACTAATACTAATGGGATGTTCAGGAACGCAAGCTCCTTGCTCATGTTTGTCGACGGCGCCTCCTGGAACGTCACGGGAGTCACTGATTTCGCCAACATGTTTGCCGGGTGCGCCAATCTGGTGACGCTTGATATCTCCGGCTGGTCCATGGATGCGGCTTCCAACAGGACGGACATGTTCGCTTCTTGTGGCAAGCTCGGTACCGTCGCCGCTTTTGGACAAGGTGTCTTTACGGTGGGTGCAGGAGTCATCCTCGAGGGGACGAGTTTCAACAGCGACCTGCAGGGTCTTAAGGTTACCCAGGGATCTTGGGAGGGAACTCCTAACGGTGCCAGCAGCTCAACCTGGTTCGGCTCGACTTCGAACTTCGCAAAGCGCTATCCCGCCGGAAAGAACGCCGAGGGCGCTGCCGCTGGAAAGATGGCCTACATCTGGAAAGCGGGTGTCATGGCAGGTCGTTTCGACAACGACAATACGTGGTGGACTTTTGCGGATGGCGTGCTCACCATCGGATCGGACAACCAGGCCGGCAATCTCGTCGTCACCGAGACCGAGACCGGTGCTGCCTCCAAGGTGCTGCCCTGGCTTGCGGCCATCGGCTCCAAGGACGTGGTTACGCGCGTCGTGACCAGTACCGACAAGAGGGTCGCACCGGCTAACCTTAATTTCTGGTTTGCCAACTATCCCAATCTCGTGGATTTCAACGGCGTTGGCTTCATCACCACTAATACTATAAGCATCGAAGGACTCTTCGAAGGCGATGCCAAACTCAGGACCATCACGGGTATCGATGAGTGGGACACCGCCAACATCACCAAGTACGATACCGCGTTCAAGAACAACAGCGCCCTTACCTCGCTTGATATCTCCGGTTGGAATATGAAGGACACGGCCACGCGCACCGAAATGCTCATTGGCCTCAACGCGCTTACGTCGATTACGGTTGGCCCGCAGATTATCTTCGAAGGCACTGGCTTCGACGATACGCTCGCTGCCCACCTGCCGACCAACGGCTCCTGGGCCTACACTTCCGCCGGCTCCCCCTGGTTTGGTTCCACGGGCGACGTCGCCCGCCGCTATCCCGCCGCCAAGGATGGCGTTGGCATCGGGATAACCGATGACATCACCTATACCTGGTCGAGCGCCCTGCGCGGCCGCTTCCCCAGCAACGACAATGCCTGGTGGAGTTACGATGCAAACAACCACACCCTCACGCTTGGCACCGACAGCGGCAGCAACAAGATCGTGACGGAGTTCGAGACCTCGGCCACTTCGCGCGTGCTACCCTGGCACAAGGCGGGCATCATTCGCGCTCATACCACCGGCAGCAACAACACGTGGACCGGCCGCTACGTCACTTCCATCATCATCAACGGCAGGCTCGCACCCACGAACCTTGCGTTCTGGTTTGCCGGTTATACCGATGTCACCAACATCAATGCCTCCGGTATGGACATCTCGCAGGTCCTGCTGTCACCCACCGGCACGCTTTCCAGCACCTTTGCCGGGGACACGGCACTTGCCACGCTCAACCTCACCGGCTGGAACTGGACCGCCTCCACGCCTCACGACCTCATGCTCGCCAATTTGCCCGCCATTAGCTCGATTACCCTCGACAGGGTTGCCGTGCTCGAGGGGACGGGCTTTGGCAATGGAGCCGACGGTGTCACTCCGCTTTCTTCCCGCGTGACCACCGCCGGCCATTGGACCATGGATTCCAACAGCGCCGATACCCCCTGGTTTGATTGCACCCAGCAGCTCATCGCCCGCTATGGCGCTGATAAGAGCGCGACCTTCAACTTTGGCGCCGAGTCGGGTGTGACCAAGACCCTGACACAGATCATCTCCACCACCCACACCTATACGTGGGCCTCCGGGGTGCGCGGGCGCTTCCCGAGCAATCTCTACGCCTGGTGGACCTTCGTCAACGGCGTGCTCACCATCGGTGTCGAGCAAAATGCTCCCGATAAGACCGTTTCCGAATACGACGGCACGATGCAGTACACGCTGGCAGATGGCACCCTTGCCCCGACGAGCAGTTTGACCTTGCCATGGCTCGCGCCCATCAACGGCAAGACCAAGATCACCTCCGTCGCCACCCAAAACAGCATTGCTCCGCTCAACATGACCGGATGGTTTGCGGGGCTCTCAAACCTCAAGACCTTTGATGGCACGGGCCTCAACCCCGCCTATTGTACGAGCTTGCACAAGCTCTTCTATAACGACGTTAACCTCACGACCATCAACAACATCACCGACTGGGGCGTGAGCAGGGTTACGGACTTTGCCTATTCCTTCTCCGAGCTGCGTTCCCTTACCGCCCTTACGGCAATTGCCGGGTGGACGGTCAATGCGGCTCGCACCTTCGAGGGCATGTTCGCCAACGACGTCAAGCTTGTACGCCTGCATCTCGCGGTTGACGATTCGCACTGGTACATGCCGTCCGATGCGATCTTTACCGATATGTTCAAAAACCTTCAGGACCTTATCTACCTCAAGGTTTCCAACGGCGTCGTGCTCAACGGCCCGGCCAAGGACTCGGGCTTCGACAACACGCTTACCGATCACCTTCCCAAGAACGGTACCTGGGCCGAGCTCGTTGACGAAGAGCACGAGTACGAGAATCTCGCTGATTCGCTCATTGGCAACACGGGAGACCTCGCAGCACGTTATCCCGAGACCCACAACAACTACTACACCGTCACCTACAAGTTCCTCGAAGGCTTTATGCGCGGCCGTTTCGAGAACACGAACGTGTGGTGGCAGTATGACAACGGTGAGCTTTCCGTTGGCGTTGATGATCCCACCCTTTCCGTCGAGGTCACCGAGTTTGAAGCCGCCGATGGTTCCGTGACCATGCCCTGGCGCTCGCTCATTGAGGATCCGAACAATGACCCTGTCACACGCGTGACCTCCTTTGTCTCCTCGCCGGAGCTCGGCACCATCTCACCGCATACGCTGGAGAGCTGGTTCAAGGGCTACACGCAACTTACCAAGTTTGATGGCCGTGGCCTTGACCTTTCGCTGGTCACGTCCATGGAAAGCACGTTTGAGGGGTGCACCGCCCTTGTCTCGGTCACCTGGCCTACCGACTCTGCCACGACCGAGAAGCTCATCTCGCTGCGTAACCTCTATAACGGTGCAGTTAACATGCTGAGTATCACTGGTATGGGGGAGTGGAACACCGTCAACGTGACCAGCTTCGATAACGCCTTTGCCGGTCTTGGCAAGATTACCGAACTCGACATCCATAGCTGGGTGATGGAAAACGGCACCCATGCCAACCTGCTGCAAAACTGCAAGGGCCTGCGCAAGCTCATCCTGGGCCAGGGTGTGCGCCTAGGTGATTCCGGCCTTTCTAACAGCCTGCCGGGGCTCGAGGCCACGACGGGCATGTGGCTCTACACCAATGACGAGGGCGACGAGATTTGGTTCGATTGCACCTCGCGACTCGCGGATCGCTATTCTGGAAATGACCAAGGCCGCGCACCACCAGCGGGCACGATCACGTATATTTGGGATGACACGCGCCTGGGCGGCCGTTTCATGAGCAACCAGAATGCCTGGTGGTATTACGTCAAGGCCACGAAGGCACTGCACATGGGAGCAGACGGCGGCGCGGATGCAGACAAGTCCATCGACGAGGCGGACTCGACTGCAGCAAACCTGCCCTGGAGGAAGGTCGTTGCCAATTACGCCACCTCCATTACTTCTGTGCAGACCAGAGGCAATCTTGCTCCGGCATCTCTCCAATCCTGGTTCGACGCACACACCTCTCTTACAACCTTTGATGGCGCTGGTCTCGACATGCAATATGTCGTGAGCATGGCTTATGCGTTCCGAGGTTGCACCGCGCTTACAACTGTCAAGGGCATCACTGCCTGGAATACGCCAGCATTGACTTCGCTCGAGGCCATGTTCTATGGCGACGGGAAGCTTACTTCACTCCAGAGTGTCGCGAGCTGGGATGTCTCCAAGGTCACGACCTTCGCTAGGATGTTCTATAACTGCACGCACCTTCAGTATGTTACTGGCACGGGCGGTTGGGATACGAGTTCTGCAGACACGTATGAAGGAATGTTCCAGAACATGCGCAATCTTATCAAGATTGACATGGAGAACTGGACGATTGCGGTTGATGACATTGTGACAAACATGTTCACCAACGCAGAGGACCTTGTTGAGGTCACTTTGGGAACGGGCTACGATGCGATGTGCAATGACGGCAACGGAATTGCCGAGCCCTCGCGTACAAAGACCATTCACTTCTCTTCCAACAGAACTCAGCACGAAGTCGAAGACTGCACGGGTTATACCAAGCCCGGCTATCCCAGCGGTACTGGCAGCTGGACGTTTGGTAATGGCCACACAAACAAAATTAGACTCACCTTTAACGGTGGTTGGAATACCGACGGCTGGTGGTACCACAATGGCAGACTCAGGGTTTGGGATTCCGACGGCAAAGAGTGGCTCAATGTATACGAGTCAATTCGTAATACCGACTGGACTATTGAGACGACCGCTCAATACCTCTATGTGACTATTTCTTCGAGCTATTCAGATTCTGGATCTGGCTTCCATGGTGAGGTCACTCTTTTCAATGCAGGCATCTGGAAGAATTCCGCACCCGATCCGTATTGGATTGGAAACTGGGAAGAGCTCAACGACTGCAATCGAGAGCGTCCCGGTATCGGCCAAGCCGAGATGGCGGGCACCTATCAGTGGAAACTCGGCGAGGCAGGCGGCCGCTTCGACTCCAATCTCAAGGCGTGGTGGGAGTATCACCGCGACACGAATGTGCTCGATTTGCATGGTCCGCGCGACAACTATAAGGACAAAATCGTTACCGAAACTGCGGCCCAACAACCGTGGCTAGGCACTGACTGGGCGCTTCTCAAGGCCAAGAGCAAGTTGGTCAAGGTTGTGACCACTGATGGCCTTACCCTGCAAAATCCCGCAAGCTGGTTTGCCGACTACCTCGAGCTTGCCAATATCGACGCGAGCGAGCTGAGGATTTCGCCCACGGCCACGAGTCTCGAGAAGATGTTCTTCAAGACGACTGCGAGTGCCAAGCTCACTACGCTCACCGGTCTTGAAAATTGGGACGTTTCGGCTATCACGTCCATCGCATCGATTTTCGAGGGCAACACCGCATTGCCTCTCAGCGGCATCTCGGGTTGGAACACCTCCTCCGTGACTAACTTCTCGGGTGCTTTTGCCCACAACCAGGCGCTTGCCAACCTCACGCAGGTCATGGATTGGGACACCTCTGCTGCTACGAGCATGGTTCGTATGTTCTACAACACCAAGATTGCTTCCCTCGACCGCCTCAAGCCACATACGGCCACCATTGATGGGGCGGAACGCGATTGCTGGAATGTCTCCAAGGTCACGGATTTCTCCTCGATGTTCGCTTCCTGCCTCGACCTGGTGAACGCCGAGGGTATTGCCACCTGGATAGTCGCAAACGCAAGACTTGAAAACATGTTCAATGGTGACACGGCGCTGCTCGCCGTCGATGTCTCCGGGTGGGACATGCTCACCGCACCCTCGATCACGGGCATGTTCCTCAACAATGAAAGCATTGCCAAGCTGCGCCTTGGCCTCAAGTCCGTGCTCACCAACACGGGCATCATCAATAGCCTTGCTGGTCATGGCGTGGCCGATGGCAAGTGGCTGCGCGAGGACGGACGCTGGTACGACAGCTCGAGCAACCTTGCCGCCATCTATCCGTCTGAAGGCCCCAAGTATCAGCAAATCTACCTGTACACGTGGGACACCATGCCCGGCGGCCGCTTCCAGTACGGTGCTGGTATCGAGAACGCCTGGTGGCGCTACGACAAGACCTCGCACACCCTGCTCATCGGTACTTCGGATATCGAGGCCGAGGGGGACGGCAGCTATAACTACGAGATCGAGGACAGGTGGGACGAGCTGCCATGGGCCTCGATCTTCACCGGCAAGGACATCAAGAGCATCGTCATCACCGGTGGCATCAAGCTTATCAATCCCTCCAAGTGGTTCAAGGACTACACCGCTCTCATCGACTTTGACGGTGCAGGCCTGGATCTGTCCATGGCGACCGACCATTCGATTGAGGGTCTGTTCATGGGTTGCACGTCGCTCGAGACGGTTATCGGTATCGATGCCTGGGGCGATACGCTGCATTCCATCAAGGACCTCTTCCGTGGCGACGTCAAGCTCACAACGCTTTCCGGCATCGAGTACTGGCTCAATACCTCCAATATCACGGACATGTCCGGCGCTTTCTGGAACACCTCTTCGCTGACCGAGCTTTCGTTCCTGCGCAACTGGAATGTCAGCAATGTCACTGACTTCTCCAACATGTTCAACGGTGCCGTTGGCCTTACGTCCTTGAATGACATTCGTGTTTGGGATACCTCAAGTGCCATCAATGTCTCGGGCATGTTCGCCAATACCAAGCTCACGGACGTCGAGCTCACGCCTTGGAACGTCAGCACCGTCCAGAACTTCTCGGGTATGTTCCAGAATTGCGCGGATATGCAGACGCTCAATATTTCCACGTGGAACATGGAGGCTGCCACCAACCTTGCAAACATGTTCACGGGTTGCAAGAACCTCGTGACGGTTGTCTTTGGCGAGCATAACGTCCTTGCCGTGACCAACGGCAGCACGACCACCTACACGGGCTTTGACGACACCCTTACCGACCGCAACGCCTACGACGGCCGTTGGCAGCTACGCGGTGGCGTGTGGTATGACGGCACCCAGCGCCTAGCCGAGCGCTACACCCTGGGAAGCCAGCTTGCCGGTACCCTCACCTATGATTGGCAGGAGGACAGTCCAGGCGGCCACTTCATCAAGAACCCGAGCGCCTGGTGGACCTTCGACAAGCCCACGGGCACACTCACCATCGGTATCGATGCCGGTGCCACGGATCTTACGATCCCCGAGCTGGCAACCGAGCTTCCCTGGCGCCTCTATCAGAACAAGCTGTTCCACGATAACATGAAGGCCGTCGTGTTCCGCAACGATGCCGCGCCACTCAATCCCGCCTCGTGGTTCGAGAACTACAACTTCATCCAGCGTTTCGAGGGTGGTTCCATGAACCCCAGCCTGGCTACTGACTTCTCCAGAATGTTTGCGGGCTGCACGGCGCTGACAGACCTCGTCGGCATCACCAACTGGAACCTCGCAAACGCGACAACGCTTTCGCGGATGTTCTACGATTGCGATTCGCTCGCCTCCTTGGCTGGCATCGCACGTTGGAACGTCTCAAATGTGCAAGATTTCTCGTACATGTTCGCCCAGGCCCTTAACGATAAGGGCCAGGTCGTTGGAACGGGTCTTGTCGACGCATCGGCAATCAAGGGTTGGGATTTTGCCTCTGCCACGACGTTGGCATCGATGTTCCAAAACGATAACCATCTCACAACCGTTGATTTCTCCGGATGGGATGTCGTGAGCGGTGCTCCCAGCCTCGCCAACATGCTTGCTGGTGCCACCTCGCTTTCCAAGATGACGCTTGGTCCCAAGTCCGTGTTGGCTGGTGCCGGGCTCGATGCCATCAGCACCCGTACGGATTCCGATGGCCGCTGGTACCTGCCCAACTACACATGGTTTGGCGATTGCACGGATATGAAGGCCCGCTATGGCACGAGCGGAAACACCCTCGGCAATGCACTTGTCTACACCTGGGATGGCACGACGCTTGGTGGTCGCTTTGCCAACCAGAACACCTGGTGGACCTACGTCAAGGCAAGCAAGCTTTTGACCATTGGTTCTGACGGTGGTTCAAACAAGACCATTACCGAGACTGCCGATCAGCTCCCTTGGAAGGACATCCCCGGCCTGGCGAACGTGTTGTCCGTCAATACCAACGGCTCTACCATTCTGCAAAACCCCGCTAACTGGTTTGCCAACCATGTAAACCTTACGAGTTTCGATGGTACGGATATGAACGTGACGGGCGCGACCGACCTTTCGGGCATGTTCCAGAATGACCGAGCGCTCACCACGATTACGGGTGTCGATGAGTGGAACACTTCATCGGCGACTACGTTTGCAAACATGTTCGCAGGTTGCACGAACCTGAAGAACAACGATGCCGTTGCATATTGGGATACGAGCTCCGTCACCGATTTCTCCAGGGTGTTTGCCGGGGACACGGCGCTCGTCTCGCTCAACCTTGCCGGATGGGACATGACCAAGGCCACCACGGTTGCCGGCATGCTCTCCGGTTGCACCGCCATCAACCAGCTCATGCTCAGCAACACGAGCGTGCTCGAAGGTGCCGGTCTTGACGACACGCTTGCAGGTCGCACCAAGTACGACGGTACCTGGGTACGCGCCGACGGCCTGTGGTTTGACCGTTCCACGCGCCTGACCGCTCTGTATCCGTTTGGCGGCAACACGCGCGGTGCCGACCGCATCTATACCTGGGACGGCAGCTTCCTGGGCGGGCGTTTCCCAAGCAACGAGCAAGCCTGGTGGAAGTACATCAAGGCCACGCGCACGCTCGATTTGGGCACCGATGGCATCGGCGCGGTTGCCGTGACCGAGCATTACGATGAGTTGCCCTGGCTCGATATCGAGACCGTGGGTTTTGTCACGAACATCACATCTCATGGCCAGCTGCAGCTTCCCGAGGATGCTTCCTATTGGTTTGCTAGTTCCAAAATCGACCACAGCAACGTTGCCGTTCCCGGTTTCGGAAGCTGGAGCGGCTCTGCAAGCAGCTTTAGCGTGAACGGTAACGCCATCACCATTCATGGCATCAGCGGATGGTCTTTCATGTATGTGCCGGTGAGCCTGGATGCAGGCACCTACTACACCTATTTCAACTACACGATGCCCACATACGGCACTTTCTTCGAAGTTACGAACAATCTGGATCTTGCGCACGCGCATGCTATCCACACGGCAAACCTTGTCTCTCCAAATGCCTACACGTGGCTCAGCGCGACGAGTACTCCTGTGGAGAAGATCGTTGAGTTTACCGTCCCGTCTGCCCGTACGGTATATCTCGTGCTCTACATCGATACGGTAAGTGATGGCTACACCGCAACGCTCACCATCAATGATTTCATGGTTTGCAAGAATCCAGCCTACTGGCTCGTCACCTCTTTTGACGGCACGGGTCTCGACCCCTCCAATACTAAGAGCCTTGAGGGCTTCTTCGAGGGTGACGTTAGGCTCTCCACGGTACAGGGCACTGCCGCTTGGAACACCGCCAAGGTCGAGAACTTCGCCTACATGTTCAAGGATTGCAAGAGCCTCTCCAACCTGGCTCGCATCGGCACCTGGAATACCTCGAACGCGCGATTCATGACCGGCATGTTCCAAAACTGCATCGCCCTCCAGGACAATAGCGCCCTTACGAGCTGGAACACGGGCCACGTCACCGACTTCACCTCGATGTTCAAGGGTTGCACGGCTCTCACCACGCTCGATGTCTCCGGTTGGAACATGCAATCCGCCACGGTATCCAATGATGAATACGTGGGCATGAAGGACATGATTGCCGGATGCACGGCCATCAACACCATCATCGCTTCCGGCAACTCGGTCCTCGTGGGCAGCGGTCTGGGTGACACCCTTGCCGGTCGTGCCCGCTGGGACGGTGTCTGGGAGATTCCCGATGGTTCCTGGTACGACTGCTCGGATCGTCTGGCGGGACGCTATCCGCGTCGCAGCTCGTTCACCGACAAGATTACCTATCGCTGGAACTCCACCGTCCGCGGTGGTCGCTTCACGCCCGATGGCTCCAAGTGGTGGAGACTCACCGACGAGGATGGCAACGGCAGCTTCGAGACCTTGACCATCGGCATCAACGAGTCCGACGAGTCCCTGAGGAACCCCAACGTCGAGACGCTTGCCGCGGAGCTTCCCTGGTTGCTGGTCTACAATTCCGACCCCGCGATCTCCGCCGCCCGTGCAAAGACCACCATAACCTCGCTCAAGACCTGGACCTTTGACGTCAACCGCCCGTTGGTCGTGCAGAATCCCAGCTCCTGGTTCGAGGGCTACACCGCGCTGCACGATATCGAGGCCAGTGGCATGGACGTCGGCTCAGCTACCGACCTGAGCAAGATGTTCAAGGATTGCACCAAGCTCACGAATATCAGCGGCATGCAAAAGTGGAGTGTCGTCCAGGTAAATAACTTCGCCTCCATGTTCGAGAACTGCTCGAGTCTCGCCGCTCTCGACATCTCCGGCTGGCACATGATTTCGGTCCAGTCGACCAACGCGCTCAAGAACATGCTCTCCGGCTGCAGCTCCATCGCCTCGCTCACCGTGGCCGGCGATGTCGCGCTCGTCGGAAGCGGTCTTGACGATACGCTCGCAAGTCGCGCCCGCACCCAGGGCATGTGGGAGCTTGCCGATGGAACCTGGTTCGATTGCTCCGAGCGCCTGAGCATGCGCTATCCGCTCTGGCCGCGCTCGGCGTCTGACGAGGTCTTTGACGATACGCTCACGTACATCTGGAACGGCGATGTTCTTGGCGGCCGCTTCGAGCCTAACGACGTGAGCTGGTGGAAGCTCACCGACGAGGACGATAACGGCAGCTTCGAGACGCTCACCTTGGGTACCGACCGCTCCAATTCGGTGAACTTCGTCGCGGCCGACCTTCCCTGGCTTGCGGCGCGTCCCACAGTCAAGTCCGAGCTGACCACCGTCAACACGGTGGCGGCATCCAGTCCGGGCGGCCTCAACATCACCTTCCCCGAGGCGTGGTTTGCCGACTACGTCAAGCTCACCGACTTCGATGCCACCAACATGGACGTCAATAACGCCACGTCGCTCAAGGACATGTTCAAGGGCGACGCATTGCTGACCAACCTCGTTGGTACCGACAGCTGGCACACCGATAAGGTCACGGATTTCTCGGGTATGTTCTCGGGTAATGCCGCCCTCAACCAGGAGAGCCTGGATCGTCTTGCCGCCTGGAATGTTTCCCAGGCAACGACCATGGCCTCCATGTTCGAGGGCTGCGCCTCCATCACCGACCTCACGCCGCTTGCTGACTGGGACGTCTCCAAGGTCACCGATCTTTCGGCCATGTTCAAGGGTGCGTCGAGCATCGTTGACCAGATGCCGATAGGGAAGTGGGACACGAGCTCCGTCACCACCTTCGCCGAGATGTTCCGTAACTGCACGTCCCTGAAGGACCTCGACCTGTCTACCTGGCAGATGGTTGGCAAGAACGTGACCGACATGCTTAACGGGTGCCGCTCGCTCTACCACATCAAGACGGGCCCCACCACCGTTCTCGAGGGCACCGGACTTGCCAACTTGGTCGATCATGGCCAGGAGAAGGGCACCTGGTTCAACGAGGACAGGACCTGGTACGATGGCTCCGCTATTCTTGCCGCGCATTATCCGGCCAGCGGCAACATGTACGCCAACGATGACTATTACTTCTATGCCATCATCCAGGGTCGCTTCGACAGCAACAACAACGTCTGGTGGCGCTACGACATGTCCGAGCACACCCTGACGCTCGGCCTTGAGAAGCCCAATGAGTCCAACGAGGTCCAGGAGCTTTACAACCAGCTTCCGTGGGGTAGCCTCGCACCGCCAGACATGCCCAAGGGCAAAGACATCACCTCCATGATTGAGAAGGTGTTCGTCGATGGTGACGACACCGTCATCAGGATCATGAACCCCTCGAAGTGGTTCCAGAACTACGTTGCTCTGACCAACATCGAGGCCGAACAGCTTGACATCTCGGGTGCCACCGACATCTCCGGGATGTTCCAGGGCGACTACAAGCTCCAGTCGCTCAACCTCTCCAAGTGGGACCTCACCAAGCCGGGTCTCAACATCCAGGACCTCCTCGACGTCAATCCGCTCCCGTCGGTTACCGACCACGAGCGCGGCGACATCGCCCTCAACGAGCTCATCCTGGGCCCCACCACCATTCTCGAAGGCACGGGCTTTGAGGGCATCGCGTCCCACGTGAACTTCGCCGGTCAGTGGCTGAGCTCCGCCGATGCGAACTTCCGCGGCACCAACACCGACCTGCTTGCCAAGTACATGAAGAGCGGCAGCAAGCCCGCCGGTGTCATCACCTACACCTGGGAACTCCATAACAGCGCAGATCAGAACCCCGACTTCTGGTGGCGCTACTTTGCCGAGGAAACCGTCTACAACGGCGTGACCTACCAGCCCGGCACGCTCATCATGGGCGTTGCGGACCTCAATAACGATGGCACCGTCAGCAACCGCGTCACCATCACGCCCGGCCAGGAGCCCTGGCTGCCGTGGCTGCCTTCCGTCGCCCGCAGCTCGGTGCTCCACGTCGTCACCATCATCGACGATGCCACTGGCACCAAGATCAACCCCGTCAACCTTGCCAGCTGGTTTGCCGGCTATACGAGCCTCATCACCTTTGACGGCACCGGCATGGACACCAAGAACACCCTGAGCTTCGAGAGCCTCTTCGAGGGTGACTCCAAGCTCGAGGAAGTGGATATCGCCGGTTGGGATATGCGCGAGACGACCTTTGGCGGCACGGACGATGCCCCCATCCTCACCGGATATGCAAACATGTTCAAGGGTTGCACCTCCCTCAAGAAGATTGTCGTGGGTGCAAACTCCGCGCTCCAGGGCACGGGATTTGACAGCATCACCGGTCGTGACCCGAACACCGGCATGTGGCGCACCGATGCTTCCGAGGGCAACACGCTCTTTGACCACACCTGGTTCGAGACGAGTGCCGGTCTTGCGACGCGTTTCGATACCGCTGGCCATGGCAGCATCTACGGCACGCGTGTCGAGTTCATCTGGACGCCGGGCAAGGGCGGTCACTTCGTGGGCAATGCCGATGCCTGGTGGGCTTACGATTCCGAGGCAAATACGCTTTACCTAGGTAGCGTCAATGGCAAGCAGGAGGTTACGTGCAGGGCGACTAACCTGCCGTGGCGCGGTATCGTCGATACAACCAAGGTTGCGAATGTCGTGACCTGTGGCCAGCTTGCTCCCACCGATATGACCGGCTGGTTTGCGGCCAATCCCTTCGAGACTAAACCCAATCCCGTGGGATATGAGCTTGAGGATGGTATCTATCGCATCAGGTACTGGAATCACAGCAATACCAACTACCTCGCGACGCTTGGGTACTATGGCTTGACAAAAGACTCTGAGGCAAACAAGGCCTTCTGGCGCGTCACCAAGGTGGGGTCGAATTCTCACGGCGCGTATTACACCTTACACAATGTCGGCACTGGCGAGAACCTATCGTACGGAGGAAGCAACTACTTCTATATTCGTAATTTCTCTCTGTCTGGGTTCAACCGTTCGGTAGTCATTTCCTACGCAGATACGAGATATGGTCTCGATCTTTGGTATGGCAGGACGGAAGATGGCGGCTGGGCCGAGAGCCAGGTTCAGACGTACTACCTGAACCTGGCATATGAAGGACAGGATGTCTGGAATTTCTACGCGCCCGGTGATAACGATTCGTATATTTCTGGTACTGCTCCGGACGGCAATGCCTGCGCTTGGTCCTTCGAGCTCGTCTCCGGCAACTTCCAGTCCCTCAAGGAGTTTGACGCTACGGGTCTCGACTTCTCCGACACCACGAGCATCGAGAACATGCTCGGTCGCAATACGACCCTCGAGAAGCTCACCCTCAACCAATATAACTACCTCACCAATTCCGGCCTCAAGGCCCATCAGGGCGTCCTTGGTGCTTGGATCAACGTCACCGCCGATGATCCCGACTGGTGGGGCACCACCTCCAACCTCGTGAACCGCTATCCGGCCGGTTTCGGTGGCGTTGGCAATGACCCGAATAACAACATCGGCAAGCAGACCTATGTCTGGCAGACCGAGCACGTTGGTGGTCGCTTCCCCAGCAACGATGCCGCCTGGTGGCGCTACTTCGTCGACGAGACCGAGTACAAGGGCACCACCTACCCGGCTGGCACGCTGCTGCTTGGCGTCGATAACGTCGAGACTTCCACCACCAAGAGCATCGACGTGACCGAGACCGGTCCCTACATGCCCTGGAAGGAAGTGCTTGGCGCTGGCTCCATCGTTCACGTGGCCACGAGCATGCAAACCGGATCGCGTCTGCATCCGATGTCGCTGGCATCCTGGTTCGAGAACTCCGATGGTTACTACGCCGGCCTTGTCGATGTCGACTTGAGCAATCTGCTCGTTGACTCCAACACGAAGAGTTTCGAAAAGCTCTTCTACAAGTCGCCCGTCACCTCCGTGAACATTTCCGGTGGGTCGGTTGCCAATGTCCAGACTGCATCGCCTTGGCAGATGAGCGAGTCGGCAAATCGCACCAACATGTTTGGTGAGGCAAATAATCTCGTGGAGCTCACGCTTGGCATGGGCAACATCATCACCAACACGGGTATCGAGGCAATCATCAAGCAGCGGATGAACGCTACCGACGTCGACAACGTGGCTGCACGTTGGCGCGTCGAGGAGCTTGACGGCCACCACGCCTTCCGCGATTTCAAGATCGGCGACTACTATGTAACCCTTGGCAATGACAAAGATCCGGGTATCGTCACGCTGTATGGCAAGAGCGCCAATGCCCTTGCAGGCAATTCCAACACCTGGGGCGTTATCCGTTGGCACTGGTATCCGGGTACCATCGTCCGCTTCCACAACAACAAGGAGTCGCTGCCCGATGGTTTGAACATTACGGGCAGCATGGCGGATGCCTTCGTGCCCTATGACTTCGGGTGGACAATTCCCAACCCGTCTGACCAGAGCGAGGGAACAAGCACCACCGACGGGTTCCAGCTTGAGAACTACCGCCTCATCTGGTGGAACACGCTTTCGCAACCGACCAAGAACAATCCTGGCCATGAGTTCAAGGCGGGCGAGAAGATCATGCCCACCGCGACCCACCCGGTCTTTGGTCATGAATATACCGACCTCTACGCGCAATGGGCGCCCATTCGTTACAGCATTCTGCAGTTTATAGCCAATGACGCTCATGGCGGCGCTGCCGACATCAACGGTGACGCTGGCGACGATGTCGTGATTCCTGACTACAACGAGGGTCTGAGCGATACCGACCACTACTACATGCTCGGCTATGACATCGCGGGCTGGTACACGCAACCCAGTCTCGACTTGCCGGGCACGCGCTACAACGCCGGTGATCTCTACCGCCTGCGTTGGGAGAGCGTTGCCGACATGGGCATCGACGTCGAAATCGTGCAGGTCGAGGATGATAAGCACGAAATCACATACCGCGCTATTCAGAAGCTCTACGCCATCTGGGAACCCCATGGTGGCTTCGTCCTGAACTACAACCTCGGTGGTGGATCGCCTGCCGTCGAGGACAGAACCGATATCCTGTGGACCGACACGGACCTGCTCCCGGCCATCACCCCCGTTCGCGATGGCTATGAGTTCCTCGGCTGGTACTACGTCTTCAACGATGCGGGCGACCGTGCCGAGGCCACGTCCGAGACGCCGTTCCACACCATTGCCCGCGATATTGATGACAACACGGTTGTTCCCACGCTCTACGCGATGTGGAAGCCTGGCAAGATCGAGATTATCTACGAGGCCGACGGCAACGGTACCGTTTCCTCGACCACCACCTCCGATGATGGCAAGACCGCATCCGAAATCGTCGATCTCGACATCGACGCGACCGGTCGCCTCGACATCAAGGGTGCCATCGCCACGCCTGCTCCTGGCTATCACTTTGACCGCTGGACCAATTCCATCGATAGCTCCCTGGCTCGTCGCGATGTTCTCGATGCCGACACTATCTTCGGTGTCATCAACGATAACGGCACCTTCCATCCCGCCACCTTCACCGCGCACTTTGCCCCCAACACCTACACGGTCAAGTACTACGAGAACGGTGGTTTTGGCGCCCTTGCCGATGACCGCGCCACCTATGGTGTCTACCTGCAGCTTGCTGTTGGCGGCACCCTCGATGGCATCTTCCGCGATGGCTATCGCTTTACCGGCTGGAACACCAAGGCCGATGGCACCGGCACCCAGTACGGGCCCGGCGCGCGCGTCAACGACTTCGAGGGCAGCAACGGAAGCATCATCACGCTCTACGCCCAGTGGGCTGAGCTCCAGACGACCATCGTCTTCACCGCCGCGCCCGTGGCCGGTGGCGTCGAGCCCGTCACCGACACCATTCCCGATGGCATGACCGACGTGTCCTGGCGTGGCGACGTCGCGACCGATGACCTCATCGAGCTCGTCGACAGCCAGGGCAAGGTGGTTGCCAGCTGGACGCGCACGCAGCTCGGCTGGACGCTCTCGATCATGCGCGTGAGCGGTGCCGCCACCGCCGCAGCCGCAGCCCTGCGCGGGTACCAGTTCGTCGAGTGGATCGATGCCTCGACGGGCAAGGTCGTTTCCACCGACGCCCGCTTCACCCCGACGCGCGCCGATGGCGTGACCTGCTGGCCCGCCACGCTCTCCTTCATCGCGACCTTCAGGCCCAACACCTTCAACATCGCCTTTGACGTCAACGCGGATACGGGCAAGGACGCGCCCGGTTCCATAACGGCGACTTATGGCACGCAGCTGCGTCTGCCCACCGTCGCCGGCAACTCGCAGACGGGCACGCCCGCCATGACGCGTCCCGGTTACAAGTTCGTGGGATGGAACACCGCGGCCGATGGCTCGGGCGACACGTTCCTGGATGCCGAGCTCCTGCTGGACGTTGCCATTAACAAGCTCGTCGATGGCGTTAATCCGATCCAGGACGCGACGGTCACCCTGTTTGCGCAGTGGGAGCCGCTCAAGTATCTGGTGAGCTTCCGCCCCGGCGCCGATGATGCCACCGGATCGATGGACGACCTGCAGCTCACCTATGGCGTCTCGGGCAAGCTCCCCGCCAACGTCCTCGCGCGCCCCGGCTACGACTTCAAGGGCTGGGCCACCACGCCCAATGCCGCGGCGGCGGAATACGACGATGAGGCAACGGTCTTCAACCTCGTCGATGACGGTCGTACCTTCACGCTGTTCGCGGTATGGTCGGCTCGCCTCTACAACGTGAACTTCAACACCTCGGATGCCTCTCACGGCAACGTCTCCTCCGGTGCTCCCGTTCAGGTTTACTACGGGCAGCATCTGACCAGCGCGCAGGTTCCCGCCGTCACGCCCGCCGCTCCCTACGAGTTCTCGCACTGGACCTACGTGATTCAGCTGCCCGATGGTGGCACCATTACCGGTATTGCCAAGAGCCCCACCGAGGTCACCATCTTGGGCATCACCACCTTCACGGCCCAGTGGAAAAATGACCAGGTCTTCAACATCCGCTACTACCAGGGCGATCACGGCGTCTTCCCCGATATCTCCGGTAAGACCTACTGGATTGGCGTGGCCAAGGATTCACCCTTCCCGCTGTTTGCCAACGGCGCCGAAGTCGATGCCGATCTTCTCGATGACATCAACTCCAACGCCCGTAACTTCGGCCTCCCCAAGACGAGCCCCGGTTGGAAGTTCGTCGGCTGGGAGTGGACCATCGATGGCGTCACCTACACCACCGTCGACGGCAAGGACGAGCTGCCCACCACCGTGACCTGCACCATGAGCCTCACGGCCATCTTCAGGCTCTCGGGTCAGGTGCTCTCCTTCGACGCCAACGGCGGTACCGTCACCGCGGCAGGTGCCACCTCCATGAGCGCCACGCGCTACCTTACCGGTGCCGATGCCAAGCTCCCCGAGGCCGACGCGGTCGTGCGCGATGGCTACGTCTTCACCGGTTGGGGCATGACCAAGGACGGCGCCGCTATCTACGCGCCGGGTCAGGTCATCCAGATGTTCATCGAGAACACCACGCTGTACGCGATCTGGGAAGCCAACACCTACACGCTGGCCTTCGATACCCAGGGCGGCTCGGCTATCGCGGCGCTCACTGGCGTGCACTTCACCGACACCAATCTGCTTGACGGCATTGCCGACCCGACCAAGCCGGGCTATCGCTTCCGTGGCTGGTACAACGGCACCTCCGAGGCCGATACCGAAATTGACGAGAACACCATCTTCGCCTCGCTCGTGAGCTCTTCGGCTGCCGGCAGCGTCGGCACCATCTACGCTCGCTGGGAGGAAGTGCCCGGTTCGATCACCTACACGGCCGTCACCGTCGATGCTACGACGGGCGAGCGCACGCCGACAAAGGGCGGTTACGTGAGCGTGCGCGAGGAGCACTTGCCGGCCGTGAGCGGCACCCCCGTCGGATCGTCGGCCTACGTGCTTACCGGCTACACCTTCGTGCGCTGGATTGACGAGTGGGGCAATACGGTCAGCTGGGACGCGACCTTCGTTCCCACCAAGGGCATCTATGATCCCACCAAGGGCATCTACGCCATCTGGGAGACTCCCACCAAGTACTACGCGGTGTTCACCGCCCAGGACTTCACCGTCGTCTTCGACGTCAACGGTGGTACGGGCTCGCTCGACGACATGGTCTTCACCTACGATACCTCCCGCACGCTGCCCACCGCGGAGCAGGGTGGCATCACGCGCGTCGGTTATGACTTTGCCGGTTGGACCACCGGTGCCGATGGCTCCGGTCAGCTCATCGCCGATGGTGCCACGGTCAAGAACCTCGCCGGTGCCGAGGGTGGCACGGTCATCCTCTATGCCTACTGGACCGTCCACGCCTTCAAGCTCACGCTCTCGGCCAATGGCGGAACGGCCAATGCCGCCGTTGCCGACGGCACTTATGACTATGACGGCAACACCATCATCTACAGCCTCTATGCCGGCTCCACCCAGCACCTTGCCGCCGCTAACGCCTTTGTGCGTCCCGGCTACGTGCTCGACGGTTGGGCCGAGACCGCAGGGGGTGTGGTGCACTGGAACCCGTCGGCGACCTTCACGATGCCCACGGGCGACACCACGCTCTACGCGCATTGGACGGCCATCACCTACACGGTGAGCTTTGCCCCCGGTGCCTCCGACGCCATGGGCACCATGCCCGCCTCCGTATTCACCTACGACGTGCCGCGCGCGCTGCCCAAGAACGCCTTCGCCCTCAACGGCTACGTCTTTGACGGCTGGCGTGACGCCTCGGGCAACAAGTACGCCGACATGGCCACCATCGTGAACCTCTCTTCACAGGCCGGCAGCGACTTCGTGCTCTACGCCACCTGGGCGCCGCGCGTCTATGCGGTGAGCTTCGTCTCCTCCGAGCCCAACCGCGGCACCGTTACCTACACGCCGCGCCAGGTTGCCACGGGCGGCACCGTCGACATGAAGCTCGTGCACACCAAGCCCAACACGGCCGGTGGCTGGCAGCTACGCGTGTGGACCTACACCATGACCTTCGACGACACTACCTTCATCACCGGTGAGACTCCCGACCCCGCGCAGATTCCCATTCGTGGTACTACGGTCTTCACGGCTCAGTGGGCGAGTATCATCGCCGTCTCCTACCTGCCTGGCGAGCACGGCTCCTGGGATTACGGGGCCGAGGGCACCCTCTACGAGGGCCTTAACCACGGCGATCAGGCACCGCACTTTGGCTTCACCGCCGCTGTCGGTGGCAACAAGATCCCGTCGCTCTTCGCCGCCGACGGCAGTCCGCTGGGCGAGACGGCCGCCGATGGCGTCACCTGGGAGTTCGCTTACTGGATTGGTCCCGATGGCAACAGGTACAGGATCGTTTCCGACATGGTCGTGAGCTACGAGAGCGGACGTCCCGTGACCATCACCGGTCCGTTCTCGTTCACCGCACACTGGAAGCGCAGCGCCACGGTCGACCTTCAGCTCGAGGGTGGTCTGTGGACGAGCGAGACGCCGGTCACCAGCTACACGGTCACCAAGAACACCTCGCCGCTGGAGGATGTCGAGCACATCACCCTGCCGGGCCTGGCAGACGTCACGCGCGACGGCTGGCGCTTTGACGGCTGGGCGCTCACTCCGGGCGGCACCGTGCTCTACGCTCCGGGAGCCACCATCACGGCTCCGGATGTCAACATGACGCTCCACGCACGCTGGACCGCGCGTCTCTACACCGTTGCCTACGAGACCGGCGACGGCACCTACATCCGCACGCGCACGGACGTGACCTGGGATTCCACTGATGTCGTCCCGGCGCCGGCCACCCGCGTCGGCTACGTCTTCCTCGGTTGGCATACGGATGCCACCATCGACGAGGAGAACTGGCGCGAGGATCAGCTTGGTCGAGGCCTTGCCTTTGCGGCCATCGCCAAGCTTCTTGGCGCCGACGACACCATCACGCGCGTGACACTCTACGCCTGGTTCACTCCCGAGCGTGCCGAGCTCCACTATGCGGTGGGCACCGGCAGCGGCTCGGTCAGCCGTGACTTCGAGGTCGTCAACGCTGGTGACGGCAAGCCCATGGGCTCGACCGCGACGGCTGCTCCCGGCTACGTCTTCGAGGGCTGGTATGACGCTCGCGGCAATCTCGCGCCCCATGGCCGCGATGCCGCCTTCGCGCCCATCAAGGACGCCGATGACGTCTGGTTCACGGGTACCACCTGGTATGCGCGCTTCGCGCCCATCACCTACACCATCGCCTTCGAGGGCAACGGTGCTGACCCCTCCTCGCCGGGCATGCAGGACATGACCGCTTCCTACGAGGTTCCCGCGGCGCTTGCCATCGTCGGCGTGAAGTTCACGAGGGAAGCCTACGTCTTTGACGGATGGAACACCGCAGCCGATGGTACGGGCACGGCCTATGCCGATGGTGCCACGGTCGTCAACCTCGCCACCGTCCAGGACGCCGTCGTCAGGCTCTACGCGCAGTGGCGCGTCGTGGGCTACACCATCACCTACGACCGCAACAACGACGTGCGCGGTACGATCACCTCGCCGCCCAACGGGGCGCTGCACAAGGTCGACGAGCCCTTCATGCTGGCCACCGCAGCCGACACCGTCGAGATGTGGCGCCTTGGCTACGTCTTCGATGGCTGGTGTGATGCTGCGCATCGCGACGACGCGGCGGTCCAGTACGCCTTTGGCACCGAGGTCACCCTCGAGCAGCTCTGCGGCGACGAGGATCCGCGTGACTTCGTCCTCTACGCGCACTGGACGCCCATCACCTACACCGTCTCGTTCCACGGCAACGTGTGGGATGCCTACTACACGGGCGACGACTCCACTCCGCAGACCGTGACCGTGAAGTACGGCGAGCAGGTCTCGCTGGCCAATCGCTTCACCCGCGCCGGTAACCACTGGATCGGTTGGACCGTCGAGGGCACCAACCTCTTCACCCAGACGAGCTCCCAGGGCTACATCTCCAACCTCGCTACCCTCGAGGGCGCCGTCGTCCACTTCTACGCCCAGTGGGAGGAAGAGCGCGTCAACGTCGTCTTCGCGAGCGAGAACGGCACGAGGGGTGTCGTTGACGGCGAGGACAGCCAGGCGGTTTGGTACGGCAAGTATGCCGAATACGATAAGGTCATCACGACTCCTGGTAGGGGCTGGTACCTGGTCGGTTGGGATGTCACCTACGTGACTGGCAACAACGAGACCATCACCCAGACCGGGCTTGACGTCAACGCTCCGGCCACCTTCCAGATTCTCGGCCCCACCACCTTCCTTGCCCGCTGGAAGGAAGCCATCATCGTCAACTACCTGCCCGGTGACCATGCGGCAGACGGTGCCTTCCCCGACCCGGCGGTCGAGAACGAGACGATCTTCACCCACGTCGCGCCTCTGGGCAAGTTCCCCGCCTATGCCAATAGCATCGGTGCCCTGCCCGAAGGCGCCGTGGATGATGATGGCACGAGCTGGTACTTTGCCGGCTGGCGCATCCAGTGGTTCGAGCGTGGGGCAAGCGGCGTCATTCTCCAGACGCGCGACGTCCTCCAGGTCGACCTCTCCAAGGTCGCCGACCTGACCGTCGAGCTGCCCGGCCGCGATCCTGACGATCCCAAGGTCTACGACATCAACGTCGTGGCCCTGTGGGCCGAGGCGGACTACTACGTCACCTTCAACGCCAACGAGCCCGATCCCAACGATCCGGCCACGGGCACCATGCCTCCCAAGCAAGGTTTCCTGTTCAACTCGCAGATTGCCCTTACCGACAATGCGTACGTGGTGAACGGCTACACCTTTACCGGATGGAACACCAAGGCCGATGGTTCGGGCATCTCCTATGCCGATGGTGCGGTTACCGGTATCGCCGATATCAACGGCGCTTCCTGGGTCACCACCGATCCCAAGCCGACTCTCCAGCTCTTTGCCCAGTGGGCACCCAAGACCTACACGGTCACCGTCGATCTGCGCGATGGCGCCCCCGGCACGCTCTCTGCTGGCACGACCGGCGACAAGGACTTCGTCGCCAAGACGATTACCTCCGGCACCATGACCCACGTGGTCTACACCGCGACCGAGACCTACGGCCAGGGCGTCGCCTCGGCCATCGGGCTCGTCGTCAACAAGGGCTATCGCCTGGCTGGCTGGGATTGGACTGCCGTCAAGGATGATGGCACCACGGTCAGCGGCAGCGTCACCGTGGATGATGGCGACGCCAACTTTGGCCTGCCCAAGCTCATCGTGGCGGGTAGCGTCACCGCGT
Source organism: Coriobacteriaceae bacterium (assembly GCA_025992705.1). Classification (NCBI taxonomy): domain Bacteria; kingdom Bacillati; phylum Actinomycetota; class Coriobacteriia; order Coriobacteriales; family Coriobacteriaceae; species Coriobacteriaceae bacterium. The sequence goes on from DAJPGJ010000001.1 coordinate 360,576, forward strand.
ACGCCGTCTTCGAGCAGCTCTCCTTCGTGAGCTACCTGCCCGGCGACCATGGCAACTGGACGGCCGCGACCACCACGGGCGATACGGGCGCCTTCTTCGATGACATCAGGATCGGAAGCTCGGTGCCCACCTTTGCCACCGGCAATGACGGCCTGCTCGTCGATGTTCCCGGCCTGGGCAAGCAGCCCGGCGCCGACGACGACTCCAACTGGCTGTTCAACGGCTGGCGCGGAAGCGACGGCAAGGTCTATCCCGATTACGTCATTCCCAGCGAGGTGCTCGTCACCGCCGGCGGCGTGACCTTCACCGCCCTGTGGGTTGGCAAGGACCAGACGCTCACGCTCAATCCCAATGGCGGCGCCTTCACCAACGGCACGTCCGGTACCATCACGCAGATTGCCAAGACCGATGTCGTCCTGCCCGGCACGACTGACATCGAGCTCATCGGTTGGATTCTCGACGGCTGGTCGCTGTCGGCCGGTGGTTCGATCCTCTACACGCCGGGTGCCACCATCAAGATGCCCACGGCTCCGACGACCCTGTTCGCGCACTGGAAGCAGGACTACGTCGAGGTCTCCTACGAGGTCAAGACCGATGGCACCAATTACTTTGGCCACATCACCGGTCCTTCCGGCGCTGGCAACGGCATCGTGTGGGTCGAGCAGACGGTTCATGATCCGCGTGGCACCTACGTGCCGTCCTTTGCCGATCCTGCCTACGACAAGCTCGTCAACATCAAGGGTACCCAGTCGCTTTCCGCCGTTACCGGCGACGCGCTCGATCCGGCCAACCTCTCCAACATGCTCTACGCTGGCCCGTTCACCCTTACCGCCAACGCCTTTGATGGCTATCGCTTCGTGCGCTGGGTGGACGAGAATGGCAACGAGGTTTCCACCAATGCCTCGCTGCTCGTCGGTCGTGATCTTGTAAGTGGTCGCTACGAGGCCCATACCTACTATGCGGTCTTTGCCGAGCTCGAGAGCGTCACCATCGACTACACCGTCTCCAACAGCAACGTCGTCTGGGTCGATTTCGCGACCGAGGCCGTACCGCCCGTTTCCGGCAACCCCAAGACCAACGTCGCCCACGTTTCCGCTGGCTACGTGATCGAGGGCTGGTACGACGCGGCTGGCAACAAGGTGGCAAGCGGTGACAGCTTCACGCCGAGCCGCGGTGCCGACGGCATGTACGCCGCCGCTACCTACACCGTGCGCGTCATCCCCAGGACCGACACGCCGTTTGTCATCGAGTACTGGCTGCAGGATGCCAACGGCGTCTTCAGCAAGGATGCGAGCGCTACCATCAATGCGACTGGCTCCACCGACCTCGTGCTCACGATCACCGGTGACACGAGCGATGGCGGTGCCATCTCCGGCGTTCCCGCCGATGGCGTCATCACGCTGCCTGGCGGCCTTACCGGATTCATCACACATTACGATGGCCATAGCTTCAGCGCCTCGGCCTCCACGCTCACGGGCACCATCGCCGCCGATGGCAGCCTCGCGCTCAAGCTCTTCTACACCAACAACGCGCTCACCAACCCGACCATCATCTACAACGCGGGTACCGGCGGTTCCGTCACGCTTGGCAGCGAGCAGATCGATATCACCGTGAGCCCGATTCCCAGCCCCGTGGGCTCCACCCCCGTCGCGGCGCCTGGATACCAGTTCAGCCACTGGCAGATCGGCGATGACCCCGACAACCAGACCAAGATTGGCGATTCCTCGCTCTTCATCCCGTCCGTGCCCGATGGGGGCTGGGTCGAGAAGACCGTCTACGCCTTCACGGCGATCTTCATCGAGCTTCCCGAGATTACCATCAACTACGTGGCGGGCACGGGTGGCACCGTCTCCATCTCCACCGAGAACACGAGGCCTGCCACGGGCACCCCGGCAGGTTCGCTTGCCACTGCCAACCCCGGCTACGCCTTTGATCACTGGGAAGACGCCGATGGCAACATCGTCATGTACGATGCGACCAACAAGGCACCCGCGCACCTCGTCCCGCCGCGCAGCGCCGATGGCGTCTTTGTCGCGACCACCTACAAGGCCATCTTCGTCGCGCTGCCCATCGACTACACGATCCAGCATTACAAGGTCGATCGCTACGGGAACGTGACCCTCGTCAAGACCGACACCGATTCGGACTACGCGGGCACCATCGTCAACGCCGTGCCCATCGACACGACCACCAATGCGCTGTGGGCTGGCTACACCTACGCACCGGGTCATAGCGGCGAGGTTTCCACTGGTGTCGTCATGGTCAATCCGGCACTCGTCCTCAAGCTCTACTACACCGCCAACTCCGACACCCCCTACGTCGTCTATCGCTACCAGCTTGACGGCAACGGCGTGTTCACCCAGCTCACCAGCGAGAACTACACCGGCTACACCGATGATCTGGTCAGCACGACGCCCAACGTGCCCGTCGGCTACCAGCTCGTCCCCGATGGTACCGGCGCTTCCGGCACCATGGCTGGCCTGCCGGTAACGTTCACCACCAAGCTCTCCGGCATCGTTACTGGTGACGGCAAGCTGGTTCTCGTCCACGTCTTCCAGGCCATCCAGGTTCAGTACGTCGTCAACTACTGGAAGATTCCGGGTTCCGCCCTCGGCCAGAGCGATCCCTTGGCATACAGGGCTCCCGCGGCACCGAGCCAAACCTTCTATGACTTCACGGGCGTGAGGGTCACGGCCGTGGCGCCTTCCATCCCCGGCTACACGTACATCCTGCCGAGCGCCCATCGCGAGATGTATCCCAGCGTCGATACCGGCGTGGTGCTTGGCAACGGCACGCTCGTCCTCAACCTCTACTACGAGGCCGACTACCATACGCTCACGCTCGTTCCCGATACGGGAGCCGGCGCGGGCAACTGGGCACCGGGTTACTCGGCGTTTGGTTCGACGCTGCTGCGCAGCGAGACCGAGACCACGCTGCCCACCACCAACCACCTGCGCAACCCCGGCTACACGTTTATGGGTTGGGCCACGGAAAACGGTGGCGCGGTCGTCCATGCTCCTGGCGCCACCATCGGCATCGGTACCGATGACATCACGCTCTATGCCGTCTGGGTTGCCAACACGGACACGCCTTACACCATCGAGCGCTACCAGCTCAATGCCGATGGCACCATCACCAAGCTGCCCAACCTCACGGGCACGGGTACTACCGGCGAGTCCGTCACGACCGTCCCGGTTGCTCCCGAGGGCTATCAGGTTCCCACCACCCACTACATCACCGGCCTGTGGGATGGCGATCCCAACTACGTGATCAACGAGCGTCTTACCGACATCATCAGCGGTGACGGCAAGATGGTCCTCGTCCACGTCTTCGTCCCCGTGTCCGGCGACTACGTCGTGAAGATCTACAAGGTCGATGGCATGGGCAACGCCATCCAGGTCGATGCCGCGGGCAACGAGCTCGCCGCCGGCGACGCGCTGCTCGAGGGCTACAAGCATGCCGGTGCCGTCGGCTCCAACGTCATCGTCGATGCCACGGGTGCCAGTGCCACCGCCGGCTACATCTACCATGCCTACGCTTCCAACCCGCCTGCCGGTTATAGCTACCTGGGCGATGGCGTGAGCTTCACCGTCAACGGCCAGACCTACCTGACCATCGCCTCCGGCATGATCGGCAACCAGACCCTCGAGCTCGTCATCTACTTCGAGCCCAACACCTACGAGCTCACCTACGTCACCGGCGATCCCACCGACCCGGATGCGGGCAAGTGGGTTGGCGCGGGCGACTCCTCGCCGGCCACGCAGTTTGGCTACGAGCTCAACCTGCCCAAGAACGAGACGCTCGCCGTCGTCACGCGCACCGGCTACGAGCTGCTTGGCTGGACCACCGTCGAGACGTACTCCGTGCGTGCCGACGGCACCATCGTCACGGCAGGTGCTGAGGGCCTCGACGTCAAGGAGATCGTGAACGCCCGTGGCCAGGAGGCCCTCGATGTCATCACCTGGCTCGGCACGCTGGCTGCCGGCAACTACTACGCCGCAGGCGACCTCTTCAAGATGCCGGCCCGCGACGTGAACCTCTACGCCGTCTGGACGCCGACGCTCACCAACTACTTCGTCAACCGCTACAGCGTGGCTCGCGATGGTTCGGTCACCCTCATCGACTCGGAGAACCGTCTTGCGCCCACGCATACCATGGCCGAGGCCACCGATGCCGACAAGGTCATCACCGGTCAGTTCTACCGCGCCCCGGGTAGCACGGCTCCCGCCAGCATCGAGTCGGCCCTCGTCACACCCGACGGCCTTGCCACCATCATGCTCTATTTCGACGTCACCGCCGACACCGAGTACACGGTCGAGTTCCTGCGCTACACGGGCACCGGCCTCATCGAGCCCATCAACGCCTTCAAGGCCAACGCGACGAGCGTCACCGGCGTAGCCGTCTACGACGAGTCTCTGCCGGCCGATCCGGATGGCGCTGCCACCAACGTGCTGCTGTTCAAGGGTTACGCCAACACGCGTATCTATGTCGACCAGGCTGGCACCGACACGGCGCTCGTCTACTACAACAACTGCCTTGCCAAGATCGCGGCCGACGCCATCACCGGTTATGCCTATAACGCCACCTTCAGTGTCGTCATCGACGGCAAGACGTATACCTCGACACCGACCGGCATCATCGGTGCGGGCGGCGCACTCAAGCTCACGCTCGTCTTCGATGCGCAGCAAAACGACCTTATCTACGACGTCAACGCCGCCGGCGACGAGGCCAAGGGCAACGCCGGTTGGGTCATTGCCGACCAGTCGCCTAAGCCCGCGCCGCGCACCGGCACGACGGTGACGCTGCCTGATGCGACCACGCTCTACCGCTTTGGTTACGTCTTCGGCGGATGGAACACTCAGGCCGACGGTCTTGGCACCACGTACGCTCCTGGCGCCAGCTTCGTCACCGGCAACGCAGCCCAGACGCTCTATGCCATGTGGACGCCGGGCGATGCCGATTACTTCATCGACTACTACAAGGTGCGCGGTGACGGCATCATCGAGTTCTACGATTCCACGATCTTCACGGCCACCACCGGCGAAACCGTCACGGTGACCGATGACCAGAGGGAACACAACGTCCCGACGGGCTATCGTTACGTCGCCTCGATCGAGGTCGGCGGCACTCCCTACACGAGCGACACTTCCGGTGTCGTCACGGGCTGGTCCGGCAACAGGGCGGGAGACACCACCGGCGCGCTGCATCTCAAGCTCTACTACGAGCCTACCAACAGCACCGAGTACCGCGTCGTCCGCTGGGCTGCCACTGGTGACGGCAAGCTCGTCGCCGTTGACGAGAACGGTAACCTCAACTTCGCCATCGCACTTGAGCCCACCGAGGACGGCAGGCTCGTCCAGCGCGATGCCGATGGCAACCCGGTTGCGTGGCTCGACCCGGATGGCAACGAGTTTATTATTACGACGGTCGTGAGCCAGCCCAAGCTTGACGAGGATGGCAATTATCTTCAGCAGCCTATCAGGGACGAGCAGGGCAATCCTGTTAGGGATGAGAATGGCGACATCATGTACGAGAATGTTTTCGAGGATGTTCTCGTTCATACGACGCAGTACCGCTACTGGTCCATCCAGCCCAATGGTGCAGTTGTACCGCTGGACGTTGCGGGTAATATCGATCCCAGCTATAGCAGCAGCTCCGAGCTTGATGGGGTCACCTACCACCTGCCGGCCTTTGCCACGCCGCACTTCATCGTCCACACCAACGGCAAGGCCGATGCCATGGCCAATGCTGCCGCCACTCCCGAGGAGGTCGCGTCCAGCCCCAACACCAATGCCCATGACAACGTCGCCATCCCCGGTTTCGAGTTCCTGCCCCATGGCAACATGACGCGCCTGGGCGATGCCGCCGAGACCAAGGTCACGACCGTGGCCCAGGGTTCCATTGCCGCCGACAACAGCCTCGTGCTCACGCTCTACTACTACGCGGTTCGCTCGCAGCTCACCTTCGACCCCGGTACGGGTGCCGATGGCAGCACCGTGGGCAGCTGGTACAACGATGTCGATCCGTCTGCCATGTACATGCCCAACGAGACCGTGACGCTTCCCACGGGCACCAACCTGCGCCGTCCCGGCTACACCCTGGCCGGTTGGACCACGGTTGGCTTCTACACGGGCACCGATGCCGGTTCCTTTGCCGAGGGCAGCGACGGCGATAGCCGCATCGGCGTTGCCGGTGGCCAGACGGCCATCGACCTGCAGACGTGGCTTGCGTCGCTGGGCGGCAAGTTCTTCACCACGACCTTCACGATGCCGCGCGGTGCCACCACGCTCTACCCGGTATGGCTGCCCCGCAATGACACCAAGTACACGGTCGAGTACTACAAGCATCGTGGCGACGGCACCGTGGTTCTCGACAGCACCGTCGAGTATGTGGGCATGACCGACACGCTTGCCAAGGCGGGCCTGGTCTCCACGGGCATCATCGACGGTGTCCCGGCCGACGACGTGAACCGCTACCAGAACTATCTTCTTGCCACAGCTGCTGAGCTTGCCGCTCATGGTCATAACCAAATTGCTATCGCTAATATCGCGGCAGATGGCTCCACGATTCTCAAGATCTTCTACGAGGCCCAGGAAGTCGAGTATAAGATCCAGTGGATTAAGTTTACGGGCAATGAAACATTTGTGGTTGCCGATGAGAGAGTAGAAAACGGCCTGGTTGATGGCCTCGTTGAGGTAAGCGCGGCTGACCTTGCTGTTGGCTTTGATCGTTACCTGCGCAAGGATGACTTTAGCCTCAAGGGCCAGAAGTCCCTCTACAAGACCGATATCGCTGCCGACGGATCCACGATCCTCAAGATCTTCTACGAGGCGCAGGACGTCACGCTCAAGCTTCAGCTTGGTAGCTCTGGTGCCTGGTCTGGCCAGGAACATGACGCCGATAGGTACAAGGCCGACCGCACGGTCAAGCTCTCCACGCTTGTCGAGCGTCCGGGCTACGACTTCGTGGGCTGGGCTTCCATCCCCGATGGCAAGGACACGAAGGGCACCGCCTCGATCACGCTCGCCGATGCGCTGCTGGCCGCCCTGGCCGGTGCCGACCCGACCCATGTTGACGCCAACGGCAACCTGCTCTTCAGCTATAACGGCAGTGACATCACGCTCATCCTCGCGAGCGGCGATTGCAACTACACCATCGGCGCCGTCAACGTCACGCTCTACGCGGTCTGGAAGGCACGCAGCGATAGCGTCTACACCGTCGAGCATTATCGTGTCACTGGTGACAACACCCTCAAGGAGGTCATCACCGAGACCCTCCACGGCATCACCGATGATCCGTACACCGCCATCTCGTACAACACGACGACGGGTGACCCGCGCTACAACGCCAGCTTCACCGGCTACGCCTACAAGCCCGGCTTCAGCGCGGCAATTGGGGGACAGACCCTTTCCGAGATCCTCACCGGCACCGTCCTTGCCGACGGCACTCTCGTCCTGAAGCTCTACTACGAGCCCACGGCCCAGAACATCACGCTCAACACCGGTGCCGGTACGTGGAACGACAGCGAAGGCTTCTACAACGCCACCTGGAATGCCGACAAGACGCAGGGTGTCGACAGCACCATCCTCACCGAGAAGACGCTCACCGTGCCGAGTCGCAACTCCGCGACGCGCGACGGCTACACGCTCGCCGGTTGGACGACCATCACGACCTATGACATCGTGAACGGTCAGATCACCGCTGGCAGCCGCTACAACATTGCCGATGCGACGGGTCAGCGCTCGCGCGACATCGTCGCCTGGCTCGAGAGCCTCAATGCGGCCCTCGCCGCCAATCCCAGTGCCGGCGGAACCGACCCCAATGGCGGTAGGCAGTACTTCGCCTGCGGCACCTCCTTCGTGCTGCCGCCCAACGGCGCCGTGCTCATCGCCGTGTGGCAGGCCAACACCAACACGGCCTACACGGTCGAGCACATCAAGCTCGTGAACGACGGCACGACCATCACCGAGAAGATCGAGCTCACCGAGAACCTCACCGGCATCACCGGCGAGACGGTCACGGGCATCGCGCAGACCTATCCCGGCTACACCTTCGTGGCGAATGGCCAGACCGCATACCCCGGCCAGGCCTACGTGACCATCGCTCAGGGCATCATCGCCGGCAACGGCAGCCTCGTGCTCAAGCTCTACTACACGGCCAACACCAACACCACGTACACGGTCGAGCGCTGGATTGCCAGCGCCGATGGCAAGCTGCTCACCAAGGTTGACGTGAAGACCCTGACGGGCACGACCGACACCTCCGTCACGCCCGCCTCTTCCGACCCGCTGGGTTACACGCTCGACAACTCCTTCGTCCCCTCGACGATCTCGGGTGCGGGAGATTGGCCCAATGCGGCCATCCCGACCGCCGTTATCGCCGGTGACGGCTCGACGAAGATCATCCAGTTCTACATCCCCATCGACGTGCTCTACACCGTTGAATTCTATCGCTACACCGGTGATGGCAAGGTCCTGCCCTTCAACGGCTTCGAGGCCGCTGCCGGCAAGGATTACGCCGAGTTCATCGCCGGAAGCAGTGTCCCCGTCTGGATTGACGGCACGAGCACCGGCACCGCCACCAACAAGGTGAAGGGTTGGGGCAAGACCTCCTCGACGCTTTCCGTCGACCGTCCCGCTGGCATCAGCGCATCGGCCGGCTTCACCTACGCGCACCTCAACCTCTCGGCTGCCGAGAATCCCAACTTCATCGGCTACACCTACGACGAGACCTTCGAGCAGGTTATCAACGGCGTGACCTACAAGACCATCGCCCAGGGCACCATCCTTGCTGACGGCAGCCTGCTCCTCAAGCTCTTCTACGTGGCCGATACGCTCAACCTCGTCTACAACACCGGTAGCGAGGCAACGACGGTCACCTTCCAGAAGAACCACAGCTCCGAATCCACGTTCACGCTGCCGATCGACGCCAACGAGGGCTCGATCGTGGAGCGCGACGGCTACACGCTCGTCGGTTGGACCGTGGCAAGCCACTACACGGGTACCGATGCCGCCAGCTTCGCACTCGTGGGTGCCGACGCCCCCGGTGCCAAGGCCATCAGCGACGCCAAGGGCTACGAGGCCCAGCGCCTCGCCGCCTGGCTTGGCACGTTGGGGACAGACCCTGATTTTGCGGCGCATTGGGGACAGACCCTCAATGCCGACATCGCCAACCACATGGGCAAGACCTTCTACGGCCAGGGCGCGTCCTTCAAGATCGGCGTTCTGTCGATGACGCTGTACGCTGTCTGGACTCCCACGGGCACCACTGAGTACACGGCCGACATCTACAAGGTCAAGGGCGACGGCACCATGGAGCTCGTCGGCACCAAGACCTACAACAACGGCGTGGCCGACGAGGACACCGATACGCTCGCACAGCGTCCGGCCCAGAGCGGCACGAGCGGCGAGACCTACGACGGCTCGCTCACCACCGAGTTCGGCCTTGCCGGCTATCGCTGGGTTGTTTCCACCGAGGAAGCCCTGAGCTTCAGCGGTATGCCCGCCAACACGATTGCGCACGCCATTGTCAATGCGGACGGCACCACCAAGCTCGTGTTCATCTTCAGGGCCGTCGAGGCCGACTACGGCGTGAATCGCTACCGTGTCGACGGTGATGGCAACATCATCCTCGTCGATGTAAGTGGTAACGACGTCAAGGTCGGCGATCAGCTCGTCATCATCAACGGCAGCAACCTGACGCCGGAGCAGATCGCCGCGGCCGAGGCTGCCGCGCGCATCCCGTACAAGGGCCTCACCGATGCCAACGTCAATGTCACCGCATCCGAGAGCGACATGGACGGCCACACGGGCCAGTACTTCAAGAACGGCTGGTACTACACCATCGACAACGTCGATAACGTGTACCCGACCACCGCGCTCGACGGCTCTACGATTTTCGCCTATACCTACGATGGCACCTACGCCGGCACCATTACCACCGGCGTCATCGCCGGCAATGGTAGCCTCGTGCTCAAGCTCTTCTACACGCCGGGCAACTTCACGCTCGCGCTCGAGCCCTCGCAGGGCACCTGGTCCGACACCCTCTTCAACAACGCTCAGACGCAGGAGGGCACGCTCGCCAGCAAGACCGACACCTGGTATCGCCACTTTGGCGCTGATGCCACGATCACGCTTCCCAAGCCCAACGAGCTGACGCGTGAGGGCTACACGCTCGTGGGCTGGATGGTCGGCAACGATTTCGAGCATGCGATGCGCTTTGACGAGCTCGGTCCGACGATCACGTACACCATGCCCATCGGCGAGGTCGTTCTCAGGCCGCTGTGGCAGGGCCTCGAGACTGCCTACGTCGTCTATCACGTGAAGGTGCGCGGCGACGGCACGCTCGAGTACTACATCGGCTCCACCAAGGTCGCCGAGGGTGTGGGCGAGATCGTTCGCGGCACGACGGGCCTGACCGCCCAGATCACGGCCAACAGCTACGTTGGTTACGAGGCCATCGCCGACCTGCAGTCCTACACCTACACTGCCGCCGACGGCACGACCAAGACGGTCACGACGGCCGCCAACGTGCTCATCGAGTGGGGCGGCGCCTTCGACGGCACCAACAAGGGTGTGACCAGGGTCTACATCTACTACAAGCCGCTCGTCGTGAAGTACACGGTCGAGCACTGGGCCATTTCCGGCGACGGCACGCTCTACGCGATCGACGCGAGTGGCAACCTCGTGCGCGGCGCCGATGGCGTGCTCGTGAGCAGCCCGACCGGCATCCGCGTCGAGTACACCGACGGCACGGTGCTCTCCGACTCGCACATCTACGTCATGGGGTCCGTCCCCGCCGATGCGGTCGCGGGTACGTACACGACCTACAATCCCTGGACCATCGCGGGTTACGAGTACGCGCTGGGCAGCATCTCCGCCATCAACGGCAAGGGCCCGTGGACGGACGGCATGCTCGCCAGCGGTATCTACGTTGCACCTGACGGCACGCTCGTCCTCAAGCTCTACTACGTTGCCAAGAACCTGACCCTTACCTACGATCCGGGCTCCCACGGCACCATCACCGCTGGTGGCAATGGGGGGACAGACCCCGGAATTTCAGCCGACGTCACCCATCGTGCCGACCACACCTTCAAGCTGCCCAACGCCGCTGATGGCGAGAAGCTCACCGTGAGCCGACCGGGCTACGTGCTCAAGGGCTGGACGACGATCGCCAGCTACGGTGTTGATGCTGACGGCAACATCGTCTCGGCGGATGATCCCACGGCCGTCACGGTCAAGAGCATCGCCGACGCCCTGGGCGCCGAGGCCGAGGCCGTCATCGCCTGGCTTGGCACGTTGGGGACAGACCCCTCCGGTCGCCCGCTCTACTACCTCAACGGCGCGAGCTACCTCATGCCCGTTACCGACAAGACGCTCTACGCGGTCTGGACGCCGCGCAGCGACATCGTCTACTACGTCGAGCACTGGCTCATCACCGGTGACGGCACCTTCTCGCCGCTCAATCCCGACGGCACCGTGCGTCGCGATAGCAACGGTGCCCTCATCACCGGCACGCCCAACACGAGCGCCGATGCCTCCGATACCACCAACGCCGCCTGGCGCGTCACCTACAACAACGGCAAGTCCGATGTCGTCTTCGACCTCGACACCATCGGCGGCTACATGCGCACCATTGCCGGCTACACCTACCTGCTCAACAACGCGAGCTTCACGATCGAGGGTGCCACGGGCACGACCTACGCCGTGAAGACCATCAACGCTGACGGCAAGACGGTCTTCTACCTGTTCTACCGCGCCAACGAAAACACCATTCGCTTCGAGACCGGCTCGCTCGGTACCATCACCGGCGGTACGCTCGATGCGACCGAGAACACCAACTTCATCACGCAGAAGCACTACACCGACGACAGCTTCGACCTGGTCGACGTTCCCGCGCCCACGCGCCCGGGCTACGACTTCCTCGGCTGGACCATCGCCGACAAGAAGGGGACAGACCCTGTAAATGACGCGATGGGTTACACGGCCCAGCAGATCGTCACCTGGCTCGAGGGTCAGAACACCGGCAAGGGCACCTACCTCAAGCTCTTCTTCAAGGACGGCACCAACTTCACCTACCTCACGCCGACCGGCGACATCACCCTGCGCGCCGTGTGGACGCCCAAGCTCATCGACTACACGGTCAACCGCTGGAAGCTCACCGGCCATGGCGACAAGGTCGAGCTCGATACGGTGACCTACCAGGGTTACGCCGACACCGAGGTGCGCTTCGACGCCGCCAAGACCGAGTACAAGGACGGCATCACCTATCTCAACATCGCCGTTCCCGAGGGCTACCGCTTCCTGAATGCCGGCGCGAGCGAGACCTACATCGGCACCAGCAGCATCGCCCAGACGGTTTCGACCAGTGCGTACGGCAACATCAGCCCCGATGGCACGGCGAGGTTCACGATCTGGTACCTCCCGAAGAGCTTCGACCTCAAGCTCGACCTCGGCAACATGGGCACATGGATCAACACGAGCGGCACCAACAGCGGCAGCGTCAAGACCATCAGCTACGACACCGAGTCGCAGCACGTGATGTTCGGTTACCTGGCCGCGAGCCGACCGGGCTACACGCTCATGGGCTGGTCGACCAACCCGGCCACGGCGACTGCCAAGGGCCAGGCCTCGCAGGACTTCTGGGATATGCTCATCGGTTCTGGCGCCGACCCGAGCTGGATCCGCGTCACGACGCTCATCAGGGCCGACAAGACGGGCACCTCGCTTGCGGGTTACACCTACGCTTACGTCGAGAACACCTTCGAAGACCTCCTCAAGATCTTCACGATGGGAAGTGGGGGACAGACCCTTTACGCCATCTGGCGCGCCAACGACGATACGGTCTACTACGTCGATCACGTGCGCTGGGAGGGCAACACCACCGCCAAGACCACCATCACCGAGACCTTCCGCGGCATGACCGACAAAGAGTACACGGCCGCACCGTTCAACACGACGGCGGGTGACGCGCGCTATAACGGCGACTTCATCGGTTACGGCTACGATGGCACGACGCCGAAGCCCAGCACCGCCACGAAGGCCATCGCGCCTGACGGCACCATGCGCATCACGCTTAACTACTTCGCGCAGAAGCTCCAGCTGCAGCTCGAGACGAGCGGTGGCACGTGGAACTCCGGCTTCACCTGGAACCCCGAGCATCTCACCGAGTCGAACTTCGACTTGCCGACCAACGCCAACATCAGCCGCCCGGGCTACACGCTTGTGGGCTGGTCGACCACCAATCCCGATGCCGGTCTGGGTGACCACATCAAGGGCCTCGCCTCGCAGGTGAAGGCTGGCCAGCTGGCCGCCATCACCGGCAACGACACGGCCAATGGTGGCGCCAACTGGATCGCCGTCGCCACGACCGCCGACGGCAAGACCTACGTCTTCGTCACCCCGGGCTACAAGATGCCAACAAGGGGACAGACCCTCTATGCCGTCTGGTATGCGAATAACGACACGAGGTACACGGTCGAGCGCTGGGCCGTCTCCGGCGATGGCACGCGCTACGCCCTCAAGGCCGACGGCACGCTCGAGCGCGACGCCAACGGCATGCTCGTCAGCAGCACGACCGCCGATGCCGCCCATCGCATCGAGTACATCGGCACGACCGACGAGTTCGCTTTTGCCGATAGCGCCCTGGCAGGCTTCGACGCCAGCATCGCGTATCATCACGCCGATCAGAATCTCAGCATCACCGGCTACACCTACACGGGCGAGGGCAACTTCGTCACCGCGAAGAACGGCCAGACCACGTTCAAGACCATCGCCACGCTCCAGATTGCCGGCGACGGCTCCACCAAGCTCGTGCTCTACTTCGCGCCCAAGCAGTACACCATCACGTACTACATCGGCGACGCGAGCATCCCCAACCTGAGCGCCACGCCCACGCCGGTCACGCTCTACGCCGACCAGAGCTACACGCTGCCCACCACGGAGGTCACGCGTAGCGGCTACACGCTCAAGGGCTGGACGAACAGCCAGTACGTGACCAGCGTCGATGCCGCCACGATCATCTCGAACCTCAAGGGCATCAAGTCGCAGAACGCCTTCACGAGCATCAGCGCCGACACGACTCGCAACGCCATCACCGGCAAGGTCTTCACCGCCGTGGTAAGTGGGGGACAGACCCTCTATTGCATGCCGACGGGTGACGTGACGCTGTATGCCACCTGGCGTGCAAATGACAACACCGAGTACCTCGTCGAGCGCTGGGTCGTTTCCGGCGATGGCACGCGCTACGCGGTCACCTCCGACGGCAAACTCGTGCGCGATGCCAACGGCAGGCTCGTGACGAGCGCGACCGCCGACGCGGGTCATGCCGTGAAGCACGTCGGCATCACCGACGAGGAGGCCTGGGCCGATGCCGCCGAGGCCGGTGTCTCCTACCGCAACGATGACTCCGCGCTCAGCTTCGCCGGCTACGCCTTTGCCGCCGACGGCACCGCCATCGACGCCAAGAACGGCGTCACGAGCTTCGTGACCGATGCCCGCGCCATCATCACCGGCGACGGCAAGACGGTGCTCGTGCTGTACTTCAAGCCGCTGCTCAACACCATCACCTTCAACTTCGGTAGTGGTGTGAGTACGGGTGCTCCCGCGACGATGCAGGTCTACACCGACCAGACCGTCGAGCTCTCCTCCGCTGCCGATCGCACGGGTTACGATCTGGCCGGCTGGTCCAATGTCCCGACCTACAGCGTGAAGGTCGATGGCGCTGCCACGGCTACCACCGTCAACGTCGGCACTTCCAAGGGCCTCGCCTCGCAGGCAGCGGCTGATGCGGCCAAGGCCAACACCAAGCGCACCTCCGACAAGGGCGCCGCATTCACCGCGGTGGTAATAGGGGGACAGACCCTCTATCTCGCCCCGACCGATGCGAGCATCACGCTCTACGCCACCTGGCGCGCCAAGTCCGATACCGTCTTCTACGTCGATCGCTACAAGATCACCGGCGACGGCGACCTCGTGCCGATCGACAAAAACGGCAATGACCTCGCCGCTGTCGACCCGCTGCGCTTCACCGGCGTCACCGACGAGCTCGCGACTGCCGGTGCCACGGCTGGCCCCAAGCCCTGGAACACCAACGCCTACGGTGCTCTGGCCGGCTACTACACCATCGCCAACGGCAAGAGCGACAGCGTTCCCAAGAAGGACGGCTCCGGCGTGACCGGCGCAACGGTCAAGAGCGAGTGGCGCATCGCGGGCGACGGCAGCATGCACCTCGTCGTCTACTACTTCCCGCTCAAGGATCGCGTGCTCGACCTCAACGTCGGCGACGGTACCTGGGAGCCGGGCAAGGAGTCGCAGTACTCCGGCAAGCAGCACTCCACCGAGTCCAGCTTCACGCTGCCCACCAACGCCGACGTGAAGCGTCCGGGCTACACACTCGTGGGCTGGGCCATCGACAAGAACGGCCTCATGGCCGCCGGCAAGGATACCGCCAAGGGCGCGGCCTCGCAGGACTCGTGCCGCACGCTGGCTGCTGGCAAGACCGGCTACATCGCCAATGGCGGCGCCGAGTGGACTGCCGTGATTTCCGCCTACGACCCGGCGACCTTCACGTTCACTTTCATCGATGCCGATAAGGTCATCTACATCATGCCCACCAACGCCAAGGTCATGCTGCGCGCGGTGTGGCGCGCCAACGACAACACGCCGTATTACGTGACGCGTTGGGGTGTCGACGGCGATGGTGACTTCTTCCCGTTCAAGCAGGATGGCACCGTCGACATGATTGGCGATGCGACGATCAACCACAAGGATGATCCGCAGTGGATTCGCGACAACTACGTCGTCCACTACGGCATCACCGACGAGGTGGCCTGGGCCGATCTTGACGTCTCCGGCGTCAGCTACCGCAACGGCGACAATATCGAGATTCCCGGTTACCGTTACCTCGTTCCGGGCGATCCAGCGTTCGACTCCATCGGCGGCGGCGTCGACACGGTTGCCCGCGCGGTCATCACGGCTGATGGCAAGATGCTCCTCACGCTGTACTACAACTCCAAGGACAATATCGAATATCAGGTCTACCACGTGCGCGTCACGGGTGACGGCACGGTGAAGAACCTCATCTACCAGGAGTTCATGCGCAAGAATAATGCCGAGGTGGTCGCCGATAATCTCGACAGGAACGGTCTCAACGATAGTCGCTTCGAGGGCTATGAGTACGTAGAGCATATCGTCATCAACGGCGTGTCCTACACCTCGCACATCAAGGGCAACGTCCACGAGGGCCTCATCCTCTACCGTTACTACAAGGCCATCTACGACGAGGGCGAAGACGGCATCAAGCTCGTCCTGAACCCCGGTGCGGGTACCTGGGTCTCCACCGGCGAGTCCACGCCGACCATGATCGACGGCTCTGGCGAGTGGTCGCGCGATCCGTACGCGACCGAGACCACGATCCGCCTGCCGGGCGCCGACCAGCTCTACCGTCCCGGCTACGAGTTCGTCGGCTGGTCCGACCTGCCCGACGGCTCGGTCATCAAGGGCAGCGCATCGTGGCCCATCGCCGACCATCTCGCGAGTGTCGATCCGAACACCGGCCAGTACACCGATGTGCTGCGCGCCTTCCTCATGAGCCTGTACGGCGAGCGTGCGGATAGCGCCGAGAACAGGGCGATCGAGGTCGATGGCGACAATCCGACCTACAAGTACCTCGACCACATCTTCGTGCTGCCCGACGGTTCCTTCATCATCCCGACGCGCTCCATGACGCTGCATGCGATCTGGCGTGCGCGTAACGACACGAAGTACACGGTCAGCCACTGGTGGGTCGACCAGTACGGCGTGGCGCACGAGATCGAGGACAGCAGGCAGGACCTCGTGGGCATCACCGACGAGAACGTGTACTCGACCAAGCTCGAGGACGGTCACGAGGCTATCGACGGCTACACCTACGTGAAGGAATACCAGGGTGCGATCGTGCTCGTGCGCGACAAGGACGGCAATGCCGTTCAGGATACGGACGAGAACGGCAACCTGCTGTTCGATGCCGATGGCCTGCCCGTCTTCAAGTATGTGTATCAGCCCGCCATCGATATTCTCGGCACGCTGCTTGCCCGCGGCATCGAGTCCGATAACCTCGCTGGTGACGGCAGCACGCACCTGCGCTTCTACTACGTCGCCAATAACAACACGAAGTACTACGTCGAGCGCTGGGTGATCACCGGTGACGGCACGCTCGTGCCGCTCAAGGCCGATGGAACGGTGCCGCACGATGCGGACGGCAACCTCCTCGTCTATGACGAGAAGTGGGCCGAGAGCCAGCGTCTTGTCTACGTCGGCTTTACCGGCGAGATTGCGTGGGCGGACGGCGTCGATGCGAGCGTGACCTATCGTCATCTCGACAACATCCCGGTCCTTGGCTACAGCTACCTGCCCCACGGCCAAAGCGTGACAATTGGGGGACGGACCTTTACGACCCAGGCGCGCGCGGTGATTGCCGGCGATGGCTCGACGGTTCTGGTTCTCTACTATGTCTTCGACGAGGCGACCCTCACCATCGATCCCTCCAATGGCCTCTGGATTAGCCCCGGTGGCAAGGAGGGGACAGACCCCGCATTGTCAGCTGGCAACGAGGGGACAGACCCCGATGCGCCGCGCAAGACGCTCGAAGAGCTCATCGCCGAGCAGATTGCCGCTGCTACCAAGGCGCTTTACGCCGCTGGCGGTAACGTCGACCTCAACGATCCGCGTCGCCTCCCCATCACGGTGAAGTACGGCACTGACGCGCAGATCATGCTTCCGACCGCCGATCAGCTCCTGCGCAACGGCTATATCCTCATCGGCTTCGTGGACGGCAACGGCAGGCAGTATGCACCGGGCTACATCTTCACGATGCCCGGCTCCAGCATCAGGCTTATGGCCCTGTGGGCGCCCATCACCTACATCATCAGCTTCGATAAGAACGATGATGTCGCGACCGGTACCGCGTCCGACCAGCGTTATGAGTACGCTTCGCTTGGTACGCGCCTCGACGACGTGGCATTCGAGCGCCGCAATGCCAAGCTGCTGGGCTGGGCCTTCTCGCCGGATGCGGTCGTTCCCGACTTCACCGCCGGCCAGCTTATGGAGGCCTTGCTCGAGACTGGCGTGCTCGGTCTTGTGAGGGGAGGCACCATCGACGATCCTACGGCGGCGATGTACCTGCTCGCGGCGATGGTCGGCAACGGCAACAACGCCATCAAGCTGTATGCGATCTGGGATATCGAGCGTCACGTGGCCGGCCTCGAGGGATTCGAGCCCGAGGTTGACGATTTCGGCCACTTTGTCACCGAAGGCGAGTACCCAGGCGGCAAAATCACGATTGATTCGGACGGCATTGAACCTGGCTTCACGCTTTCGCCCGACGACGTGCTGATTGAACTTAATCCTGATTACTACATCAAGGGTTGGAACGTGACACGCGATGGGGTAACCACCTACATCGATGGTGCCGATGCGATCTTCTCGGTGATGATGGATAGTGACGTGGTCTTTGCGCCGGTCTTCGGTAACTATGCTGAGGAAGAGGCCGAGGAGAGAGCGCGTTATCAGGCGCAGCTTGCCGCATATGGCGTGCCCAGGACCGGCGATGACGTCGCATCTGGCATGGCCCTCGAAGCCGCGATTGCCCTGCTCTCGCTCCTTATGCTGGCATTACTGTTCGCCCGTCGCCGCAAGTCCGCGAACGAGGAGTGAACCGCGTTCTGGCAACTAGGGGACAGACCCTCGGTTACCAAGGCGTCTGACAACCTGCAGGTGGCAACTAGGGGACAGACCCTCGGTTGCCACGTGCTCTTCCCCAGCCTGTGCCGCCATCAAGCGATGCTATAATTGCCTGAACAGATTGACCTTCGAAAGGTACCAAACGCATGAATAACGAACCAATGTACAACGCGTTCATCAAGAATCGCGAGCAAGCAGGCAATCAGTCGTCAAAGTCCAACAGCAAACGCATGAATGACCGCGTTAAACCAGATGATCTTCCCGATTTCGTTTTTGATGTCGATGATCCGAGCGAAAGTGACGCAAATAGCTTTGCCCAGGGTCCGGTGGTCGGCGTTGATAGAACGCTGGGAAACTATTCGGACCTTTTCAGACACGAGGCCGAGGATGACACTCTCGACGATTGTGACGATGCTCTCACCAGTGAGCCGTTTGAGTTCGAAGATGGATGCGTGAGCTTGCCCCATCCAGACGTTTTCAATTCGTATCCTCCCGAGGTTCAGCGCAAGATCATGGAGTGGACCGATCGTGACATTCGTGCCCGCCGTGATGACGAATCGCGCCGTCAGGACGCGATTTTGCGTGCCAATATTGCACGAGACAAGACGAGGATGGCTGTTCCGGTCGTCATCATTATCATGTCTATCCTCTGTGCGGCGATTACGGGTTTATACACGAAGAATGCGCTTTTTGTGATTGCGTTTCTCATTGTCGCTCTCGTGGTCATCATCGCGCTTTTTGTGAGCCGCTACGAGCAGAGCAGACGCGGGCATTCTTATTCGCAGTATCCGAAGATGTAGAAGGATTATCGTTGGTTACGATTTAGAAGCCCCGGTCAGGGGCTTCTTTTTTATGGTCTTCCAGTCGAAGGACTGACAGCTTGCTCATTGGTCGGCCCATCAGGGGTCTGTCCCCTCATTACCGCTGTCCCCTCAGGGGTCTGTCCCCCTTTCGCCACTGGTGGATTGCTGGCAACTGAGGGTCGGCAACTGAGGGTCTGTCCCCATCCTTCCATCCTTCCCTGACGAGGACGTCGTCCTGACCGATTCTTCTCGGAAATCACTCCGGTTTTGCTCTCCTTAAAGTCCGAAATCGTTCAGATTCTCGGGGTGGTTTGCTCGGATACACATGATCTATCGTTCTCGCTGTGGACAAGACCGACCGGAAAGGAGGTGAAACATGCCACGGCGACCGCGCAAACACTCATCAACCGGGTATTACCACATCACAAATCGTGGGGTTGGCAGGGCATGCGTTTTCAACGAAAGCCGCGATCATGCGTTTTTCCTGGAGTGCCTGCGGCTTGCCCAGCAAATCTGCAGTTTCAAGGTTCTCGCATATTGTGTGATGACCACGCATTTTCACATCGTTATCAAGTGCAGCGGCCCTATTCCGCCTTCTCTTTTTCAGAGCGTCGGTGCGCGTTTCTCGGCTTATTATCACAAACGGCATAAATGCGCTGGCCAGATATTCCAGGGTCGTTTTCATAGCGAGGCAATTGAGACAGAGGCGCATCTTTTATCGGCGATCCGATACGTCTGGCGAAACCCCGTCAAAGCTCGACTCTGTGTTCGTTTAGCTGATTATCCGTGGAGTAGCTATAACTACCTGGGGAAATCGGACGAACTTGTGGACAATGAGCTTCTGTGTAGTTTCATGAGCGCGGACGAATGGCGCGATTTCGCCCAACAAGAGGCAAGCATACGTCATCTCGAGCCGTTCTCCAAGCGCTTGTCAGATGAAGCCGCGCGAAAAATAATTCGCCGAAAGTGCGATCATCTCACTGGTGTTTCGGCGGATATGCTCAAAGTTCAAAAGTGCCCCTTTGCGCTTGCAGCCTGTCTTGATGCGGGGATGACCAAAACGCAGCTTGCCAGGATCCTAAGAATTGCCTCAACGACTATGCACCGTGCATTCAGGAAGTGGGGCGCGGAGCCCCCGCCCCTTTGCACCGTTGAAGCGGCAACCAGCCCGTGAGCGACCAAGCTTGGGATTGTTCGTCCAGCCTTCTGGAAGATTTGGTACCCTGTCGAATAAACAGAATGATTCACCTTTCGAGAGGATAATCAAATGAGCCAGGATATGATAAGCGTTGATGAGGCGCGCCAAAGAACGATTGAGCTTGCGGGTAACGCTCGTTTTAGAACGCCGGTCGAAGAGGTCGATTTGTTTGCCGCTGTTGGGCGAGTCGCCGCCGCTGATCTCATAAGTGATATCGACGTTGTGCCTTTCGATAATACGGCAATGGACGGATTTGCCGTAGTCGCGTCATCTCTCAAGGATGCGAGCGAAGAAGCCCCTGTCGAGCTTGAGATTGTGGACTGGGTCGGTGCAGGCGTTGTGAGCGAGGTCGTTCTCAAGCCCGGAGAGGCAATTCGCATCATGACGGGTGGCATTATGCCGCAGGGTGCCGATGCGGTGGTCAAGATTGAGGACACGACCTTCACCGGTGACGGTGGAGTGGGCGAGCACGTACGCATATTCGCTCCTGTAAGCAAGACCAATGTGCGCAAAGCGGGCGAGGAGGCCAAGGCGGGCGATGTCGTCGTCCGCGAGGGCGAGGTGATTCGCGCCGCAACCGTAGGCCTGCTCGCGAGTACCGGAAACACGGTCGTTCCCGTACACGCCCGCCCCAAGGTTGGCGTTATCAGCATCGGCACAGAACTTGTCGCTCCTTCGGTAAAGCCCGAGCCAGGCAAGATTCGCGATGCGAACGCATACGTATTGGGCGCATATGCGCTCGAGCTTGGCTGCGAGGTGAATCTGTATCCGATTGTCAGGGATGACGAGGCTGCCATCCGCGCCTTGTTCGAGCAAGCAATCGATGAATGCGATTTTGTCGTTTCGAGCGGTGGCGCGAGCAACGGCGATTTTGACTACGCCATCGAAACCGTTCGCGATCTGGGGGAGGTTGTTTTTGATTGCGTGAGCTTGCGACCGGGTAAAGCTCAGGCATTTGGTTGTGTAGGCGATACGCTTGTCGAAGTTCTCTCGGGCAATCCAGCAGCTGCCGCAGTGGGCTTTCAGCTTTTCGGTCGGCCGGCACTACGCGCCATGCAAGGCTACGCAGAGCTTGATCGTCCCGTTAGCGACGCCGTTCTTGCGCAACCGACGCGCAAGAAGGAAGCTCGCGCTTTTTACCAGCGCGGTCATCTTGAGGTTGGGGAGAACGGCGAGTTGCTTGCATGTCAGGAAGAGAAGCAGTCATCTGCCCTCTTGTCGGAAATGAATCGCAGCACCGTGCTCATAGAGCTCCCGCAGGGTACGGGGACATTCGAGGTTGGAACACCTGTCAAGTGCCTTCACCTGGACATAGATGAAGGCGTAGTTATCTAGTTTCATGCGGAACATCGCCAGCAAAAGCCGCTTCTATCGCGAAGCGGCTTTCTTTTGCGTATAGATGGCAATTGGGGGACAGACCCTGCTGTACCGACCCCGCTGTACCGACCCTGCCACACTGGCCCCCACACGTAAGCGGAAAAGAGGGGACGGACCCTCACGCAAGCTCCCCCAGGTATAATCGTTTCGCCAGCATCATTATGAGGAGTCAGATGCCCGCCCAAACTCCTGATGAAAAATACAGTGTCCTACTTGACCATTTGCAATCATTCGAGAGTGTTGCGGTCGCGTTTTCCGGTGGTGTGGATTCTTCTCTGCTCCTGCACGCCGCACGCGAAGCGCTCGGCGAAAGGGCAATCGCAATTACGGCTCAATCGCGTCTTTTTCCGCAACGAGAGCTCGACGAAGCTTCTGCATTTTGCAGGGACCGAAGTATCTTGCAGCTAGTCGTCAACACAAATGAGCTTGAGGATGATGCGTTCCGGCAGAATCCGTCCAATCGCTGCTATCTCTGCAAGACGGGCCTGCTGCGCGCCGTCGTTCAAACGGCAAGTGCACACGGAATCGAGACGGTTGTCGAGGGATCAAATATCGACGATGAGGATGATTATCGTCCGGGGGCTCGGGCAATAGCCGAGCAGGGGGTGTTAAGTCCTTTGAAGGAGGCTGGTTTCTCGAAGGATGAGATACGCGTTCTTTCACGCGAGAAGGGCCTTCCTACCTGGAACAAGCAGTCATTCGCATGTCTTGCCTCGCGCTTTGCATTTGGGAATTTCATTAGTGATGAGCGTTTGGTTGCAATTGATGAGGCGGAGCAATGTCTGCTTGATAGGGGGTTTCGGCAGGTCCGTGTGCGTTTTCACGGGGAGATTGCACGTATCGAGGTGCTACCAAGTGATTTAGCGCGTCTTGTCGAGCCAGGTGTTCGTGAGGATGTAAGTCAAAGACTCAAAGCGCTAGGGTTTAAGCACGTGACACTTGACCTCGATGGATATAGGACAGGCAGCATGAATGCGATGATCGAATGACGAAAAGGGGACGGACCCTCGATTTCCGATGAGCGAATGACAAAAAGGGGACAGACCCTCGATCTCCGCGGACCCTCGATCTCCGCGATTTTCCGCTTACCGTTCCTTGTCGGGGTTCTTGTTGCCGTTCTTGCCATTGGCTGTCGCCCCTCGTAGTCAATGCCCTATACTTGCTATCACAACCACTACAGTACATAAGGAGAATTCATGAGCGAATCACGCGCCGGATGGTATCCGGACCCTTCGGGCGATCAATCAAGGCTTCGGTATTGGGATGGAAGCCAGTGGACCAACGATTATGCTGACAGCCCCGCAAGCTCCCAAGCATCGGCCGGGCAAGATCCCTCGCCCTCTGAGGAGATAGCGTATCAAGCGCAGATTGTTGACAATTGCCAGGTTACGTATGACATGTCATCACAGGATTCCACATTGCGGCTCATCGCTTTCGTCTTCTGCATCATCTCAACTGTGACAGCCGGGTGGATGCTTATCCCTCTTGCCTGGATGATTCCCATGACCGTGTGCGCTTGGGGAATCTACAAGGGCAAAAGGCCAAACACCGTGGCATTTGGCGTATGCACGTTGATTTTTGTGAGCCTTGTGGGAGGCATTTTGCTGCTCGTCTCCAAGAAGGACGCCTAATTCGTATTGACGCAAAATGAAATGAGGAGAAGGGAATGAGAAGAAGGGGACAGACCCTCGATTTTCAGACCCTCGTCTTCCCGCTCTCTCATTTCCCAGCACCTGCAATCCCGCTGCGTAACAAAATGGGGACAGACCCCGCATTCCCCGCACACTCTATTCAGTTCGGCATATAGTGTGTGCGTACGCCATATTATGGCCAACGAATCCCGCGCACAGCATCGCACGGGATAGAAGCGGAAGTGGGTTTACCTCATGAAGATCAGCAAGATCAAGAAAGCCGATGGCAAGACCATTCTCGAGGTCACAGCAAGTGCCGATGACGTCAACAAGGCGTTTGCTCTCGCGGAGCTCGACTTTGCCAACTCCATGGGGATAAACCCCACGCCAGACAAAACCCTCGCGCAAATCGCCGAGGAAAAGATGGGCATCAAGAATCTCGACTCCATTATCGAGGCCAATGCCGTTGAGGCGCTCGCGCCTTTCGCAATTGATCAAAGCGGCATCGCCCCCGCGTTTCCTCCCCATCCTACGCCGAGCACGGCTCTCAAGCGTAACCAGGAATTCTCCTTCACCATGGAGGTGACCCCTAAGCCCGACTACGAGCTTACCTCCTACGATCCCATCGAGATCACCCTTCCCGAATTCACCATCAACGAGGCCGAGGTTGACGCGCAGATTCAGCAGCTTGCCGAGCGCAACACCACGTACACCACCGCGGACCCCAAGCCGCTTGAGAAAGGCGATGCATGTCTCGTGGCGATAAAGTGCTACGAAGACGGCAAGGAGCTTACCGGCCTTACCACCGATGGGCGCACGTACGTTGCGGGCGAAGGCTACATGCCTGCCGATTTCGACGCGCACATCTTTGGCATGGAGCCGGGCGAAACGCGCAAGTTCGTCTTCGAGGGCCCGAGCGTCGATGAGAATTACAACGAGTTCACGCAAAAGTTTGACTGCGAAGTCACGCTCAAGGAAATCCAGAAGCCCGTTGTTCCCACCATCGACGATGCGTGGCTCAGCACGAATCTCCCCATGTACAAGAGTCTGGATGACCTGCGCACCGAGATTCGCGGCAACATCGAGCGCCGTGATCGCGAGCAGTACGAAGCGTATAAACGCCAGGTGGCCGCCAGCGTGCTGGGCGAGCGTTTCGAGGGCAAGATCGCCGACGAGGTATACGAAAGCGCACGTGACAACCTCATGAGGAACATCCGCATTGGCTTGCAGCAGCAGGGCATGTCCTGGGAGGATTACGTGAGCCAAAACGGCGGCGAACAGCAGATAAACATGATGCTCATGCTACAAACGCGCGAGATGGTCGTTCAGGGATACGCGCTTGATGCGGTCTTCCGCCATGAGAACCTTGGATTGTCCGAGGATGATATCGACGAGGCGTGCCACAT
Organism: Coriobacteriaceae bacterium; assembly: GCA_025992705.1. NCBI lineage: Bacteria > Bacillati > Actinomycetota > Coriobacteriia > Coriobacteriales > Coriobacteriaceae > Coriobacteriaceae bacterium. Next base: position 385,710 of record DAJPGJ010000001.1, read on the forward strand.
GATGGCACCCAACGCCAACCCCAAGCAGGTTCGGCAGCAGATAGAAAACGAGGGAAAGAACTTCGTCTTGCGTGAGTCCGCCGAGCGTCTCAAGGCGAACAAATGGGTTGCCGATCATGCAAAAGTCACTATTCAGGAGGCACCGCAGGCATAGCTCAACTGCGATATTTAGTCTGGCTTGGCGCCGAGGGAATGTTTCCCTCGGCGTTTTCTTTTGCCGCAGGTGGGAAGATGGGGACAGACCCTCTTTTGGCTGACCCCCAATTGGCTGCGGTGCTATCGCGCATGCAAAAAGGCACCGAAGAGACCAATGGGCAGGGGAGGTCGTCTTCGGTGCCTTCGTGCTCGGCAGAGGACTGAAAGGGGGATGGAGGGTCTAATCCTCAAGCTCGAGGAGCTTGACCCAGTACACAATGTCCTTGCCAGCGAGGGGGTGATTGAAGTCGATGGTAGCGACTTGGTTCTCAACGCTCACCACCTTGGCCGGAATCGGCTCGATATTGCGCGGGGAAGTCCACCCAATATACTCGCCGACAGGCAGGTTCTCGCCGTTGGGAACCTTGTAGGTGGGGAAGTGCTGCACGGCGCTCTCGTCGTACTCGCCATAAGCGTCAGCCGCCGCGAGCTCGACGGTGCGCTCTTCGCCCGGTTCCATCTCGAGCAAGGCGTCCTCAAGGGCTTTCATGACCTGCCGCCTGCCGAGGATTATCTCGTGGGGAGTGCCTTCGCAATCGTCGAAGACCTCGCCATTGGGAAAACTGCCCCGATACAGAAAACGCGCAGTCTGTCCTTTGTGTGCCATGCCAGTCCTTTCGTCATGTGGGAGGTGCCGAAAGCGCCCCCGCTGCTCACCCGAGCTGGCCGATTAATGCCAACGCTGAGAGGTGAGGAAAAATCCCTCGACGGGCTTGATCTCGCTATCGTCATCAACAAGATCAGCAGCGAGCTCTTCGGCGTTGTTGCAGATCGCGCTCACGGGAGCCTCGATCTCGTCGACCTCTGCAGTCTCTTCGGTAATCTTCTCGTCAGCCATGGTTTCCTCTCCTCTTCGTCGAATGCAAGGTTGCCAGACCTCGGCGGTTACGCCCTCATAACCCATGCGAGGGCAACTCGTATGAAATTCTGGCGTCCATCAGATGGTAGTTCCCAGCTCGCCGTATGCATATCGTATGAAAGGTATGAGATTAGACACGACCTATCAAACTCCCCGCTCGATGCCTGCCGTAAGTCAAGGCGATAGGGTGTGTATCAATAGCGAGCAAATAGAGGGTCTGTCCCCCAATTGCCAGTCCTGGCGAGGAAGGGTCTGTCCCCCAATTGCCAGATGAATATGCAGGAGGAGATTCGTGAACCAGAACATTGATGGTAATACTGGTACCGTCACAAACAACGGCGAGGCACAAGGTGTCCGCAGATACCAGAATCCCGTGCTCGTGGGCATCATTTTGCTCATCTCGGGAATATCGGTGGCGATGATTCAGTACAAGGTCCCCACCATCATGACAAACCTCATGGGAATTTTCAGGATGGACGCGGCGACTGCCTCCTGGCTCATGTCGATTTTCACGCTCGTGAGTATCTTTGTCGCGTTGCCGGCTGGCGCGCTCGCGCAGCGCTTCGGCGCAAGGCGCATGCTCGTTATTGCGTGCGGCATCGCCGTTCTCGGTTCGCTCATTGGCCTCTTTTCCGAAACGAGTCCGATGCTTATTGCTTCGCGTGCGGTTGAAGGTGCCGCTCTCACGATTCTCACAACCTGCGGACCGATTATCGTTCAGCAGAATGTGAGCCCTGACAAAGTTGGCACTTCGATGGGCATCTGGGGCATCTGGGGATGTCTGGGATCAACTGTCGCCGCCGTGCTCACGCCAACCGTCTTTGGCATGTGGGGTTTCGATGGCCTTTGGATTGCATTTGCCGTGGTCAGCGCTGTTGCAGCTGTTCTCGTTCTAATCTTTATCCGCAAACCGCAAGCTGCTTCTGCGGCAGCCGAGGGTCTGTCCCCCGATTCCCGCGAATCGCAAGAAGCTGGCATGCAAGGGTCTGTCCCCACCGCGCCAGTGAAGCCTCGCTATCGTGATATCTTCTCGAAGGACATGTTCCTGTTCTTCGGCGCGTTCGTTGTTTACAACATCTGCATGCTCGCGATTCTCGCGTTTGTGCCGACAATTCTGCAGATGCAGGGGTTCGACCCGACGCTCTCGGGCATCATCAGCACGGCCCCCATGCTGCTCTCGATTATATCCTCGCCGCTTTTCGGAGTGATCTCTGACAAAATCGGGCGCAATAAACCCCTGCTCATCATTGCTATGTTCGTTATGGGTCCCTGCACCTTCTTGCTCTACACGCAAACAGGCCCGCTACTCTGGGTGGGCGTCTTTGCGATGGGCCTGCTTGGGATGGGTGGCATTGGTCAGTACCTTTCGGGGTTTACGAAGCTGCTGCCGAGCCCGGAGCTCGCGTCTGTGGGCATGGGTGTTCTCGTGACCTTTCAGGGCGTTGGCCAGTTTCTCGGCACATTCTTCGTGCAGATGCTGCTTGGTCCACAGCTGGCCGAGTGGTGGTTTGCCGGCATGGTGCTCATGTTCCTTGGATTTGCGGGAACGGCCCTTATCGCCATCTGCAAGCTTCGTTGATAAAAAGGGGACAGACCCTTCTGTAACGACGCCTCGTATTTCGTTGCGTATCAAGAAGGCAAGAAGGGGACAGACCCTCGTTTGCCTGGACCCTCACTCGCTGGGAAGAAGGGGACAGACCCTCGTTTGCCTGGATCCTCGCTCGCCTGCAGGTGGCAAGAAGGGGACAGACCCTTCCGCACCCCTTCCGCATCGTCCCCTCGAACCTTTGCTACCTGCGCTTTCATTCCGCATATCACGCACGTCATACTTTTTATACGATGGTGCCGCATGCCTGCAGACGATATATTTATTCTGCAAGTTGGGTTTATATTCGCGCATCATGCATATCATGTCTCCCCGCAGTCGTAGGGAGCCACGCCATCATGCGCGGGCTATATCCACTATCGAACGCCACTCTCTCGGGGGGGGGGGGGCACTCGTAGCATGTGCATCGTGCTGTGCGAGTCAAGGGGGCGTGCCATGAGCGAAGCGACAACGGATCAGGAGACTGGTCCAACTATCGAGCGCAAGCCTATCGGCGGAGACGAGGCTGATTTCGAAGCTGTCCTTATCGACGGCATCTTGGGTTTTAGCCTGTCGATCGGCAACGCGATTCTATTGCTTGTCGGAGCCGTCTCGCATGCTGGCTCCTTCTTCGACGCAGCCCTCATGCTCGTCGTATCGGCATTCGTTACCGCTCTATTCTTCAAGGCCGTGCAGCTCAGGACGGATACCATTTCTGCGCATCTGCCCCGTGTGGTATACGTGTGCCTCCACGCGCTCTGCTTCCTCACGTCCGTTGTCGGGATGTTTCTGGGGCTTCAATACGTTGCTGCGGTTGCTGCCGTACTTGGCCTGGCCGACACTCTTATTCTCTACGGGCGCTTTCTTGCGGCGCTTGCCCGCAAGGCGCTCATGCTCGTTGTCGATACGGCGTTTCTGTATCCGGGCATCCTGATGATGATTATCGTCAACGTGCCCGCTCCCTACGATGCCGTTATTTTGTCGGCCCTGGTGCTCGTCACCATAGTGGTCGCCTTGCTTTTCATGCGCCGAAACTATGATTTCGGCGAGTTCATCAGCGCGGCCGACTCCAAGGCCCGCAGTATCAAGGTCAAGGGAAACGTCCATACGCTGTTTCTCGTCGGTTTCATGATCGGCGCGTTCCTGCTCTTCAATCCACTGCCCTTTACCATGCAGGTGTCGAACGTGGCGCTCGGTCTTGCCTTTACGCTTGCGGGCGTTGGTTCGCTGCTTATGCGTCAGATAAACGAGCGTGATACGAAAGATGCGTTGCGCAAGACCATGGGGCTCGTCTCCCTTGTGCTGCTTTTGCCGCTGGCCCTTGTCCCTGGCGAGATCAAGCTCGTGCTTCTGACCTGCTATAGCTGCTATGTCATCCTTGAGACGATTACCATTCTTGATGCGATTATCGAAACAGTGCGCTTTAATCTCATTGCCGCCATGTGGCTCATCAGCAAGGAATGCTCGGTGTTTTTCAGCGGCATCGCCGTGGGCGGGGCGATATTCGCGCTTCTTCCCTGGATTACCCAGATGCTTGGTCCCGAATATGCCCTGCTTGTTCTCTGTATTGTGGCGGCTGCGCTTTGCGCATGGTTGCAGATCAAGGTCAACTACCAGATTTATCCCTTTGCCCCCGTCATCGAGGAGGATGTTGACGAGGAGGTAAGCGCCCATATCGAGCGCAATGGGCGTCGCAAGGCGCAATGGCATCAAAAGGTCGATGCCGTGTGCGAGCAGTATCACCTCTCGCCACGCGAGCGCGAGATTCTGCCCATTCTGCTGAGGGGCCGCGATGCCAAGTACATCATGGACACCTTCTATATCTCGCAGTCCACGGCCAAGACGCACATCTACAACATCTACCGCAAGTTCGGCATTCATTCGCGCCAGGAGTTGCTCGACTTTGTCGAGGATATCGAGTTCATGGACTTTGCGATGCCCGATGATTCCGCCGAGCAAGAAGACGCTGCTCGGGAATAAGGGGACGGAATAAGGGGACAGACCCTCCCGCTCCAAAACGGCCGCGTGGCAATAAGGGGACAGACCCTTTGGCGCCTGCTCCAAAACGGCCGCGTGGCAACAAAGGGACAGACCCTCTCGCGTCGGACCCTCTCGCGTCGACCCTCCCGCATCCGATCCTCCCGCTCCTCCAAAACCACCATGCGTCAGCCCTCATACCTGAGGTTCCATATCCTGAACGGGGCATTTGGAGACCAATCACAAAATTTCCACATTTGCGACCAATTCTCGACCTCAAATAATCCTCGGACAATAAACCCCAAGGACACGTGCGTTTAGACGCACGCGCCCCGCACCCGAGTTGTGCGGCTCGGGGCGCTGGCGCTTCAAAAATGACGCCAGCTGGGGAGGGAATGTGTTATCGAGGAAAGAGGAGGAGTTATGTCAGAAACATCACTTGATAAGTCAAAGTGCATAGACGGCAGCTATGGTTGGGTAGTCGTGCTGTTTACCATGCTGGTCGGCTTCGTGCCCGGTTCCAACATGGCCAAGGCGATCTCGCTTGCGCCGATCGTCTGCATGAACTTCCAGATCAACGAGGCAACCTTCGGCCTGATCGTCGCGTCTTTCTACATCATGGGCTTCATCATGGCGTTCCCCACCACGGGTCTCGTGAACAAGCTCGGCATGAAGGGGTCCGTCGCCATCGCCGTCGGCTGCGGCGTCGTCGGCTCCATCATGGGCGCGACGGCCGGAACCAACATGACGGTGTTCGTCATAAGCCGCGTCGTCGAGGGCGCGTCCTTCGGCATCATGGGCGTCGTGGGCGCCTCGTCCATCGGCCCGTGGTTCTCACCGAGGAAGCGTTCGCTCCCGCTGTCCATCTGGTCGATGTGGGTCGCCGTCTGCATGTGCGTCTGCCCGCTTCTCTTCGGCTGGCTCAACGAGTCCATGGGCGTCGACATGGCGGGCATCTGGTGGGGCACCGCCGTTTATGACCTTGTCGTCGGCATCCTGTTCATCCTGTTCTACCGCAGGCCGCTCGACCTTGACCAGGTCGAGAACGCGGAGGATCCCACGGGCACCAAGAAGGCGAGCATCACGCGCGCCCTCAAGAGCCCGATGCTGTGGGCACTCGCCCTCATCTTCCTGTTCGACGAGGCCGCCTTCATGGCGATCAACGGCTTCATCGTCCAGTACCTCACCACGCAGCTCGACGCATCGCTCGTCTTGGCAAACGCCATCTTCTCGCTGTTCGGCCTGATGGGCGCCCTCACGCCACCCATCTCCGGCTGGATTACGCAGAAGTGGAACAACCACCGCTGGGTGCTGCTCGTCGGCCTGATCGTCGCCGTCATCTACACCGCCCTGGTCTTCCAGCTCAAAGACCCGATGCTCTACTACCCGCTGTCCATCCTCGCCGGCATCGTCGGCGGCGCCGTGCCCTCCATCCTGTGGCAGTTCACGCCCAACACCGTCGAGGACGCCGACATCCCGGCAGCCAACGCCTTCATGGCGTTCACGCAGAACATCGGCATGACCATCGGCGCGCTCATCATCGGCAACGCGATCGTCATGTGGGGTTGGAGCATGGGCTCGCTCATCGGCATGGTGCCTCTGTACATCATCTGCCTCATCATCTACTTCGCTTTTGGCGTTCAGAAGAAGCTCAAGCTTCAGTAGTTTCAAGCACGCGGGATGCGTCGTCTTTCGAGACGGCGCATCCTCTCGTGCGTTCTTTGCCCTTCGAGCAACGTGAAAGAAAGCTCGAATTGAGTCGTGTAAACCCCTGGTCACAAGCGTCTGCAAACGCAATATCAGACGCGAGGTACGAGGCTATTTCGCAAGGGGGTCCACGATTTCCGCACCTGTGTACGATTCTCAACTCACGCACCTGAGCCTTAGTTTGTACCCGTCGCAATTCCCCAGCGACATCGGAATGTTTCGAGAGCGAATTTCTCGAGTTGACATGAGCTACTTGGCTCAATGGGACGGCTTCCTCGCACAGCGGTTCTTCCGCGGAAGGACGTCCCGTCTCTTTTGAAAGGAGAGGCGCGTATGTGTTTCAGGCCCGCAAGTTTCGAGTCCGAGGGTGATAACCCGTATTTCGTTCCCGGCGATCCCGAAGACGCCGCCGCACCTGGAGCCCCCGGAGCCCCCGGCGCTCCTGCCGCTCCCGGTGCACCCGCTGCACCAGGCGCACCTGCTGTCCCCGGTGCTCCTGCCGCCCCGGGCCAGTCGTCCTAGGTAGACGCATGCCGGCTTTTGTCGGCACAGGCGTCATCGGTCGATGGCCGAATCGCAGGTACGAAGTGGCAATGCTGGTTGAGAGAGAAGAGGAAAGGAAAGAGCATGAAGATTTTCAAAGGTCAGGGCACTGCCGATCTTGGCAAGCCATGGCGCTTCGAAGAAGACGGCCTCACCGTCACCCGCGGTTGCGCGTGGTCTCCTCCGGGATGCCATCCGACCGGATGCGGCATCAAGACCTACGTGAACTCCAATGGTGAGCTCGTGCGCGTCGAGGGCGATGAGAACCATCCCATCACCAACGGCCGCCTCTGCGTCCGCTGCCTGACCATTCGTGACTACGTCTACAACCCAGACCGCGTCCTGTACCCCATGAAGCGCGCCCGCGAGGACCGTGGCAAGAACAAGTGGGAGCGCATCACCTGGGACGAGGCATATGACACCATCGCCGAGAAGGTGAAGTACTTCAAGGACAAGTACGGTGCCGAGTCCATCCTGGTCATGGGTGGTACCGGTCGCGAGGGTGGTCCCATGCTTCCCGCGTATGCGCATGCATGCCTGGGTACCCCCAACGCCTGCTACACGCAGTCCGGCTATTCCTGCTACATCCCGCGTGTCGCGGGCACGACCTACGTCATGGGCGCGACCTATCCCGAGATGGACTACGCCGGTGGTCTGCCCGGCCGCTATGACGATCCGATGTTCAAGCTTCCCGAGCTCATCGTGTTCTGGGGCAAGGAGCCCCTTCCGTCCAACGGTGACGGCCTCTTCGGCCACGCCGCCATCGACATGATGCGCCGCGGCAGCAAGCTCATGAGCATCGACCCGCGCGTCAACTGGGTTTCCACGCGTGCCGACTGGCATCTGCGCCTGCGTCCCGGCACCGACGCGGCCCTCGGCATGGCCATGCTCAACGTCATCATCGAGGAGGACCTCTACGACCACGACTTCGTCGAGAAGTGGTGCTACGGCTTCGAGCAGCTTGCCGAGCGCGTCAAGGAGATGCCCGCCGAGAAGGCAGCTGAGATCTGCGGTCTCGATGCGAACCAGATTCGCGAGGCTGCCCGCGTCTACGCCGCGGCCAAGCCCGCGCAGATCGCCTGGGGTCTGGCCATCGACCAGAAGTCCAACGGCGTTCAGGCCGGTCACTGCATCATGGCTCTCGAGGCCATTACCGGAAACATCGACGTGCCCGGTGGCCAGCTCATCGGCGACGTCAACGACGGCCTCGAGCTCGGTTTCGGCTGGAACAACCTCGGTCCCGAGCTCCAGAGCAAGATTCTCGGCATCAAGGAGTATCCGGCATATGTCGGCCTCGTCCTCAACGCGCAGTGCGACATGGTGCTCGACGCGCTCGAGGCGGGCGACGATGCCAAGTACTACCCGTTCAAGATGGGCGTCTTCGAGGACACGAACTTCCTTGCCGGCACTTGCGCCGCCCAGCCCAAGCGTTGGCATGACGCGATGGTCAAGAACCTCGAGTGGTGCTTCGGTATCGACGTGTGGATGACCCCGACGATCCAGGCAACCTGCGAGATCTTCCTCCCGCTGTCCTCGACCGTCGAGCATGACACCGTCGTGTACACGCACTATGGCGCATCGCCGATTATGGCCGGTGCCGTCAACAAGTCCATCACGGTGGGCGATTGCAAGGGCGACTGCGAGATCTTCTACGAGCTCGGCCTGCGCTGCATGCCCATCAACTTCGAGAAGTACAAGGACTACTACGACTTCCTGGCTGACTACCGTCTCGCGTACAAGAAGTCCTTCGAGGAGCTGCGCGAGGAGGTCGTCCACCAGAAGACCGAGATGTGCGGCTACTACAAGTACGAGTCCGGTCGCCTGCGCCCCGACGGCATGCCCGGCTTCAACACGCCGACCGGCCGCGTCGAGCTCTACTCGACGATGTTCCGCCAGTTCGGCGAGGATCCGCTGCCGTACTACGAGGAGCCGCAGCTCTCGCCGGTCTCCACTCCGGAGAAGATGGAGGAGTACCCCTTCGTCCTTACCACGGGCGCTCGTACGTACTGCTACTTCCATTCCGAGGGCAAGCAGATCCCGTACCTGCGCGAGATGAATCCCGATCCGCTGATCGAGATCAACCCCGAGGATGCGCTCAAGTACGGCATCGCCGACGGCCAGTGGGTCGAGGTTGCCAGCCCGTTTGGCAAGTGCGTCCTGAAGGCGAAGGTCTCCCAGATCGTGAAGCCTGGCGTCGTGCATGCGCAGCATGGCTTCTGGTTCCCGGAGAAGGATCCCGAGGAGCCCAGCCTGTACGAGGTGTGGCGTTCCAACATCAACGAGCTCATCCCCCACTTCATGGTTGGCAAGCTCGGATTCGGCGCGCCGTTCAAGTGCCTCATCTGCAGCGTGAAGCCGGTGTCGGAGAATTACGACACCGACATGATGGAGGTTTGGGACCACTTCGGAAAGTTGGTGATCTAGATGACGGCCTACGGTCTGCTTATCGATTACGAGTTCTGCACGGGCTGCCAGTCTTGCGAGGTCGCGTGCAAGGAGATTCACAACATCCCCGTGGGGCAGTGGGGCATTCGCGTTCTCGATGATGGCCCCTGGGAGTGCTCGGATGGCAAGTTCAACTGGAACAAGATTCCGACCCCGACCCGCCTGTGCGACCTCTGCGTCGAGCGCACGGACAAGGGCCAGCAGCCCTTCTGCGTGCATCACTGCCTCGCAGGTGTCATGCAGTGGGGCACGGTCGAGGATTTGGCCAAGGAGCTCGAGGAGAAGCCCAACCAGGTGCTCTTCGTGCCCAAGCCCTACCAGTACTAGCAGGTAGACGGCATCTCGATGCACGAGGTGCGACGGTGGTGCTCGGGGGACAGACCCTCGAGCACCGCAGGTGGCGATAGGGGGACAGACCCCTTCGGATCACCGCAGGTGGCAACAAGGGGGCAGACCCTTGATTGTCACCGCAAGGCGAGTGAGGACGGGATTTCGATGGATCAGCAGGCTCTGATGCAGCAAACCGAAGACAGATGCGACAACTACGCGATGCTGTCGCGCCTGTTCAGAAGCGAGCTCGATCGCGAGCTTGTTGGCGATCTCATCGACAGCCCGGCCGTCGAGTCGACGGGCAACGCGCTCTTCGATTCGGGCTATGCGCGCCTGCGTTCGTACCTGGATGCCGTCGATGATCTTGATCGTGCCAAGTCGGCTCTTGCCATCGACTATTGCCTGGCGTTCCTCGGCTACGGTGTTGATCCCGAGAAGGCGGACGAGGCTGGCAGAAACGCCGCCTATCCGTACGAGTCAATTTATCGTACGGGCGCCAAATCGCTCGGGGGAGACCACTGCGCCGAGGTTTCCGACGTGTTCCGTTCCTGCATGTTCAGCCCCACGCGCGATCGCCTCATTGCCGAGGACCACATCGCATGCGAGCTCGAGTTCATGCAGTACATGGCCAACAGCGAGCTTGTCGCCCTGCGCGATGACGAGCATTCGGTCGTGCGCGGGACGCAAGAGAAGGAGCTCGAGTTTCTGGAGAACCACTTGCTTTCGTGGGTGGAGAGCTTCAGGAACGCGGTGGAGCAGTTCGCCGAGACGGACTTCTACCTCGGTTTGCTCGAGATGACGCAAGGCTGGCTCGAGCTTGATGCGGAGTATCTGCGCACGCAGTGCGCGAGCGGGGAGGAGGATGCGCAATGACGCAGGATCACGGTCCGGACGGTCGTGACTGGAACATGCGCGAGGTCGAGTACGACCTCGGCGTTGCCGGTCCTGGCCAGAGCATCGTCATCACCATCACCCGATCCGTCGCAGTCAAGATCATGGATCATGAGAACTACGAGCTGTACAAGGCGGATGAGGATTGCAGCGCCTTTTCGGGCCGGCTTACCTCATCGCCATATCGTTTCAAGCTGCCGCGCGAAGCGCAGTGGCACGTGATCATCAATCCCAACACCTACTCGGGTACCGCGGAGTTCAACGTTCGTCTCATCGAGGACTCCGTACTCGATAGCTGATGGGAAGAAGGGGACAGACCCCGCATCGCACGCATCGCACACGCGATTTTGGTTATTGCGGTGCGGCCAGGAGGAAAGGCCGTGCCGTTAAGAAGGAGAAGGAGAGTGAAGCAATGGAGTTAAGTGATTACAAGGCCGCTCCAGTAGTGAAGCTGGATTCTCTTGCCGACGTCAATGACATCGGCAAGCCCTGGCGCTACGAGGACGGCGACTACACCGTGACTCGTACCTGCCCGTGGTCGCCTCCGGGATGCCATCCGGTAGGCTGCGGCCTCAAGCTCTACGTCAACGAGGACGGCAGGCTCGAGCACGTCGAGGGCGACGAGAACCATCCCGTCACCCAGGGTCGTCTGTGCCCGAGGTGCATCACGCTGAAGGATTACGTCTACAGCCCTGCCCGTATCCTCACTCCGATGAAGCGCGACCGCTCCCAGCGTGGCAACGCGGATGCCTGGGAGGAGTGCTCCTGGGACGAGGCGTTCGCCATCATCAAGGAGAACTACGAGCGCATCGTCGACCAGTACGGTCCCGAGTCCATCATCGGCATGTCCGGTACCGGCCGCGAGGGTGGCACCATGTCGCTGTATCCCACCATGGTGTTCGGCACTCCCAACTACTGCTACATGCAGTCCGGTTACGCCTGCTACACCCCGCGTCTTGCGGCGGCGGCCTACATCACCGGTTCCACCTATTCCGAGTGGGACTACGCCGGCGCCCTGCCCGATCGCTGGGATGACGAGCGCTACACCCTGACCGAGGTTCTGGTCATGTGGGGCAAGGCTCCGCTCGAGTCCAACCCCGACGGCTTCTTCGGCCATGCGGTCGTCGATGCCATGCGTCGCGGTACCCGCCTCATCCAGATCGACCCGCGCGTCAACTGGCTGTCCGCTCGCGCTGACATCTTCATCCAGCTGCGCGCCGGCACGGATACGGCCCTGGCCATGGCCATGCTCGACATCATCATCAAGGAAGACCTCTACGATCACGAGTTCGTCGAGTACTGGTGCTACGGCTTCGAGCAGCTCGCCGAGCGCGTCGCCACGATGCCTCCCGAAAAGGCCGCCGAGATCTGCCAGGTTCCCGTCGAGAAGATCTACGCAGCCGCGCGCATGTACGCGAAGGCCAAGCCGGCCGCTATCATGTGGGGCCTCGCCGTCGACCAGAAGACCGACGGTATGCAGAACAGCCAGTGCATCATCGCGCTGCAGGCCATCACCGGCAACTTCGACCGCCCGGGCGGCCAGCTCGTCCCCGGTGCCGATGCCGGCCACAACGAGCTCGGCTTCGGCTACAAGGAATGCATCCCCGACGAGCTCTTCCAGAAGATGATCGGCATGGACCAGTACCCCGCGTACTGCAACATGATTCTCAACTCGCAGGTCGACCTCATGCTCGAGGCACTCGAGACCGACAAGCCGTATCCCATCCGCATGGGCTTCTACATGGCTTCCAACCCGCTGTCGAACACCTCGATGGAGCCCAAGCGCTGGCATGACGCCCTGTGCAAGTCCCTCGAGTTCTGCATCGGCATCGACCTGTTCATGAACGCCTCCATCCAGGCGACTTGCGACATCTTCCTGCCCATCGCCACCATCGCCGAGCGCGAGGGTACCGTCTTCACGCACTATGCGCCCTGCACGGTTACCGCCGGCTTCATGCACAAGGCCGTCGACTGCGGTGGCCTGCCCTCCGACATGGAACTCGCCTATCGTCTGGGCAAGTACCTGCATCCGGAGCGCTTCTCCAAGTGGGCCAACGAGCACGAGCTTGTCGAGGCCTTCCGTCTGGGTGTCGAGAACCATGGCGAGACCTTCGACGAGGTTTCCAAGTGCGTCGTCGCCCAGGTGCCCATCGAGTACTACAAGTACGAGAAGGGCCTGCTGCGCCAGGACGGCCAGGTTGGCTTTGCCACTCCGACCGGTCGCGTCGAGCTGTGGTCGACCGCGTACAACCAGTTTGGCGAGGATCCGCTGCCGTACTACATCGAGCCGGAGTTCAGCCCGGTCAGCAAGCCGGAGCTCAAGGACGAGTATCCTCTCATCCTCACGACCGGCGCGCGCACCACGGCGTTCTTCCACTCCGAGAACCGCCAGATTCCCTACACGCGCGAGCTCAATCCCGACCCGCTGCTCGAGATCAATCCCAAGACGGCGCAGGAGAAGGGCATCGCCGATGGCCAGTGGGTGCGCGTCTGGAACATGTTTGGCGAGGCTCTCATGAAGGCCAAGGTTTCCGAGGCCGTGGACGAGAAGACCGTGCATGGACAGCACGGCTGGTGGTTCCCCGAGGAGGAAGGCAGCGAGCCGAACCTCTACGGCACCTTCCGCTCGCAGATCAACAACCTGTGCCCCAACGGCCGCATGGGCAAGCTGGGATTCGGCGCTCCCAACAAGTGCCTGATCTGTAATGTCGAGCCCGTGAGCGAGTCGTATGACACCGACATGAATCTCATCTGGGAAAAATTCGGAAAGCTGGTGTAAATATGGCAACCTACGGACTTCTTATCGATTACGAGTACTGCACGAATTGCGGTTCGTGCCAGGTCTCCTGCAAGGAAGAGCATGGCTACCCGGTAGGCAAGACGGGCATTGCCGTTCATGCCGATGGCCCGTGGTACATCGATGATGACAACATCAACTTCAATTACTTCCCCCTGCCGACGGATCTGTGCGACCTGTGCAAGGATCGCACCGAGCGTGGCCGTGAGCCCATCTGCGTGCATCACTGCCTCGCCAACATCCTCTATTACGGCACGGTTGAGGAGCTGTCGAAGAAGCTTGAGGAAAAGCCCAAGCAGATGCTCATCGTCCCGCAGTTCATGCCGCGCGAGGCCAAGGGCGAGTTCGTCCATCAGGAGAACGCGACCGATGCGCACAAGGCAGCGGCCATGGAGGTCACCGGTACCGGCGCTTCGACCTTCGGTGCCCACCGCGCAGACGCCAAGGTTGGCGAGTACGAGGAGGACGCCGTCTAGACGACGATCCGAATCGCAACGGACTGGGACAAATGGACAGGTCATTTGTCCCAGTTTACGGTTTCGAGGGGGCGCCCGAATCATCGGGTCGCCCCCTTGGGGGCTGCTGGGAAGACAAGAGTCGCCGGGGCGCTTTTGTCTGGTTTTGGCAATAAGGGGACAGACCCTCGGCTTCGGGAAGAAGGGGACAGACCCTCGATTGTCTGGAAGGGGAGCATATGGAAGAGAACCGAGTCGGCAAGGTTGCCTATATTCGCTATGAGGGGGGCATCCTCGGCGAGCGCCACGTCGACAAGCACCTGGATGAGCCGCTTGCCGTGCGCATTGGTGCGGGCCGCGTGGTCAAGGGCATCGATGACGCCCTTCGCACGATGGAGGTCGGCGAGAGCGCCACTCTCATCATCCCTCCCGAAGAAGGCTATGGAGATGCCGACCCCAAGCAAATCAAGTGGTATCCCCGCTCAATCATTCCGCATGGATACGAAATCAAGAAAGACACGATGATCATGTGGGAGAGCGCCGATGGACTGGCCAAACGTCCCGCCATGGTGGTGGACGCGACCGAGGATACGGTGAAGATTGACATGAATCATCCCTACGCGGGCAAGACGCTCGAGTACTGGGTCGAGCTTGTCGACCTTCAATAGGGAGCGGATGCGATGTGCTATCCATGCACGAACTGCGGGCGCTGCGGAAAGTTTGATCCCAGCAGCCCGCTGTACACACCCCCGCCAAGTATTCCCTGTCTGAAATGCGGCGGCACTATCGATGCGGCGACCGGCATTTGCGACAGCTGCGGTGATCAGGCCTTCGTGCCGACAGGCGGCATGATGGCGAGTGCCAACAGCCTGCGTCCCGACGCCGCTGGCAACAAGGGGACAGACCCTTCGTTGTCGAACGACGCCGTTGGCAACAAGGGGACAGACCCTTTCGAGGAGGGATCACCTCATGAAACTATTTAAAGGTCAGGGCACGGCCGATCTTGGCAAGCCGTGGCGCTTCGAAGAAGACGGCCTCACCGTCACCCGCGGTTGCGCGTGGTCTCCTCCGGGATGTCACCCCGTCGGCTGCGGAATCAAGACCTACGTGAACTCAAACGGCGAGCTCGTGCGCATCGAAGGCGATGAGAACCATCCGGTTACGGGCGGTCGTCTCTGCGTCCGCTGCCTGACGATGCGCGATTACGTCTACAACCCAGACCGCGTCCTGTATCCCATGAAGCGCGCCCGCGAGGACCGCGGCAAGAACAAGTGGGAGCGCATCACCTGGGACGAGGCCTTCGACACGATTGCCGAGAAGGTCGCTTACTACAAGGAAAACTACGGGGCTGAGTCCATCCTCATGCAAGGCGGCACTGGCCGCGAGGGTGGCCCCATGCTTCCCGCGTATGCTCAAGCTGCACTCGGCACGCCGAACGCCTCGCAGCCCTTGAGCGGATACTCGTGTTACATTCCGCGCGTCGCGGGCACGACCTACGTCACTGGCGTGGCATATCCCGAGATGGACTACGCCGGTGGCCTGCCCGGCCGCTACGACGACCCGGCCTTCACGCTGCCGGAGCTCATCGTGTTCTGGGGCAAGGATCCGCTGCCCACTAATGGCGACGGCCTCTTCGGCCACGCCGCCATCGACATGATGCGCCGCGGCTCCAAGCTCATGAGCATCGATCCGCGCGTCAACTGGGTCTCGACGAGAGCGGATTGGCACCTGCGCCTGCGCCCCGGCACCGACGCCGCCCTCGGCATGGCGATGCTCAACGTCATCATCTCCGAGGACCTCTACGACCACGACTTCGTCGAGAAGTGGTGCTACGGCTTCGAGCAGCTCGCCGAGCGCGTCAAGGAGATGCCGGTCGAGAAGGCGGCGGAAATAACCGGCGTCGATGCTGGCCTCATCGCCGAGGCCGCCCGCGTCTACGCCGCGGCCAAGCCCGCGCAGATCGCCTGGGGCCTTGCCATCGACATGAAGTCCAACGGCATGCAGGCGGGCCATTGCATACTCGCCCTCGAGGCCATCACCGGAAATATCGACGTGCCCGGCGGCCAGCTCGTCGGCGACGTCAATGACGGCCTCGAGCTCGGCTTCGGCTGGAACGAGCTCGGCCCCGAGCTCCAGGGCAAGATTCTGGGCCTCAAACGCTATCCGGCGATGGTGAGCTTCGTCCTCAACGCGCACTGCGACATGGTGCTCGACACGCTCGAGACGGGCGAGCCCTACCAGTTCAAGATGGCGGGCTTCGAGGATTGCAACGGCCTGGCTGGCACGGATTGCGCCCAGCCCCAGCGCTGGCACGATGCGTACCAGAATCTCGAATGGTGCTTCGGCATCGACGTGTGGCTCACGCCGACGATCCAGGCGACCTGCGAGCTGTTCCTCCCGCTATCCTCGACCGTCGAGCACGATAGCGTGGTCTACAGCCATTACGGCGCATCTCCCATCACGATGGGCGCCATCAACAAGTCCATCACGGTGGGCGAGGGCAAGGGCGATGCCGAGATCATGTACGAGATAGGTCGTCGCTGCATGCCCGTCAACTTCGGGCGCTTCAAGAACTTCTACGAGTTCCTCGAGTATTACCGCCTCAATGGCAAGACGACTTTCGAGGAGCTGCGCGAGGAGGTCGTGCACCAGAAGACCGAGACGCTCTCCTATCGCAAATACGAGACGGGCAAGCTGCGCCCCGACGGCATGCCCGGCTTCAACACGCCGACCGGGCGCGTCGAGCTCTATTCGACGATGTTCAGGCAGTTTGGGGTCGATCCGCTGCCCTTCTACGAGGAGCCGCAGCTTTCGCCGGTCTCCACGCCGGAGAAGATGGAGGAGTATCCCTTCGTGCTCACGACGGGCGCGCGCACGTATTGCTACTTCCATTCCGAGGGCAAGCAGATTCCGTACCTGCGTGAGATCAACCCCGATCCGCTCATCGAGATCAATCCCGAGGATGCGCTCAAGCTTGGAATCGCGGACGGCCAGTGGGTACGCGTGAGCAACCCCTTTGGCTCGTGCGTGCTCAAGGCCAAGGTCACTCAGACGGTGTATCCGGGTCTCGTCATGGCGCAGCACGGCTTCTGGTTCCCCGAGGAGGATGGCGAGGAGCCGCATCTCTACGACGTTTGGCGCTCCAACATCAATCTGCTCATGCCGCACTTTTACGTGGGGGAGCTGGGATTCGGTGCGCCGTATAAGTGCCTGATCTGCAAGGTCGAGCCTATCGAGGAAAGCTACGACACCGACATGCAGGCTATCTGGAATCGCTATAGCCAGCTTGTCGTGCCGGAATAGGGAGGGGGAATTACGAGGAAAGCATCTCACCTGGTGGCAATAAGGGGACAGACCCCCAAGTGCCGGGCATGGCAACAGGGGGACAGACCCTCTGCCATCGCAGGTGGGAAGAAGGGGACAGACCCCTACATGTCGACCCCTACATGTCAAAGAAACAGAGAGGAAGGGAAGGAAACGTGACCACGACAGCAAAAATCGATAGCGGTATCGAAGACTTCAAAAACGACCTGGGCAAGCCCTGGCGTTACGAGGAGGACGGCTATACCGTCACGCGCGCCTGCGCCTGGTCGGCGCCGGGCTGCCATCCGGTTGGATGCGGCGTTAAGCTCTACGTGAACAAGGACGGCATCCTCGAAAAGGTCGAGGGCGACGAGAACCAGCCCATCACACAGGGGCGCCTCTGCATGCGCTGCCTGACCCTCACCGACTTCACCTATCATCCGGACCGCGTCATCTACCCGATGAAACGCGCCAAGGAGGATCGCGGCAAGGACAAGTGGGAGCGCATCACCTGGGACGAGGCCTACGACATCATCGAGGAGAACATCCAGGGTCTCAAGGAGAAGTACGGCCCCGAGTCCATCGTCGTCTTCGGTGGCACCGGTCGCGAGGGCGGCCCAATGTGCGGCCCTTACGGCGCGGCCATGATCGGTACGCCCAATGCCTGCTACACGCAGTCCGGTTACGCCTGCTACATCCCGCGCGTTGCCGCTGGCACCTATGTTGCTGGCGTGACCTACCCCGAGATGGACTACGCCGGCGGCTTGCCCGGACGCTATGACGATCCGATGTACAAGATTCCCGAGGTCACGATCACTTGGGGCAAGGAGCCGCTTCCCTCCAACGGCGACGGTTTCTTCGGCCACGCCGTCATCGACGTCATGAAGCGCGGCAGCAAGCTCATCTCGATCGATCCGCGCTCCAATTGGCTCTCCACGCGTGCGGTCTATCACCTGCAGCTGCGCCCTGGTACCGACACGGCTCTTGGCATGGCGATGCTCAACATCATCATCTCCGAGGACCTCTACGATCACGACTTCGTCGACAAATACTGCTACGGCTTCGAGCAGCTCGCCGAGCGCGTGAAGACCATGACTCCCGAGAAGGCGGCCGAGATCTGCGACCTCGACGTTGACGACATCTACGGTGCAACCCGCATGTACGCCTGCGCCGACAATGCCGCAATCCTGTGGGGACTTGCCACCGACCAGAAGGCCAACGGCACTCAGTCAGGTCACACGATCATCGCACTCGAGGCCATCACCGGCAATCTCGACATTCCCGGTGGCCAGCTGCTCGGTGATGTGAGCGACTCGCTCGGCGACCTCGGCTTCGGTTGGAAGGAGCTCGGTCCGGAGCTGCAGAACAAGATCATCGGCCTGTACGAGTATCCCGCATATGTCGGCATGGTTCTCAACTCGCACGCCGACCTCACGCTCGAGGCCATGGAGACGGGCGAGCCCTACGAGATCCACGGCGGCTTCATCGCGTCGACCAACCTGCTTGCCGGCACCTGCGCCGCCCAGCCCAAGCGCTGGCATGACGCCATGGTCAAGCTCGACTTCGTCTTCGCGGCCGATTGCTGGATCACCCCGACCGTCCAGTGCTGTGCCGACGTCATCCTGCCGCTCGCGACCTACGCCGAGCGCCAGTCCATGGTCGGCACGCACTACGGCGCATCGCCCAACATGCTCGGTGCCGTCGTCGACGCCGTCAAGGTTGGCGAGACCAAGGGTGACCTTGAGATCCAGTACGAGCTTGGCTGCCGCCTCAACCCCGGCACCTACGAGCGATTCAAGGATTTCGAAGATTTCCGTGCCGAGTTCCGCCTCGGTAACCTCGGCATGAGCTACGAGGAACTGCGCGAGAAGGTCGTCGTCCAGCGCAACGTGAGCTACAAGAAGTACGAGACGGGCAAGCTGCGTCCCGACGGCAAGCCCGGCTTCAACACGCCGACCGGTCGCGTCGAGCTCTACTCGACCATGTACAAGCAGTTCAACGAGGATCCGCTGCCATACTACGAGGAGCCGCAGCGCTCTCCGGTGTCGACGCCCGAGCTCATGGAGGAGTATCCCTTCGTGCTCACGACCGGCGCCCGCACCTACGCGTACTTCCATTCCGAGGGAAAGCAGATTCCGCTGCTGCGCGAGATCAATCCCGATCCGCTGCTCGAGATCAATCCCAAGGATGCGGAGAAGCTCGGCATCATCGATGGCGAGTGGGTCAACGTCGAGAACGAGTTCGGCAAATGTGAGCTCAAGGCCAAGGTCACGCCCATCGTGAAGGAAGGCGTCGTGCATGCTCAGCATGGTTGGTGGTTCCCCGAAGAGGACAGAGAGGAGCCGCATCTGTTCGGCGTGTGGCGCTGCAATATCAACGAGCTCGTACCGCATAAGTTCGTGGGCAAGCTCGGTTTTGGCGCGCCGTTCAAGTGCCTGCTCTGCAAAGTCGAGAAGCTGAACAAATAGGAGGGGAAACCATGAGAAACGGACTGCTGATTGACTACGAGTTCTGCACGGGCTGCCAGTCCTGCGAGGTCGCGTGCCAGAAGGAGCATGGGTTCGAGGCTGGCACCTGGGGTATTCGCGTCCTTGACGAGGGCCCCTGGGAGGTCGATGCGAAGACCATGAACTGGAACAAGATTCCCACGCCCACGACGCTGTGCGACCTGTGTGCCGAGCGCGTGCAGAAGGGCAAGCTCCCGAGTTGCGTGCATCACTGCCTTGCGGCTGTCATGAAGTTCGGCCCAATCGACGAGTTGGTGAAGGAGATGGACAAGAAACCCAATCAGGTCATGTTCGTCCCTGGACCGTATATCTGCAAATAGCATCGTGCGTGGGGCCGGGTCTTGTACCCGGCCCCATTGCATCGCCGCAGGTGGCAACAAGGGGACAGACCCCCGGCGTTGTCATTTCGAGCGAAGCGAACGAAGTGAGCGTAGTCGAGAAATCTCGGTTTACGCTCCGCTAGCAGCGACGGGGAAGATTTCTCCACTCCGGCGCTTCGCGCCTCCGGTCGAAATGACAAAAGGAGCTACGGCAACAAGGGGACAGACCCCTATCAGCGCGAGGGATTTTATAGGAGAGCAACCGAAGGGATGGATATGGCGTCTTTTAACGATTACGAGTACGTGTTTACGCCGCTCAGGGTAGGTAGGCAGGTGCTCAAGAACCGCATTATCTTTTCGCCCATGGTTTCTGATTACACGACCGCAAATGGCGAGCCGACGCAAGGTTACATTGACTTTGTCGAGGAGCAGGCCAAGACGGGTGCGGCGCTCATTACGTTGGGGGCGACGCCGGTCAACTGGGACACTGCCCCCGATTATCCCGCCGAGCTGAACGTTACCGAGGATACGCGCATCAATGGTCTGGTACTGCTGTCCGAGGTCGCGCATCGCCACGGGGCCAAAATCTCCGTCGAGCTCGTTCACGCCGGTCGCGGCGTGCACCCCGAACTCATCCAGAGCGAGTACGGACTTGCGCCCACGCCGCTGCCCATTCCGGGGCAGTACCCGTATCTCAAGGAGATGGAGTTCCGCGACATGGAGAACATCATCGCGGACTATGTCGATTGCGCGGTGCGCCTCAAGAAGGCCCAGTTCGACGGCGTAAACATTCACGCCGCACATGGCAACCTGATTGCGGCGTTTCTTTCGCCGCTCACCAATCACCGAAACGACAACTTCGGCGGCAGTTTCGAGAACCGTTGCCGTTTCCCGTTGATGCTGCTCAAGGCCGTACGCGAAGCCGTCGGTGACGACTTCATCCTTGACATGCGCATCAGCGGCGACGAGATGGTCGATGGCGGCATGGAGGTCGAAGAAGTCATCGAATTCCTCAAGCTCGCGCAGGAATACCTCGACATGGTCAACATCTCGGCCGGCCTCATCGTCGATTGGCGTGCGCAGCTCTTCACGATGCCGCCCTACTACCAGCCGCATTGCCTCAATAGGGAGCTGTCGCGCAAGGTCAAGGAATGCAAGGAAATCACCATTCCCGTCTCCGTCGTCGGCTGCATCACCAATATCGACGAGGCCGAGGACATCATTGCGAGTGGGGCTGCCGATGCGTGCTACATCGCGCGTGCCCTGCTGGCCGACACCGAGATTCTCAAGAAGTCGTATCGCGGCGAGCCCGAGACGGTGCGCCCCTGCCTGCGTTGCCATTCGTGTGCGGCGGGCGGCGGCAACCACATGTCGTGTGCCATTAACCCGCAGCTTGGGCGCGGTTATCGTTACTGGGAGATTGTGCCGGCGGCCAAGAGCAAGAAGGTCGTCATCATCGGCGGCGGTCCGGCTGGCATGATGGCGGCGCAAACCGCGATCAGACGCGGTCACGAGGTCGTGCTGTTCGAGAAGTCCGCATCGCTGGGCGGTGCGCTCAACGACATCAACAAGCTACCGTTCAAGAGCGATTTGCTGAAATATACGGAGTGGGACGTCAAGCAGACGATGGAATGTGGTGCTGACGTGCGTCTCAACACCGAGGCGACCCCCGAGCTCATCATGGCCGAGAAGCCCGATGCGCTCATCGTCGCGCTGGGCTCCGTGCCGGTCAACCCGCCCGTTCCTGGTCTCGACCGCGACAACGTGTATGGCGTGCGCGATGTCGATTCCGGACGCAAGAAGGTGAGCGGCAAAGTCGTCGTCTGCGGTGGTGGCGCGAGCGGCTGCGAGTCCGCGCTGGCGCTTGCCATGGAGGGCTGCGAGGTCACGCTCGTCGATCGTGTTCCGCTCGACAGGTTTGCCGCTGGCATGATTCACATCACGCGCGGCATGTTGATGGCGCTGCTTGAGGAGTACAAGGTCCGCATTCTCGATGAGCGCAACGTCGAGGCCATCGACGATGATGGCGTGCACGTGCAGGACAGGAATTGGCGTCGCGAGGTCATTCCCGCTGATTACGTGGTCAACGCCATGGGTATACGCCCCGTCGCGCCCGACCAGTTCCGCGAGCTCATCCCCGAGACGTACGTTGTGGGTGACTGTGCGGATATTGGCACCATCAAAAAGGCGAACCACAGCGGCTTTGACGCAGCGCTCGAGGTGTAAACGCGCAGGTGGCAATAAGGGGACAGACCCCCGTTTGTCAGGTGTGGCAAGCGGGGGACAGACCCTCCTGCATCATCGCAGATGGCAATAAGGGGACAGACCCTCCATTGTCATTTCGAGCGCAGCGCAGCGAAGTCGAGAAATCTTGGCGATAAGGGGACAGACCCCGGAGAGGAACGATCATGGACAAGATCATCATTGAACCTATCACCAGCATGAAGAACGCGTTTTCCGTCGCTGGCCAGAATGTCGTTATTACTGGCGGCAATCGCGGCCTGGGCCGCGGTATCGCGCAGGCGTTTGCCGAGTGCGGCGCCAACGTCGCGATTCTGTGCCGGAATGAGGCGTCTGGTAACGAGGCCGCCGAGCAGCTGCGCTTGCTCGGATCGCGCGCCATCGCCGTAAAGTGCGATGTGGGGGATTTCGATTCCGTGCTGAGGGCCAAAGAGGTCGTCGCTAGCGAGTTCGACCACATCGATACGCTCGTCAACAACGCGGGCATTGATGGCAAGCACGGCGTCTTCGACGACGCGCGTCTCGAGGAGTTCAAGCGCGTCATGAACGTCAATCTCGATGGCGTCGCCGCCATGATCCAGGTCTTCGGACAGTGGATGATGGACGAGGGCCGTGGCGGCGAGATCATCAACATCTCGTCGATTGGCGGCCAGGCCATCGGCGACCCGCGCTCTCATCCCATGCCTTCGTACAATGCCTCGAAGGCCGCCCTCGATCACCTCACGCGTCACCTGGCGATCGTCATGGGCGACTACGGTATCCGCGTCAACTCGATTGCGCCCGGTCCCACGCATTCCGATCTCGATGCAGGCCTTCCGCCGTCGATTACGGAGTTCATCGACGTGACGATGCCGATGCATCGCTTTGGCGAACCGCTCGAGATTGGTGCGTTGGCGGTCTTCCTGTCATCGCCGGCTGCGGCGCAGATCACGGGCGTTGTCGCCAATCATGATGGCGGTACCATGTGCGTCGGCCTGACGTTCTAATGGCAATAAGGGGACAGACCCTCCCGCATCACCGCAGGTGGCGATAAGGGGACAGACCCCTGTTTGTCATGCGTGGCAACAAGGGGACAGACCCCTGTTTACGGACCCCTGTTTACGCCGCCCGCTTCCCGCCGCGCGTGTGAGTTGCAAGGGTCTGTCCCCATCGCGTCATCGTCGTAAAATCGAGGAGTACATATATGCCGAGTTTCAACAATTTCCCTCACATCTTCACGCCGATTAAGATTCGCAATTTCGAGCTGAAGAATCGCCTGGTTTTCTCGCCGGTCGTCTCAGGTCATGCGGGTGTTGTCGATGGTCAGGTTACCGAGGCGCTCGTGCAGTTTCTCGGCGCCCAGGCTCGCAGTGGCGTCGGCATGGTCACAATCGGCGCATCGCCCGTCGACCAAGGCCGTGCACGCGATTTCTTCGGAAGCCTTTCCGTTTGCAAGGACGAAGACATTCCCGGCCTGCATCGCCTCGTCGAGGAAGCACATCGCTATGGCGCAGCGATTTCGTGCGAGATCCTGCATGCGGGGCGCATCGCGCAACCCAACGCGCTCGCCGGACGCAAGGCATGGGTGCCGTGGCTCACGCCCGACATGGACCCCGAGCTGTTCGAGGAAGTTACCGAGGAGCAGATGGACGAGGTCATCGACCTCTTCTGCAAGGCGGCCGTGCGTCTGCGCGACGCGGGTTTCGACATGGTGCTCATCCACGGCGCGCATGGCAACTTCGTGAGTGCGTTCTTCTCGCCGCTCACCAATCAGCGTACCGACGAGTACGGCGGATCCTTCGAGAACCGCATGCGCTTCCCGCTCAAGCTCGTGAAGGCTGTGCGTGAGGCCGTGGGCGAGAACATGGCCATCGACTTCCGCATCAGTCAGAACGAATACGTCGAAGGCGGCACCACGCTCGAGGATGTCATCACCTTCCTCAAGGCGGCCGAGCCCTATATCGATGATGCGAATCTCTCGGGCGGCTGGATTTTCGACCCGGTCTACGTCAAGTACATGATGCCGGGTTATCCGCAGGAGCTGTGCCTCAACATCCCGCGCACGGCCATCGTCCACGAGCAGCTCGATATTCCGGTCACCTGCGTCGGTAACATCCCCAACATCGAGACCGCCGAGCAGATTCTTGCCGAGGGCAAGGCCGACATCGTCGCCTTCGCGCGCAATATCCTTGCCGATATGGACTTGGTGAACAAGGCGTATCGTGGCGAGGAGGACACTATCCGCCCGTGCCTGCGCTGCATCGAGTGCGCCTCGCGGCCTGCCGTGGGCGGTGGCGTGCGCTGCTCGGTCAATCCGCAGCTTGGCCGCGAGCTTTACTATCGCGAGATACGGCCGGCACTTACCAAAAAGAAAGTGGTCGTCATCGGTGGTGGTCCGGCTGGCATGATGGCGACGCAAACCGCCGTCAAACGCGGCCATGACGTCGTACTATTCGAGCGCGATGAAGAGTTGGGAGGCCGTCTCAAGGAAGCGTCGGTCCTCTTCTGCAAGGAGCCGTACCACAAGCGCTATCTCGCCTGGGACAAGCGTGCAACGCTCGAGAGCGGCGCGGACATCCGGCTGGGTGTGGAAGCGACGCCGGAGCTCGTCATGGCGGAGAATCCTGACGAGGTCATCGTCGCCATTGGCGGCGAGCACATCTGCCCGCCCATCCCCGGCGCCAACGGAGACAATGTCATCACGGTGACCGAGGCCGACCTGGGTCTGGCGCCCATCGGCAAGCGCGTCGTGATCGTGGGTGGCGGCTTTTCCGCGCTCGAATGCGGTATCCAGCTCGCCTACGAAGGCCATGAGGTCACGGCCATCGATGCGCTGCCCGAGGACAAGCTCTGGCGCGAGGTCATGAACGAGCTACGCAGCGGTCTCATCGAGCTGCGCGATCGTTACGGCGTGCAGCTCGTTGACGAGGCCATGGTGAAGGAGATTCGCGAGGGGTCCGTCGTGTATACACGTGGTGGCGAGGATTTCGAGATTCCCGCCGACACGGTTGTCATGGCATGCGGCTTACGTCCGAACAAAGAGATCGTGCAACAGTTCGTGGAAATGATGCCGCAGGTCACGGTCGTGGGCGATGCGCGCAAGACGGGCAACATCTTCTCGGCGAACATGAGCGCCTTCGATGCGGCGGTAGAACTCTGACAAAAAGGGGACAGACCCCTAGTTGTCATTTCGAGCGCAGGCGCGAAGCGCCGGAGTCGAGAAATTCCGCTCAGCAAAAAGGGGACAGACCCCCACGGGAATGGCGGGGACAGGCCCTCAGGGTCGTCCCCGTGGCGCCCGCGCGCAAAAAGCGCTCACCTCTAGGGTCGGGTGATGTTCCGCGCGCAAAAACGGCGGGAGTCTAGGCAGGCGGCGTGGCAAATCCTAGAGAGGAGGCAGATACGCGCACCCGGCCCCCGCAAATCCTAGAGAAGCGCCAAAAACGCGCAGCGGGCGGGCATTCGCGTATGGGAAGATGGAAGACCTCATATTCCCATCTCGTATTTACACGCTGCGATATTGCAATTTCACCTTTTCCGTCCCGGTTGAATACCATATGAATCGGAAGACGGATCCCAAGCAATTGGATATGCCCCCCAAACCCTCCTCGGATCCATATTCCTTTCCCTCATTATCCGAGCGCCCTACCCCCCCCCTGGGCGCTCGGACCCAAACATTTCATTCACGCGCACACATTGAGTCCTCCCGCATTTGAAATGCCGGATCGTCTGCCAAGCCCTATTCCCGTTGGGAATGAAATACCCCCTGAAATGGCATTTTATGTATGCCTGGCATTCCATCTATACTCGCGCTGTTGGTCACGCACGCAACGGAGGAGAGGATTATGCTTACTGTCGAATCTCACGAGTATGATGCCAGCACGGGTATCGATACCTACGTCTTTAGTCCGGGCAGCATGAAGGCCAAGGTCAAAGTCATCCAGGAGGATGGCGATCCTGAGGTTCTTCTTGGCGTTGACGGCATGGCGGTTCAGCAGGATGTTGTGGGTGAGCCCACGTGGACTGTCTGCGCTAACAAGGAGATTGTCAACATTGCCCTCGAGGAGTGGGAGAAGCGCAAGGCTGCCGAGAAATAGGCGTCAGCGACACCACGCATCATAGGTTCAATGAGAGGGGAGGCACACTGCAAGGCGTGCCTCCCCTCCTTGTGTTTGAGTGCTGGGTTTCCTAGTCTTGCAGCAAGGGATTGAACTCTCGTACCTCGCCAGTCGTCTCGTCGATACGCCCCATCTTGCCGCGATGCATGTTGCTGGCATACGACGCGCCGCATGTTGGGCAGTTGCTGACGCCCGGTCGAATCGGCTCACCACAAGCTGAGCACGTGAGCTCCATGCGCGTCGAAAGCATTCCGCACTTGTTGCATCTGCTGCATTGATAGCAGGGCATCGCTTCTCCCTTTCCAATCACGAACTCTCGGCAAGGGTATCCTTGCCAATAATCTCGATAGCTTCGGGAACGAGAGGGTTGCGGCTATTCTTCGAGAAGAAGACGGCAACCGGGAACGTTGCATCAGCATCGGATATGGGGATTTGCTGACAGAACGGAAGGATGCCAATGCCGACTCGCTTGATGAAGTTCTCTCCGAGGATGAGCACCTCATCGGTGAGGCCTGCTGCCACGGTGATAAGGTCGGTGAGGCGCATCGAGTAGCAGCGTCTGATTTTTGGGGCAAAACCGTGGGCCCTACAGCGTTCTTCGATAAAACGCCATGCTTCGGAAATATGGGATCCTTCAATCTTGATGAAAGTCTCATTTTTCAAATCATCAAGAGATATCGTTTCCTGACCCGCAAGCCTGTGATCTTTGCTAACGACGGCAACCCACGAGAGCGTCCCTATGGGGACCGAATCGAGCATGTCATCCATGCTGCTGATTTCATAGGCATAATCAAATACGATATCGACATCATCTTCTCGAAGGAGCTCAGACGGGAGCCTGTGCTTTGCCGGTCGCACTTCGAGGAAATTGCGTCCATGTCTTTCGCTCATGGCCACGAGCATGTTGCTTAGTGTTTGCGAGACTAACTCCTCTTCAACGAAACCGCCCACTCTTAGTTGGGGTGGTGGAGTCGCTCGCAAGCTTTTGACCATGGCATAGAAGCCTTTTTGGCTTTCTATAATCTTGTACGCATAGGGCAACAGCTCAGTGCCGGCTCTCGTGAGGCGAAGGGCACTGCCCGATCTGTCGAAAAGCTCGATATGAAGCTCGCGCTCGAACGAGCTGATATGTTTGCTCAAAGTGGGTTGTGACATGTTGAGCATGCGAGCCGTTTCCGTGAAATTCAGCCGCTTTGCCAACTCGGCGAACTCCTGAAGAATATCCGTGTCCATGCCTTACCCCCCGGTAGCAACAGTCTGACGTGGTATTCAATTGCGATTCGGTGTAGGACGCCCCTGAATCGTCCAAACAGAATCATGGAGAACGAAAGAGATGATAGGTCAGAATGAGACTATAAACGAAATAGCAAAAGTGCATATATTCAATTCCAATTATGGCATCGCCTATCAATTCTCTTGCACTTTCGGCATACCCCAGCTTTCGTTATTGAAACATCGCATTTTTAGTATGCATCGCCATGTTGTTATACCTAGCTCGGTGGTTTGGATTGAGGAGAATCGAATAGTGCCACCCACGGTGCTATTCACAATCTAGGGAGAGGTGAACTATGACGGCTGCAACTGCTAACAAGGTCAATCAGCATATTGGCAAGCTGATGGTGCCTATCATGGCGATTTATGCGCTCGGCGCTTCGCAGGGTGGTATTAACGCTGGCATTGCTACGATGGGTGCTGCATTTCCGGAGGCCGGCGCAAACATCGCCTGCGTGGTCTCAATCGTTGCCCTTGGAATGATTCCGGCGGGCGCCATCACAGGAATTGTTTCGGGTAGGTACATCAAGTACCGCACGTCCATCCTCGTCGCGATCGTTCTGTACTTGATTTCGGGTCTTCTTCCCGTTTTCATGGGAGATTCGATGGGCTTCACCGGCCTGCTTGTATCGCGCTTCATTTTTGGCGTTGCGGTTGGCTGGTGCTATCCGCTTGCACAAGCTCTCGTCTTCAAGAGCGTTGACGATGAGCACCAGCGCGCAAAATGGCTCGGTATCGGCTGGGCTTTCGTGAATATCGGCTCGGCTCTGATGGAGCTTTTCGGAGGTTATCTGGCACTTGTCGGTTGGCAGATGTGCTTCTGGGTTTATGCCATCGGCATCATCCCCTTCATCTTCGTTCTTCTTTTCCTGAAGGAGCCTGAGACTGACGCCCAGCAGGCTGCGGAACGCGCCGCCGCTCATGGCACGACCGCAGGCAAGGCCCATATCCCCGCACTCGCGTTTGTCTACATGATCATGCTCACGCTCACGACCGGCTTCGCGATGCCGACGATTCTGTATTGCTCCTTCATCGTTCCCGATTCCGCTGTTGCGGGCATCACGCTTTCCGTCATGACGCTCGTTGGCGCGGTGTCCGGCTTCACCCTTGGTCCCGTGTATAAAGCCATCGGCAAGTGGACGCTTCCGGTTTCCGTCCTTGTGCTCGGCATCCTCTACTGCGTTGCCGCCGCCTTCTCGGCTGATTTCCAGATGATTCCTTATCTCATCGGCTTCCTTGCCGGTCACTGGGGCTTTGCAATCGTCATTCCGGCCACAGCGGATATGATCACCAACCTCACTCCGATCGGTGCTGCAACGCGCGCGATGGGCTGGAACACGGCTTTCCATCAGATTGGCTGCTTCATCGGCACGCCGGTTGGCGTCTTTGTCCTGGGTCTCGTAGGGAGCCAGAATCCCGTCGATTGCGTCATGCCGTGCTCCATTGCAATTGTCGTGCTTGGCGTCATCTACTGCATCATTGCTGCCTTCACCAAGATGGAGAAATACGGCGAGAACTATGAGATTGAGGCTGAGGCGAAAGCAAATACCGAGGTCTAGAGAACTCGTTCGAACACAGCCCGACATAAGCGGCTTTTATAAGCTAGCGAATTGCCAAGTGGACCCCCAGACTTCATCAGGTCTGGGGGTCCGTTTTTTTGAAAATCGGAGATCAGAATCAGAGAATCAGGGGTCTGTCCCCATCTTCCCACCAGCGGCGATGAGGGCCTGTTCCCGCTTTTCATTCTTCTGCGGCATATGGCGATGCGACGGGCGAATGACCGCCACGTAAATCATCATTTTTAATATGCAATTCCCCCTTCATATACTCCATCTGTTTGACAGCTGAATGCGTCGTCAATCGTGCGTCCATGTGACACAAACCACCACCTTGTGCACGCATGTGCCGTAGGAGTCGCAGGGACTTGGCGATCGAGCATGACATGCCACCCAAGAGGCATGTCGCGAATCGCGCATTCTGCAGTGTCGGAGTTGTTAGTTTGCACGAGAGTGAGAGGAGTGACGATGTCGGAAAACTACTACGAGAGCCATAAGGGCGAGTGGCAGTGGCAGGATGGCGAATACACCGTGACCCGCACCACTACCTGGTCGGGCCCCGGCTGCCATGACGGCTGCGGCGTTCTCTACTACACCGACAAGAACGGAAAGCTGGTAAAGGTCGAGGGCGATCCCGACAATCCCTTCAACCAAGGCACGCTGTGCATGCGCTGCCTCGAGATGCCCGAGTACGTCAACAACCCCACGCGCCTCGGCCATCCGATGAAGCGTGTCGGCGAGCGCGGCGAGAACAAGTGGGAAGAGATCAGCTGGGACGAGGCCCTCGATATCATCGAGGAGAAGGTTCGTGCCATCTGGAAAGACTATGGCCCCGAGGCCATCGTCGCTCATGTCGGCACCGGTCGCAATAACAACGATCACATTCCGTACATGACCTATTCGGCATTCGGCTCGCCCAACTTCTCGATGGGCTACCTTGCCGGTGACTCTTGCTTCTGCCCGCGTTCTGCCTCCATGGCGTCCATGAACGGCGATTTCTTTATTGCCGACATGTCTCAGCAGTTCGAGAGCCGCTATGACGAGGAGAACACCGAGTGGCGTTGCCCCGAGGTCATCGTGAACTGGGGCTGCAATGCTGTCGTTTCCAACTCGGATAACTTCTTCGGCCATTGGATCGTCGACTGCATGCAGCGCGGTGCCAAGATGATCACCGTCGATCCGGCTCTCACCTGGCTCGCGGCGCGTTCCGAGGTTTGGCTCCGCGTGCGTCCCGGTACCGATGCCGCCCTGGCCATGGCCATGATCCACGTCATCGCCAAGGAGAACCTCTACGATCACGACTTCGTCGAGAAGTGGTGCTACGGTTTTGATGAGCTCGTTGAGCGTTGCGAGGAGTGGACACCCGAAAAGGCCGCCGAGGTTTGCTGGGTCGAACCCGAGAAAATCGTTGCTGCTGCCCGCCTATATGCGCAGGCAAAGCCCGCCACCATCCAGTGGGGCCTCAAGGTCGATCAGACCACGAACGCCACCGCGACCGCAAACGCCATCAACGCCCTGTGGTCCATTACGGGCAACGTCGACATCCCTGGCGGCAACATCATCATCCGCAACGCCTACCAGCAGAACCTGTCCTACGGTTATAGCTATCGTGACCTCACCCCCGAGGTCCAGGCCAAGCGCCTCGGTTCCGAGTTCCCGCTCATGAGCCGCGCTGGCTATAGCTCCTCGGCCCATGCGGACTCCGTTCTCAAGACAATCGAGACCGCCGATCCGTATCCCATTCGCATGGTGTGGATGACCTCCACCAATCCCATCGCCAACATGGGTGCCGATGCTCCGCGTCTGTATCGTGCTCTGCGTAGCGTCGATTTCGTTGTCGTGAACGACTTGTTCATGACGCCCACCGCGGTCGCATTCGCCGATCTCGTCTTGCCTGCGGCCATGAGCCCCGAGCGCAATTCCCAGCGTTGCTGGTGGGTGCCTCATCGCACCATGGTCAAGGTCACGCAGCACGAGGAATGCGTGGGCGATGATGAGCTGGCTCTGATGGTCGGCAAGCGTCTGCATCCGGAGAACTTCCCCTGGAAAGATGGTGTCGAGTGGATTGATCACATCCTCCAGTACGAGACCGATGACAAGCTTCCGTACAAGACGCTCGAAGAGGGCAAGAAGCAGGTTTGGTCCTATCCGGACTTCGAGTACCGCAAGTACGAGAAGGGCCTTCTGCGCTTCGATGGCGGCCCCGGTTTCAACACCCCGACTGGGCGCATCGAGCTCTACAACACCAACATGATGCTGTGGGGTTACGACGCGTTGCCTGAGTTCAAGGAGCCCAGCTGCTCGCCGTACGAATCCCCCGAGCTCTACGAGAAGTACCCGTTCGTGCTCACGACAGGCGCCCGCTCCTATGAGTTCTTCCACTCCGAGCATCGCCAGGCCGGTACGACATCGCGTGAGATGCATCCGAATCCCATGTTCGAGATGAACCCCAAGGCCGCGAAGAATCTCGGAATCGAGGAAGGCGATTGGTGCTGGCTCGAAAACCAGCGTGGCCGCTGCCGCCAGAAGCTGCGTTTCAACCCGTCGCTCGACGAGCGTGTGGTCCGCGCCGAGCACGGCTGGTGGTTCCCCGAGACCGAGGGCGCCGAGCCCAACCTGTTTGGCGTGTTCGACTCCAACATCAACAACCTGACGCCGCAGTGCGAGAACGGCGACACGGGATTCGGTGCCCCGTATGCCAACCAGCTTTGCAAGGTCTACAAGTGCACCGAGGAGAACAGCAAGGTCATGCCGAGCTACCACGTGACGATGGAGGACGGCTACTCGAAGGACATCGACGAGTCCAACGGTGACGTGAAGGTGGGGAAAACTTATGAGCGCTAACGCATTGATGATCGACTACGAGTTCTGCACCGGCTGCCACGCCTGCGAGGTCGCCTGCAAGAAGCACCTCGAGGTCGGCGAGGGCCAGTACGGCATCCACGTCCTGCAGGACGGCCCCAGGGAGCTTCCCGACGGGCGCTGGGAGTACAACTTCCTGCCCATGCCCACGTCGCTTTGCGACATGTGCGCGGGAAGGATCGCCGAGGGCAAGGACGCCGCCTGCGTGCACCACTGCCCGGCGCACTGCATGTACTACGGCACGGCCGAGGAGATGGCGGCGCTGGCCGCCGGCAAGGCCAAGAGCGCGGTGTTCGTCCCCGTCGCCTAGTCGGAACACGAGCTGGGGGCGTCTCGTGACGCCCCCTCACTCTGTAGTAAAACGATTGAGAGGTTGAGACTTTCATGGCAAGCAAATACTACGAAGAGCATAAGGATGACGTCACCTGGCAAGATGGCGAATACACCGTGACCCGCACCACGACCTGGTCGGGCCCCGGCTGCCACGACGGCTGCGGCGTCCTCTACTACACCAAAAACGGAAAGCTCGAAAAGGTCGAGGGCGATCCGTATAACCCCTTCAACGGTGGCACCCTTTGCATGCGTTGTCTCGAGATGCCGGAGTTCGTCAATCATCCCCAACGTGTCACCTCGCCCCTCAAGCGCGTGGGCGAGCGTGGCGAGAACAAGTGGGAAGAGATCTCCTATGACGAGGCATACGACATCATCGAGGAGAAGGTCCGCGAGATCTGGCGTGACTACGCCCCCGAATCCATTTCCTGCATGATGGGCACTGGCCGTAATGCTTGCTGGCAGGTTCCTTATCTCTGCTATTCGGCATTCGGTTCGCCCAACTTCTGCCTTGGCTTCCTGTCTGGCGAATCCTGCTTCCAGCCTCGTTCCGCTGCGATGGCGTCCATGAACGGCGACTTCTTGATTGCTGACATGTCGCAGCAGTTCGAGAGCCGCTATGACGAGGAGAACACCGAGTGGCGCGTCCCCGAGGTCATCATGATTTGGGGCAACAATCCTGTCAGGTCGAACTCGGACAACTTCTACGGCGGCTGGGTCGTCGACTGCATGCAGCGCGGCTCCAAACTCATCACCATCGATCCTTCGCTCACCTGGCTCGCGTCACGTTCCGAGCATTGGCTGCGCCTACGCCCCGGTACCGATGGCGCGCTGGCTCTCGGCATGCTCCACGTCATCATCGAGGAGGACCTCTACGATCACGACTTCGTCGAGAAGTGGACCTATGGATTCGACGAGCTGCGCGAGCGCTGCAAGGATTGGACGCCCAAGAAGGTTTCCGAGATTTGCTGGATTCCGGAAGAGGAGATCGTTGCGGCTGCCCGTATGTACGCGCAGGCAAAGCCCGCCACCATCCAGTGGGGTCTCCCGATTGATCAAGCGGTCTGGGGTATTCCGTCGGCCATGGCCATCAACGCCCTGTGGACCATCACGGGCAACGTCGACATCCCTGGCGGCAACATCATCATCCGCAACGCATTTGACCAGAACGTCTCCTACAACTATGGCTTCAACAACCTTGCTCCCGAGGTCCAGGCAAAGCGCATCGGCGCCGAGTATCCCCTCATGGCCAAGGCGGGCTTCAGCTCCACGGCCCATTCCGACTCCATTCTGAAGGCCATCGAAACCGGCGACCCGTACCCCATCAAGATGCTCTGGCTGCAGTCGACCAACCCCATCGCCAACATGGGCTCGGATGCTCCGCGTATCTACCGTGCGGTAAAGTCCCTCGACTTCGTAGTCGTGGTCGACATGTACATGACGCCTACCGCGGTCGCATTCGCCGACCTGTTCCTGCCGTGTGCCATGAGCTGCGAGCGTGATAGCCAGCGCGTGTGGTGGGTCCCGCTGCGCGGCATGAAGAAGGTCACGCAGTTTGGCGAGGTCAAGTCCGATGAGGACATCATCATCGATTTGGGCAAGCGCTTGCACCCGGAGAACTTCCCGTTTGACAACGAGATCGAGTGGGCTGACAACATCCTCAAGAACGAGACGCCCGCCTATGGTGGAGATTTCGACCAGCTCGTCAACCATGACGTGTGGAAGTATCCCGAGTTCCATTACCGCAAGTACGAGATTGGCGAGGGCCGCTACGACGGCCAGGTCGGTTTCAACACTCCGACAGGTCGTGTCGAGCTCTACAACACGACCATGATGCTGTGGGGCTACGATCCGCTGCCTGATTGGGAGGAGCCGACGAGCTCTCCGTACCGTACGCCGGAGCTCTTCGAGAAGTACCCGTTCGTGCTCACGACGGGCGCCCGCTCCTTCGAGTTCTTCCACTCCGAGAATCGTCAGCCCAACACCACCTCGCGCGAGCTGCATCCCATGCCCAAGTTCGAGATGAGCAAGAATGCGGCCGAAAAGCTCGGTCTGGAAGATGGCGAGTGGTGCTGGCTCGAGAATCAGCATGGCCGCTGCCGCCAGATTCTGCGCATCAATCCGTCGCTCGACGACCGTGTGGTCCGCGCCGAGCACGGCTGGTGGTTCCCCGAGACCGAGGGCGCCGAGCCCAACCTGTTCGGCACCTTTGATTCCAACATCAACAACCTGATCCCGCAGTGCGATAACGGTGTCACCGGCTACGGAGCACCCTATAAGAACCAGCTTTGCAAGGTCTACAAGTGCACCGAGGAGAACAGCAAGGTCATGCCTGGTTATCACGTGACGAGGGAAGATGGTTATTCCAAGGACATCGACGAGTCCAACGGTGACGTGAAAGTAGGTATGACGTATGAGCGCTAACGCATTGATGATCGACTACGAGTTCTGCACCGGCTGCCACGCCTGCGAGGTCGCCTGCAAGAAGCACCTCGAGGTCGGCGAGGGCCAGTACGGCATCCACGTCCTGCAGGACGGCCCCAGGGAGCTTCCCGACGGGCGCTGGGAGTACAACTTCCTGCCCATGCCCACGTCGCTTTGCGACATGTGCGCAGGGCGCATCGCCGAGGGCAAGGACGCCGCCTGCGTGCACCACTGCCCGGCGCACTGCATGTACTACGGCACGGCCGAGGAGATGGCGGCGCTGGCCGCCGGCAAGGCCAAGAGCGCGGTGTTCGTCCCCGTCGCCTAGCGTGTCGTAAGGCCTAGGGCGCTAGGCTCATGGCCGGGGCTAGCAATCGGGGGACAGACCCTTTATTCCGTCGCCAGCGGGAAAAGGGGGACAGACCTTCGATTGCCTGAAGCAGGACCGTCTCGCTTGATAGTGGCGGGGCGGTCCTGCTCCTTATTCAGCTAGACATGAACATCCGATTTGATGAGAGGCGGATTATGAGCAATACCGCTGAACCGGCGGGAAAGGCCGGTCCATACCAAAACGTCTTCGTCGTCGCGATCGTGCTGTTCCTGGTGGCGACGGCGGTCACCATCATGCAGTACAAAATCCCGACGATCATGGTTCCCATCATGGAGCAGTTTGCAATCGATGCAAACACGGCTGCATGGACCATGTCCATCTTCACGTTTACGGGCATAGTCCTTGCGTTGCCCGTGGGCATGCTTTCCAGGAAGTTTGGTCCCAAGAACCTGATCATCGCTGCGCTCATCCTGGATATCGTCGCCAGCGTGGCGGGGGCCTTCGTCAGCGACATCGCCCTGCTGCTCGTGACTCGCGCGCTCGAGGGAGCCGCCCTGGTCTGCGTCATCGCGTGTGGACCGGTCGTGTTGCAGCAGACGGTCGATCCGGCCCGCATGGGCATCGCCACTGGCATCTGGATGCTTGGCGGCATGCTGGGTGCCACTTTCGGTGGCATCTTCACGCCGCTGCTGTACTACAACACGGGCTTTGCCGGCCTGTGGATTGGCTACGCGGTTTTCGCCGCCATCGCCCTGATTGCCTTCGTACTCGTCATCAAGATGCCTCCCGTTGACACGAGTGCGGCCGAACAGGTGGCGCTTGCCAATGCGGACAAGACCTTCGGTGAACGCTTTAAAACGGAATATCGCGTCTTCTTCAAGCCGAACACCTGGCTGTTCTATCTGCCGCATGCCATTTTCCAGATTTTGCTCCTCGCCGTGCTTTCGTTTGCGCCTACTGCTTTGCAGCAGCAGGGGATGGATCCGGCGCTTTCCGGTCTGGTGAGCACCATTCCGATGCTTCTCGCCATCATCTCGTCGCTTGCGTTTGGTGCCATTTCTGACGCGATGCATCGCTGCAAGCCGCTCGTGATTATCGGTATCGTCTCCATGGCAATTTGCACGCCCATCATGCTCAACGTCACAGGCCCCGTCTTCTGGGGAACGCTCGTGGTCATGGGCTTGCTCTCCATGGGCATGCCCACCGTTGTCATCGCGGCATATCCGCAGGTGCTGGGCGATCCCAAGCTCATGACCGTTGGCATGGGCGTTTTGCTGCTCGTGCAGAGCATCGGCCAGTTCCTGGGCTCCCTTGTTCCGGGCATGCTGTTGGGTCCCGACATTTCGAACTGGTTTGTCTGTGGTGCGGTTTTGTGTGTGCTGGGCCTTGTCGGCGGCCTTTCGGCAATCCTCTGCAAATTCAAGTAACCGCAGGTGGGAAGAAGGGGACAGACCCCTGATTGCCGATGAGTCCATGTCGGGGAGGAGCGTTATAGCGCGATGGGTGGCGTGAACCGCGGCGACCGGACGATGCTCGCCGTTCTCATTGGCATGGGCTTCGTCGCCGCATTCAATGAGAACACGGTCAACGTCGCTCTCGTCTACATCCAGGCGGAGTTCGATGTCTCGAGCGTCGCATCGCAGTGGCTGGTGACGGGCTACATGATCGTCTCCGCGATAACGAGCGCGATCTGTGCGTTCCTGCAGCATCGCTTTCCCCTGCGCCGCATCGTCTTTGCCGCTGGGATTGTCTTCGTGGCAACTTCGTTCGCGGCGATGCTGGCGCCGGGCTATCCGCTTCTCCTGACCTTTCGGTTGCTGCAAGCGATCGGCACGGGGCTCTTCGTTCCCATCATGGTGACGACAATACTGAAGGTGACGCCACGCGAGCAGATGGGGACGGTGCTCTCGGTCGGAAACATGTGCCTGACGCTCGGCCCGGCGCTCGGACCGGTCGTGACAGGCGCCATGATCTCGCTTTTGGGCTGGCGCACCGTCTTTCTCCCCGGCGCCATCGTCATGGCGCTCTTGCTGGTGGCAGCGGTGTTCTTCGTATCCAACGTGCACGAGACAGCTGCGAGCAGGCTCGACGCGCCCTCGGTTTTCCTCGCATCGGTTGGGCTCACTTTCTTCATGTACGGGCTTACCCAGATATGCTCGGACATCGTCATGAGCGCCTGCACCCTCGCGATAGGCATCGTGTTCCTGGGAGTCTTCGCACGCAGACAGCATCGCATCCCCGACCCGTTTCTTAATCTATCCCCGTTTACCAATCCTGCGTATGTACTTGCTTGCCTAATGCTTGGGATTGCAATGATGACTTCGTTTTCCACGACGGTTCTGCTGCCGCAATACCTGCAGGAGGGCCTTGACGTGTCGGCGCTGGTGACCGGGACGCTCATCTTGCTGCCCGTCATGTGCAACGTCGCGTTCAGCGTTCTGGGAGGGCGCCTGTTCGACACCCATGGCGAGACGCCGTTGTTGCCATTGGGATATCTTCTCATGGCAATTGGGATGCTCGTGATGTGCTTGGCAGGACGAGGGCTTTCGCTGGTATTCGTGATCACGGGTGCCTGCGTCACATTCGTTGCCTTGGGACTCGTCTACACCGCGACGCAGGCGGCGGGACTCAAGCGCTTGTCCCAGGCCGAGCACGCACACGGCGTCTCGATCATGAACGTTCTGGTGATGGTGGCCGGCGCTCTGGGAACCTCGCTATATGGTGGGGTTGCCCAGGCGGGCACGGGCGGAGCGATTGCACGTGGGATTTCGGAAGGCGCGGCCCAGGGAGCCGGTTTTGGCGATGCGATGATCCTCGGCACCGCGCTTGCGGCTGGTGCTCTCGTCCTCGCCCTCATCCTCGGCAAGAAGCGCGCTGGGAATTAGGGGACAGACCCTTCCTTGTCGCCGGTGGCAACAAGGGGACAGACCCTCTTTGGTGGACCTTTTTGGCATGTGGAGACACGGCGATGATTACGAAAACGAATGCCCTCTCGCAAATCGGCATGGGACATTCGGCGCTGCATTCCTCATTTGGAGACCCTTGCAAGCGGATACTGAATTGGAATTATCTCCATTCTGCATAAATCTCCTATGCTTTTCCCAATGTTGGTCGAAAGACTTAGAGAGGGAGGGAAAATGAAGAAAAACATTTTCGCTTTAGCGGCCGCCATTGGTCTGACGATTGCTCTTGGAGCAAGTCTGGTTGGATGTGGTGGATCATCGGGTGGAAGCAACGCTGCATCTGATGCCAGTGCACCCATCAAAGCGGACGCTAAGTGGGAAAAGGTTGCGACCGTTCCCGACACGGCCATTATCGAGGGCATGAACTTTCGTGATGGTGAGCTCTGGTTCATCGACGTCGGCACGTCGCGTATCTTCAAGCTCGTAGGCGATGAGGTGCAGACCGTATACGCTGATCCCGAGAAAAAGGCCATGCCCAATGGTGCCAAGTTCATCGACGAAAACACGCTTCTCATCACCGACCGTGCGCAAGGACTTTGCACCTATGACGTGAACACCGGTGAGTACACGGTGAAGGTCTCTGGTGTTGACGGCCAGAACTTCCTCGGTCTGAATGACATCGTGCTTGATGGCCAGGGCGGTGCCTACTTCACTGATCCGGGTCAGTCCGACTACCTCAATCCTGAGGGCAGTGTCTACTATGTGAATTACGGCGATGGCAGTTACAAGGTCGAGAAGTATGCCGGCAACTTTGCGTATCCCAACGGCATCACCATCTCGCCCGATGGAAAGTTCCTGTACGTGGCGGAGTTCAACACCAACTCCATCGTGCTCGTGCCTTCCAAGACCTACACCGATAAGAAGGACACGCCCTACGTCTTTGCTCGCCTGAACGGTGGCCATGGTCCTGATGGCGTTCTCACCGATGAGGCTGGCAACGTTTACGCCGCCCACCTCAATGCCGGTGAGATGGTCGCGGTTTCGCCCAACGGTTTCGAGATTGGTGCCTGGAAGCTTCCCGAAGGCGCTACTGACCTCGTCAGCAATTTGTGCATCGGCCCGGATGGCTACATGTACATGACCGAGTTTGGCAGCGGTACGATCTGGAAGATCCCCACCAGCGCAAAGCCGAATCCTCTGGCGTAATTCATATAACAGAAAGGCTTTCGAGAGGGTGCTGCGCGTGCGGCACCCTCCTTTTTCATGATATGGCAATAAGGGGACAGACCCCCGATTGACGGAAAGAAGCGAATCCGCCAGCGTTCCTTCGCAGGCTTCGAAGGAATACTCGGTCTAAAATCCCCGTTGAGAGGCATCGATGATCAGGGAAGCTCCGCTGGTATAGGAAGACTCATCTGACAGCAGATACAACGCCCCATAGGCCATCTCGAGAGCCGTAGCGGCGCGACCCGCTGGAAGCCGCTCGACGATGGCGTCAAAGCCCGCAGTTCCCGGCCCGGTGAGCACCATTTCGGTTTCCACGAGCCCAGGGCACAAGTTGTTAATGCGGATGCCCTTGCCGATGAACTCCTTGGCGATGCAGTGGGTCATATGGTTGACGCCAGCCTTCACGAAGCAGTACAGCGCGCCACCAGGTACATCATTGTCAATGGCGGCGAGGGAGGTGCAATTGCAAATCGCGCCTCCGCCCTGGCGTTCCATCTGGGGGATGACGAGTTGCATCATGCGCAGGTAGGAGTAGCCGTCCAAGTCGGTGAACCTGTCCCAATCCTCCCGTGTGAGTTCCAGCGTCGGCTTCGATATGAGGCAGCCGGCGTTGTTGAGCAGGCCGTCGATAGAGCCAAAGGCCTTGAGGGTGCCGTCAACGATGGCCTGGCGATCGGCTTCCTTCGTGATGTCGGCGTTTACGAAAACGGCTTGCCCGCCGTCGCGCCTGATGCGGTCCACCACGGCTGCACCCGCGTCTTTGCGACGGCCGACCACCGTCACCTTTGCCCCTTCCCAAGCAAAGAGGATGGCGCACGCCTTTCCTATGCCCGAAGTGGACCCCGTGACAATCACGACCTTGTCCTTCAATCGTCCTGAAGCGGGTCGAAGGTCGGTCACATCCGGTTCTTTTCGCACGTCCATGAAATGTCCTCCTCAGGAATCCGGTGGTGAATTGATTCACGTCGATTCTAAGGTCCTGAACTGGCATTTCCCTCATTCGACTCTGGAATGGGAACCGGGGGACAGACCCCCGATTGCGACCCTCGATTGTCGGAATACATCCTGCAGCTTTGGCACAACGTTTCCGTTGGCATTTCGCTCACAATCGAACGGGCTCGCATCTATGTCGCCTCAGCCGTGATATAGTTGTACTAGCATCTCGCGCTTGGCGCGAGGGCAGCCAAGCGCGCGGGGATGTCCCCGCGCATTTTGTTTATCAGGAGGGTGGGAGTGTCGGGTACTCTTCAAGCTCTTTGGTGGCCGCCGTTCCTTCAAGGCCAATCACCTCAAGCAGATGCGTAAGAAGCTGCACCATTAATTGACATTTCCAACCTAATCACCTGTCCTTTGTGTCACTCCGGGGACACCTTTCTCAATGCCGCATATGAACTCTCTATTCCTTTTCGCGAATAAAGCGCTATACTCTGCTCACGCCATGATTTGCCCGAAGGCCGTCGTGCAGCGGCCTAGGGAACACCCATTGGTTGCACCGGGTGCATCGAGGTGGCGCACGATGCATCGCCTCTCGCAAAGGAGCGTGCAACATGGGCACCGTCAAAGCCGTTTGCACCAGCACCGTCAAGGGCATTCAAAAATCCGAGCAGCAGCATATCGACCTCATTCCCGATTGGGGCATCGAGGATGATGCCCATGCCGGCCCATGGCATCGTCAGGTGAGCCTTCTCGGCTACGAGCGCATCGAGGCTTTCAAGAGGCTCGGCGCCGATGTAGAGAACGGTTCGTTTGGCGAGAACATCATCGTCGAGGGCTTCGACCTTAAATCGCTTCCCGTCGGCACGCGTTTTGTCGTGGGCGACGCGGTGCTGGAACTCACGCAGGTCGGCAAGCAGTGTCACAAGCACTGCGCGATCTACCACAAGATGGGGGACTGCATCATGCCGCGTGAAGGCGTATTCTGCAAGGTGATTAAAGGGGGACGCGTCTGTGCGGGCGACGCCTTCGACATCATTGGCGAGGTACCCGCTGCCTCTTCGTACGACCCCTACGATATCCACGCATCGCGCCTCGAGACCTCATCGGCGGTCGCCTAATTGGTACTAGAATGCACGTATGCATAACGGAAATCACGAAAAGGGAGGAATATCCCATGCGCATACACAAGAACGTCTTTGAGCTCATTGGCAACACGCCGCTTGTCGAGCTGACGAATTACGAGAACAATCACGGCCTGGGCGCCAGGCTCATCGGCAAGGTCGAGTACTTCGAGCCTGCCGGCTCGATCAAGGACCGCATCGCGAAGGCCATGATCGACGAGGCCGAGGCAAACGGCCTGTTCGATGCCGACACGGTCATCATTGAGCCTACGAGCGGCAACACCGGCATTGGCCTTGCCGCCATCGCTGCCGCTCGAGGCAACCGCATCATCATCACGATGCCCGATACCATGTCTGTCGAGCGGCGCAATCTCATGCGCGCCTATGGTGCAGAGCTTGTGCTCACGCCTGGCGCAGACGGCATGAAGGGCGCCATCGCAAAGGCCGAGGAGCTTGCCGCGGAAATCCCGAACTCGTTCATTCCCTCCCAGTTCACCAACCCGGCCAACCCGGCGATTCACTATCGTACGACGGGCCCCGAGATCTGGGAGGCTACGGACGGCAAGGTTGACATTCTGGTTGCCGGTGTTGGGACGGGTGGCACGATCAGCGGCACGGGCGCGTATCTGAAGGAGCAGAACCCGGACGTGCGGGTCGTTGCCGTGGAGCCGGCGGACTCGCCCGTACTCTCGGAAGGCCGAAGCGGATCGCACGGCATACAGGGCATCGGCGCCGGTTTCGTGCCCGAGACGCTCGACACGGACGTCTACGATGAGGTCATCACAATCACCAACGAGGAGGCCTTCGAGGCGGGTCGTGAGCTTGCTGCTCATGATGGTCTGCTCGTTGGCATCTCGTCCGGTGCCGCCGTTGCCGCTGCAACGAAGCTCGCCCAACGCCCCGAGAACGCCGGCAAGAACATCGTGGTGATTCTGCCCGACACCGGCGAGCGCTACCTCAGCTCCGCCATGTTCGACTTTGGGGAGTAAATATCGTCAGCAGTGGGACAAATGACTTGTCCATTTGTCCCATGCGATAGCGTCTATAATGGCGTCCGAAAATCTCTGAGACGGAGGGCGTCGTGCGCTTGCGATACCGATTGATGCAGCTGCTGCGCAGGCACTGGATGCTTGGCACCGCGGCGTTTGTCGCCCTCGTTTCCATGTTCTTCGTGCCGCCTGACGGGGCGTATCTCGGCTACTTTGACTGGAAGACCATCGGATGCCTGTTCTGCGTGCTGGCTGTTGCGAGCGCGTTGCGAAACGCAGGTGTCTTCGACTGGGCCGCCCGCGCCGCCATCGCGCGCTTCGGAAGTCCGCGCAAGCTGGCGATGACGCTCGTGCTCGTCACGGCCGCGTTTTCGATGGCGTTTACCAACGACGTCGCGCTCGTCATCATGCTGCCGCTCTCGGTGGCCGCTCTTGTCGAGTCCGGCCAACCACGGCTCGTGCCCGCCGTCTTCGCGTTGCAGGCGCTCGCGGCGAACCTCTGCGGCATGGTGACGCCGTTCGGAAATCCCCAGAACATCTATCTTTACTCCTACTTCCACGTTGAGCTGGGCGAATTCCTCATGACGATGGCCATGCCGTTTCTCCTGTCCGTCGTGGGTGTCGTCTTCGCGACTTGGTTCATGACGGGACGTGGCATTGTCGAAGACGACAGCGTTTCGATGCAGCCGCAACAGGGCACGTCAGACGAGGACGTCATGGCCCCCGCGGCTTCAGCCGCGATGCTCGACCGACGACGCCTCATAGTCTACGTGCCGCTCTTCGTCATCGCGCTACTCGCGGTCTTTCGCGTAATCCCCTTTGGCATTGCCGTCATCATCGTAATCGTGGCGCTTCTCATTCTCGATCGTGATGCGTTGCTTAAGGTCGACTATCCGCTGCTCGCTACGTTCCTCTGTTTCTTCGTCTTTGCAGGGAACATGGCGCGCATCCCGGTGCTGGAGGAAGCGCTTCAGCCGCTCATGGGACAGTGGGGCTTGCTCACCTCCGCTTTGACCAGCCAGGTCATCAGCAACGTGCCCGCCGCGGTGCTGCTCTCGCACTTTGCCGACGCGTGGCAACCGCTGCTCATCGGCGTGAATATCGGGGGAGCGGGCACCTTTGTGGGATCGCTCGCGAGCCTCATCGCGATTCGCCACTTTGCCATCGCGCGCACGATGGTCCCGCGCCTACGTGAGCCGGATGCGCCGGACACGGCGTCCTTCCTTCGTCTCTTCGGCATCGTGAACGGCGCGTTCTTCATCGCGCTGCTTATCATCTGCCAGCTTGCGCTAGCATAATACGGCAAGCTGGCAACAGGGGGACAGACCCCCGAACCCAAAGCTGACAATAGGGGGACAGACCCCCGAACCCCTGACCCCCGCCCCCCCCCCCCTCCTTGCGCACGCACGATACTGCACCAAACCGATTACCGACATTCATCTACCATTAGCATTAATCCAATAGAGACATTTTGCACTTAACTATTTGCATGCGTCCAATAGATGCTATAGTCTCCGCGCTCAGTCACGATTCACGAAAGGGAGACCACATGAAAATAAGCAAGAAGATTGGAGTGTTGGTAGCCGCTCTTGCCATGAGCGCCCTGCTGACCGTGTCTCTCGTTGGTTGCGGTGGCTCAGGCCAAGGCAGCAACAACGATTTCATGGAAAAGGGCGATGGCGAGCATCTGGTATGCGCCGTCACCGGCAAGCTCATCAAGATTGCTCCGGCCATTCTCGCCGATCAGCTTGGCTACTTCGAGGAGGAGGGCTGCGACGTCGAGTTCCAGACCGTCGCACTCGCCGATGCCATGGCCTCGATGTCCGTCAACAAGCTCGACATCGACCTCTTCGGCATTGTCCCGGCATGCTCCTATGTGTCGCAGGGTATTCCCATCTACGTCTTCGGCGGCACCATTCTCGATGGTTCGGAGTTCATTTCCACCACCGGTTTCAATCGCGACCTCAAGACTGCCGAGGACTTCCGCGGTCTCAAGATTGCCTGCCAGCGCGAGGAGAGCGGCCAGATCTACCTGAAGGCCTATCTCCAAGACAACGGCCTTGAGCTGGGCAAGGACGTCGAGT
Source organism: Coriobacteriaceae bacterium (assembly GCA_025992705.1). Lineage (NCBI taxonomy): Bacteria > Bacillati > Actinomycetota > Coriobacteriia > Coriobacteriales > Coriobacteriaceae > Coriobacteriaceae bacterium. The sequence continues at coordinate 429,997 of DAJPGJ010000001.1, forward strand.
TCGAGTACGTCGATAATCCCACCACGGCTCTCGAGGGTCTGCGTTCGGGTCAGTGCGACCTGTTCATCGCCAACAATGCCATGGGCTACACCTATTCAACCTCCATGGATGACATCAAGGTCGCTGGTGCACCTGCGGACGTGACGGGCGATTATCCGTGCTGCCGCCAGAACTGCTCCGACGACGCCTATCACAACAAGTTCCAGTCCCTCGTTGACTTCGAGGTCGCCCTCATTCGCGGCTATGACTATTACCTCAACAACAAGGAAGACGTCATCAAGCGCATGGTCGATTACTCCGCCCAGACCCCCGAGTACGTCGAGGCGGCCCTCTACGGCACCGATTCCTATCGCAACATGATGGACCTCACGCCCGATCCCCATACCAACGAGATTGTGGACTATTACAAGGCCATGCTCTCCATCGGCGAGATCGAGGGCGACGAGAACGCGATGGATCAGTACGCCACGAGTGAGGTCTACAAGCGCGCTCTCGATCGTCTGGTTTCGCAGTATCCCGACAACCAGACCTATCAGAAGCTTGCCGCCGACTTTGCCATCTACAACAGCTAAGTCCCTTTCGGCTGTCAGCGTTGCCCCCAGGGCGGTCCTGTTTGCGCAGGGCCGTCCTTCCCCATATGTAAGACGAGAGACAAGAAAACGGAGGGTGATGATGAGCTCGCTCGACATGATTGACGTGTCCTATGCCTACCCCGACGAGGTGGACAAGTTCAAGACACGCAAGCACCGCCATGTGACCGTAGAGGATATTCCCGATGAGGACCTCGTGCTCAAGCACCTGAATCTGCACGTTGCGGACGGCGAGTTCCTGTGCCTGGTCGGGCATTCGGGGTGCGGCAAGTCCACCACCCTTCGCATTCTTGCCGGCCTGCAAAAGCCGTTGGGAGGAAGGATTCTCATTGGCGACGAACCGCTCGATGGTCCCGGCATGAACCGTTCGGTGGTCTTCCAGAACTATGCGATCTTTCCCTGGATGAAGGCGAAGCAAAACGTCGAGTTCGGCATTCATCAGGCATCGCTCGAGCTACACCGCAGTTTGAGCAAGGAGCGCATCTCCGAAATTGCCGACGAATACCTGGCCAAGGTCAACATGAGCAAGGCCGCCGACTTGTACCCCTATCAGCTTTCCGGCGGCATGCAGCAACGCGTGGCCATTGCCCGCGCGCTTGCAATGGACACCGAGATGCTCCTGTTCGACGAGCCCTTCGGTGCGCTTGACATCAAGACGCGCCGCGAGCTGCAAGGTCTCATGGAGGGCCTGTGGATGTCGGACGAGTCGCGCAAGACGGCCATCTTCGTTACCCACGACGTCGAGGAGGCGCTGCTTTTGGCCGATCGCATCGTGTTCATGAGTGGCGGCCGCTTCATCGACGAGTTTACGCTCGACATTCCGCGTCCGCGTGATCCCGAGGCCTTCTTCGAGACCGATGTCTACAAGGAACGTCGTGCGTACCTTATGGAGCTGTTCTACGCGGCCGAGGAGACGAAGCTCGATCAGGCCGACCGCGAACGCGTATACGAGGAGGTGATGTAGATGCCGCGCAAGATCAAAACGCACCTGGTCATCTCACATGTGCTCCTGCTTGCGCTGCTGGGCATCATTTTCCTCATGCCCAATACGCGCACCAATGTCGCACCCGTAACAGGCGAAATCATCGCCATCTGCTGCATCGAGCTCTTCTATCTGCTCGCCCTGGCTCTAGGACGGCGCAAGGATCCCATGCCAGAGGGCTCATCCGACATCATCCTGATCGTCTGGGTGATTTTCATCGCCTGGGAACTTGTTGGCCCCAAGCTGGGCATTGCCCATAACGTGCTCATTCCTTCGCCGGAAAACGTCTTCAACGTCTTCGTCGAATACAGCGGCGAGCTTGCGATGAACGTGGTCTCCTCGTTGCAACTGCTGCTCACGGGCTACATCCTGGGGACGATTCTCGGCATCATCCTCGGCATCATCTGCGGATGGATTCCGCGCCTGCGTGCGATTTTCTATCCGATTGCCAACGTGTTTGCGCCCATCCCGTCGGTCGTGTTCACGCCGTTCCTCGTCATCATCATGCCCACCTACCGCTGGGCGGCCATCATGGTCATCCTCATTGGCGTGTTCTGGCCGCAGTTCCTGTCCATGATCCTGCGTGTCGGGTCGCTGCCGCCGGCAATCGTGGATAACACGCGCGTGCTCATGGTCAATACGCCGACCATGATCAGCAAGGTCATCATTCCCTATATCATCCCGGACATCCTCAAGGGCCTGCGTGTGTCGCTCACCACGGGTTTTCTGATGCTCATGTACGCCGAGAGCTTTGGCGCCAAGTCTGGCATCGGATACTGGATATCCAATGCCAACGTGTTCGCGAACTACGCGAACATCTACGCGGGCATCATCACCTGCGGCATGACAGTCACGGTGCTCAACTACTTCTCCGGCTGGCTGCAGAAGAGGTTCACCACATGGCGTTAGGGGAGTGGTGGCAATAAGGGGACAGACCCCCAATCGCCGCAGGTGGCAATAAGGGGACAGACCCCCGATTACCGCAGGTGGTGATAAGGGGACAGACCCCCGATTACCGCAGGTGGTGATAAGGGGACAGACCCCCCACTGTCATTTCGAGCGAGCGGAGCGAGTCGAGAAATCTTGGAAATAAGGGGACAGACCCTTTACGGCGAATGCCGATACAGGTTGCAAATCAAAAAGCGAAAGGATTGAAATGAACAACGAGGTCAAGGAACTCATCGACAAGGTGTATGACGAGGGCGTGCGTGGCGCGTCCCAGCCGCGTGAGGTGATCATCAGATTGCTGGAGCTCGACCCGAGTTCCGAAGAGGTTTCCTATCTGAAGGAGAAGGCCGCCGAGCTGGCGCACATCGCCACGGGCAACAGCGCCTCTATCTCGGGTGCCATCGGCGTGGACCTGTGCAGCTGCGACATGAACTGCAAGTTCTGCGCGTTCGGGACCGAGTGGGGGCTTGTCGAGGAGGACGTGATCTACTCCAAGGAGGAGATCATTGAGCTCGTGCGCGCCTATGTTGAGGCTGGTGTCACCACCATCACCCTGCGTTCGACCGAGTTCTACGACATGAACGTGCTGTCCGAGTGGCTCGCCGACATTCGCGAGGCGGTGCCGGGCAGCTATCTCATCAACCTTAACGTGGGCGAGATGAGCCCGGCCATGGCCGAGGCGGCCTACCAGGCCGGTGCCACGAGCGCCTATCACGTGATCCGCATGCGCGAAGGCATCGACACCCCCTTTGACGTCGACCTGCGCTGGAAGACCGTCGACGCCATCAGCAATTCGCCGCTCCGATGGCTCACCTGCGTCGAGCCCCTGGGTGTCGAGCACACCAACGAGGAGATTGCGGATCGCATTCTGGAGAATCTGGCTCATCGCCCCTATGCGATGAGCGTCATGGCTCGCGTCAACGTGCCCGGTACGCCCTTCGAGGGCATGGATGAAATCAGCGAGGAGCGCATGTTGCACTTGCTGGCGACGCTGCGTCTAGTGGTGGGCACCAAGGTGCGCAGTTGCGGCATGCACCCGGCCATTCCGGCGGCTCTCTACGCCGGAGGCAGCAACTTCACCGTCGAGCGAGGGGCCAATCCTCGAGACACCACCTTCAACGAGGACGTCTGGCGGGGCTTTACCGTGGAGGAGGCCAAGGCGCTTATCGAGGAAGCCGGTTTCGTCTGCCGTCCCGAAAACCCCGATCCGCGTTTCCCCATCGACGGCAAGCAATGGTGGAAGGTGGGTGACCCTGCCGACTACATCATGCCCGATCCCGTCGAGAACGCCGGCGCTGGTTGCTGCTGCGGCCCCCGCAAGAAAAAGTAGCAGCTGGCAACAAGGGGACAGACCCTCGTGGCAACAAGGGGACAGACCCCGCAATTGTCATTTCGAGCGAGCGAAGCGAGTCGAGAAATCTGGTAACAAGGGGACAGACCCCTGTCTGTCCCCAATTTCCCTCCATTCCCCCAAAGCCGCTACAATAGGGCGCATCAATACACCGCGCGAAAGGAATCATGGAATGATCGAGCGCTACACGCTGCCCGAGATGGGCCACATCTGGTCTCTCGAGAACAAGTTCGACGTTTGGAAGGAGATCGAGGTCCTCGCTTGTGAAGCGCAGGCCGAGCTGGGGCAGTGCGGCATCACCGCCGAGGAGGCCGCGTGGATTCGCGCGCATGCCGATTTCACCGTGCCCGAGATCGACGAGATCGAGAAGGTCACCAACCACGATGTCATCGCCTTCACGACCGTCATGGCGAACTACATCGATGCCGACGTGCCCGAGGGCGAGCCCAAACCAAGTCGCTGGGTGCACTACGGCATGACGAGCTCCGACCTTGGCGACACCGCCCTGAGCTACCAGGTCACGCAGGCCCTCGACATCATCATCGCCGACGTGAAGCGCCTGGGCGAGACCTGCAAGCGCCGCGCGTTCGAGTTCGAGGATGCCATCTGCGTGGGCCGTACCCACGGCATCCATGCCGAGCCCATGACCTTCGGCATGAAGTTCGGCAGCTGGGCCTGGGCGCTCAAGCGCGCCGAGACGCGCCTGCAGCAGGCGCGCGAGGTTGCCGCCACCGGAGCCATCAGCGGTGCGGTTGGCACCTACTCCAATATCGACCCCTTCGTCGAGCAGTTCGTTTGCGAGAAGCTTGGCCTCACGCCCGACCCGCTTTCTACGCAGGTCATCGCACGTGACCGTCATGCGCAGGTTATGTCTGCGCTTGCCGTTACGGCCTCCACGCTCGAGTCCATCGCCATGCAGATTCGCCTGCTCCAGCAGTCCGACGTCATCGAGGCCGAGGAGCCCTTCACCAAGGGACAGAAGGGTTCGAGCGCGATGCCCCACAAGCGCAATCCCATCACGGCCGAGCGCGTTTGCGGTCTGGCTCGTGTGGTCAAGGCGAATGCGCAAGTCGCATTTGACGATGTGGCGCTTTGGTACGAGCGCGACATCTCGCACTCCGGTGCCGAGCGCGTCGTCCTGGCAGATAGCTTCACCGCACTCGACTACATGTTCTCGAAGATGCAGTGGATGCTCGACGACCTCAACGTCTACGTGAATAAGAGCCTGCACAACCTGTGGCGCACGCGCGGTCTCATCTTCAGCTCGAAGGTCATCCTCGCGCTCGTCGATACGGGCATGATCCGCGAGGACGCGTACGTCATCGTGCAGCGCAACGCCATGAAGGTGTGGGACGACATCCAGCAGGCCATCGACGGGCCCACCTTCCGCGAGAACCTCGAGGCTGATCCGGATTGTCCGCTCACGGAAGCGCAGCTCGACGCCATCTTCGACCCGGAAAGCTTCCTGGGTCACAAGGCCGTCATCTTCGACAAGCTCAAGAGCCTGGAGTTTTAGGAGCACTCATGGAAAATCAAGCGCAGGAGCCGGAGTTTCTGTATCGCACGCATGGCACGTGTTCGCGTGCCATCAAGTTCGATCTCGACGATGAGGCGCGCGTGAAAAACGTCGAGTTTATCGGCGGGTGCAACGGCAACGCCAAGGGCATCGCTTCCCTCATCGAGGGCATGCCGGCGGATTGGGTCATCGAGCGTTGCGCGGGGACGCAGTGCGGCGGCAAGGCAACGTCCTGTCCCGATCAACTCTCCCGTGCCCTCACCTGGGCCATCGAGCAACGGCAGGCGTAGATGAGCCACGACGGGGACGCGTTCGCAAACAAGAATCCGCAGCTGTCACGACGTGCTTTCTTGCGTCTGGGTGGCGGCGCGCTTGCCTGCGCGACGGTACTCGGCGCGCCCGCGTTGCTCACGGGTTGCGGGGGCAACTCGGATAGCGGCACGCCAAGCACGCTCGACGTGTCGACCAACGACGTCGTCACGCTCGATGCCTTTGCCGAAATCGAGGACACGACGGGATACTTCGAGATCAAGGATCTTGCGCAGTACCCCAAGGGGACGATGCTCTATGCATCCGAGGACGTGACGGCGGCGGCGCTGCTTACGGGCGAGACGGCCTCGCCTCTGTCGACCTGCTCGCTCGTCAACCTGGGTACCGGTGCCATGACGCCGGCGCTTGATCGCGCCGTCAATCATGACATGGGCTACAGCATCTTTGCCGTGCGCGCATCCAAAGAGCTGCTCGTCTGGGTCGAAAGCAACTACCTCACCTCGGATTGGATGGTGTACTGTGCCACGATCTCCGATGGCAGGTTAACTGGTCAGCCCGTCAAGCTCGACGAGGGCAATGTCGAATTCGACACGCCTGAGATAGCCGTCATCGGCACAGCGGCGTACTGGATCGTGCAGCCTGCCGAGGGCGGTCCGCGCACGACGGAGAACTCGTACCTGCGCGTTGCCACGGGCGGCTCGCGTTCGTCGGACATGATTACTTCGGAAGGCCGATTCAACGGCGGACTCTCCGTAAGCGGGCAAGTGCTTACGGCCATGCCGAGGGCCAAGGCGTCGAGCGGCGTGTACTACGAGCTCACGGCGATTGCCGCAGGCTCGGGGTCGGTGGTTGCGTCTCAGGTGATGCCGCACTCGTTCCGCCCGTCAAACGCCATCTACATGAACAACGCCTTCGCGTTCACGATTCCCGCGTCCTACGATTACGGCGGAGGTATCGCAAACGTCGGTACGTATTACCCGATAGCGGGGAATACGTGGCTGCGCCTGGCGCGACAGTCACTCACGCCGCCGGGCATCTGCAATGGCTGGCTGTTCGCGAAGTCGAGTTCGCGCACGGTGTTCATCGATACGCAAGAGCAGAAGTACTTCGTCGTCAACGCGCCTGATGGCTGTACGGATTACGGCGACTATTCGGTATGCACGGGCGAGGTTTCTCGCGTCTACAATTACGCGACCGTCAACAAGTACGAGGGCACCGAAAGGGCGACGCAGGTCGTCTTGCGCTCGATTACGCCCATCCCTGCTGGTCAAAAGCCTGTTCCGCCTGCTCTGGATCCAACTGATCCCACGACACAGCCAAGCACGACCCCCACGGAACCCACCGAACGATAGGCCTGGTGGCAACAAGGGGACAGACCCTTGCATGTCGTGCGCGGCAATATGGGGACAGACCCTTATCTGTCATCTCGACTGATGCGATGAGGGGTCTGTCCCCTTGTCGCTAACAGCCCTCGCGCGGAAATGAAGGGTCTGTCCCCTTATTGTCACCAGCGCTGACGCAGGCGGTGCGCAATGGTACACTGCGTAGATGGAAGAAAACCGAAAGGAGCCTCATCGTGGACACCGGTTCTGAAGCCCGTCGCATCTTGCTCGTCGAGGACGAGAAAGCCATTCGCGACGCCGTTGCTGCCTATCTTGAACGTGCCGGTTACTGGGTGACGCCGGCTGCAGATGGCCAGGAGGCCGTCGATGCGTTCTCCCTGCATCAGTTCGACCTCGTCATCCTGGACCTCATGCTTCCCAAGCTTCCGGGCGAGAAGGTCTGCCGCATCATCCGCGACACATCTGACGTCCCCATCATCATGCTCACCGCCAAGGGCGAGGTCGAGGACCGCATCGTCGGTCTCGAGCTTGGCGCAGACGACTACCTCATCAAGCCCTTCTCGCCGCGCGAGCTCGTTGCGCGCGTCCGCGCCCTGCTGCGCCGCGCCCACATCGACTCCGAGCCGCAGCGCGAGGTGCTCGACTTCGGTGGCCTGACCATCGATCTCAACGGTCACAAGGTTCTTGTCAACGACGAGGAGATCGACCTCACCGCCAGTGAGTTCAAGCTGCTCACGACGCTGTCACGTTATCCGGGCCGCGTCTACTCGCGCATGGAGCTCGTCGAGAAGGTGCTCGGCTACGATTTCGAGGGCTACGAGCGCACCATCGACAGCCACGTGAAGAACCTCCGCGCCAAGATCGGCGATGATCCGCGCAATCCGCGTTGGATTTACACCGTGCACGGCGTCGGCTATCGCTTCGAGGTGCCCCGAGACGGCGAATCGGCTGGTCAAGAGGCCTAGACGTCCATGAAGAACAAGCGCAAGACCCGCGAGAGGAAGCCTCTCTCGTTTGCAATCTACGTCATGGGGGCGTTTTTGCTCACGGCGGCCATGACGGTGCTCATCACGGCTGCCGCCATCGCGATCGTCTGGAACGTCGGTTACGCCGGCGCGCCAAGTGACGAGGAAATCTTCGCCGCCGTGCTCATCTCCGGGGCCATCGCCCTCGTGCTCTCCATCATTCTCGGCCTCTACTTCGCCATCGGCATCGCGCGTCCCGTCGGCCGCATCGCAGATACCGCCTCGGCAATCAAGGAAGGCAACCTCTCCGCCCGTACGGGGCTTGGCGGCGATGATCAGCTCGGTCAGCTCGGCCAGCGCTTCGACGAGATGGCAGACGCCATCGAGCGCGACCGCGACCTCGAGCGTCAGCTCATCGGCGACGTAGCCCATGAGCTGCGTACGCCGCTCATGGCCATCCAGGCCACGGTCGAAGCCATCCAGGATGGCGTCTTCGAAGCAGATGAGGAGCATCTCAACACCATCTCGTTCGAGACGCGTCGTCTGGGTCGTCTGGTCGAGGCGCTTCTGCACCTCAACCGTCTCGAGAACGGCACGGCTGAGGTCAAGCGCAATCTCGTCAATCTCAGCAGCGTGGTGAATGGCCTTTCGACGACGCATGAAGCGCTTCTCGAAAGCTCCGGCATCATGTTCTTCACCGATGTCGATCCCAACGTCATGATTATCGGCGATCAGGACCTCATCTCACAAGCCGTCGCCAATCTGCTTTCCAATGCCGTGCGCTACACGCCCGAGAACGGCATGGTCAGTCTCGAGCTTACGCGTGATAACGGGTACGCCAAGATTTCCGTGCGTGATACGGGCGTTGGCATTTCCCAAGAGGACATGAAGAAGGTCTTCTCGCGCTTCTGGCGTGCCGACGTCGCACGTCAAAGCGTCGATGGCGGCTTGGGTATTGGCCTCGCGCTTGTCAAGGAAGTCGTCGACCAGCACTTCGGCGACGTCTCCGTTTCCTCCACGCTCGGCGAGGGCAGTACCTTCGTGATGCGCATTCCGCTGGCGCCCGAAGACCATGCCAAACCCATGCCGTCGACGCGCAGGAACACTTCGCGCAGGCGTCAGGAGCGTGCCGCGCGCAAGGAGCAGGAGAAGCTCCGCAAGATTGAGGAACGCCAGGTCAAAGCACGTCGTAAGGCGCGCGAGGCAGGTGCCGGCTTGAGCGCGACGCAAGAGCTCAAGCTCTTTGGGCTGCGCGTGCCGTTACCCGCCACAAGGCAGCAAGAAGTACGGCAACAAGAAGCCCGGCAACAAGAAGTCCGGCAACAAGAAGTACACACGAGAAACAAGGAAGATGATATCCATGAGTGAAATGGCAATGCGTCCTGATTCGCAGGGCAAGGTCCGCGATCTGTACGACCTGGGCGACAAGCTCCTCATCGTCGCAACCGACCGCATCTCGGCGTTCGACTACATCCTCAAAGACGAGATTCCCTACAAAGGCGAGGTTCTCACGCGCCTTTCGCTCTTCTGGTTCGACTTGCTCGCGGACATCATTCCCAACCATCTGATTTCCGCGGACGTGGCCGATCTGCCCGAGAAATTCAAGCCATATGCCGAGTGGCTGAACGGCCGTTTCATGCTCGTGCGCAAGGCCGAGATGTTCCCCGTCGAGTGCATCGTGCGTGGCTACCTTGCTGGCAGCGGTCTCAAGGAGTACCGCAAGCAGGGTACCGTTTGCGGCATCGAGCTACCCGAGGGCCTCATCGAGGCAAGCAAGCTGCCCGAGCCCATCTACACGCCGTCAACTAAGGCCGAGATTGGCGATCATGACGAGAACGTGAGCTATGAGCGCACGGTCGAGATGCTTGGCGAGAAGGATGCGAGCGCTCTGCGCGACGCATCGCTTGCCGTCTACAAGAAGGCAGCTGATTACGCTGCCCAGCATGGCATCATCATCGCCGATACCAAGTTCGAATTCGGCACGATCGATGGCACGCTCACCCTGGCCGATGAGGTGCTCACACCGGATTCCTCGCGCTTCTGGCCGCAGGATGCCTATGAGCCGGGCAAGAGCCAGGCAAGCTTCGACAAGCAGTTCGTGCGTGATTGGCTCGATGCCAATTGGGACCGCACGGGCGAGCCGCCGCAATTGCCGGCCGACATCATCGAGGCGACCTCGAACAAGTACATCCAGGCCTACGAGCTCATCACGGGCGAGCGTTTCGTTCCCGCGAATCTGTAACATGCGCTCCACGCGCATGCGCCGCCCGTTGTATCATAGGCATTTACACACTACAGGCATTCGAAAGGCGATTGACGAATGACGCAGCGTAATTTCCAAAACGCACGCAATCAGGGCGATGGTCCCAAGGGCAAGTCGAGGAAATCGGCAAGCTCCGCGAAGCTCAAGTCCAAGGCCGGTGCGTCGGTATACGCCCCGTCCAAGGAGGCCAAGGCCAAACGCGCAAAGCAGGAAGCCAAGGCAAGGAAGAACCAACCGGTCGAGACAAAGGCGAATGACCCAGTCGAGCAACAGCGCCGTCGCGAGCGCGCCATGGTCTCGATGATGCGCGACTTGCCCGAGTACAAGTTCTGGCGTCGCATCTGGTGGATTGCCATGGGCGCTGCCTTCGTTGTCATCATCCTCACCTGGCTCCCCAACATGCTCATCAGCAGCGGCGTGCTGGGCGAGGACTTCCAGGAGACCGCAAGCTGGATTTCCACCATTGGCTTCATCTTCGCGATCGCCGCACTCGTCATTGCGTTCTACATCGACCTGCGCAAGATTCGCAAGATTCAGAAGGCGCAGGAGGCAAAGGCCCGCAACCTCACCAAGGCCGAGCGCCGCGAACTCGATGATGCCATCGCCGCATCCATCGAGCGTGACCAGCAGCGACGTGCGGAGCGCAAGAGCAAGATGCCTTGGGGCAAGAAGAAGCCGCAGGAATCCGCCGAAGATAGTCCGAGCGACCAGTAAACAGGAGACGCGATGCTGCTCACCGCGAAATACGTCATTCCCATTACCTCCCCATACATCGAGGACGGTGCCGTTCTCGTGCGTGATGACAAGATTCTTGACCTGGGGCCTGCGTCCCAGCTCAAGGACAAGTACTCCATGGAGGAGGTTCGCGATTTCGGGCTCTCCGCCCTCATGCCCGGCTTCGTCGACTTGCATACGCACCTTGGCTACACGGCGCTGCGCGGCATGTTCGGCGATCTGCCCTATGCCGACTGGAAGCGTCACGTGCTGCATACCGAGCCCTTCTTCACCGAGGAGGACTGGATTGACTCGGCGCGTGTCGGTGCGCTCGAAGCCGTCGCCAGCGGTATCACGACGATAGCGGACATCTCCGCATCGGGTGTCACGCGCATCCCCGCCCAGGAGATGGGCCTGCGCGCCCGTGTGTACTACGAGGTGCTGACCACGCAGAAAGAGCACGTCGAGAGCGTCGTGCATGAGGGTCTCGAGAAGATCGAGCGCTGGAAGGACGAGTGCGGAAGCGACCTGCTCGACTTCGGTCTTGCCCCCGGCCCCGTGTATGGTTGCCATCCGAGCGTCTTCCAGGCTATCGCCGATGTCGCGATTGAAAAGAACATCCCCGTTGCCATGCACCTTGCGGGAAGCCAGGAGGAGGCGGACTTCATCCGTTACGGCTCCTCGCCGTTTGGTGTCCATGTGAGCGAGCATGAGCAGGGCAAGCTCGCTGCCGCGTATCCGCCCTGGCTACCGGCGGGTACCTCGCCGGTGAGCTACGTGAGCAACTGGGGCATCCTCGACGTGCCCGGTATCCTTGCGATTCACTGCGTCCATGTCGATGATCGCGATATCGGCATCCTTCGCGACAAGCAGGTGCGCATCGGCTATTGTCCGCGCATCAATGCCAAGCTTGGCATGGGGTCGATGCCGCTCGAGAAGTTTTGGGCCGCAGGCCTTACCATCGGCTTGGGTACGGATTCTCCGGCTGCCGTCGACACGACCGACATGATCGACGAGATGCGCATCGGTCTCATGATCACCCGCGCGACGAGTTCCGAGCGCTTCGTGCAGGCATCTGCCAAGAACGCCCTGCGCATGGCGACCATCGGCTCGGCGGAAGCCCTGGGCATCGACGACAAGGTCGGTTCGCTCGAGGCAGGCAAGCAGGCCGACATCATCGCCATCGACTTGCACAACTCGCATCAGAATCCCACGACCGATCCGGAGAGCGCCGTCATCTACACGGCCAACCAGGACAACGTCAAGATGACCATGGTCGCCGGCCGTGTCCTCTACGACAACTTCGTCCATGTGTCGGGTTGCGATCGCGATGCGATTATCGATCGAGCGCGCGCCTTGCGCGTGCGTATCCGCGAGGAAGTCAGCGACGATGCGCTGCGCAGGTCGCTCATCGAGCACGCGCCGCAAGACAAACAGGACCGCTACAACAGATAGGGTCGTCATGTCGAACAAGAACAAGTCGTATCAGAAGAACAAGCAGCAAAAACTCGAGCAGGAGCTGGCAGCCCAGTACCGTCGCGAGCAACACGACCGGCGCATGCGCCTGCTCAAGACCATCGGCATTACCATTCTCTCGGTGTTGCTGATTATCTCGTTCTGCTTCCCCGCGTTCACGATGCTGTTCTAGTAGTGTCGGGTAAGGGGGGCAGGAAGCTGACTTGCTAATTCTGCTGTCTGTCTCTGTAGTGACCGCCGCACTGGATAATCTCGATCTTGCCATTGTGTATCCGGTACACGATACGATTGGCTTTATCGATTCGTCTGCTCCACCAACCGGACAAATCGCCTTTCAGGGGTTCGGGCTTCCCAATGCCCTCATATCCGTTTCGATCAATATCGCGTAAGAGCGTGTTGATGCGTTTGAGGGTCTTTTTATCTTGTTCTTGCCAATAAAGGTAGTCTTCCCAGGCATCATCGTCCCAGGACTTATTCATCATCTGGCTCCATCAGCTCATGAACTTTGCCGTGGCCCTTTTCCATGCGCTCCTTTGCTTTTAGCAGCCTCTCTTGGTTTGCGCTGCTGTAAAAAGGATCCATGTTATAGGAGACGATTTCAAACGGCAGACGATGTTCGCGTAGGACTGCCTTGGCGAACAAGTTGATTGCAGTTGATGTGTTCATGCCGACATCTGAGCAAAACATCTCAAGTCCTTTCTTAACATCCTCATCCATGCGCACGCTCAGTGTTGTCATTGTCATTAGAATCACACTCCATTCATACAATGTATGAACAGAATAATATAATTGAAGGTAATTTTCTATATCATGTAATCTGAGCATTGATGAATCCTTTGGAAAACGATACCAGGAGCCTCTGTTCTGCCTCCACCCATGCTTCGTCTCGATGTGGCCGCTCCAGCACGAACGCCGCCCTGCGGCATGAGAGCAGACGACCCGGCCTTACGTTGCGCTCGGAGCGCAGCACGATACCGTTCCGGTCAGCGAAGGCGATGTCGAGGGCGTAGCGCATGCCGATGGTGTGCACGCTCTTGCAGAGCACGAGCACGAGCACGCGACCGCCGTCACCCCATTCCGCACGCGTGCCAAGCAACCCGCGCGCCCGGGCGATCATGCTGGTGGCGATAACGACGCGCATGTTGTCCAGGCTTGTCATAGGAGCTCCCCAGGCGTGTAAGGGTCGACGGCGATGTTGCACTCGTGTTCGAGCAACGCCGGAGCGCCTGCGATGGAGAGCGGCCACGGCGCGAATCGAAACGTGCAGCGATAGACCGACATGCTTGCCAACGCCACCCCGGCATCTTCGTAGCTCACCTCTATCGAGGAACCTTCTTTGGCAAAATCGCTTTCGAGGGCAGCGCGTATTGCCGCGGTACGCGCACCGAGCTCGTATCCATCCATAGGGGCGCTTGCTGCTTGGGCAAGAACGCGTTGGGGAGCGATGTGATCGAAGCGTGCGCACTCGCCTGCGAAGACAAGCATATCGACGGCGATGACCAGCACGATGAGGATGACGGGCATGACAACGGCAAGCTCGACCGCCATCTGCCCATGTTCGCGACCTCTGCCTTCGCGTGTCTGAAGCATGTCGTCAACCTCCCAGTGTTCCAAGGAAGCTGCCAACTGCCTCCCTGACTCGTGCATCGATATCGTTGGGAACGGGCAGATATAGCTTGCCATCGCTGGTGCCGAGGCCTATGTCGGCAAGCGGAATCTCTGCAAGCTCGAGCCCGTACTCGTCTAGAAGTCCCGCGACTTCGGGGACGGCCTTGATGTCGTTGACGAGGGCGTTCATGTCGCCCGTGCTAACCGCTCCGTATATTTGCGCCATGTCCTTCATGCGTGCGAGAACCTGCGCAGCGCTACTCGATTCTCGTTCGAGTATGCGGGCCGTATTAACAAGCACTGGTTTGTACGTATCGAGGTCCGCCGGCTCGAGGCTTGCCGAGCTGAGCGCATTCTCAAAGGCCGAAACCGCACTATCCGAAAGCGTGGTGCCAATGAGGGGTATAGCCCCGAGGACCTTGCGAAAGCCGCCCTTGATTCCCTCCGTCGTGTTCGAATACGCCAGCAGCATGCTTGACCACGCCCCAAAGATTAGCTTGGCCGACCCGGAGACGAGACATTCCTGGGGGATGAGACCCTCGGCGACGCCAGAGATGACACTGCCTTGGTCGCTTGCCGCATCGGGGGCAAGTGTTGCGCCAGAGATTGCGATGCGTGCGGGCAATTCCGACTCGTTGCTAACGAAGGGGATGGCGCTTGCTTGCACAGATGGCGCAAGCACTACGCAGATGCAGCCGTATCGTCCGGGTGGCTGGGGGTCGTATCGTTTGGCTGCGAGGGAATCGAGCGCTTCCGAAAGCCGCTCGCCAATTGACTCCTTCGCCTCATCAAGCGCCTGCTTTGCCTCTGCGCCATCGGAAAGCGCCTGGGCGTAGTCGCGCGAAGCTTCCACGAACTCCCGATAGTGATATTCAAACCCGTTGTTTATGGAAGTCGAGGCGCTTGGGACGCGTCCCAAGGTGGTTGCAGAGAACTTGCATGTCGGGCAGCGTTCGACAGCGCCCGTATCGATTGCGCTCACCGCGGCCTGTCCCGAGCGAGTTCCCTCGACGCAGGTTGGGCATCTGGCGTATCCGTGCAAATAGCGCTTGTCGCCATTGACGGAGACGGGATAGATCGCACTCGTGTAGAGAACGGTTCCCCTGATCTGCTCCGTGTTCCTGGCGAGCTGTACGAGATGCGGTATCTCAGCTCCGTTTTCTCCGACCTCGATGTATCCTCGTCCCACTTCGTACTGGGCATAGGCGTAAAACTGCTTGCGGGCAACCGATTCGGCAATTGCCTCGGGTGAACCCGACGCGGCTTGTCCCGGTTCGGCAGCATAACGTGCGACGTAGTATGCCTTTGCTCGCTCAAGTCCCACCGAAAAAGTCCAGCGGTCAGGTGATGAGATGTAGGGGTTGCGCGCCTCCGAAATGTTCGAGAGCTTTCCAGCACGCTCGTACATGCTCATGCCGCTATTGCCGCAATCGGCTCGCCACGCGCGCTCCTTGGCGGCATCTTCACGTTCTTGGGCCTCCTTCTGTCGCAAGCTCGCCTCTTGAATCGCGGGTTCTTTCGATTCAATCTCGGCTGCAGCCTCCTTGACCTTCTCGTTATCCGGGATTGAGACATCGATCCCTTGCGTGGGAGACGTGATGGCGATGCCTGCGTAGGGAATGCCACTTGCGTCTGCGTTGGCTTGCACGACCTGGGCGGCACGTACGGCACAGACGGCGGGAAGTGCCTTTTGCGCCGCGTCTAGCCCCTTGGCTGCCGTCTCGGCAAACTTGTCTCGGGCTTGAAGCACCTTCGAGCCCGTGTTTGCGATTTCAGCTGCAGCGCCCTGGCCACCGGGGATGAATGCGGCGACAGCCGAGACGGCATAGACCGTGAGGCCAAGCAGCGAAAGCGAGAGGGCGGTGGCATCGACAACCTGGGCGGCGGTCACAAACTCGGCAACCACGTTGTCTGCCGCAAGAGCCCCCGCATCGGCGACGTATTGTATTTGCCCTGACTGCGCACCGACACTTATGCCTCTCGCGCAGGTAAACACCAAGGCACAGACAACGAGGAGCGCGATGGCAGCGGCGGGCGTGGTAAATCCACCCTCTCTACGCGTGAAGGACGGATGCTTGCTCATTCCCATTTTCCGATCCAATCCGAAGGGTCGTACCCCTGCTCGCTAACCCAATTGGGGGTGGGCGAGCAGGAAAGCTCCACGTGCTGAATGACGGCACCGTTCTCGTCGACAGCGTTTGTGAGCCCAGCGAGGATTCCAAAGAGCGGAAGCGGCTGCACATGGTTCTCGATGCTGGTCTGCGCCGTTCCATCATCCGAGCATGACCAGGCGATGTTCCAGGTCTCATCGGCGTGGAAGATCGGGACTTTTGGTATCGCCTCAAGTCGATGCTCGATATAGGCGCGCGTGCTTGCGTCATCGCCCGAACTCGTTGCGACGAGGCGGCAGGCTTCCGCGGCCGCAGTGTTCATGATGCAGCGGTTGTAGAGCAAGATGGCTGGCTGCAGCAGCAGGCCGAACACCACGAAGAGTACGGGCAACAACACGGCCGCCTCGACGGTCGACTGTCCCGATTCAGAACAAGAGCGCATCGAAAACCCCTTCTACGCATCCAAGCGCATGCGAAGCGCTTGCCTGAATGAGAGAGCTCAAGCCGCCTGTCGCGATGAAGCGCCAGAGGGTTGCGAGTGCACCCATGAGCGCAATGAACGTAAGCCCGACGATGAGGTATTCGACCGATGCCTGCCCGCTCTCATGCAATCGTTTGCGCATCACAGACCGTTGATTCCACTCGAGATTGCATCCCAGAGCTCGCCAATGCGGTCACGAAACGCCGCGATTGCAATCATGGCGATGACGGCAAGCACGCCGACAAGAATTGCGTACTCGGTTGTGCCTTGGCCTTTCTCAGGCAACGTCTTGATTCTTGCCGTTGCCTTGATATAGGCGCCTAATGCACGGTTTTTGATCTTTTGCATGATGTTCTCCTTGCTCTCTTCTAGAAACCTGTCTGGACAAATTGGAGAAGCACCGGCCCCATGACCAAGATGAGCATGGCGGGCAGAATGCATATTCCCGTTGGAATGAGAAGCTTGACTGGCGCCTTTGCAATCTGGCGTTCGATGGCGGCACGTCTTTGCTGTCGAACGTCGGCGGAGAAGCGCCCCAGCATGTCGGCGAGTGGGGAACCGTGGTGGATGGCCTGCAGGGACGTCTCGGAGAAGCGTTTGAGTGCTTTCGAGTCGATGCGGGACGAGAGCGCGGCCAGGGCCTCCTTGCGCGAAGCCAATCCGCTCTTCCATTCGAGTTGTGTCTCGCGCATGTGATAAGCGAGCGCGTTATCGAATTTGGCGCAGTACAAGTCGAGCGCCGCATCGAAGGACAGGCCGGCACGCACGCCCATGGCGACAATGTCTGCCATCACGTCGACCTGCTCGTCGCAGGCGCTGCGTAGCTCGCGTGCCCGTCGTGCGTCGAGCATGGTAGGCGCGCGACGCGAGAGCACATAGGCGAGGACGATGCAGGGCACGAGCAACCCGAGAGATGTGGCGTAGGAGATGACGATGCCTGCGCCGCAAAACACCAGAAAGCTCAGGGTGGGATCACGCAGAATGTCTTCGATGCTCACGGCTCGCTGTGGTTGTGCCACGAGCTTGATACGCGTCCAGGCAAGCCGCACGCAGAGGCATGCGCACGCGCAGGCGAGCAGGCATGCAGAGAGTCGAAGCAGGACGGCAAGCATCTATACCATCTCCTCGAGATCGACCGTGAAGTCGATGGCAAGCGCACGTCGCACGAGGAGTATGCCTGTCGCCTCGAGCAACATCGCAAGCGCGAAAAGGCATATGCCAAGCGGGGATGCGAGAAATCCCGTCAGATATCCAGGCGAGAAGACCGAGAGAATGCCGAGCAGCGCAAAGGGCATGAGGGCGACGATGCGGCTCGATAGACGTCCCTGTGCGGTCTTGGTGCGCAGA
Source organism: Coriobacteriaceae bacterium (assembly GCA_025992705.1). Classification (NCBI taxonomy): domain Bacteria; kingdom Bacillati; phylum Actinomycetota; class Coriobacteriia; order Coriobacteriales; family Coriobacteriaceae; species Coriobacteriaceae bacterium. The sequence continues at coordinate 447,962 of DAJPGJ010000001.1, forward strand.
TCTTCCTTGAGTTCTGCGGCTTGCTGGAGCAACGCCGAGACGTTTTGGAGTATGGTCGTGAGGCTGCCGCCGGACTGATGCTGAATCTCCATGGCGACGGCCAGGTACGCGAACTCCGAACCGCCTGTTCGGCCACGCAGCTTCTCGAGCGCCTCGTCGAAGCCCTGGCCAGATTCGAGATCCCAGACCGTGCGCTTGAGTTCGCCGGCGAGGGGCTCGTCGCAGTTGTCCGCCGCGTAGCGCAGCGCCATGACGAGCGATGACCCTGAGTCGAGCGCGATGCAGAGCAGGCGCAGAAGCTCGGGCATGCCCTTCTGCAACTCTTCGGCACGCTTCTTTTCACGGGCTTTTCCCAGGATGGGAGCCAGCAGTTTGGTCGAGGCGATGCGGCTTTTGGCACCCTCGAGCACGAGCCGCCTGTCAACGTGCGCGAGCGGCAGGGTACGCCGCAGATGCGCGAGCAAAGGCACGGCTTTCCGGACGCAAAGGAAAGCTGCGATCATGCTTGCGATCAGCAGCATCGCACTGATTGCACCCATTGCGCCACCTCCTCTTCGCCCGCAACATCCATGAAGGGAAGCTCCTCGATCCATGCAGGCAAATCGCTCCATTCGTAGCGCTGCATGCGTCGGTCCCAGTGCACGACTGGCGTGAAGCGTTGGCATTTGCGTGCAGATCCGGTGTCTCTGCCGCGCATGGCAATTTGCGTGATGCGGCGCTTGCCGCCCGAGAGACGGTCCTGTTGCACGATGAGGTCGAGTGCCGATGCGACCTGCTCCTCGATGATTTCGACGGGGAGGTCCATGCCATAGCGAACCATCATCACGAGGCGCGGGATGACCTCGGCGGGCGAGTTGGCATGCAGGGTCGTGAGCGATCCGTCATGCCCCGTATTCATGGCCTGCAGCATGTCAAGCGCTTCGGCACCGCGACACTCGCCAACGATGATGCGGTCAGGGCGCATGCGCAGCGCATTGGTGACGAGGTCGCGTATGGTGACCATGCCACGGCCTTCAGCGTTGGCAAGCCGCGCTTCGAGCCGGACGACGTGTGGGTGCTGGTCGAACCTGAGCTCGGCGCTATCTTCGATCGTGATGACGCGCTCCTCGTAGGGGATGAGGCGCGAAAGTGCGTTGAGCAGCGTTGTTTTGCCGCCGCCCGTGCCGCCCGAGACAGCGATGTTCTTGCGCGCGCGTATGGCCCAGGCAAGCAGCTGCGCCATCTCTGGCGTAAGCGCATCCAGCCCGACAAGCTCGTCAAGCGTGAAGGAGCGCTTGCGGAACTTGCGTATGGTAAGCGTGCTTCCGCTCATCGAGAGGGGAGGGATGACGACGTTGACGCGGTGCCCTTCTGGAAGGCGGGCGTTCACGAGAGGGCACTGCTCGTCGACGCGCCTGCCGAGTGGCGAGACGATACGGTCGATGACGAGACGCAGCTGCTCTTCGGAATCGTAGCGCTCGCTGCTCTTGCATACGATGCCGTCGCGTTCGAAGAAGACGGAGTGAGGCCCGTTGACCATGATCTCGGTAATCGAGTCGTCTTTGAGCATCTTCTCGATGGGACCCAGGCCGAGCACCATGTCGAGCGTGCGCTCGATGAGGACGGCACGATCGATGTCGCTCATGGGTGCGAAATCATGCGCGCTCAGAATCTGCTCGATGCAGACGGCGAGCTCCTGTCGCGCATGCTCGCGTCCCTGGTTCAGAAGCTGCGCGATGCGTTCGCTCGGGACTTCGCGGTACAGCAACTCGCGTAGGTGCGCGTGAATCTTCTCGGAGACTGCGCCCAGCGCCTCGTCTGCCGCAGTTTGCGGACTTTGCCGTATGTAATCGCCGAGTTTCATGCGAAGAATCGCCTCGTCTTCCTGCGCTCGGTGGGCGAGAACTCGACGCCAATGCGGGGGAGGAGCCTGGCGAGAAGCTGTTCGACATCGGGCACGGGCGCCGCTGCGTCTTCGATGAGCTCCTCGATGCGCTTCATGCCAACGAATGCTTCGACCGATGCCTTGCCGTCCGCGAGCCTGAAGAGCTCATCGCAGCCGAGCGAGCCTTCGATGCGGTCTATCTCGCTGCGGGGGATTCCCGAGGCACGGTTGAAGACGTGCGCGATGCGCGCGAGGGGGATGCCGAGACGCTGGCAGAGCTCGAGTGCCTTGATGGCGCCGTATGCCGATGCCCTGCGCTGGTCCATGACGAGCAGCACAAGCTCGGAATTGCACAGGAGCTCGCCCGTGAGCCCCGACCAGAATTGCCCGGTATCGGCGATGATGAGATCATAGTTTGCCCGGGCGTTTTCGACGACGCGGGCCACCGCATCCGATACCTCCTCGGCGACCTCGGGCAAGACGGGTGCTTTGAAAAGGTCGAGTTGTGCCGAGATGGGGACGGGAATGCAACCTTCGCCCTGCGCGAGCGAGGAGAGCTTGACATCGAGGCCGAGCCAGAAGCCCATGTCGCCGAATTGCAGGTCACCCTCGACGATGGCGGTCTTGATGCCATGTGCCGCTGTTAGGTGGCCGATGATGAGCGCAATTGTGCTCTTGCCAACGCCGCCGCTTGCCGATACGAGCGTGATGAGCGGAGCACGTCGCGTGCCCTGCGCGGAATATGTGCTGGATACCATGTCTCTCATGTCAGTCCCCCTGGTTTGCCGCGCTGTTGCCAGGTAGGACGAAGTGGATGGTTCCCTTCGAGGCTGCTGCGATGAGGTCGCTCACGCTCGAGGGTTTGACGGCAAGTGTGACCCAGGAGATTTGCTTCTCTTTGCTGTCTTCGAGCGTGCTCGTTTCAAGGACGAGGATATGCTCGCCGAGCATCGTGATCTCTCCTGACGAGGCTTCAACGTAGACGTCCACAACCGAACCGGCGCGTATCGCACCACCTACTGCGAGCACGTCATCGGATGCGACGCTTGCAGCTGCCAGGCCGTCTGGCACGGTGATGCGCGATGAGCCATCACCGACACGCTCGAGCAGCACGGGCTCGTTCACGCGAATCTCCGTCTGCGCGACGAGGCCCTGAAGCTCCTCGTAGCTCTGTGCCGCTTGCCCCTGGGGCAGAAAATCGACCAGCCATTCCTGCACGCTCGTGTTGGACTCGTCGATGGTGCCGCCGATGGGAATCGTCTTGTTCGCCACGAGGACTTCGGCGCGCTCCCCGCCGTAGCTGCGAATCGCCGACGCACGTGCCATGGACGCCTCGGACTGAATCGTTGCCGTATAGGCAAATACGCAGAGTGCGGCGATAATGCCACATGCTCCTGCGATGAGCGCCTGTTTTCGTTGCTTGGTCATCTCTCCTCCGAAGCCTTCGGTTTTGGAGACATGACTATGCGACGGATGGCACCGAGCCAACCACCCCGACAATCTGTACGTTTTCGGACTAAATCAGGAGCAATCCCGGACTGATTCCAGAGCAACTTCCGAAACCCCGAGGTAGCGGACGCCCTGCCATTTCGAGCGGGCGGATGCCCCCTCTGTCATTTCGAGCGGGGCGAAGCGGAGTCGAGAAATCTCCTCGCTCTATAGATGTCTGATGATGTTACGGAACTCTTCCTCGGCATCGCTCTTGGTTGCGGCGATGATGGTCTCGCCCGGATACAGCACCGTATCGCCCGTGATCATCACGAACTCGTCATCGCGAATGACGGCGATGAGCTGCGTATCGTGCGAGAAGGGGATGTCGGCCACGCGCACGCCGCCCTTGTGGCGCATCTTGGCGGGCAGCTTCGTCTCGACCATCACGATGTCACCCTCGCGCAGCGAGAACACCATGCGCATATCGCCGACGATGGCCTCCTCCTCGACCATGCGCGCAATGAGCTCGGTCGACGAAACGGGCTCGATGCCCACCTCGTGGAAGATACGGCCGTTCTTGGGGTTGTTGACGTTCGCGATGCAGCGCGGCACGTTGAACGCGGTCATGGCGATCTCGCAAGCCACGAGATTCGTCTCGTCATGGCCCATGAGCGCGACGAAGAGGTCGGCGTCATCGACACCGGCGTCGAGCTGCACGGCAGAATCGGTGCCGTCGCCTTCGATGATGAGCACCTCGGGCGGCAGGGTGTCGGCAAGGTGATCGATGGTTTCGCGGTCTTCTTCGATGAGGGTGATGCGGTGGTTTTGCTCAAGCATCATCGAGATGAGGTACTCTGCCGTGGTTGACCCACCGCTAATGACGATGAACATGCGATCAGCTCCTGATAAAGCGCGAAAGACGGCCGAAGTCCTCGCGGGCGACGCAAACGATGGCCACGTCGCCATCATGCAGAATCGTATCCTGCGAGGGGAGGATGGTTTCGTCGTCATGCTCGACGGCGACGACGCGCGCATCGTAGTCCTTCTCGAGCTCGCTGCATGACATGGTGGTGTCATCTTCGAGGTTGAAGGCAAAGCGTGCTAGCTCGTAACTGCCGAAGGTGTCGATGTGATGGCCATGGCCCGACTGGATTTTCGAGAAGATCTCCTCGGCTACGAGCGTTGTTCCGCAGGCGAAGTCAATGCCAAGCTGCGCATAGGTCTTCTCGCGACGCGCCTCGTAGAGACGCGTGATGACATGCGGGACCTCATAGATGCGTCGTGCAACCTCCGCGATCATGAGATTGGCATTATCGTTGCTCGTGACGGCGGCAATGACGTCAGCTTCGTCGATGCCGGCGTCCATGAGGGCGCTCTCGTCGAAGCCGATACCGCGCACGATGCGGCCGTTGAAGTCGCGTCCGAGGTTCTTGAACGCATCGGCGGCGCGGTCTATGACCGAGACGTTATGCCCGTCTTCGGAAAGCAGCGTCGCCAAATGGCTTCCCACGCGGCCGCAGCCCACGACGATAATGTTCATGACGCGCTCCTTCGTTCTACTGCGCGGCTATCACGTCACAGCCCATGTACGGACGCAGTGCCTCGGGAACCGTGATGGTGCCATCGGCGTTCTGGTAGTTCTCGATGATGGCGGCCATCGTGCGCCCGACGGCAAGGCCGCTGCCGTTGAGCGTGTGTGCGAAGTGCTTCTTGCCGTTCTCGTCGGTGAACTTGATATTGGCGCGACGTGCCTGGAAGTCTCCGCAATTGCTGCAGCTCGAAATCTCCTTGTAGGCGCCGTAGCTCGGCAACCACACCTCGAGGTCGTAGGTCTGGCGGGCCGAGAAACCGAGGTCGCCCGTGCACAGGCTGATGACGCGATAGGGAAGGCCCAGCTCCTGCAGGATCTTCTCCGCGCAGGAGGTCATGTTCTCGAGCTCGGCGTCGGATTCGTCCGGCTTGGCGAAGCGTACCATCTCGACCTTGTCGAACTGGTGCACGCGAATGATGCCGCGCGTGTCGCGACCGGCGCTGCCCGCCTCCTCGCGGAAGCATGGCGTGTATGCGCAGTAGCGGATGGGCAGTTCCGCGCCGTCGAGCACCTCGTTGGCATGCAGGTTGGTGAGCATGACCTCGGCCGTGGGGATGAGGTAGAGCCCCTCGGTCGTCTTGAAGAGGTCTTCCTCGAACTTGGGCAACTGGCCCGTGCCGGTGAGGGTCTCCTTGTTCGCGAGCGCGGGAACCCACCACTCGGTCGACCCCCACTTGATGTGCTCGTTGAGCATGAAGTTGATGAGCGAGCGCTCGAGGCGGGCACCGGCACCATGCAGTGCGTAGAAGCGCGCGTGGGCGAGCTTCACGCCACGCTCGAAGTCGATGATGCCGAGCTCAGGGCCGAGGTCCCAATGCGCCTTGGCCTCGAAGTCGAACTCGCGCGGCGTGCCCCAGCGGCGTACCTCGGGATTATCGTCCTCGTCATCGCCGATGGGCGTGTTGGGGCCGGGAATGTTGGGAATGGAATAGGTGAGGCCGTTGAGCTCTTCCTCGATAGCCACGAGGGCGCCATCAAGATTGTTGATCTCGTCACCGACGTCGCGCATGCGAATCTTGGCGTTTTCGGCCTCTTCGGCGTTGCCCTCCTTGAGCATGACGCCAATCTGCTTGGAGACGGTGTTGCGCTCGGCTTTGAGGGACTCGACCTTCTGGATGATTTCGCGGCGTTCTTCATCGAGGCGACGGAACTCGTCGTAATCCCATTTTGCATGGCGATTCTTCAGAGCCTCTTCGATGGCGTCGGGGTTCTCGCGAATGAAGCGAATGTCGAGCATTGTTCCTCCTGTGCGTGCGCGCGTTGTGCCGTTCGAAATGTGTTGCGAGCAAGTATACCTCTCACGGCGCGTTTTGCGGTACCATGCGACCCGTGACTTTTAGCTGGGAGAGAGCATGTTCGACGAATACTTCGCATACTTTGGTTTGACGGGGGGCGTTCTCCTCATCATTGGCGTTGGCCTGCTCCTCTTTCTGCTGATTGCCATCATTCTCGAGCGTCGAACCAAGTTGCTCTTCCCCGAGCGGCATAAGCCCGCGTCAAAGTCAGATGACGATTTTCTGTCCTTTGACGATGACGAGGACGAAGACTAAGTCTACGGGTACACTTAGCCCGATTCGTACGTGACGATCCAAGCAAGGGAGCACGACATGATTAAAAAACGCCTTATCGCATGCTTTATCGCGGCGATCATGTCCTGTACCTGCCTGTTCGCGTTTGCGGCATGCGGGTCGTCAGATGCCAACGAGCTCGTGGGCGAGTGGAAGATCAAGGACACAGAGGTCACGGTCGTCTTCTCGGGGGATAAGTTCAAGCTTGTCGGCAACACCTTTGACTACACGATCGACCCTGGTTCCAAGACCATCACCTACAAGTCGGGCGATGCGACAGGCGAGGCAAAGTATAGCTTCGGCAACAACGGTCAGCAGCTCACGCTCGACGAGAGCGATGGCGCGGGTGGTACGAAGACCACCGTGTTCGATAAGGTTTCGAACAATGGCGATGCCGAGCCATCGGCCAATGGCGCGGTGGCCGAGGGTGACGCTGCTGTCGAGTAGGCAGCCACTTTACATGTATTTTACGCATCTCCATTGCCATCAAGCGCTACAATGTTCCAACGCTTGCGAGTGCGTCGCATGGGCTTGGGCGGCATCATGTCCCGAACCTGGTCAGGTCCGGGAGGAAGCAGCCATAAGGGGCCTCTGGTGGGCGCCCAAGTCCATACGGCGCACTTGTTGTGTGAGTTAGGGAGCAATGGAAGTAATACAGTTTTTCATCGACCTACTACGTGATCCGCGTGGATTCATCGCGCAGTGGATCATCGAACTGGGTCCCGTGTGGGTCTACACACCGTTGTTCCTCATCATCTTCGTCGAGACGGGCCTGGTCGTCACGCCGTTTCTGCCGGGCGACTCGCTGCTCTTCTGCGCGGGCATTTTCGCGGCCGATGGTGGCGGCCTCAACATCTTCGTGCTCATCATTCTCATGACGATTGCCGCCATCCTGGGCAACACCTCCAACTACTGGATTGGCCGCAAGGTGGGTCAGGCTATCGTGGCAAGTGGTCGCGTCAAGGCGCTCACGCCCGAGCGCATCGAAAAGACGCAGGCCATGCTCGACAAGTATGGTTCGATTGCCGTATTCCTTACGCGCTTTTTCCCGATCATCCGCACTTTTGCGCCGTTTCTGGCAGGCATGGGCGAGATGCACTTCGGGCGTTTCACGCTGTTCAACGTACTCGGCGGTGTCACCTGGGTGTGCCTGTTCACGCTGCTGGGCTACTTCTTCGGCGGCGTGCCCTTTGTCCAGGACCATTTCGAGCTTGTCATCATTGGCATCGTGGTCATCTCGTTTATCCCCACCGTTGCCGGCCTCATCAAGGCCAAGATGAGCAGAAAAAGCGCCAGCAGGAAGAGGCGGACGCCGAGTAGACTGCTGCTGGGACGCTATCGAGACAGATGTACCTGTCCAATGTGTCTCATATTTGTCCTGCTTTGGCAAGAATCCCGAGCTATGGCACCTCCCATGTGCCACATCTCCCTGAACTTGCCGCATCTGCCAAAACCGCCGACCTCTGGCACATCCGACGTGCCAAAGCTCGCATAACTTGACGCGCCGGCGGAAAAAGGCGCGCAGCGGGATGCCGTCTCGCCTCCCACCCGCGTTTCGACAAGGTGACAGAATGCTAAACTGAGGCGCCGTGGGGTTAGAATCTCCGCAAGCTTATCGTTGAACGAAGGCAGGATTCATGGCTCTTTCGCTGTATCGCAAGTATCGTCCCGAGGTGTTCGCCGATGTCGTCGGCCAGGAACATGTCGAGAAGACGCTCATCAACGCCATCTCGGAGGGCGCAGTTGCCCATGCGTACCTGTTCTGCGGACCGCGCGGAACGGGCAAGACCACGTCGGCGCGTCTGCTTGCCAAGGCGCTCTTGTGCGAGTCGGCCCAAAACGGTCAGCCTGATGGCGCATGCCCGCAATGCCTCGAGATCGCGCAGGGTACGCATCCCGACGTCTTCGAGCTCGATGCCGCAAGTCGCACGGGTGTCGACAACGTGCGCGAGGAAATCATCGGGCGTGTGGGGTTTGCTCCTACGCGCGGTCGCTTCAAGGTCTACATCATCGACGAGGTGCACATGCTGTCGACGGCGGCGTTCAACGCGCTGCTCAAGACGCTCGAAGAGCCGCCCGAGCACGTCGTCTTCGTGCTGTGCACGACCGATCCGCATAAGGTCCCCGAGACTATCCAGTCCCGTTGCCAGCGTTTCGACTTCCGCCGCTTCTCCGTCGAGGAGATCGTGGGTTATCTCGAGCGTATTAGCAAGGGCGAGGGCTTCGAATACGAGCCCGAAGCACTTGAGTTCATCGCTGCAAAATCTGCCGGTGGCATGCGCGATGCCACGACGGCGCTTGAGCAAGTCGGTGTCTATACCGAGGGCAAGATCACGCTCGACGAAGCGACGCGCATGTTCGGCCAGATCGACATTGCAGCGCTTTTCGAGATTGCGGGATACATCGTGCGACGCGACACACCGTCGTGCTTCGTCTGGATTAACGACCTCGTGGGCCGCGGCGTCGACCTCGCGCAGTTTGCGCGCGACCTTGCTTCGCACCTGCGCAACCTCTATGTGACGGCTATTACCGGCGGCGAGAACGGTATTGTTGCCTGCACGGCTGCTCAGCTCGAGCGCTATCGCCAGCAGGCAGTCGAGTTCGGCGGTTGTCGACCGCCTCGCGCGTGCGCTCGATATCTGCGGCGCGCTCGTCGCAGAGCTACGCAACTCCGCCGATGCGCGCCTGAGCGTCGAGATTGCGATGACGCGCCTTACGCGTCCTGATAGCGAGCTTACGCTCGAGGCGCTTGCCGAACGCACTCGAGGCTCTCGAGCTCAGGCCCATCGATGGCGGCAGCACCTGTCATTTCGAACGCAGCCGAGAAATCCCAGCCAGCGCCTACTGCGGGTAGTAGCGTGGGAGATTTCTCCACTCCGTCGCCTTACGGCGACTCCGGTCGAAATGACAATGAGGCGATGCCCTACGGCGACTCCGGTCGAAATGACAGCCTTGCGGACGAAGCGTCCCCCTCTGTCATTTCGAGAGCGAAGTGAGCGACAGCGAGCGCAGTCGAGAAATCTCCCCTGCGGCCGACATGTCACCCGAACGCCTACTTGCCGCCTTGCTTTCCGTGGTCAAGCGCGAAGACGCGGCCACGGGCGCGTTGCTTTCGGTGCGTTTCGCTATCCACGGAGGATGGGCAGTACCAGCTACTCTTCCCTACGGGCTCTGACTTCCAGATGCGGCATCGTGAACGGCCCCGATGCCAAGGCCATCATCAACAAGGCCTTTGCCGAGGTGCTTGGCCATGAGGTGCACTTCAGCTGCCAGATCGGGTCGTTCTCGGGCTTATCTGCCCAACCGGCGCCGCTGACGAGCGAGCCTCCCGTGAGCATTGCCGATGATGTCCCGCCGATAGACGATGGATATTTCGAAAGTCTGGTGGCTGAGCAGCAGGCAACTCCTGTCGATGAGATGCCAGCCGATTTTGCCGACGCCCTCTCCGCATTCGGAGCAGGGTGTTAAAGTACAAGAGATAAACGACGAGGAATAAGGAGCCACAATGGCTAAAGGAATGAACCCGCAGGCGATGCTCAAGCAGGCTCAGAAGATGCAGGCCAAGATCCAGGCCGTGCAGAGGAGGCTGCACGCGAGACGGTCGAGGCAACGGCTGGCGGTGGCATGGTCACTGCGACCGTGTATGGCGACCTGCGTATCAAGAGCATCGAGATCGACCCTGAGGCGCTCGACCCGGAGGACGTCGAGATGCTGCAGGACATGATCGTTGCCGCTGTCAACGAGGGCATCGCCGATGCTCAGGGCGATGGTCGAGGAGCGCATGAGCGCCGTCACGGGCGGTATGAACATCCCCGGGCTTTTCTAGCCGCACATGAAGAAGGAAGCTTCCATTCAACATGCGCTCGAGGAGATCGAGCGCATGCCGGGCATTGGCCCCAAGTCCGCGCAGCGCATACTCAACTGGCTCTTGACTAGCGATGATGAGGGTTGCGCTTGGCATTGCCGAGGCTATCGTCGACGTCAAGAAGGCCATTCATCTTTGCCCGCGTTGCCATAACTTCGCCGAGGGCGAGCTCTGCGCGATTTGCTCGGACCCGCAGCGCGAGGCTGCGACCATCTGCGTCGTTGCCGAGCCGCGCGACGTCGAGGCCATCGAGCGTACGGGAATCTATCAGGGCCTTTATCACGTGCTTGGCGGCGTCATCAATCCCATGGAAGGCTCGATGCCCGAGGACTTGCACATTGCCGACCTTATGGCGCGCTTGGGCTCCCGAGGCTGTCGAGGAAGTGCTCGTCGCCACGAACCCCGATGTCGAGGGGCGAGACTACGGCGAGCTACCTGGCCCGCATCATCAAGCCGCTGGGCATTCGCGTGACGCGCTTGGCAAGCGGCCTTCCCGTGGGTGGGGAGCTCGAATATGCCGATGAGGTCACGCTCGGCCCGCGCCATCGAATCCGCCGCGAGCTGTAGGCTCGCCCACATGTCACGTTCCCGTTACCGGCACTGCATCATGCTGGAGTATAATAGCCGCTTACATTGCAAATCCCTGCGCAGCACGCATGCGCATGCTAAGCGAAAGAGCAACACGTGTCAGATTCAAAGGAATCCGAGGTCTTTCAGCACTTCGGCGCCTATAGCGGTTTATGACCAAAGCTACTATAGCCACTTCAACGTCAAGCGCGGTCTGCGCAATGCCGATGGCACGGGTGTCGTGGCTGGCATCACGTCGATATCCAACGTGCATGGCTATCTCACGGACGAGGGCGTGCGCGTGCCCGATGAGGGACGTCTGACCCTGCGCGGTTATGACATCGAGGACCTTGTCGATGCCGCTGCCACCGAGGGCCGCTCGGGTTATGAGGAGCTCGCGTATCTCCTGATAGCGGGCGATCTGCCCAAGCGTGCCGAGCTCGAGCGCTTCAATGCCGCCATCGACGGCTATCGCAATTTGCCGGATGGTTTCGTCAACAACCTCATCATGAACTACCCCTCCGAGAACGTCATGAACATGATGGCGCGCAGCGTGCTCATGCTCTACGCCGCCGATGGCGCAGACGAGATCGATGCCATCAACAAGCGCCACGAGATCGAGGTTGCCGTTCAGCTCCTGAGCCGTCTGCCGCGCATCGCTGCCCTGTCCTACCTGGCGAGTCGCCAACGCACCGTTCCCGGCAGCCCCATGTACATCAATCCGCCCAAGCCGGGCCTTTCGACTGCAGAGACCTTTCTCTACATGCTGCGTCACGACATGCAGTACACGGCCGAGGAAGCGCGCATGCTCGACATCATGCTCATGCTGCATGCCGAGCACGGCGGCGGCAATAACTCGACCTTCACCACGCGCGTACTCACTTCGAGCGGCACCGATGCGTACTCGGCATACGCCGGTGGCATCTGCTCGCTCAAAGGACCGCGTCATGGCGGTGCAAACATCAAGGTCAGCGAGCAACGCCGTGATCTCATGGAGCAGGTGCGTGACATCAGCGACGAGGGCCAGATTGCCGATTACCTGCGGCGCGTCCTCAAGAAGGAAGCCTTCGACAATAGCGGCCTCGTCTATGGCATGGGCCATGCTGTCTATACGTTGAGCGATCCGCGTGCGGTCATCTGCAAGAAGTACGCGCGCGATCTCGCGGCTGGCACGGAGTACCAGCAGGAGTTCGAGCTCATCGAGACCATCGAGCGTCTCACCCCCGAGCTCTTCGAGGAAGCGCGCGGCTCGCGCAAGGCGATTTGCGCCAACATCGACATGTACTCGGGCCTCGTGTACACGATGCTCGGCATTCCCGAGGAGCTGTACACGCCACTGTTCGCCACGGCCCGCATGGCTGGCTGGGCAGCGCACCGTTTCGAGGAAATCGTCGAGGGCAAGCGCATCATTCGCCCCGCGTACAAGGCAATCAACAGCACGCGTTCGTACATTTCCATGGACGAGCGCGAGCAGGCAGTGCAAGAAGAAGTCGTCGAAGAGATCGATCAGGTGCAGACGTTCTACAACGACTAGGCAGACAAGCAACGAGAAGCGAAAGGGCGTGCTCGTATGGCAGAGGAACTGAAGATTGGTACGGCAGAGGAGCGCGAGGAGCTGGCCGAGCAGGCGCTTACCGACGAGAGTCTTGTCGATGCGCTCGCGCAGGAGATAGCCGGTTCAAGCAGGATTCGTCGTCAGAAGGCCGCCTCGACCGTCGCGCTCATCGCCGACAAGGACGCAAGCGTTCTGCTTCCCTATGCCGATGACATCGCCAGTGGCCTGACCAAGCCCGAAGCACAGACGCGCTGGGAAGTTCTGCATGCGCTTGACCAGATGGGCAAGGCCGGCCAGCGCTATGACGAGGACGTGCTCGTTGCGGCGGAGGACTCGCTGTATGACGAGACGAACGGCTTCGTGCGCGAGGCCGCGTTCCACTTCTTCTGCGGCTACGGCAGCGCGTCGGTCGACAATTCCGAAGAGGTCTGGACGCAGATCGACGAGGCCATCCAGTGCTATCACGGCAACCCCGAGTTCACCGACATGCTCATGCAGCTCGTCGCCTTTGCCGAGGGCAACATCTCGCTTGCCACGAGCTCCGCGCTCGCCCAGCGCATGAAGTTCGATTCCGAGAACGCATCGGGCACGCTGCGCATGCGCTCGGAGCAGATCGTCGCCGCTCACAAGAAGCGTCTCGAGAACGAGAAGTAGCTCGCGACCTTCTATCGCTTGTGTACGGGATGCAGGCTGAGCACCTCTGCCAATCTGCTGGCATAATACCGCGTGCCATTTGACGTGCCGCACTCCTCGCCGATGTTGAGGAGCAGAAGCTCTATGACCTCGCTGCGATTCCTGAAGAGCATGGGATACTTGCGCACAAGCAAATCGAGAAAGCCCACCGCGTCCACGTCAAGGGTGACGTGTATGTAGCGCGAGGCCATGAGCCGAGGGTTCCTGATCTGGTCGATAACCCTGTCCGCTCGCAGCCGCACCAAACCGATGACGAAGCTATCATCGGGTTCTGCCACGTAGATGTGCTCGGATAGAAAGATAATGGTCTCGACAAGCTGGCTTACGCTCGCGAAAGTCAACGTATCGTTCTTGAGCAGTGGTAACACAGAAGCGTAGATGTCCTCGCTTACGGCGGCCCGGATCGTCTCCTTGGGTTTCTCTCGTTGCGGTCTACCAGTCATCTACATTCCTGTCTCATAGTGGCATCACACGGTTATGCGCAGAGCGGATTATAAGGCAAGGAGGCGTACAACGGGCAGGTTTGCGTCATCATGAGGGGGATGGGGCAGATGGAGAAGAGGCGCACATCGAACGACGTGGTCGTTCTGACGACACACGAGCGGAGCGGATACTTCACGGCAGTGCTTGGGGATGATGTTGACCTGCGCTTTAACCCGCACCAGGAAGGCGCACTCGAAGACGTGCTCCACAACACGATTGTGGCAGGTGGCACGCTTGCGATCATCGACGAAGCGCACTTCATAGATGCCGATGACATGGCCGTCGGGCTCGAGAGATTCTTTCAGGAGGAACCCCATCCGGAGCGGCTCAGGCTTATCGTCGTCTGCACGCACCGCCAGGCAGGTGATCCGTTCCTTGCCTTTCTTGTTCTGTATTGCGGAATCCACAACATCATTTACGGAAAAACCGGCGTTGACGTCAGCATTGAGCTGAGCAGGCTCATCGAGCGCGACAACACGCGCGCCGATGTATTGCATCTTGCCGAATCGGGCCGCTGGCAGACGGCGAAGCGCGCTGGCCTGCAGCTGGACCTTGGCGACGATGCGTCCAGCGAGCTGATCGAACGTGATGTGCCGGAGAAGGACCCATTCAAGAAGATAAGCCGCGACGTGCTCATCGATGTCAAGGGCGCCCGGCTTTTGAACTTGCATATCGAAATCAGCGCTGTCGTGGAGTAGGGACGGCCGATCGAAATCATGGTTTGAGAAAAGCCATATCTTGTCGAGATGATTTTGTAGAGACGTGACAACGAGGGCGGGTACCCTGCTTCCTCGCAAGAGCAATAGCGAGGAGTAATGATGAGCATCGAGGTTCCGCCTGCGCCTTCACACGAAAGCGCCCAAGCCGTCATGGCACGCCTCTCCCGGTTTTCGCATGAAGAGGCTCCCGAGGGGCAAAGCGAGCGTACGTCGCGTCAGCCGCGCATGTTGCTTGCCGTGTCATGCCTGCTGTCAAGCTGCGGAATACTGCTGCTTATCTGTGCAATCGCGGTCATCTGCGTGCCCGATTCGGCGCTGTCGCGCACCATCACCCTCGTATGCGAAGCACTGTTCTGAGGGGGAATGCGCTATGGCCGAGGAGCTTACGTTTGATTTCGAGACATCCGAAGAGGCAGGGGAGGATCTCTCGCTCGATTATCCGGCAGAATTGCAGGCCTCGACGCTTCTGGGGACGCACGTCAAACGCGATGCCCTCATTTCGGCGATGCTGCAAGACCGCAATGCGCTGCGCCTCATCATGGCGCCGCACGGCTTCGGGAAGACGGAGCTTGCGCGCGAGTATGCGCAGCGCCTCTTCCCTGACACCTCCGTTACCTGGATTGATGCCGCAAGCCCTGATTTTTTGCTCGCGCTCGACAGAGACGAGAACATGATCGTGAGGCAAGGCGATGTCTGCGCAAGCCTCGTCATTCTCGATAACATACCCTGGCTACACGAAGAACGCGCCCATGCCCTCTCTCGGCACGTTGATGCGGCTCTCTACGCGGGCATCGAGGTCATCGCAACGACGCTGCCCTCTTGCGATGTTCTGAGCGCCCTGCAGGCCGATTGCTTTTCCATACACGCGGTCGAACTGCTTGCAACCGAGCAAGAGTGCGCTCCGCGGCAGGTGACCGAGCAGGATGGCGGCAGTCGCGCATTCGGCAAGAAGCGTTGGATCGATGCCGGTAAACTGCTGTTTGGACGTGCGGCTTCGGTTATCTGGGGCGCAAACATGCTGTCCCAGCAGGAGTGCCTCAAGGGGCTGTTCTCCGAGCGTCTCCCGCTCGATCTCGTGCGCGGCATGTTTGCCATGCTCCTGTTCAAGACGGGCACCATGCGTGATCTCGACGGCATCGGGATTACGCTCAGGAGCGAGGACATCGCGCTGCTTGCGCGTGACTATCCCGTTTTCGGCATCGATACGGTATCCGGCGTGTTCGAGGTCGCGGATTTCGAGCTGGCCGATCTCAGACACGCGATTCTCGCCAACAAGCTCGAAGCCATCGTGCTCGAAGGCAACCATTCGCTGTCCGAGCGCGTGCTCGGGGCGCTGTTCAAACGCGGTGATTTGCGACGTGGATCCATCATCATCGATGCCTTCTGCAACGACGAACGATGCGCCGCGTGGCTTGTCGAGCGGGGCTGGGACTTTCTCGATGCGGGCGAGATACATCTTGTCTCGACGCTACTTGACCGTTGCCCCGAGGCAACGTATGCAAACAGCTCCATACTGCAGGTGATTCACGCGTGGGTATCCGGCTTGTCGGGAGATGCGCGCGAGGCATGCCATATCGCGCAACATGTTCTCGCCATGCAGAAATCGGCCGATAAACCAGATGCCGCGAGTGTCGCGGCTCGCATCGCGCTTGCCCAATTCGACGAGAATGCGATTATCGACACCACGCATTACGAGCTTTCGCCGAAGATCAAGGCGCCTGATGAGCTCTCCTTTATCACGAGCGTGCTCGACTCCTGTACGAATGCCGAGCTTGCTCGCGCGTTTTGCCTCGATGATCCCGAGAGCGATCCGCGGTATGGCAAGGGACGCCGTGCACCAGGCAGGCAGCGTGCTCGACAGCTCGGAGCGCTGTTCACCGAGCATGCCGACATGCTCGGAAACTCGCGTGCGTTCGGTGTCGCCTTGCACGTGCTCGCACATGTCGATAGTCCCGATCTGCGACATCTGGTCCAGGACCTCGGTTGCGATGCGGTGCTCAGAATGCGCAGGCGCGGCGTGACGAGCTTCACCGAGGCGATGCTCGTCTGCGACATGTGGCGG
This sequence comes from Coriobacteriaceae bacterium, assembly GCA_025992705.1. NCBI lineage: Bacteria > Bacillati > Actinomycetota > Coriobacteriia > Coriobacteriales > Coriobacteriaceae > Coriobacteriaceae bacterium. Next base: position 464,360 of record DAJPGJ010000001.1, read on the forward strand.
TCGGGGTACTTTGGGCTGGTTGGCCCCGTCGTGGACCGTCGCGACGCCAAGGTTCTCGACGGTGCTGCCCACATGCTCGAGATGCTTGCCACTTGCTGCGGTCGGGAGTCCGCATCGATACCGTGGAAGCTTCAGGGGCTCTCTGCGCAAAATGCCGGAAAGTCCGTCCCCAAACCCAACGTTGTCAACAAGACCGGTGATGAGATGTACGTGCGCTTGCTTGGCGGGTTCGAGGTGACCATTGGCGAGCGCTATCTGAGCGAGGGCAAGTGGCGCAAGAAGGCCCGCGCGCTCTTCTCCCTGCTCGTCCTCAACCACGGCCGCGATGTGCCGCGTGACGACCTTCTCAAGCAGATATGGCCCGGTCTGCCGCGCACGCATGCGCTCGATAACTTCTACACCGTCTGGGGTAACTGCATCTCGATCGTGGGGGAGGCGCCTTACCTCGAACGCAATGGCGAGTTCTGCCGCATCGATCCGCGCTACGTGCATTCTGATGTCGCGGAGTTCGAGCAGCTCGCGCGGCACCTGCTCGTCTCGGATCACGACGCGAACTACCTGCTCGACACCTATGCAAAGATCGAAGCCCTCTACCGGGGAGGTCTCGTGCCCAGCGAGCGTAGCGTGCGAGCTATCAACGCCCAGCGCGATCGTTACCGTGCGCTCTATGTCGATGCCATGGTCGCGGCGACGGACTGTGCCTTGCGGGTACGCGATACGCGCATCGCTCTGTGGTTCGCGCGCAAGGCGATGGAGGAAGAGCAGACGCGCGAAGACGTGTACCGTGCGCTCATGAAGGCGCAGATTGCCTCGGGCCAACGTTGTCCGGCGATCAAGACCTATCTCTCATGTCGTGATTACCTGCAGGAAACGCTTGGTCTTGATCCATCCATCGAGACGCGCGAGCTCTACAATGCGCTCGTGACCACCGATCCCGAGCTTTTGCGCCTGGAGGCAGCGCTTGTCCAAAAGGCACCCTGACCTTTTAGGATGGAGACAGCGCGTGCGCGATGTGTGGCTTCTATGGGCATGCGTTTGTTCCCCACTCGTCAGGAAGGGGCGCTACTGACCTGTGCTAAAGTAGTACGGACGCCAATATCGTTTCAGAAAAATAAAGGCATGAATCATGGCAAACATATTCTCTAAGCTGCTCTCGGCTGGCGAGGGCAAGGAAATCAAGGCATTTCGCAATAGAGTCGGCGAAATCAACTATCTCGAAGACGAAATCTCCCAGCTCAGCGATGAGGAGCTGCGCGAGAAGACCATCGAGTTTCGCGAGCGCTACGCAGATGGCGAGTCGCTTGAGGACTTGCTGCCCGAGGCATTCGCCGTCGTGCGCGAGGCATCGGTGCGCACGCTGGGCCTGCGCCACTTCGACGTGCAGCTCATCGGTGGCATGGTCCTCAACGAGGGTCAGATCGCCGAGATGAAGACCGGCGAAGGCAAGACGCTCGTCTCGACGCTTGCCGGCTACCTCAACGCCATCCCAGGTGAGGGCGTGCACATCGTCACCGTCAATGATTACCTGGCCAAGCGCGATAGCGAGTGGATGGGGCAGGTCTACGAGTTCCTGGGCATGGAAGTCGGCCTCATCCAGAACGGCACCAAGACCGAGGCTCGCAAGGCTGCCTACGATGCAGACGTCACGTATGGCACCAATGCCGAGTTCGGTTTCGACTATCTGCGCGACAACATGGTCGTCAATCCCGACTCGCGTGTGCAGCGCGGCCACGCCTTCGCCATCGTCGACGAGGTCGATTCCATCCTTATCGACGAGGCGCGCACGCCGCTCATCATTTCGGGAGCCGGCTCGCAGTCAACGGACACCTATCGAAAGTTCGCAAACGCGGTCAAGCACCTCGTCAAGAACGTCGACTTCGAGATGGACGAGGCCAAGCGTACCATTTCCACGACGGACGAGGGTCTCCAACATGTCGAGTCGTTGCTTGGCATCGAGGATATCTACTCGGATATCTCCGGTCAGCTTTCCAACCATTTGCACCAGGCACTCAAGGCGCAGTTCCTTTTCCATCGCGACAAGGACTACATCGTCCAAAACGGCGAGGTCAAGATCGTCGACGAGTTCACGGGCCGCATCATGGAGGGCCGTCGCTATTCCGAAGGTCTGCACCAGGCAATCGAGGCCAAAGAGGGCGTGCTCGTGCGTGCCGAGAACCAGACCATGGCCACCATCACGTTGCAGAACTACTTCCGTCTGTACGACAAGCTCTCGGGCATGACCGGTACGGCCAAGACCGAGGACGCCGAGTTCCGTGACATCTACAAGCTTCCTGTCGAGGTGATTCCCTCCAACAGGCCGGTCATCCGCGAAGAGCTGCCCGATCTTGTCTATCGTACGGTCGATGCCAAGTTCAACGCCGTTGCAGACGACGTCGCGGAGCGCCACGCGCATCAGCAGCCCTGTCTGGTCGGCACCATCTCCATCGAGAGCTCCGAGCGTCTCTCGTCGCTGCTCTCCAAGCGCGGCATCAAGCACTCGGTCCTCAATGCGAAGTTCCACGAGCAAGAGGCCAACATCGTCGCACAGGCCGGACGTGCCGGCGCCGTCACCATCGCCACCAACATGGCCGGTCGTGGTACGGACATCTTGCTCGGCGGCAATCCCGAGTATCTCGCGCGTGACATCCTCGCCCAGCGTGGCGTCGAGGAGGACGAAATCACGGACGAGCAATGGGAGGCAACGCTCGCCGAGGCCAAGGAGATTTGCGCCGAAGAGGCCCGTATCGTGCGCGATGCAGGCGGACTTGCCGTCATCGGCACCGAGCGCCACGAGTCGCGCCGCATCGACAACCAGCTGCGTGGTCGTTCCGGCCGTCAGGGAGACCCGGGTTCCTCGCAGTTCTACCTCTCGCTCGAGGATGACCTCATGCGCCTGTTTGGCGGTGATCGCATGGATCGCATCAGCGGGCTCATGCAGCGCACCGAAATTGACGATGACATGCCCATTCAGGCCAAGATGGTCACCAAGGGTATCGAAAGCGCCCAGCGTCAGGTCGAGGCCATGCATTTCTCCTCTCGTAAGCACGTCCTCGAATATGACGATGTCATGGATAAGCAGCGCAAGACCATCTACGCCGAGCGCAATGACATTCTCGACGGCAAGAGCTATGCCGAGCGCGTGCCCGAGCTCATCGTGGGCGCGGTCGAAGATGCCGTGTACGAGTACTGCCCCAGCCACGATGTCTACGAGGACTGGGACATGGAGGGCCTCAACAACTGGTTCAAGGAGCTCACGGGTATCGAATTCGATCTTGACGAGCTTGACCATCAGGAAGACACCACGCGCATGATCGACGTCGTCTCCGAGAAGGTGCTCGGCATCTACGAGGACAAGAAGGGCCAGATTCCGGAAGATGTCTTCGATCAGGTGCAAAACCAGGTTATGCTGCGCGTCATCGATACGCGTTGGATGTCGCATCTCTCCGAGATGGATTACCTGCGTGCCGGCATCGGCTTGCGCGCCGTTGGCCAGCGCGACCCCCTCGTCGAATACAAGGAGGAGGCATACTCCGCGTTTAGTGCGCTTGTTGCGGCCATCTACGAGGATTTCATCCGCACGATCCTGCGCCTGCAGATCAACGTCAACCTCGAGCAGCCCGAGCAAGCCGAAGACCAGGAGACGCTCAACAGCGTCTCGTACTCGGCACCCGATGAGAACATCCCCGATGCGACGCGCAGGGTTGCTGGCTCCGCGGGAGTTGCATCGCAGACCACGGCATCGGCGAGCATGGGCAATGCACAGCCTGCGCCGCGCACGGTCGTGAAGGACAAGGACGATCCGTACGCAAACGTCGGTCGCAATGATCCGTGTCCCTGCGGCAGCGGCAAGAAGTACAAGAAGTGCCACGGCGCCAATCAATAGGGTAGCGGGGCATGGCAGACAATCACGCACAGGAGCTCGCGGCACTGCGCGAGCGTATCGAGAAGATGGGCTCGTACCTGCACATCGACGACAAGCGCGAGCAACTCGCCGGCCTTGAAGGTCAATCGGCACAGGCGGGTTTCTGGGATGACCAGGAGCACGCCCAGTCAATCATGAGCAAGGCCGCGGCGCTGCGTGACGAGATTGCGGAATACGACAACGCCGTCTCGCTTCTCGAGGATGCCGAGACGGCAAACGAGCTTGCGATGGAGGGTGACGACGAGCTTGAGGGCGAGGTCATCGAGTCCATCAGAACGCTTACGTCCAATGCCGACGCGCTCGAGTTGTCTTCGTGGTTCGACGACGAGCTCGACTCCGGTGACTGTATCGTGACGATCAATCCGGGCCAAGGCGGACTCGAAGCCCAGGACTGGACCGAGATGCTCTTTCGCATGTACACGCGCTACGCCGAGCGCAAAAACTGGAAAGTCACCGTCAACGATGCCCCTGCCGGCGAGGCTATCGGCCTCGACCGTGCGACCTTCACCGTGAGCGGGCATAACGCCTACGGCATGCTCAAGAGCGAGCAGGGTGTGCACCGTCTCGTACGCATTAGCCCGACGGATGCCAAGAAGCGTCGTCAGACCACCTTCGGTGGTGTCGAGGTTTTGCCTGTTTTGCCCGATGACATTGAGGTCGAAATCGACGAAGGGGACTTGCGCATCGACGTCTACCACTCCTCGGGCCACGGTGGCCAGGGCGTCAACACGACCGACTCCGCCGTGCGCATCACGCATCTGCCCACGGGCATCGTCGTCACCTGTCAAAACGAGCGCTCCCAGCTCCAGAACAAGGCCACGGCCATGGGCATTTTGCGCTCCAAGCTCTACGAGCTCGAGCAGGAGAAGCGCGCCAACGCGCTCGACGAGCTGCGCGGCCCCAAGCACGAGATTTCCTTCGGCAATCAGATCCGCAATTACGTGCTCTACCCATACCAAATGGTCAAGGATCTGCGTAGCGGTGTCGAGACGGGCAACGTGGACGCGGTCTTCGACGGCGACATCGACGAGTTCGTCGTTGGCTACCACCAATGGCGCGTCAGCGAAGCGAGCTAGGCGGCGTATCGACTGGAGCTGCCGCAGGCAGCGTAATGGAGAAATCTCACTAAGCTCGAGGAGATTTCTCGACGACTTTCAACGCGTAGCTAGTATGATGAACTGACTTGAAAAACCACTCAATCAAGAGAGGGCGCATCCGTGATCCAAGAGTCTGTGGAAGAGATCGAGGCGCGTGCGAACAACATGCGCAAAAACATCATCAAGATGCTTAAAGAGGCCGGTAGCGGTCACCCTGGTGGGTCGCTTTCGGCCACGGATATCGTTGCGTCGCTCTACTTCGGCGGCGTGATGAACTACTCCGAGGATGACCCGCAGCACCCTGAGCGCGATTACTTCATCCTCTCGAAGGGCCATGTCGCGCCGGTGCTCTACGCCGCGCTTGCCGAGCTTGGCCTCGTCCCCGACGACGAGCTGCTCACGCTGCGCAAGCTGCACAGCCGTCTGCAAGGCCATCCCGACTCCAAGAAACTTCCCGGCGTCGAGGTCTCGACCGGATCGCTCGGCCAGGGCCTTTCGATTGCCGCGGGCGTCGCGCTTGGGATGCGTATCGACCGCCAGAACGAGGGTGGCCCCAAGCGCCGTGTCTTCACCCTGCTCGGCGACGGCGAAATCGAGGAGGGCCAGGTCTGGGAAGCGGCCATGTTCGCCGCGCATTACGAGCTCGATAACCTCGTCGCCATTGTCGACAACAACAACCTGCAAATTGACGGTGACGTACGCGATGTCGCCGGTCTCGATGGCATCAGCTCGAAGTTCCAGTCCTTTGGCTGGCAGACGATCGAAGTCGACGGCCACGACGTTAGCGCCGTCATCACCGCACTCAAGACGGCGACGCTTCTCGAAGGGTCGCCCGTCTGCATCGTTGCCCATACCGTCAAGGGCAAGGGCGTCTCGTTCATGGAAAACCAGGCAGGCTGGCACGGCAAGGCTCCCAACGAAGAGCAGGCCCGTGATGCGCTTGCCGAGCTTGAGGGGAAGGAGTAGCCATGGCACAGACTATCGCGACCCGTGAGGGCTATGGCGAAACGCTCGTCGAGCTCGTCAAAGAAGGTTATGACATCATGGCCGTCGAGGCCGACCTATCCGGCTCCACCACCACCAAGAAGCTTCAAGATTTTGACCCGAATCGCTTCGTCAACGTGGGCATTGCCGAGCAGAACATGATTGGCGTTGCCGCGGGTCTCTCGCTTGTTGGCAAGACCGTCTTTACCGGTAGCTTTGCTGCCTTCGGTACGGGCCGCTGCTACGATCAAATCCGCAATACCGTTTGCTACGCGGGCCTCAACGTCAAGGTCGCCCCGACGCATGCGGGTATCTCCGTGGGTCCGGACGGCGGCAGTCACCAAATGCTCGAGGACGTGAGCCTCATGCGTGGTCTGCCGGGCATGAACGTGCTCATTCCGGCTGACTACTGGGCTGCCAAGCAAGCCGTCCGCATCGCGGCAACCACGCCTGGTCCCTTCTACATCCGCCTTGGTCGCGCCAAGGTCCCCACCGTATACGAAGAGGGCACCGTGCTCGAGCTTGGCAAGTCGTACGTGCTGCGTGAAGGTACGGACGTCACGCTCGTTGCGGGTGGCATCGAGGTCGCGCAGGCGCTCCTCGCCGCTGACGAGCTCGCGAAAGATGGTATATCGGCCGAGGTCATCGACGTGTTCAGCGTCAAGCCCTTCGACAAGCCCACGTTGCTGGCGAGTATCGAGAAGACCGGCTGCGTTGTGACCTGCGAGGAGCATTCCACGGTTGGCGGTCTGGGTTCGGCGGTCGCCGATATCATCGGCGAGAACCATCCCGTGCCCCTCGAGCGCGTCGGCGTGCGTGACATGTTCGGCACGAGCGGCGAGCCCGATGAGCTGCTTGCAGAATACGGCCTGGATGCCGTCGGCATCGCTACCAAGGCCCGCGCCGCCATCGCGCGCAAGTAGCAGGAGACTCGACACGAAGCCCCCTCTGTCATTTCGAGCTGGCGAAGCGCCCCTTTGTCATTTCGAGCGGAGCGAAGCGAAGTCGAGAAATCTCCCGACGAGAGATCTCTCCACTCCGGTGCCTGGCGGCACCTCCAGTCGAGATGACAGGGGCCCGCGCTGGCGGCCGCTCCAGTCGAGATGACAGGGCCCGCCCCTCCCATACGTGAACGCTTTGTGATGTTCGCGATATTTCCATTTGACTTGCGCGGCAGTGGGATAGAATACGTAACCGACTAAGCTGAATGAGATCGGAGTTGAAACGTGGCACTATTCGGCAAATCGTCGCGCGGCGCCCATGCAGCGGGCGGCCGTTCGTCAAAATCCCGCGGTCAAGCGGCTCGTACGCCCCAGGCAGATGAGCAAGCCGCGGCAAACGATGCATATAGAACCAGACAGATCGACGCACGTCTTCCGCGTATCGACGCGGAGAGCAATGTCGACGTCCGTCGTAACGTTGCAGGTGCGACGGGTCGTCAGCGCCCGGCGCAAACGGGTCAGGCAAACCCGCTATCGACCTCCAGCATGCCCGCGGCTACCGAAGCCGTTGGCTCCTACGCCGACCTTGCGCTCGACGAGAACGCGAAGCAAAACCTCGGCCCCGTTGTCATCTCGATGCGCAACGTCACGAAGGTGTACCCCGCGCAGCCCAACAGGCCTGCGCTCGCCAATATCACGCTTGATATCCGCTCGGGTGAGTTCCTCTTCCTCGTTGGTCATTCCGGTTCGGGCAAGTCGACTTTCATTCGCATGCTCAACCGCGAGATTGTGCCCACGAGTGGCGAGCTCGTCGTCGCTGGCGAGAACCTGCGCACCATCAAGAACTGGCGCATCCCGTACCTGCGTCGCAGCGTTGGCTGCGTGTTCCAGGACTTCAAGCTCCTGCCCAACAAGACGGCATTCGAGAACGTCGCCTTCGCACTCGAGGTAATCGGCAAGTCACGTCACGTCATTCGCACGCAGGTACCCGAGGTCCTGCGTCTCGTCGGCCTCGAGGACAAGATGGACAAGCTGCCTGACCAGCTTTCCGGTGGCGAGCAGCAGCGTGTTTCCATCGCCCGCTCAATCGTCAACCGTCCGCCGATCCTCATTTGCGACGAGCCGACTGGTAACCTCGATCCGCAGACCTCGTTGGGCATCATGCGTCTGCTCGAGCGCATTAACCGCACGGGCACGACCATCCTCGTCGCCACGCATGACCGCGAGATGGTCGATCAGATGCGTCGACGCGTGCTCGCACTCGAGAACGGCACCCTCGTCCGCGATCAGAAGAAGGGAGTGTACGGTTACGATGTCTAAGATCATCTACTTCCTCAAAGAGTCCATCGTCAGCTCGCGCCGCAATCTCGGCACGACGATTGGCGGTATCGTCACCATTTTCCTGTCACTCCTCATGATCGGCGTGACCATCATCATCTCGATGATGATTGGCAACCTCGCCACCTCGTTCGAGGATGAGGTCAACGTGCGTCTCTACATTTCCGATGAGGCGACCGACGAGCAGATATCGAGTCTCGACAGCTATCTCAAGACGCTCGAGAACGATGCCGGTAACATCGCCTCGGTGGAATTCCGCAACAAGGACCAGGTTCTCGAGGACTTCCAGCGTCAGACCGCCAACAACCCCGATATCGTGAATCAGCTCGACGGCAACCCGCTGCCGCGTACCTACGTCATCACCTTGCGCGATACGCACAAGGTCCAAGACACGGTGAACGCGATTCTCGGCAGCGAGACCTTCACGGCGATTGCCGATAATCCCAGCGACCCGTCCGACTCCATCAAGTATGGTCAGGGCACAGTCGAGCGCCTCTTCGCCGTCACCAACGTCATCCGCTACGCATGTATCGTCGCGGTCGTCCTGCTCGTGTTCATCTCGCTGGTCTTCCTCAACAACACGATTCGCCTCGCGATTCTTGCCCGTAGGCGCGAGATTTCGATCATGCGGCTCGTCGGCGCGACCAATGGCTTCATCCGCGGGCCGTTTGTGATGGAAGGCGCCCTGCAGGCGCTCGTTGGCGCCGTGTTCGCCATCATCGTGCTCTCGCTCGTGCGCGTGACGGTGTTCCCCGCGCTCGAGAACATGGTGAGCTTCCTGCCGCTCACGGTCGATCCGGGCGTATACTCCGCGATCTACATCGTGCTCATCATTGCCGGCGTGCTCATCGGCATGCTGGGATCGGCCATCGCCATGCGCCGCTACCTCAAGGTATAGATGCCAAAGCGCAGCGAAAAGCGTAAACCTTCGCAGCGCGCAGATGCTCCCCGGGTGCGCAAGCGCGAGCGCTCATGGCGCGCGCTTGCCATCGTCGCCTGCATCGTCGTCTTTGCTCTCGTCGTGCTCTATCCCGTCGGGCGCGACTATTACAAGACGATGCGTACCGAGCAGCGTCTCCAGGCGCAACTCGATGCCGTGACCGAGCGTAACGAGGCCGTCCAAGCCGAGAACGACGCCCTGCAAACCGAGGAGGGTGTCGAGAATCAAGCTCGCTCTGACCTGGGATGGGTCAGGGAAGGGGAAAGCTCTGCCGTGGTCACGAACGAGCAGGGTACGGTCGATAACGCTTCGAGGCTGCCGGACCATCTCGATGAGAAAAGCATCACCGCTCCGCAAACCTGGTACTACAGCATTCTTGATACGATATTCTTTGTTCACGAGTAAGCCCATGCAGTGATAGCATTAGGTGCTCGCATATGGGGGCGTGGCGGAACTGGCAGACGCAGTGGACTTAAAATCCACCGGCCTTTGGTCATCAGGGTTCGAATCCCTGCGCCCCTACCAAATCGCGCTCATTTGCGCTGCACAAAGATATACAATGGTTTTCAGGAGAGGGTAAGTACGGACAAGGGGGAACTATGGCACTGTTTGGAAATTCTTCGACGGCTCACAGGCTACCGGAATACCGCGTCGCGGCACTTGCGTCGCTCGATCTCGAGGAGCACATGAAGGACAACCCGCTCGTTCTTGATCGTCCCGGTCATATCGAGTGGATGGTCACCGAGGATGAGGATGGCTACCTCACCGCTCACGGTGCCATCAGGGTTCCCGTCAACATCGTCTTTGCCCCCGCTACCGAAGAGGGCGCCGATCCGGAGATCGAACGCGTCATCGTCAATGGCAAGCGCAAGTTCGATCGTCGCGTCGAGGAAGAAGAGCTGCACGACAAGAACTACGGTCTCGATGTCAAGAAGGCGCAGAGCGAGAGTTTCATGCGCTACCGCAAGAACATCAAGGCCTAGCCAAGAGGAGCGGCAGTAAGCGTCTTCTCGTTACGGCGGAGGCATGCGCAACACCATGGTCAATCATATCTTCGAGAAATTCCTGAACGAGAGGACGGCGGCCTTCGATAGCTACATGGCGGAGTTCTTTGGCGAGGGCACGCATCCCGACATGTGGCGCTATCTCTACGGGCCGCTTTCCGAGTTCTCGAACAATGCGGGCAAGCGGCATCGCCCGCTCATCTGCATGCTCGCATGCAAGGCAGTCGGTGGTGACGATGACATGGCGCGTGCCGCCGGTGCGGCCATCGAGCACTTCCACACCGCTGCGCTCATTCACGACGATATCGCCGACGAGTCCCAGCTCAGACGCGGCAAGCCATGCCTGCATCATCAGATTGGCGAGGGTCTCGCCATCAACGCGGGCGATCTTGCACTTTCGCTCGTTACGGGTACGGTGCTCGTCGATGATTCGCTCTCCGATGCCGTCAAGTTACGCGTGCTCAAAGAGCTCGTCGATATGACGACGCGCACGATCGAGGGCCAGGCGCTCGATATTGGCTGGGCGCGTGACGAGCGTTTCGACATCACGGTCGAGGACTACCTGACCATGGCCGCCCATAAGACCGCGTTCTACTCGGGCGGCGTGCCGCTTGCCGTCGGCGCCATCATCGGTGGCGGCAGCGAGCTGCAGATCGAGACCCTGCGCGCCTACGGCATGTCGACGGGCCTGGCATTTCAGATTCAGGACGACTTGCTCAACCTCGTCGGCACCGAGGAGGCCACGCGCAAGGACTTCCGTGGCGACATCACCGAGGGCAAGCGCACGCTCGTCGTCGTGCATGCGCTCGAGCATACGGATGGCGCCGTGCACGACGAACTCATCGACATCCTCTCCTCGAAGGAGACGGATCACGCTCGGCTCGAGCATGCCGTGCAGATCATGCAGGAGGCAGGCTCGATTGACTTTGCACGAGAGCACGCCATCAAGCTCGCACATGACCATCAGGACGAGCTCAAGGACGTTCTGCCCGCCAGTCCCGTACGCAAACTGCTTGTTTCGATGGGCGACTTTTTCGTAAGCCGGTTGAACTGAGGCGCTCATGAGGACGATTGGCCGCAACGATCACGGTGCCGCCGTGGAAGACGTGCAGCGACGTTTGCGCGTCATGGGCTACGAACTTGCCGTCGACGGTGCGTATCTCCAACGCACCTGCGATGCGGTCAAGATGTTCAGGCAGTCCGAGGGGCTGCCGCCGGGCGATTTCGTCGATCAGCAGGCATGGGCGGCCCTGGTGGACGCGAGCTTCGCGCTCGGCGACCGCATGCTCTACCTGCGCATGCCCCATTTCCATGGGGCCGACGTGCGCTCGCTGCAAACGATCCTCGAGGTGCTTGGCTTCGTCGTCGGCAAGTCCGACGGCATCTTTGGCGCGCATACCGAGCGCGCCCTGCGCGATTTCCAGCTCAGCGTCGGAATCACGGACGACGGCATCGCGGGCAACACCACCTTCGATGCGATCGAGCGCCTGCGCCACGCCTGGGAAGGCAAGGAGCCGACGAGTGCCGAGGGCGCGCAGATGGGCTTTGCGCGTGCGGCCGAGGCGCTCGAGAAGATGGAGGCGTGTTTTTACGGGCTGGACGAAACCGGCCGCGGCGTTGCCTCGCGTATCGCCAACCTCGCCCGTGCGACCTTCGAGGGCGCGCACGTCATGAGTGCCGATACGCTCGAGGCGTTTCCACCCTCCAACATGCTTATGGTGGGCGTGACTTCCGTCGAAGTTGACGGCCAAGATGGCATTCCGCTCATCGAGTTCTCCGACGATTTCATGTTCCCCCGCCGCATCAGCATTGCCTTGTCTTCGGCGAAGGCGACGCCGCGCCGTGTCATCATCGAGGTGCCTGATCACGGTTATTCGGATGCAACGGGTACCGTGACGGGCGAGCGCTGGGAGCAGCATCTCGCCGTCCTTCTGCTCGACGCCTTCTGCGCTTCGTTCTCGTAGTCCCGCCATTTCGAGCGAAGGCGCGGACCCTGCCTGTCCTTTCGAGCGAAGGCGCGAAGCAGCCCCCATTGTCATTTCGAGCGGAGCTGCCGAAGGCAGCGGAGTCGAGAAATCTCACCAACAACCCCGTAGTGTTTCAAGCCCTCGTCATATCAAGATATTGTGGTGTGCATCGGCGTTTTTAGACAGGAGCACGCGCGGGTGTTACCATAGACGTCCAACGAGTGAAGCAAACCGCCCACTTTGAAACGCGAATACAAGCGGGCAGTTAGGATTTTTAATTATGCATATTTCCATGAAGCGTAAGGCGGCCCTGGCTTTCGTGCTGTCTGCGGCACTTGCCCTGACGCTTTTCCCCGTGAGTGCCGGTGCTGTGACGGCCGCGCAGAAGCAGGCCGAGGTTCAGAGCGTCTCCGCGCAGCTCAATGCGCTCAATGAGGAGCTTTCCCTCGCAGTCGATGATTACAACCTTGCCAACCGCAATCACGACCAGGCTGTTGCCGAGGCAGAGGATTGCCAGCAGCGCATCAACGATGCCCAGGCGAAGATCAACGCACTACAGACGCGCATCGAGACGCGTGCCACGTCGATGTATCGTTCTGGCTCCATGACCTATCTCGACGTGCTCATGGGCGTGGGCTCCTTCGACGACTTCGCAACCGTGTGGGACACGCTCAACACGCTCAATGCGGAAGATGCCGATCTTGTCGTGAGCAGCAAGCAGGCCAAGGCCGAGCTCGATGCTGCCAAGGCGGATCTCGATGCCAAGCAGGCCGAGGCCCAGCGCCAGCTCGAGATTGCCGAGTCCTACAAGAGCGAAATCGAGTCCAAGACCGCTCAGTACCAGTCGATTTACAACGGTCTGAGCTCCGAGTACCAGGAGCTTCTCGCTCAGGAGCAGGCAGCTCAGGAGCAGGCCGCGGCCGCCGCAAGCGCGGCATACTTCCCCTCGGTTTCCAGCAGCTCGAGCAGCGGTGGTGGAAGCTCGAGCAAGGGTAGCAGCTCCTCGCGTCCGAGCGCCAACCTCGGTGGTTCCAGCGCGGTCGAGCGCGCCTACTCGGCCATCGGTCTTCCGTATGTCTACGGTGCGAGCAGCCCGAGTGCCTTCGATTGCTCTGGTCTCGTAAGCTGGGCCCTGACGGGCAGCTTCGGTCACGCCTACGTCTCGCAGGATTTCTGGTCCATGCCCGAGGTGAGCGATCCGCAGCCGGGCGATGTCGTTGCATGCCATGCGGGCCACTGCGGCCTCTACATCGGCAACGGCCAGATGATCGAGGCACCGCATACGGGAGCCACCGTGCGCATTTCCAGCGTGCGTGGCAAGATCGTGCGCCCGTAGCGCCGTTCGTTCACCGTTCCTCCAAACTTCGCGACCTTTTGTGATGAGTCTGTGACATTGACCCGTCCTTGCTAGCGTGTGCTCGCGACGGTGGTACCATAGCCTGCGCAGAGAACCCAATATGTACTTCTAACGTTGCATTGGGGGACGCGCTATGTCTACTATTCTCAATCGCAGGGCATTCATCGGCTCGTTCATCGCTCTGGGCGCGTTATGCACCGTTAATCCCACGCAAGCACTCGGCACGTCCGCCGCGCAGAAGCAGGCGGAAGTCCATACCGTCAAGGCCCAGCTCGAGGCCATGGCAGAGGACGTTTCCGCTGCCGGCGACCGTTACCATCAGGCCATGGATGCCTATGACGACGCGACGGCACGGGTCGAGGAAGCACAGGCCACCATCACCGAGATGTCGGAGCGCATCGGCTCGCTGCAGAATCGCCTCGACGTGCGCGCCACGGCCATGTACCGTTCGGGATCGACCTCGTATCTCGACGTGCTTTTGGGTGTGACCACCTTCGAGGATTTCGCGACCGTATGGGACACCCTCAACGCCCTTAATGCCGAGGACGCTGATCTCGTGGCCAGTACCAAGGTCACGAAGGCGACACTCGAGTCTGCGCAGGGCGAGCTTGTCGCGCAGCAGCAATGTGCTGCCGAACAGCTCTCCTCTGCCGAGGCGTACATGAGCCAGGTGCTCGCCAAGCAGAACGAATACGACAGGATTTATAACAACCTGAGCGCGGAATATCGCCAGATACTCGCCGAGCAGGAAGCGGCCGAGGCGCAGGCGAGTGCGCGTGCACCGCAGGAGTTCGTACCGAGCGCGGTGCAGGTGGTTCCCGTGACGCCTGCTGCGCCTTCCGAGCCGAGCGGTTCAGATGACTCAGGCGGTGGTGGGGGAGGGGGCTCCTCGAGCAACTCGGGCGCATCCAGCTCCATCACGGAGGTGTCTTCCGGCTCGGGGTCTGCACCAGACTTACCCACGAACGGCAGCGTGCTCGATTACGCGTACTCGAAGCTGGGATATCCGTACGTATGGGGCGCGAAAGGCCCCGACGCCTTCGATTGCTCGGGCTTTGTCGCGTGGTGTTATCGCCAAATCGGCATGTCGCTTCCGTCCTACACCGAATCGCTCTACGCGGTTGCTTCGGCACGCTTCAGTCCAAGCGAGGCACGGCCCGGCGACGTGCTCTACAAGCCTGGTCACGTGGGGATTTCCACGGGTGGCATTAGCTGCATCGAAGCCATGGGCACGCGTTGGGGCGTCGTCGAGAGCTGCCGAGGAGGATGGACCGCAGCACTGCGATTCTAGCCTCTCTAGCGGGGACGATGCCGCTCACATGGGTCTATATGCGCGAAATGTGCACAGTTTATGGAGGCTCCGGATTTTGGGGTAGTATGCCTCCTTGCCTGCTGCAATTACTGTCTACAAATTGAGCACCATATGTATTGCGGGCGCTAGGAATCTTTTTTCTCATGCATTTACATAACCGTAAGTCGGTCCTTGGCATTGCGCTGTCTTCTCTACTCGTACTCGCTATCTGTCCCGCAGCGTTTGCCCTTCCCCTGCAACAGCCGTCTTTCTCCGATGGTCCCGAGCAAGCCTATGCCGATGAGCCCGCTCAGCTCGAGCTGATCACGACCTGCCGTGAGCAGATTGACGAGACCGCCGCCGAAATCGCCGCCGCTGAGGCAGCGGCTATCGAGGCCGCGAAGCCCGAGTCCGTTCGCCGCGCCGAGGCTTGCCTGGGCGTGCCGTATAGGTCCGGCAGCTCAAGTCCCAGCGGTTTCGACTGCTCGGGTCTGGTGAGCTATGCGCTTACCGGCAGGTATGGTCACGCCTACACGTCGTATTCCTTCTGGGGGATGTCTGCGGTAAGCGATCCGCGCCCTGGTGATGTCGTGGCGTGCAGCCCTGGCCACTGCGGCCTCTACATTGGCGATGGCCAAATGATTCATGCGCCGCAGTCTGGCGAGCGCGTTCGCGTCGAAGCGGTGCGTGGCAAGATCGTTCGTCCGTAACTTGCGATTTCGAGCGAAGCGGCCGCCCTCCCCATTGTCATTTCGAGCGAAGCGGCCGTTAGGCCGCGAAGTCGAGAAATCTCCCCACTCCCCTTGTCATTTCGACCGGAGGCGCGAAGCGCCGGAGTGGAGAAATCTCACCACCCCCATTGTCATTTCGAGCGAAGTCGAGAAATCTCTCCTCTGCTCATGTGGCCTTCCTACGCCAACGAGCAAACCCGCCATGTCGAAGATGCGCGTTTATGGCGCGCGTGCAGGGGGCAACGGATAGAGGGCACCTGCGGATGCTCTAGATTCCCTTGAAGAATTCTGAGAACGTAATGCCAAAGCCACGCACGATCTTTACGAGCGTGTCAAAACCGAAATTTCTGTTTCCCTTTTCGATATCTGCAAGATAGCTGCGGTTGATTCCAGTCATGAGGGCGAACTTATCTTGCGTAAGTCCATGCTGCTTACGAAGTTCTTTGATTCGGAAACCGATTTTGTTCCTTATATCAGACTTCTGCATAAGCGCATGCTATTGATTGTGATATTTTGAATGTATGAAATCAGAAACAATTCGCGACAAATCAACAATGTCGCGAAAGAGGCCAGCACTCGATGCAAGCGCCGCGCAGCGCATTCAACATGCGGGTAATCCCGATGAAGTGCCTATACCCACTAAACTCATAGTTAAGTTCGCGCGCGAGGTGCATATCGTGCCCGTCGACACCATTGACTACGTCGAGAGCATCAAGCGCAAGGTCTTCATACATGCAGATAGCGGCGTCCACCAGATGTACTCGACGATGCGCGATGTGATTGCGAGACTTCCCGAGAGCTTTCTGCGCTGTCACA
Source organism: Coriobacteriaceae bacterium (assembly GCA_025992705.1). Taxonomy (NCBI): domain Bacteria; kingdom Bacillati; phylum Actinomycetota; class Coriobacteriia; order Coriobacteriales; family Coriobacteriaceae; species Coriobacteriaceae bacterium. The sequence continues at coordinate 480,748 of DAJPGJ010000001.1, forward strand.
ACAGTTATCTAGTGAACGCGGAGCGCGTGGCGAGTATCACTCCGACGGAGGTCGTGTTGACCTCAGGTGCGAAGGTGCCGATGAGCAAGCGCTATGCGAAGGAAGTGCGCAGACAGCTGCCTCTCTATTGTCATTTCGAGCGAAGCGGCCGCTAGGCCGCAAAGTCGAGAAATCTCTCCCCCTCGACCCCTCCGCTAAACCAATCCTGCGGGTCTGTTCGCTGGTGTTCTGTGGAGAGCACGACGATTCTCTTCGCTGCTTCAGAGGGTTTGCACGCTCTTAGGCGGAGGAGAAATCGATGCGAGTCGCAAGGAAAATGTTACCGATCTTCATGTCGTTGGTTTTGGTGGTAAGCACCACTACACCGCCAGCGAGGTCGAGCGAGACCACCTCGTCTCCATCGGCTGGCTCTACGAGGACTTCGGCTGGTACGGGGTGAAGTAGAGGCTCGATTGTCCGGAATCTACGGCGCAGACCCGAGAATGGGTCTGCACCGTCCCCTTTGGGCATATCTTGGCGAAATCCACCCGCGTAGACCCATTACGTGGGTCTATGCAGCATCAATTCGGTAACGGTGCAAGCCAAATGGGTCTATGCAGCCTTCTTCTGTCGGCACTTCGCGGTCTGTTTCTTGACAGATTGCCCACTCTCCCGTTATGTGGAGTCATGCAACCGCCTAATGTGCAGGAGGAACGATGCGTGCGCTTTTGAAGAAATCGGCCCAATGCCTACTTTGCGCTGCGCTGGTCGTGACCTTATGTCCCGCGCTGGCGTTTGCCCAGAGCGAGCCTGCCGCCCAGAGTGCAAATCCAATCATGCGGTTGTTCAAGATGCCGGAAGTCATCAGCGCAAGCGGCACCTCTGCCGGTACGGGCGCGGTGTCCGAGCAGACCCCCATCTACAGTATCTATGACGCGAACTACGATGGCCTCATCGCCCAGGAAGACGTTCCGCGCAGGTATAGTTCGGTCGAAAAGGGGAGGGTCACCCCCATTGGCAACCAAGGTGAGCTTGGTATTTGCTGGGCGTATTCGACAACTGCGGCTGTCGAGTCCTCGATTCTAAGCGAGGGGCTCGCGAGTTCGGTCGACCTTTCCGAGCGCCATCTTGCGTACTTCACCTACCATCGGCAATCTGATCCTCTCGGAGGTACCAAGGGAGATTCGGTCACGGCAGCAAATGCCGCGTACTCGGAAGTGTTCGAGAATTCGAGCGATCCATATCTGGCCTCGGGCGGAAACGACGAGACCGCCCTTTACACCCTTTCCTCATGGATTGGCGCGGCTGATGAAAGCGCTGCGTCTATCAATGACCTGCTCGATCGTTATGAATCGGCCGATCTGAATGACTGGACATTGTCTCCGGCGCAGCGAAAGGCTGCCGTGGAGAAGTTCCTCGCCGACACGGCACTCGATAGCTCCCTTGCCTACACGGACTCCTATCATCTGGAAAACGGTTACATGATTGCCATGGAGGACAGAAACGATGTCAAGCGGGCAATCATGAAGTATGGTGCGGCGGCAACCCTGGTCAACTTGGACCAATACTCGCAGTGCTTCAACTCCAAGCATAGCGCCCTTTACAATTACAAGTCCCAGGACACCAACCATGACATTGCCATCGTTGGCTGGAATGACGATTACAGCGTCGATAACTTCGGGCTCGATGACGGGTGGGATGGCACGGTGGCCACTTCGGCGCCTTTGATTTCGGCCGATGAGTCTAAGGACGTGGTATTCGATTCCCAAGGTGCCGCCTGGGCGAAGTTCGAGCCTGCCGTATCCGGGTTCCACACTATTTTCTGCACCGCATCGGAGGATGGTCCAGGGGGCTTCACCGAAACCGTGTACAAACTGGATGGCCAAGGAGGAAATCCGTTTTGGGTAAACAAGGCGGTCAACGGGATGAGCGACTCGACCTGTTTTCTCGAAAAGGGCACGACATATTACGTCAAGCTCGCGAGAGAATACGGTAGCACGACGGACTGTACGGTGCGCATCTCTCCCGCGTCTGCCGATGCCTCTTTGCCCGATTCTGTGACGCAAATTCCAAACGGTCAGAAGGTTGCCTTGCCCGCTCCCGATGCAAGCGGTTACAAGTGGCTTTCGTTCACACCGACAAAGAGCGGCTCCTATACGCTAGGTCCCGATCCGTGGGACGAGTCTTTCGAGGTGACGCTGTATTGCCCGACCATCGATGACAATGGGCTGCTGCAGCGGACGTGGGTCGCTGCGGGTAACACCGTGTCCCTCAAGGCGGGCCAGACGTATTACCTGCGTTGCAGCGGTGCTGCGAACAGGGTGGCCTTCCTGTCCATGGACCTTTTCGAGGTCGATGACACCGTGAGCGCGGACCCCCTCCTCCCCGGGTTTGACTGCGCCACGACAAGACCCTCATCAAACGGTGCCTGGCTGTGCAAGAACAGCTGGGGGACGGACTTTGGCGAGGATGGCTACTTCTGGGTCTCCTACGAGGACACCTGCATCAACAGGCCCGGATCAAGAGTGTATGTCTACGACATGGCAAAGGCCGACAATTACGACAACAACTACCAATACGATGGGTCGTCAGCACCGTTCTACAACCATTTGCCCTCTGGGGGCAGTATCGCAAACATGTTCACGGCGAAGGCCAATGCGCAGGGCGGCGAGGTGCTCAAGGCGGTCTCGCTTTCCTTCTACGATGTCAATGTCGATTACTCCATTCAAATATACGTGAACCCGACCGACCCAACCGACCCCACGAGCGGTTCGCCGGCTCTTGCAACGCCAGCGCAGGGGCGGCTCACCTATGAGGGGTTCCACACCATCGAGCTGCCGAGCAGCGTTCCGCTCACCCAGGGAACGAGGTATTCGGTAGTCGCCACCCTTTCCCATGCGGACGGCTCGACCGTAAACTACGCGGTCGATACGAGCGCCAACGTTGGCTTCGCAAGTTTCAAGAACGAATGCTCGAAAGGACAGAGCTTCTCGCTGTTTCCGCAGGCCGCTGCCTGGTATGACCTGTCGGGAAGCGCTCAGCAAGCCGGGGACGAGCCGGGCAGCACCGCGCGCATCAAAGCGTTTACGGACAACGTTGATAACCCCCAAGCGCTCAACATTCCCATTTCGAGCGCTAATATCCAGGTGACGGGGGTAAGTGAATCGCAGAAACCGGTCGTCTCCGTTTCCTACGGTGGCGTCATCTTGTCCGAGGGAAGGCACTATTCGATGGCTTCCCGATATGATCCGAAAAGCGGCCTCATCACGATAGACGTGACGGGTCTGGGCGTGTATTCGGGCACCAAGACCGTCACGTACCAGAGCACGCCTGCCGAATCAGTTGACCCTACGCCGGTCGATCCCAAGCCTGATGAACCTATCCCAGCGGACCCCAAGCCCGACGACCCGGGCACCGATCCCAAACCCGATGACCCCGGTGCCGCCGAGCCCGAGCCTGTGGTCACCCAGGAGATGTACCGCCTGTACAACCCCAACTCCGGCGAGCACTTCTACACGGCAAGCACGGTCGAACGCGACAGCGTGATCGCCGCGGGCTGGAGTGACGAGGGCATCGGCTGGACGGCACCCACGGAAGGCATCCAGGTCTACCGCCTCTACAACTCCTTCGCTGGCGAGCATCACTACACGACGAGCGAGGCAGAGCGTGACATGCTTGTGGCCGCCGGATGGATGCTCGAGGAGGGCGGCTGGTTCTCCGATCCCGATAAGTCCGTGCCGCTCTATCGCGCCTACAACCCCAACGCCTTCGCCAACAACCACCACTACACCACCGACTGGGGTGAGTTCGAGATCCTGCTGTCGCTCGGCTGGCGGGACGAGGGCATCGGCTGGCACGGAGTGAGGTAATTCGAAAAAACCATGACGTAATATTCGAAAAAACACTGATAAAATATTCGAAAAACAAAGTATGTCGAGGTGGAGGCATAGTCATGGACAAGGCATTCCATTATATCGAGAGAGTGAGCGATCAGTCTCTGCGACTTCACCTTGATACGTTTGGGGAAACGAAGTTAGGCATGACCCGCACAAAGTCAGGCTCCTCATCGCGTCACTTGCTCGCAACGAGTCCACTCTGGCATCTAAGCGCACGCTTCTTGCCGATACGGCCGAGCTTAACGATGGGGTACCGCTTTCGGAGAGCACCTTGGGCGAATATGTCTCCGTTTTGCGTCGGATGTTCTTCGTGTGCGATATACCAGCGTGGAGCCCGGCCTTGCGCTCGCCGGTGAGAATCCGCTCTGCCAGCAAGCATCATCTCGCAGACCCGTCTCTGGCGGTAGCCGCATTGGGTGCAACGCCTGAATCCCTGATGGGTGACCTGAAGACAATGGGCTTTCTTTTTGAATCGCTTGTAGCGCATGAACTCATCGTGTATGCGCGGGCGATGGATGCGAAAGTAATGCATTACAACGATGATGCGAATCTTGAAGTCGATCTCATCGTACAAGCCCGAGACGGAAGATGGGGCGCTTTTGAGATCAAGCTTGGCGCTGATCAAGAAGACGCAGCAGCGGCGAATCTCAATAGGCTTGAAGCGAAGATGGTCAAGCGTGGTGAGCGTGGGCCTTCGGTCAAGGCCGTGGTTATGGGGGTGGGAGCCGTGGCTCACACGCGTGAGGACGGCGTCAAGGTCATTCCCATCGATGCGTTGACGGCATAAGCGCCATCGCTTTCCGCTCCCAGCGCGGCAGATTGCGACGAGGGCGTCGGCTGGCACGGCGTGAGTGCCGGTTAAGTGTCCGGTCTGCGACCAGTTTTGCTCCCTCGCAAAAAATCATCGCACGCCCCTCATAATCTGCTAGAATCAATCACCGCGCATTCGGGATGTGGCTCAGCTTGGTAGAGCGCTCGCTTCGGGAGTGAGAGGTCGCTGGTTCAAATCCAGTCATCCCGACCAGATTGCCAGAAGGGGGTTTCTGCATTCGCCAGAAGCCCCTTTGTTTTATTATGGTGCGATACGTGATAGTCTTGCACTCGCTATTCGAGCGATGCATACACGCAAGCTTTGGAGGATATGATGAGGATTCCCTTTCTGGGAGGCATTGGCGTTCCTGAGCTGATCATCATTCTGATTGTGGTCCTGCTTATCTTTGGTCCCAAGAATCTGCCCAAGTTGGGAAATGCCATTGGCAAGACGTTCAAGAGTCTGCGCGACGGTATGGACGGCAAGAAGAAGGATGATGCCGCTGCTGACGTACAGGATACGGCCGAGGTCGTCGAAGACGCCCCTGCCAAGGAGACGCCTCAGGTCGAGACTGTCGAGGAAGCTGTCGTAGAAGAGGCGACTGAGCCGGAGAAAGCTCCTGCAAGCAAGGCTGAGTAACACCCACCTAACCACCAATCCGCGCATTTGCGCGGACACGAGATAGAGACGAACGGAGATACCATCCCATGGCGAACAACGCAAATGATGTAGTCCTGACTGCGGACGGCAAGGCAAAGCTCGAGGAAGAGCTTCACTACCTCGAAACCGAGAAGCGCGACGAGGTCGGCGAGCGTATTCGCATTGCGCGTGAGTTCGGCGATATCTCCGAGAACTCCGAGTACGATGATGCCAAGAACGAGCAGGCCATTCTTGAGCAGCGCATCGCCGAGATCAATGACGTTCTCGCAAACGCACAGGTCGTAGACGCGCCCAAAAAGGGCAACCGTGTCGTCATTGGCTCGACGGTCACGCTGACCGACGATAACGGCAAGGAGCGCGTCTTCACCATCGTCGGTGGCGCCGAAGCCGATAGTGCCCAGGGCAAGATTTCGAACGAGTCCCCCGTGGGTGCTGCCGTGCTCGGCCACAAGAAGGGCGATGTCATCGAGTACGAGGGCCCGACCGGCCGCAAGATGAAGTTCACGCTCACGAAGGTCGGCCACTAATCATGTCCGACGCATCAGAGGAGATCATCGACGATCCGGTAGAGGTTCGTCGTAACAAGCGCCAGGCGCTCATCGATGCGGGCCGTGATCCGTATGGCCACGCCTTTGCAAGCTCGCATACGGTCGAGCAGCTTGACGAGCAGTATGCTCATCTCGAAGACGGCCAAGACACTGAAGACGAGGTCGCCATCGCTGGCCGCGTCATGGCCAAACGTGCGCAGGGCAAGGTCGCCTTTCTCGAGCTCATGGACCACACGGGCACCATCCAGCTCTTTTGCCGCATTAACACCTTGGGCGAAGATGCCTTCGAGGAGCTGAAAGACCTGGACGTGGGCGATTGGATTGCCGTGCACGGCACCATGATGCGCACGCGTCGTGGTCAGCTCTCCGTGGCTGTCTCCTCGTTCGAGCTCATGTCCAAGAGTCTGCGCCCGCTTCCCGAGAAGTTCCACGGTCTGCAGGACAAGGAGACGCGCTATCGCCAGCGCTACGTCGATTTGGTCGTGAATCCTGAGGTCCGCGAGACGTTCAAGAAGCGCTCGCGCATCATCTCCGCCATCCGCCGCTTCATGGAAGACGAAGGGTACTACGAGGTCGAGACGCCGTTTTTGAGTCCGATTATCGGCGGCGCGAACGCAAAGCCCTTCATCACGCACTTCAACGCGCTTGATCGCGACTACTATCTGCGCATCGCCACGGAGCTTCCCTTGAAGCGTCTGCTCGTCGGCGGTTTTCCCAAGGTGTTCGAGCTGGGACGCATCTTCCGCAACGAAGGCATGGATCCCTATCACAATCCCGAGTTCACCACGATGGAGGCCTATGAGGCCTTTGGCGACCTCGAGTCCATGATGGACTTGGCCGAAGGCTGCTTCAAGGCTGCGGCCGAGGCTGCCTGTGGCACGCTGCAGATCGAGTATCAGGGCACGCCCATCGACTTGTCGGGCGATTGGCGCCGCGCGACCATGATGGAGCTAGCCAGCGAGCATGCGGGCGAGGACGTCTCCTTCGACCGCACGCGCGAAGAGCTCGTGGCCATCTTGGAGAAGAACGGTGGCCATGCCGAGGCTGCCTGGGGCAAGGGCAAGCTTATCGCCGAGATCTTCGAGGCAGTTGCCGAGGAGAAGATCATCCAGCCCACCTTCGTCATCGATCATCCGCTCGAGATCTCCCCGCTCGCGAAGAAGCATCCGGACAATCCTGAACTCACCCAGCGCTTCGAGCTGTTCATCTTAGGGCATGAGTACGCCAATGCCTTCACCGAGCTCAACGATCCGGTCGACCAGGCCGAGCGCTTCATGGAGCAGGTCAAGGCAAAGGATATGGGCGACGACGAGGCCATGGGCTTTGACGCGGATTACATTCGCGCGCTCGAGTACGGCATGCCTCCGGCCGGTGGCATCGGCATCGGCATCGACAGGCTCACCATGCTGCTCACCGATGCGCCCACCATTCGCGACGTGCTGCTGTTTCCCCACATGCGCGACGAGGCATAAGACAAAATTGCCCCGGCGATTTTTGTCTCATTCCATCTCCAAGGAGGCACCATGAAGTTCGATAACATGATTCTGTACGTCAAGCCAGGGTGCCCGTTTTGCCATCGCGTTCTCGACTTCATGGCTGCAAACGACATTCAGATCGAGACGGTCGATTCCACCGATCCGCAGCGTCGCCAGGAACTGCTTGACATGAATGGCACGACGCAATCGCCCTGCCTGGTCATCGACGGCAAGCCCATGCTCGAGTCTGCCGACATCATCGCCTATCTGCAGAACCGCCTCTAGACGCCCCTGTCATTTCGAGTGCAATGGCCGCCCGCATGTCGCTGGCGTGTTGGGTAGCCGTCATCGTCTTGTCATCGCTATTCTTGACCACATGTCTATACTGGGAAGACCATCGCTCTCTTTTCGAGGAGGCTTTCCGCGTATGTTTGAGAAATTCACTGATAAGGCCCGCCGCGTTCTTGTCCTCGCACAGGAGGAAGCACGCGAGCTGGAGCAGTCCTATGTGGGCACCGAGCATTTGCTTCTCGGTCTGATTCGCGAAGGCGAGGGCATCGCAGCCCGTGCCCTGCATCAACTTAACGTCACGTACGACGAGGTCATCAGCCAGATCAAGGAGATCACCGAGCAGGATTCTCCTGCGGCAGCGGGTCATATCCCGTTCACGCCGCGGGCCAAGCGCGTGCTCGAGGGCGCGCTGCGCGAGACTCTGCAGCTCGGCCAGAACTACATCTCGACCGAGCACCTGCTGCTTGGCATCATCCGCGAGGGCAATGGCGTCGCCATGCAGGTCCTTGCGAATATCGGCATCGAGGGCAATCAAGTCCGCGAGGCGGTTTCCGAGCTCATCAACAGTGCTCCTACGCCCGTTCCGTATGCCCCGATGGGCGCGCAGCAGCCAGGTGGACGCCCAAACCAGGGCTCCGCGCTCGACGAGTTCGGCACCGATCTCACCAAGCTCGCCGCGCAAGACGGGCTCGATCCGGTCATTGGCCGCGAGCGCGAGATTGATCGCGTCGAGCAGATCCTTTCGCGCCGCACCAAGAACAACCCGCTGCTCATTGGTGAGCCCGGTGTTGGCAAGACCGCCGTCGCCGAGGGCCTGGCCCAGCTTATCGCAGATGGCCAGGTACCCGATGTGCTGCGCAACAAGCGCCTCGTGACGCTCGACGTCTCGGCGCTCGTCGCCGGTTCCAAGTATCGCGGCGAGTTCGAGGACCGTCTCAAGAGCGTCGTCAAGGAAGTCAAGGACGACGGCAACATCATCTTGTTCATCGACGAGATGCACACGCTCATCGGCGCTGGCAGTGCCGAGGGCTCCATCGACGCCGCCGCCATCCTCAAGCCGCCGCTGTCGCGTGGCGAGATCCAGGTGATTGGCGCGACGACCACCGACGAGTATCGCAAGCACGTCGAGAAGGATTCCGCACTTTCCCGTCGCTTCCAGACAGTCATGGTCGAGGAGCCCACTATCGAGCAGTCCATCGACATCCTCAACGGCCTCAAAGATCACTATGAAGCGCATCATCGCGTGCACTTCACCGATGAGGCCATCGAGGCCGCTGTCACGCTCTCCAACCGCTACGTGCAGGATCGCTTCTTGCCGGACAAGGCCATCGACCTTATCGACGAGGCGGGTGCGCGCATGCGCATAAGCAACATGTCGGTTCCCGAGGACGTCGCCAAGGTCTCCGACAGACTCAAGAAGCTTCGTGCGCAGAAGGAAGAGGAAGTCAGGCACCAGAACTTCGAGGCCGCCGCTCATCTGCGCGACAAGGAGAAGGAATTGATTCGCGAGCGTGCCGAGCTCGAGGAGAAGTGGCGCGAGGAGGCGGCGCTTAACGTCGCCACCGTCGATACCGATCAGATTGCCGATGTCGTCTCGCTCGCGACGGGCGTTCCCGTCTCGAGTCTCACCGAGGCCGAGACCGCACGCCTGCTCCGCATGGAAGATGCGCTGCACGAGCGCGTCATCGGACAGAACGAGGCGGTCACGGCGCTCTCGAAGTCGATTCGCCGTAGCCGCGCCGGTCTCAAGGACCCGCGTCGTCCCATGGGTTCCTTCATCTTCCTCGGCCCTTCGGGCGTGGGCAAGACCGAGCTTTCCAAGGCGCTTGCCGAGTTCCTCTTTGGCACCGAGGACGCGCTGCTCAACTTCGACATGTCGGAGTACATGGAGAAGCACACGGTCAGTCGCCTGATCGGATCGCCCCCGGGTTACGTGGGTTACGACGAGGGCGGTCAGCTCACCAAGGCCGTGCGTCAGAAGCCGTATTCGGTCGTGCTTTTCGATGAGATCGAGAAAGCGCACCCGGACGTCTTCAACGTGCTGCTCCAGATTCTCGAGGAGGGCCATCTCACCGACGGGCAGGGCCGCAAGGTCGACTTCCGCAATACGATCATCATCATGACGAGCAACGTTGGTGCCCGTGAGATTACGCGTGAGAACCCGCTTGGTTTCTCGACCACGAACTCGGGCGGCCTGTCCGATAAGGAGATTCACGATTCGGTCATGGCAGAGCTCAAGAAGCTCTTCCGTCCCGAGTTCCTCAACCGTATCGACGAGACGATCGTGTTCCAGTCGCTCACGAGCGAGGACATCGAGCAAATCATTGACCTCATGGTTGACGACCTACGCCAGCGCCTGATTGTCCAGGGCATGAGCATCGAGCTCACCGAGGCTGCCAAGAAGTACATCGCCGAGAAAGGCACCGATACCGCCTTTGGCGCGCGTCCGCTGCGTCGTGCCATCCAGCGCCTTATCGAGGACCCGCTCTCCGAGGAGGTGCTCGAGGGCAAGTGGGGTGAGGGCTCGATCATCCTTGTCGATTACGTGGGAGACGAGCTCGTCTTCGCACCGGGCGAGGGCGAGATACCCAAGCTCAAGCAGCGCAAGACGCTTGCGCTCGAAAGTGCGGGGCCAGGAAGTTCGCTTCCGCCGGCACAGGGCAGCGCAGAAGCAGCCGATTAAGCATGGCCAATTGTCAGGAAGGGGTGGCATCCAGCCATCCCTTCTGTCATTTCGAGCGAAGCTGCCGAAGGCAGCGCAGTCGAGAAATCTCTCCGAGATCTCTCCATTCCGCGGCTTGCAGCCGCTCCAGTCGAGATGACAATGCCCGTCATTCCGAGCGAAGCGAACGAGGTGCCGCCTTCTGTCATTTCGAGCGAAGCTGCCGAAGGCAGCGCAGTCGAGAAATCTTGCCCTTGCGTTCCATTAGTTGTGATGGAGGAGATTTCTCCACTCCGGCGCTTCGCGCCTACGGTCGAAATGACATGGGGGGGGGGGCGCTTCGCGCCTACGGTCGAAATGACAGGGGGGGGCTTCGCGCTTACGGTCGAAATGACACGAAGGGTGCTGTCTCGTCTTTGGTTGAATGTGTGCCAAGGGGTCTGACCCCTTGGCATATCCCCCATTCGAATTGATACCGGGGGTCTCTTTTATAGCGTGTTATGATTGAGCCACCATCAGCAGTAGGGGGAGGGAGCTTCATGGGTGTCATTCAGAGCATGGACGACGTCATGGAGATGGTCGCTCCTGGTACTGACCTGCGCATCGCGCTCGATATGATTCTCTCTGCCGATAATGGCGCCCTCATCTGCATTGGTGACCTTGCCGCCGTTCTCGCGCTGAGCGACGGTGGCTTTGAAATCGATGTCGCTTTCACCCCTAATCGCCTCTTCGAGCTCTCGAAGATGGACGGCGCGATTCTGCTCGACGCCCACGCGCGTCGCATCGTTCGTGCCAACGTGCACCTGTCTCCCACGATGGAGTATGAAACCAAAGAAACGGGCATGCGGCATCGCACGGCCATGCGCATGTGCGCGCAGACCGACACCGTCGCCATTACCGTCTCGCAACGCCGAAACGTCATCGACCTCTACTTCGGCGGTGAGAGCAAGACGCTGGGCAGGCCGCTCAAGTCGTTCTCGCAGCTCGAGAGCATGATACTGGCCCTGCAAAACGCCCGCGAATCTATCGATCACGAGATAAACCGACTCATCGCGCTTCAGGGTGCCGAGTCACCAGACGCATAACATCGTGCGAGGAGGGGTCATGGCTGACGACACGAAAGACCTGGTCGAGGTGGGTATCGATCCGATTTCCGTCTCGGCGGCCCTCACGCCAGCCGAGGTAGACCTGTACGTACATCAGATCAACACGCTCGAAAACGCGAGCAGCTTGCTTGCAGGCCATGTCTCCAAGAATCCCTCGACAGCCGCCATCATCGTTGCTGGTGGTGAGGGCGAGCGCTTTCGCAATCCCGGTGGCAAGCAGCTGTTCGAAGTACTCGGTAAGCCGGTGCTTACCTGGTCGGCCGAGGCCTTCGATGCCGTTCCCGATGTCGGCGTCATCGTCATCGTGTGCCCTGAAGAGCGTCAGGCGGAGTACTGCCGCAAGGCCATCGACCCATATCCATTCGTGACGCCCATCGAATTCGCGTCTTCCGGTGAGGAGCGTCAGGAGTCGGCGATGAACGGCTTCGAGTCGCTTACGAAGGACTATGAGATTATCGCCGTGCACGATGGCGCTCGTCCGCTTATCACGCCGGAAATCATCTCGCACGCCATCAATCATCTCAAGGGCAACCTTGATATCGATGGTATCGTGGTGGGTCATCCGTCTGTTGACACGCTCAAGATCGTAAATGACCGTCTGATTTCCGCCACACCCGACCGCAGCATGTTCTGGGTGGCGCAAACCCCCCAGCTTTTCCGCGCGGATATTTTCAGGCGCGCCTACCAGACAGCCATGTTCGACGGCTTTTTGGGTACGGACGACTCATCGCTCGTCGAGCGTATCGGCGGCCGTGTCGCCATGTTCAATGGCCCGCGTGACAATATCAAGCTCACGGTTCCCGAGGATGTCGGCCCGGTCGTTGCGGCCCTTTCCGCTCGCGTCGCGCAGCGTGAGGAATGAGGCACGTTGCCGTGTATGATAGATACGCAATCTTGACTCTTGCCGGAAGGGACGTCGCATGAACCGAATCGGGCTAGGCTATGACGTGCACGCCTTTGCCGATGGGCGCAAGCTCATTTTGGGTGGCGTCGAGATCCCATACGATAAGGGACTTGACGGCCATTCGGATGCCGATGTGCTCGTACACGCCATCATGGATGCGATCGTCGGGGCGATGCGCGCGGGCGATATCGGCAAGCTCTTTCCCGACACCGACCCTGCCTACAAGGATGCCGATTCCATCAAGCTGCTCGAACATGTGGGTGCGCTTGCACGGGAACAGGGCTATGCAATCGAGGATATCGATTCGGTCGTCATGCTCCAGGAGCCCAAGATGTCTCCGTATCGCGAGCAGATGCGTGCGAACATCGCAGCTGCCCTGCACATCCCCGTCGAGAGCGTGGGCGTGAAGGCCACCACGACCGAGCATCTGGGCTACGAGGGCCGCGGTGAGGGCGCATCTGCGCAGGCAGTCTGCCTCCTCTCACGCGAATGAGACAAAACTCGCCGGGGCATTTTTGTCTTGGAGGTGACAGGGGGACGGGGGTTCTGTCACGCCGGGTTCGCGTGACAGAACCCCCGTCCCCCTGTCACCTCCCCGCCACCGCATGAGCATTCCTGTTAATATGTTCGGACGTACGCAAGACCGCACCGAGGAGTGACCATGCAAATCTACAACACCGCAACTCGCCGCAAAGAGGAGCTCGTGACGCACGAGCCGGGCAAGGTGGCGATGTACGCGTGTGGCCCCACGGTCTACAACTACATCCATATCGGCAATGCGCGCACCTTCCTCATCTTCGACGTGGTGCGCAAGTACCTGAAGTATCGCGGCTACGAGGTCGCCTTCGTCCAGAACATCACCGATGTCGACGACAAGATCATCAAGCGTGCGCAGGAGGAGGGCAAGACGCCCGAGGAAATTGCCGCGTTCTATACCGATGCGTTCATCGATAACATGCACACCTTTGGCATTGATGATCCGGATGTGCGCCCGCGCGCTACGCAGGAGATCCCCGAGATGATCGAGCTCGTCCAGCGTCTCATCGACCGTGGCCATGCCTACGAGGTCGATGGCGATGTGTACTTCTCGGTGCGCTCGTTCTCCAAATACGGTGAGCTTTCCGGTCGCAACATCGACGACTTGCAGAGCGGCGCCCGCGTTGACGTGGACGAGCGCAAGCGTGACCCGCTCGACTTCGCGCTCTGGAAGGCCGCCAAGCCGGGAGAGCCGCACTGGACCTCTCCCTGGGGCGAGGGGCGCCCGGGCTGGCATCTGGAATGCTCGGCCATGTCGCAGAAGTATCTCGGCGTGCCGCTTGATATCCACGGCGGCGGCTCCGACCTCGTCTTTCCGCATCACGAGAACGAGAAAGCACAGACCGAGGCAGCATACGACGAGAACTTCGTGCGCTACTGGATGCATTCGGGCATGTTGCGCATCAACTCCGAGAAGATGTCGAAGAGCCTGGGAAACTTCCTGCTGCTCAAGGACGTACTCGACACCTGCAATCCTAATGCGCTGCGCCTGCTCATGCTCCAGACGCATTATCGTTCGCCGCTCGATTTTTCCGATGCACGCCTTGCCGAGGCGGACACGTCGTACAGCCACCTGTGCACGACGGTGCGCAATCTGCGCTGGGCGGCCGAGAACGCTGCCGAGGGCGATCAAGGTGACTGCGCGAGCTTCAATGAGGCACGCGAGACCATGAAGGCCGATTTCGTCGAGGCCATGGACGATGACTTCAACACTGCCGGTGGTCTGGCCGCGATCTTTTCGTTTGCCAACGAGTGCAATCGCTTCCTCGAGCAGCACGACCACATGGATGCGGCCGCTCGCGAGGCGGCACTTCTGAGCGCAGATGCCATCGAAGACCTCATGGGCGTCCTTGGCATCGCGATGCCGAGTGACGAGGCCGACGAGTGGCCTGCCGAAGTGTGCGAGCTGGCGGCTGAGACCTGCGGTTACGCGGGAACTGACCCGCATGCGGCAGCCGAGGCACTACTCGAGGCTCGTGCGCAGGCACGCGCCGAGAAGAACTGGGCGCTCGCCGATGCCGTACGTGACGGCCTTGCCGCGCTTGGCTTCACCATCGAGGACACCGCCAACGGAGCGCGAGTCAGCTATGGAGAATGAGCATCTCGAGGGACGTCATGCACTCGCGGAGGCCCTTGACGCGCATGTTCCCGTGCAGGCTATCTACGCGAACGACGCGGCCTTTCGCGACAAGCGCGCTTCCAAGTTGCTCGCCCGTGCGCAGGCGGATGGCATTCGCATCGAACGTGCGACGAGTAAGGAGCTCGACGCTCATTCATCACATGGAGCTCATCAGGGCATCGTTGCGCAGGTCAAGCCATACGAGTATGCGAGCCTCAAGCAGCTCGTCGATTTGGCGGGGGATGCCGCTGACGCACTCATCATTGCCTGTGACCACATAACGGATGCCGGCAATTTCGGCGCCATCGTGCGCACGGCCGACGTGGTTGGCGCAGCGGGAGTGCTCATTCCCAACCGCCGCTGCGCACGTGTGACCACGGCGACGTACAAGACCTCGGCCGGTGCGGTCGCGCATGTGCCCATCGCGCAGGAGGCAAATCTGGTCAAGAGCCTTGAGCGCCTCAAGGAGGAGGGCTTCTGGGTTATCGGGGCAAGCGAGCATGCCAAGACCTTGCTTTGGGATGCGCCGCTTTCGGGGCGCATCGTGCTTGTCATGGGCTCCGAGGATGCGGGGCTGGCTCGCCTCACGCGCGAGACCTGCGACATGCTCGTTTGCCTACCGCAGGCGGGCCATGTCGAGTCGCTCAACGTCGCGCAGGCTACCACGGCCCTCGCATACGAATGGATGAGGCAATGCAACGCCGCCAAGTCCTGATCGTCGACGGCTACAACGTCATTCGCAACAACGAACGCTACGCACAGCTCGGCATCGATTACGAGAGCGGGGAGGGCTGGAACAAGGCTCGCGAGCGTCTCATTAACGATGCAGCTCAACTTGCTCAGGAGCACTATGAGCGCTGCACGGTCGTTTTCGATGCGGCAGGTAATCCCGACTCGACGGGCATCCCTACGCGAAAAGCGGGCATCGACGTCATTTTCTCGCCTGCGGGCGTGAGTGCCGATAGCGTTATCGAGCGACTCGCGCACGATGCTCGCGAAAACGGTTTCGAAGTTGTGGTTGTTTCGTCGGATTTCACGATTCAGGCGACCGTTTTCGGAGGCGGTGTAGCGAGTCTTTCGTCCCTTGCGTTTACCGCAGACAGCGTCGATGTCGAGGACGAGCGACGTGCCCTTGCCCGCCTGGCGGCAAACGAAAAACGCACCATAGCCGATAGGCTCGATGCTGAGACGCGCGCCAAGCTCGAGGCAATCGTGCGTGGAGCGGGGGAATGAGACACTTGCTGGGCGACAGGGGGACGGGGGTTCTGTCACGCTGGGTTCGTGTGACAGAACCCCCGTCCCCCTGTCGCCCAGCAAGTGTGATACACTGCCGGACGCGGTTTTGCCAGCGTGGCGCAACGGTAGCGCAGCGGTTTTGTAAACCGAGGGTTGCGGGTTCGATTCCTGCCGCTGGCACCAGCCGCATTTATGCAGCGAAAGGCATAGCTACACCCGGACGCGTGGTATAGCGGCTTTTTCGTTGACAACATCTGATGTGCGCGGTATCATCTCGTGCGCTATGCGGCTAGACCCGCATCGCACGCAGCTTGAAAAGCGTATACAGATTAGTGAGTCACAAAGATGGGCGTGTGCCGGAGCGGTTAATCGGGACGGGCTGTAAACCCGTTGGCTTTGCCTACCATGGTTCGAATCCATGCGCGCCCACCACCTTTTGCCTGTGTAGCTCAGGGGTAGAGCACTTCCTTGGTAAGGAAGAGGCCATCGGTTCAAATCCGATCACAGGCTCCATTTACTTAACGCTTAGAGCAACGTTTGAGCCTTTTAGGTGCGCATACTGCGCTTGAAAGGTTTGAACGAGCAGAGTGCGTTGGATGCAAGGAAGTGCGGAGCGATTCCGAAGGAGCGGCCTTGGTGCCGTGACTGAGGAAGCGACGACAGCACTGACGCCGCAGACGACGTGCTATGCGAAGTTAAAATGGCGGCGTAGCTCAGTTGGTCAGAGCGCACGGTTCATACCCGTGTTGCCATTGGTTCGAATCCAATCGCCGCTACCAGGTTTTTCGCCTCACAATGAGGCTTTGCACGTATAAAATGATAGTTTTGGTAATGACGCGCACTCCAAGGAACGGATGCGCGCATGCAATTCAGCAAACAGGAGGATATGATGGCTGAAAAGGAAAAGTTTGACCGTTCCAAGCCGCATGTAAACATCGGCACCATTGGTCACGTCGACCATGGCAAGACCACGCTGACCGCGGCTATTTCCAAGACGCTTTCCGACAATGATGGTTCGCACGGCACCGCTACCGCCGACTTCACCGCATTCGAGGACATCGATAAGGCTCCTGAAGAGCGCGAGCGCGGCATCACGATTTCCATCGCTCACATCGAGTACGAGACCGACAAGCGTCACTACGCTCACGTTGACTGCCCGGGCCATGCTGACTACGTCAAGAACATGATCACCGGCGCTGCTCAGATGGACGGCGCGATTCTCGTTATCGCCGCCACCGACGGCCCGATGGCCCAGACCCGCGAGCACATCCTGCTCGCCCGCCAGGTCGGCGTTCCCTACATCGTTGTCTTCCTCAACAAGTGCGACATGGTTGATGACGAGGAGCTCATCGACCTCGTCGAGATGGAGACCCGCGACCTGCTCACCGAGTACGAGTTCCCCGGAGACGACATCCCCATCATCCGTGGTTCTGCTCTCAAGGCTCTCGAGGGCGACAAGGGTTACCAGGACGCTATCTGGGAGCTCATGGATGCTGTCGACGAGTACATCCCGACTCCTGCTCGCGAGACCGACAAGCCGTTCCTCATGGCTATCGAGGACGTCTTCACCATCACCGGTCGTGGCACCGTCGCCACGGGCCGCGTCGAGCGTGGCGTCTGCCATGTCAATGACGAGGTCGAGATTGTCGGCATCCGCCCGACGCAGAAGACGGTCGTCACCGGCGTCGAGATGTTCCGCAAGCTGCTCGACGAGGCTGAGGCTGGCGATAACGTCGGTCTGCTGCTCCGCGGCATCAAGCGCGAGGAGATCGAGCGTGGCCAGGTTGTCTGCCAGCCCGGTTCCGTTCAGCCGCACACCAAGTTCAAGGGTCAGGTTTACGTTCTGACCAAGGACGAAGGTGGCCGCCACACGCCGTTCTTCACCAACTATCGTCCGCAGTTCTACTTCCGCACCACCGACATCACGGGCACGGTTATCCTCCCGGACGGCGTCGAGATGGTCATGCCGGGCGACAACGTTGAGATCACGGGCGAGCTCATTCACCCGATCGCCATGGAAGAGGGCCTGAAGTTCGCTATCCGCGAGGGTGGTCGTACGGTCGGCTCCGGTCGCGTTACCGAGATCATCGAGTAACACGAGCCCATTAGGTTATGAGCAGACAGGCCCGACGGTTTTGCGACCGTCGGGCCGTGTTCTGCGATTGAGGAGGATGTAATGCGCACGTTGGTCACCTTGGCCTGTACTGATTGCAAGCGCCGCAATTATACGACCAAGAAGAACAAGCAGAACAACCCTGAGCGCATCGAGCTGAAGAAGTACTGCCGTTGGTGCGGTCATCATACGCTGCACCGCGAGACTCGCTAGTTGTACTCGCTAAGTGTTCAGGAGTGGTCTACAATGGCTAGACCAGATGAACAGGCCAGTAGCTCCAATTGGTAGAGCGTCGGTCTCCAAAACCGAATGTTGGGGGTTCGAGTCCCTCCTGGCCTGCCAGATTATTCCGGCCAACTTTTTAGTTGGCCTCTTTTAAGGTATGAACCACCTTATACGAACGGATCAAGATGGCTACGAAGAAACACAAGAAGCGTAAGCGCGACACACGCTCCGAGGAGCAAAAGGCTCAGTCGGCGCGTGATCTCGCGCAGCAAACAACCGCGCAACCGCAGAAGAAAGCTGCGGTGCTTTCGCGCTCCAAGGACAAAGCTCCCGAGAAGGCGAAGAGCACCAAGGCAGTTGCCAAGAACGATTCCAAGTCAGGAAAGAAGCCGAGCATCTGGCGTCGTTTCGTCAACTATTGCAAAGAGGTCAAGGGCGAAATGCAGCGCGTGGTTTGGCCGACACGCCCCGAGCTCGTCAATGCGAGCCTCATCGTCATTGCGGCCCTCGTGTTCTTCGGCGTCGGTATCGCCATCATCGACAATATCATCATTATCCCGCTTGATGCCATCGCGACCTTGGGAGTGAACGTCAATGGCTAGAAGATGGTACGTTGTTCACACCTATTCGGGCTACGAGAACAAGGTCAAGACGAACATCGAGCATCTCATCGAGACCCAGGGTCTCGAGAACAATATCTTCGAGATTCTCATCCCCACCGAGGAAGTCACCGAGCTCAAGGAGGGCGGCCGTCGCGTCACCACCGAGCGCAAGGTGTTTCCCGGCTATGTGCTGATCAAGATGAACCTCGATGCCCGCACCCAGGTTGCCGTACGCAACACGCCGGGCGTGACGGGGTTTGTCGGCAGCGAGGGTCAGCCTGTTCCGCTGACGCGCGAGGAGTTCAACAAGATCACCAAGCGCGTGAGCCCCGAGGCCCCCAAGAAGACCTCCACGGATCTGGAAGAGGGCCAGTCCATCAAGGTTATGAGTGGTCCGCTTGCAGACTTCGATGGCACGGTCTCCGAGGTGAACGCCGAGGCCGGCAAGGTCAAGGTTCTCGTCTCGATCTTCGGCCGCGAGACACCGGTCGAGCTCAGCTTCGATCAGGTGGCAAAGATTTAAGTTTGGCAGAAACGCGCGCGTCGTGCCTCGATGTGGAAGAGGGCTTCTCGCGACAGGCGCTTTCGATAGATAGAGCATAAGCGCCCGTAAGGGCAGGTACTAGTAAGGATAGGCATCATGGCTAAGGACAAGGAAGTAACGGGCTTCATTAAGCTTCAGATTCCTGCTGGTCAGGCTAACCCGGCACCCCCGGTTGGCCCGGCACTCGGCGCCCAGGGCGTCAACATCATGCAGTTCTGCACGGCATTCAATGCCGAGACGCAGGACAAGGGCAATACGATTATCCCCGTCGAGATCACGGTCTATGAGGATAAGTCCTTCGACTTCATCTGCAAGACTCCGCCGGCGGCTGTTCTCATCCGTCAGGCTCTTGGCATCGAGAAGGGCAGCGGCGTTCCGCAGCGCGACAAGGTGGGCACGCTCACGCAGGCTCAGCTTACCGAGATTGCCGAGACCAAGCTTCCCGATCTCAACGCAAACGACATCGAGGCCGCCAAGAAGATCGTGGCGGGTACCGCTCGCTCCATGGGCGTTTTGGTCGAAGAGTAAAGGTTAAACGCAGCGTGAAGCGCGCTGCTTGTAGTGGGAGGGCCGGCCAGGCTCGTTGACCACGAGGAGGAAAGAACATGGCAAAGCACGGAAAGAAGTACGAGGCCGCACTGGCCAAGGTTGACGAGGACAAGCAGTACACGCCGCTTGAGGCTTGCACGCTTGCCAAGGAGATTGCGCCTGCATCCTTTGACGAGAGCATCGAGGTCGCATTCCGCCTCAACATCGACACCCGTCAGGCTGATCAGCAGGTTCGCGGTTCCATCTCGCTGCCTAATGGCACGGGCAAGGAAGTCCGCGTTGCCGTCTTCGCCGAGGGCGATAAGGCCAAGGAGGCTCTCGAGGCTGGTGCTGACGTTGTCGGTTCCGACGATCTGGTTGCCGACGTGCAGGCTGGCAACATTAACTTCGACGCTGCCGTTGCAACTCCCGACATGATGAGCAAGGTCGGCCGTCTGGGTAAGGTCCTTGGTCCTCGCGGCATGATGCCGAATCCCAAGCTTGGTACCGTTACGCCGGATGTCGCCAAGGCCGTGAGCGAGCTCAAGGGTGGCAAGGTCGAGTACCGTGCCGATCGCTATGGCATCTGCCATGTCAACATTGGCAAGGTTTCCTTCGAGCCCAAGGCTCTTGCCGAGAACTACGGTGCACTTTATGACGAGATTCTGCGTGTGAAGCCGGCCGCAACCAAGGGCCGCTATGTCAAGTCCGTCGTGCTGTCTTCGACGATGGGCCCTGGTATCAAGGTTGCTGCTGACATCGTCCGCAACTACACCGAGGCGTAACAGAACACGCAATCTAGACGTTCAACGGGGAGCTTACGTACGTTTTGTACGCTACGCTCCCCGTTTCACGTCTATCTCACGCATTCTGTTGCGCTTGCATGCTACGCACCTCGCTTTATTGCAATCTCACGCATTCTATTGCGTTTTCGTTACTGAAAAGCCCGGGTTTTGTACCCGGATTTTTTAATGGGCTGCGAATATGTGCCGGTAATTATCCGTGCGAGCAAGCTGCGCTGTTTATTGCTGATATATGCGCCTTGCCGTTCGGTAGAGCTTCATGACTTGCGCGCCCGGCCGTTTGGGAAAGACCAGCCCATAGGGCATGCAATGCGGCTCGGCCAAGGAGATGCAAACAAGGTTTGGGTGGATATCCTCCCAGATCTCGGTCGTGACGATAGCGCGATTGTTCAATTCGCAATCTGCGAACAGTTCCATCGTGTAAAAGGGGACATCCGTGATTCGATTGGCTCCGAGACCAACAAGATAGGAGCGCGCGGCGTCGTAGTCAGCCGATACGCCTGGCCTCATCATGACGAGGTCAAGGTCATGGAGCAGCTCCGCATCCACCACTTCGGGAATGACCGTTCCTGGTAATTTTGGGACCGCGACGCATAGCTGAGTTCGCGTTAGCTCGAGGAACAGGCACTGATCTCGGTAGAGCTCGGACATGTAGAGCCCCTCCATCACGTCATACGATACGCCGAGTCCACGCAGGTAATTGCCCGGCTCGATTCCCGCGCTTTCAAGCGAGGTGATATCGATGCGGGTGCCTGGCGCGCTTTCGATCATATGCGACCAAATTCCCGGAAGCAGGCGGCACTTCATGAGTAATGAAGTTGCCACGCGTATAGGTCCCTCGCCCTTCTGAATCGTCCGTGCGCGAGCAACTGCCTCATCGCAGTGACGCACGATCTCTATGGCATCCCGATAAAGCGATTCGCCCGCTTCGGTCAGTTTGACGCCGCAGGGTCCACGCTCGAACAAAGTGACGCCAAGACGCTGCTCGAGAAGATCAATCTGCTGAATGAGAGAAGACGGCGCGATATAGAGTGCGCGGGCAGCTTTGCTGAAACTTCCCGCATTCGCCGTTTCGATGAAGGACTCGATGTGGCGCGAGTACACAGTCACTCCTTTGTATCAGGTTTGAACCTTATACAGCTATAGAGAAAAGCGCGATTAAAAGGAGATTATAGCAACTACTATAAGGTCGTGTACGAAAGTGGAGGGGGACATAATGGATGTGAACGCGCTCAAGCGTAAGAGGTACGTGTATCTATTTGCATCGGCAGCTTCGTTTCTGGTGTTAGGCCTGGTCTACGCCTGGTCGCTTTTCGCGACTCCTCTTGCCACTATCTACGGATGGGAGATGAGCGCGGTAAAGGTGACCTTCACCATCTGCATGATGGCGTTTTGCGTGGGTGGCCTCATTGGCGTGCGAGTGCTCAGGCGTCTCGGCGTGCGCGGCGCCATACTGATGGCAGCCACGCTTCTCGTCTGCGGTTTTGCGGGAACGGCGATTCTGGCCCAATACGGCATATGGGCCTTGTACGTATGCTATGGCGTATGCATTGGGTGCGGCACGGGTCTGGGCTACAACGTCACCATCGCCACGGTAACATTGTGGTTTCCCGATAGGACCGGCTTTGCCTCCGGTGTCATGTTCATGGGCTTTGGCCTGGGCTCTCTTACCCTGGGAACGCTTACGCGCGCCATCATCGGGACGGCGGGCATACCCGTCGCGCTCGGCGTCGTCGCGGCCACGGCCTGCATCGTCTTCGTGTTCCTGGCTTGCTTCTTGAAGCGCGCTCCCGAAAACATCAGCGAACTCTTGGGCGTCGGCACGCAAAAGGAAGACCTGGCCAAGGAGGAGCTCTCATCCGATGCCGAATTCGTGACGGATGCCAAGTCCGCCTCAGATGCCGAGGCAGATCAGCGCAGAATCTTCCGTGACCCCGCGTTTTACGGCTACTACCTATGGGCGATCATCATCCTTGGCGCAGGGCTCGTCGTCATCGGCACGTCCATGCAGGGAGCCTTGGAGTTGAACGTGGACGCGACCTTCGCTGCGACGCTTGTGGGCATCATTCCCATCGTGAACGGATTATCAGGTCTTTCCATGGGCGTCGTTTACGACAAGAAGGGCTTGCAGTTTTCCATGATATTGGTCGCAACGATTGCCTTCGCAGCCTGCACGGTTCTCGCCTGCGCCTTCTTCTTCGGCCTGGGATGGCTCTATGTCATCGGCTGCCTGATGATGGTTGTGGGCTATGGTAGCGTAGCGCCCCAGGCCACTGCGTTTGCCCGCGAGCGTTATGGTCAGAAGCGCTTTCCGCACCACCTTGCCATCGTGAATACCGACATCGCCGGTGGCTCGGCCTTTCAACAGGCCGTGATGAGCGCATGCGGCGGTGTGAGCCTGTTCGTCTACACGACCATGGCCGTCTTTGGCGCCGTGGCCTTCGTGACGAGCCTTGCCTTCGCCCGTATCACGAGGCCGAACAAGGGATAGGGAAGGGTGCGACAGCGCCCTCGCATCCAGAGCACGACCCTATTTTCGAAAGCGCTCTTCGCAAAAGATGCATGACAATTCCTTGCGTCCTTCCGCCCATTGCTCTATCATTCCATCTCGCATTTGTAGTTTTACCCGCTACCAAAGACAGCCGGTGTCCCATCCGGGACTTAAGGGAAGGCAAGCCTTCCGCCCGCCGAGGTGGTCGAACATGAATGATGCTTCAGGCATGCACTCTCGTCGGCCTCCGCTGTCACGCAGCGGGGGCCGATTTGTATGAAGGGAGGTGCGCATGCCTACACAGCAAAAAGTCGAGCAAGTTGAGAAGCTTACCGAGCTTTTCAAGAACAGCGAGGGTTGCTGGTTCGTCGATGCTCGTGGTCTTACCGTCAAGGAGTCCCAGGAGCTTCGCCGCAACATTCGCGAGGGTGCCGGTCAGATGCACGTCTTCAAGAACAACCTCGCCGCTATCGCACTCAAGAACCTCGACCTTCCCGAAATCCCCGAGATTTTGGCTGGCCCCACGGCCTTCGTGTTCTGCGATGGTGACGTGGCCGCTCCGGCCAAGGCTCTCAAGGACTTCGCCAAGGATCATGAGGCTCTGGAGATCAAGGGTGGCATTGTCGACGGCAAGGTCTACTCCGTCGAGGAGGCACTCAAGGTCGCCGATCTGCCCAGCAAGGAGCAGCTCGTTGCCATGCTTCTGTCCACCATGCTCGCACCGGTCACGGGTCTCGCCCGTGTCTGCGCGGCGCCGGCGGAAGGCTTGGCTCGCACGATTCAGGCTATCGCAGACCAGAAGGCTGCATAGCGCCACGTTTGTTATGTATATGCAAGGTGGCGTGATTGCCGCCGCAACTGAAAGGTTTTAGTTATGACTAAGGAAGAAATTCTCGAAGGTATCAAGGGCCTGACCGCTCTCGAGCTCTCTGAGCTCGTCCATGACCTGGAGGAGGCCTTTGGCGTCTCCGCCGCCGCTCCCGTTGCCGTTGCCGCTGTTGGTGGCGCTGCTGCCGGTGGCGACGCTGGTGCTGCCGAGGAGAAGAGCGACTTCGACGTCGTGCTCGAGTCCTTCGGCGACAACAAGATCGCTGTCATCAAGGTTGTCCGCGAGGTCACCGATCAGGGCCTCAAGGAGGCCAAGGCTCTCGTCGAGAGCGCTCCTGCCACCATCAAGGAGGGCGTGAAGAAGGACGAGGCCGAGGAGATGAAGGAGAAGTTTGAGGCTGCCGGCGCCGTCGTCACGCTGAAATAGCCCATCTCGCGCAATCTTAATGCTCAGCGGGGGGCTCGCGTACCAATCGTACGCGTCGCTCCTCGCTTTACATTAATCTCACGCAAGCTGAACTATTTCAGCAGTTGCGAGAATGTGCAGGGTAGAGAGCTTCGAAAACCCGGGTTCCGAATGGAATCCGGGTTTTTTCTTGTGGCGACGCTGTGACGGGGGTAATCTATATAAAGTTGTGGCCAAAACGGAGGGGGAGAACATGCTCGAGAAGGCCGATCTCAAGAACCGCATCGACAAGGAAGAGTACGAGCAGCGTAAAAACGAGCTCACCGAAAAGCTCGTGCGTTTGCAGCAGCAGTGCATCCGCGAGAAGTTTCCCGTTGTCGTATGCGTGGATGGCTGGAGCGCATCGGGCAAGGGCACGAGCATCTCCAAGCTGGTAAAGGATCTCGACGCTCGTGCGTTCACCGTGTATTCGATGAACGATCCCACGGAAGACGAGTGCCGCTACCCGCTCATGAAGCGCTTCTGGGAGCGCATTGGCCAGTACGGCACCATGACCTTCTTCGACAAGAGCTGGTATTCCGAGATCATCAAGAACCTCTCGGGCATGATTAGCAGCGGCAAGGGTTCCGCCCACCTGCCGCAGCCCAAGATCCGCGATCATGTCGATTACATCGTAAAGTCGCGCAATGGCCAGACGGGCCTGTTTGCCGAGTCCACCCAGATTCTCGAGGGGCAGCTTGTCGCCGATGGCTACCTCATTATCAAGCTGTTCTTCCATATCAGCAAAAAGGAGCAGACCAAGCGCATCGAGGCACTCGAGGCGGATAAGAACACTGCCTGGCGCGTCAACGACGAGGATCTCTACCAGAACAAGAACTACGACAAGATCTATCCCATCATCGACAAACTGCTCGAGCTCACCGATTCTGCCGATGCCCCGTGGCACATCATCGCCGCCGAGAATCGTCGCGTGCGTCGCATCGAGTTTCTCGAGACGCTCGTCACCGAGATCGAGGAGGGCCTCGCGCGTCACGTCAAGATGAAGGAAAACCCCGTCATCATTCCCGATGACTTTCCGCTTCCGCGCACGCGCCATGACCTCGTGAAGGTGCAGTCAGTCGAGGAGATTCGTCATGATCTCACGATTGATCCCGAGGAGTACCGTAGCGAGCTCAAGAAGGAACAGGAGCGTCTTGCCACCTTGCAGCTCGAGATGTACCGCAGGCAAATCCCTATGATGCTCGTGTTCGAGGGTTGGGACGCGGCCGGCAAAGGTGGTGCCATCAAGCGCATCGCCTCCGCCCTCGATGCCCGCGATTATCGCGTCGTTCCCTCCGGTGCGCCCACCAAGCCCGAAAAGGAGCATCCCTTCCTGTGGCGTTACTGGATCAACTTGCCCAAGAGCGGGCATACCGCAATCTACGATCGCTCCTGGTATGGCCGTGTCATGGTCGAGCGTGTGGAGGGCTTCTGCACCGATTCCGATTGGCGTCGCGCCTTCGAGGAAATCAACGATTTCGAGTGGGAGATGTTCCGCACGGGCACGCTGCTTATGAAGTTCTGGGTTGACGTGAGCCAAGACGAGCAGCTCGCGCGTTTCGAGGCGCGCAAGAACGACCCGGACAAGGCCTGGAAGCTCACCGACGAGGACTGGCGCAATCGCGAGAAGTATCCGCAGTACTGCGTGGCCATCAACGACATGTTGCGCATGACCTCGACGTACTTCGCCCCTTGGAACATCATCGAGTCCGATGACAAGAAGTACGCGCGCATCAAGACGATCAAGGCCATCAACGCCGCAATTGAGGAGCGCCTGAAGCAGGACAAGAAGGACTAGGCAATGTCTCTGGTGGGAATCATCTCGGATACGCATGGGCGCATAGGCAATGAGGCGCTCGAAGCGCTCGCCGGGGTTGATTTCATCATCCATGCAGGCGATATCGGCTCTTTGGATGTTCTCATGGAACTCGAGGCGATAGCGCCTACCATCGCCGTGTTGGGTAACAACGACTATAACGTCGACTATGGTCCTGGCGTGAACGAAAGCGCGACGCAGATTATCGATGGTGTGAGGCTGTTCGTATCGCATTACCCTAGGGATGCCGAACGTGCAGCCGAGAGCGGGGAGTATGACCTGGCGATTCACGGCCATACGCACGTGCCGCGTGATGAGGTGCGTGGTAGCTGTCGCATCATCAATCCAGGCGGCGCCTTCCGGCCGCGCTGTGGCTCCAAACGTAGTCTCGCACTCGTTGAGCTCGAGGACGGCAGGGTCGGCTCTGCGCAGAGTGTGACGGTGTAGCGCCTGTCGCGAAACGACCTCCTGTGGTCGCAAGCTCGCGCAGGAAGCCACAATACATCACGTGTCAGAGGGTCTGACCCTTGGCACATTCCTATTGCCAAGAAAGATGAAATGCGCATTGGGCCTGACTGACGTCTAAATAAACTCAGTTTTAAATAATAAATCACCTAAAACATACCGTTTGCCGATAAATCGAGCGCGTTTGCGATTGTATTTGTCTTTAACCGACCGCTCGTCCAAAAACTTCTTGACCCCTTATACGCGCGCGCATATCCTCTCGCTCGTGTATCACCCGTTTTATAGCTTTATCGGACAACTATAAGGAGGATATAGTGCCGACTACCGTAACGTCCCAGGCCAACGTGTATCGCGATCGCCTCAGCTTCGCGAAGCTCCCGGAGGTCATGGACATCCCCAACCTGATCTCCATTCAGGTCGATTCGTTCAACAATCTGATGACCGAGGGCCTCGACGAGACCTTTGCTAGCATGTCTCCCATCGAGAACAGCGCGAAGACCCTCTGCGTCGAGTTCGGCGCTCACGAGTTTGGCGACCCCAAGCATTCTGTCGAGGAGTGCAAGAAGCGCGATATCTCGTATCAGGCCCCGCTCTTCGTCGACATCCGCTTCATCAACAAGGAGACCGGCGAGATGCAGGAGTCCAACGTCTTCATGGGTGATTTTCCGCTCATGACGAACCGCGGCACCTTCATCATCAACGGCACCGAGCGCGTCGTCGTCTCCCAGCTCGTCCGTTCCCCCGGCGTGTACTTCTCCGCCGAGCGTGACAAGACGAGCGACCGCACTATATACAATGCGAAGGTCATCCCCACGCGCGGCGCATGGCTCGAGTTCGAGACGGACAAGCGCGATGTGCTTTCCATCCGCATCGATCGCAAGCGCAAGCAGCCCGCGACGCTTCTTCTGCGCGCACTCGGCATTGCCGAGACCCGCGACGAGATCATCGACCTGCTTGGCGATAGCGAGATGGTCGAGCGTACGCTCGAGAAGGACCCGTCATCCTCGCGCGAGGAAGCTCTCATCGAGCTCTACCGTCGCCTGCGTCCGGGCGAGCCGCCCACGGTCGACTCCGCACGCAGCCTGCTCGAGGGTCTGTTCTTCAACCCGCAGCGCTATGACCTCGCCAAGGTCGGCCGCTACAAGATCGACAAGAAACTCGGCATCGAGAGCGACTCCTCCACGCTCACGGTCGAGGACATTGTCACCGCGATGCGCTATATCATCAACCTCGCTCAGGGTAAGCCCGGCTACCAGATCGATGACATCGACCACTTCGGCAACCGTCGTATCCGCACGGTCGGCGAGCTCATCAAGAACCAGTTCCGCATCGGCATCAGCCGTATGGAGCGCGTCGTGCGCGAGCGCATGTCCACCTTCGACCCCGAGGACATCTCGCCGCAGTCGCTCATCAACATCCGTCCGATTGTCGCCGCGATCAAGGAGTTCTTCGGCTCCTCGCAGCTCTCGCAGTTCTTCGACCAGACCAACCCCGCCGCGGGCATCACGCACAAGCGTCGTCTGTCCGCACTTGGCCCGGGCGGTCTGTCCCGTGAGCGCGCCGGTTTCGAGGTTCGCGACGTCCACACCTCTCACTACGGCCGCATGTGCCCCATCGAGACGCCTGAAGGCCCGAACATCGGCCTCATCGGCTCGCTGGCAACCTATGCCCGCGTCAACGACTTCGGCTTCATCGAGACGCCGTATCGTCGCGTTGTCGATGGCAAGATCACCGATGACGTCGACTACCTGACCGCCGACGAGGAGGAGAACTACTCCATCGCCCAGGCAAACGAGCCCTTCGACCCCAAGACGCGCGTGTTCGGTTCCGTCGACGAGAAGACCGGCAAGTTCGTTGCCGCCAAGCGCGTCGTTTGCCGTACCAAGAACGCCGACGGCGTCTTCGGCGACCCCGAGGAAGTGCCCGTCGAGGACGTGCAGTACATGGACGTCTCCCCGCGCCAGATGAACTCGGTCGCAACCGCGCTCATTCCCTTCCTCGAGCACGATGACGCAAACCGCGCCCTCATGGGTTCGAACATGCAGCGTCAGGCCGTGCCGCTGCTTCGTCCGCAGGCTCCGCTCGTCGGCACCGGTATGGAGCATCGCATCGCCTCTGACTCCGGCGAGCTGCCCCTGGCCAAGCATGCCGGCACGGTCACCTATGTTGATGGCGCGCGCGTCGAGGTTACCAACGAGGACGGCGATGTCGACACCTATACGCTGCCCAAGTTCCAGCGCTCCAACCAGAGTGGCTGCATCAACTACAAGCCGCTCGTGAAGTACGGTGACGAGGTTCACGTGGGCGATGCCCTGGCCGATGGTCCCTCCACCGACCACGCCGAGCTCGCCCTGGGTCAGAACCTCATGATCGCCTACATGCCCTGGGAAGGCTACAACTACGAGGACGCCATCATCGTCTCCGAGCGCGTTGTCGCCGAGGACCTGCTCACGTCCATCCACATCTCCGAGCACGAGATCGACGCACGCGACACCAAGCTCGGTCCCGAGGAGATCACCCGCGAAATCCCGAATCTCTCCGAGGACATGCTCGGTAACCTGGATGCCGACGGTGTCATTCGCATCGGTGCCGAGGTGCATCCGGGCGACGTGCTCGTCGGCAAGGTCACGCCCAAGGGCGAGACCGAGCTCACCGCCGAGGAGCGCCTGCTGCGCGCCATCTTCGGCGAGAAGGCCCGCGAGGTTCGCGACACGTCCCTGAAGATGCCGCACGGTGCTTCCGGTCGTGTCATCGGCATCTCGCAGTTCTCGCGCGCTGCCGGCGACGAGCTTCCCCCGGGAATCAACGAGCTCGTGCGTGTCTACGTTGCGCAGAAGCGCAAGGTCCAGCAGGGTGACAAGCTCTCCGGCCGCCATGGTAACAAGGGCGTTATCTCCCTCGTTCTGCCGGTCGAGGATATGCCCTACATGGCAGACGGCACACCCGTCGACGTCATCCTCAATCCTCTGGGCGTTCCCTCCCGTATGAACGTCGGTCAGCTGCTCGAGAACCACCTTGGCTGGGCCGCGCTCAACGGCTGGAGCGATGACCCCAAGAGCGACGAGCCGGTTGACGGTCCCTTCTTCGTGTCCACCCCGATTTTCGATGGTGCGACCGAGGAAGAGATCTCGGATGCCATCATCAAGAGCAACAAGAACCGCGTGAACAAGGCAAAAGCCCGCTACGGCGACATGTTCTACGAGCCGTTCGTCGCGCAGCTTTCCGCCACGGGCAAGGCCGACCTCTACGACGGCCGCACGGGCGAGAAGTTCCGCGAGCAGATCACCGTGGGCCAGACCTACATGCTCAAACTCTCGCATATGGTCGACGATAAGATCCACGCCCGCTCGACCGGTCCCTACAGCCTCATCACGCAGCAGCCGCTCGGCGGCAAGGCCCAATTCGGTGGCCAGCGCTTCGGCGAGATGGAGGTTTGGGCCCTGTACGCATATGGTGCGGGCAACGTCCTGCAGGAGATCCTCACGGTCAAGTCCGATGACACGGCTGGTCGTGTCAAGGCATACGAGTCCATCGTCAAGGGCGAGAACATCCCCGCTCCCGAGCTGCCCGAGTCCTTCAAGGTGCTCGTCAAGGAGATGAAGTCCCTCGCACTCGACGTCGAGCTCATCGGTCGCGATGGCAAAGACGAAACCGCTGCTCTCACCGAAACCGTCGAGATTCTCGATGCAAGCAACGAGGTCGCCGAGGCTGGCGATTCCGGCATCGATCTGGATCTCGATGCGCTCGACATGCTCACCGACGGCATCGCCCAGATGAACGCGGGCGCCGATGACCTGCTCGGCATTCCCGAAGGCGGTGAGGAGCTTCTCGGTTCCTCCGTCTCCAACAGTGGCGACGAGGTCATGATTGGCGCTGCCACGCCCGTTGACGACGACGCTTCGGTCGATGTTGACGAGGGTCTGATCGGCGGCATCATCACCGAGGACAATCCGCTTCATGACGAAATCGAGGAGGCCCTCGAGGAGAAGATGGGCGAGACCGCGCTCGAGGAGGACCAAGACGAGTATATCGACGAAGCCGAGGAGCTCCTCGGCGATGCGTCGGCTAATCCCGGCATCGCGATTGACGTGAACGTGGATGAGCAACCCGAGATGGACGACGACCCTGAAGGAGAGGAGTAGGCCATGACAATATTTGATGTCAATAACTTTGATGAGTTCCACATTGGCCTGGCAAGCGCCGAGAAGATCCGCTCCTGGTCGCATGGTGAGGTCAAGAAGCCCGAGACCATTAACTATCGTACCCTCAAGCCCGAGAAGGACGGCCTGTTCTGCGAGAAGATCTTTGGCCCGACCAAGGACTGGGAGTGCGCCTGCGGCAAGTACAAGCGCATCCGCTTCAAGGGCATCGTCTGCGAGCGTTGCGGCGTCGAGGTGACGCGCGCGAAGGTTCGCCGCGAGCGCATGGGTCACATCGAGCTCGCCGCGCCCGTGAGCCACATCTGGTATTTCAAGGGTAGCCCGAGCCGTCTCGGCTATCTGCTCGACATCTCGCCGAAGGACCTCGAGAAGGTTCTGTACTTCGCGAGCAACATCATCACCTGGGTCGACAAGGAGGCTCTGGCCGAGGACGCCGCCGAGCTCGAGGAAGAGCTCGCAGCCGGTCTCGAGGAGCTTGATTCCGAGCGTGACCGCCTCATCCAGATGACGCGCCACCAGTCGACCGAGTACTTTGACGAGAACGGCGAGCGCGAGTACGACGAGGAAGACCTCATGACCCCGGAAGAGGTCGAGGAGGAAATCGCCGACCTGCGCGAGGAGTTCGAGGAGCGCAAGGACCTGCGCACCGAGGCCTACGAGACCCTCATGCGCATCGAGCCCAAGATGCTCATCTCCGACGAGACGCTCTATCGCGAGCTGCGCCTCAACTACCGTGACTACTTCCGCGGTGGCATGGGTGCCGAGGCCGTGCGCGACCTGCTCGGCGATGTCGATCTCGAGGCCACGGCCGAGGAGCTGCGCGAGATCATCGCGACCGGCAAGGGCCAGAAGCGTGCCAAGGCCGTCAAGCGCCTCAAGGTCGTCGAGGCCTTTATCCGCAGCAACAACGATCCGACGGATATGATTCTCGATGTCATTCCGGTCATCCCGCCCGACCTGCGCCCGATGGTGCAGCTCGATGGTGGCCGCTTTGCCACGAGCGACCTCAACGACCTGTATCGTCGCGTCATCAACCGCAACAACCGTCTCAAGAAGCTGCTCGACCTCTCGGCTCCCGACATCATCGTGAACAACGAGAAGCGCATGCTCCAGGAGGCCGTCGACGCCCTCTTCGACAACGGTCGTCGTGGCCGCCCCGTCGTGGGTCCGGGCAACCGTCCGCTCAAGTCGCTGGCCGACATGCTCAAGGGCAAGCAGGGCCGCTTCCGCCAGAACCTTCTGGGCAAGCGCGTCGACTACTCCGGTCGTTCGGTCATCGTCGTCGGCCCGCAGCTCAAGATTCACCAGTGCGGCCTTCCCAAGCAGATGGCTCTCGAGCTGTTCAAGCCCTTCGTTATGAAGCGCCTGGTCGAGCTCGAGCAAGCTGCCAACATCAAGGCCGCTAAGCGCATGGTCGATCGCGGTGCGTCACTCGTCTGGGACGTCCTCGAAGAGGTCATCACCGATCATCCCGTGCTGCTCAACCGCGCACCAACCCTGCACCGCCTCGGCATTCAGGCTTTCGAGCCCGTGCTCGTCGAAGGTAAGGCCATCCGTCTGCATCCGCTTGTCTGCACCGCGTTCAACGCAGACTTCGACGGTGACCAGATGGCCGTGCACGTGCCGCTGTCGAGCGAGGCGCAGGCCGAGGCCCGCGTGCTCATGCTGAGCTCCAACAACATCAAGTCGCCGGCACACGGCAAGCCGCTCACCATCCCGACGCAGGACATGATCATCGGTATCTACTACCTCACCGCCGCACGTGACGGCTTCGAGGGCGAGGGCCGCTGCTTCATGGACTTCAAGGACGCGCAGAACGCCTATGACGCCCGTGCCGATGTCGATCTGCAGGCCAAGATCTTCGTGCGCCTCAAGTACGACACCAAGGTCGAGACTTCCTATGGCGTTTACGAGGAGAAGAAGGCCGGCGAGCGCATCGAGACGACGATCGGCCGCATCATCTTCAACAGCGTGCTTCCCAAGGAGCATGCCTTCATCAACCATGGCATGGACAAGAAGGAAGTTGGCCGCCTCATCGAGGATTGCGCCAACACCTACAAGACGCCCGAGATGATGCAGATCCTCGATGGCCTCAAGGCCCTTGGCTTCCACTACGCGACGCGCGCCGGTGTTACCGTGTCCGTCTACGACGCGACGATTCCGCCGAACAAGGCAGACATCCTCGCCGAGGCCGACAAGAAGGTCGCCGCAGTCGAGGAAGACTACGAGATGGGCTTCATGAGCGCCGACGAGCGCCATCGTCAGATCGTCGAGATCTGGACCGTTGCCAACGAGGACGTCGGCAACGCCATGGCCGACAACTTCGACCACTTCAACCCGATCTACATGATGGCCTTCTCCGGTGCTCGCGGTAACATCAAGCAGATTCGCCAGCTCGCCGGTATGCGTGGCCTCATGGCTGACCCGAAGGGCGAGATCATCGACCGCCCGATCAAGGCGAACTTCCGTGAGGGCCTGACCGTTCTCGAATACTTCGTCTCGACGCACGGTTCTCGAAAGGGTATGGCCGACACCGCGCTTCGTACCGCCGACTCGGGTTACCTGACCCGTCGTCTGGTTGATGTCGCGCAGGACGTCATCATCCACGAGGAGGACTGCGGCACGAGCGATGGCATCGAGCAGTCCGTCATCAACCGCAAGGACGAGCCCGATACCAATCTCATCGGCCGCTGCCTGGCTGCCGATGCCGTCGATCCCGCCACGGGCGAGGTGCTGATTGGCGCAGGCGATTACATCGAGACCGCCGAAGAGCTCGATAAGCTCGCCAATGCCGGTGTCAAGACCGTGAAGATTCGCAGCCTCATGACCTGCCATGCGCATTCGGGCGTGTGCCAGAAGTGCTACGGCTTCGATCTGGCCGCCGGCCGTCCGGTCAACCTGGGCACCGCTGCCGGCATCATCGCCGCACAGTCCATCGGCGAGCCGGGCACTCAGCTCACGATGCGCACCTTCCACTCCGGCGGTGTCGCGGGCGAGGACATCACGCAGGGTCTTCCGCGTGTTACCGAGCTTTTCGAGGCACGCAAGCCCAAGGGTCTCGCCATCCTGGCCGAGATTTCCGGCACGCTGCAGATCTCCGCGACCAAGGACAGCCGTACGCTCACCATCCACAACGAGGACGGCGAGGTGCGCGAATACCAGACGGGCGCACGCGCACAGCTCATGCCGGGCGTCTCCGACATGTGCACCGTCGAGGTCGGCCAGCAGCTCACCAAGGGTTCCATCGATCCGCACGAGCTTCTGCGTCTCACCGATGTCAATACGACGCTGCGCTACATCGTTGACCAGGTCCAGGACGTGTACACGTCTCAGGGCGTCGACATCAACGACAAGCACGTTGAGGTCATTGCGCGCCAGATGCTGCGCAAGGTGACGGTCACCGACCCGGGCAGCTCCAAGTTCTTGCCGGGTGCCCAGGTCAACCGTTACGAGTTCGAGGAGGAGGTCGACCGCATCATGCTCGAGGGCGGCGATGTGCCCACCGCACGTCCGCTCATCCTCGGTATCACGAAGGCCTCGCTGGCCACGGATTCGTTCCTGTCGGCTGCTTCGTTCCAGGAGACCACCAAGGTGCTGACCGATGCCGCGATCGAGGGCAAGGTCGACAAGCTCCAGGGCCTCAAGGAGAACGTCATCATCGGCAAGCCCATTCCCGCGGGCACCGGCCTCAAGCGCTATCGCGACTTGCAGCTCACCTACAAGGGCGAGCGCATCGACCGCAGTGGTTCGAGTGCCGATCGTCTGCCCGACTGGGCCCCCGAAGAGCTCCGCGAGACCGAGAGCCTGCTGCCGCAGCCGCAGGAGTGGGCCATCAACGGCGAGGAGTACTTGGGCGGCGCTCCGGGCGATATGTCGATGTTCCTCAATGGCGGCTACCTCGGCGGCCGTGGACCGCAGCTTGCACCCGAGCTTGCCAAGCTGTATCTCTTCGACGACCTGGGTGTCAGCCAGCGCTGGGCCAACAAGTTCAGCGAGGCCGGCATCGAGATGGTCGGCGACCTTGTCGGCAAGACGGAGGACGAGCTGTTCCGCATCGAGGGCATTGGCGTCAAGGCGATCGAGGAGCTCAGGGCTGGTCTCGAGGCACGCGACTTGCTCTACATCCTCGACGATCCCAAGAAGAACGACGAGCCGGATGCCTCGCAGTTGCTCGAGATGCTGTTCTCGCCGGAAGACGCGATGTACATGGGCGCCGATGTGCCCCAGTCTTACAGCGCCGATCCCGACGACTTCATCGGCACGACCTCGCAGCGCCACTCGTCTTCCGATGAGGATGTGCTCAACGAGCTGCTTGGTGCCATGAGCGATTCCGGCTTCGGCATCACCGACGAGGAGACCGAGAGGCTCGAGAACACGCAAGACGATGACGGTCTGATTGGCTAGAATTGTCAAGCGTTTTTGGCTGTGATATCTAGACGGGAATCCCCTGGTCATTGTGACCAGGGGATTCGTGCGTGATAGAGTATGAAAAAGCTTGGATACACCCGGGTGCGTGGCGTTTGACAGCCTTGGATTAGACGGGTAGTCTACCGCCTTGCGCTTTTGAAACCTGCAAAAGCACCACAACGGTAAACCGGTAGCAAAACGAAAGGAACTACATTGCCTACCATTAATCAGTTGGTCCGCAAGGGCCGCGCGAAGGCAGTCGACAAATCCAAGTCGCCCGCCCTCAAGGGCAATCCCCAGAAGCGTGGGGTTTGCACGCGCGTCTACACCGCAACCCCCAAGAAGCCGAACTCGGCTCTTCGCAAGGTTGCCCGTGTCCGTCTTGTCAACGGCATGGAAGTCACCGCTTACATCCCCGGCATTGGTCACAACCTGCAGGAGCACTCGATGGTGCTCATCCGCGGCGGCCGTGTTAAGGACCTTCCCGGTGTCCGCTACAAGATCATCCGCGGTACGCTCGATACCGCTTCCGTGTCCGACCGTGCTCAGGCCCGTAGCCGCTACGGCGCCAAGAAGCCCAAGAACTAAAGAAAGGGGAGATTGAGAAATGCCACGTCGTTCAGCTGCAGTACGCCGCGAGATTACTCCGGATGCCGTATACAACAACCGCCTTGTCACGCAGCTCATCAACAAGATTCTGCTCGACGGCAAGCGTTCGACCGCCGAGAGCATCGTCTACGGCGCCTTTGACATCGTCGAGGCAAAGACCGGCGAAGATCCCCTGAGCGTCTTCAAGAAGGCCATGGACAACGTCCGTCCCACGGTTGAGGTCAAGCCTCGCCGCGTCGGTGGCGCCACGTACCAGGTCCCGACCGAGGTCAACTCCCGTCGTGCCACGACGCTCGCCATCCGCTGGATCGTCGGCTACTCGCGCGACCGCAAGGAGCGCAGCATGGCCGAGCGCCTCGCGAACGAGATCATGGACGCTTCCAATGGTCTGGGCGCATCCGTCAAGAAGCGCGAGGACGTCTACAAGATGGCCGAGTCCAATCGCGCCTTCTCTCACTATCGCTGGTAGGAGGTATACACAATGGCAACGAAGAAAACTCCGCTTGAGGATACCCGCAATATCGGCATCATGGCTCACATTGATGCCGGCAAGACCACCACGACCGAGCGCATCCTCTACTACACGGGCAAGACCCACAAGATCGGCGAGGTCCACGACGGCGCTGCGACCATGGACTGGATGGTCCAGGAGCAGGAGCGTGGCGTAACCATCACCTCTGCTGCCACCACGTGCTTCTGGGAGAAGGACGGCACGCCCTATCGCATCCAGATCATCGACACCCCAGGCCACGTCGACTTCACCTCCGAGGTCGAGCGTTCCCTGCGCGTCCTCGATGGCGCTGTCGCCGTGTTCGACGCCGTCGCCGGTGTTCAGCCGCAGTCCGAGACGGTCTGGCGTCAGGCTTCGCGCTACGAGGTCCCTCGCATCGCCTTCATCAACAAGTACGACCGCATCGGTGCCAACTACTTCCACGCGATCGACACCATGAGGGATCGCCTGGGTGCGCATGCCATCGCCGCTCAGGTTCCCATGGGCGAGGAAGACCACTTCTGGGGCGTCATCGACCTCGTCACCATGACTGCATGGGACTTCAAAGCCGATGACAAGGGCATGACCTATCCTGAGCCCATGGACGCCATCCCCGACGAGTTCGTTGACATCGTCGAGGAGCGTCGCGCCGAGCTGCTCGAGGCTGCCGCCGATTACGATGACGAGCTCATGGAGCTCGTCCTCATGGACGAGGAGATTCCCGTCGACCTGCTCAAGAAGGCCCTGCGCGCTGGCGTTCTCGCTAACGACCTCAACCTCGTGTTCGTGGGCTCCGCCTACAAGAACAAGGGCGTCCAGGAGCTGCTCGACGCAGTCGTCGACTACCTGCCCAGCCCGCTCGACGTGCCGCCTGTCGTCGGCATCAATCCCGACACGGACCAGGAGGAGGAGCGCAAGCCTTCCAACAAGGAGCCGTTCTCGTCTCTGGCGTTCAAGATCATGACCGACCCCTATGTCGGCAAGCTCACCTATCTGCGCGTCTATTCGGGCCGTCTGGATTCCGGCTCCTATGTCATCAATGCCAACAACGGCAAGAAGGAGCGCATCGGCCGTATCCTCGAGATGCATTCCAACGAGCAGCATGATGTCGATTACTGCTCCACGGGTGACATCGTCGCAGCTGTCGGCCTCAAGAATACGACGACCGGCGAGTCCCTGTGTGATGAGGACCATCCCATCATCCTCGAGTCCATGGATTTCCCCGATCCCGTTATCGACATCGCCGTCGAGCCCAAGACCAAGGCCGAGCAGGACAAGCTCGCCGTGGGTCTGCAGAAGCTCGCCGAGGAGGACCCGACCTTCCAGGTTCATACCGACGAGGAGACCGGTCAGACCATCATCGCCGGCATGGGCGAGCTGCATCTCGAGATCATCATCGATCGCCTGACCCGCGAGTTCAAGGTCGAGGCAAACGTCGGCAAGCCGCGCGTTGCCTATCGTGAGAAGCCGGGTCACGAGGTCCTCAACGTTCAGGGCAAGTTCGTCCGCCAGTCCGGTGGTCGTGGTCAGTACGGCGACGCCATCATCAACATGCGTCCGGGCGAGCCGGGTTCTGGTTTCACCTTCGAGAACAAGATCGTTGGCGGCGCGATTCCCAAGGAATACATCCCGTCTGTCGAGAAGGGCATCGAGGAAGCTCTGCAGAGCGGTGTCATTGCCGGCTATCCCGTCCTCGATGTTGCCGTCGAGCTCGTTGATGGTTCCTATCACGATGTCGACTCTTCCGAGGCCGCATTCAAGGTCGCTGGCTCCATGGCCATCAAGGAGGCCCTGCGCAAGTCCGATCCGATCCTGCTCGAGCCTGTCGAGAGCGTTGAGGTCGAGACGCCCAAGGAGTACATGGGCGACGTCATGGGCAACCTGAACTCCCGCCGTGGCCAGATTCAGGGCCAGGAGGAGCGTGGCACGGCTACCGCCATCATCGCGCTCGTTCCGCTGTCCGAGATGTTTGGCTACGCAACCGACCTGCGCTCTGCCACGCAGGGCCGTGCGTCCTACAACATGCAGTTCGACTCCTATCGCCCCGTTCCCAAGAGCGTGTCCGAGGAAATCATCAAGAAGGCTGGCGGCAGCGCCGAGTAGCGCGAATCCGCTTGATATATGGAGGTTTGAGTTAAGTGGCCAACAAGAAGCAAAAGATTCGCATCAGGCTCAAGGGCTACGATCACGAGATCGTCGACAAGTCGACCAAGCTCATCGTCGAGACCGCAGCCAAGACCGGTGCGCGCATCAGCGGACCCATCCCGCTGCCGACCGAGCGTAATCTGTATACCGTTATCCGCTCGCCGCACGTCAACAAGGACTCGCGCGAGCAGTTCGAGATGCGCACGCACAAGCGCCTCATCGACATCCTCGACCCGACGCCCAACACCGTCGACTCGCTCATGCGTCTCGACCTGCCGGCTGGTGTCGACATCGAGATCAAGCTCTAGGGTATAGAGCGAGCGCCGCCACGTCATAACGCGATGGCTATCGAGGGGAGCGTCCGCGGGGAAACCTGCGGCGCTCTCCCGTTTTGTGCCCCATGCAGATCGCTAGGCTGCATGCAGGGGAAGGGGACCGTTCATCAAGAACGGCCCCTTTTCTTGTTCGACTGCGGGTCGCGTTCGCATGCAAGGTGCGTATGTGAAGCCCGCGTGTTAAGAAATGGCGTTTTCCTAGGATGAGGACGAGCTCCGTGTATGAGAATCGCGTTTTCCTAGGCTGATACCGAGCCCGGTACAAGAAAATCACGATTTCCTAGGGTTCTGAGTCATCCAGCCCTAGAGAAACGTGAAAAACATGTTTGAGGGGTTCTGCCATCCTAGGAAAACGCTATAAATTTACATGGCTATGAACTTATGGCTCAAATATCTTGCATGCATAGTCTGCGGATACGAAGGAGGCGGCCTCTATGGCCGCCTCCTTGTCAAACCGCGATTATCTGCGCGCGAGTTGTGGATTTGCTACAGCCCGAGGAATCCGCAGCAAACAGGGAACCAAACGGCCATAAGCACGATCATGACGACTGCAGGGAAGATGCCTGGAAGGATCGAGTGCTTGGTGTCGTAGTATCCGGTGCCCATTGTGATGATGAAGGGCAGGTTGATGGGGATGATGTACTGGACGCCAAAGCCGAACGCGCAGATCAATGCTACGACGGCGATAGGAATGGCACCGGTGCCGATGGCGACTGCTGCAAATGCGGGGAAGACCATCGCGGAGAGTGCGGTTCCGACAGGGCACAACGCATGAAGCACCTGTGTGATGAGGCCGAAGAGCAACAGGATGACGATGATTGGCAAGCCTCCGATGGAAGAGGAGAGCACACCCGAAAGCCATGCAACGGCACCTGTAGAAAGGAGCGAACCAACGAGCGTGTTCACGGTGCCGAACATGATGAATGCTTCCCAGCTCACGTCTTCGACAATCTCCTTCCAGCTCACGAGCTGGATGCCGGGCAATGTCGCGACTACCAGGAATCCCAAACCGACATTGAGGATCGTGAGCATGGGAACCCAAGTGCCTAAAATCATGAGGATAACGGAAATGACAAGGACGCTCATGGTATAAATCTCGCGACCAGTCATCTTGGGCAGTGCGTCGAAGTCGGCAACGAGGATCTTTACCCGGTCAGACTCCAACGTCTCAGGCTTGTAGATGCGGGTTAGTGCAAAATACGATGCCCAGGTGCAGATGATGGCGACAGGGGCAGCCAGGACGGTCCACTGACCGAAGTTGATGACCTGTCCGGTCATGCTCTCGACCAGACCGATGACGAGCACGTTCATCGAGGCTCCGATGGGAGTGCCGGCACCGCCGACCATGGCAGCGATGGGCAGGCCAATCATGAGGCACTTGCCGATGTTGGATTTGATCTTCTCCTGTTCTAGGGTCTCGAGAATCTCAACGCCGATGGGCATCATGATGGCGATGACCGCGAGGTTGTGCATGAAGAACGAAAGAATGCAAGAGATCATCATGAAGCCCAAGACGATGGTCTTCGATTTGCCCTTGCTCAAACGCAGAATACTGCCAACGACCTTCTTCGAGACGCTGGTCTTCTTGAATACCGTTCCGAACGCGAAGCAGTAGA
This sequence comes from Coriobacteriaceae bacterium, assembly GCA_025992705.1. NCBI lineage: Bacteria > Bacillati > Actinomycetota > Coriobacteriia > Coriobacteriales > Coriobacteriaceae > Coriobacteriaceae bacterium. The sequence goes on from DAJPGJ010000001.1 coordinate 521,093, forward strand.
TGAGGAACAGCACCGCCGTGTTCATGAAGTTGCCGACAACTTCGCTTGCCGTGCCCACTCCCGTCACGATGAGCACGAGCATGCATCCTAGGCCAGAGATTGCCAGCGGAAGCGTCCCGCATACCCATAGGCATACCGCACCAATGAGCGTAAACAAGGCCATCGTGCCTTGCTGCGACAGCCCTTCGATCGGCAGCGTCATTCCTAAGATGAACGCGATGATCGCAAGGACAAGGCCGATCCACTTTTGTTTCATACTTTCCCTCCTTTGGTCTTGTTCGCCAGCGATGATTTGGTATCTATTCAGAGGAGCCTCTCTGCCCCGTTCGCTGACCTATAAGAAGATAGATTGCGAAGCGTTTTTCTACGTCCGTTCGAAGATATGATTTGCGCCACATAGTCGTCATCGTTTCGAATTACATGACGATCTGGGGTTTTATCGCATCGAATCGAAACGCCAGGCGAGTAGAAACCGTGATTCCGGAGTTGCCCCAATCGTGATGAAAGGACGTTTGGAGCACATACGCCAAAAGAGCTAGGGGCGCTTTCGAGCAATCATCCATCCGGACGGACGATTGACACACTCTTTCCAGGTAGTTTCTTCCCAAGTGTCAAATTCAGAGAGGAAGGGACAAAATGGCTCAGGCTGAAGAAATCGATCAACCCCAGAAAATGGATCTCGTGTGCGTGGAACACGAGCATCCTTTTCGCTATGAGGAGGATGGGCTGAAGGTCACGCGCGGAAGCGCATGGTCTGCCCCCGGCTGTCATCTTGGCTGCGGAGTGCTCATGTACTCTGATGGCGAAAAGATCGTCAAGGTGGAGGGAGATCCGGAAAATCCCTACAACCAGGGTCGCCTTTGCGTGCGTTGTCTGGCACTCAAAGAAGTGGTGAACCACGAAGACCGTATCTTGTATCCCATGAAGCGCGCAAGGGAGGATCGTGGCAAGGACGTATGGGAACGCATCTCCTGGGACGAGGCTCTTGACACCATCGAGGAGCGTTTTAATTACTACAAGGAGCATTACGGTGCAGAGTCCATCATGTTCTGGCAGGGCACCGGCCGTGACATAGCTCCTTACATCTCACGTCTGGCCTGGTCTTTTGGAAGTCCGAACTATTCGTTCAACATCGCGCAGCATTCCTGCTACGTACCGCGCATCCTCGCTTGCAGGCTTCTCACCGGCGAGTTCTGGGTGGGTGATTTTTCGCAGCAGTTCGCGGACCGTTTCGACAATCCTGAGTGGGAAGTGCCTGATGTCATCGTCATTTGGGGTAACGATCCGCTCGTCGCCAATTCTGACGGAGCTTATGGCCACTGGGTCGTCGACTGCATGCAACGAGGCTCGCGCATTCTCTGCGTTGATCCTCGTCTTACTTGGCTTGCGGCGAATGCCGAAGTGTGGGCGCAGATTCGTCCGGGTACCGATCCTGCTTTTGCGCTCGGCATGGCCAACGTTATCATCGAGGAGGATCTTTACGATCACGACTTCGTCGATCGTTGGGCTTACGGTTTCGACGAATTCAAAGAGCACGTGAAGGACTATACGCCGGAAAAGGTCGCCGAAATCTGCTGGGTCACGCCCGAGGTCATCCGTGATGCAGCGAGGATGTATGCGACTGCTGACCGCGCTTTGGTGCAGTGGGGCGTCGCTCTCGATCAGCGCGACGACTGTCTCAACGCCAGCCGTGCCATCGTCTGCCTCATGATCATCACCGGCAATCTTGATAAACCGGGCACTATGATTCGCCCGCCCGAGCTCCTTACCTACATATCTGGCTGGGGACGCGAGTTCTTGTCCAAAGAGCAGGAAGACAAGATGTTGGGATGGGATTATAGCCCCGTCACGAAGAACTTCTTCGGTTCCGCTGGCAACGCCCAATGCATCGAAGCCCTTCTCACGGGCAAGCCTTACCCCATCAAAGCTTGCTGGCTGCAGACCGTCAACCCCCTTGCGAACGGTGCAGTTGAACTGGAGACGACGATAGAGGCATTCAGCAAGTCCGAATTCAACGTCATGGTCGATTTGTTCAAGACCCCTTCGATCGTCGCACTTGCAGACATCGTTTTACCCGTTGCCCTGTTTCCCGAGCGCGCAGGCATTCGCGTTGGCGATGGTTGCCAGCGCGGCGAGACCATCAACAAAGCCGTGGAGCCAGCAGGTGAGGCCCGTTCCGACCAACAGATCTGTCTGGAGCTCGGCCGTCGATTCAATCCGGAAGCTTGGCCTTGGGGGACTGTCGAGGAGATGTATTCTTATATCATGGCCGAGACAGGCTACAAATATGACGAGATGCAAGAGATCGCTCCCGCATACTTGCCATTCAACTACTACAACTATGAGAAGGGCCTGCTTCGTCCTGACGAGACCGTCGGGTTCACCACGCCTACGGGTCGCTGCGAGCTCTGGTCGACTGCTTTCGCGAACATCGGCGAGAATCCGTTCCCGGTATATGAAGAGCCTGGCATCTCACCGGTATCCACTCCGGATTTCTACGAGGAGTACCCCTTCGTCCTTACGACGGGCGCACGTTTGTGGGGCACCTTCCACTCAGAGCATCGCCAGATACCGCACCTGAGGCAAATCAACCCGGAACCGCTCATCCAGATGCATCCGGATACCGGCAAGGCGCTCGGCCTGGAAGAAGGCGAGTGGGTGTGGGTCGAGGGACCCATTGGCGATGGCGATCGCACCGACAGGGCTAAGCGTCAAGTCGAATTCCTCACCGGCATCGATCCACGCGTTATGAGCACATCGGTTGGATGGTGGCATCCTGAGGGAGATCCCGAAAACCTCTATGACGTACGCGATCTGAACATCAACAAGCTCAGTGCTTGGAAAGAATGCCGTACAGGCGTGGGGTCACGTAATCGCACTCATCTTTGCAAGGTATACAAGGTCAAGGAAGGTGAATAGGCATGTCCAGGAAAGGACTTCTTGTAGATTATCAATGGTGCACAGGTTGTCACTCCTGCGAAGTGGCATGTCAGATGGAATATGACCTTCCTCTGGGGCAATATGGCATCATCGTCTCCCAAATCGGTCCGTGGCAGATCGACGATCGCAATTGGCAGTACTCGTTTATGCCCACGATTACCAAGCAATGCACGCTTTGTGCTGAACGCACCGCAAAGGGCAAATTGCCCTCGTGCGTAAAACACTGCCAAGCGAAATGCTTGAAAGTGGTTGACGTTGACGAAGCACAGGAGATCATGAGGGAAAACGGAAAGACCATGTTCATGACTCTCTGATTGCTCGTCCCTCCTTCCCGCAGGCACCCTCAGCGCTACCCTCCCCCAGCGCTTCCCCTGCGGGGCGTTACTCCTTCGGCAGAAAGCCAGCTTGCATACGGGCGAGTTGGCTTTTTGCCGTGCATTGGCAGCGGGTTTCCGCAAAGGACAAAGGGCGTGAATGCGATGCAATATAATTATGAGACTGCGCGATTCACATTAAGCAATGGGGGCGCAACGATGGAATCCAGCACTGTGAAAGACGAGCATGACAGCTCGAACGTATCCGAATCCGTTCGTTTCGATTCCTCTTTCGGGGTCGACACGATGCTCACGCACGTTGCGATGATGCTCGTGTATGCAGGATTGTTCGGGATACTGGCCAATTCGATGCAACTGGATATGCTCCAAGCCCTTTTTGTGACGGGGTTGTATTTCGGGTCTTATACGGTGGTTCGGTTCATCGTTCGTTTCAAGCGGCTCGTCGTCATCATGTTCTCGCGACCTGTGGCTATCGATGCGTTCCTTATGGCGGTGAGCATCATAGCGGCCGCATGCGGATACTGCTCGTTCGTTTACGGTGGGTCATTTCCCGAGCTCGGCATGGACTTGCTCTGTGTCATGGGTCTGATGATGGGAATCCATGCATCGCTCATGTCGGGGCTCTGGGCCGAGCTGTCGAGTCCCAAAGGTTCGATGTCTTCGGTGGCATGGCATATGATTCCCGTATGCATCGGGGTTCTTATCGCCCTCGTGATCATGTTCTTGCAGGAGCAGGTTCGTGAATGCGTATTCTTTGCTCTTTGTCCGCTGTCTTCTTTGGTGTGGATCATCTCCGGCGTTCGCAAGAAGTGCAGGAAGGCAAAGGATGCCATCGAGTCGAGGAACGTCTTTTATGCCCTAGCTCCAAGGACCCACCTGTATTGGACGACTCTGATGCTCGCTTTTGGCATCGCATACGCCGTAGGATTCAGGTACTGGTCGGTCGCGTTCGGGGCTGGAGCTTTGGTTACGTGCTTGGTTGTCGGCGCCTTCTTCCCATTCATCAAATCAAAGCTCATGGTTGGCCTGGGAGAGACATCAAGGGTGTATCTGCCCCTATGCATCCTCGTTTCTTTCTGCATTGCTTCGTCCATCCCATACGTGTTTCCCTTCGCGATGCTCATCGCGATCGCCTTTGTTTTCTATCAGGGTCTTTCGAACATCACGTTTCTCATTAATTATGCTCATGCGTTCAATGAAAGCGTCATGTTTAAGCTTTCTGAAGGGCGGTTTCCTCCTCTTATAGGGCTGTTCTTGGGAATCGTCATCGGAATGCTGATGGGCTCGTACGAGCAATTAATCAGCCCTCTTGTTTGGGTCGCAATCCCATGTCTCGCGTGCATGTCAGCGGTGTTCATGTATACGTTGCAGATTTTCAATCAGGGCAATCCTGTGAATGAGGGGGTGGTGCGCAACCTGGACGATGGCATCGAGTCGCCATGGCACGGAAACGATACCCAGGAGATGGAAGCGTTCAAACAGCGTTGCCAGAAGTTTGCAGAAGAAAAGCAGCTCACCCCACGAGAGACCGAGGTCTTCTTCCTTTTGGCATGCGGCTACAACACCGTTTCGATTGCCGAGGTGCTCATGGTGTCGCCGAGCACGGTGAAGACGCATTTCTATCGCATATACACCAAAGTCGACATGCATTCCCAGCAAGAGATAATCATGCATATGCGCGGTTAGGGTTTTGGATAATATGACGGGTAGCATGAATAAGGCGGCGTCTCGATGAGACGCCGCCTCCCGTTCGCGCGAGGGTTTCGGTTATCTGGCATCCGTAGTCAATCACTTCGCCCGGGCGCTTTGATCATGGGCGGGGCGATACGCATGCCGCATGAAGCACATCTTCCCTCGTCGTCCAGCTCTTGCAGCTTGTCGCATGTAGGACAAAGCATCTTTCGTTGCGCTCTTGCGGACGGCGCATTGCCGCACTTCCCGCAGTTCCTGCATCCGTAGCACATGGTGTTGCATCATTCCTTTGCGTCCGTGTTACTCAAAGCTTCCTGCATTTCTTGGGCCGCCTGTTTCTCGAGGTCGATGAGACTCTTCTCCTTGCGAGCGAACAGGAAGATGATTGCTGATACGATGCAGCAAGCGGCGGCTATGCCGAATGCGCCAGACCATCCCATCGCGCCTTCCGCGATGGCTGCGATTAGGGGAGAGCCCACGGCGTCGCCAAGCGCCTTTGCAAGGAAGATCACGCCGAAAATCTGCGCGTAGTTCTTGACGCCCATGAACTGCCCGCATGCGGCTGTGAAGCAGACGATAGCGGCACTTTCGCCAAAGCCGAAGAGGATGACCGAGGCCCAGACGAAGGCGAGGCTCGATTCGGGGGTGATGAACATCATGAGCGCGAGGCCGGCACCGGCAAGAATCTCGCAGGTCAAGTATGCGATGCGGGCGCCAAACTTGTCGATAAGCCAGCCGCAACCGAGCTTCGCGAACAGGCTTACGAAACCGATCGTGCTCATGATGGCGGCGCCCAATGCGATGTCGAAATTCATAGAGCGTGTGAACATGACGAGATTCTGGAACGGGCCCATCTCACCGACGCCGATGAGGAAGATAGCGACGAACATGACCCAGAAAGTGCGGGTCTTCATGGCTTGTCCGCGCGTGAGACCGACGACCTTAGCGCTGCCCGCTTCCTCGAGCTTCTCGGATGCCTGCTCTGGGGTGAGTCCGTCAGGCAGGAGGCCCTCGTCTTGCGGTCGCCATACGATGAAGAACGAGACGGCCATTATGACGATGAAGCTGAGGATGGCAAGGCCGACTAACGCCACTTGGTAGTTGTAGTTGGTGACGAAGAAGGCGACGAAGTTCGTGCAGATGAGGGATGCGAAGAAAGTCGCGCCCCAGATCACGCCATTGGCGATACCTCTACGCTTGACAATCCAATTAGATGGAATGCCGGTGACGATAAGGACACCGGCGAATGCGTTGCCGGCGCCCAAAAGGATGTATCCGACGAAGACCATTGGCAGGTTGGTGGCAAATGCCACGACGACGAAGCCGATGGAATAGATTACCGCTGAGATACGCACCGACCATCGCACGCCTACTTTGTTCAAGATACTCCCGATGAACAGCCCCATAATCGCCAGGCTGAGTGCGAACCATGAGTACGCAAACCCTACTTCGGCCGACGTTGCCCCCAACGCGTCGACCAGGGAGCCGCGTATCATGCTGAAGTGATAGATACCGAATCCCTGCGGCACGATCGACAAGATGAAGGCGAGTCCCACCATTGCCCAACCGCGCCAGAACACTTTCTGTTTCCCCGTGTTTTCCATTGACATCGATCTCTCTCCTCTCCTGGAGCATTCTAGTGCAGGTACCAGCCGATTATTCGGCGCTCGCGGTCAAGTGAGTTGATAGCGAGTTTCCTGCATGCTCCATTCAAGGGGAAATGGGTTTCGTGGTCGTCAGGGCACGCACATGATTCCATGTCAGAGGGCGTAAACCAAAAGGATTACATTGATATGAGCGGGGTTTTGAATATGCGGAGCTGCATGTTGTTGTATAGGCCATGGCTCGTATCGAGAATCCTACTACAATGCGTTCACGTGCACGGAGGCCGTTAATCTATTTCCCTTTTAATATCCGTTGCTGTTGGTTGGTATTTTTGCAGTTCCGTTTTCGCCTCGCGTGATCTGCTGGGACCCATTCTTCTCCCGGCTAACGCCTGACCATAAGCCTTTGCTCTATCTAACTACCAACCGAGCAACGATTAGTTCAACGCAAGACGGCAGCTCAATCTCTCTCCAAGGGAAAGCGAGGGTCTATGACATTGAATATTGATGCCGATTGCGCACTTGCCTACTGGATGTTTGAATCTGCGGAGGCCGGCCCGTCTAAACACCACTTGCGCGAGACACTGCTCGACCGGCTTGACATCGGAAACCTGCCCGACTGGACATATGCTCCCGATGAGTGTGTCCATGTGGTTGCTACCGACGTACGCGAGTTTCTCAACAGAAATGGCGTTCTTTGCCGCGTGGCGCATGTCGGCTTGCCGCGCGGTTCCTCTGTCTTGTCTATTGAGGGCCTGCCTGTCGTCTCTCCCGAGTGTTGTTTTTTGCGGCTCGCGGGGATGCTTTCGCTTCGCGAGCTTGTCAAGGCGGGCGATCTTCTGTGCTCGGCGTTCTCGTTTGACGAAACTGGCTGTCTGACGGGACGTCGCGAAATGGTGACGAGCGCGGAGAAGCTGGCTCGTTATGTCAAGAAGGCCGGACCCGCAAGGGGCGTGAAGCAAGCTCGCAGGGCACTTCGCTTCCTCGTGGACGGAGCGGCCTCGCCGCCAGAGATTGATGCGTGCCTCTTGCTGTGCTTGCCCGCGATGCAGGGTGGTTACGGATGTCCGTTGCCTGAGCTGAACGGACACGTCAGATTGCGTCCGGCGGTTGCCCGCACCCTTGGCTACGAGGATTGCTATGGCGATCTGCTTTGGCGTGATGCGAAGTGCATCGTCGAGTACACCTCCGAACAGCATCATACTGGCTATCAAAAGCAGGCACAGGATGAGATGCGCCGCGCCGCTCTCGAGGCCATGGGCTACAGGGTGTTTCTCCTCACCAAGCCGCAACTATATAACCAGGTTGCTTTCGAGGGGATCGCGCGACCCATACTTCGCGTGATTGGCAGGCGTATGCCCCGGCAAACGCTCGAATATCAGGCTGCGCAGTATGACCTACGCAAAGGCTTGCTTCATGAGCCCTCGTGGGTAATCAAGCGAGCGTGTGGCGGATGGCAGCGAGAGTTCTAGCGTTAGGCCTTGCGATGGCCTGGCGCATGCTCTTTCGGGAGTCCGGGTTTCAATTCACGGGGCATGCGCGTTTTTCGACGTTTTTCTAGTGTTGGGCCAAGGGCAGTGCACGTTTTTGACGTTTTCCTAGGGCCGAAACAGGGAGCTTGCTTGTTTATTTCGTTTCCCTAGGACTGGCACGATCTTTTGCCTTAGAAAGCGTCAAAAACGTGCACGCATCGTCTGTGCGGGCTAGGAAAACGAAATAAACGTACAGGCGTTGTCAGCACGGACTAGGAAAACGCGAAAATAGCGCATCGGCAGCTGCTGTCGATTGGGAAAGCGTTGGTGATTAGCGCTGGATGCCGATGCGCATGCGACTGTGAAACGTTAATTGCCCAATCCCAAACTTTTCCTAGCATTCCTTGACGCACAGGGGTAATATATCGAACGCTGTGCATTTTTGGCGCAGTGTGTCTATCTCCTGGCGCAAATCTCACGTGCAAAGGGAGGAGGCTCGAAGCCGCGATCCGCTGAGAGAAAGCAAGGAGCTTTCCGCCTCAAGATCGCCTGACAGTAAGGTTGGCAATGGTCAATACGATTCTCGGCCGTAAGCTGGGCATGACGCAAGTCTGGGGAGAAGATGACACCATCGTTCCCGTGACCGTCATCCAGGCTGGCCCCTGCGTGATCTCGCAGGTCAAGACCACCGAGACCGATGGCTACGAGGCCGTCCAGATCGGTTTTGGTGACATCAAGGAAAAGAAGGTCAACAAGCCCATGCAGGGCCACTTCGCGAAGGCGGGCGTAAGCCCCATGCGCTATCTGCGCGAGGTTCGCGTCGAGGACGCCTCTGAGCATGCAGTCGGTGACACGCTCACCGTCGAGGCGTTCAACGATGTCGACAAGGTTGACGTCACGGGCGTAAGCAAGGGCAAGGGTTTCGCTGGCGTTATCAAGCGCTACGGCTTTGCCGGCGGCCCCGGTGGCCACGGTCACCACTTCCACCGTGCTCCCGGTTCGGTGGGCATGTGCGCGTACCCCGCGCGCGTTCTCAAGGGTCTGCGTCTTCCCGGCCACATGGGCTGCGACCGCGTGACGGTTCGCAACCTCAAGCTGGTGCGCGTGGACGAGGAGAACAATCTTCTGTTGGTCAAGGGTGCCGTTCCCGGTGGCAAGGGCGCTCTCGTTCAGATCCGCATGGCTTAGAGGAGGGCAGATCAATGGCACAAATCAAGATCACTGACTCCGCTGGCAAGTCTGCGGGCACGATCGAGGTCTCCGATGGCATCTTCGCCATCGAGCCCAACGGCGCATGCATCCATCAGGTTGTTCGCAGCCAGATGGCAGCTCGTCGCCAGGGTACGCACGACACCAAGACGCGTGGTCAGGTTTCCGGCGGTGGCCGCAAGCCGTTCCGCCAGAAGGGCACCGGCCGTGCTCGCCAGGGCACGACGCGCGCCGCACAGTTCCGTCATGGCGGTGTCGTCTTCGGTCCGCATCCCCGTTCTTACGCCTTCCGCGTGAACAACAAGGTCGTCAAGCTCGCCATGGCCTCCGTGCTTTCCGGCAAGCTCGCGGCAGACGAGCTCTTCGTCGTCGATGGCTTCAACTTCGACAAGCCTTCGACCAAGTCCGCTGCCAAGGCCCTTGAGGCTCTCGGCTGCAAGGGTCGTGTGACCGTCGTCGTCAACGATGAGGATGTCAACTCGTTCCTTTCCTTCCGTAACCTCGAGAAGGTTCGCGTCATTGGCGCTTCCGAGTCCAACACCTACGACCTGCTCGACAACGGGTCTCTGGTTATGACCAAGGACGCCGTCGAGTATGTTCAGGAGGTGCTGAGCTAATGGAGGCACGTCAGATCATCATCCGCCCGATCATCACCGAGCGTTCGTTTGATATGCAGGACTTCAACCGCTACACGTTCGAGGTCGCCAAGACTGCCAGCAAGATCGAGATTGCCAAGGCAATCGAGGAGATCTTCAACGTGCACGTCACCAAGGTGAACACTGCCAACGTGAAGTCCAAGCCCAAGCGTCAGCGCTATGTGCAGGGTCGCACGCGCACCTGGAAGAAGGCCATCGTCACGCTCGCCGAGGGTGACAAGATCGAGCTGTTCGCAAGCCAGGATTAATCGGTTACTGAGTTTCCCCTTGGTGCGGGGAGGCTTTAAGGGTGTCGAGCGCTCGATGTGGAGCCACCCGGCACCGTGGTAAGTCCGGAGTCGACAACCGTATGGAGGTGCACCACCTCCGTTCCCATAGCGGTTGAGCGGCCATCGGAGCAAAGGAGTTAGTTCATGGGAGTAAGGAAGTACAAGCCGTCTTCCCCGGGACGTCGTTTCCAGACGGTCTCTGATTTTGCAGAGATCACGACGACGACCCCCGAGAAGTCGCTGCTGGAGCCGCTGCCTAAGAAGGCCGGCCGCAATAACTATGGTCGCATCACGACCCGTCACCAGGGTGGCGGTCATAAGCGCAAGTATCGCAAGATCGACTTCAAGCGTCGCAAGGATGGCATCCCGGCCAAGGTCGCGTCCATCGAGTACGACCCGAATCGTTCCGCGCGCATCGCGCTGCTCAACTATGCAGATGGCGCCAAGGCGTACATTCTGCAGCCTAAGGGCCTGAAGGTCGGCGATACCGTCGAGTCCGGTCCCGAGGCCGACATCAAGCCGGGCAACGCTCTGCCGCTGGCCAACATCCCCGTCGGTACGCTCGTGCATGCCGTCGAGTTCCAGCCGGGCAAGGGTGCCGCCATGGCTCGCAGCGCCGGCACGAGCATTCAGCTCATGGGCAAGGAGGGAGGCTACGCCATCCTGCGCATGCCGAGCTCCGAGATGCGTCGTGTCCTGCTCGACTGCCGCGCCACTGTGGGTGAGGTCGGCAACGCCGAGCACTCCAACATCCGCATCGGCAAGGCCGGTCGCAAGCGTTGGATGGGCGTGCGTCCTACCGTCCGCGGTACCGTCATGAACCCCGTCGACCATCCGCATGGTGGTGGCGAGGGCAAGAACAAGTCCGCTGGTCGCCATCCGGTTACCCCGTGGGGTGTTCCCACCAAGGGTCATCGTACGCGTAACCCCAAGAAGGCGTCGGGTAGGCTCATCATCCGTCGTCGCAAGAAGTAATCGAAGGAGATAACCGTGAGTAGAAGTCTCAAAAAGGGCCCCTATGTGGAGCCGCGCCTCCTCGAGCGCATCATTGCGATGAACGAGGCTGGCGAGAAAAACGTCATCAAGACCTGGAGCCGTTCCTCGACGATCTTCCCCGAGATGGTGGGCCACACCATCGCCGTGCACGATGGTCGTCGTCACGTCCCCGTCTATGTCACCGAGTCGATGGTCGGACACAAGCTGGGCGAGTTTTCCCCGTCCCGCACGTTCCGCGCCCATAAGAAAGATTAGGAGGAGCGCAAATGCAAGCTAAGGCTGTTGCAAAGTACGTGCGCGTTTCTCCGCGCAAGGCTCGCATCGTCGTCGACAAGATTCGCGGCAAGGAGGTTGTCGACGCGCTCGACATCCTGCGCTTCAACGAGCGCGCCATTTCCGAGGTCGTCTCCAAGGTCGTATCGTCTGCGGCTGCCAATGCCGAGAACAAGTACGGCGTGCGCCCGGAGAACCTGGTGGTCAAGGCTGCCTACGTTGACGAGGGTCCGACCATAAAGCGTTATCGCCCGCGCGCCAAGGGTTCCGCAAGCCCCATCATGAAGCGCACGAGCCACATCACCATCATCGTAGCTACGCGAGAGGAGGCGTAAGGGTCATGGGTCAGAAAGTTAAGCCGACAGGCTTCCGCCTCGGCATCACCGAGGATTGGCGCAGCCGCTGGTATGCAGGTAACGACTACGCCGCCACGCTCGAGAACGATCTCAAGCTGCGCAAGTACGTCGAGAAGAAGCTCAGCAATGCCGCCCTTTCTCGCGTGGAGATCGAGCGAGCTGGCGACAAGATCAAGGTCATCATCACGACCGCCCGTCCTGGCATCGTCATCGGCAAGAAGGGCGCCGAGGTTGACGTGCTCCGCAAGGAGCTCGAGAAGATCTCCGGTGGCCATGTGAGCGTTGAGGTCATCGAGGTCAAGCGCCCCGAGCTCGACGCCAATCTCATCGCGCAGTCCATCGCGGAGCAGCTCGAGGGCCGCGTTGCGTTCCGTCGTGCCATGCGCAAGGCCGTGCAGTCCGCGCGCAAGTCGGGTGCTCAGGGCATCCGTATCCAGTGCTCCGGTCGCCTCGGTGGCGCCGAGATGAGCCGTCGCGAGTGGTACCGCGAGGGTCGCGTGCCCCTGCACACCCTGCGCGCAATGATCGATTACGGCTTTGCCACCGCCCATACCACGATGGGTTCCTGCGGTATCAAGGTCTGGGTCTACTACGGCGAGGTCCTTCCCGGCCAGGACAAGAAGAATCCTGCGCTCGAGGGCACGTCCGCCCAGCGTCGCGGCCGTGGCCGTCGTGGCGAGAGGAGGGATCGCTAATGTTAATGCCCAAGCGCATCAAGCACCGCAAGGTCCAGCGCGGCTCCATGAAGGGTAAGTCCAAGGGAGGCAACAACCTCAACTTTGGCTCCTACGGTATCCAGGCGCTCGAGTCGCATTGGATTACCAACCGCCAGATCGAGGCCGCTCGTATCGCCATGACTCGCTACATGAAGCGTGGCGGTCGCGTGTGGATCACGATCTTCCCGGACAAGCCCATCACCAAGAAGCCGGCAGAGACCCGCATGGGTTCCGGCAAGGGCAATCCCGAAGAGTGGGTGGCCGTCGTCAAGCCCGGTCGCATCATGTTCGAGATCGATGGCGTCCAGCCCGACGATGCCCGCGAGGCCATGCGTCTTGCCATCAACAAGCTGCCCATCAAGTGCAAGATGGTGATTCGCGAGGATGCCGCCGAGCGTGCTGCGGAGTACGCCAAGGCCCATGCCAAGGATTCCGCTCGTGGCCGCTCCAAGGCTGCCAAGGAGAGCACCGCTGCAGCTGCCCCCGCTGCCGCCACCACTGAGGAAGAAGGAGGCGACGAGTAAATGAAGCCTGCAGAGATTCGCGAGCTCACTACCGACGACCTCAACGACAAGCTGACCGAGGCGCGCACCGAGCTCTTTAACCTGCGCTTCCAGATGGCCACGAGCCAGCTGGACAACACCGCGCGCGTGAAGGTCGTCAAGAAGGACATTGCCCGTATTTGCACCGAGCTGCGTGCACGCGAGATTCGCGCTGCAGCCGAAGCGACCGCTTAAGGAAAGGAGCGAAGCTTAAATGAACGAAGAGCGTAATCGTCGTAAGGTTCGCCAGGGCGTCGTCGTCTCGGCTACAAACGACAAGACCATCGTCGTGCAGATCGAGGAGCGCAAGCCGCACCGCGTCTACGGCAAGATGATCACCACCACCAAGAAGTTCCACGCGCATGACGAGGGCAACGAGGCCGGTGTGGGCGATACCGTCCGCATCATGGAGACTCGTCCGCTCTCCAAGCAGAAGCGCTGGCGCCTGCTCGACATCGTCGAGAAGGCCAAGTAGTCAGCTAGAGTAGCAGGAAGGTATTCCCATGATTCAGATGCAATCAATGCTGACTGTTGCTGACAACAGCGGTGCACAGAAGGTTCAGTGCATCAAGGTCCTCGGCGGCTCCAAGCGCCGCTACGCCGGCCTGGGCGACATCATCGTCTGCAGCGTCAAGGAGGCAGCCCCCAACAGTCAGGTCAAGAAGGGCGACGTCGTTCGTTGCGTCATCGTCCGTCTCAAGAAGGAGGTCCGTCGCAAGGACGGCTCCTACATCAAGTTCGATGAGAACGCCGCCGTCGTGGTTGACGATTCCGGCGCTCCCCGTGGCACGCGCGTTTTCGGGCCCGTCGCCCGCGAGCTGCGTGACCGCAAGTTCATGAAGATCGTCTCCCTCGCACCCGAGACGCTTTAGGGGAAGGTGAGAAGAAGATGACGAAGATGAACATCAAGACAGGCGATACCGTCAAGGTCATCGCTGGCAAGGACAAGGGCGCACAGGGCGAGGTTCTCTTTGCCTTTCCCGAGAAGGGCCGCGTGACCGTCCAGGGCGTTAACCTGGTGCACAAGGCGCTTCGCCCGACCCAAGCCAACCCCAATGGCGGCATCGACACCCGTGAGGCGGCTATCGACGTCTCCAACGTCATGCTGGTCTGCCCGTCGTGTGGTCTGCCGACTCGCATCGGCTTCAAGGTCGACGAGGACGGTAAACAACGCGTCTGCAAGAAATGCGGAAAGGCTATCGACTAACGCAACGCACCGTCTTGGCGTTCACTGAGGAGCTCACGTGCCGCATGCACGCTTCGCTCCTCAGTTCTCGCCAATCCAGCACGCTGCGTTAGCCGCTAGCGACAACGGATTTAGTGCGAGGTTTTCCGCCTCTGCACCAGACTCGTTGAAATTCATGCTAGATCACAGGTTAAACAGGCCCTTCATCTGAAGGGGGCGAGGTCGGAAACCCCGCCTTAAATCTCGAAGGAGTTAGAAACATGGCACCACGTCTCAAAGAGAAGTACTACAAGGAGCTCGCTCCGAAGCTCAAGGAAGAGCTCGGCATCGCTAACGTCAACGACATCCCCAAGCTCGAGAAGATCGTCGTCAACATGGGTGTGGGCGAGGCTGCGACCGACAGCAAGCTCATCGATGCAGCTGTCGAGGATCTGCGCGTCATCACCGGCCAGCAGCCGATGATCTGCCGTGCCAAGAAGTCCATCGCAACCTTCAAGCTGCGTGCCGGCATGCCAATTGGCGCCAAGGTCACGTTGCGCGGCGACCGCATGTACGAGTTCTTCGATCGCCTCATCGCGGCCGCGATTCCCCGCATCCGCGACTTCCGCGGTCTTCCCGCGAACAGCTTCGATGGCCATGGCAACTATTCCATGGGCGTTACCGAGCAGATCATCTTCCCGGAGATCGACTACGACAAGGTCGACCGCACCCGCGGCATGGATATCACGTTCGTGACGACTGCCAAGACCGACGAAGAGGGCAAGGCGCTTCTCACCGCTTTCGGATTCCCGTTTGCGGCTTAGTAGGAGAATAAGGTAGAATATTCGATTGCTGTGCGTTTTTACGTGCAGCAATCGGAGTTTAGCGGGAGATATGGTTTTCCCGCGAACAGGAAAGGATGAGCATTGGCAAAGAAATCGATGATCGCCAAGGCAAAGCGTAAGCCGAAGTTCAGCACGCGCGCGTATACGCGTTGCAACCGCTGCGGCAGGCCGCATTCGGTCTATCGCAAGTTCGGTCTGTGCCGAATCTGCTTGCGTGAACTTGCCCTTAAAGGCGAACTCCCCGGTGTCCGCAAGGCGAGCTGGTAAGGCAAGCCACGTAGACGCTGGGCTGCCTTGAGATAGGCGCGGCCATCACGGGTGGACGCGAACCGCTTGAGAGCAGTCATCAACGAACCATAGGAGGAATCAATGAGCACGACCGATTCGATCGCAGACATGCTCACGCGTATTAGAAACGCGAACACTGCGAACAAGGAGACGGTTTCCATGCCGTCTTCGCGAAAGCTCGTCGAGATAGCTCGCATCATGAAGCAAGAGGGCTATATCACGGAGTACGAGATCATCTCGAAGGCTCCCCAGGACGAGCTTTTCATCACGCTGAAGTACGGGGACAAGAAGGAGAAGGTCATTCGTGGCCTGCGCCGCATTTCTAAGCCCGGTCTTCGCATCTATGCTGGCAAGAACGAGCTCCCCCGCGTTCTGGGTGGTCTCGGCACTGCCATCATTTCCACGTCCAAAGGTGTCATGACCGATCGCGATGCCCGCATTGCCGGCGTCGGCGGCGAGGTCCTGGCATACGTCTGGTAAGAACCGAGAAAGGAGCAATCGCATGTCGCGTATTGGCAAGCTGCCCGTTCCGGTTCCCGCCGGAGTCGAGGTAAAGATCGACGGCAACACCGTTACCGTCAAGGGTCCCAAGGGTGAACTCACCCAGACCTTCAACGAGAATATGGCCATCAGCCTGGGCGAGGACGGCTCCATCGTCGTCGAGCGCCCCAACGATGCACGCGAGAATCGCGCGATGCATGGCCTGACCCGTTCTCTCATCAACAACATGGTCATTGGCGTGAGCGAGGGCTATTCCAAGACGCTCGAGCTCGTCGGCGTTGGCTATCGTGCCGCACTCAAGGGTGGCAAGCTCGAGATGACGCTCGGCTTCTCGCATCCTGTCGTCGTCGATGCCATCGACGGCATCACGTTCGAGTGCCCCGAGCCCACGATCATCAACATCAGTGGCATTGACAAGCAGCTGGTTGGCCAGGTCGCCGCGGACATCCGCGCGTACCGCAAGCCCGAGCCGTACAAGGGCAAGGGCATTCGCTACCAGGGCGAGCATATCCGCCGCAAAGAGGGCAAGGCTGCCAAGTAGTAAACGTACGCCGGTCGTTGCGCCGGTTAATTACAAGGAGAACGGTTCAGTATGGATAAGCTCAAGGCAAAGAAGGCGAAACTGCAACGTCGCCAGCGCCGTGTGCGTGGCAAGGTTTCGGGTACGTCCGAGCGCCCGCGCCTGCGCGTGACGCGTTCCAATTCCAACATCTACGCTCAGGTCATCGACGATGTCGCTGCTGTCACGCTGGCAAGCGCGTCCTCGCTTGACGAGAAGGTCAAGGCCACCGGCAAGCATGGTGGCAATATCGAAGGTGCTGCCGAGGTGGGCAAGCTCATCGCCCAGCGTGCCCTCAATGCGGGTATCGGCGAGGTCGTGTTCGACCGCGGTGGCAATCTCTACCATGGCCGTGTGAAGGCGCTCGCCGAGGGCGCTCGCGAAGCCGGCCTGAAGTTTTAGGGGGAGGGAAACATGGCACAGAGGCCTAACAACAGGAAGTCAAACAGGCAGGCTGCACAGCAGGCTCCCGAACTCGAAGAGCGCGTCGTCTACATCAACCGCGTTTCCAAGGTCGTCAAGGGTGGTCGTCGCTTTGGTCTGACCGCGCTCGTCGTCGTTGGCGATCACAACGGCAACGTGGGCGTTGGCATGGGCAAGTCCGCTGAGGTGCCCATCGCCATCAGCAAGGGCGTCGAGGACGCGAAGAAGAACATGTTCAAGGTCCCGCTGACCGAGGAGGGCACCATCCCGCACGAGGTCATCGGTGAGTTTTCAGCTGGTCGCGTGCTGCTCAAGCCGGCCACGCCTGGTACCGGTGTTATCGCCGGCGGCCCGGTCCGCGCCCTGCTCGAGCTCGCTGGCGTCAAGGACGTGCTGTCCAAGTCGCTCGGCACTGACAACGCGATGAACATCGTCAAGGCGGCTGCCGAGGGTCTCAAGGAGCTCCAGAGCCCGCAGCAGGTCGCGAAGCGTCGCGATATGACCGTTGCTGAAATCTACGGAAAGAAGGCTCAGTAATGGCTAACGCAAAGAAGACGCTGCGCCTGACGCAGGTGAAGAGCTCGATTGGCTACAAGAAGGACCAGGCCGCGACGCTCAAGGCCCTGGGCCTGGGCAAGATTGGCTCCACGGTCGAGCAGGTCGACAACGATGCCATCAGGGGCATGATCTTCAAGGTCAAGCACCTGATCGAGGTCGAGAACATCTAGCACGTATTGATGGGCTGCATCATCGGGTGCAGCCCACGATGAGGAAGTCAGCCGGCGGCGAGCAGCCGGCTTCATCCGCATCAAGCGGATGAATGCGAAAAAGGAGACATCATGGATCTTTCTGAACTCAAACCAGCCGAGGGCTCGACGAAGAAGCGCAAGCGCGTAGGTCGCGGCCATGGTTCCGGTCACGGTGGTACGTCCGGTCGCGGTATGAACGGCCAGGCCTCGCGTGCCGGTGGCACCAAGGGCCCGGGCTTCGAGGGTGGCCAGACGCCGCTCGCGATGCGCCTTCCCAAGCTCCCCGGTTTCCGCAACATCAACCGCAAGGAGTACGTGCCGGTCAACGTCGGTCGTCTCAACGAGAAGTACGCTGCCGGCGAGACCGTCAACGGCGAGACGCTTGTCGAGAAGGGCATCATCAAGCATGCCGATGCACTCGTTAAGGTTCTCGGCGATGGCGAGATTTCCAAGGCGTTGACGGTTCAGGTCGACAAGGTTTCCGCTTCTGCTAAGGCCAAGATTGAAGCGGCCGGAGGAAAGGTCGAGTAGCCGTGCTCAACGCACTCATTAACGCAATGAAGGTGAAGGAGCTCCGTCACAAGATCTTCTTCACCCTGGCAATCATAGCGCTGTACCGTGTTGGCTCGTTTATCCCCGTCCCCGGCATCCCGTTTGCCGACCTCGTGTCGAACTTCCGTGACACGAGCACGAACGCCGGCCTGCTCATGCTCAACCTGTTCTCAGGTGGCGCACTCGAGTACTTCTCGGTGTTCTCGCTCGGCATCATGCCCTACATCACCGCGTCCATCATCATGCAGCTCATGCAGGGCATCATCCCCGCCTTGCAGCGCTGGCAGAAGGAGGGCGAGGCTGGGCAGCGCAAGGTCACGCGCATCACGCGTTATCTCACGCTCGTGCTCGGCCTGATCAACGCCATCGGCTACCTGGTCCTGTTCCAGAACGCCTTCGGCGTCGACTTCTCCACGACGGGCATGCCCACATGGCTCATCAGCACGATCATCATCGTCACGCTCGTGGCGGGCACGGCGCTCATCATGTGGATGGGCGAGCTCATCACACAGCGCGGCATCGGCAACGGCATGTCGCTCATCATCTTCGCGAACATCATCGCGCGACTCCCAAGCGCGCTGCTTGATTCGATCCAGAATGCCACCGATCAGATGCAGGGCATTCTCATGACGGTGCTCATCATCGCCGTGATCCTCATCACGATTCCGGGCATCGTCTTCATCGAGCGTGGTCAGCGCCGCATTCCGGTGCAGTACTCCAAGCGCGTCGTGGGCCGCAAGGTCATGGGCGGCCAGTCCACGTACCTGCCGTTCAAGGTTAACGGCTCGGGCGTCATTCCCATCATCTTCGCGTCTGCCCTGCTGTACCTGCCCGCCCAGATCGCCGCGTTCTTTAGCGACGCGGGTTGGCTGCAGGCTGTCGCCAACTTCTGCTCGGCTGGTTGGGGCAACTGGATCCTAACCTTTGGTCTGATCGTCTTCTTCGCGTACTTCTACACGTCGATGATCTATCACCCGCAGGAGACGGCGGATAACCTGAAGAACAACGGCGGCTTCATCCCGGGCGTGCGTCCGGGTGGTGCGACCGTGCAGTACATCAAGAACGTGATCAACCGCATCACGCTTCCGGGCGCGATGTTCCTCGCGGCCATCGCGATCATCCCGTCCATCCTGTACTCGTTCACGGGCAACACCCTGATCCAGCTGTTCGGCGGCACCTCCGTGCTCATCATGGTCGGCGTTGCGCTTGACACGATGACCAAGCTGGAGAGCCAGTTGAAGATGCACAACTACGACGGCTTCTTCAAATAGACTGAGGAGATTGTTATGAATATCGTACTCCTGGGCGCTCCGGGCGCTGGAAAGGGAACTCAATCCGCGCGTCTCGTCGATGAGTTCGGCTTCACGCACCTTTCCACGGGAGATCTGCTTCGCGCCGCCGTCAAGGAGGGTACCGAGCTCGGCCTCAAGGCGAAGTCCTACATGGACGCCGGAGAGCTTGTGCCCGATGAGGTCGTCATCGGCTTGGTCGAGGAAAGGCTCAAGGCTGATCCCGAGGCATCCTTCCTGCTCGACGGCTTTCCGCGCACGCCGGCCCAGGCGGTCGCGCTCGATAGCGTGCTTGCCAACCTGGACCAGAAGCTCGATTACGCCATTGCCCTCGAGGTCGACCCCGAGGCGCTCATCGCGCGTATGTCGCAGCGTCGTGTCTGCCGCGATTGCGGTTATCCCGGAACGGTCGAGACGGGCGCCGTCTGCCCCAAGTGCGGCGGCGAGATGTACCAGCGCGCCGACGACAACGAGGAGACGGTCCGCAATCGCCTTGCCGTCTACGAGAAGTCGACGAGCCCGCTCATCGATTACTATCGTGGCAACGGCATCCTCATCGAGCTCGATGGTGGCCAGTCTCCCGATATGGTCTTCGAGGATCTCAAGACGGCGATTGGCAAATAGCTGCCATGAAGCGCTTTCGCCGCGACGGCGTCAAGATTAAATCGCCTGCCCAAATTGATGCAATGAAGGCAGCCGGCCACCTGAGTGCGCAAGCACTCGAGGTGGTCGGTTCGCTTATGAGGCCAGGTGTGAGTACGGCCGAGCTCGATGCGGCTGCCGAGAAGTGCATCGTCGAAACAGGCGGAACCCCGGCGTTCAAAGGATATGGTGGCTTTCCCGCCACTATCTGCGCCTCGGTGAACGACATGGTGGTGCACGGCATTCCGAGCCCCGACGTCATCCTCGAAGATGGCGATGTCGTCTCGATCGATACGGGCGCGATTGTCGATGGCTGGGTTGGCGACAATGCCGAGACCTTCATCGTCGGCACGCATGACAAGCAGCATCAGGATCTTCTCTCTGCGACGCTTGCGGCTATGTGGGCGGGCATTGACCAGGCGTTTCCCGGAAATCATCTGGGTGATATCGGACATGCGATACAGAAGGTCATCGAAGATGCCGGCTTCAACGTGATTCGCGAGTATTCGGGCCATGGCATCGGGCGTAGGATGCACGAGCCTCCCAACGTCCTCAACTACGGCGTTCCCGGCCAGGGCGTGAAACTCGAGGAAGGCATGGTCATCGCAATCGAGCCGATGGCGGTGAGCGGGTCTCCGCGCGTACGCACCATATCGGATGGATGGGGAGTCGTCACATGTGATGGAAAGCCCGCAGCGCACTTCGAGCGAACCATAGCCATCACCAAGGATGGCCCGCTCGTCCTGACCAAATAAACGTTCGCAAAAAAATCTGGAATTGCCGCTTCGTTTGAAGTAGTATGTTTCATTACGTTTGCCGTGATTCAAATGGGAGAGTTGTATTCGTGAGCAAAGAGGATGCCATTGAACTAGAGGGAAAGGTCATCGAGCCGCTCCCCAACGCGATGTTCAAAGTCGAGCTTGAGAATGGCCATCAGGTTCTGGCCCATATCTCAGGCAAGATGCGCATGCATTACATCAAGATCCTTCCGGGTGACAAGGTGACGGTGGAGCTTTCGCCGTACGATCTCGACCGTGGCAGGATCACCTATCGCTATAAGTAAGGATTGCGGCATACCGCAATGCGTGGGGTGCCTGGGCACCCCTGTCGTCTGAGCAAGAAAATTACCGCCTGCGGCTGGGCGTAACGATAAAAACGAAGTGTAAACACTTTCGGAAAGGTAAGGACATCATGAAAGTACGTCCTTCAGTAAAGAAGATGTGCGATAAGTGCAAGATCATCAGGCGTCATGGCAAGGTGTTCGTGATTTGCGAGAACCCGCGCCATAAGCAGCGTCAAGGCTAAGAGGGGGAGCGACATTGGCTCGTATACTCGGTGTCGACCTTCCGCGCGACAAGCGCGTGGAGATTGGTCTGACTTACATTTATGGTATCGGTCTCACCCGCGCAAAGAAGATTTGCGAGGAGACCGGCGTTAATCCTGACACGCGCGTGCGCGACCTCACCGAAGAAGAGGTCGTCAAGCTTCGTGACAATATCGATGCGAACTACACGGTCGAGGGTGACCTGCGTCGCGAGACGTCGCAGAACATCAAGCGACTGATGGAGATCGGCTGCTATCGTGGCCTGCGCCATCGTCGTGGCCTGCCTGTTCGTGGTCAGCGTACTCACACCAACGCTCGTACCCGCAAGGGTCCGCGTCGCCAGATCGGCGCTAAGAAGAGGGGCTAGGTGAGAGGACAACATGGCTAAGAAGCAACAGAACACGACCCGCGTTCGTCGCGCAGACCGCAAGAACATCACGGTTGGTCAGGCTCACATCAAGAGCACGTTCAATAACACGATCGTTTCCATTACCGATACCCGTGGCAACGTCATTTCCTGGCAGTCCGCTGGCACGGTTGGATTCAAGGGTTCCCGCAAGTCCACGCCGTTCGCGGCGCAGATGGCTGCCGAGAAGGCCGCCAAGATGGCCATGGAGCACGGTCTCAAGAAGGTTTCCGTGTTCGTGAAGGGCCCCGGCTCCGGCCGCGAGACCGCCATCCGCTCGCTCCAGGCAGCTGGTCTGGAAGTTGCGAGCATCCAGGACTGCACGCCCATTCCGCACAACGGTTGCCGTCAGGTCAAGCGTCGTCGCGTCTAGCTTAGAAAGGTAATACGTCATGGCAATTAACAGGACCCCGGTTCTGAAGCGCTGCCGCCAGCTTGGCATCGATCCCATCGTTCTGGGCTATACCAAGGAATCCAAGAAGCAGCCCAAGCAGCGCCGTCGTCAGGAGAGCGAGTACGGTCGCCAGCTTCGCGAGAAGCAGAAGGCCAAGTTCATCTACGGTGTACTCGAGAAGCAATTCCGCGGCTACTTCCACAAGGCCCGTCGCATGCAGGGCGTTACGGGCGAGAACCTCATGAGGATTCTCGAGTCCCGTCTCGACAACGTCGTGTTCCGCCTGGGTTTTGCGCGTACGCGCAAGGAGGCCCGTCAGACGGTCACGCATGGTCACATCACGGTTAACGGCAAGCGCGTCGACATCCCGTCGTATCGCGTGAGCCCTGGCGATCTCGTGGCAATCGCCCCGGCAGCCAAGGAGCTTCTCGTGATCAAGAGCGCCCTCATCTCCAACGAGCGCGTTCAGGTTCCCGCCTGGCTCGAGGTTGACATCGAGAAGCTGCAGGGCAACGTCATCTCGCTGCCGACACGAGACCAAATCGACTTGGATATCCAGGAGCAGCTCATCGTCGAGCTCTACTCGAAGTAATTCTTACCCTGTCCTATCCGATTAAAGTCTCGAGGAGGCTACTTAATGACTGAGTTCATGAAGCCCAATATCACCGTCGAGCAAGTCGATGACAACATTGCGCGGTTCGTCATGGAGCCGCTCGAGCGTGGCTACGGCCAGACGCTCGGCAATGGTATGCGTCGCGTCCTGCTGTCCTCCCTGGACGGCGCTGCGGCAACCGCCATCAAGATCGAGGGCGTGCAGCACGAGTTCACGTCTGCTCCCGGCGTTGTCGAGGATGTCACCGACATTGTTTTGAATATCAAAGGCCTGGTCTTCGCCCCCTTTGCCGGTGGCGAGGAGGCTACCGCCACGCTTTCCGCGCAGGGCCCCTGCGTGGTCACGGGCGCCGATCTGGAAGTTCCCACCGAGTTCCAGCTCATCAATCCGGATCACGTCATCGCGACGCTCTCCGAGGGCGCGCAGCTTGAGATGTCGGTCCGCATTGGCGTTGGCCGTGGCTACGTCCCTGCCGAGCGCAACAAGCGCCCGGAGGATCCCATCGGCATCATCCACGTCGACTCGCTGTTCTCGCCGATTCGTCGTTGCACCATGGACGTCACGGATACCCGTGTCGCACAGCGCACCGACTACGACAAGCTCATTCTCGAGGTCGAGACCAATGGCGCCATCAGCCCCGTCGATGCCGTCTGCCAGTCCGCCAACATCATCAACCAGCACATGATGGCCTTCCTGTCGCTCGACGAGAGCAACGAGGAGGTCGAGGTGACGAGCATCTTCGCCCCCGAGGGCCCGAGCAAGAACACCGAGCTCGAGAAGCAGATCGAGGACCTCGATCTGTCGGTTCGCTCGTACAACTGCCTGAAGCGCGCCGGCATCCACTCGGTGCGCCAGCTGGTCGAGTATTCCGAGAACGACCTGCTCAACATCCGCAACTTCGGCGCCAAGTCCATCGAAGAGGTTAAGGACAAGCTTCAGTCGATGGACCTCAGCTTGAAGCTTTAGTACGTAGGAGATTCAATGAGGCATTACAAGAAGGGCCGCAAGCTGGGTACCGACGCCAGCCATACCAAGGCCATGAAAAAGAACCTCGCGGTTGCGCTGTTCACCAACGACCGCATCAAGACCACGGTCACGCGTGCCAAGGAAGTCCGCGGCACCGTTGAGCGTATCATTACCTGGGCCAAGAAGGGCGACCTGCATTCTCGTCGTCTGGCCATCGCCGCCCTGGGCGACAAGGAGCTCGTCCGCGAGGTCTTCGAGAAGGCCGAGCAGGGCATGTGGGCCGACCGCAACGGTGGCTACACCCGCATCCTGAAGCTTGGTCCGCGCAAGGGCGACAATGCCCCCATGGCGATTCTCGAGCTCGTCGAGGAGGCCGTGACCCCGAAGGCCAAGGCCGACGACAAGCCTGCCAAGGGCAGCAAGAAGTCCGCTGCCAAGAAGGCCGCGAAGCCCGAGGACAAGAAGGACGACATCGAAAAGTTCGCCGAGGGCGAGGCCGACCGTATCGACGCCGACGCCGAGACCGATGTCCGCGAGGATGCCGTCGAGGCCGAGAAGGCCGAGGACGAGGCTTCCATCGAAGAGGCTGTTCTCGAGGAGCAGGAGGCAGAGGTCGCAAAGGCCGAGGCCGAGAACATCGAGAAGATCAAGGAAGAGGTCTCCGAGGAGGAGAAGGAGCTTATCGACGACGTCAATCCCGTTGCCGGTGACGAGGCTGCCTTCGAGGAGACCGTCGAGGAGTCGGAGAAGCACGAGGCTGAGTAACGGCCAGAGTGCGTATCGGGGGTAAAGATGGCGCAGGCGCTTGCCTTTGGCACCTACATTCCCGGCACGAGTCCCGTCCACACTTTGAATGCGCAGGTCAAGATTATCTTGGCCTGCGTTTTTTCTATTGCCGTCTTCTTTGTCGAGAGCTGGCTGGGTCTGCTCATTGTCACGGCGTTCGTGACGATGCTCTACATGATGGCGCATGTTCCCGTCACCAAGGCGGCACGGGGCCTCATCCCCATCATCTTCATCCTGGTGTTCACCATCGTCGTGCATGCGTTCAGCATCAGTCTGGGATCGGCAGCGGCGCCGGGCTTGAGCCAGGCAGGTTCCTTGGGGCTCACGCAGCAGTGGGTGCTCTTTGGCAGTTTCGGCATCACGCTTGATGGCCTGGCACGTGGCCTTTTCTTCGCCCTGCGCATCGTGCTGCTCGTGCTCATCTGCTCGCTGCTCACCTTTACGTCATCGATGATGGAGCTCACCGATGCGATGCTGCGCATCTTTGGGCCTTTGAGGCGCTTTGGCGTGCCGGTCGATGATATTGCGATGATGATATCGATTGCCCTGCGCTTTATCCCCACGACGGCGCGTGAGGCGCAGATGATTCAGCTCGCCCAGAAGGCGCGTTGTGCCAACTTCGATGATGGCAACCTCTTCGTGCGTCTCAAGGCATGGATACCCGTGTTCATTCCGCTCTTCGTGCGCCTCTTCAGGCGTGCCGACGATCTTGCCGATGCCATGGATGCACGCTGCTATGCGGGCGGACGACGCACGCGCATGAATGTGGCAACGCTTTCTGGGGCAGACATCGCGACGCTCATCATCGGCATCGTTGCAATCGTCGCGCTCTGCGTGTTCTTGTAAGGGAGGCGGAGATGCCACAGCAATCGCTCGTGCTCACCATTGCCTATGACGGCACGGCATATGCGGGGTTTGCCAAGCAGAAGGACGAGCATGTCGTCACGATTCAAGGCGAGCTCGAACGGGCGCTTGCAACCTACTTTCGGCATCCCGTCGAGACGGTGTGCGCGGGGCGCACCGATGCGGGCGTGCATGCGCTCGGGCAAGTCGTGTCATGCGTGCTCGATGAGGCCGAGCTTGAGGGCGTCGCGCCATCGCGCCTTGTCATCTCGCTCAACGCACTCACGCCTGATGACATTGCCATCAAGTCCGTGCGTTTTGATGTGCCCACGTTTTCTGCTCGCTTCGATGCCAAGAGTCGCGAGTATCGGTATCGCATCGTGACGGGCTCAGTTCCGCCGCTGTTCTTGCGCAGCTATGCTTGGTGGCGCAAGGGCTCGCTTGATATTGAGGCCATGCGCCGGGGTGTTGCTCATCTCATTGGCGAGCATGACTTCAAGTCCTTTTGCAAGACGGCAAGTGCCGAAGGTAAGACAACCATGCGCTGCGTGAACGAGGTATCCATTGAGGTTGAGGAACAGATGGGGGAGGAATGCCTCGTGATAAAGGTCATCGGCAACGCCTTCCTGCATTCAATGGTACGCACCATCGTCGGCACACTCGTACAGGTGGGTGCTGGGCATCGCGACCCCACCTGGGTCGCCGAGGTTCTGGCGGCGCGTGATCGTGGCGCTGCGGGCGAGACCGCTCCCGCCTGCGGCCTCACCTTCTGGCACGTGAACTACTGAGCAACGTGCCTCATCCCCCGTTGCCAGAGACGTGACGTTTCGTTATGCTGCCCATGACGAAAGGAGAACCATGGCTACCATTGACACCATCAGGAAGATTCTCGAGGACAACCTCTCCATTGAGCCGGAGCAGGTCGAGGAAGACACCACGCTTGATTCCATCGATATCGATTCGCTCGACCTCGTTGAGCTCATCTGCGATATCGAGGATGCCGAGGGCATCGATTTCGGCGAGCCCGAGGGTCTCGAGACCATCGGCGACATCGTCGAGCATATCGATTCGCTCAAGTAGTTTATGAACAGAATCAGCGCATGGCTCTACAAGTTCATGCAAGGGCGCTACGGCTTTGACCAGCTAGGCCAAGCCATGAGCGTTGGCGTGGTCGTCATGTGGATCTTCTCGATCCTCTGTGGCGTCCTCGCCAACATGCTGCGCCTTGTGTGGATCGCATGGCTATCGACCATCCTCAATTGGGTCGGGCTCATTCTGCTTGTCCTCATGCTCTTTCGCATGCTGTCGCGTAATGCGGATGCGCGCCGGCGTGAGAACGAGGCTTTTCTGCGGCGTCGCACGCGCCGTGCAGAGCGCAAGCGCGCCTCCTCTAAGGACATCTCGTCAAAAGGCAAGGGCAAGACCAAGGACAAGACAAATGCCGATGCCGGCTACAAATATCTGAGCTGCTCGTTTTGCGGACAGCAGATGCGTGTGCCGGCTGGCAAGGGCAAAATTGCCGTGAAGTGCCCGTCATGCGGCGAGAAGACCATCGTGCAAAGTTAGGCAAGACGTATGGAGAATTACAGCGACTATCGCGAGACCCCGCGGACGGGCAGGACGCCCGGTCATTCGGGTCATGAACATGAACCGCAGCCCGTCGATCCGTCGGTCCTCACCGACGATCGCGACAACCCCGACCTTCTCACCTTCGAGAAGACCTGGGGACATCGCGTGTTGGCGGGTCTCGGCGTCGCGATGCTCGTTATCGCAATCATCCTCATCGCGTTTTGCATCGTGCAGCTCATCCGCGTCGCCGATGTGGCGGCGCTCATGCCCGATATCGGGCTTTTGGGCGCGTACTTGTATGGCACGGCTCTTGCGTGCGGCGTCGCGCTCATCCCGCCTGCCGTCATTGCGATTTACGTTGCCAAGCATCCGAGCAAGGTCATGATTGCCATCGTCATGGCAATCATCGCGCTCGTGCTTGTCGTTGCGTTCTTGGGATATGCTCTTGCGATGACGCCGCAGTACGTGGTCACGGCACTGCTCTATGCGCTAGCGCTTGCCATTCTACCCGTTGTCTACCTCATCGCCGCCCTTAAGATCAAGCGCTCGCTCTAGACGTGCGACAGGTAACCCAACCACGTTGTCATAATCGCCCTCGATGTGGTCGACGAAGGCGCCGGCCGCACCTTGTATGCCGTAGGCGCCGGCTTTATCGAGCGGCTCTCCTGTGGTGACATACACCGTGATTTCCTCGTCGGAAAGCTCTCTGAAGCAAACGTCGGTGATTTCCGCGAAGGTTTCGCAATTGCCCTCGTGCGCGAGGGCAACACCTGTGATGACCTGGTGCGTTTTGCCCGACAGCTCACGAAGCATGCGATGGGCATCGCGTTCGTCGAGCGGTTTGCCGAAGACGCGCCCGTCGAGCACGACGATGGTATCGGCGCCGATGACGGTTGCGCTGGCGGGCTGTCCAGAAGCGACGGCGAGCGCCTTGGCACGCGCGTTGTGCATGGCAACGTCAACGGGCACCATGTCCTTCGGGGCAATCTCGTCAGCATCGCTTACGACGACGCGAAACGTGCGACCCATCCGTGCAAGCAGTTCCTTGCGCCGGGGCGATCCTGATGCCAGTATGAGTCCGGTTTCGTCGTTCATGATCTGCAGTGTAGCGCGATTTACCCATACCCGCGGCGCATGATAAAAAAATGTCACAGCCCTGCGGTAGAATCTTTGGCACCTAAAGAAAGGATGCGTTGTGGATACAGTACTTTTCGATATGGATGGCACCTTGCTCGATACGCTCGATGATCTGCAGGTGAGCGTCAACTACGCGCTCGAGCAATCGGGTCTTCCACTCGTCACGTTCGACGAGACGCGCGAGGCGGCCGGGTACGGCTCCATCGTGCTCATCGAGCTTCTCACCAAGCACGCCTTCGTAACGGGCTCGCCCGAGTTTCAGCGCGTCTTCGATGATTTCAACGCGCACTATAAGGCGCATTGCAATGATGCGACGCATCCGTATCCGGGCATCATGGAGCTACTCGCCGGTCTCAAGGATCGCGGTATCAAGATGGCCATCGTGAGCAACAAGATTCAACCCGAGACCGAGGCTCTGCGCAAACTTTGGTTCGCAGATTACATTCCCGTCGCGGTTGGTCGCGTCGAGGGCATCGCTCCCAAGCCAGACCCTGCCATGGCTCTCAAGGCGCTCGAGCAGCTCGGCGCACGGCCGCAGGAAGCATGGTTCGTAGGCGACTCTCAACCCGACGTACGCACGGGCAAGAACGCCAGATGCACGAGCGTTGCCTGCACCTGGGGCTTCAGGGATTTCGCTACGCTTGAGGAAGAATATCCCGATTTCATCATCGATAGTCCGCTCGAGCTTCTCGACATCGTCGACGCGAGCCACTAGAAGGTCTGCGCGATGGGGGTAACGACGGTCAGCACGCTTGACGCGCTGCTTGAGGCGAGTAACGCTGCTTTGCTGCGCGCACAAGGCGAAGGTGCCGCTGCCACGCTCATCGTACCCTCGCATGCATGGGGGCAGCAGCGCAAGCTGCAGCTCCGCACGCTTATTGGCACTGGTGTCGATGTCGTGACGCATGCGCAGTTCGTGAGCCAGCTCTGGGATGTCTACGGTGATGGCTCCACCATCGTGGCACCTGCCGAGCGCAAGGTCTTGCTGCGCCCGCTTGTCACGCAGGTTGCCCTCTTCGATGCCTCGCCCTCTCCTGACTTCGTCACGCAGCTTGCCGCGTTTGTCGAGGAAGCCATCTATCCGGGGCTGTGCCCGAGCACCGCGTTATCGAGCTCGGAGTCAAAGCTCATGGAGCTCGTATCGCTCTATGAGGCAAAGCTCGAGCATGAAGGCCTTGTCGAGCTTGCCCAGGCCGAGCACGTGCTCATGCAAGAGGGCGTCTGTCGGGGCATGCACCTAGTCTTCGAAGCCCCCGACTTGCATAGCGCACATCTGCGCCGCTTCATCGCCGGGATCGAGCCAGGCGCGTCAGTTTCCGTCCTTCAGCAGCATCTCGACATTAACGCGGGCGCTTTGCCAGAAGACGACGAGCTCCTTGCCTTGCGCCAGTGCCTTTTCACGGGCAAGGGCGGTGCTCGGGCGCAAGGCCACGTGCGTGTGGGCGAGGCTCACGGCGCGCATGTCGCAAGCGATGTGGTCACGGGTCTCGTGCGCAGCATGCACGAGGAAACCGGCATCGGGTATGCGGACATGCTCGTTTGCTGCGCCAACGCTGCCGATGCATACCCGCGTTTGCATGATGCATTTGCGCGTGCGGGTGTTCCCTTTGCCACGCAGTTTGCCGTGCCTTGTGCGCGCACGGGTCTGGGCGCTGCGTTCTTTGCGCTCGAGACGATCGTGCAGGCGGGTGATGATGCGCCCTTCGAACCCTTCGTCGATGTGCTGTGTGGTCCTTATGCGGGGGTACCTACCCAAGATGCTCGTGCCTTGCAAATGCGCTGGCGCGAACAAGCCGGCTCGGTGCCATACAAGAGAATGCGCGACGTGCGCGAGGGCTTCGCCCAGGGCAATGCGAGCGCTGCCATCACGCGCGAGCGTCTTGAACCTCTCGTGCAGCTCATCGATGCTTCGCGCGCCGATCGCGTCAGGCTTCTCTTCGAGCACGCACGCTCGGCGCAGCTCGATGTCGACACGCTTGTCGACGACTGCGCGGCAGCCGAGGCTTTGCTGGACTATCTTGAGCTCTGCGAGCGCTTCATCTGCGAGCCCGATGCCGATGAGATGGCGAGTCTTCCCGTCATGCTCAATCGCTCATACGGCAACCAGGAGGAGGCCCTTCGCATCGTCGATCCGGGCGCGCTCGGGACCATTCGCGCGGGTGCCATCATTCTATGTGATCTGGATGCGCGTCATTATCCGATGGCATTGCAGGGCGGCCCGTTCGACGCGCTCATGCGCAAGCTTGGCATCGAGCGCGCAGACACGCTTGCCCGCGACCAGCGTATTATGCTGCTCAACGCCATCGAATCGTGCGAGGGTTGCTTTGCCTTTACGCGCACGACACACGATGCAGGTGGTGACGAAAGCTGTCCGAGCGCGCTGTTCGAGGAGCTCGTCGCCGCGTATCGCAGTTCCGAGGAAGACGAAGCGGGGCTTTCCGTCCAGGCTGTCCCGCAAGCTCTCAGGCCATGGCTGCTTGCGTTGAACGAGGCTGACGTCTTCTTCGCGAGCGAGGGGCCGCATGACGATGTCTCGGTTACGCGCGGTTCGCTTGCATTGGCTGCGATGAAGAAGGACCTGACACACGATCTCAAGGACAAGCCCCTGACGTTTTCGCCTACGGCTCTCGAGGATTATTACCGCTGTCCGTATCGTTGGTTTGCATGTCGGCGCGTGGGCTACAACGGCATGGACGTCACATTCGATGCAGCCGCTCAGGGCAATCTCGTTCATGCGACCATGGAGCGTTTCTACCGTTGTCTCAAGCAGGCCGGGCATGATCGCGTGACGGAGCAGAACGTGGACGAGGCGCTTGCCATTGCCAACAAGGCCTTCGACCAGCAACTTGAAGATGACCAGTCGCGCGAGCGTCGGGGTCTCTACCTGCGCACCGAATACGACTCATGCGCGTGCGAAGAGCTGCGTCAACAGGTCTTCGACCTCGTGCGTCGTGATGCCACGTTTTTGCCGGGCTTCATCCCTATCTACTTTGAGCTTGAGCTTGGCCGTTCCTCAGAGCAGCTTCTCGAATACGCCGGCGTGCCTGTGCGTGGCAAGGTCGATCGCGTCGATGTCGATGCGGAGGGAAACGCCGTCATCATCGATTACAAGCTCAGTGGCCTTTCTGCTGGCTACGGCTTCGGCCGTGACGACGAGCTGCCGCAGCGCATCCAGACCGACATATATGCCACGCTTGTCGAGCGGCACTTCGCGGCGCTCGGCACGCCACTTCACGTCGTTGGCTCCGTCTATCGTTCATATGCCAAGAACGCGTTGCGCGGTGTCTATGCGCGCGGCATACCGTGGGGTGACACCGAGCAACTACGCGAGGACTTCGATGCGTTGCCTCGTGCCGGTAGCGACGAGGGGTACGATGCGTATCTCACGCGTGTCGAGGATGTGCTCGCATCATGTGTCGAGCGTCTCCGTGCGGGTGACATTGCGCCGGCTCCGCTCTCGAGCGACGTGTGCGAGTACTGCAAGGCGGCTTCGTTTTGTCCCAGGAGAGGTGCCTGATGCCTCTTACCCCTAGTCAACAAGCTGCGGTCGAAAGTGCCCACGAGCCGTTATTCATCCAGGCTGGCGCCGGCACGGGCAAGACCTTTACGCTCACCAAGCGCATCGCATACGGTCTCTCGCAAGAGTCGGGGCCGCTCATCGGCGATGTCGATCGACTGCTCACCATCACGTTTACCAACAAGGCTGCAGGCGAGCTTATCGGCCGCGTGCGCGCCGAGTTGCGTGCACAGGGGCTTGACGAAGAGTCCCTCAAGATTGACGCCGCCTGGATATCAACCATCCATTCGATGTGCCGCCGCATACTGCTTTCGCATGCCTTCGATGTCGGTGTCGACCCAGGTGCAAACTTGCTCACCGAGGACGAGACGCAGGCGCTTTCCGCCCTCGCGCTCGATGCGTTGTTACAGGACAACGCAAAGGACGCGCGTCTCATCTTGCTTTTCGACAATCTTGGTGTCGAGAGCGCGACGAAGCTCATCAACAGCCTGTCAGAATTGCTCATGCTCGCGCCGGGCGGCAGGGATGATTTCGATTTGGGGCCAGCTCCTGCGCCGGCTCGCGTCATCGCCAGTCGCGTGCAAGGGCTCCTCGCCACGTATCAGGGGGCACTTGCCGAGCTCGACGAGTTGGGACTTCCCGAGGGCAAGATAACGTATGTCCAGAATCGCGATAAGGTCGCTGCGGTAGCAGCGGCTCTCGAGGCGCTGCTTGCCAGCCAAAAGGGCACTCCTTCCTGGAGCGCGCTTGCCAACGCCATCGAGGAGTGCAGGCCACCAGGTGGAGGCAATCTCTCCGCACCCTATAACGGCATCTTCGCCGAATGCAGAGATGCTCTGCTCGAGGTCGCAGCTGAGGCACAGTCTGCGAGTGCGTACGAGCTTCTGCGGGCGGCGCTCGACCTTGCGGCAGAGCATCTCGAGCGCCATCGTGCGCTCAAGCAAGCGCAAGGTGCGCTCGATACAAATGACCTGCTCATCGCGACGTACAAGCTGCTCGACGAAGACGATGAACTAGCGCGGACATATCGCGAGAGCTTCGACTCCGTCATGGTCGACGAGTTCCAGGATACGGACAACTTGCAGGTTGGCATCGTGAGCAAGATATGCGACGAGGACCTTGCGACGCTGGCCACAGTGGGTGATGCGCAGCAATCAATATACGGCTTTCGCGGGGCCGACCTCGAGGTATACCAGCGTACGCGTGCCATGATGCGCGAGCGCGGCTCCAACGAGGTCGAACTCACCGTTAACTATCGTTCGCAACCCGACATCCTGCGTTTCGTCGAGGACATCTTCTCCAAACCGGAGTTCTTCGGTGGGGAGTTCCTCAAGGTGAGTTCGGGTCGCGAGGAAGGGTTCAACCCGTCATGGCTTCTGCCAGACGAGCCACGTGTGAAGATACTCCTCTCGGCCGGTCACAAGGCAGAAAAGGGGCAGGGAAGAACTTCGGTTGACGCGTTGCGCCAGGCCGATGCCGTGGCGCTTGCCGATGAATTCGAGCGCCTACACGCACAAGGCGCCCCGTATGGCGACATGGCGATTCTGCTCCAGTCGACGAAGGGCGCCAAGGCAGGTCCCTACCTGCGCGAGCTGCGCAAACGCGGCATACCGGTCATCGTCTCGGGCGGCTCGGACTTCTTCTTGCAGCCTGAGGTTTTGACCGTTGTCATGTTGCTACGCGTTTTGGCAGACCGTGATGATGACGAGGCGCTCTTCGATTTGCTCGGCTCGGACTTCTTCAACGCAAGCGATGACGCGCTGCTCGTCCTGTCGGTCATCAACCGCCAGCGCCTCAGGCTCTTGCCCGGTGAGTCACGCGCCAAGTCCTCGCTCTATGACGCGCTCTGCCTATATATCGAGGAAGCGCAGGACGATGCCGATGAGGCGCTCGCGCGTGCGTTCGATACGCTCGAGTATGCGCTTGCTGTCTCACCGAGCATCCCTCTCGCTCAGCTCGTGCGAGAGACCATCGCGCTTTCCGGCTGGCAAGCCACGCTGTCTGCGCGCGGTATCGAGGGCGGTGCGGTTTTTGCGAATATCGAGCGCGCATGTGATCTCATCGAAGACTACGAGCAGCTTCACGGACATGCGCCTTTTGCCATGAGCGCCTATTTCCGCAGCCTCGTCGATCTCGCTCGTGAGGGCAAGGGCGCTCGTGCCAAGCTCGGAACACTCGTAAGCTCGGGTCAGGATGCCGTCTGCATCATGACGATTCATAGCTCCAAGGGTCTGGAGTTTCCCATCGTTGCCGTTGCGGAGTTCGAAAAGAGCGCGCGTCATACCGGTGCATCGCTCATTTCGCTTTCCGAGGAGGGCAGACGCTATCTCGCGCTTGGCGTTACGGGGTCGAGCGCCGCCGCACGCTACCTTGCCGACGAAAACCAGGACCCTGGCTCCTTCGCCTTTGCCAGCGAGGTCGCCGAGCATCGGGCTCATGCCCATCAGCTCAAGAAGCTGCGCGATGCACAGGAGCAGCAGCGTTTGCTCTATGTCGCGCTCACGCGTGCGCGAGACAAACTCATCCTCGTGGCACATGATGGCGCTTTCGCATCCAAGGGCGACTTGTCTGCGGGCCTCACGAGCAGCTGCCTGCACGCGGTGTTTGGCAAGGAGATTCCCACGCAGCATGCAAGGATCAGGACAGATGCCGGGGCGCTCGTGGAGCTTGCCATCACCGAAGTTCCCTACGGGGTGCAAGAGGAGCAGGCAGACGACAAAGAGAACTCGCTCGTCGTCACGCATCGTTATCCGGTTTTTGAGCTGCCACCGCGTATTTCGGCGCAGCCGCTTGATCGCAGGCAAATCTACTCGTATTCCTCGATTGCGCATCGCGATGCGCAACACCGTGAGCTTGTCGCTCCCGCAGTTACCTTGCATGATCGCTCTCAGGATGTCGAGACGGTCAGCCCCGTCGGTTCGTCATTTCACCTTGTCGCGCAATGGCTTGCGTCGGTTCCGCGTGCCGATGAACGCGGCATTGAGCGTCGCATGCTCGCCACCGCGCATCGCTATGGGCTCGATGAGGAGCAACGCACGCGGCTTGCCAACGCGGTCGCCGCCTGGGTCTCATCGGAGCGTTACGCCATGGTGCAGGAGCACGAGCGTCGCCATGCGGAGTACGCGTTCTGCGTCGATGTCGAAGGCATTCCGCTCGAAGGCTACATTGACCTCATATGCTTTGACGGCGAAGGGGGAGCCCTGGTCATCGACTACAAGACGGGCACGAGCGGACAGGGTGAGGACCTGCACGAGCGTTACGTCCTGCAGGCGCAGTGCTATGCCTACGCGCTGCTGTCCTCGGGCGCCTGCGAGCATGTCGACATGGCGTTCGTACGTCCCGAGGCCAACATGGAGGAAGTGCTCTTTAGTTTTGACGCGAGCGATGCTCCGGCGCTTGCGCAGAAGATCCTTGGGTAGGATTGCGCGGCGTGCGCGTCGCCGTTGCATATGTGTGGCAGGGAGCCAGACCCCCTGATACATAGAGCACACGTGATATACTATGACTCTGTAGAGTCATAGTAAGGACAAACATGAGCATAATCCATCTTCATCATGGATCATCGATGGTGGTAAGGGGGCCAAGCATCGATAGGTGCAAACCGCACAATGACTACGGGCGTGGGTTCTATTGCACGCGCAGCTTGGAACTTGCCAAGGAGTGGGCGTGCCAGCAGGGACATAGTGGCTTTGCGAATACCTATGCGATTGATATGGAGTCGCTCGACGTTCTCGACTTGAATAGCGGTCCGTTCAACATCCTTCATTGGCTCACCCTGCTTCTCCAGAATCGGACCATTCGGCTCGCGAGTCCCGTCATGGTCCAAGGGGATGCATGGCTCAAGAAACACTTTTCGATTGATGTTTCGTCAGCAGATGTCATCAAGGGCTATCGTGCCGATGACTCGTATTTCGGCTTCGCACGCGCGTTCCTACGCAACGAGATTACGCTCGAACAGCTCTCTCGCGCAATGCGCCTTGGCGAGCTGGGGGAGCAACACATGGTCAAGAGCCCCCGTGCCTTCGATGCGCTCGATTTCGTGTCGTGCGAGCCCGCGCAAAGCGCTGTCTACTGGGCAAAGCGAACAGCGCGCGACGATAAGGCGCGCAGAGATTTTCGAGAACTGGCAAGCGTTCAGGAGCATGGTGAGCTTGCAAAACCCGCACTATATATCAGCACCCTCATGACACTGGAGGAGGATGACCTTCATGCATGCTTACGCTGAGACCTACCTCATGGACGCGATGGAAACCCTAGGCGAGATGACGGATTACGCATCCCAAGCCTTCAGCATCGATCTCGGGCGCTTTTGGACGCTTTTTACCGTGACGACATTCGCAAGGGAATTCGAAACAGGGTCACCCCGGGTCATTGTCGGCATGTCGGGCATCGAGCTTGCTCTGCGGGTGGCAGAGTGTGTCGGTCTTTCGCCTGTCGAAGAACCTCTGACGGCAGGAGAGCTCGTCGATGTCTGGGCACAGGGCAAAATGCCCCTGGTGGACTATGGCCCATCCGGCCTCACTCCCGAATATTGGTGCGGCTGGGCACTCGCGTATTATCAATGGGCGAGTAATCGGACGTTTTCGAATATCAATGAGTTCTTGACCATGGAGGACGCGCTTCGGATGTATCCGACGTTTCACGAGGAGTCAGAAGAGCGTTTTGCCGAGGCCGCGGATCAAAGGGCTTTGCAAGTCGAACACGTCTCGCGCCTGCGCGAATACCGTCTCATTGCCGGTCTGTCGCAATCCGAGCTCGCGCGCCGGTCGGGTGTGGGGATTCGCGCAATCCAACAATACGAGCAGGGGGCAAAGGACATAAACAGAGCCGCCGCGCACAATGTTCAGTCGCTTGCGCGCGTGCTCCACTGCATGCCAGGTGATTTGCTTGAACCGCAGGTGAAAATCGAATATGCGGTTGTCGATCTGGACAGATGAGCGCAAGCGTACGGGTCTTGGCCACTTCACTCGCAAACCTGCCGGCCCTGTATGCCCGTACCGTCTACCTACAGCTCACAAATGACCGTCGTTCATGCCGCGGGTGCCGGTGTCCTTGGCCTTGAGCTTGAGCTCGCGACCAAATTTGAGCGCTCCATCGCCAAACCTGTCGCGTACCTTGTCCGCTGCGGCAATGGCCTCGGCGTTGCCCTGTTCGGTCTCGGCGCTCGCAAACAGGTCGAGCTGCTCGTCTTGCGTGTCGAATCCCGATATGCCCACACCGACGAGGCGCACGGCATCGCCCTCTTGCCAGATTTCGCCGATGAGCCTCTTGGCGACGGGAATGAAGACGCCCTCGTCGTCGATGTTGGCGCCCAATCCTTGCTGGGCGCTGCGTATCGACAGGTCGTCATAGCGCAGCTTGAGCGTGACCGTATGACCCGCAAGCTGCTTGCGCCGTAGACGCCGACCGACCATCGATCCCAGAAAATCGACGGCATCCTCGATTTCGGCACGGGTGGTGAGGTCGCTTGCGAAGGTGCGCTCGTGGCTCACGGATTTAAGCGTGCGTTCGGTCACGATGGGACGCTCGTCTATTTCCGCGGCCCGGTCGCGCATGACCGGTGCGTTCACGCCAAAGATGGGACGTAGGGTCTCCACATCCGCAGCAGCCAGCTCTCCGAGAGTGCGTATGCCTACCGCCTCGAGACGCTTTACGCTCTGCTTGCCGATGCCGGACATGACGCGAATCTTCATGGGGGCGAGAAATGCCGCCTCGCTTCCCGGGTACACCACGGTGAGACCTTGGGGCTTATCGAGGTCGGAGGCGATCTTTGCGACCGTCTTGCCGCTTGCCACGCCGATCGAGCACGTGACACCCAGCTCGGCGACATGTTCCTGGATACGCATGGCGATAGCCACGGGATCATCTCCCGTGAAGCGCCCGGGAGTGACGTCGAGAAAGGCCTCGTC
This sequence comes from Coriobacteriaceae bacterium, assembly GCA_025992705.1. Classification (NCBI taxonomy): domain Bacteria; kingdom Bacillati; phylum Actinomycetota; class Coriobacteriia; order Coriobacteriales; family Coriobacteriaceae; species Coriobacteriaceae bacterium. The sequence goes on from DAJPGJ010000001.1 coordinate 558,630, forward strand.
AATGGAGACCTGCTCGAGCAACGGCGATTCGGCATAGAGGATATCCATGACGGCGCGGGACATCTCGTGATAGCGTTCGAAGTGGGGCGTCGTCCAGATGGCGTCCGGGCACAGACGCTCGGCGACAGCCGAGGCCATGGCGGAGCGCACTCCATAGGTGCGGGCTTCGTAAGAGCAGGTGGAGACGACACCGCGACGATCGGCGCGACCGCCGACGATGACCGGCTTGCCGCGCCACTCGGGATGGTCGAGTTGCTCGACGGAGGCAAAGAACGCGTCAAGGTCGACGAGTAGAATCGCCTTGCCCGACCATGTGCGCTGCAATATGTCTGCCTGCTTGGAAGTCATGCCGACATTGTACCTGGACGGGTGGCGGTGGAGACGGGGAGGGGCTGGGACAAGGGGACAGGTCATTTGTCCCACTGGGACAGAAGTCGCCGGGGCAGAACTGTCTGGTTTCGTGACAAATGCCTCGAAACCAGACAGTTCTGCCCCGGCGACTTCTGTCTGGTCCGCCCGACGGCATCCATGCACTCCCGTCCCCACCTTGCCACGCTCCTTCATCGGGTACAATATATCGTCGGCAAATCGAGAAAGGCGAGACGATGGCACACAAGCATAAGTTTGACTACTTCGAGGCGTTCGTGGAAATCGGCAACTGCGCCGTCGAATATGCCGATGCGCTTGTCGATTACCTGACGAGTCATTATGACGAGGAAAAGCACATGGGTGCTATCAGTCCGGCAGAAGTTCTCGAGCATTATTACGTCCTGCACGAGATCGAGGAGAAGTCCGACAGCGTTGTCCAGGCCATCACCGAGAATCTCATCCTCGAGTTCATCGCACCTATCGAACGTGAGGATATCCTTGAGCTTGCCGATGAGCTCGATACGGTGGTTGACGAGCTCGACGACGTCTTGCAGCGTATCTACATGCACAACATCACCGTCATCACGCCAGAAATCATCGAGATGATTCACATCGTGCAGAAGACGACCCACGCTCTTCAGGCCGCTTGCGACAAATTCACCCACTTCAAGAAGTCGAAGTCCATCAAGGATTACATCAAGGAGATCCATAAGTATGAGGATGAGGGCGACCATGTCTACATCGAGTCCGTGCATCGGATCTACAAGAAGGCCGAGGAAGACGAGTTCGAGCACGCACTTTTCGCCGTCGGCCTCTACGGCGTACTCTCCGCACTCGAGAAGTGCTGTGACGCATGCGAGAGCGCGGGAGACATCATGGTTGCCGTGCGCCTCAAGAACTCCTAGATACAGCACATATATCAATTGATGACAAATGCGCTACGGAACAGCGCACGCCTGTGAACTGGGGTACAATGCTCCATTGTCGTGCGCCTTGACGTGCGATGCATGCGGGCGTGGCGGAACTGGCAGACGCGCTGGATTTAGGTTCCAGTGGAGCAATCCGTGAAGGTTCGAGTCCTTTCGCCCGCACCATAGACCGAAGCGCCTCGGCGCATTCTCAAGGCGCCATGATGGCGAGGATTTTTGGAGGAACGTTGGAAGTCACGACGAGCACCCGCGAAGACGGCAAGACGCAGGTCACCGTTCACATGACTGCAGATGAAGTCAAGAAGCACATCGACAAGGCATTCAAGGACTTTTCGAAGACCCGTATCCCGGGCTTTCGCGCAGGCAAGGCGCCGCGCAAGGTCATCGAGCAGAACTTCGGCGGACATAATGCAGTCTATGCTCAGATCACTTCTGACATGATCAACGATGTCGCCCCGCGCGCCATCGACGAGCAAGATATCATCTTCATCGGCGACCCCGAGTTCGACGAGAACGATCTCGCGGCAGATGGCGAGGACTACGAGTTCACGATGTTCGGCGACATCAAGCCGAGCGTCGAGCTCGACTCCTACGATCCCGTCGAGATCAAGATGCCCTCCGAGGAAGCAACCCAGGAGGACGTCGACATTCAACTCCATGCCCTGCAGGATTACTACAACAACTTCGAGACGGTCGAGCGCGCCGCCAAGGACGGCGACTTCGTGATGATCAAGCTCGCGTCCACGGCTGATGGTGCGTCCGTCGATGCCCTTTCGAACGAGAGCCGTCTGGTCGAGATCGGTGGCCCGATGATGCCGCAAGAGCTCACCGAGCAGCTCGTCGGCATGAAGGCGGGTGACGAGAAGGAGTTCGATTTCACGACGGAGTTTGACCCCAGCCTTGCCGGCAAGACCATTCACACCACCGTCACCGTCAAGGAAGTCCGCGAGAAGGAGACGCCGGAACTTGACGACGAATTCGCCAAGAAGGTCGGCTTCGACACCTTCGACGAGCTCGTCGAGCAGCTCAAGAACGAGATCACCAGCACCAAGGCCGAGCAGCTGCCGCGCCTCAAGGAGAGCCGCTGCGTGACTGAGCTTTCGCGCCGCATCAAGGGCGACATCCCCGACGCCTATCTCGATTACACGCGCGAGAACATCCTGCGCGACTTCTTCAACAGCCTGCAGGAGCAGGGCACCACGTTCGACCAGTTCCTGTCGAGCCGCGGCATCACGGGCGAGCAGTTCAGGGAGGACCTCGAGGCGCAGGCGCGCGAGGAGGCCGAGGAATGCCTGGCGCTCGACGCACTGTTCACGCATCTCGGTATGAGCATCGGCGAGGAAGACATCGAGAAGGAGTTCAGCGTCGCCAACAATCCGGAGGCCACGCGCAAGGCGTGGGAGGACGCTGGCCGCATGTCCATCATCCGCGAGGCCATCAGACGTCAGCGTGCCACCAAGTGGTTGGTGGATAACGCAGTCGTTACCATCGACAATGGCACGGATGACGAGGCATAAGACGAGATATAAGTCGCGATGCTGTTCAAGGGCATTCGCACCTAGTAGTGAGGAATAAACATGAATATCATCCAGCCCGCATCTGATACGCTCATCCCCTATGTCGTGGAGCAGTCGCCGCGCGGCGAGCGCAGCTACGACATCTATTCGCGTCTGCTCAACGATCGCGTCATCTTCCTCGGCGAGGAAGTCACCGACGCGTCGGCCAATACCGTCATTGCGCAGCTTTTGCATCTCGAGAGCGTCGATCCCGACAAGGACATCTCGCTCTACATCAATTCGCCCGGCGGATCGGTGAGCGCTGGCCTGGCCATCTACGACACCATGCAGTTCATCAAGCCGGATGTGAGCACCATCTGCATTGGCATGGCAGCCTCCATGGGCGCGGTGCTGCTGGCGGCAGGTGCGCCTGGCAAGCGTTTCGCGCTACCCAATTCCACCGTCATGATTCACCAGCCGTCCGGTGGTGCGCAGGGCAAGGAGACCGATATCCAGATCATGGCCGAGTTCATGCGAAAGACGCGCGAGCAACTCAACGAGATTCTCTCCGCCCATACGGGTCAACCTATCGAGACCATTCGCGAGGACACCGAGAAGGACAATTTCATGACCGCCGAGGAGGCCAAGGCATACGGCCTGGTCGATGATGTGGTCAAGTCCCGTGCCGCTGCCAAGCTCGACGAAGAAGTGAAGAAGGACTAAGCACATGGCGGAAGGACCACATGGGTTTGACGGTAAGCTGCGCTGCTCGTTTTGCGGCAAGACCCAGAACGAGGTAGACAAGCTTATCGCCGGCGAAGGCGTTTACATTTGCAACGAGTGCGTCAAGCTCTGCACCGACATCATCGATGAGGAAGACGCCAGTATACGAGGCGAGGAGCTACCCGCCGCAACCGGGCGCTCCGAGGGCCTCATCACGCTCGAGACCCTGCCGACGCCCATTGAAATCCATGATGAACTTTCGCAGTACGTCATAGGCCAGGAGGATGCCAAGAAGGCGCTCTCCGTGGCCGTCTACAACCACTACAAGCGCGTAGCCCTGGGGCTTGGCTCTGACGATGACGAGGTCGAGCTCGCCAAGAGCAACATCATGCTGCTTGGCCCCACGGGCTGCGGCAAGACGCTGCTTGCCCAGACGCTCGCGCGCATCCTCGACGTGCCCTTTGCCATCGCCGATGCCACGGCGCTCACCGAGGCCGGGTACGTGGGCGAGGACGTCGAGAACATCCTGCTCAAGCTTATCACTGCGGCAGATAATGACATCGATCGTGCCCAGGTGGGCATCGTCTACATCGACGAGATCGACAAGATCGCCCGCAAGGCCGAGAACCTCTCGATTACACGCGATGTCTCGGGTGAGGGCGTACAGCAGGCTCTCCTCAAGATCATCGAGGGCACCGATGCCGCCGTGCCGCCCACGGGTGGACGCAAGCATCCGCAGCAGGAGCTCATTCATATCGACACCACCAACATCCTGTTCATCTTGGGCGGCGCCTTCGTCGGTCTCGACAAGATCATCGGCGAACGCATCGGCAAGCGCGGCGTGGGCTTCAATTCGGAAGTCGCCAAGCCGCACGCCGAGGAGTCGTCCGAGCTTCTTCAGAAGGTTCTCCCCGAAGACCTCAACAGTTTCGGCCTCATTCCGGAGTTCGTGGGTCGCATTCCCGTCATCACCTCCGTTCAGGAGCTCGGCGAGGATGACCTCGTCCGCATTTTGACCGAGCCCAAAAACGCGCTCGTCAAGCAGTACCAGCGCATGTTCAGCTTCGATAACGTCAAGCTCACCTTCGAGGAAGGCGCGCTGCATGCCATCGCGCAGCTGGCCATCGAGCGCGGCACGGGCGCTCGTGGCTTGCGCTCCATCTGCGAGAGCATCCTGCAGGACACGATGTACGAGCTGCCGAGCACCGATGACGTGGCCGAGGTCATCGTCACCGAAAATTGCGTGCGCGCGGATGAAGAACCTGAGGTCGTGCTGCGCGCGACGAGCCAATTCGTGGCATAAAAGACGACGAATATCAGATCAAGACAAAAGGATACGAACATGCCCGAGATGCCCAAGACCTATGATGTGGCGAGTGTCGAGGAGCGCATACTCCAGAAGTGGCTGGATGGCAAATACTACGCGCGCTCCAAGGGGGAGGGGGACCGTACGGTCGTCATTCCGCCGCCCAACGTGACGGGCATGCTGCATATGGGCCACGCGCTCGATGACACGATTCAGGATACCTATATTCGCTACAGCCGCATGAATGGCTACTCCACACGCTGGATCCTGGGTACCGATCACGCGGGTATCGCCACGCAGACCAAGGTCGACAAGAAGCTCAAGAGCGAAGGTATCTCGCGCCTCGAGATTGGCCGCGAGGCGTTCCTCGAGGAGTGCCAGAAATGGCGTGACGAGTACGGTGGCATCATCGTCGAGCAGATCAAGCGCATGGGCTGCTCCATCGATTTCGACGACGAGAAGTTCACGATGTCACCGGAGTACGCGAAGGCCGTGCGCAAGGTCTTTTGCGATTGGTATCACGACGACCTCATCTACCGCGGCAAGCGCATCGTCAACTGGTGCCCGAGCTGCACGACGGCCATCTCGGATGACGAGGCCGAGTACCAGGACGAGAAGGGTCATCTGTGGCATCTGCGCTACCCGCTCGTCGAGCCGGTTGACGGTGTCGAGTACATCACGGTCGCCACGACGCGCCCCGAGACAATGCTCGGCGATACGGGCATTGCCGTGTCACCCGATGATCCGGACAAGCAGAAGTTCGTGGGCAAGATGGTCAGGCTTCCCATTGTCGACCGCGAGATTCCGATCTTCTCCGACTGGCATGTGGATGCGGGCTTCGGCACGGGTTTCGTCAAGGTCACGCCCGCGCATGACCCCAACGACTACGCCATGGGCCAGGCACATGACCTCCCGCAGATCAACATCTTCGACGAGCATGCCGTCGTCGTCGATGGCTACGGCGCGTTTACGGGCATGACTCGCGACGAGTGCCGCGAGGCCGTCGTCGCGTGGTTCGAGGAGCATGAGCTGCTCGATCACGTGGAAGACCATGAGCACTCCGTCATGCATTGCTACCGCTGCGATTCGACGCTCGAGCCCTGGCTCTCCGAGCAATGGTTCGTCGCCGTCGACAAGCTCAAAGGCCCGGCGACCGACGTCGTTGCCGATGGACAGGTCACCTTCCATCCGCAGCGCTGGACACAGACCTACATGACCTGGATGGAGAACCTCAAGGACTGGTGCATCTCGCGTCAGCTCTGGTGGGGTCATCGCATCCCCGTCTTCCATTGCGCCGATTGCGGCTGGGAAGATGCGCTTATGGAGGACACGGATGTCTGCCCCGTGTGCGGCAGTCATGAGGTGCACCAGGAAGAGGACGTGCTCGACACGTGGTTCTCGAGCCAGCTGTGGACCTTTGCCACGCAGGGATGGCCCGACCATCCCGAGGAGCTTGTCGGCCATCATCCCACCAAGGTGCTCGTGACCGCACGTGACATCATCGCATTGTGGGTCGCCCGCATGATCATGAGCTCGCTGTACTTCCTGGACGAGATTCCCTTCGAGGATGTCTTCATCTATGCCACCATCTTGGCCAAGGACGGAAGTCGCATGTCGAAGTCCAAGGGCAACGGCGTCGATCCGATGGATCTCATTGCCATGTACGGTGCCGATGCGATGCGCTTCAACCTGCTCACGCTCGTCACCAATAACCAGGACGTCAAGTTCGATGCCAACATCGACAAGAAGACCCACGAGCTTATCGACTCCCCGCGCACCGAGGCCGCGCGCTCCTTCGTCACCAAGATCTGGAACGCGGCACGTTTCGTCATGCTCAACATGGATGGTTACGAGCCGGGCGAGCCCCAGGCGGCGACGGCCGCCGATGCGTGGATTCTTTCGCGCCTGGCCAAGCTCACGGCATCCGTCACGGCCGGTATCGAGGAGTATCGCTTTGGCGACATCGCCCGTGAGCTCTACGCGTTCTTCTGGAACGAGTTCTGCGACTGGTACATCGAGCTGTGCAAGGCACGCCTTGCACAGGAGGGTGAAGCCCGTTTGATCGCGCAGCGCAATCTCGTCTTCGTGCTCGACAGCGCCCTGCGCCTGCTGCACCCGGTCATGCCCTTCGTCACCGAGGCCATTTGGGAGTACCTGCCCGTCGAGGATGATGCTCCGGCGCTCATGGTCGCTTCTTGGCCCGATGCGGGAGAGCTCTCGCGCTGGATCGACGATGACGCCGAACAGGCCATCCAGCTCGTCGTGCAACTTGTCACCTCCGTGCGCGCCACGCGTGCTGCCTATGGCATCAGCCCGCGCCAGGAGCTTGCCGTGGCCCTGCGCTTCGCGGATGACGACGAGAAGGCTATCGCCGAGCGCACGCTCGTCGAGCAACAGCGCGACCTCATCATGGCGCTCGCCAAACTGTCGAGCCTTGATATTCTCGAGGCGGACGCTCCGCGCCCTGCCGAGAGCGGCATCGATTTCGTGGGCGATATCGAGGTGTACACCGCGCTGTCCGGCTTGGTCGATTTTGCCGAGGAGCGCAAGAGACTTGAGACGCGTCGCGCCAAGGCTCTCAAGGAGCTTGAGAAGCTCGACAAGAAGCTCGGCAACCAGAACTTCCTCGACAAGGCCGCACCCGAGGCCGTCGAGAAGGTTCGTACCGAGCACGCCGAGCTCACCCAAGAGCTCAAGCTCATAAAAGCGCAGCTCGAGGAGTAGCAGCAGTTCCGAAAGGGGATGACCGTGAAGAAAATCCTGTATGTGGATGCCTGCGTCAATCGTGACACCTCACGCACCGAGCGGCTCGCCCAGGCGCTTCTCGAGCGTCTGGATGGTCCGGATGTCGAGATCGAGACGCTCGTGCTGGAGGATGAGAAGAGCTTGCTGCCTCTTACGGGCAAGCTTTCCAACCAGCGTATGGCGTGGTCAAAGACCGGTGATTTCGATCACCCCGTTTTCGATTACGCGAAGCAGTTTGCCGGGGTCGATGAAGTCGTCTTCGCGGCACCGTACTGGGACTTCTCGTTTCCCGCTCTGTTGAAGATCTACTTCGAGTTGCTTTGCGCCCAAGGCGTGACCTTCGTATACAGCCCCGAGGGCATTCCCACGGGCATGTGCAATGCCAAGCGCGCGTATTTCGTCACGACTGTCGGTGGATACAGTGGTGACTGGGACTATGGCTATGATCAGGTCAAGGCCTTGTGCCAGCTCTACTTTGGCATCGAGGACGTGCGTTGCTTCAGAGCCGAGGGACTCGACATCATCACGAATGACCCCGAAGCCATCATGACCGAAGCGCTCGAGGAGCTTGCCCGCGCCCAGCTCTAGGAGATGGCATGGACGATTACGCCAATCTTGATTACGATCGCGCGCAACGTTGCGGTTTTCCCGAGGTCATCTACGGGGCAAGCAAGACTCCCGAGCAAATCTGCGCCATCGCCGAGCAGCTACTCGAGCGTCACGGCGTCGTCGTTGCGACGCGTGTGAGCGCCCAGGCGGCCGATGTCGTATGCGGTCACATCCGCGACGCTCGCTGGCTCGAACGCTCGGGCTTTCTCTTCGCCGACCGTCGTGAGCGCCCCGTTGAGGGCGACACGCTCGAGGAGATTCTGAGTTGCGCTAATCGGGCCGAGGGCCAGGTGCTCGTCGTGTGCGCGGGCACGAGTGACATGAACATCGCCGAGGAGGCGGCGCTCACGGCGCGACTCATGGGCTCGCGTGTGCAGCTGCTCGCCGATGTCGGTGTCGCAGGCGTGCACCGCACGCTTGCGCATGTCGACGATTTGCGTGGTGCCCATGCCATCGTCGTGGTTGCCGGCATGGAGGGGGCCCTCGCCTCGCTCGTGGCGGGCTTGGTCGATGTCCCGGTCGTGGGCGTTCCCACAAGCGTGGGTTATGGGGCAAGCTTTGGCGGCGTTACCGCGTTGCTCTCCATGCTCAACTCATGTGCAGGGGGAGTGTCGGTCGTCAACATCGACAATGGTTTTGGGGCGGGGCAGATCGCACATCGAATCAATTGCCCGCCCGAGCGCTTTTCGTAATTTCTAGCTGCGCACGGGATGTGTCGAGGGGTCAGACCCCTCGACACATCCCGCTGGTCTTTAGCCGCGGCCGCTGGCCTTCAGGAATTCGACGACGTCCTCGTTAGTGAGCCCACGCTCGGCAAGGTAGCCGGTGTAGGCCCGATGCGTCTTGGAGAACTTGTTGCCGAACCAGCCCAGGAAAATCGCCGCTATGGCGGCGAGTATCCAGGTGATGCCCGGCGCGTTCTCGATGACGTAGTTGATGACCAGGAAATAGTAGACGGCTATGGCAGCCAGGCATATGACGAGCCCGACGACGAGACGTATGAGCCATTTGCGGTATTCGGCACGCTTGTTCGCGGCTTCTCGCATGATGCTTGGTTTTTGAGTCTTGCTCTTCCCCACGGAGGGCTCCTTTTCGCGCGGCGCGACAAACGGTAGGGGAGAGTGTACACCATGTAACTACCTAATTCTCTGAGTATGAGGCAATCGCCGTTTACGCAAAAAGAGCTTCTTGAAAGCAATTCTCAGTACAGTGTGCTATTCTATATGGCGATTTTGTGGAGGATATCGAAGACATGGACGCGCGTGAGCCATCACGGCGTTCTTTTTTCCCTATAATCCGCAGGTCATCGTCTTCGTCTCATCCTTGATGCGAAGACGGCCTCCTATCGCTTCGATGGGAGTAAACGCCGTATCGTCTGGCAGCCGCTTGTCCCCCTCTGGGACGAGCATCGGTCTAGAAGGCTGACGGACGAATTGTAGGACGTCCCGTATGGGACAAAGGAAAAGGAGTTGACTATGTGTTTTAGGCCCGCAGGTGTAGAGATCGATCTCAACTGCCCGTCGTGCGGCAAGAAGCTGCCCGTCATCGGCAATACCGTTCTCAAGAAGTGCCCGTTCTGCAAGTATGAGTTCACTGAGCAGGACATGGAAGACTTCCAGACCCAGCTCGGCGGTCCCGCCGGCGCTGCCGCTCCTGGTGCCCCCGCGGCTCCTGGTGCTCCTGGTGCCCCCGCGGCTCCTGGTGCTCCCGGCGCTCCCAAGGCTCCTGGTGCGTAAGGATTTTTAGCTCGCTTTTACGCAGTTTTGCCCGTGAGAAATGAGGGTACCCGTGTCTGTCGTTAAACCAAAGAACCTCCAACTAACGGAAAAGGATCTAGGGGGGTTACCTCTCAACGAGATCACATGTCGTGCGTGCAGTGGCTATGGCAATTGTGGATACCGTATGTATCGCATCAATGATGGAAAGCCAGTCGTCATCTGCCAGATGCGCAGGGCAAAACTGCTAGAAGAGCAGCAAGGAGACGAGTGACGATCACTTGGAATCGAGTTTTCTGGGGTCTTGATTCTAGGTGATGGGATATCTGCCTCTTTGTTGTTGGGAAAGCTGGGGGGCTTTCCCGAATACTCATTTCTCATGATTGAGATATTGGATTTAAGGAGGGACTGATGGACGGTAAAGAGTTTACTGTTTCCGAAGTCATTGACCGCGCGGGCATTTCTGCCCACACATGGGTCGTGTTCGTTCTCTTGGCTTTCGCCATGATTTTCGACGGCTACGACTTCATGATCGTCAATTCCACCAACACCTATGTTGCACCTACGTTCTTCGCGGCTCAGATTGCTGCCGGTCAGCCCATCGCGGCTCTTACCGGCTCCCTGACCACGTGGGGCCTGCTCGGCATGGTTCTTGGTGGCGCCGTCGGAGGTATCCTCTCCGACATGATCGGTCGTAAGAAGATGCTCACGATCGCAGTTATCTTCTACGGTCTGTTCACCCTACCCCAGGCTTTCGCGCCGGATTACGCCTTCTTCTGCGCGTTCCGCCTCATCGCTGGCTTTGGTGTCGGCTCCTGCATCCCGGTTGTAACCACCGTGTTCTCCGAGAGCATGCCTTCCAAGCAGCGCGGCATTTTCGTTACCTTCGGCATGGCCTTCATGGTTATGGGTTGGGTTATCGCTGGTCTGGTTGCAGCTCCCGTCTGCTCCAACCCGAACCCGATCATCCCTGGTCTCTGCGACGGTCAGATCACGCTCGCAACTGGCGCGACTGCTGTGCAGAACTGGCGTGTCTGCTACCTGATCGGCGCTCTGCCGGTCGTCTACGGAATCATCCTGCTCTTCGCGATGCATGAGACTCCGCACTGGTATGCAAACCATGACCAGAAGGACAAGGCTGTTGCCCGTCTCGAGCAGATCGTCAAGGCTACCCGCCACGTCGATGTGCACTTCGACGCCAACCTGCTGATCGTTCCGCCCAAGCCTGCCAAGTCTGGCCCCGCGGCTCTGTTCTCCAGCAAGTTCATCGTCGCCACCTGCGCAATTTGGTCCGCTTACTTCGTCGGCCAGTTCTGCGTCTATGGCATGAACGCCTGGATTCCCACCTGGTTCCAGGGCAATGGCTTCACCGCCGCCGAGTCTGTAACCCTGCAGACCTGGAACAACGTTGCCGCTATCGCCTCGAACATCGTCGTTGGCTTTGTGTCTGACGCCATCGGCCGTAAGCGTGCACTGTGGATTGGCTGGGTCGCTTGTATCGTTGCGATCATCGCCTGCTCCGTGTTCGTCCCGATGTTCCCGGGCGAGGCTCCCGTGAATGGCGCACCCCTCGCTGGCGCTGCTGCGGGCAACTTCGTTCCCTGCATCTTCCTGATGCTCCTCTTCGGCTTCTGCCTGAACTACGCCATTACGGCTGTCCAGCCCCTGATGCCCGAGTCCTATCCCACCACGCTGCGCAACACCGGTACTTCTTGGTGCCAGGCGTTCGCCCGCTTCGGTGGTTCCGGCTCCTCCATCGTTCTCGGTGCTGCTGCCGGTCTGGCCATGTTCCAGCATGACGTCAATGGCGTTATGTCCAACAACTGGTCCATGGTTGTGCTCGTTCTGCTCATCCCGTTCGTCCTTGGTCTCCTCTGCACGCTGCTCTTCGTGAAGAACACGGGCGGAAAGACGATGGACGAGCTGCAGAAGCTCTCCGAGGAGAATCCGCTCTCCGAGACGGACGGCAATGGCCGCTTCTGGGTCATGATCGCCGTGGTTGTCATCAACTTCATCGGCTGCATCGTGTGCCCGCTGGCCATCCCCGGCTTCTCCAAGACGGCTATGGCTCTGCCCATCATGCTCGTTGCCATGCTCCTTCCGTTCATCTACTTCTTCGTATTTGGCGGTCTGGGCCTCGGCAAGGAGAAGAAGGCAAAGGCAGAGGGTGCCAACATTCTCTAAGTTGTGCCCCTGCACTTGTCGTTAGCTCTTGCTAGCGCAACGGAAGGCCCCCGGCGTAATGCCGGGGGCCTTCTTCGTGACAGGGGGACGGGGGTTCTGTCACGCCGGATTCGCGTGACAGAACCCCCGTCCCCCTGTCACGCCTAAAGCTCGCTGTCTACTTCTTTATCGAATCGCTCTTGCGCTTTTCCAGGACGTGGCCGCGCTTGTCTTTCTTCAGCTTGGAATCCTTGTGGTCGATGGGGCGACCTTCCGGCCTGATGATGCGCACGTAGGGGGAGTCGGCCTCGATGAGCTCCTGGACTTCCTCGTAGGTGAAGCCCTTGTTCTCGAAGATGCGGCTCTTGAGGTTGTTGAGGAGCCCGGCAGGGGTGTAGTCGTTGCCCTCGCTCAGGCCCTTCCATTCCTCCTTGATAAGGATGGCGACAAACGCCGCCACGGCAATGCGCAGCTTTTCAAGCTCGTGGGCATGAATCTCGTAGCACATGCCCTTGTCCTTGAAGTTGACGAGCTTGATATGCACCGCCTTGCGCTCGAAGCTCGTGAGCGTCTCCTCGACGAAGGTGCACGGGGGCTCGTGTGCGCATCCATAGAGATCCCACACCATGCCCTCGATGTAGTAGTGATGATTGATAACGAACGTGTGCAGGATGTACTCCCAGCGCTCGTAGCGGATGTAGTAGTTAAGCACGTGATTATCGGGTTTGATGAGGCCGACCTGACCACCCATGCGGCCCATGATCTGCACCTTGTCCTTCTCCCGTTTCCAGCCTTCCTTGCTTTTGAACTGGAGGAAGACGTCGCCGTCTTCGTACCAGGTGTCGAAGTCCTCGTGCTTGGCGATGGCATCTTGCTGGATGTAGATCTTGTTAAATTTCTGAGCCACGAAATCCCCTTTGATTTGCGGTTACGCTTTGGCAATTATAGCCCAGATACCCTTGCAGAATTCCCCGCATGCGGTACTGTCATGAGGACGCTTTTTCGCGTGAGAAATGGCGCATTACGCGCACTCGGATGAGAGGACTATCGTCATGCTCGATGGAACAACCGTAACCCTGACTTTCGAAGGTCGTTTGCCAGATGGCTCCGTCTACGACAAGATGACCGCCGAGAACCCCCTCGTGTTCCAGGTTGGTCACGACATGGTGCTCGATGGTTTCGAGCGCGAGGTACGCGAGATGGCCGAGGGCGAGAAGAAGACCTTCACCATCAAGGATTGGGAGGCATTCGGCGAGTATCTCGACGAGCATACCGAGGAAATCCCGATGGAGGTCATGCCCAACATGAAGGGCCTCGAAATCGGCAAGGTCATCTGGATGATCACCGAAGACGAGGAGAAGGTTCCGGTTACGGTCAAGAACATCACCCCGGAGGCCGTGACGCTCGATTACAACCATCCGCTGGCGGGCAAGGATCTTACCTTCGATGTCGAGCTCATCAAGGTCGATGAGTCTACGGCCGATGATCCCAATGCCCCCAAGAGGGAGATTCCCAAGGATCCCCTCGACCTCATCATGTAGGGGATCGCGCCATGTACAAGAACATTCTCGTTGCCGCCGATGGATCGGAAAACTCACTGCGTGCAACGGAGCAAGCAGCCTACATCGCATCGCTTGAGGGCGATGTGCAGGTCAAGATCGTCTCGGTTATCGCCATCGATGTGTATTCGGACATGGTCTATGACCCGATCGAGGCGCACGGTGAGGCCCAGCGCGAGATTATCAAGGATGCGGCACAGGTTTTGGCAGACGCCGGCATCGACCATGAGATCGTGCTGTTGCATGGCCGTCCTGCCGACGAAATCATTCGCTATGCGACGGAGTCGGAAGCTGATTTGCTCGTGATGGGCAGCCGTGGTCTGGGCGCCCTGCGCGAGTTCGCGCTCGGCAGCGTGAGCCACAAGGTTCTCACGCATGCCAAGTGCCCGGTGCTTGTCGTGAAGTAGGGGTTTCTCCACTCCGGCGCTCCGCGCTCTCTATTGTCATTTCGAGCGGAGCAGCCGAAGGCTGCGAAGTCGAGAAATCTCGCATTGCGGGCAAGGCGCGTCAGACGCGCCTTGCCTCATTTTTTTACATATGCAGCTCGGCCCCGGGGACGAGGATGATGCGTCCGGGAGCTTGGAATGCCTCGAGCTTGGCCTCGTCGTACTCGGCGACCGTGGCGTCGGCGGAGTCGATGGGCACCTCATGGACGGGAATGTTGTGCTTGGCACCGACGAGCTTGGCGCACTCGGAAGCCTCGTCTGCATCCATGTTGTACACCCCGTCGCAGGGGAATGCCGCATAGTCGAGCTTCATGGCGGCAAGCTTGCCGGACTTCATGTCCTCGGTCATGCTCGTGTCGCCTGCCGCATAGAATGAGACGCCATCGAACTCGAGCACGTAGCCAACGCACTCGTCAGACGGGTGGTTCTCGTTGTATGCCTGCACCGCCTGGATCTTCACGCCGTGAGACTCCGTGGAGAGGTACTCGTCGCTCGTGGGGTGTAAATCCCTCGCACGGATGACTTCGCAGCCAGGCGCATGGGGCATCTTGTCGACCGCATCATGATCGAAATGGTCGTGGGTGACCAGGACGAGGTCGGCCTCGAGCTCGTATTCCTTTCCGAAGTATGGGTCGACGTAGATGACCGTGTTGTCGTCGAGCGTGAACCTGTAGGAGCCGTGCCCCTGAAATAGCATCGTAGTCATGATAAGCCTCCTCGCTCGCTTTTATATCCATATAAGATTATAGGCAGCGCACAATATAATGCACTGCCTATAACCGAAATTATCATGAGAAATGTTTATTTCATCAGCTCGCAGATAGCCTCGTTGAATGCTGCCGAATCCGCGATTTCGAGACCCTCCGCCAAACGTGCCTGGTTGTAGAGCAGGTTGGCGTACTGGGCGACCTTCTCGGTCTCGCCAGCCTCTTGCGCTGCCTGGAGCGTTGCGAAGACCGGGTGATTGGGGTTGAGCTCGAGCACGTGCTTTGCCTCGGGACGCTCGCCGGCGGCAGCCGGGATGGTCGCGAAGTACTTCTCCATACCCAGGCTCACGGGGCCATCGGCGACGATGCAGCAGGCCGCATCAGCCAGACGCGAGGTGGCCGTGACATTGGTGATGTCGTCGGGGAGCGCCTCGGTCATCGCCTCGAACAGCGTGCTGTTCTCCTCACGCTGCTTGGCGACTTCCTCCTTCTCCTCCTCGGTTTCGAGGCCAAGGTCCTCGCCGCTGGCGACGTTGCGCATTTCCTTGTCATCGTAGCTGCCGATGGAGAGCAGGCAGAACTCGTCGACGTTGTCACCGCAGAGCAGGACGTCGTAGCCACGCGAGACGACCGACGTGACGCTCGGGCTCTGCGCCAGGCGTGCGACGGTGTCGCCGGAAGCGAAGAAGATGTTCTCTTGGCCCTCCTGCATGCCGGCGACGTACTCGGCCAGGGTGATGGGCTTGTCCTCCTTGGCGGAGTGGAAGAGCAGCAGGTCCTGCAGCAGGTCCTTGTGCGCTCCGTAGGTGGAGTAGATGTCGTACTTGAGCACGTGGCCGAACTTGCTGAAGAAATCGACGTAGGCCTCACGGTCGTCTTTGCAGAGCTTCTCGAGCTCCTGCTTGATCTTCTTCTCGATGCGACGCTCGATGGCGATGAGCTGACGGTCCTGCTGGAGCGTCTCGCGCGAGATGTTGAGGTTGAGGTCGGGGCTATCGACGACGCCGCGCACGAAGCCGAAGCAGTCCGGCAGCAGGTCCTCGCAGTGCTCCATGATCATGACGTTGTTGCTGTAGAGGGCCAAGCCGCGCTGGAAGTCCTTGGCGTACAGGTTCATGGGCGCATCCGTGGGGATGAAGAGCAGCGCGTCGTAGTTCAGGCTACCCTCTGCGTGCATGGAAATCGTACGCAGGGGCGTATCGGCCGTATGGAACTGGGCCTGGTAGAAGTCGGCGTACTCCTCGTCGGAGACCTCGGACTTCTTCTTGGTCCAGATGGGAATCATCGAGTTGAGGATTTCCTCCTCGACGAAGGTCTCGGTTGCGGGCACGTAATCGTCGCCAGCGTCCTCGGGCTTCTCGAGCGTGCGCGTCTTCTCCACGTCCATGATGATCGGGTAGCGGATGTAATCGCTGTAACGCTTGACCAAATGCTTGATGAGAGCCTGCGAGAGGTACTCGTCGTAATTGACCTCGTCGGTGTTCTCGCGCAGATGCAGGATGATGTCCGTGCCGCGCTTCTCGCGGGTGGTCTCGCTGATGTTGTAGCCCTCGATGCCGTCGCTTTCCCACTTGAAGGCCTCGTCGCTGCCGTATGCCTTCGAGATGACGGTGACCTGGTCGGCGACCATGAACGAAGAGTAGAAGCCGACGCCGAACTGGCCGATGATATCGACTTCCTCGAGCTTCTCGGAATCCGAACTCTTGAATTCGAGCGAGCCCGAATGGGCGATGGTGCCGAGGTTCTTGTCGAGCTCGTCCTTGGTCATGCCAATGCCATCGTCGCTGATGGTGAGCGTGCGGGCATCCTCGTCAATGGCAATCTGAATGCGCAGGTCGCTGCGCATGATGGAGCTGTCCTTGTTCTCGAGTGAGGTGAGGTAGAGCTTGTCGAGCGAATCCGATGCGTTGGAGATGAGCTCACGCAGGAAGATCTCGCGATTGGTGTAGATGGAGTTAATCATCAAGTCGAGCAGCTTTTTGCTCTCTGTCTTGAATTTACGCATGGGTATGTGTCCTTTCGCGTGCGTTATATATGTACAAACAGCGATTGTAGAAGAGGGGATATAGATTATGCACGTCCTGTCACTGACATGTTACCTAACTGCAGTTATTTAGAATATCTAAGTCGATAGATAGCAGATATGTGTGACAAATGATCTGTCCACTTGTCACACGCAGTCTAATGATTCGTATCGATGTAGAATGGCGTCCATGACTCAACACATGACATACGATGATGCCGTTGCCACGCTTGAGGGTGCGCTCAAGTTCGGGATGAATCCCTCGCTCGAGCCGATCCGGGCGATGTGCGCTGCAATGGGTGAACCTCAGAAGCGCTACCGCTGCATACAGGTGGCCGGAACCAACGGCAAGTCATCGACGACGCGTATGATTGCGGCGCTTGTGCGTGCGCAGGGTCTGCGCGTTGGGTTGTATGTCTCGCCCCATCTGGTCAAGTATCCCGAGCGCATCGAGATCGACGGACGCGTCGTGAGTGACGAATCATTTGCGCGGGGCATCGAGGCGGCGCTTGATGCAGCTGCACGTGCGCACGTTGAGGCCACGGAATTCGAGCTGCTCACGGCTGCCGCTTTGTGGCTGTTCGCGCAAGAGGGCGCTGGCTGGGTCGTTCTCGAGTGCGGCCTGGGTGGACGCTGGGATGCCACGAGTGTCGTGAATCCGCAAGTCGCCGTCATTACGGGCGTGGCGCTTGAACACACCGCAATCCTTGGCGACACGATCGAAAAGATTGCGGGCGAGAAGGCGGCCATCATCAAACCGGGCTGCAAAGCGATTTTTGCGCACGACCTTGCCGCACGAGAGGTCTTCGAACGGCAGGCGCAGCAGGTCCGTGCGCCGTACGAGAACGCTAATCTCGAGGCTATCATCCCATTTGAAGACGAGCTCGCCAGCCTCCCAGCCTATCAGCGCTCAAATCTCGCAACGGCTCTGGCGGCTGTCACCGCGGCGCTTGGTCATGCGCCCTCGCCCGAGAGTGTCCGTATGGCGTTGAGTGAGCTCGTCATTCCCGGACGTTTTGAGATTCTGCAACATGATCCGCTCGTGATAATCGACGCGGCCCATAATCCGCAGTCTGCCCACGCGCTTGCGGGGGAGCTACAACGCCTCTTCGAATGTGCCAGGGGGTTTGATTCCCTGACACATTCTTATTCGATTGGCGACGGCGGGGCGGCGGGGGCTGATGCTGGGCGATTTCCGCACGAGCAGGGAGCGCCTGTGGCGCTCCCACGCGAGCTCAGGACCATGAGCCCAGCATCAGCCCCCGCCGCCCCGCCCCGCCCCACCCTTCTGCTTGGCGTACTGGACGACAAGGACGCCCGCGGTATCATCCGCGAGCTCTGCCCGCTGTTCTCGCGCATCGTCGTCACGGCATCGTCGTCGCCGCGCTCCATTCCTGCGGTGGAGCTTGCCGCGCTCGTCGAGGAGGAATGCGGCATGCGCCCCGAGATTGCCACGAGCATATCCGAGGCCCGCGAGTTACTGCGCCACGAGCCCGTTATCGCTACGGGCTCGATAACCGTTGCTGGTGAGGTGAAGGATATTTGGTGATAGAATCTCACCAATAGTCCACTACCACAGGCAGTAAGAAGGCAGCATGTCCGCTATTCTCGCGTCGGTACTCACACCTCCCGTGCTCGTCATCCTCATCGTGACGGCAATCATCTTCGTGGGGCTCTGGGTCGTATGCATCATCTGGGTCAACAGGGATGCCAAGACACGCGAGGCTCCCGTGCTGCTATGGACCGTCATCGCCGCCGTACCCGTCGCCGGCTTGGTTGCCTACTGCTTGCTGCGTCCGCCCCTCAACGCGGCCGACTCCACCGAGCAGGTCATGAACCTTGAGCTCATGGGGCGGCAGCTCTCCGATTACGGTAACTGTCCCCGTTGCGGCGAGCCAGTGAAGAGTGACTACATCGCTTGCCCCAACTGTCGTGTCCAGCTGCGTAACGTATGCAACAGTTGCGGACGTCCGCTCGAGCCCAGTTGGCAGATATGTCCCTATTGCGCGCAGCCGCTCACGCGTCAGACGCGCCAGCGCTCGGTCTAGCGCAAGTTCTCCTTGCATCACGCCTGTTTGCGGTGTAGATTCTCGCCATGTGCTTTTAACGATAGGTCCCACTCGGTTTGTGACCGAGAACGGGCGGAAAGGAACAGCCATGAGCACGATTTCTGTCATTCTCCCCGACAATTCCACCAGAGAGCTCGAAGAGGGCGCGACGGTAGCCGATCTCGCGGCGGCTATCGGAGCCGGCCTCGCCAAGGCCGCCGTTGCCGGCAAGATCGACGGAGAGCTCGTCGGCCTCGATGCGCCGCTTGCTGACGGCGCGCAGGTCGAGATCGTCACCAAGACATCACCCGAGGGTCTCGGCATCTTGCGTCACTCGACGGCGCACATCATGGCAGAGGCCGTACAGGAGCTCTTCCCGGGTGCGCAGATTGCCTTTGGACCGCGAACCGATGACGGCTTCTTCTATGACTTCGGCTTGACCGAGAACCTCTCGTCCGATGATTTCGAGGCCATCGAGGCCAAGATGAAGGAGATCATCAAGAAGGACGAGCCCTTCGTGCGCGAGGTTGTCACGCGCGATGAGGCCAAGGAGATTTTCAAGGACCAGAAGTTCAAGCTCGAGCATATCGACGACTTGCCCGAGGATGCCGAAATCTCCATCTATCGCCACGGCGATTTCGTTGACCTGTGCAAAGGTCCGCACATTCCCAGCTCGCGCAAGATCGGCGCTTTCAAGCTCATGAAGCTCGCCGGTGCCTACTGGAAGGGTGACGCCGACAACGAGCAGTTGCAACGTCTCTACGGCACGGCATTTTTCGACAAGAAGGATATGAAGGAATATCTCTTCATGCTCGAAGAGGCCGAAAAGCGCGATCATCGCAAGCTCGGCCGCGAGCTCGGCATCTACATGATGGACGAGGAAGCCGGTGTTGGCCTGCCGCTGTATCTGCCGGCCGGCGCGCGCATCATCCGCATCATGCAGGAGTGGTTGCGCAAGGAGCTGTATCGCAGGGGCTACGAAGAGGTCATCACGCCGCACATCTACAAAGCAGATGTCTGGAAGACGAGTGGCCATTATGGCTACTACAAGGACAACATGTACTTCTTCGAGATTAACGAGGGAAGCGACGAGGAGCCGCGCCTGAGCGAGTATGGCGTGAAGCCGATGAACTGCCCTGGTCACGTTATCCTCTACAAGAACGACATCCACTCGTATCGCGAGTTGCCCATCAGGTATTTCGAGTTTGGTACCGTGTATCGTCACGAGATGAGCGGCGCCGTGCATGGTCTTATGCGTGCCCGCGGCTTCACGCAGGACGATGCACACGTCTTCTGTCGCGAGGATCAGGTCGTTGACGAGGTCTGCGCAATCCTCGACCTGGCGGATTCCATCATGAAGGAGTTCGGTTTCGAGTACATGGCCGAGATATCCACGCGCCCCGAGAAGTCCATCGGTACCGACGAGATGTGGGAAAAGGCCGAGAGCTTCTTGCGCGAGGCCATCGAGCGTCGTGGTATTCCATACGAGATCAACCCCGGCGATGGCGCCTTCTATGGGCCCAAGATTGACATCAAGGTCAAGGACGCGCTCGGCCGCTGGTGGCAGTGCTCGACGGTGCAGGTTGACTTCAATCTGCCCGAGCGATTCGACGTCACGTATCGCACGGCGGATAACACGAGCGAGCGTCCGTGGATGCTCCATCGTGCGCTCTTCGGTTCCATCGAGCGCTTCCTCGGCATACTCATCGAGCACACGAGTGGCAATCTGCCGTTGTGGCTCGCGCCGACGCAGGCCGTCATCATCCCCATTGCCGATCGTCACGTCGAAGCTGCCGAGCAAGTCGCGGCCGAGCTGCGCGCGCACGGCGGGCGTGTTGAGGTGTACGAGCAGAACGAGCCGATGCGCGTGAAGATTGCCAAGGCGCAAGGGCAACGCGTTCCCTACATGCTTGTCATCGGCGACAAGGAAGTCGAGAACGGCGAGGTTGCAGTGCGTGAGCGCCATGAGGGCGACTTGGGCTCGATGAAGCTCGAGTACTTCACGAAGATCATCGAGGAAGCTCAGGTCTAATGGCACGGCCCATGACCATCGCCGAGAAGATCCTTGCGGCGCACGCGGGGCTCGACGAGGTCGTTCCCGGCCAGCTTATCGAGTGTGAGTTGGACGTCGTACATGCCAATGACATTACGGCGCCCATCGCCATCGACGTGTGTCGCCAGGTAGGCGATGAGGTCTTTGACCCAGCGCGCGTGGTTCTCGTTCCGGATCATTACACGCCGAACAAGGACATCAAGAGCGCCGAGCAGGCAAAGATTATGCGCGAGTTTGCGCACGAGCAAGGCATCGAACACTACTACGAGGTCGGATGCGCGGGAATCGAGCACGCACTGTTGCCCGAGAAAGGCGTAGTGGTGCCGGGCGATCTCACCATAGGGGCTGATTCGCATACCTGCACCTATGGTGCACTCGGGGCGTTTTCGACGGGCATGGGGTCGACCGACGTGGGCGTTGCCTTTGCGACGGGCAGCGCCTGGTTCAAGGTGCCCGAGAGCATCAAGGTCGTACTCGAAGGGGAGTTCGCCCCTGGTGTAAGTGCCAAAGACCTCATACTGCACATCATCGGCCAGATTGGCGTTGACGGAGCGCTCTACCAGGTGCTGGAGTTCACCGGCCCGGCTGTCGCGCAGATCTCGATGGACGGGCGTTTTACCATGTGCAACATGGCCATCGAAGCTGGCGCCAAAACGGGCATCTTCGCCGTCGATGACGTGACACGTGCCTATGCGGAACCGCGTGCCGAGCGGCCATGGGTCGAGTACGCTTCAGATGAGGATGCGTCCTATGCGCGTGTCGTGCGCATTGATGTCTCGCAGCTTACCCCGACGGTCTCGCTGCCGCACCTGCCAAGTAACACGAAGCCGGCTGCTGACTGCAATGACATGTGCATCGACCAAGCTGTCATCGGCAGCTGCACGAACGGTCGTATCGAGGACATGCGCGTTGCCGCCGAGGTGCTGCGTGGCCGTGTCGTCAATCCCATGGTGCGCTGCATCATCATCCCTGCAACGCAAGACGTGTACCGCCAGTGCATGCACGAGGGGCTTCTCGACGTGTTTCTCGACGCGCATTGTGCCGTGTCGACACCTACCTGTGGTCCCTGTCTGGGCGGGTATATGGGCGTGCTCGCCTCGGGCGAACGCTGCATCGCCACGACCAACCGCAACTTCGTCGGTCGCATGGGGGCCAAGGACAGCGAGGTCATTCTCGCGAGTCCTGCCGTGGCCGCCGCGAGTGCTGTTGCCGGCTACGTCTGCACGCCAGAGCAATTGGATTAAGTTATGCAATTTGAAGGCACCGCAATCAAATACGGGCGCGACGTCGATACCGACGCGATTATCGCGGCACGCTACCTGAACTCATCCGATATGGACGAGCTCGCGGCTCACTGCATGGAGGATCTCGATCCAACGTTTACGCAACGCGTCAAGCCCGGTGACATCATCATCGCCGGCGAGAACTTTGGCTGCGGATCGTCGCGCGAGCATGCGCCGAGCTGCATCAAGGCAGCGGGCATCTCCTGCGTCATCGCCAAGAGCTTCGCGCGCATCTTCTACCGCAACGCCATCAACGTCGGACTGCCCATCATCGAGTGCCCCGAGGCTGCCGATGGCATTGGGGAGGGCGATGCGGTTTTTGCCGATACGGGCACGGGCATCATCGAAGACCTGACTACGGGGGAGAGCTGGAACGTCCGGCCCTTCGAGCCTTTCATACAGGAGATTATCGAGGCGGGTGGGCTTGTGGCCCGCACGAAGATGCACAGGTGATGACCGTGACCAAGCAACGATACGAGATCTGCGTCTTGCCAGGTGATGGCATCGGTCCGGAGATCATGCGAGTCGCGCTCGATGTTCTACATGCCGTCGGACGCAAGTACGACATCGAGTTCACATGCACCGAGGCTCTTATCGGCGGTTGCGCAATTGACGCATGCGGCAGCGCACTTCCCGAGGCGACGCTCGAACTTGCCCGCCGCGCCGACGCGGTACTGCTCGGGGCCGTCGGGGGTCCGCGTTGGGATACGGTTGATCCGGACAAGCCGCGTCCTGAGGACGGGCTCCTCGGCATACGCAAGGAGCTCGGGCTCTATGCGAACTTGCGCCCCGTGCACGTCTACGATGCGCTTGTCGCTGCCTCACCGCTCAAACCCGAGGCAGTGCGCGGTTGCGATATCTTCATCGTTCGCGAGCTCACGGGAGGCCTGTACTTTGGCGAGCATGCAACCGTGGAGACTGCCGCGGGGACGCATGCACATGATGTCATGCAGTATGACGAGTACGAGATCGAGCGTATCGCGCGGCAGGCTTTCGATGCGGCTGCGAAGCGACGCGGCAAGGTCACGAGCGTCGACAAGGCTAACGTGCTCGACACGGGGCGTCTCTGGCGAAAGGTCGTGCATCGTGTCGCCCTCGATTATCCCGATGTCGAGCTTGTCGATATGCTCGTCGATAATTGCGCGATGCAGCTTGTCATGAATCCGGGGCAGTTCGATGTCATCCTCACCGAGAACACCTTTGGCGACATACTTTCCGACGAGGCGTCCGTGCTGGCTGGTTCGCTCGGGCTGCTCGCAAGCGCCTCGCTCGGGGATGGGACATCGCTATTCGAGCCCTGTCACGGCTCGGCTCCCGACATCGCGGGCAAAAACATCGCCAATCCTCTGGCTCAGGTGCTTTCGACTGCTATGATGCTTGCGCACGGCTTGGGTTTGGATGAGGCCGCAGCCGATGTGAGGCGAGCGGTCGATCGCGTCTTGGCGCACGGTTGGCGTACGGCTGACATCGCGCAGGAAACGACGGATGCCGGGCATGTTCTGGGAACGACTGAGATGGGCGAGAAGATTGTCGCCTGCATCGAGGAGGAAAGATGAAAGCCGTAATACCTGCTGCTGGTTTGGGAAGCCGCTTCTTGCCCGCGACGAAGGCTCAGCCCAAGGAGATGCTCCCCGTACTCGACAAGCCGGCGATTCAGTACATCGTCGAAGAGGCTCTCGAGGCGGGCGTCGACGAGGTCATCATCGTCAACAGCCGTGACAAGAAGTCCATCGAGGACCAGTTTTCCCCGCACGACGCGCTTGTCGGGCACTTGCGCGGCGTGGGCAAGGACGCATATGCCGATGCCGTCGAGCATGCGGGTGCGCTGCCCGTGAGCTTCGTGTATCAGGATGAGCCGCTCGGCCTCGGTCACGCCGTTCACGTCGCCGCGCCCGAGACCGGTGACGACATGTTCTTCGTCATGCTCGGTGACGTGCTCGTACCCGAGAACGGCATCTGCCAGAAGATGCGCGAGGTATCCGAGGCGCATGGCAATGCGAGCGTGATTGCCGTACTGCCCGTATCCGATGACGAGGTGAGTCGTTTTGGCATCATCGGCGGCGAGGACCTGGGCGATGGCGTCTGGAAGGTCACGGAGATGATCGAGAAGCCGGCGCTCGAGGACGCGCCGAGCAATCTCGCGAGCTTCGGTCGCTATCTGCTGACTCCAAAGGTCATGGAGCTGCTTGCCACGACCGAGCCTGGTGCCGGTGGAGAAATCCAACTCACCGACGCCCTCGTATCGCTGCTCGACCATGAGGACATGTACGCGCTCGTCATCGATCCGCGCGATGGATATGACACGGGCACGGTTCCCTCGTGGATCGCCGCGAATGTCGCCCAGGCCATGAAGGATCCCAAGATCGCCGCATATCTCAAGGAGACGGTCGGCTCGCTCTTCGCGTAAATGCGCAGCAGCCAGATGGGTGCACGTGCATTTGTCTGGTGTAGAATACAGCGATGCGCGCCACATGCGGAGGGATGGCAGAGTGGTTGAATGCAACGGTCTTGAAAACCGTCAGGCGGTGCTGAGCCGCCTCCAGGGTTCGAATCCCTGTCCCTCCGCCAGCTGGCAAGCTGGGCAACGCAGCTCGAAAGGGGAGTCATGAGCAGCATCGCACGTGTGCTCGTTCTCATGGCCACCTACAACGGCCAAGAGCATCTTGCCGAGCAACTCGATAGCATCTTGAGCCAGGAGGGCGTCGAGGTCTTCGTGCGCGTCTCCGATGATTGCTCGACCGACAGTACCTTTCGGATTCTCGAGACCTATGCTTCCGAGCACGACAACATCGAGATCATCTACAACAGCACGCACCAGGGCAAGACGCGCACCATCATGCAGCTCGTCTACGATGCGCCGGTCGAGGAGTTCGACTACATTGCGCTTGCGAACCAGGACGATATCTGGCTTTCCGGCAAGCTCGCGGCCGGTACCGACCACATCTCGGCGAACACGAGCCGTCCCGAGCTCTACTATGCGGGCAGCGTTTGCATCGATGCGCGGGGCAGGGTGATTGGCGACGAATTCGACGGGTACGAGGTCTGTGCGTCGCATCCGGGCAGCCTCCTGCTCGTACGCAACTGGGCTCTGGGCTGCACGATGCTCATGAATGGGGCGCTCGTTAAGCTACTGCGCCGCCGTCCCGTCTTCGATTTCGCGCGCAGCTACGATACCTGGATTCACGCAGTCGCGCTCTACTGCGACGGCTACGTCTTTTGCGATTTGCCACATCGTTACGTCGATAGACGCCTTGCGCCAGGGCAGTCAGTGCTGCCTGCCTGCGATGACCTGGACCCCGAGCTTGCGGACCAGGCGACCACCATGGCGCGGGTGCTTTTGCGCGAGTACGAGCGAGCCATGAATCCGGATGCCGCCAAGCTCGTCGAGGCGGTCGCGGTCAGGCATGTTTCGGCCAAGGCGCGTCGCTTTCTTGCCGGACGCACGGACATCATGTTGCCGACGAATCCACGCACGAGCAAGCTGCGCTGGAATATCCTGAGAAGCAAGTTCTAGGCCGGCGGGTGAGACACATTGGACAGGTACATCTGTCTCACTGCATGCAGTGAGACAGATGTACCTGTCCAATGTGTCTCACCCGCCGGCTACTCCGGTTTTGCTGGTTCGCCGATGAGGTTAAGCAGCTCGCCGACGTTTTCCACGCTCACGGCATCTCCGTAGACATGCGAGCTAATGATGATTGCGGGACTGCCAAACTTGCCCGCCATGACGATGTCGGTGTCGTAGTTGTCACCAACGACGAGAATCTCCTCCGGCGCCAGACCGAGTTGCTCGCTGACCTCCTTGAGCATGAAGGTATTGGGCTTGCCGATCGTGAGGTCGACCATGCGCCCCGAGCACCACTCGACCGATGAGACCATGCCGCCGCAGCCGGGCATGAGGCAGTCTTCCTCGCCCGGATAGGAGCGCTCCTTGTTGCAGGCGATGACCTTGTCGACCTTGAGGGCGACGTTGCTGGCAATGGCGAGCTTCTCATAGTCGAATTCCGGGTCTAGACCGATGAGCATGTTCTCGGCCTCGTCGGGCTCGACGGAATGCACGCTGAGCTTTTCGCACTCGCTGACGAGGTTCTTGGAGCCGCATACGTAAATGTTGGTGAGGCGCTCGCGATGCGCGTAAAGAGCCGCAGCGTATCCGCTCGTCAGAACCTCTCTGAAAGTGCAGTCGATGCCCATGTTGCGTAGCTTGTGAAAGATCTGGGAGCGGGTCTCGGAGGAGTTGTTAGTGAGGAAGAAGACGGATTTGCCCAGCTTGCGACAATGGCGAATGACCTCGTCAATGCCGTCGATGAGCTTGGAGCCCCGGTATACCGTACCGTCGAGTGCAAACGCGACGGCCTTTGTATCTTCAAACATGCGGTCTTTCCTCCTGCGGGAATACTATCACAGCGTCAATGGTTCCTCTGGCCAACGCTTATTCGGCCGGGGATTCGGGTGCAGGCTCACCGCCGCCACCTTCGTCACCGCCGCCCTCATTGCCGCCTTCCGAGCCTGGGTCACTCGGCTCCTGGGGCTGCTCGGGATTGGGAGCGTTCGGGTCTGCCGTTGAGCTTGCGTTTGGGTCGGTCGAGGAGCTGCTCGTGCTCGAGGACTCTTCGGGGGGCGTCCAGTCGTCGTCTCCGCCAATGATCGTGACGTCCTTGGTGAAGTCCCAGGTGCGTGCCGGCTTGTAGTTGATCTTCTCGCTCGTCGAGGGGAATTGCTTGATGGGTTGACCTGCGAGTGCCGCGTTCATGAAGTCGCGCCAGATGGGGCCACAAGTGCTGCCGCCGTACATCGAGGTTTCGCGTTCGATACGATAACCCGCCCAGACAGCCGTGGAGTACTGCGGCGTGAACCCGCAGAACCAGAGGTCACGACCATGCTCGGAGGTGCCCGTCTTGCCGGCGCAGGGCTGGCCGTTGCTGAGGTTGGCACTCGTGCCCGTACCCGAGCTAATGACGCGCTCGAGAATGTCGGTTGCCTTCTGCGCGACGGCTGCCGAAAGCACTCGCTGTGGCTGCTCGGCCTCGTGCGTGTAGACGGTCTTGCCGGAAGGGTCGACGATCTCGGTGACGGCGTAGGGCTCGTAGTAGTAGCCGCCGTTGGCGATCGTGGCGTAGGCACTTGCCATCTCGAGCGGGTTGACACCGCTTGAGCCAAGCGAGACCGTGTCGTCTTTCTCGAGCTCGGACTTGATGCCGCAGGCGTGGGCGATGTCGATGGTCTTCTGCGCTCCGATGGCGTGGACGAGTTGTGCGTAGACGGTATTCACCGAAGAGATGGTGGCATCGGTGACGCTCATCGATCCGTGTCCGTGACCCTCGGAGTTGTTGACGGTCCAGTCCTTGCCGACCTGCACCGGGCTTGAGGAGTCGATGTAGGTGTTATCTGGGTCGAGCCCCTCGTTGAGGGCGGAGAGCAGGGTGAAGGTCTTGAAGGAGGAGCCAGCCTGGCGACTCATCTGCGTGGCGAGGTTGAACTTGTTGGTTTCGTAATCCCTGCCACCGACCATGGCGACGATCTCTCCGTCGTCAGGGACGACGGAGACGAGAGCGGCATCGAGCTGGCTGTCGCTCCAACGCATGTTTTGCGAGATGGCGTCGTTGGCGTCCTTTTGCAAATCGGGGTCGAGCGTCGTGTACACCGTCAGGCCGCCATGCGCGATGACGGTGGCGGGAAAACGCGGGTTCTCGTCGAGTTCGCGACGCACGTAGTCGATGAAGTAGGGGGCGATGTCGGAGATGGTCTCGTCAGTCATCTTCTCGGTCGAGAGCACGGGCGTGTCCGCGAGCGCCTCGTCGTATTCGGTCTGCGTGATATAGCCGTTCGAGAGCATGCGCTGCAGCACGGTTGCGCGGCGTGCCATCGCCTTGTCCATGTGCTCGCGGGGGTTATACGCATTGGGCGATTGCGGGATGCCGACGAGCAGGGCCGCCTCGGAGAGCGTGAGCTCGTCGGCGTGCTTGCCGAAGTAGTCGCGGCTTGCCGCCTCGATGCCATAGCAGCCATCGCCGTAGTTGACGACGTTAATGTACATCATGAGGATGTCATCTTTGCTGTACTGACGCTCGACCTGCGAGGCGATGTACATCTCACGCACCTTGCGCTTGATGGAGATGTCGTTCATCTCGTCGAGCAGGACGGTATTGCGCACGAGCTGCTGGGTGATGGTCGAGGCTCCCTCGGAGGCGCCGCGGGAGGCGGCGTTGACGATGACGGCACGGGCAATGCCGATGGGGTCGATGCCGCCATGCTCGTAGAAGCGCTCGTCCTCGGTTGCGATCGTTCCCTCGAGCACGTAATCGACGACCTCGTCCTGCGTAACCTCGATGCGATTTTCGAGATAGAGCTTTGCGAGGACCGTCTCGCGGTCATTCGCGTAGATGGTCGTGATGCCCGTGTTCGCGTACGAACTGATGGTGCTGTAATCGGGCAGGCCTATGAGCCAGGTCGCGCCTACCACGCAGGCAAGGACAACCACCAGGCAAAATGCTCCGGCGATACATCCAAGAATGGTGAGGAGATTGACTGAGCGTCGCTGTGATTTCTGGCGGCGTTTGCGGTTACGGCTTGACGAGGGCAACTCGGTCTCCTTTCGATGTGAGCACATTATGCCCTAAATACGCGCGCATGGTATTGAACTGCGTTCAAAATTCACCGAAGGTGTCACAACGCGCGTCTTGTGTTGTCGTCCGAACGCAAAAGTCTGTTGCGTCTGCTGTCGTTTACCGCTCTGCATGCAATCGAGCGGCATCACGCCTCCCATTTTGGCTACAATCTGCTTCGTGTTGTTTTTTGACAGCCCGCAAGGTGCGGGCTGTAGAGAAGGAGGATTCCCATGGCCGTAACTGTGAACGAGGATACCTGCATCGCCTGTGGCGCTTGCGCAGATGCCTGCCCCGTCGACGCGATCACCATCGCCGATCATGCCGTGGTCAATGCCGATGAGTGCATCGATTGCGGCTCCTGCGTCTCCGTGTGCCCGACCGATTCGCTGAGCCTCTAAGCATCAGGTACATGAGCAAGGGCTGTCGAGAGGGGTGAATCCTCTTTTGGCAGCCCTTCGTCATGTCCGAAGGTAATTACTCCTATGAACACCGAGACAATTTCCATCGAATCGCTCGCGTACGGCGGTGATGGCGTAGGCCATCTTGCCGATGGGCGCGTCGCCTTCGTCGCAGGGGGCTTTCCCGGTGACGAGTGTCAGGTCGCGTACGTGAACACCGACGATCGCTTCGTGCGCGCAAAGCTCGAGAACCTCGTCGAGGCGTCTCCCGAGCGCGTGCAGCCCCTTTGCCCCGAAGCCGCGAGCGGCAGGTGCGGGGGCTGTCCCTGGGCCGGCCTTGCCTACGATGCGCAGCTGCGCTGGAAGCGCCAGGCCGTCATCGATGCGCTCGAGCGCATCGCGCACATGGATGCCGCCTGGGTCGATGCGCACGTGCCCGCGTGCATCGCGAGCAAGCGCGAATGGCATTACCGCAACAAGGTCGAGTTCGAGGTCGGGCTTGACGTGGCGGGACGCTTCACGCTCGGCATGCATGCGCGTGGCGGCGACTTCACGCCGATTTCGAGTTGCGCGCTCATCCCCGGCAAGTTCTCGCAAGCTCCCAAGGCGCTTACGGGAGCGCTGCGCTTTGCCGCCGGCCAGGAAGATCTCGGCATCGAGCGCGTGGGCATCCGCGTTTCGACACGCACCAACGACGTCGAGGTTGCCCTTTGGACGAGCACGGGACGCTTTCCGCGTGCGCGCGTTGCGCAGGTGGTGGGCGAGAGCATGTCCGTGAAGGGCCTCGGTGTGACACGGGTGCTGCTCAAGGGCTCGGCAAAGGAGCGCAAGGTTGCCGGTGTCGAATCGCTGCGGGGACGCGGGTCCTGGAACGAAGTCATCAATGGCATGAACATGCTCATTTCGGCGCCTTCGTTTTTCCAGGTGAACACGCCAGGTGCCGAGGTGCTCACGCGCCTCATCTTCGAAGGGCTACATCCCAACGGGCTCGATTACATGCTCGACCTCTATTCGGGGGCCGGAACCTTCACCTTGCCGCTTGCGCACGAGGTACAGCGCGTTGCGGCGGTCGAGTCCGCTGGCTCGTCGGTACGCGACTTGCGACGCAATCTCGAGCGCAACAAGCTGGACGCTGATGTCATCGGGGGCGATGCCGCACGCGAGCTGAGTGGCCTGGGTGCACCCGACAAGGTCGTCGTCGATCCTCCGCGCAGCGGCTTGGGCGAGAAGGCCATTCAGGGCCTGTGTGCGAGTGGCGCTCGCGCAATTGCCTATGTGTCGTGTAATCCGACGACGCTTGCCCGCGATCTGGTCCAGCTCCAGGCGGGGGGTTATCAGGTGGAGCGCGTAACTCCGGTCGACATGTTTCCGCAAACCTACCATGTCGAGACGGTCGCGATTCTCACGAAGACGTCCTAGATGTGGTAGATTTACAAACCAGTCCCCTTAGCTCAGCTGGATAGAGCGTTTGCCTCCGGAGCAAAAGGCCGCAGGTTCGAATCCTGTAGGGGGCACCAGAAAAACCGCAGGCCAGGGGCTATTGCCGCTGGCCTTTTTGCCGTCTGTTCACTTATCGTCTAAAATCATAGAGTTTAGCAACTTCATCATGTACTACATTCAGGAGGAACAATGGCTCTGTATACGCCGGAATATAAGCCCAATGGCAAGGAAATCGCCATCATCACGACCGATGAGGGCACGATTCGCGTCCAGCTTCACGGCGAGGATGCGCCCATCCACGTCGGCAACTTTGTCGAGCTCGCGCAGAAGGGCTTCTATGATGGTCTGAAGTTCCATCGCTATGTGCCGGGCTTTGTCATCCAGGGCGGCTGCCCCAATACGCGTGACATGTCCGCTGCCGACGTTGCCGCTGGCAAGAGCGGCCCCGAGGGCATGCCGGGTACCGGCAACCCTGGCTATTCCATCAAGGGCGAGTGGAAGACCAACCCCAACAACTCGCACGAGGATGGCACTCTGGCAATGGCACGCAGCTCCATGCCCGACTCCGCCGGTAGCCAGTTCTACTTCTGCCTCGGTCCCCAGCACTTCCTCGATACCGACTACACGGTTTTCGGCGACACCATCGAGGGTCTCGACGTCATCAGCAAGCTTCGCGCTGGTAGCGTCATCGAGAACATCACGATCGAGAACGCAGACTAGTAGGCGCACGTCTACCAAAGGGAGCTTTCCATCATGAAAGTCGAGGTTTTCAAAGAGGCGCAGGAAGCCTATGCCAAGGGTGACTACAAGGCTGCCCTCGAGGGCTTCATCGCCTGCACGCATGACGTTGCAGGTCTTGCGCCCGCCGACCTCAGCAAGTTCTACCACCTCATTGGCAATTGCTACGTGAAGAGCAATGACCCGCGCTCTGCCGCCGAGTACTATCTCAAGGCGCTCACGGGCAGTCCCGAGAAGCGCAAGCCGTCGCTCTACGTCAACTTGGGCACGGCGTTGCTGGGCACGAAGGATTACGAGAACGCGCTCGAGGCATTCGGGCGCGCGCTCGACTATCCCATCTACACGACGCCCTATAAGGCGTATGCCGGTATCGGTGCCGCGCAACTCAAGCTCGGCAACATGGTCGAGGCGGGCGCCGCATATCGCGAGGCCGCGCTCGATCCCGCCAATCCGGCTCCTGCCAAGTCGCTCGTCAACCTGGGCGTTTGCTTTATGGAGCTCGGACGTCCCGAAGATGCCGTTTCCGTGTACGAGACGGCCCTCGATTTCGATCTCGACGATCGCGCCCGTGCGAAGGCCTACGCTAACCTAGGCCAGGCCTACATGGCACAGGGCCGCGTCCCGCGTGCGCTCAACGCCTTCGAGAAGGCCGAGGAAATCGGCGAGGAAATGCCCTCGCTTGCCATGCACGATTACGAGATCGCACGCACGCTCAAGGAGCGTGTCGACTCGCGTGCGCCTGGCATCCTCGACACGGGCTACATCCTGCCCGTCGCCACTGACGCAAGCGCGCCCGAGGAGGCCGAGGACTTCGACCCGTTTGCTCCGCGTGATGCGCAGGACACGGCTCAGGATGACACACGGCCAACCGAGCAGACGCAACCGGCGGCACCTGTCGAGGCTGCGGGCGAGACGCTTGACCCCTCGCGGGCGCAGACGATTGCCATGGAGGCGCTGCCCACGCCGCTTCCGAGCGACAACGCGAGTGATGCGGATGCCACGGGCAAGATCGAGCTCCCTCAGGAGGCCGGTCCCGCCTCGCAGGGCGATGCATCTGGCGAGCAGGTATATGATTCCGGTCTCGACGAGACGCCCTTCACCTACAACGAGCAGCCTGGCTACGAGTACGGTGTCGCCTTCGACTTCGGCGACGAGTACGCCGACGTGCGCGAGTCTGCCGAGCTCATGGATTCCACGGAGATGCACATGCCCTCGCCCGAGGACACGGCCTTCTTCGACATCACCGAGCAGCAAATCAAGAGCAACGCACGTCAGGGCAAGCGCCAGAACCGCAAGGCGCGTGGTTGCGGCTTGAAGATTGCCATCGTGTTCGTCGTCCTCTGCATTCTCGTTGCCGGCGCAGCCTGCGCCGCCTACGTACTTGGCTACGGGTACCCGTTGCAGGAGACGGTCACCGAGGACTTCTTCGCCGCCGTCCAGAACGATGGTGATACAAGCCAGTACTGGGCCAAGGACGTGAGCCCGAGCATGCAACGTGCCCAGGAGGCATCGCTGCAAGACCTGACCTCCTATAGCGTTGAGGCCGTGCAACGCAGCATGGACCAGACTGCGGTCTTCGTGAAGGCCACGCTCGCGCAAGGTGGCACCATCGACTATGAGGTCGTTCTCACGCGCAACGGCATCTCGTGGGCAATCGAGTTCGTTCAGCTCTACTTCCCGAGCGAGCAGTAAAAGAAACACCAGATAAGGCCCGGGTCACGATGACGCGGGTGAAAGTGAAAGGATTGAAGCAAGATGATCGAGAAGACTTACACCATGATTAAGCCGGACGGCGTTCGCAACGGTCACATCGGCGAGATCGTGAACCGTTTCGAGCGCGTGGGCCTTACCGTCGAGCGCATGGAGCTCGGCATGGTGAGCGAGGAGCTCGCCAAGGCCAACTACGCCGAGCATGAGGGCAAGCCCTTCTACGAGGGTCTCATCGCCTACATCACGAGCGGTCCGGTTGTGAAGATGGTCGTGAGTGGCGAGAACGCCGTTGCCACCGTGCGCAAGCTCATGGGCGCCACCAACCCGGCTGATGCCGCTCCGGGCACGATTCGCGGCGACTTCGGCTTGACCATGGACGAGAACGTCATCCATGGCAGTGATTCCGTTGCCAGCGCCGAGCGCGAGATCGGCGTCTTCTTCGGCTAGGAGATTATCTTGAGGCGAAGGCCCGTCTGCGATGGCGGGCCTTCGTGCGTTACCTTTTATTTTCAAAACCGTAGCAATTTATGTGGAATAGGTTCAGATTTGGCAGCAGTCCCGATTGAAAAACGGTGCCGTGCTACACTTGCAGGCCACGCTTCAAATATGAGCCAGATAAAGTAAGGAGCGACTATGTCGCTGACAGACAGACTCTTTGGCAATTTCGGTAGCGATATGGCTATCGACCTTGGTACGGCTAATACGCTCGTGTCCGTGCGAGGTCAGGGTATTGTCATCAACGAGCCTTCGGTTGTCGCCATCGAAAAGCAGGACCAGCGTGTTCTGGCCGTTGGCGCCGATGCCAAGGAGATGCTCGGCCGCACGCCGGGCAGCATCATCGCCATGCGTCCACTCAAGGACGGCGTCATTGCCGACTTCGATGTGACCGAGGCCATGCTCCGTTACTTCATCTCGCGCGCCCAGGGCAAGCGCATGCCGTGGCATCCCAAGCCGCGCGTCGTCGTCTGCGTTCCCAGCGGCGTCACTTCCGTCGAGAAGCGCGCCGTCTTCGAGGCGACCATCACGGCTGGCGCACGTCAGGCCTTCCTCATCGAGGAGCCCATGGCCGCCGCCATCGGCGCGGGCCTGCCCGTCGATAGCCCGACCGGTTCCATGGTCGTCGACATCGGTGGCGGTACGACCGAGGTCGCCGTCATCAGCATGGGCGGCATCGTCAACGCGACGTCCATCCGCATCGCGGGCGACGCGTTTGACGCGGCTGTCGTGCAGTACGCCAAAACCCACTACAACATTGCCATCGGTGAGCGCACGGCAGAGGAAATCAAAATCACCATCGGCTCGGCGGCATCGCTTGTCGAGGAGGTCGATGTTGAGGTGCGCGGTCGTGACCTTTTGTCGGGTCTGCCGCGAACCGTGCGAATTGAAAGCGAAGATGTGCGAGAGGCTCTCGAGGAGCCCATTGCCAAGATGATTCAGGCGGTCAAGGACACGCTTGACGAGACACCGCCTGATCTGGCAAGCGACCTCATGGAATACGGTATCACGCTCACGGGCGGTGGCGGTATGCTGCGCGGCCTCGACGAGCGCTTACGCGCCGAGATTGGTGTTCCCGTGCACGTGTCAGAGACGGCTCTCATCAACGTTGTCGAGGGCTGCGCCATGGTTCTTGAGGCACCTGATTTTCTCTCGCAATCATACATGCAGCAGAGGTAACGCTTCATGCCTGGACTCTCGTTTAGCAACCAGAGTCAGAACAGACGCTCGGGTCTTTGGTTGATTCCGATTGTTCTGATTGTCATATCTGTCATGCTCATCACGCTGTGCGTGCGCTTTGGGAACTCGGGCCCCTTCGCGGTCGCGCGCGGCGTCGTGCAGACCGTGACCCAGCCCATCGCGCAGGTCTGCTCCGTCGTCTCGACGCCCTTTGCAAACGTCGGTGCTGTCGATATCGATGAGGAGGTCGCACGCCTTCAGGAAGAGAACAGCCAGCTACGCACGCTCGTGGCAGAGCTCGAGGAGTACCGTCAGCAAGACCAGCGCCTTACCGCGATGCTGCAGTTCTCCGACATATACGGCTTGGAGACCCTGAGCGCAGAGGTCATCTCCATGACCTCCGGCTGGGATCGCACCGCGACCATCAACAAGGGATCGCGTGACGGCGTGCGTGTCGGCATGGGCGTCATGAGCACCTGTGGTCTCTACGGGCAGGTCGAGTCCGTGACCGAAGCCGCGAGCGTCGTGCGCCTCATCAATGACCCGAATTCGTCCGTGGCGGTCATGGTCCAGAACTCGCGCGCACACGGCATCATGCACGGTTCCTACGACGGTACGCTCACCCTCGAATACGTGCCAATCGATGCAACCGTGGGCGAAGGCGATATCGTCATCGCGTCGGGAAGCGGCGGAACCTATCCGCGCGGTATCGTCGTCGGCACCGTGCGCGCCATCGAGGCAGACTCGTCCAAGCTCTATCACCGCATTACCGTCGACCCGCTCTTCAACATCGAATCCTGCGAGGAAGTACTCGTCTTGACCGGCAACGAAACCGAGACCGAGCGCATCCTGAACGAGGAGCTCCTGCAGCTCATCATCGACTCGGCCAACTCGGTGAATGCCTCTTCCGCGAGGGTCGGAGCCATCGCCAAGGCACTACTCAACGAGGCGAACGAGGCATACCGCGCCGCCGAGGCCCAGCGCAGGGCAGAAGAGCAGGCAGCACGCGAGAGGCAAGCGGCCGCAGGGGACCAGACGGGTTCCGGCAGCTCCGGTTCTGGTTCGGGCTCAGGCTCGGGCTCGGAAGGCGAAGCCGGTACGGGTTCAAGTGGAGGTGGTGCCGGTGAGTAAGCAGACGGTCTACCTCATCACCATCGTCCTATGCATCCTGTTGCAGGCAGGCATCGCCCCTGCCATTGCCATCATGGGATGCAGGCCCAACTTCTTGCTCATCCCCGTGCTCCTCATCAGCATGCGCTCGGGGACGGCCGCCGGAAGTATCACGGGCTTCTCCCTCGGCTTGCTCTACGACCTCATGGGCAGTGGCACCATTGGCTGCATGGCCCTCGTGCTCACGCTCATCGCCTTCATCGTGGGTGTCGCGGGCGAGAGCATGGATTTGCTCACACCCATCGTGACCATTGGCGTCGCCGTCCTCTCGTCGCTTTTGCTTGAGATCGGCTATGGCATCGCCGCCATTCTCACGTCTTCGGAGGGCGGTGGCGTCATGTCGACGATGTTGAGCTATTCGCTTCCCTCGGCCCTGTACACGGCCGTGTTCGCGGTCATCGCTCTCGTTACCATTGGCCTGGTAATCGCCGATGACAGCGCGGGCATGCCCACGCGTCTGGGCGAGCACCGCGACGGGAACAAGCGCGCGATGTCCCACATGAAGTCACGTCTCAAGTAGGGAGATGAGTGCATGACAGCGGCAATTTTTGCAGCAATCAGCGTTCTTCTCATAGTCGTGGCCATTGCCATCATCGTTATCGTCATCCGCTCGGGACGACGTAGGCCAACACGCATCCCCATCGACACGCGCAACGCATCCGAGCTTGCCATGAGCACCGAAGCACATGGTGGCCCTGGCGGTGACAGCCAGGGTCCGACGCGCCGCCGCTTCTTTGGCTTCGTGGCCGTCATTGCCGCCTGCATAGGTGCGCTCATCGTCAAACTGTGGTCGATGCAGGTCATCTCCGGTGCCGAGTACACGGCCAAGGCCGAAGGCAATCGCATCAACGAGTACACGACCATCGCGCCGCGCGGTCGCATCTTTGATCGCAATGGCGTCGAGCTCGTTGGCAATCGCTCAACCTTTGCGGTTTTGGCAAGCGCCGACGTGCAAAACGACAAGCTCGTGATACAGCGTCTCTCCGACGTACTCGGCATTCCGCGCGAGACCATTGCATCGCTTGCCGCCTCGCAGACGCAGGGCGCGCAGGCCGACCGACTCATCGCGCTTGATGTCGATGACCGCGCCGTCGCCTACATCTCCGAGCACCCCAACGCGTTTCCCGGCGTACGCATCGAGAGCCGCACCGTGCGCACGTATCCGAACGACGACCTGGCGGCACATGTGCTCGGCTATACGGGCACCATCTCCCAGGAGGAACTCAAGCGCGAGGTCAATGGCCTGACCTACGAGTCGGGCGACATCGTCGGCAAGGATGGCGTCGAGCAGGCCTTCGAGTCCTACCTGCAGGGCGATCGCGGCATCAAGCGCGTTGAGGTCAATGCAGCTGGCGAGGTCGTGAACGCCGTCGATTCGGTCGAACCCGTGCAAGGCAATGACATCCGCATCACCATTGACGCGAACGTGCAGAAGGTTGCCGAGGAGGCCCTGCGTCGTGCCTTTGCCGACGCGGCTGTGTCGGGCAACGACAGTGCCCGCTCCGGTGCCATTGTCTGCATG
This sequence comes from Coriobacteriaceae bacterium, assembly GCA_025992705.1. Lineage (NCBI taxonomy): Bacteria > Bacillati > Actinomycetota > Coriobacteriia > Coriobacteriales > Coriobacteriaceae > Coriobacteriaceae bacterium. The sequence goes on from DAJPGJ010000001.1 coordinate 596,064, forward strand.
AACTGCAATACCGGCGAGGTCATCGCCATGGCTTCGGCTCCGTCGTATAGCCCGAGTCAGTTCATCGGCGGCATATCGTCGGATGTCTGGGAGGAGATGACGAGCGAAGACTCGGCCTACCCGCTCTCGAATCGTTGCATCGCCGGCTTGTACCCGGCTGCCTCCACCTTCAAGGGCTTCACGGGTCTGGCGGGCCTGGAATACGGCTTCGTCACCGACAGTTCGGTGTGGGAGTGCGAGGGCACCTGGACGGGATTTGGCGAGGAGTGGCCCCAGAAGTGCTGGAAGACGAGTGGTCACGGATCGATTGGCTTCCACAAGGGCATCGTCGAGAGCTGTGACGTCGTTTTCTACGAAATCGCCAAGAACTTCTACCAGTACAGCGAGAACGAGACGGCATTGCAAGACTATCTCAAGAGCTGGGGATTTGGATCCAAGACGGGTATCGAGCTTTCGGGTGAATCCGAGGGCCGCGTGCCCACGCCCGAATGGAAGAAGAAGTTCAACCGTGATGCACCCGAGAGCCAGGCATGGCTGCCAGGTGACCTCTCGAACCTCATCATCGGCCAGGGCGACCTGCTCGTGACACCGCTGCAGATTTGCTGTGGTTATGCGGGGCTTGCAACCGGCCGCGTGCCCAAGCCCGTGCTACTGCATTCCGTCATATCCACGGACGGAACCATGACGGCAGTCGATGGCGCACGCTATCAGGGAAGCATTATCCAGCCCGAGTTTGACCAGAAGAACATCGACATCATGCGCAGCGGTTTCCGCGGCGTTGTCGAGAACGGATCGGTTTCCCGTGTTTTCGAGGATATGGGAATCGCCACCTCCGGCAAGACGGGCACCGGCGAGGTCGCCGGCAAGGACGACTACGGCTGGTACGTTGGCTACGGTCCGACCGATGCACCCGAGTACGTGTGCGTCTGCTGCATCGAGGAAGGCGGATCGGGTGCCACGTGCGCCGCGCCCGCAGTGCGCTCGGTGCTTTCGGCTGCCTTCGGCCTGTCTGCAGAGCACGTTTCCGGCTCCGCAACAGAGGAGCGCTGATACGGATATGCCGTCGTTCTCATTCGGAAAGTCCCCCAAGGTTCACGCGCGCACTGCTTCGTCTGCCAACCTTTCCCGTTCGAGCGAAAAGCGCTCGTTCTCGATTCCGGCCAACATCATCCTGCTCGTCATCATTGCGCTCATCCTGTGCTGCGGCCTTATCACGCTCTATGCGGTGACGAGGACCGAAACCGAGTATTCGATTACGCGCCAGCTCGTTGGCGTGGCGATTGGCATCGTCATCATGGTGGCCGTTTGGTTCTTCGACTATCGACGTCTGGCCAATCTCATCGTTCCCCTCATCGTGCTCGATGCGATTCTCATCTTGTTGCCGATGGTTCCCGGTCTTGGCCATGAGGTGAACGGCGCGACGTCGTGGATCAGGATCGGTTCGCTCACCTTTCAACCGTCCGAGCTTGCCAAACCGGTGACCATCCTCGCAATCGGTGCGGCTACCGCGCAGTACCAGGGTTCTATTGTCCGAGGCGCTGACTTCTTGAAGCTACTCGGCATCTTGCTCATACCCTTCGTTCTGCTCATGCGCGAGGATTTGGGTACGGCCCTCGTCATTCTCATCGTCGGCTTCTGCATCCTGCTCATTGGCGGCGTGGCACGGCGGTGGCTCATCATCTCGGTCGCCACGGCCGTAGTGGGCGTCGCGGCCCTGCTCGGGATCAATGGCGTCGTGAATGACTGGACGGGTGGCGACGTGCAGCTTATCAGGCAGTACCAGATGAGTCGTCTGCTCGTCTTCATCGACCCGGATAATCCCGAATATGCAGACGATGCCTACAATCTCAACCAGGCGAAGATCGCCGTCGGAAGCGGCGAGCTCGTCGGCAAGGGCTGGGGTAACGCGACACAGTCCTCGGGCGGCTTCTTGCCCGAATCCGCGACCGACTTCATCTTCTGCGTCTACGCCGAGCAGTTTGGCTTCGTGGGGGCGTTCATATTGCTTGTGTTGTATCTGGCGCTGCTCTTGACGGCGCTGGGCATCGGGCTTTCGTCGTCGGATTTGTTCGGCTCGCTCATCGCAGCTGGTATCATGGCGATGTGGTTGTTCCAGATTGTAGAGAACATAGGCATGGACTTGGGACTCATGCCCATTACGGGCATTCCGTTGCCGTTCATGAGCTACGGTTCCTCGTTCATGTTCACCAACTTCATTTGCGTCGGCTTGCTCTTATCGGTCTGGTCAAGACGCAATGACGCTCTGGGCTAGGAAGAGAAAGGTTCGGACACGTTATGCCGAGCATGCCAATTGACGTAAGCAAGGTACTAAGCGCAATCACGACCATCGGGCAGCAGCGTTACCTGCCTTCGCGCGTCGAGCTCGTCTTCGATCCGACGGCGAGCATCGCACTCGTCGACAAGGTGATCGAGGCATTCGTTGACGTGTCATCCAATGCCCATGTCACGGATGTCGTGCTCGACAAAAAGGTCCCCGTCATCCCCAAGGATACCGATCTCGTCGTCGTCATCGGTGGTGACTCGCTGCTGCTGGGCGACGTGGTGCATGCGGCCGAGGAGCATGACGTCCCCGCGGTCGTCGTCATCGAGCGCGGCAAGACCTACTTCGCGAATGACAGGCGCTCGGCGCAGGCCTATGCCGACATGACGCTGTCGGCGAATACTGCCCCGACCCTGACGGGTACGGCCCATACGCCGGGCGTGGGCAGGGGCATCGACCTCGAGAACCTCGTGGACCTCGAACTCGATGGGGAGTCCGCACGTCCACTCGAACAGCTCGGCACCTGGATCGTCCAGAACGTGCCGAGCAAGCGCCTCTCGCTTGCGCGGGCCTTTCCGTTCATACGTCATCCACTGGCCGTCGAGCTTGCCAAGCAGACGACCATCCAGAACGGTGCCATCGGACTCGTCTTCTTCGTGCCGGGTGCCGATATGCCGCTCATCGCGCTCAACCAGGCCAAGATGGTTCTTCAGATTGCCGCCGTGTACGGCAAGGAGATGAGCAAGGAGCGCCTCGGCGAGGTGCTCGCCGTGATGGCGGGCGGCTTCGGCTGCCGCGCCGTCGCGCGCCAGCTCGTCGCGCGTGCGCCCATGCTGGGCTGGGCCATCAAGCCTGCCGTTGCCGCATCGGGAACGATGGGCATGGCGATTGCCGCGATCGAATACTACGAGGAGAACGGCAAACTGCACGGGCTCTCCGACGTGGCTGCCAAGGTCGCCAAGAAGGCGGCTCCCGTCGTCGATAAGGGTGGAGACCTTGTCGGCAATGTCGTGAGCAGTGCAACCGCTCACGACTAGGCAGTACCGTAAGCTACCGTAAGCCAGCATCCCATGATTCCAAAATCGGCCTTGGAGGCAGACGACGTGCAGGAACTCAATCTGTGGCAACGCTATGCGCCGCTTCTCGCCCGGGTCGAGAAGCCCTCTCGCTATTTGGGCCAGGAGTGGGGTAGCGTCGCGCCTTCCGAGAAGCAAGGCGCCGATTATCATGCGGTGCTCGTGTATCCGGACACGTACGAGATCGGCCAGGCAAACCAGGCCATCGCCATTCTCTACGATTGCCTCAACGCCGATGAGCATATCTACTGCGAGCGTGCCTATCTGCCCTGGGTCGACATGATCGCTCTCATGCGCGAGCATGGGCTGCCGCTTGCGTCCCTCGAGACCTATACGCCCGTGCGCAATTTCGATTTCGTCGGCATCACCTTGCCGCACGAGCTCTGCGCCACGAACATCCTCGAGTTTCTTGATCTTGCCGGCATCACACTGCATGCCGACGAGCGCGGGGAGGGCGAGCCGCTCGTCATGGGCGGTGGTCCCTGTGCGTACAACCCCGAGCCGTTCGCGCCGTTCTTCGATCTCATCTTCGTGGGGGAGGGTGAAGAACTCGACGTGGAAGTCGCGCTCAGGCATCGCGAGCTCAAGAAGCGGGGTGCGTCGCGTGCGGAGATTCTGCGCGAGCTCTCCCGCATCGAGGGCGTATATGTTCCGAGCCTCTATGACGTTGAGGAGCATGAGATTCGCGACGAGCAGCTGGCAGCAGACATGCGTGGCTACACGACGGTCACGCCAGTTGACGCGGAGGTGCCGGCGCAGGTCGCAAAGCGCATTATTCGCGATTTCGATGCGTTGCCTGCCCTGCCGCGCCAGATCGTCCCGTATTGCGAGCTCGTACACGACCGCCTCGCAATCGAGATTCTGCGCGGCTGCAATCGCGGCTGCCGCTTTTGCCAGGCGGGCATGATCTATCGTCCCGTACGCGAACGCAAAGCCGATACCGTTATCGCGGCGGTCATGGATGGCCTTGCCTCGACGGGCTATGACGAGGTGTCCCTCACCTCGCTTTCCTCGACGGACCACTCGACTATCGAGCAAATGCTCAGGCGATTGAACCGCAGCTTCTCGCAGACGGGCAAGAGCGTGAGCCTGCCGAGCCAGCGTGTCGATGCGCTCGGCGTCGAGCTTGCGCGACTCGCGGCGGGCGAGAAGAAGGGCAGCCTTACGCTTGCTCCCGAGGCGGGCACGCAGCGTATGCGCGACGTCATCAACAAGGGCGTGAGCGAGGAAGATCTGCTCCATGCCGTGACGAGTGCCGTCGAGGCGGGCTGGCGTGGCTTCAAGCTCTACTTCATGATCGGGCTGCCAGGTGAGACCGACGAGGACGTTGCCGGCATCGGCGCCCTGTGCCGTCGCGTCTATGCCGCTGCCAAGGATGCCGTTCCCGAGGGGGCGCCGCGCAATATCCGCCTCAATGTCTCGGTCGCGCTCTTCATTCCCAAGGCGATGACGCCGTTTCAGTGGAACGGCCAGATATCGCTTTCGGAGATTAGCCATCGCATCGACGTGCTGCGGGCGAGCTTCCCCAAAAAGGGCATTAACCTGCACTGGCACGATTCGGATACGAGTTACGTTGAAGCAGTCTTGGCTCGTGGTGGACGAGAGTGCGCCGAGCTGATTGAGGAAGCATGGCGTCGAGGCGCGCGTTTTGACGCCTGGACCGAGCAGTTTACCTTTGCCGCCTGGGAACAGGCCGGCGATGTGTGCGGCGTGCCCATCATGCAGCGCGCTGCCTGCGAATACGAGGAAGGCGCTCCTCTCCCGTGGGGTCATATCTCCGCTGGCGTGAGCGAGGAGTTCCTGCGCGAGGAACGTGCCCGTGCCCGCGTGGGCGAGGTGACGCCCGATTGCAGCTTTACGAGCTGCTCGCAGTGCGGCGTCTGCCCGCTTGTGGGAATGACGAACGTTATCGAAGGCACGCGAACCCTGCGAGGTGAGTGCGCATGAGCGAGGGGTTTCGTCTGCGAGTCGAGTACCAGATCACGGACAGGCTCGCGTATCTGTCGCATCTCGAGACCGTGCGTTCGATGGAGCGTGTCGTGCGCAGGGCCGGCCTGCCCTTCGCGATCACCGAGGGCTTCAATCCGCATATGAAGATTGCCTTTGGTCCTGCGTTGCCCGTAGGAGCCGGCTCACGCTCGGAATACTTCGACCTGCGTTTGCTCGAGTACGTTTCACCCGACCTTGCGCTCGCGGCACTGCAAGCGGCTGCTCCGGAAAACCTCATGCCCATTGCATGCGCATATTGCGCCCATGGCGATGATGCGATTGATGTTACGTATCCGGTGAGCGTGTGGAAGGCCGAGCTCGCGTGTGGGGGAATCGATGTCGACGACGTGACGCGCGCGCTCGAGCAGCTGGTTGATCGCGGCTTCATCGAGGTCACAAAGACCAAGGGCCATAAGACGACGGTCAAGCGCGTCGAATTCGAGGGTAGGCTCGTGGATGGTCCGCACGTAACTGCCGACGATGATGTCGTGACGGTCGACTTCTCCACCTTCCAGGGCAACGAGGGGGCGCTGCGCCCCGACAAGTTCATCGCCGCTGCTTGCGAGCTGATGGATGGACCCGTTGCCATCAGGAGCCTCACGCGGATGGAGCTGCGGGAAGCGTAAACCACGGAGCGGCTGGACGACCACATGGGGGCTTGCTCTCGTACCCGATGCGCTGTCCCTTCAAAATTTTTCCTTGTCACGTCGGGGTTCTGCTAGTAGACTATTAGCGTTTGCCCCCTCGTGACGGTTCTTTTCCCTTTCCCGCACGATACGGGCATGTCAATGAGTAATGAAAGGTACGAACATGTACGCGATTGTTAAAACCGGTGGCAAGCAGTACACCGTGAAGCCGGGCGATGTGCTCGACGTTGAGAAGATCGAGGGTGAGGCCGGCGACAAGGTCTCTCTCGACGTGCTCTTCCTCAACGACGGCTCCAACGTCGTCACGGACGCGAGCGCTCTTGCCAAGACCAATGTCACGGCCGAGATTCTCGACCAGCACAAGGGTGACAAGCAGATCATCTTCAAGTTCAAGAAGCGCAAGGGCTACAAGCGCACGCGCGGTCATCGCCAGCAGCTCACTCGCCTTTGCATCGTCGACGTGAACGGCACCAAGGCTGCTGCTCCGGCGCCCAAGAAGGCTGCCGCAGAGAAGCCGGCCAAGGCCGAGAAGCCTGCAAAGGCCGCTAAGCCCGCCGCCGAGAAGCCCGCCAAGAAGGAGACGAAGGCGGCTGCTCCTGCCAAGAAGGCTGACGTCGATTTCACCAAGATGACGGTTGCCGAGCTCAAGGATTACGCCAAGGAGCATGACATCAAGCTCCCGAGCGGTGCTCGCAAGGCCGATATCATCGAGACCATCACCAACGCAGAGTAGCGAAGGGGGCTGAAGACTTATGGCACACAAGAAAGGCCTCGGATCCAGTCGTAACGGCCGTGATTCCCACGCGCAGCGTCTTGGCTGCAAGCGTTTTGCCGGTCAGGTTGTCAACGCGGGCGAGATTCTCGTTCGCCAGCGCGGCACGCACTTTCATCCCGGCGAGAACGTCGGTCGTGGCAAGGATGACACGCTGTTCGCGATGGTTCCCGGCACGGTGAAGTACACCAAGGGTCTCAAGCGCAAGGTCCATGTGATTCCCCAGGCGTAACGCACCTCAAGCAATGCAGGAAAAGCCCCGTTGCCATATGGCAACGGGGCTTTTTATGTAGCTCGGTGCGTCCAGTGGTTTGGGACAGGGCGCTTTGATAGAATCTGTACTTTAAGACTCACCTTGAAAGGGCGGTTTCCACATGTGCGGAATCGTTGGTTACACTGGCACTGCTCCCGTACGCGACATATTGCTCGAAGGGCTGTGTAAGCTCGAGTATCGCGGCTACGACTCGGCGGGCATCGCCGTCGAGACGAACGACAAGATCAGCATCGTGCGACGTGTCGGCAAAGTCGAAGAGCTAGCCAAGGCGGTCGAAGACTGGGATGTCACCTCGACTTGCGGCATCGGTCACACGCGCTGGGCAACGCACGGTCGTCCGACCGAGCCGAACGCGCATCCTCACTCGGATTGCTCGGGCAAGATTGCCGTCGTGCATAACGGCATAATCGAGAACTTCGTGCAGCTGCGCGATCTCCTCGAATCCGAGGGCCACGTCTTCAAAAGCGAGACGGATACCGAGATCGTCGCCCATCTCATCGAGAAGTACTATGACGGTGATTTGATCGACGCTCTCGCACACACGACGGAGGTTTTGCAGGGCGCCTACGGCCTGGCCGTCATGCATGTCGATCATCCGGGCGAGATTGCGGTCACGCGTAAGGATAGCCCCATCGTCGTCGGCCTCTCCGAGGGCGATAAACCCGCCGCGCTCGTGGCCAGCGACATCGTTGCTATCATGGATTTCACGCGCGACGTCGTCTTTCTCGAGGATGGTCAATTCGCACTGCTCAAGCCCACGAGCATCGATTACTTCAGCGCGCCGGGCGAGCCCGTCGAGCTCGAGACCATGCACATCGATTGGGACGCCGAGGACGCCGAGCGCGGCGGTTTTCCGGACTTCATGCTCAAGGAGATTTACGAGCAGCCGCGTGCCGTGCGCGATACCATCAGCGGCGCGGTCAAGAACGGCTACGTGCTCTTCGATAACCTCGCGCTTGACGATGACGATATCGATGCCATTGACAACGTCTACATCATCGGCTGCGGCACGAGCTATCATGCCGGTCTCGTTGCCCGCGACCTTATCGAGCGCTGGGCGCGCATCCCGACGACGGTCGAGGTGGCGAGCGAGTTTCGCTATCGCAATCCCATCGTCTCGTCCTCGACGCTCGTCATTGCCGTCTCGCAGTCTGGAGAGACCGCCGATACGCTCGCTGCCGTGCGCATTGCCCGTTCCAAGGGCGCGCGCGTCTTTGCTATCACCAACTGCGTGGGCAGTCGCATCACGCGCGAATCTGACGGCACGCTCTACGTCAAGGCGAACATGGAGATTTCCGTCGCGGCAACCAAGTCCTTTCTCGCGCAGATTTCCTGCCTTGCGCTCATCGCGATGTTCCTGGGCCAGAAGAAGGGCCGTCTCACCACGCGTCAGGTCAAATCGCTGTACTACGAGCTGCGCGAGACGCCCGCCCAGATCGAGGACATCTTGCAGGACACCTCCGTGATCGAGGAGGCGGCCAAGGAGGTTGCGAAGGCCCATTCGGTCATGTACGTGGGTCGCGGCATTGGCTCTCCCATCTGCAAGGAGGGGGCGCTCAAGCTCAAGGAGATCAGCTACCTGCACGCTGAGGCCTATCCGGCTGGCGAGCTCAAGCATGGCCCGATTGCGCTGCTCGATGAGAACGTTCCCGTCGTCGCGGTCGTGACCGAGTCTCCCACGCGCATGCAGACGCTCAGCAACGTGCAGGAAATCCTCGCGCGTGGCTCGCGCGTCGTGGCAGTTGCCTCCGAGGGCGATCAAGAGGTTGCCGATATCGCCGATTACGTCTTCTACATTCCGCGTATTGCCGATTGGTGCACGGCTATCACGGCAAGCGTTCCGCTGCAGCTCTTCGCGCGTTATATCGCGCTTGAGCGCGGCTGCGATGTCGACAAGCCGCGTAACCTTGCGAAGTCGGTGACCGTGGAATGACGAGCGCCGCTCAAGAAGCTCCCTCGACGGGGCTTGGGGTGGATATTGTCGAGATCGAGCGCATGGAGAATATCCTCCAGCGTTCCCCCCGCTTTGCCTACCGCGTCTTCACCGATAACGAGCGTGCCTATTGCGAGGGCCATCATCGGCCTGCCGTGCGCTATGCGACGCACTTTGCCGCCAAGGAGGCCGTCCTCAAGGCGCTTGGTACGGGTTTTGCCGATGGCATCGCCTTCACCGATGTCGAGGTCACGCACGACGAGAAGGGCAAGCCGCTCGCGCTGTTGCATGGACGTGCGCAGCAAATTGCCAGCACGCTCGGCATTCTCGAGATTCCCCTGTCGCTGAGTCGTACTAACGAGACCGCCGTCGCTAATGCCATTGCGGTCACGGCAGCGACGCGCCCCGTCGTCGAGGAGAAGACGACACCTGCCCAGGAGCTCGCGATGCGTTTTCGCGAGCTGCGCAGCATGCTCGACGACCTCGAGAGCGACGTCGACCAGGCCTATGGGGAGGCGGACGATAGCGATGAGTGAGCCTTTGGCGCTGATGCTTTCGGAGCACGACATCAGGATGCTTATCCCGTACCCAGCGCTTGATGCGAACAAGTACTCGCGGGGAACGGTAGGCGTCGTAGGCGGAAGTGCCCCGTATCCCGGGGCACCCATACTGGCATCAAACGCCGCCGCGCGTTGCGGGGCGGGTTACGTGCGTCTTGTCACGACGCGTGACGCAGCCTCGTGCGCGCATGCGCATCTCGTCTCGATTCCCGTCTCGGCATGTGACCAGGGGCTCGAGGGCACGCTGTGTGCGACGTCTCTCATTCAAGCACGGGAGGATCTAGCCAAGAGCCAGATCATTCTCATGGGGCCGGGCATGGGAGCGACGGATGATGCCGAGCGCTTTCTCGCCTCCTTTCCGCAGGATCGTCCCATGGTATTCGATGCCGACGCGCTCAATCTCATCGCGCGCAATCATGCGCTGCTCGAAATGCCCGCACGGCATCCGCGCATTCTTACGCCGCATGAGGGGGAGGCCGCACGTCTGCTGGGACGCAAGGTCGCCAACCGCAATGAGGATGCCGTCACGCTTGCTCGCGCATATGATGCGACGGTCGTTCTCAAAGGTCCCGAGACGCTTATCGCAACGTCAGTAGGCGAGCTGCGTGCCGTTGCCGAGGGAGGTCCCGAGCTTGCCAAGGCCGGCATGGGCGATGTGCTTGGCGGCATGATCGCCGCGTTTCTCGCGCAAGGGCTCGATGCATTTGATGCCGCCACGCTTGCGGTGTTCGTTCACGGTCGTGCAGGCAGACTCGCTGCACGCGAATTGAGCGTTCACGCCGTGATGCCGGAAGATATAATCTGTAAAATTGGTCCTGTTCTCTTAGGTTTGGAGGCTGAGGGCGTCTCGTGAGCACGAACGAGGTCAACTACTTCGGTGCGCATCCCCGTGTTGAGGGATTCTCTTCCGAAGCCACAACAGACGAGCATGAGCATCTCAATCGCGATGAGCTCAAACTCAAGGAATGCTACACCCGCGAAAACGTCCCGCGTGGAGCGTGGGTCGAAGTCGATTTAAACGCCATCGCGCACAACATCCGCGTCATCCGCAAGCGCGTCGGGCTCGAGCGCCAGATCATGGCGATCGTCAAAGCCGACGGCTACGGTCATGGCTCCGTACACGTGGCTCGCACCGCACTCAAGGCGGGCGTCGACCAGCTGGCCGTCTCCTCGGTGGAGGAGGGTGTCGAGCTGCGCGAGCATGGCATCGAGGCTCCCATCTTGCTGCTTTCGCAGCCACCCATGCGCGCCATTCCCTATGTGCTGGCCTACGATCTTACACCCACGGTCATCACGGAGGAGTTCGCGTTGGCTCTGGGTGAGGAGGCCGATCTCAATGGCATGGTCGCCAAGTACCACCTCGCCATCGATACAGGCATGAATCGCATCGGCATATTCTATTTGGACGTGGTCGATTTTCTGCAGTCCATCAACTTTCACCGTGGCCTCGAGCTTGCCGGCGTCTTCACGCATTTCGCAACGGCAGACGAGGAGAGTGACTGGGACTTCCGCATGCAACTGCAACGTTTCAACGAGGCGCTTCAGCTCATGCGCAACGCTCGCATTGATTACGGCCTTGCGCATAGTGCCAATTCCGCGGCGACGCAGCGTTATCCCGAAGCTTACTTCGACATGGTGCGCGTGGGCATCACGATGTATGGCCTTGCTCCCAGTCCTGTCTTGCGCAGCAGCGATGATCTATATCCGGCGATGGCGGTAAAGGCCCAGATTATCCAGGTGCGCGAGCCCCAGATGGGCGAGGGCGTCTCGTATGGTTTCAACTACCGTGTGGCCAAGCCCGTGCAGATCGCCACGGTTCCCATCGGTTATGCCGATGGTGTGCGCCGCAGCTTATCGGGACGCATGCGCGTGCTCTACAAGGGCCGTCCGTGCAGGCAGGTAGGCAACATCTGCATGGACATGATGATGATCGAGATTCCCTTCGACGCCGGTGTCGAGAAGGCGAAAATTGGCGACGAGGTCGTGATCCTGGGCCAGCAGGGTGATTACGAGATCACCGCCGATATGATGGCCGACGAGATCGATACCATTAACTACGAGCTCATCTGCATGTTCGGTGCGCGTCTTCCGCGCATCTACGTGTAAGTGTGAGGTTGGCACGAGGAGCACGTGATGGCAACGACGCAAGCGGTGACAGATCTAGACGATCACATTCACAAATCCCTGAGCGAGGCATTGGCGGGTATCGATAGCTGCCATAAATGCGCATTGGGCGATACGCGCACGAATGTCGTGCCTGGTGCCGGTAATCCGCGTGCCAAGGTGATGTTCATTGGCGAGGCGCCGGGCAAGAACGAGGATTTGCAGGGCGAGCCCTTCGTGGGCGCGGCCGGCAAGCTGCTCAACCAGATGCTCGAGCGCATCGGCCTCGCGCGCGAGGATATCTACATCGCCAACATCTTGAAGTGCCGTCCGCCGGGTAACCGCGACCCCAAGCCCGAGGAAATCGAGGTATGCACGCCCTGGCTGCGCGAGCAGGTCAAGGCCGTACACCCCACGGTGCTCGTGACGATGGGCAATTTCTCGACCAAGTTCATCCTGCAGACGAACACCGGTATCACGCGCTTGCGCGGCAAGATTCATGTTACGGGGCCGTTTAGGGTCATTCCGACATTTCATCCCGCGGCAGCCATATACGACCGCAGCAAGATTGGCGCGATCGAGCAGGACTTCGATCTCATCAAGCTCCTGCTCGATACTGACGATGCTCGCGAGAACGAGAAGGGAAGTGTCCATTGATTCACTGTCGATGTAATTCGCTTGACGACACCATACGGTTGGGCGAGGCAATCGCCAGACTCATGGAGATGAACGACTGCGTTGTGCTGAGCGGCGATCTTGGTGCAGGCAAGACGCAGTTTGCCAAGGGCTTTGCCGCGGGCCTCGGCGTTGACGACGAGATCACAAGCCCGACGTTCAACATCCTGTTCGAGTACGTCGGAGACGAGCTCCCGCTCCTCCACTTTGATTTGTATAGACTCGATGAAGAAGACGAGCTCACGGACATCGACTTTTTCGGGCTACTCGAGAGCGGCGCCGTGTGTCTCGTCGAGTGGGGTGACAAGTTCCCTGCGGCCATGCCCGATGAGCGTATCGACGTTCAGATCACGGTTGCCGATGACGAGACGCGTGCCATTGCCATCACGGGACATGGCGCACGTGGGGCGCAGCTCGAAGCGGCACTTGGGGAAGCCCTCGACGCCTCTTCCTAGGAGATTCACGGTACAATAGCCAGCCATGCAGCAGAGAGATCCATATTCAGTGCTCGGTGTGCCTTCCGGCGCCTCCAAGGAAGAGGTGACCAAGGCATATCGCAAGCTTGCCAAAAAATACCACCCGGATCTCAATCCTGGTGACGAGCAGGCAGCCAAGAAAATGGCTGAGGTGAACGCTGCGTACGATTCCATCATGAATGGCACACCCTACGGCCCGCGTGTCAACACTGGTAATCCCTATGGCGGGCAAGGTCCGAGTGGCAACCCCTTCGGCGGCTATGGAGGAGGACAAAGCGGCCAGGGTGGTCAGCAGCAAGGCGGCTGGTATTACGGGCCCTTCACGGGCGGCGATCAGCAGCAGGGCGGCGGGCAATACTACGATCCCTTCGAGGAGATGTTTCGCCAGTGGCAGCAGGCGAGCCAGTCAGACGCCTATCGCGAAGCTCGCGAGGAACAGCAGCGTCAGCAGCGCGAGCAGGCGCGCAACACGGCAAACGGCTGTTTCAGATGGGTCATGCTCATTCTCATCATCAACCTCGCCCTCAACATTTTCATGGGCGGATGTTCCGCTTGGCGCAACTCGCTTCTCTTCACTAACCAGCAGACGCCGTCGAAGGAGCAGGCCGCGCCCCTCAACGCCGATGGAAGCTCGGAGAGCGCAAGCTCCTCATCGTCATCGAGCACGACCGCTCCCATGCCGCGTCGTGACTTTTCGTTCACGGCGGTCGACTACACAGGTGGTGCGACCTATACGGTTGACGTGCCAATCGAGTAGCGTGCATAAGGCTTCGCCATGCTGTTTGAGAGCAAGAGAAATGCAGACGCTCGGCAGGAGATGAAGCTGCGCACGGCAGCAAGTGCGCTCATCGTGGTGGCCGCGCTCGTGTTTGGCGGTGGCCTCTTCATGATGGGGGCCCACGCCAGCGGTCTGATTAAGACGACGGGCGCATATACGACGACACGTCTTGTGCCGGGAACGTATTCCAACACCATCGAATGTAACGGCAGCGTCATGCCGATTCGCGTGACGGATGTGGACACGAAAGCAAAGGGCAGCGTTACCGTCGTGCATGTACGGGACGGCCAGTACGTGAAACAGGGAACGGTGCTGTTCGAGATGCGCGACGGACAGGATGAGCCACAGGTTATCACCGCCAGCGTCGCAGGAACCGTGACAAACCTCAAGGTCGCCGTTGGCATGACAAGCGATCAGCTTGCGCAACAGGGGCCTGCCCTGCAGATTGCGGATATGAACGTGCTCATCGGCGTCGTGCAGACTCCGGAATACGTCTCCGTATTGCTCGAAGCCGGCCAATACGTGAGCATTACCTCGACGGTAACGCCTGGCGTGCGCTATCAGGGCATGCTCACGGGCTTCTCGAAGAATCCCTCGTCGTCATCTTTGACGAGCAGCGGTCAGGCGCTCTACGATGCGTCCATCATGTTCGACAATTCGGGTGCGCTCAAGGTGGGCGACCCCATCGTGGCGCAGATGCGCATCGAGGACTACGGCCAGGTGTTCTACGTGCCCGCAACCGCCGTGCGCGAGATTGACGATGTGGCATACGTGGACATCGTGCGCGCAAACGGCACGGTCGAACAGCATCAGGTTGAGCTTTTGGGTACGAGCGATGACGGCAGCAAGATCGTCAAGGGCGACATCCTGACGAGCGAGACGGTCATTCGGGCCGATTTGAACGAGTAGGAGAGGGCATGCGGGTCTTGGCACTCGATACCGCGAGCACGCAGATGGTGTTGGCATTGGCAGACTTCGACGAGGCGGACGCATCGGCTGCGATGGTTGCTTCATGTCAGATTGATGCGCCACGCCAGGCAAATCAGGTGCTGCTCACGCAGGCTGCGCAGCTGCTTGCCGATGCGGGGCTCGAGGTGAGCGATATTGACGCCATCGTCGTGGGTCGGGGTCCTGGTTCGTTCACGGGCGTGCGTATCGGCGTGGCGACCGCGAAGGGGCTTGCCTGCGGCCTGGCCGCGCCGCTCTATGGTGTTTCCACGCTCGACGCCGTTGCCTGGCGCGCGTGGTGGGCCGGCGTACGTGGCAGGTTGGGTGTCGTGGCCGATGCCATGCGCAAGGAAGTGTATCCCGTGCGCTACGCCCTCGATGATGCGGGCGTGACGCGTCTGGAGCCTGATACCGTCGCCAAACCGGCGCAGGTCGCGCAGCAATGGGCTTCGGAGGAAAGCTCTCTCACGCTTACGGGCGAGGGGCTGCTCAAATACGCGGAGCTCTTCGAGGGCGCTCCGTTCGAACTTGCGCCTGCGGGGCTTTGGCTGCCCGATGGCCAGGGTCTCATCAGCGCCTTTGCACAGGCATTTGCGACTGGCGCTGCCGGTTCGGGAGACGCTGCAGCGCTCGTGCCCGTGTACACGCGACTTTCTGATGCCGAGGAAAACGAACAGCTGCGCTTGGCCCAGATGACCGATCCGCGCGATGCGGAGAGGCGCGCGCGCCTGCAGCACGAGATCGAACGCGATGACCGCGAGATGCGTATCTCGCAGCCGAGGACCGAGTGCGCGCATGACTTGGCTGCACGCCATGAGGCGCCCTTCATACTCGCAATCGAGAGCTCCTGCGATGAGACGGCTGCTGCCGTCATCGATGGCAAACGGGCCATCCTCGCGGATTGCATCGCAAGCCAAATCGACTTTCATAAGCGCTTTGGTGGCGTTGTCCCCGAGATCGCGTCGCGCAAGCACACCGAGGCCATCGTTCCCACGGTCATGTACACGATGGAGCGGGCGGGGCTGGGCTTCTCCGAGCTTTCAGCCGTTGCATGCACGATTGGGCCGGGCTTGGTTGGAGCGCTCGTCGTGGGTGTCGCCTTCGCCAAGGGGCTATGCTTCGCGACGGGACTTCCCTTCATTGGCGTGAACCATCTTGAGGGGCACCTGTATGCGAATCGTTACGTCGACCCCACGCTCGAGCCGCCTTTCGTTGCGCTGCTTGTGAGCGGTGGTCATACCATGCTCGTGCATGTGAAGGACTGGGGCGACTACGCTGTGCTCGGGAGTACGCTCGATGACGCCGTGGGCGAGGCGTTCGATAAGGTCGCCAAGGCGCTCGAGTTGGGGTATCCCGGCGGCCCCATCCTGAGCAAGCTCGCCCAAGATGGTGACGCCAAGGCTATCAACTTCCCACGCGCGATGATGCATAGCGGCGATTTGCAGTTCTCGCTCTCGGGTCTCAAGACCGCTGTCATCACCTATATCAACGAGCAGCGCAAGGCGGGTATGGATATCGACATTCCCAATCTGGCGGCGAGTTTCACCGCCGCTATCGTTGACGTGCTTGTGGCCAAGTCGCTCGATGCGTGCAGGCAAGCGGGCGTTGACGTCCTGTGCATTGGCGGTGGTGTGGCGGCGAACCCCGACTTGCGCGAGGCCCTCAAAAACGAACTTGGCAAGCGCGGCATTCGCGTTGTCATGCCCGAGCTCTCGGATTGTGCCGACAACGCTTCGATGATCGCGTCGGTGGGCCTCGATCTCTTCGAGGCGGGCGAGCGTACCGGGCTCGATGCCGACCCGATGGCGCATATGCCCCTGCGCACCAAATGACGGGAATAAGATGGGGGCCACACCATCTCATTCCCGTCAGCAGCCCCGTCGTTTCGCAGGTCAGGGCGATATCGGGTATATAAAAGGGTAACGAGGAAATCTAAGTGTCATATTAGTAGATTATTTCTTACGGAATGTTAACAAGGGTATGAATCCGCACGGTGCGCGCGTACTATGAGGAACGTTATTTTGTTATCACCCCGTAGTTCTAGGAGGCACAAAGATGAATTTGAAGCCGTTGGGCGATCGAGTCATCATCAAGCAGGACGAGGCGGAGGAAACCACCGCATCCGGTCTGATTCTCACGAGCAATTCCAAGGAAAAGCCGCAGCGTGGCAAGGTCATCGCCGTGGGCGAGGGCAAGTACCATCATGGCAGCCTCGTTCCCGTTCCCGTCAAGCCGGGTGATACCGTTATCTACGGCAAGTATGGCGGACAGGACATCACCGTTGATGGCGAAGAGTACGTCATTCTTCGCGCCGAAGACCTGTACGCAGTTGTCGACTAACTATCACATGTGAAAGGAATGATTATCAATGGCTGCTAAGAACATTAGCTTTGATTCCGATGCGCGCAGCGCGCTTGCCGCCGGTGCATCTAAACTTGCCGACGCTGTCAAGGTCACGCTTGGCCCCAAGGGCCGCTACGTTGCCTGCGAGCGCAGCTTCGGCGCCCCGCTCATCACCAACGACGGCGTGACCGTCGCCAAGGAGATCGAGCTCGAGGACAAGGTCGAAAACATGGGTGCCCAGCTCATCCGCGAGGCTGCCGTCAAGACCAACGACGTCGCCGGCGATGGCACTACCACCGCCACGCTGCTCGCCGATGTCATGATTCGCGATGGTCTCAAGAACGTGACCGCCGGTGCCAACCCGATCGCCATCCGCACGGGCATGAACAAGGCTGTCGATGCGCTGGTCGAGAAGATCAAGAAGGACGCCAAGGAAGTCAAGACCTTCGACGAGATCAAGAACGTCGGCGCCATCTCCGCGGGTGATCCGCAGATCGGCGAGAAGATCGCCGATGCCATGGAGAAGGTCGGCAAGGATGGCGTCATCACCGTCGAGGATTCCAACACCTTTGGCATCGATATCGACATCGTCGAGGGCATGGAGTTCGACAAGGGCTATCTGAGCCCCTACATGGTCAACAACACCGAGACCATGAAGGCCGAGCTCTCCAACCCCTACATCCTCATCACTGACCAGAAGATTTCCGCCATCCAGGACATCCTGCCGCTGCTCGAGAGCATCATGCAGTCCGGCAAGCCGCTCCTTATCATCGCCGAGGACGTGGAGAGCGAGGCTCTGGCCACGCTCGTCCTCAACAAGATTCGCGGCACGCTCAACGTCGTTGCCGTCAAGGCACCCGGCTTTGGCGACCGTCGCAAGCGCATGCTCGAGGACATCGCCATCGTCACCGGTGGCCAGCCCATCATGGAGGAGCTCGGCGTCGCGCTTTCCGATGTCACGCTCGACATGCTCGGTACTGCCAAGAGCGTCAAGGTGACCAAGGACACCACGACCATCGTCGATGGTGCGGGCAAGAAGGCCGACATCGAGGAGCGCATCAACACCATCAACGCGCAAATCGAGGAGACCAGCTCCGATTTCGATCGCGAGAAGCTCCAGGAGCGCAAGGCCAAGCTTTCCGGTGGCGTTGCCGTCATCAAGGTCGGCGCTGCGACCGAGGCCGAGCTCAAGGAGACCAAGTCCCGCATCGACGACGCGCTGCAGGCAACGCATGCGGCTGTCGAGGAGGGTATCGTCGCTGGCGGCGGCGCCGCGCTCATCGACGCCATGACCGTCCTCGATGACCTCAAGGCCGAGGACACCGACGAGCAGGTCGGCATCAACATCGTGAGCAAGGCATGCGAGGCTCCGATGCGTGCCATCGCCGAGAACTCGGGCTTCGAGGGCTCCGTCGTCATCGACAAGATCAAAAATTCCAAGACCGGCTATGGCCTGAATGCCGCGACCGGCGAGTACGGCAAGATGATTGACATGGGCGTCATCGACCCGGTCAAGGTTGTCCGCTCCGCGCTGCAGAACGCCACTTCTGTGGCGACCATGCTGCTCATCACGGCTGCTACCGTGTCCGACGTCCCCAAGGACGGCCCGGATATGGCCGAGATGGCCGCTGCCATGCAGGGTGCCGGTGGCATGATGTAAATCATGCGCCCACAGGCGACTCGAGGGGCCCGCGATTGCGGGCCCCTTTCGTTGTTTCGGCTGCTTTGGGCGCTATGTGAGTGCTGGGTGCGCTAGTGACTTGTGCGCATCACGGTCGCGCTCATGCGGGCGACGAGATTGCCGGGCTCGTCGAAGAGGTCGATTGTGAAGAAGGCGAGGTTACGACCGAGCTTGTCGGGATGGGCGACGGCCTTGAGCTTGTTGCCCTTGACGCGGCGCATGTGGGCGATGCTGGAATTGGTCGAGGCCGAGGGCGGTTGGTTGACGTTGCTCGCGACAGCGAGCGCGTAGTCCGCGAGCGAGAAGAAGACCCCGCCCATCACGAAACCCTGGGCATTGTGATGGCGATCGTCGATCTCCATGCTCACGGTCGCGATGCCGGTTTCGAAGTCGTAGTCGTCAATGGTTGCTCCCAGGCACTTGCGCGCGAACTCGTCATCGGCAAAGTATGCGCGAATGTCCTCGATGTTGTCGAAATCCACGGCTGCTCCTCTTTTCTCGCGGATAGTGCCATCAGTGTAGACCAACAGATAACGTCTTGGTACATGGGTTCGGGATTGACGCGTTCGAGATGCCCGAAAACGCATTATTCGCTAGAATAGGGGCGCATGGTCGTAGTTAAGGAGCCGCGCAACAAAAATGTTTACCGTGATTAGCATTTTGCTCGTCATCTTTTTCCTCTTGATGAACGCCTTCTTCGTCATCGCAGAATTCGCTCTGGTACGTGTCCGCAAGTCGCAGATCGAGCTTGCCGTTGAAGAGAAGAAGCCCGGTGCACGCGCTGCCAAGAAAATCGCCGAGAACATAAACGCGTATCTTTCGGCCTGTCAGCTCGGCATCACGCTCGCATCTCTTGCCATAGGCTGGCTGGGAGAGCCTGCCGTGTCTGCCGTTCTCGAGATGCCGCTTCTTGCAGCCGGACTGCCCGAGAGCACCATCTATCCCATTTGCGTCGGCGTCGGCTTCTTCATCGTAACGACGTTGCATGTTGTGGTGGGCGAGCTCATCCCCAAGTCCTTCGCGATTTTCTCGACCGAGAAGTACGCGTTGGCGACTGCGGGCCCCCTCGCGTTCTTCTACAAGATCACGTATCCGTTCATGTGGTTGTTCAACGGCATCACCAATCTCGTCGTCCGCGCGACTGGTCATGACCCGGCAAAGGAATACGAGGTTTACACAGACGAGGAGATTAAGCTGCTCATCGACGAATCGACGGAAAGCGGGCTCATCGATCCCGAGCAAAACGAGTACGTCGATAACATCTTCGATTTGGGAGACAAGGACGCCGAGGCCATCATGACGCCGCGCATGGACATGATTTGCCTCGATACCGAGGATACGCTCGAGGAGAACCTTGCCCTCATTCATGAACACAAGTACACGCGTTATCCCGTGTGCAGTGGCTCGAAGGACAACGTCATCGGCTTCGTGCACGTGAAGGACCTTTTCGATCAGGAGCGGGGCCTGCCCCTTGAGGACTGGAACATCCGCGAACTTCCCGCCGTGCCCGAGACGCTGCCCATCGCGCGTTTGCTCGACACGCTGAGGGAAAACCGCACGGGCATCTGTCAGGTAATTGACGAGCATGGCGGCACGGCCGGCATCGTGACCATGTCCGACGTGTTCGAACAGATCGTGGGCCGTGTCGATGACGAGTACTATCACGATGACGAGGAAGAGGAGGTCGTCGAGCTTTCCGACGGCACCTTCGAGATCGACGGCGCGCTTGCCATCGACGACCTTGAGGAGATTATCGGCTTCAGGCCCGAGCAGGCCGACGAGGTCGAGACCGTGGGTGGTCTGTTCATGGCGCTTACCGATGGCATTCCCGACGAAGGCGATGTCGCGGAGATGGATCACTACGACAAGCACGTCAAGTTCACCGTGCTGAGCATGGATCGCCATCGCATCGACAAGATCAGGTGCGTCGTCACCGTTGCCGAGTCCGAGGACGAGGAAGATTAAGCGGGAACGAATCGAAAAAGTTCTTGCGGCCGGAACCGCCTTTACCCCCTAAGCGCGCCAGATATCGTCATCGCAGATAGCCTCCATGAGCCATGACCCGCGCATGGCGATGTTGCCAACCCACGAGAGCGCCCCGCGCGTCCAACGCGCCAGTGCGACAAACTCAACGGAATTATCGAAGACGGTCACTTCATCACATAGCCTGATAACGCTGGACAGGTTTCGCATCGAGGCGATGTAACGACGACGTACCGCCTCCTCTTCGACCGGATGACCTCCTACAGACACGCGATGCGCAATGCGATCGAGTGCCAATTGGGATGAAGCGACTCCGATGTAGTACAGCACGATGCGATAGCCCTCGTCTTGGGCCCTACGGATGGTTTTCAAACAGGTGCGGCCCGTAAGCGTGGTCTCCTGATTGAAGCTCACATGATGCGAGAGGCAATCGTCAATGCGACGAAGCGCTTCGCGCCCAGCGCGAATTTGGTCGGCGCTTGATTGGGGATTTCCGCCAGATTCGATTACGATTTCATCGGAGTTTATGCGCACGAGGGAACGCGGTGTCGAGGGCCCTTTCCAAAAGTCCGTATGATAGAACGTCGATTTGCCCGCTCCATTTACACCGGCAAAGACCACGTACGTAGGGGCTCTCATCAATACACCCCAGATTTGATCAATTGGGCTTGCTTGCGCTGAAGAAAGAAATCGGCCACCGCCATGTAAAAGTCTGCTTCCTCGCTGCTTTTTGCTTGCGACATCATTTCCTCGGTAGGAATGTGCTGGAAGAGGGCGCGGCAACGGTCATACAGCTCATGGAGCGTATTGTCTGTTTTTGCCGGGGACATTCCTTCGTTCTGGAGGTCTTTGACCTGGTTTTTAGGACGTCCTGCCCTGGGCTTTTCCATAAGGCGCTGCAGGACATCTTCTTCGCGAAGCACCCATCCGCGACCACATTTCGTTGCGGGCAATTGACCCGATTTGATAAGTGCTCGGACACGTGCATCACTAATGTTCAGTTGCTTTGCGCTTTCGGAAACGGATAACATAGCGTTCTCCTAAATTATTGCGTTATCGCAATAATAACATGAAGAGCGATATGCGTGCACAATGATCTGAAAAAGTTCTTGCATTTAGCGGGATTCGCGCGTAGTATAGTCAAACGCGCTTGAAGCGCACTGCTCGACATATTGCGGGGTGGAGCAGTCTGGTAGCTCGCCGGGCTCATAACCCGGAGGTCGTTGGTTCAAATCCAGCCCCCGCGACCAAGAAATCGCAGGTCAGATGGTTAATCCGTCTGGCCTGCTTGCTTTGTAACGGGCGGGTTTTGAGGGGTCGGTGCAGATGGGCGCATCTGCTTGTGGCGAATTGCGGGTTATAGGACAAAACGTGTTGATGATTTCATCTGTTTCTCCAGGTGAGAGTGCGTAAAAGTGCCTTCAAAGTTGTCTGCGTCCAATTATGAGGGTGGACAAAACGTGTTGATAGATTCAAGCATATCCCCAGATCAGGTGCCATAAAATCCCTCTGAAAGTTGCCCGTGTTTGAATTACGGGCATGAACAACATCAAATGCCCTGTGTGCGGGGGCAAGATGGTACGGAACGGCAAGACTGCTGCAGGATCGCAGCGTTGGCTTTGCAAGTCTTGCAGGGCGACCACCACGCACAAACTAGATAACACCGCAAAGCAGCTAAAGACCTTCCTCAAATGGCTTCTCTCGAACGAGCGCCAGGCAGACATGGCCGGTGGCGGCCGTACGTTCAGACGCAAGTGTTCAAAGTTCTGGAGCATCTGGCCGCTGGCTCCGATCACAGGGGAGGTCCACCATGTCGTCTTCGCAGATGGCATCTATCTGGCCCGCAACGTCGTCGTCTTGATCGCCTGCACCCAAGAGCATGTGATCGGCTGGTATCTCGCGCGTTCGGAGAACTCGAGGTCATGGGCTGCCCTCATGGGCAAGATACCCCCGCCGGATGTCGTGGTCTGCGATGGCGGCACGGGATTCGAGAAAGCGCGCAAGAGGGTATGGCCGACAACCCGCGTCCAACGCTGCACCTTCCATGCTTTTTGCCAAGTCAGGGCGCAGACGACGTCACGTCCCAAGCTGCAAGCCGGAGTCGAACTCTACGGATTGGCCAAGGAGCTGCTCGCGATCAAGGAGGTGGCTTCAGCATTGGCCTGGCTTGAAGCCTATAGCGCATGGTGTTCCAGGTGGGAGGGTTTCCTCGCCGAAAGGACCCTCGATGAGGAAAGCGGACGGATGCGCTGGACGCATGAGAGGCTGGTAACGGCGAGGAACGGCTTGAACAGGCTCGTGAGCAAGAACCTGCTGTTCACCTTCCTGGATCCAGAGCTTACCTGCGACGGGCCAATCCCGAGCATGAACAACAAGATCGAGGGAGGAATCAACGCACAGCTCAGACGCATGCTGAGAGACCATCGAGGGCTGAGTTTGATGAGAAGGGCGAAGGCTATCTTTTGGTGGTGCTATGTTCATACGGAAGTCCCGCTTCCGGCAGCTGAGATTCTGAAAACCATGCCTACGGATGACGATATAGAGGAACTGTGCAGGCAAGTATCGACAGAATCTCAGAGAACCGATGGTCCTGAAGAGTGGGGCGATGGGCTAGTCTGGGCAGAACTCAGGCATGCTCTCCCATGGCGCGCCGAATGGGATTAGCCATCAACACGTTTTGTCCTATAACCCCAAAAATGAGAGTCCTGTGTTTGCGGGACTCTTTTTTGCGCGAAAGCCAAATAACGTTGCAACGCGTTGCAAGTAAGTTGACATCCATTTTCCGAAGTGGGTTAGGAGGTTATAATAATTGCATATGTATTGCAAAACGGTTTATCAGCCGAAAGGGTCAACATGGATTATGCGGAGCTAGTCAAATCTGAGGCATGCCAAGCAGATATTCAGCAGTATCTAGCTGATGGCGAGACAACAGCAATCACAATACGTTTGCCCAAAAACCTGCGTGACGCCTCAAAAGAAGCGGCTGCAATGCGAGGTATGGGATTCAGTACGTTCGTAAGAATGTGCCTAATCGAAGAACTCAAGAAGGGACTGTAGACGTGGCGAAAGCAACAAAGAAAAAGGAACTAACTCTTGAGGATGCGCTTTGGAAGTGCCGTGTTGCCCTGCGTGGCGTCGGAAGCATGGAGAAGACCCGCGATGCCGTTATCAGCCTCGTTTTCCTGAAGTTTGCTGGCGACAAGTTCGAGAAGAGACGCGAGCAGATAAAACAGGAGTATGGCGACATTGAAGCATTTATTGAGAAGCCTTCTTTCTACAATGCTGAAAATGTCTTCTATCTCGATGAAGAGTCCCGTTGGTCTTATTTGGTCAAAAATGCCAGCGCGAATGACATAGCAGTCAAGATCGATAACGCCATGGCAAAAGCCGAAGAACGGAACCCAACGCTTAAAGGCGCTTTGCCGCTCAATCATTTCTCAACGCTCGGTGCCGAGCTAAGATCTGTAAAGGACCTCATCGATTCCATCAATCTGATTAGCGAAGAGCGCTTTCACGAAGAAGACCTAATCGGCCGCGTATACGAGTACTTCTTGCAGGCATTTGCTGTCTCTGCCTCCAAGGAAGACGGAGAGTTCTATACGCCAGCCAATGTCGTTCAGCTCATCGCTGAACTTATTGAGCCCTATGAGGGTGTGGTTTACGACCCTTGTTGCGGTTCAGGCGGCATGTTCGTGCAGTCCCATAAGTTCGTGGAGAAGCATCAGGGCAATACGACTGCTATTTCCGTGGTAGGGCAAGAGAGCAACCCTGACACGTGGCGGCTTTGCAAGATGAACCTTGCGATTCGTGGTATCTCAAATAACCTTGGCGAAAAGGCAGCATCCTCGTTCACGGAAGATCAGCATAAAGACAAGAAGGTCGATTTCATCATGGCTAATCCACCCTTCAATTTGAAGGGCTGGCGTGATGACAATGAGCTGCTGCAAGATCCGAGATGGCGCGGGTACGATGTTCCGCCTGTAGCAAATGCCAACTACGCTTGGATTTTGCATATGCTCTCGAAGCTAGATGTCAATCACGGCGTTGCCGGGTTTCTCTTGGCAAACGGCGCATTGAATGCCGACGGCATTGAGGGAAATATCCGCCAGAAGCTATTGGAAAATGATAAGGTCGAAGCAATTATCGTGCTTCCTCGCGACATGTTCTATACGACGGATATTTCGGTCACGCTTTGGATTATCAATATGAACAAAGGCGAGCAAACCCTCCGAGGCCGAAAGCTTCGTGATAGGCGCGGCGAAGTTCTCTTCGTTGACCTTCGCACCTGGGACAAGAATATTGAAGAGTACAAGATTGACAAGAACAAGAAGAAAAAGAAAGTCGTGCTGACACCCGAGCAGATTCAAGAGGTTCAGGCTTTGTATCACTCCTGGCAAGAAGAGAATTCTGGCTATGAAGATGTGCCTGAGCTGTGCGCATCGGTTCGAATCGATGATACCGATGGTCTTATTGATAACAGCTATTCGCTGGCTCCCAGCAAGTATATTGAATTCGTAGATCGAGACCTTGGCATTGACTACGAGAAAGAAATGCTTCGCATTCAAAACGAGATGCGAGATCTTGTGAAGATGGAGAAGGAATCCCAAGCGATGCTTGAAGCCGCGTTCGAAGGAATCGGGCATGGGATTAACTAGATACAGACTTGGGGATTTGATCGAGCATTCGACTTTAAATAATCGTGATGAGCGATATGGATCCGATCTGATTAGAGGCGTTAATAATAAAATGGGGCTTACTGCACCGAAGGGTGATATTGATAACGTTAACTTGAAGCCATATAAGATTGTTAGAGAGGGCGCGTTTGTCTATAACCCTTCTAGGTTGAATTTGGGTTCTTTGGCTTATTGTCAGGAGAAACTATGCATCGTATCGCACTTGTATACCGTTTTTTATCTAAGTGACAAAGGTAAGTCTGTACTTAATCCGATTTATCTATATCTGTACTTTATGAGGGATGAGTTCTTCCGCGAAGTTACATTCCGAAATTTTGGAAGCCAACGCCCAGAGTTTAACTTCAAAAAAATGAGCGATTTGGAAATTAATCTCCCTCCCCTTAAGATTCAGCAGAAATATGTAGATATCTACAACGCCATGGTTGCAAATCAGAAGTGCTATGAAGAAAGCCTCGAAGATCTAAAGCTGGCATGTGATGCGGGGCTTGAAGCGCTAATGAGTGAAATGGAGATGGACTCCATAGGCGGTTATATTCAATTAACCGACGAAAGGAATAATGGGGTTTACTCATCGGACAACGTTCGCGGCATTTCAATAGAAAAAGTCTTCATTCCAACAAAGGCAAAAATGGATGGCGTCAGTGTCAAGAACTATAAGATCGTTGAACCACGCGATATCGCTTACGTTCCTGTTACATCAAGGAATGGTGGAAAGATAACAATTGCCCAAAATGTTGAGGGTGCGGCATACCTTATTTCTTCTGCATACACCTCATTTCGGTGCAATGAAACAAAACTTCTTCCTGAATACCTTATGCTCTTTTTCACGCGACCAGAGTTTGATAGATATGCAAGATTCCACTCTTGGGGAAGCGCCCGAGAAGTTTTTTCCTGGGATGACATGCGAGACGTAAGGATCCCCATTCCAGACATCAAAACTCAACAATCATTGGCAAATCTATTTACGGCATACAACCAGCGAAAAGAGATTAACGAACGCATGAAGACGCAAATTAAGGATATCTGCCCAATCCTGATAAAAGGGACTTTGGAAGAAGCGAGCAAAGCATAAGCGAGAGCGATAGCGCATGGAAACAGAGTTCATAAGAGGAAAATTTACAGAAGAACAACTTGAACTGGCGATTATCCAGCTGTTCAAGGATCAAGATTATGACTACGTCAACGGCGAAACGATGCATCGTCGATTTGAGGACGTTCTCATTGAAGGAGACATTCGCAACTATTTAAGCGAGCACTACCGCGATGCTGCTCTTACGGAAACCGAAATCCAAACCATAATCAACAAGCTCAAACATATCAGCGACTATCCTCTGTACGAGGGAAACCGCGAGACGTTTTGGCTTATTAATGAAGGCTTTGATCTTGTTCGCGAAGATCCCGCAAAATCTGCTTTGCATATCGAGTACGTCAATTTCGAAGACCCAGATAAGAACATCTTCAAGGTAGTAAACCAATACAGCGTCCAAGATCGTGCGCTGAGACGACCCGACGTGCTGGTCTTCGTAAATGGTATCCCTGTTGCCATCTTTGAGTTCAAAACTGCTATCGAAGAGGGCAAGACCATACATGATGCCTGGAAGCAGATTACCGTTCGATATGCAAGAGATATACCGAAACTTTTGAAGTATTGCTGTCTGGCGGTTGTCAGCGACGGTGCCAATACCAAGATGGGCACTATCTTCACGCCGTACGAGTATTTCTATGCATGGAATAAGGCGAATGACGGAGACAGGGTTTCCAATGGAATAAGCTCCCTGTTCACGATGGTGGAAGGTGCTTTTTCCAAGGCGAGGCTGGTGGAAATCATCCGTGACTTCGTCTTCTATCCAGACGACAGTAAGCATTGCGAAGCAATTGTCTGCCGATATCCTCAATACTTTGCCGCGATGAAAATGCTCGATAACATCTGCGCGCATATGCTGCCTGACGGCGATGGCAAAGGCGGCACGTACTTTGGTGCTACGGGATGCGGCAAGACTTATGCCATGATGTTCCTGTCACGCTTACTAAATATGCGCCGAAGGGACGAACTCAACAATCCGACGATTATCATCATCGTAGATCGCGAGGATTTGGATGATCAGTCCTCGGAGCTTTTCGTAACCGCAAAGCGCTTTCTGCATGATGACGATGTGAGAAGCATAGAGACAAGGGCTGACCTTAAGAGCACCCTTAAGGATAAACCGAGTGGTGGCGTCTATATCACCACCATTCAGAAATTCACGGAGAGCCTTGGTCTGCTTTCTGATCGAAGCAACATCATCTGCATATCAGATGAGGCTCACAGAACACAAACAGGAATCGGGTCGAAGCTCAAGAAGACGGATAAGGGTGTCTTCACCACCTATGGCTTCGCGAAGTATCTGCGTGACAGCTTCCCTAACGCGACCTACTGCGGATTCACTGGCACTCCTGTTGATGAAACGCTAGCTGTTTTCGGCCCTGTTGTGGATAGCTACACCATGAAGGAATCCACCGATGACGGAATCACCGTGCGCATCGCCTATGAGCCAAGGTTGGCAAGAATACAACTCTCCGAGACCGAGACAAGGAAGATTCAAGAGTATTACAACAAGTGCGCCGAAGAAGGCTCAGCTCCCGAGCAGATTGAGGAGAGCCAGAAGGCTATGAGTTCGATGTCGATACTTCTGCGTAACCCTGACAGACTCAAGAAGTTAGCAGCGGACTTAGTGGATCATTACGAGACTATGCAGGCGGAAAAGCCGGAAGTGGTTCAAAAAGCCATGATTGTGTGCTCGGAAAGGAAACATGCTTACGAACTGTTTCAAGAGATTCTTAAGCTTCGTCCAGAATGGGGCATTCCCAAGCGAGCTGATGACGAAAGCAAACTTACGAAGGATGAACTGGAGGCATTAGAAGAGCTGCCAAAGATTAACTTGGTGGCAACTCGTGGCGTTGATGATGAAGAAGAGTTGCGCGAGGCCTGCGGCACCAAAGAGTATCGGAAGATGCTCGACAAGCAGTTCAAGAACAACGATTCTAACTTCCAGATTGCCGTGGTCGTTGACATGTGGATCACCGGCTTCGATGTGCCGTCCTTGGCAGTTATGTATATAGATAAACCGCTGCAGAAGCATACGTTGGTTCAGACAATTTCCCGCGTTAATCGTGTGTTCGAGGGCAAGGATCGCGGCCTTGTGGTCGACTATATTGGCATCCAAGAAAACATGATGCAGGCAATGAAGCGTTACGGCGGCAAGCAGGAAAGCCCAATCGATGAGATCAATGTGACGCTTGGAATCTTTCGAAACAACCTTGCTTTGATCGATGACTTGATGGAGAGATTTGATCCCAGAAGATTCATCATCGGGGAGCCGCTTGAGAGGCTTAAGTGCTTGAACGATGCGGCGGAGTATGTGCAGGAGTCCAAGGAGCGACAGACGCGCTTCATGGGGTTGTCGAAGATTCTGAAGAAAGCATACCAGATCTGCATGCCCTCAGGTGAGCTGACTGATATCGAGACTGCTAAAGCACAGTTCTACATGGCCATACGCTCCATAATCTACAAACAGACCATAGGAGACGCGCCCGATGCTGAGATTATGAACGCCCATGTGGAGGAGATGGTTGCGCGAGCGATCTCTTGTTCCGGCTTTGAGAGCGTTGTGGAAGCGCAAGAGAGTGAGGATCTGTTCAGCGATGAGTTCGTTGAACGCCTGAATAACATTGAGATGCCAATCACCAAATTCAACGCTCTTTTGAAGCTGGTGAATAAAGCTATCAAGGAGTATGGGCGAATCAATAAAGTAAAGGCGGTAGAGTTCGACGAACGGCTGAGGTCGGTTGTGGAGCTTTACAACACCCGCGACAATCTCCAATTCAGAAGCGAAGAGATGGCCGAGTTTGTTGATGACCTAACCAATCAGGTGTTGGACATACTTCAAGATCTAGAAGAGGACAAGGGCTCATTCGAACAGATGGGCATAAGCTACGAGGAAAAAGCGTTCTACGACATTTTGGTCAAGGTACGCGATGAGCACGGATTCCCATACGCTGACGAGAAATGTCTTCACTTAGCCAAAGAGATTAAGAAGCTGGTCGACGACAAGTCCCAATATGCGGATTGGTCAACTCGCGACGATATCAAGAACCAGCTGAATATGGATCTAACGGTCTTGCTCTACAAGAATGGCTATCCGCCCGAGTGGGATGAAGAAGTGTTCGAGAAGGTCATGGAGCAAGCCGAGAACTTTAAGTCACAGGGCAGCTACGAATATGCGGTTATTGCGTTTTAGGACAGGGCTAACCAAATGGGCATGACCTGCTTGGACATATGGCT
Source organism: Coriobacteriaceae bacterium (assembly GCA_025992705.1). Taxonomy (NCBI): domain Bacteria; kingdom Bacillati; phylum Actinomycetota; class Coriobacteriia; order Coriobacteriales; family Coriobacteriaceae; species Coriobacteriaceae bacterium. The sequence continues at coordinate 625,598 of DAJPGJ010000001.1, forward strand.
GATTTTTACAGGCTTCGGCTGCCTGATTGGTATATCACGGCTAGTTTATGGCTACTACACCGTACGGAAAGATCAAGCTTTTTTCGAAGAATACGCAAATCACTTTATGAAATATACCGAGGATATACGCGGTAAAGAAGTGTATGAAGATGCGATGTGGCTGATACAGCATGGCGATAAAATGGCGGAAATCATGGGAGAAGACGGCTATGTTACTTCTCCAATGGCTGGCTTAAGGTCTGTACCATTACATTTGGTCAATTATCTTTGCTCGCTCTATTTTGAATCCCTACCTTCAGATTCAATGATTGAATGGAACTTGCAGGCTGCACTTCCCTCACTCATTTCTTTTGAAGGCATATTGGGAGAAAGACGTAAAAAGGCATTTTGGCTCTTGGTAAATCCTCTAAATTGGATAATTGAAGGAGTGTGCGGAATTTTGCGTTTGCCGCTGTATATATTGCAGCGAGCTGGATTGTTCGGAGTAAACGCATATGCTAAAGCATCAAACAGTCTCTTATTCCGTCTTTTATCTGGGTTAGCAACTTTGATTACAGTGTTTTCGCCAATAGTGGGGTTTGTCGTCAATTGGCTTGAGCGGCAGACATATTAAAATGAGATATCAAGAAGAAAGAAGTTAGATTACTTGGTCATATCGTAAAACTCTTGGATGAAAGTCGAAACAATGACAATGTGTGCATCAAACGAAACCATTTGCGATTCATCAGGAATTGAAAAATTATTTGATGACATAGTTTGGACGCATAAGATTCACGAAAAGCAAGCAGATATCTATTCCATCAATGGCACGCGGCTTCAAAAAGCAAGCATTGCGTGTATTGCGATGACAGCAGTTCTCGCAGGGGTCGGCATTGGCATTCAGTGTGTCTGGCTAAATATTGCTGCAACCGTATTTGCTGTCGTTGCAACCTTTGTGTCTATATATCGAGAAGCAAAGCCTTACGATGTGCTTGTTTGTGACCATTCTTCATATGCGAAAGACTACCTTGCACTACGCGAAGAACTGACTTCGGTTTTGACTAAAACGCCTATATATAAAGAAGCCATTGATTGTGTTCGATGCAAATATGTCCAATTGTGCGATCACGCACCGCGAACTACGGACGAAGCGGAGAAAGCAGCAGAGATAGCAATTAAAAATGGTGAGGGGAAACTGTTTAGCCAGTGTTTTGGAAAGCGTGATATAGAAGGAGAATAAGAAGTTTATATGAATCACAGTGCCACGTTCAAAGCATTCTTTGATGACGTTCAAATGAAGGACATAACTGAGTATGAAGACGATCTTCGTGGTGTAATAAAAAAGCTCAATCAACACTACTATGACAGTGACGAGGAAAAATCTAATCGCCTAATAGCTGGATCCGTTGGTCGGGGCACGGCGGTCGATGGATGCAGCGATCTAGATGTCATCTTCAAGATGCCCAGCGAAGAATTCAGTCGTTATGACAATCGCGAAGGTAATGGGCAGAGTGACTTACTGCAGGATGTTAAGAAAGCTCTGAAAGAGAAATACCCCAATACAGATATAAAAGGTGACGGACAAGCGGTTGTTATTTCCTTTACCAATAAACCTTACACAATAGATTTGGTGCCCGCTTTTGAACAGGCTAACGGAAGTTTTAAGTACCCCGATACGCATGATGGCGGTTTATGGAAGATTACCAAGCCCGTTGAAGAGCAAGATGCGTGCATAAATGCGGACTCTTCCACCAATAATAATTTCACCCGAGTATGTAATGCTCTGAGAGTCTGGAAAGATAATACTGGTTTTTGTTTTGGCGGCTTGCTGATCGATACGCTTGTCGACAACTACAGAGATGAACTAGATCTGGAAAATGCCACCTTTTCAACTTACTACACCGTGCTTCAGGGCGTCTTCTCAAAACTCAAGTCAGAAGATCCAGATCGAAGCTACTGGTTGGCCCTGGGAAGCAATCAGCAGGTTGAGAATAGCGGTAATGGAGCCTTTGTTAGAAAGGCAAAGAAGGCATTTAACAAACTCAATGAAGCAGCAACGGATTTAGAAAAAGAGGAAGCTTTAATTGAGCTGTTGGGTAAGCGTTTTGAGGACTGCATCGTTGATAGCGTCAGCGAAGAACAGGAAGCGAAATGGGCCACGCTTCATGAAAGCGCTAATACCGAAGAGTTTATTGAGGATATGTATCCGGTAGAGATTCGCTATTCCATGAAGATTGATTGCACTGTTACGCAAGACGGATGGAGACCTCAAAAGCTGTTGAAGATGCTAGCAGATGGTGTTTTCTTACGAAAAGACAAGGGTCTCGATTTTGAAATAGTTGACTGTACGGTACCCAAGCCGTATGACGTGTTTTGGAAAGTGAGGAATGTTGGCGAAATTGCTCATATTGAAAACCAGATAAGAGGTCAAATTAAGAGTGATTCCAACAAGGTAAAGCATCACGAAAGCACTCGCTTTTCAGGGCCTCATTTTGTGGAATGCTATATCGTGAAAGACGGAAAATGTGTTGCCAGAGATAGAATCGATGTTCCCATCAAAATAGAGTAGACAATCATTGCGGTTCCTTCCTGGCTTAATATAATCTTGCGCACACTTTGCAAAGTATTGGAACCGTTAGGTGATTCACCAATTGGTCTCCACAATACTGTGATAAGATTTCTTTCAGTGAACCCGCCATGCCTAGCTCCCTTTTAGGGATGATGCAAACTTTGGCGGGTGTTTTTATTTTAGGAGATACATGGAGTACACAAAGCCATGGCTATCATATGAGAGCCAAGTCAATCTCCTCGAAACGAGAGGGCTTGTCTTTGACCGCACTGACCTCATAATGCGCCTCTCTGAAGTTGGTTACTACAGGCTGAGCGGCTATTGGTATATCTTCAAGCGAAACCAAAATCCAGACGATGAATCCTTTATCGAGGGTACCGATTTTTCAAAAATTTGGGATTTATATACTTTCGACCGACAGCTTAGGCTCGACATTCTTAATGCGATAGAGCGCGTCGAAATCTATATGCGTTCTCAACTTGCCTATAGGTTGGCTGAGGTATCCGGTCCTTTTGGGGGCTATGTTTCAAAAAGTGTGTCCGGCGGGACATCACTGACGGTACCTCGTCGGCATGTGAAACTCGTTCCAGTCGATGGCCTTCCCATACCTCTCCGGGCTTCCATCCGAATGCCGGCCCTCGCCCGAGACGGTTGCGAAAAGCCCGTCGACGTCTTCGTCCCTCGGCATGCGGCGCAGGATCTCCGCCGGGCTCTCGGGCTCTTCGGTGTGCATGTAGCACCACCACATGACGGCCTTCACGCGGTGCAGCAGCGGCAATCCCCGATGCAGCCTGAGCATCTCCCTCAGTTGCGCGTTCAGGCTCTCGATCGGGTTGTTGGTGGAATCCCAGCGCCCGCCGCGCTCCCTTTGCATCTCGATGAATGTGAAAAGCGTCCCTTCCTTCACCAGGCGGTTGAGGCTTCCCCTGGCCCGCCGCAGCCTCTCGTGCGTGTAGACCCTCCTGCCGTCTTTCACCGTGAACTCCTTCAGGAACTCGCTCCAATCGGAGCACCACTGCGCGTAGTCGACGAGCCACTCCCTCATCGCGTCCTCGTCTTTGGCCCTCGTCAGGCGGTTCGCGATGCCCAGGAGCTCGCGGCCGCACTCGAGCTTGGGACTCTTGGTCGTGTAGCGCTTGACCTGGCGCGCGGCATGCACGACGCAGCGCTGTATCCTGGTGCCGGGCCATACGGTGCGCGCCGCCTTCGCGAGCCCGGTGGATCCGTCCGACACCACCAGCATCGGAGCGGGTATCCTCATCATCAGCGCCGCCCAGGAGCTCGAGCACTCCCTTTGCGCCAGGTGCCATGCGATCACGTGCTCCTTGGAGCGCGCGACGAGCACGACGGCGTCGTGGGAAAACCAGATGCCGTCGAGAAAGACCGTGTCGAAGACCTCGCCGGTGAAAGGGGCGATGGGCCAAAGCTCCCAGAACCCGGCGCACTTTCGCCAGAAGGTCGACCTGCTGTATCCGAGATCGGCGATCGACCTCTTGGAGAGGATCCAGGCAAGGAAGGCCCGGAGCAGCTTGGCGGCGTTGTCAATCCTTCTCGTCTTGGAGGCACCGCACGACTTGCACCGCCAGCGCTTGGTCCCTGCCTTCGTGTATCCGTTCCCCTTCATCTCGCTTCCGCAAACGTCGCATCTCGGGCTACTCAAGGCGTCATCCTGTCCACTAGGCAACTTTTCCCTTCGGAAAGCTTGCCTGAACAGGCACGTCAAGAGGAAAGCGGACACACTTTTTGAAACACCTTCGAGTTGGGCGATTCCAACTCAAGGACCTGATTTGCTTGTGTTCAACTGGGGTAACGGGTCTTATTCGGACACACTTTTTGAAACATAGCCCCCTTTTGGATTTCTCGAGCGTTCTTCTTTACCCAATATCGATCAAAGCAAGTATGGGCATTTCTTGTCGCGCTGTTTTACCGCTTACGACAGATCTAAAGCTATGTTTGTAGAGCACTTCAAAGATGAATACGGAGATGAGCACGGTCTTCCTCCATATTGGATTCTCGTTAACATCATGGATTTTGGAATGATGCTTACCCTGTTTCGAGCAGCCCCCGAGGAAGTCAAAAAAGGGATTGCTGCGGAGCTTGGTGTTCCAGTTGAAGTCCTGGACTCGTGGCTTTTGACTCTCAACACTGCAAGAAACATTTGCGCGCATCACGATCGTTTATGGAATAGGCGTTTAGGTAACCGTGCGAAGATTCCGCGTGAGCCTCGATATCCCGAATGGCATGTGCCCTACAAAGTCAACAATAGCTCGACGTTTACCCTGTTGACCATCCTAAGCTTTTTGCTCGAATCTATTGCTCCGAGCACCTCTTGGCATAGGACTACGATTGAATTACTTAGCAAAAGAAGCGAAGACGATCTTAAGCGCATGGGATTTAGCAGTGGCTGGCAACTATGTCCTATATGGGAGAAATGGCTAATCAATCCTAATGCAACTGAGGTTGTTGTACAAAAGGGTGAATAATCTCCGCATCTGTCTTTGCTTCACAGCGCGGCGAAGCCCTAATTCGTATCCTTTATTGTTCTCTAGTTGGGCTAGATGAAGCCTAAGTACTGTTTTGGAAAGGTTTCTTATGTTTGGTGTAGATGGTCGGGCTGACATCATCCTTGATGCTTTTATTCAAGAAGAAAAGGATGGCGCCTCTCGTTTCGATATAGATCCGGAGGGTCCAGATGCTCAGTTCTATTCCCAATTAAAAGAAGCCGAGCTTATTAATGCTATAGGGGCATGGGGGTGTGGAGTAGTCGTGGTAAACGGCGTAACTCCTGCTGGAAGAGAGCATGCTCAGAAGGTTGAGCAGTCAAAGTTTGCCGCAGGCTTCCCAATGCTTACTCTTGATGAAGACGCACTGTTCAGAGAGTGCTATAAGCGCTTTGAAATAGATGGAATTGTTACCGATGGAGTAATCTGCGAAGAAAATGCTGATGCGCTTCGAAGGCTACACCAACAAGGGTTAATTGATGTCGGTTATGCAGACAATAGGCCTTATGTCCTGAAACGTATAACCAAAAAAGGCATGCAGTACGCTCAAGATTTAATACCGGAGGCAAGCAACATGAACGTAAACGTCAGCCCTATTTTCAATAATTCAGTGAATAGTGAAGCAACGGCAATGGCGTTTGTACTGAACAGCATTACAGTCTCGAGTGCTATTAAGGCAATTGAGGAAAGCAGCCTTGAAGAATCGGAAAAGAAAGAGGCCAGAGACGCATTATGCGATCTAGAAGAAGCTGCAGGATTAAAAGATGAGGGCGGATTCCTAAATGCATTGGAAAAGATTTCGAGGATTGCGAAAAATGCAGCAGATGTGGGGAACGCAGTTATCCCTCTTGTGGCAAAGCTCGCCACGCTTTTTGTCCAATGATGCGGCATTGCAATAAGAGGCTCTGTATGTTTGAAAAAGGCGGTGCAGATGCGGTGCAGATGAGCATGAAAACATGCCCAAATGCACCGAAATCTGCGTGATAGGCTTAGCGCAAAACACCAGTTCAGACATACAATTTAATTTACGTCCCTTCAAGACCGCTCATAACCCGGAGGTCGTTGGTTCAAATCCAGCCCCCGCGACCAAACTCTCGAGGCCAGCTTAGCAGCTGGCCTTTTTGTTTGGGCGGAGACATCCCAAAAAGCGACTATCCGGCGAACTCGTCGAGCTCTTCGACCTGCTTTATGAATGCCGACAGCTCATCGAATACGACCTCGGCGATCATGGTCCAGTTCGTACCTTCGTAATCGTGCGCGAGACGATGACGCAAGCCGGATATTTCTGCCCAAGGTATCTCTGGATGCTGTTCGACCAGCTGACGGGAGAGCTGATTCGTCTGCTCTCCTATGTTAAACAAGGGCGTGGTTATGAGCCACTGGGTTTCGAGATCATTGAGCAGATCTTCGCGTGTAATGTCACGCTCTGCGATGACGCGCGAGAGCTGGGCGCCAAGCTCGCTAATTCGTCGCAATCGATACTGGTCATCTCTCATAAGGCGACCGCTTCTCTGAGTACGGTATCGCGGAAGGAACCGGGGTCTAGCTCCGAAAGCTCGTATACGTCAACTTGTTTGCCAGACATGCGATGAAGCTCCTCGGCAAGGCCGAATATGCCGAGAGCCTTGAAACCGTCATTTCCGACGAGTAGCACGTCGATGTCAGATGACTCGTCAGCGTTTCCGCGAGCATAGGATCCGAACAGGCTCGCTGAGGCCATGTTGTACTTCAGCAGAAGGGGCTCGATCATGAGACGGATTTCATCAATCGAATAGACTTTTGCGGTCATGCCGGCAATCCTCCTTCGCGAAGCGCGGGTTGGTGTATGGTCATTATACAAAGTTTGCGACCTCCGGGCCCATAACCCGGAGGTCGTAGGTCCAAACCATTCACTAGAAAGGAGTCGTCATGAAGCATCGTTGCAAGGTCACCGTGTTGGAGACCAAGGTCTTCGAGGACCTTCAGGAGGAGTATCTGGCTGACCCCAAGAGCGGGAGCTGTCCGTGCTTTGCCAAGGGTGACGAGTTCGTATTCGACCGCGAGCCGGAGAAGGATGACTACTACCATCTAGGCCGGGGCACCCGCGTGAAAGACGGCGGCGACTGGCCATGTGGCGAGGCCTGGGACGCAATCAACCGCTACATCTACACCGCTTTGCAGGGCGGCTCGATCATGCACGGCTGGACCAACGACGAGCGCATGATGATAGCCTGTTGCAACGATGGCACGCGCCCCGTCATCTTCAAGATCGAGCGCATCGATGTGCCCCAGACCGCGCAGGAGGAGCGATGGCTCGAGGATCAGGACTTCTCCAATGGCAAGGACGACGCCTACACGGGTTAGCCGGCCCACTGTCTGAAACGCGAGTCATTGATGCCGCTTGAGATGTCATGGGACCAAAACGAAGGCGGGCTGTAGAGGGGATTCCTCGACAGCCCGCCTGCTTGAGTTTGGGCACCGGTGATTACCGGCTTGCGTCCTATTAGTCGCGGAGCTCCTCGGCCTTCTTCTCCTGCTCCTTGGCCTCGTCGACGGAGATGGTCTCGTCAGCGTCGCTCTCGAAGCTCTCGAACTCCACGCTCTTGCCCTTTTCTTCTGCCATGATAATCACCCTTCCAAATCATCGTGCATACATTTGATGCCAGTTGCACTGGGTGCCTTGACCGTCTGTAAGCCGGATTGTCATCCCCTCCAATGACTGCCGCGGCGCTCCTGTACTTGCACCGATAATATAATACCACTTACGGAATATTTTTGAGAAAAAGTATTGAAATTATTTAACTTTTCATATCTCAGTTTGCTTTGGTTTACGACACAGGGATGCGAATGACGGTCCTAAGCTTTTCGGGCGCGCAACGGCGGGGGTCAGAGAGGTAGATCTCGTGGTGCAGGCGCGTGTCCGTCAAATCGACGGTGTGGCCCTGTTCCTCGGCAAAGCGGTGCATGGCCTCGATGGTTGCTGGCTCGTCGTCATAGGGGCCGATGTGCATGCACTGGACGCAAAGTCCTTCGTCGATTGTCAGGAATTCGGCAGGCGAGTAGTCCTCGCCCTTCTTCTCCGTCGCGATGCTCTTGGCCTGTTCGAAGACGTCCAATGTCACGAATTCGGGAAGGCGGATGCAGCTCATCCATTCGAACTCGTCCTTGCGCGAGAGATCGAACGCTCCGTTGCTGCCGACCTGCTTCCAAAAGCCCTCGAGCGGCGGCACGACGTAGGGAAAGTAGCCAGCGATGTCCCAGCCTGATTTGGGGGACATCTTGATGGTGAAGGAAATACCGTAGAGCAGCTGCATGGCATGCTGGTATGCACCGCCCTCGACGTTGGGGTTGCCCGTGCCGCGCACGGCGACGTAGTTGGCGGGCGGCACGTCGATGAGCGAAGGCGTCTTCTTGGGTTGGTAGAGGTCCTTGCATTCCTTCTTGTAGTCGAATGCCATACGAGCCGTCCCTTCTCAGATAGTCGGGCCTAATGTGTGCCACGTCGTCATGATAACGTAAGCTCGCGTTCGGGCGTACGGCCTCTACGTGATACGAGACACTCTCGGCGGCGTGTCACACGAGCGGCTCGACCATGATGATGTCGCCGGGGGAGGGCATCGTGGCCGATACGCCAGCCGGTAGCATGTAGAGTGCGTTTGCGCCGTATGTCTGAGGCGACCCAGGGCGACCGGGTAGCGGGGTTGCCACGAGCTGCCCGCTGGAATCAACCTCCAGCCTGAGGAACTTGACCGAGAAGAACTCCTCGCCCGGCTGCGTCGCCTCGGGAGGACGCTCCTCACCTGACAGCGGACGGCCATTCTCTTCCGCCTGCTTGTGCATCTTGCCCTTGGGAAACTCGGCGCTAAGTCGTGCGGGGACGAGCGTGGGATTTGGATCTAATCCCTGGAACTTCCGCATGATCGGTAGCAAGTAGAAATTCAGGGTGAAGGACGCCCCCGCGCTCGGCCCGGAAATACCCACGATGGGCGTATCGTCCACGATGGCATACGAGCTGTGATGTCCTGGTCCGTGGTTGGTCTGATGGCAGATGATGCGCCCCATCTCTTCGAGCACCTCCACGGACCAGTCATCTGAGCCTTTCGATGAGCCGGCGTTGAGCACGACGATGTCGGCAACGGCACACGCCCGCTCGACGGCGGTCTGGATTGCATCCCGGTCATCGGGAACGATATCAAAGGGCACGTAGACGCCGCCCCATTGCTCGACTTTACCCTTTACGACGATGCTGTTCGATTCGTAGACCCGTCCCGCGCCCGCGAATCTGTCCGGCGCGCGCTTCGAGAACGGGACGTTCGGAGAGACGAGCTCGTTGCCCGTCGGGATGAAGGCAACGCGCGGCCTTGCCATCACCTCGACCGAGGAATGTCCGGCGCTGGCGATGCGCGCGGCCACATCTGGGGTAATGATGCAAGGGGCGGCAACGGCGATATCGCTCGCCTTCATCTTCGACCCCGCTGCTCGCGTACCCGCGAACCTTTCGGAGGGCGCCGCGAGTATAGTGACGCGCTCCTCGTCGTCGGATACCTCGACGTGCTCGATCACGATTGCCGTGTCAAATCCCTCTGGCATGGCGACGCCTGTGTTCGCGAACTCCCAGTCGACGCCTCGAACCCACGAGCTGGTATCGGGAACGGCACCCGGCTCGAGGTCGGCAAAGTCGTCCCATTTGACGGCTATCGAGTCGAGCGCGCACGTGAGTGCCGAGGGAACGTCGCTCTTGCAGGTGATGTCTCGTGACAGGACGCGGCCATATGCGTCCTCGAGGGCGACTCGTTCGGGCCGGATTTTGCCAAATGACGCGGAGAGCGCATCGGTCATTTCCGCAACCGCTTCCTGGCGGGATAGTTCGACATGCAGCGAGTGGTCTCTCATCATCTTCTCCAAAATCGACGTCATGTTCGCGGTGCAATCATGTTCCGCGGCTTGGCCCATGCCCCCGGCACCCATTGTATTGCGCCGGGGGCAGCATCGTAAATCGCGGTTGCGCCCTATTTGGGAAGCGCGCCCGTGAGCAACTCGCTCATCTCGGCATCCGAGAGGTCGTAGTTGTACATCGTCTTGTAGTAGTCCCTCGTGACGTCCTCGATGCTGTCATCGAAGGCATTGGGATAGAGCAGCCTGGGAAGCCATTGCATGCCCATGAGCTGATTTACGGTCGGGGGATTGTTCATCCAGCACCAGGGATTGTTCGGCACTTCGTAATAGTTGTCGTTCGCGATGGCGGAGATGCCCTGCCATGCCGGGTCATCACCCACGGTGTTGTAGATGCTTCCCTTCTGGAAGATGATCAGGTCGGGATTCCAGAGGGCAATTTGCTCGAGGCTGATCTCGTTTCCGTTGCCCTTGCCGGACACGTCGTTCACGACCACGACGTTGTTGGCGACCATGTCGATGACCTGCGCTTGGACGGATGTCTTCGCAATGGCGTTCAGTCCGTTTTCGCCAAGCAGGTAGGCCATGTTGACGCGCTGGGATTCGGGAATCGTCTTCATCGTGTCCTCGACCTTGGAGTACACGCGATTGCAATACTCGGAGAGCTGATTGCCACGCTCCTCCATGCCGAGTAACTCGCCGAGGGTCTTGTACGCCGAGCCATAGTCCTCCAGATAGGCTTCGACGAACACGACCGGTATGCCGAGCTGCTCCTGCAGGGCATCGAGGCTCTCCTTCGTGTCCTTCTTCACCTCGCCTGTATCGATGATGACCTGCGGTTTGGCTGCAGCAACTGCCTCGCGGTTGAAGTCGTCCTTGGCTCCCAGAACCGCGCCGAAGACAGGATAGTCCTTGAACTTGTCGCCGAAGATCTTGAGCTGATCATCGTTGAGCGGCTGGGAGAGGCCGACCATCTTGTCCGGTGCCATCGTGAGCAATACCTGCTGGGCCGTATGCCCCGACGGACAGATTCTCTCCAGGTTCTTTGGCAGCTCGACTTGACGGCCAAGCGAGTCGGTGAATGTCCACGTTTCCTCAGACGAACCGCCCGAGCCTCCGCTGCCCGAGCAGCCGACGAGGCCGATGGCCCCCAGGCTCAATGCGACGGTGCATGCGAGGGCGAGTATCACGCCTCCGATTCTTTTCAGCGCCTTTCCCTTACCGTGTCTCATGGTTCATCCTTTCCTGTTGTGTCTCCACTTCGCTTCGAGGCACGCAGACGCGCACCCTATCGCCATAGAGAGAGTTGACCTCGACATCGACGCTGTAGAGGCCGCTAATGAGCTCGGAGGTAATCACGTCGTGGGGAGGGCCGTACGCATCGATGCGGCCGTCCTTCAAGACGAGCGTCCTGTCGGAATATAGAAACGCGTGGTCGGGGTTATGCGTGGACTGTATGATGGAGAGCCCTTCTTGGGCGAGCTGGCGTACGCAGGAGAGCACGCGCACGGTGTTGCCGTAGTCTAGGGCACTCGTGGGTTCGTCCATGACGATCGTACGGGCGTTTTGGGCAAGCGCTCTCGCTATGAGAACGAGTTGTTGCTCTCCGCCCGATATCTGCGTGTACATACGGTGGGCGAAATCGGCGATTCCTATGCGGTCGAGCGCGTCGTAGGCCCGTTTCTGCTGCTCGGGGCCAGGATTGCTGAGCATCTTCAGGTCGCTACCCGTGGCCATGAGCACGGCGTCGACCACCTCATAGTCGTAGACAGGCGCGTGCGTTTGCGGAATGTAGGATATTTCACGCGCTCGCTCCCGTATCGAGAGTGACTTGATGTCCTTGCCGTTGACCATGACGGTGCCGGAATAGTTCTGGTTGAGGCCCAGGATGCATCGAAAGAGCGTGGACTTTCCCACGCCGTTGGGTCCCAGCACGTTTACGAGCATGCCATCGGGAATCTCGAAGGAAAGACCGTGGAGAATCTGGTGGTTGCCGTAGGAGAAATCCAGGTTTTCGACCAAGATGCTCATAGCTTCTTCTTTCTCGTGATGAGATAGAGGAAGAAGGGGGCGCCGACGAAAGCCGTGAGGATTCCTATGGGGATTTCCGCCGTCGTGGCAAGTCGGGCGATGTCGTCTACGACGAGGAGGAATCCGGCACCCATGAGCATCGAGGCGGGGATGAGCTTGCGGTAATCCGCACCTATCAGCATGCGACACAAGTGCGGAATGACAAGACCGATCCAGCCGATCATGCCCGTCACGCACACGCAGGCGGCAGTGACGAACGTCGCCGCGATGATGACGATTATGCGGATGAGCCGGGCGTTGACTCCCATGGTAGACGCCTCGTCGTCACCCATGGTGAGGATGTTTATGCGCCAGCGCAGGGCAAAGAGCACGATACAACCCACGAGGAGTATGGGAAATATCATCGTGACCTGCGTCATCTTCGCACCAGTCAAGCTGCCCATGAGCCAGTACGTGATGTCAGCCAGCTCGTCGGTCGGGTCCGCGATGAGCTTCGCGTATGATACGCCCGCCTGGAACAGGGAACTCACCATCACGCCAGCGAGTACGACCACCATCATGTGGTTTCCCTTTGCCCGCGCGCTTATGAGAAGCACTAGGAGAACCGTGAGCAAGGCGAAGGCGAAGGCTGATACCGAAACCATGCCCGCGGTGAAGCCAGCGAGGATGGCGACGGCTGCGCCGAACGCGGCTCCCTGGCTCGCGCCCAGGATGTCGGGGGAGACGAGCGGGTTCTGGAACGTCCCCTGGTATGCCGCACCTGCCACGGATAGGCAGCATCCCACCATGAGGGCGAGAAGGATGCGGGGAAGGCGCACGTTGAAGAAGAGCGTCGCCTATTGCTCCGTCCATGTTTGGTCAACGGGGAAGACGGAGCTTGCGAGCATACCCACGGCTTCGAGGGGGTCGATGGGGTAACGGCCCAACATGAGGGATATGGCGACTATCACGATGACGGCGATGCCGAGACCGACGATGATGGCATCTGCTCGTCTGTTCGATTGCGACTTGCCCACGGCAAGAACGCGCGTGTTCTCAGATGTGATGTCCCTCATTAACTATACTTAGAAAACAATAATTACGATGAAGGATTATATATCATAAAGAATAAATTAATCGAAGAACTATTCTCTGGATGGTTCTATTCCGCTAGCTGACGTTTGACCAATTCCGCGTCTTGCCGGGTGGGCGCAATGCGTAGGACGCCGCCCCATGTTTCGGCAAAAAGGGATTCAGCGCGTTTGGCAAAGGTCTCTCGAACCACCACGAGCGCGTCTTTCATACCCACGCAAGGTCCATTGCGCAGCAATCTCATTGCCTCGATAAGGCCCGACTCATGGTCGAGCTCGAGGCGTCCCAGCTCGTCGATGACCAGGAGCTTGCGCCTCCTGTCGCCTTCCGCTCGTTTCTTGATCGAGAGAAGGTGCTCGTTCACGCGTGCGATGGCGGCATCGTCTATATGCCAACCCAAGCCGACTCTGCCAGCCTGGCTCAAGTCGGCATACATGCCGTTTGCGCGCGCGATATCCGCACGCTGGGCGAAGGGGACCGTGACGTTGTCGGGCAGGAGAAGGTTGCTTATTCCGAGCTTTTCGTAGCCCTGGTCGTTGGCGGCATTCGTGCTCGATTCGACCCAGATGCCCGGGGCGATTACGCCATAGCACGCGATGCCAAGGCGGGAAAGGTCATCCGCGAGGCGCTCGAGCCATCGGCTCTTCCCGATTTGAACGTTGCCGGTAAGAATGAATAGCACTGATGACCTCTATTGTCGAAATATTATCCTTTATAGGATATTATAGTTTTATTAATATAGTCTAAGCAAGAAAGCCAGAAGACAATCATGTGCATGGAGGTGCCCGTTATGCCTTGGACCCTGTACGACGAATTGATTGCAGGAGTACCTGGAGATGTGCTCGTCACCGATTACTGCTTGGGGGCAAACTGGAGCTACGTGGAGGCGGAGAGCGGTTTGGGCGTCTCCTACACCTGCCGCGGTGGTGCGAGAAGATCGAGGAATTCGCGGAATTTTCGTGGCCTGCCGCTCAGAGAGCTTGCCGGCCTTTCCAAGTCCTGGCGTTTCGAGGAGGCCACGCTTGGAATCGCGGCGCTTAACGCATGGTATGCCCAAAGGACGTGCGTTGACGAACTCGGAGCTATGCACGATGAGCCTGTCGAGCTGCCTGATGGGTCCATACGCAAGAAGGACGCCTTCGAGATGATGCGTCCACGTATCGAAGCCCAGGCAGATGCTCGCGTGGTGGTGATTGGTCATTTTCCGCATGTGGATAGAATTGCGGAATATGCCGAGCTGACAGTTTTGGAACGCAATTGCCGCGATGACATCGATATGCCAGACCCTGCTTGCGAATATGTGCTGCCTCAAGCAGATTTCGCCTTCATCACCGGAGTGACGCTGGAGAACAAGACCGCCCCTCGTCTGCTTGAACTCGCAAAGGAGGCCTTCGTGACGATGGTCGGTCCTTCGGTTGTCATGGGGCAGCCCCTGCTCGATGCAGGCGCCGACATGATGGCTGGCAGCATCGTCATGGATCCCGACCTGGTCAGGCATGCCGTGAAATCGGGCGGCGGAATGCCGTTTGGAAGCGCCTTGCAAATGGTGGCGATTACGAAGTAGGGGCGCATTTCCTCGCCTGCAATGACTGGTGGGACGATTTGACCCTTGACTTGGAGTTGGCTTGAGGTGCTATAAGGTTTCCGCTTGACGGTGGAGTGCATGCTCTTCTCTCGATGAAAGGAAACGACAATGGAGAGCATCCTTGTGGCATATTTCAGCGCGACGGGCACGACCAAGCGGGCTGCCCTGGCGCTGGCTGATTATCTGAGCGCGGACACCTTCGAGATTGTTCCGGAGGTTCCCTACTCCTCGGCGGACTTGAACTGGAATGATCACCAGAGCCGGTCAAGCAGGGAGATGGACGACGAGGGCTCGCGTCCTGGCATCGCCGGGCAAGTCGATGACATGGGCGCATACGAAACCATCTACGTGGGCTTTCCCATCTGGTGGTACGTGGAGCCGCGTATCATCGACACGTTTCTGGAATCCTATGACATGGCGGGCACGACTATCATTCCCTTCGCCACGTCCGGAGGAAGCGGTCTGGGGAAGACCGCTCAGCACATGCAGGGAGTTTGCCCGCAGGCAATTGTCGAGCAAGGCTTCATGCTCAACGATTATTCAGCAGACAAGCTCGCATCACTGTTTAGATAAAGGTGCCGAACGACTGCCGTGCTCAAGGCGAAGACGCGGGCGTTCCTCCGATCACACGAAAGCAGAAGCTTCGGCGGCGCGATTTCCGCCAGCTTCCGATGTCTGCAGGCGTTTGCGTCCGGCGACGAGCGAGACGCATAGCAGCGCCAGGGCGAAGAGCAGCAGCACGCCGACGTGACCGAGGACGAGCCCCAAGGTAGCGGAGTCCATGATGGCGGGGGCATGTGCGGCAGCCGAGCACGCCGACGAGTACCAGTATCCCGGCAACAGGTGTGCCAGCGTCACGATTTCGGGTGTCATGAGGTCAAGGGAGATCCACGCGCCTCCGAAGAACGAGATCACCATGCCGACGATGTTGCCCGTCGCGTTGCAGACGATGCCGTTTGCCCCGACCTGTCCAAGCAGGAAGCCAAGCGCAAGGGGCACCATGCAATAGGCGAGCATGCTCAGGGCACACAACGCGAGGCCGCCGGGTTCAATCTGGGCAGCCGCGTCGGGAAACGCGACGAGGCCCAGGCAGAACGTCCATGCCCATGCAAGTAAGGTGACGGCCATGCAGGCCGCGCCCAATTGCAGGTTGTAGGAGGCGAAGCTCAGCGGTGACGAGAGGTTGCGACGGCGCACGTCGACGCGACCGAGCGTGGTCACGAGAAGTCCCACGCACACGGTGATGCCGGCAAAGAGCGTGTAGGTACTCCACTGCAGGTAGAAGACGAAGCGATCGGATTTCGAAATGGCGGTCGATTGCTCGATTACCGCAACCTGGGCCTGTTCGGACGAGTAGTCCGCAGCACGATCGATGACGTCTGCCATGGGCATTTCGGGGCTGGTCATGGCAAGTGAGCGCACCATGCCCAGAAATCCATTGACGCTTTGGTCAACGAGCTCGCCTTCCATGGAATAGTAGCTGAACACCGTCTCCATGGCGGGGATGTCTTCACCGGCATGCGATGCCTCGGCGAAGTTTGCCTCGTAGCCTTCGGGAATGATGAGCAGGTAGTCGGTGGTGCCCTTGGCTACGGCATCCTGGATGGCTAGTGGCGTGTCTTCAACGACGACCTGCGTTCCGTGTTGTGCGAGCTGGCTTGTGATGGCATCGGACAACTCGCTGCCATCGCGGTCGATGACGGAGAAGTTGCAGCTATATCGTTCTAGGCCGTTCTCGTTCATGTCGAAGTCGAATGACGCTGCCATGAAGATGCCCATGAAGCTGAGTCCGATGATGTAGATGATGGGAAAGACGATGTTGCCGCGTATGATGCGCATGGCGCACTTAAAGACTTGCATAGCGCTGCCTCCTCAGGGATTGCGCCGACAGCGCGAACAGGACGAGTGCCATGACGAGCAGGATGGTCAGGTGGCCTGCCATGGGTGCGAGCGAGTCGTAGTACATGATGCTGTAGAACGCCTGGGATATCTGGACGGCGGGGTTGACGTAGTCGAGTACGGGGAAGTTGGCCGAAATCATGTCGGCGAGCTCCATCGTGGGCTCGCCATAGAGGCCGGCGAAAAGCGACGCGAAGCAGACGATGCCGGTGAGGATGCCGCTCTTGCCGCTTTCGGGAACCTTGGGAATGGCGGAGATAGCGCACCCCAACGCCGTGGCCGTGAGCGCCGCAATCGCCGTCGTGAGCAGGCAGGCGCCATCGCGTCCTCCAAAGTCGACTCCGGCGACGTATCGCATGTAGAGATACGTGACGCACAGGCAGGCAAAGGTGATGGTCCAGCTCGCGCCCACGGTTGCGGCCACGGTGCGCCCGTGACTCGTCGCGCCGAGTGCCCTGCGCGCGCCAAGGGACGAAGTATTGGGCTTGAGGCGCTGAAACGCGATCATCCCAAGGGTGCCGCCGAAGAGCGCGGCCATGCCGAGCAATGCGAAGTAGAAACGCACGGATTCTTTCGGCTGGTTTGCCGTGACCGTCGTCTGGACCGTCGCCTCGATGGGCTCGGTCATGGATGTGAGGGTTTCCGCCATGTCTGGCTGGGCGAGCAGACTGGGATTACCACTCATGAGGTCACGTATCATGGCGGCATTGGCGACGTAGTTATCCATCGCCATGATGAGGACGGAGGTTTTCAGCTGCTCCATGCCGGTCAAGTCGCTGACGCTCGTCACGTGGACATCTGGGGTGCCCTCCGAGAGCTGCACGTAGCCGACGTAAGGGCTTTCTCCCGCCATGTTCTCCTCGACAAGGGCCAGGGCCTCCTCGGCGTTCGGGGCATAGGTGATGGCGAAGAGGGGCTCCCCGTCCTCGTCATCGCTCAGGGCATCGAGAAAGGCCTGGAACGATTGGCCGTCGACGTCATCGGCGGGGTTGACCACGACGAGGGGTATGGGGTCGATTTCGGCTTGGTCGTCGAGAGGTCCGAACATCATCATGAAGACGGTCGACAAGATGAGGGGGAAGGCCAGCGCCCAGACGAGCACGCCGGGCATGCGCACCAGCTCGAGAATCGTGTATTTGAACGTGTTCCACATGGGGCATCACCTGCGCTAGTCGCGAAGCTCGCGGCCGGTGATTTCCAGGAACACGTCGTTGAGCGTCGGCGGCTCGGCCCAGATGCGCCCGGCGCGCACATGGGCCTTCGCGAGCTCGTCGAGCACGTCCGCGACGTTATGTTCGCCGTTCTCGCAGGTGATGGAGAGCTGGCCGGCATCGTATTGAGCACCCAACACATGGGGGAGGGATTGGATGCGCACGAGCGCACCCTCGGGCACCTCGGCCTCGATGACGATCTTCTCGCCCGCGGCGACGATTTGCTTGAGCTCCTCGTTGGTGCCGCACGCGAGCGTACGACCCTTGTCCATGATCATGATGCGCGTGCAGATTTCCTCGACTTCCTCCATGTAGTGACTCGTGTAGACGATGGTCGAGCCATTTGCGTTCATCTGCTTGATGCCATCGAGAATCGACGCACGGCTCTGCGGGTCGACCGCGACCGTGGGCTCGTCGAAGAAGACGAGCTCGGGCTTGTGGGCGATGCCGCAGGCGATGTTCAGGCGCCTGAGCAGACCGCCGGAGAGCTTCTTGGGATGGGATTTCTCGTAGTCCTCGAGACCGACGAATTCGATGGCCTCGCGCACGAGCTTCTTGCGCGTCGCGCTGTCACTCACGTATAGCCCACAGAAGTAGTCGATGTTCTCGCGCACGCTGAGTTCCTCGAATACGGCGACGTTTTGCGGGACGATGCCGATCTTCCGCTTCAGGTCGTAGCTCGACTGCGTCATGGGCTGTCCAAACAGGCAGATTTCCCCGCGGTCATAGGTAAGCAGCTGGAGTATGCAGTTGATGGCGGTGGTCTTGCCGCTGCCGTTTGGTCCGAGCAATCCGAATATCTCACCACGTTCGATTTTCATGGTGAAGTGGTCGAGGGCGATCATGCTGCCATAGCGCTTGACCAGATCGACTACCGAAACGATGTCTTGCATGTCCTTCTCCCGACATGTCCGAGGGGTCCGAATGCCTTCATTTAATCTTCTGAGATGCGCGGAGTAAACATGACATTTGTCATAGGTTTGCAAATGTCCCGCTCAGGGGCATGCGCGGGAGCTGTGTGGGGTGGCATGGCGAGGGGAGCGGTATAATTGCCCTCATGGAAGAATACGTCGACGAAATCATCCTAATGGCCGCCTGCGTGGCCACATCGCTTCTCGTTGCCGATGCGAATCTTGTCATTGTTGGGCTCCTGCTTTCCGTTGCGCTCGTGAGTATATGCAGCATTGCCACGACTCCCTATCGCAATGTGGCTCAGGTCACTTTCCTCGTTTGCGCACTCGTTCTTTCTCCTGCGTTTTTCTTTCTGCCGGTTTGCGCGTACGTCATGCTGCATGAGCGCAGGTGGCTTTTGCGCGTCATTTGGGTCGCGCCGCTCGTGGCCGCGTTCTGTCTTGGATTGGTGTCGTCTGTCGGGTGTGCGGCAAGCCTGCTTGTTTGTGCCGCCGCCGTGTTACTCGGCGTAAAGGATGCGCGCGTGCGTGCGGGATACGCGGGCATGCAGTTCGCCTTCGACGATTTGCGCGAGCGTAACCTCAAGTTGCTTGCCGATCATGATGCACGGCTGACGGGCAAGGAAACCGTCGGTACCGAAGTAGCTGCGCGGGATGCGCGATTGGAGGCAATGGGGCCGTTCGGTAGTCTCACGGAGCGCGAATATGCGGTGGCCAAGCTCGTTGCCGAGGGCATGGACAATCGCGATATCGCGGCGAGTCTCTTCTTGTCCGAGGGCACGGTGCGCAACCACATCAGCTCGATTCTCGGCAAGCTCGAGCTGAGCAACCGCACTCAAATTGCCATCATGTACTACAAGAGCTAGTGGGACAAATGGACAGGTCATTTGTCCCATTTCGATTTCGACAGGAGCGGCAATGAAGTTTCTAGAGGCGATTGAGAAGAAAGTTGACGAAAAACGGGCGAAGTGGGATGCCCAGGGGCCATCGGACTTCGACGCGTGGGATAGCGCCGAGCTTGAGTACATGGAGGATGCGCGTGACGAGCTCATGCGCGGCATCGAGCCAGAGGCCGTGTACGAGAGGCTCAAGGCCGAGCTTCCCGAGCTCGAAGACCGGGTCGCGGGCGAGGAGGCGTGCTACACCTTCGATTGGTACGACGACCACCATTACGAGAAGGTCTTCTCTGGCCGCCTTAAGGCCTGCCGTGTCCTCTTGGAGCTTTACGAGAAGGGGCGCTAGCCCTCATCATCTTGCTCGCCATCGGTCGTGATGGGTGCGCGTCCGTTTCGCTGCGCGCGGAACTCCTCGACGAATCCCGCCGAGAAGATGCCCGCCGGTATGGCGACGATGGCGATCGAGAGAACCATGACGACAAAGCCGATGACCCTCCCCAGGGCGGTAATGGGAACGAGATCTCCGTAGCCGGTGGTCGTGATCGTTGTCATGGCCCAGTATATGCCGGTCAGGATGCTGTCGAAAGCTTCGGGCTGTACGGCGTGCTCCGCTTCGTACATGAGCACGCTTGCGGCGATCGTAAGCAATGCGAGCACCATGAAGGCGGCGATGATCTCCTGGCGACGATTCCTGATGACAGCGCCGATGGTGCGCAAGCCGCGCATGTAACGCGAGATCTTGAAGAGACGGATAAGGCGGATGATGCTGATCGCATCTCGTATCGCGGGTGACATCGGCACGAAGAACATGATCCATGCCGGGACGAAGGACAAGAGGTCGACGATGCCCATGGGAGACACCATGTAACGCAGACGCGCCTTTGGTGGCGAGAGACGGGGGCGCACCTTGTCGGCTATCCAGATGCGTGCCGCGTACTCGCAGGCGAACACGCATGACGAGATGATGCTGAGCACGAGGATGGGGCCGTCGAAGGCGGAAGACAGCCAGTCGTTCGGAATGCACACGAGGATGGCGTTTGCGACGATGCAGACGTAGATGACGCCACAGACCACCTTGCCACCCGTCGATGCTTTGGCTGGATACTCGAGCGCGAGGAAGAGCCACTGCTTGAGGCGGCGTTCCTCTCGCCTGCTAGACGTGTCGCTCATATGTCATCCTTTCGAGGCGTGGCATCCTCTCCCGGCTCATCTGGCGCTGGACCCTTGATGTGCTTGAGCGCAAACGAGGCAAGCAGCGGCATGAGGAAGACGGTGAGGCCTCCGGCAGCGACGAGAAGCGAGGCGATATCCGCGGACATCGCGCCTGCTCCTGTTGCGATATTCGTGATGGCGACGATGAGGGGAAGGGCCGTCGTGCAGTAGAACGCAACCGTCGCACGACTGTGGCCGTCCATGTCGCGCGTTTCGGGCGAAATGCGCAAGGCGACGTATATGGGCAGTGCGCGCACGGCCAGCAGCGCGACGATGAACAAGACAAGCAGCAATGGGTATTCGGCCACGGCCATGGGGTTGATGGCCATGCCGCTCACGACGAAGAACAGGGGAATGAAGAATCCGTAGCCGATGCCGTTGAGCTTGTGCTCGAGTCCTCGGTCGCCACCGGGAAGCAGGAAGCGCAGCACGAAACCCGCGGCGAAGGCACCGAGCACGATGTCGAGATCGAACAAGGCCGACACCATGAGGAGGCCGACGAGCAGCACCATGACGAAACGAACGGTGATCTGGGCGTTCGTATCCCGGTTTCTCTCGAAGAATCCGGGGAGGTGCATGCCGTTTTCCCAGATTCGTTTGGGAATCAACGCGGCGGCGACGGCGACCAACGCAAATGCGGCAAGAATCGCCAAGGTCACCCAGGTCTTGCGCGTTGACAGGATGAGGGCGATGACGATGATCGGGCCAATCTCGCCCCAGGTTCCGTATGCGAAGATGGATTTGCCGATGCGCGTGCCCACGAGGCCACGCTCGTGCAGGATGGGAACGAGCGTGCCAAACGCCGTGGTGGTAAGGGCAATGGCTGCGGCAAGCCATCCGATTTGGTTTGATTGGAAATCGGGAGTGGCGATACAGATCACCATCGCGATAGCCAAAGTGACAAGCCAGGTAAACAATCCATGGCGACCTTGCTTGCCCGTCAGTTCCTGCGGGTTTATCTCATAGCCCGCGAGGAGGAACAGGAAGCCGAGACCGAGGTCGGAGACAAGCGTGATCGCTGCATCAGGCTGTGCAATGGCAAACACGTGAGGGCCGATTAGCATGCCCGCAATGAGAAGAAGGACGGTTTCAGGGACCATCCGATTGGGGACGAGAGCCGAGAGAATCGGGGCGAGAAGCGCGACCACGACTATGCAGAACAGCGATACAAGGTCTGCTTCCAAGGTGAGCGCCCCCTATGGCTCGACGGTACGATCGAGGGTGATTATAGCAGCGCCACATATGGCAAAATGAGACAGTTGCTCAGAGACGTTGTCTCATTTTAGGAGGGCCATGTTCCGACGCAGAAAACGCAAAGCCGAGCTGCTTGGCAAGATAAGGCGCTATATCGCCGATGTGTATGTCGGCGAGCAGCCCCCTGCAGCGCAACTTGCGAGCATGCCACAGGCAACGATGGCCAGCGCCACGGCTGAGATGACTGACGACACCTTCACGGGTTCCCTCGAAATCACTGGTGCATTCGATGCCGTCACACCTGGCGATCTTGGCAATGCAATGCCCCCAGGATTAGCCGAGCGCCTCTCCCGTCTTGACGAGTCGTTTGCCCAAACGGTGCTGCGCCTCATAGACGAACGGGGCCTGCGTGATGCCACGGTATACAAACGTGCGAACATGAGCCGCCAGCTTTTCGCGAAAATCCGCAGAGATGACAATTATCGCCCCACCAAGAAGACGGCTTGCGCGTTGGCTTTCGCGTTGCGACTTCCCTACGAAGACGCTCTTGCCCTGCTCTCCCGCGCCGGCTTCACGCTGTCCCACAGCTCCAAATTCGATGTCATCGTCGAATACTGCCTCTTGAACAACATCTACGACATCAACCAGGTGAACATGGTGCTTTACGAGTTCGACCAGCAACTTCTGGGATAAGCCCATTCGCCCCGCGCGATGTCCCCTCGTGGTTTACCTATGCGCTCGTTCCGCGGCGTAGAGTCTTCTTCGTCAAATGCCAACGAAGGAGGCAGCCATGAAGATGAAGGACTATACCGAGCTCGTGTTCATCCTCGACCGTAGCGGCTCGATGGGCGGACTGGAGAGAGACACCATTGGCGGATTCAATTCCGTGCTACGCAAGAACAAGGAGCAGGAGGGCGATGCCATTGTCTCGACGGTCCTTTTTGACGATCGCATCGAAGTGGTTTGTGACCGGAAGCGTATCGAGGACGTCGCGCCCATCACGGACAAGGAGTACTACGTGCGCGGGTGCACGGCCTTGCTCGACGCGATGGGTGGTGCCATTCAGCACGTGAGCAAGGTGCAGAAAACGCTGCCCAAGCACCATCGAGCAAAGAGCGTCCTCTTCGTCATTACGACCGATGGCTACGAAAACGCAAGCCGCGGGTTCACGTATCCGCAGGTGAAGAAGCTCATCGAGAAGAAGCGCAAGAAGGGCTGGGAATTCGTCTTCATGGGCGCGAACATCGATGCCGCCGCCGAAGCAGCCCGCATCGGAATTTCCGCGGACCGCGCGGCCACGTATCATGCCGACGAAATAGGCACCCAGGCCGTCTATGCATCGATGGCGACTGCCTGCTGTCAGCTCCGCTCGGATGCGGGCATCACGGGTTCGTGGAAGCTCGAAATCGAGGAGGACATGGCCAGCAGGGCATAGGGGCGAACGAGACAGATGCCCTGTCCGATGTGTCTTTTCCGTGTGGCAGGAATCGTCACTTTTGGCGCACGAGATGATGAGTCGGACCTCTTCTGGCACATTATCAGGCAAGTTTGACGACTTGTGGTACATCCGATGTGCCACAAGTCCCAAAACGCGTCACGGCCGACGAACCGAGGCGCATGTCGTGTTCTCCTGAGACAGATGTACCTGTCCAATGTGTCTCATTTTATGACTTGAGGTCGCGTACGAAGAAGACGGAGCAGATGAGCACGCCTACGGCAAAGAGGGCAGACAGCCCGAGCGCCAGGTTGTAGCCGAGGGCGCCACCTACCACCGAGATGAGCAGCATCATGAGCGCCGTGCCAAACGAGGCGCATGCCTGGCGCACGGTCGTGAAGAAGGCCGAACCATCGATCATGTTTTCGACGGGTAGCTTGTGCATGCCCCAGGAGTTGAGGGGCCCGATAATTGAGCTCACGCCAATGCCGCGCACGACCTGTAACGCCGTGATGAGCCAAAACGGCGTATCGGCGGTGATGAAGGCCATGGCGCCGCTGCCGGCAACGAGCAGAAAGGCGGAGACCACGATGACGGGACGCGGACCGATCTTGTCGCTCAGTATGCCGGCGAGCGGGTTGAAGGCCGCTGCGAGTATGGTGGTGGGAAGGAAGACGAGGCCCGCATCGACGGGCGTCATCTGCGCCACGTTCACGATGAAGAGCGGCAGGATGAGCGTGATGCCCATGAACGATGCGTTGAGAAGATTCTGCGCGATGAAACTCACCACATAGGTATGCGATTTGAAGATGGACATGTGAATGAGCGGGTGCTTGATGCGACGCTGGCGCAGGACGAACCACGACACGCAGACGATGCCCACCACGAGACCCGTCCAGATGGCGGGATCCGTTATCGGACGGTACGCGGCGGTGGAAAAGGAAAGGAGCACGCAACCAAAGCCAACGGTCGAGAGAAGCGCGGAGAGGTAATCAAGGTGCGCATCGTGCATCTGGTGCTCGCGTTTGCGCACGAAGGCGAGTGTCACGAGTGCCAACACGACGATGATGCCCGAGAGAATCCAGAAAAAGCTGCGCCATCCCCACGAGTCCACGAGCAGGCCGCCGAAGAGCGGGCCGATATTGGGTGCGAAGCCAAGTGCGATGCCGGCAATGCCCATGGCCGTCGCGTTTTGGCCGGGCGGAAAGCGCGTCATTGCTATGGTCTGCATGACGGGCAGCATGATGCCCGCGCTGATCGCCTGAAGCACGCGTGCGAAGAGCAATATGCCGAAGTTCGGCGAGAAGGCGGCGATGACGGCACCGACAAGCATGAACGCCAGGGCCACGAAGATGAGCGTGCGCACCGAGTGGCGTCGGGCAAGGTGGGTCACGAGCGGTACGGTGACACCGATGACGAGCATGTAGATGGTGGTGAGCCACTGGCTGACGCTCTCCGGCGTGCCGAAGCTCTCCTGCACGCCGGAGAGCATGGAGTTCATCGAAGTCTGCGTGAGCGCGCCAAGCGCCGCCGTCAGAGTGACGATGGCGAACATCGCATATGTGCGACGATTGTCCATGTACCTACTTCGCGATTGCGCCGCGTTCGCAGCGATTGCCCCAAGAGTCTATAAGCTCGTTATCACGATACACGCAAATAATATCACAATGATTGGCACAATGTCCACATTCTACTTCGCGGGTGACGAACTCGAAGTCGAGCGCGGCCTCGAAGTCGAAGGTTCCGCCGGCGAAGGGCCCCTCATCCGTTGCGGTGGCGGGGCCGGCATCGGCGGCGAGCAGGGCGACACCATAGGCTCCCATGAGATGCCCGTCCGGATCGACGATCACGGGCATGTCCAGAAGCTCCTCGAAGGCACGGACGACGCCGACGTTCTTGCTCACGCCGCCCTGAAAGACGGCGGGCCCCTCGATCTTCTTGCCCTTGCCCACGTTGTTGAGATAGTTCGAAGCGACCGCATGGCAGAGACCGGCGATGATGTCCTCGCGTGAGTAGCCCACCTGAATCTTGTGGACGAGGTCGCTTTCGGCAAACACCGTGCAGCGGGCGGCGATGTTGGCGGGCTTCTTGGAGGTGAGCGCAATCTCGCCGAATTCCTCGACCTCCACGCCGAGGCGGTGCGCCTGGCTCGAGAGGAACGAACCCGTACCGGCAGCACACAGCGTGTTCATCGCGTAGTCAACGGCAATGCCATCGGAGACGATGATGATCTTGGAGTCCTGGCCGCCGATTTCGAAGATGGTGCGCACATCCGGATGCAGGTGCGTGGTGCCGACCGCGTGAGCCGTGATCTCGTTCTTGATGACGGAGGCGCCGAGCATCGAGCCTACGAGACGACGTGCGCTACCCGTGGTGCCTGCGCTGACGACGCGTGCATCGTCCTCGTCAATTTGCTTGCGCAGCTCGGCGATGACGCGCTTGGCGGCGCCGGCTGGGTCGCCCTCCGTCCAGAGGTAGGAGCGGGCGATGATTTCGTGATTGTCGTCGATGATGACGCCCTTCGTGGAAATGGAGCCGATATCGATTCCGATGTTGCAGTTCATGAGTGGGACTCCTTCTTCATGGCGAGCATGTCGTAAAACGCCTCGAGGCGCGTGTCCAGGCCCGTGTCGCTTGTCTGGGCATCGTAGGTGAGATAGAGGGTGGGGATGCGGTAATCCGAGCTGATGCGTTGGAGCACGGGTTCGCAGTCGATCTCGGGCGTGCACCCGGCCGACTTCGCGTGGACGATGCCGTCGAAACCGCGCTCGGCATAGCGTCGTGCGGCAACGATGGTCATGGTCGAGGTGGGGCCCATGTCGTAGAGCAGGTACTCGCCCGCGCTCACGCGCAGGTTGGGCTCGTTGTAGTGGATGAAGCGATGGGTGAGATTGAGGTAGCGGTGAATCTCCGTGCGCATGCTCAACAGCTTTTCGTCGAGTCCGAGGTTGGAGCGTTCATCGAACGCGGTGAAAAGCTCGCCGACGATGCCGATGCGAATGGGATTGGCTGGCTTGTCGATGGGAAGCCCGCGCATCGCATCCATGCAGCGCTTGTACGCCTCGTTGATGTCATCATCGCACGCGGCGGCATTAAGGTCATCCATATAGGCATCCCAAACGCGCTTGAACGAGCCGCGCTCGCACTCGAACCCGGCATGGGCGAGGTAGTAATCGCGCGCATCGTCGAGCTTCTTTGCCATGTTCGCCACCGCTGCGAGCTGCACGACGGCATGGGGGATGTTGATGTCCGGGTTGACCTTCTTGAGGCAGTCCTTGGCCCAGCCGAGGGGACCCTGGTCGTTGTGCTCGGAGAAGTTGAGCATGACGAAGTCATAACCGGCGTCGCGCAAGATGGACTCCTGGAGCTCGCCGTAATAGCCCAGACGACAGGGCCCGCCAAACTGGACGAGCACGTTGGCACCCTGGTCAAGGGCCTCGATGAAGTCACCGAGAATGTGCTTGAACGGCGTGCAGACGTAGTCGGTCGAGAGACGTTCGCCGAGCTCGATGGTCTGCCGCGTTGCGGTGGGAAGCGGCAGGAACTCGGCATCGAGAACGCGTTCGGTGAAGAATCTGAACGCAGGCTCGTAATAGCCATACCTGAAAAACGCGACCTTCGTCATCTTGTGGCGCTGCTTTCTGAGCGCCTTGCGCTGACGTTTCTCGCGCGATTTGTCGGTGATGAGCTGAGAGGGGCGCTTGGAATCACCTTCGACGGTGATTTTGGAACGCACGCCTTCGTGTTCAGCGCTCGGCACGAATGTAACCTCCTCTGCGTTGGAACTGCAGGATGTCGATGAAACTCTCGAGGCGCGTCTGGATGCCGGCCGTGCCCGTCTGCGCGTCGATCATGAGGTTGAGGATGGGGACGCCTCGTATGCAGCGCATGATCGCGTCATCGGTCATGGAATCGGGACCGCAGGGAAACGCGCTGATCAAGATGATGCCGTCGATTCGGTCCTTGAGCATGAGGATGGAGCCGATGAGCTCGCGGCTGATAATCCACGGCATGGTTGACGAGAAGTCGAGGCTCGCCTTGTACGATTTGGCGTGATCGGTCTCGCAGGCAAAGAGCGGCATGCATTCGAGCTGCGTGAGCGATCGAATGATGTCGCCGGCCATGTACTGATCGAACGCGATATAGGGATGCGCGACGACGAGGATGGAGAGCGGTGCCTGCTCGGCTCTGGCGGGATCTTTGGCAACAATGCCTCGATACTCGTCCATGAGCTTCAGGACATCCTCCTGGCGCTGCGCTTGCTGCCCGTCGGCTTCTTTCTGTGCGCGCAGGGCCTCCTTGAAGGCGTGCTTGGACTCCTTGCGCGATGCGCCCAGACGCTGCCCCAACTCGACGAAGGCGGCTTGCGTCGCCTTGATGTCGCTGACGTTTTCCACGAGCAGCGATATGACGCGCAGCTCGGTGCGGAAGGTGTTGCGGACGAGGTCCGTCATGGACTGGAACTTGGTGCAGAAGCCGCGGTGCATGTCGCAGCTGGCATAGCAGGGGACGAAGACCGCGTCACATCGCCCGATGAGATTGACCACGTGACCCATGAAGATTTTGGATGCGAGACAGGTCTCATCCACCGAGCGCGCGATGCCGTTATCGACGATGGCCTTGTCGGTCTCGTCGCTGATGACGACTGTCTTGCCGAGCGCTTCGAAGAAGGTCTGCCACAGTACGCCGTAGCGATACTGCAGGAGGGCGCGCGGAATGCCGATGACATGTATGTCGGCCAAGTCGGCATAGGCTGAGGTTCTCATGATGGCTCTTTGTCCCACTTTCGCTTCGTTTTGTCGCTTGCTCTTTTAAGAATATAATAGGGCATTACTGTGAACAGGGGAGACGGAGAGACCACATGGAAGATCTCAACAGCCTACTCGTGGCTTTTACGGGCACGATCGATGACTTCATGTACACCTACATCCTGGTAATTCTTCTTGTTGCGACGGGCATATGGTTTACCATCCGCACGCGCTGCGTGCAGATTCGCTACATCAAGGACATGTTCACGAACCTCGTGGGCAAAAGCGTCACGGCCGATACGCAGTTCTCCGACGACGTCGAGAACAACGTCGATACGGGCAAGCTGCCCAAGGCTCCGGGCGCTGCCAACGAGCACGGCAGCACGGCCTATGCGGACACCACGAAGCCCAAGAAGCAGCGTCGCATCTCGTCGTTCCAGGCGCTCATGGTTTCGACGGCCTCACGCGTTGGCACGGGCAACATCGTCGGCATCGCGACGGCGATTGCGATTGGTGGCCCGGGCGCCGTTTTCTGGATGTGGCTCATGGCCATCATCGGCGCGGCATCGGCATTCGTCGAGTCGACGCTTGCCCAGATCTGGAAGGTGCGCAACCCCGACGGCACCTTCCGCGGCGGTCCCGCATACTACATTCAGCTTGCTCTTGGTAAGCGCTGGCTCGGTATCGTCTTTGCCGTGGCCCTCATCCTCTGCTTTGGCCTCGGCTTCAACGGCCTGCAGACGTACAACATGGCTTCGGCTATCGACTACTACGTCATCGAAGGTCATGAAACCGTCGTCAACGCGATTATCGGCCTCTTCGTCGTCGTGGCCGTTGCCGTTGTCATTTTCGGTGGCGTGCACCGCATCTCGGTCATCACTTCCTGGATCGTCCCCATCATGGCCGGTGCCTACATCCTCATCTCCATCTGGACCTGCGTTTCCAATTTGGGTGATGTTCCCGCGGCACTCGGGCTCGTCTTCGGGCAGGCTTTCGATTTCTCGTCGCTTGCCGGTGGCTTTACGGGCTCGATGATCATGTGGGGTATCAAGCGTGGCCTCTTCTCGAACGAGGCCGGCATGGGGTCGGCACCTAATGCGGCGGCCACCGCCGACGTTTCGCATCCCGTGAAGCAGGGCCTCGTCCAGAGCCTTTCCGTCTATATCGACACGCTTGTGATCTGCACCTGCTCGGCGCTCATGATGCTCATCTTCTGCGTGCAGCAGCCCGATACCGTCGCGGCGCTCGTCGCATCCGACAGCTTCAACGGCATCGATTTCGTGCAAATGGCGATGGCCAATTCGATCGGGCCGCTCGGCATCCACTTCATGACGGCGTGCATCATCCTGTTCGCGTTCTCCTCCCTTGTGGGCAACTACTTCTACGCCGAAGGCAATATCCTGTTCATCAAGGACAGCAAGGCCGTGCTCGTCGTGTTTCGTCTCTTCTGCCTGGCGGCGATCTTCTTTGGTGCCGTGAACAACTTCAGCCTGGCATGGAACCTCGCCGATATCTTCATGGGATTCATGGCCATCATTAACCTTGTGGCGATTCTGCTATTGGGCAAGTGGGCCATCAAGGCGCTCGATGATTACACGGCACAGCGCAAGCAAGGCGTGAACCCCGTGTTTTGCGCGCAGAACATTCCCGGCATGCCCAAGACCATCTGGTGGACGCATGACACGAATTGCGCTTGCCCGACGCATCTGCCAAAGACTCCGAGTGCCTGACCTGGTTCGCGGCTGCTCTGCCAAAGATAGCGGTCACTGACCGCGATTCTTGGCAGGGTCGTGCGGCCCCCGCATTCTCTCGAGCCATCCCAAATCAGCCAGCTTGAAATGTGACAGGGGTCTGACCCCTGTCACATTGAGTTAAGCGTCAAAGTGGGACAAGGGGACAGGTCGTTTGTCCCGCTTCTGGCGGGGTCGGCGATGATTGTCGGCCCCGTTTTGTTTGCTAACGCTATCTTTTCCGTGAATAAAAAGTCGCTAAGGTGGCTTGCAACTCACAACAAGAGAGAGTATCTTGTACGATGTCAAGATAAATCCGTGAACGGTTCTAATTTTTTGGTAAATGGACTTCAAAGCGTATGTGCCAATGAAGGTGGCACACCTGGCCGGGATGATTGCAGAGAAGTCGTAAAAGGGAGACCAAGGTAAAGGAGGGATTGAAATGTTGTTTGACGTTTACGGTCCTAATGCCGCCTTTCAATGGTCAGGACTTTTCATGGTGCTCATTGCACTCATCCTGCTCAACGAGGTGGCTCGCCGCTGGAAGGCCGGAGGAATTTTCTTCTTCTTCGGTGTATGCGGCGCGATGACCATCTATTGCATTGCCGTCGAGGTCGGTGCCGCCATGGGTGCCGAATGGGCGCTCAATAACCCCACGTATACATCCATGGGTGGGTGGTTCCACTATGCCAAGGTGTACGCGGCAACGGCCGGTTGCATCGGCTTCATGATGCTCAAGTACAGCTGGGGAAAGATTGGCCGCTCGCACTGGTTCAAGGCGTTCCCGTTCGTGATCGTGGCCATCAACATCCTGATCGCGGTTGCGAGCGACTTCGAGAGCGCCATCGTCGCCTGGGATTCGAGCTTCGTCACCGACGAGGGCGTCCTGCTCAACGGCGGTATCTTCAACGTGCTCAACGGCTGCGCGGGCCTGCTCAACATCCTGTGCATGACCGGCTGGTTCGGCATCTACATCTCCAAGAAGCGCCAGGACATGCTGTGGCCCGACATGACGTGGGTCTTCATCATTTCCTACGACCTCTGGAACTTCTGCTACACCTACAATTGCCTGCCCACCCACTCCTGGTACTGCGGTATCGCGCTGCTCGTCGCGCCGACCATCGCGGGTCTCATCTGGAACAAGGGTGGATGGATCCAGAACCGCGCGTTCACGCTGGCCATCTGGTGCATGTTCGCGCAGATGGTGCCGATGTTCGCCAACGACTCCATCTTCGCGGTGCAGTCCGTGAACGACCCGGCGGTCAATACCGTGGTCGCCTCTATCGCGCTCATCGCCAATATCGCGGCTCTCAGTTATGTCATCTACCGCTCCAAGAAGCTTGGCGTCAATCCGTACAAGCATGAGATTTGGGTTGGCACCAAGGAGTACAAGGAGGCCATGGCCCGTCGTGCTCCTGTCGCCTACCTGCTCGAGACCGAGCCCAAGAGCGCCACGCCGGCAGAGATCGACGAGATGGTCGAGTACGCGGAGAGGCCCGTGCTTCCCGATCCCACCAAGGTTGACATGGAAATTGAGGTTGTCACGTATGTAAAGCGCGAGTAGGAAGTTAACAGTCCGGGGGTCTCATTCCCCCTCATTCTGGGAAGCCGGCATTAGAACTGATGCCGGCTTCCTTTTCTTCTACCCGTGTCTGTTGACGACGTGACAAAACCGCCCCGGCGACTTTTGTCACCATGCTGTCACATTTTTTGCTACGAGATGGCCTGCTTGACGCTTGTCCTGCTGGTCAGGTAGGTGATGAGCATGTAGCCACCGTATATGGCGACGACGAGGCATGCTGCCATGACGATGGAGGGGAACAAATCGCGCCCGAGAGCCGCGAAAAGCGATTCGGAGAGGACGACGATGGCGCATGCCGAGTGGCAGACAGCCAGGGCCAGCGGTGCGACGAAATAGATCACGACCTGCTCGAACAGCGAACGGGTAAGCATGCGGGTATCACAGCCGAGCTTCGAGAGCAGGCGGTAGCGGCCAAGCGAATCGATGGTAAGCGAGAGCAGCTGGATGGCGAGCACGGCTGCGGTCGTGATGAGCAGCACGAGGCCGATGTAGACCGCGAGGTAGGTGATCATGACGCGCAGGCCACTTGCCTGGCCGACCATCTGCTCGCGCGTGATGGTGATGGATACGCCCGGCGCATCGACGGCCTCGACAGCGCTGATGAACGTGTCTTCCACATTCGAACGAGACGCGTACATGACGTTCACGTACGTCGCGTCGGGAGTTTCGGTTTGGGCCAAGGCGGCGACGACGTCGTCGGGGACCACCATCGTGAGGGCATTGCTGAGCATGTCGAAGTCGCTGAGCTGGGACTTATCGACACGGTTTACTGGCGTAAGATCGCCAGCTGGCGTGGGAAGCGGCATATGCTGCGCCACGACCGCATCGGCGATGTTCTGCGACGCCGACATGCTGTTGGTGACGAGGTATTCGCCAGATGACAGCGTCACGGGCTGCTTGTCGTTCAGGGCGAGCATGTCGTTGAACTGCGTAAGGCCAACAACCTGCACGCCTTGGTTCAACATCGAGGTGCTGCTCATGGCATCCGAAAGGTGCGTGTTGACAGCGTCCATGAGTTCGCCATAGGTCATGTCGGGAAGCCCGTAAAAGTCGAGCTGCGAGCTGGCGGCGACGAGCGTGTCCCAATTGGCGACATGCTGCTGCAAGTATGCGCTCGTCTGGCTGATGTCGGCATCGACGGGCTTCTTCGTACCCTTGCCGTTTTCGTATACGGTTTCCTCGCCGTACGCGATGATGCTCGCATCGTAGGGATTGGCTTCGTCAATGTCACCGGTAAACGCGTCAATGAGGCCCAGGCCGGTGGCAAAGGTGGTGATGGCGAAGAAGAGCAGCACGCACACCACCCAGATGGAGACGAACGACGTGTTGAACTTCGAGGCTACCTGACGCGTGGTGAAGGGGCGCAGACGCTTGAAGTACACGCCGCGCAGGCGCGTGAGCACGGCGATGGCAAAGCCGGAAAGCGAGAAGAAGAACAGCAGCGAACCCACGAGCATGAGCACGGTCGCACGCTGGAACTCGGCATCGAACAGGAGCGTCATGCCGTTGACGTCAAGTTGCCAGTATGCGAGCCCGATGAGGATGAGCGACACGATGAAGAGCACGAGGCACACCCACGGATTGCGGATGATGATCTTCTGTCGCTTGGTCTTGGCGCCGATGAGGTCGATGAGCTTGCAGCGACGCACGGTGATGACGTTGAAGATGGCGACCACGATGTAGATGGCGGCAAAGCACGCAAGCGTCGCGATGCAGGCGATGGGCGAGAAGCTGAACTGGTACTGTGGCATGGCGATGCCGAAGAGCGCCGCCGTGGCAAACGAGAGCAGCTGCGAGATGAGCACGCCGAGGGCAAGGCCGAGGACGAGCGAGCCCAGACCGATGAAGATCGTCTCGTAGAGCAGGATGCGCGATACCTGGCCGGGCTTCATGCCGAGCACGAGGTATATGCCGAATTCGCGCTTGCGCCGGCTGATGAGTAGCTGGTTGGCGTAGATGACGAGAAAGCCCAACACGAAGGCGACGACGACGGAGAAGGTGTTCATCATGTAGCCGGTGAACTCCACGACGTTCGTGTTATCGGACGCCGCGATGTCGTGCATGACCTGCTGGTCACCCACGGAGTTGAACGCGTAGAACACGGTGACGGCGATGAGGAGCGTGACGAAGTAGATCGCGTAGTCACGAAGCGATCGCCGCATGTTGCGTACGGCGAGTTTAAGCAGCATGGTATGCCTCCCCGCCGAGGAAGGTCACGACCTCCATGATGCGGGCGAAGTACTCCTCGCGCGAAAGCGAACCCTGGCGGATCTCGTTGAAGAGCTTGCCATCGGACAGGAAGAGCACGCGGTCGGAGAATGACGCCGCGTACGCGTCGTGCGTGACCATGAGAATGGTCGCGTTGAGGGACTTGTTGAGCATCTCGAGCGTCTCGAGCATGATGGTCGCGTTGCGCGAGTCGAGGGCGCCGGTGGGCTCGTCGGCCAGGATGAGGGAGGGGTCGGCGACGATGGCGCGTGCGGCGGCGACGCGCTGCTTTTGCCCACCGGACATCTGGTTGGGGTACTGCTTGAGCGACTCGGTGACGTTGAGCGTGCGCGCGATGTCCTGGACGCGCGCGGTGATGGTCGCGGGACGCGTGCCCTTGATGGTGAGGGCGAGCGCTATGTTCTCCATGCCGGTCAGCGTGTCGAGCAAGTTGGAATCCTGGAAGATGAAGCCGAGCTCGTCGCGACGGAACGCGGAGAGCTTGCCCTTCGACATCGTGGTGATGTCGCTTCCGTTGATGAGGATGCGCCCGGAGGAGGGGCGATCGATGGTGGAGATGCAGTTGAGCATCGTCGTCTTGCCCGAGCCCGACGGACCCATGATGGCGACGAACTCGCCACGTGCGACGTCGAAGCTCACGCCAGCCAGTGCGTACATGAGGTTTTGCCTGCCGCCGTAGACCTTCTCGACGTTACGCACGCAGAGGATGGGGGAGGAGGCCGACGAGGAACCCGTCACGCTGGCAGACGGAATTGCGGTTACTTCAGACATGGATTCCCCTTCCCGTGCGCGGAACTTTGACCGAGGCGTATGCGAGCATGCCCGCGACAAGCGCTGCTGCCACGAGTGTAACTGCTCCGACGCCCTTCGTTACCGTGGATAAGACTTTCGTAGCCTTCATGGGATGACCTTTCGCATAGCGGTTGCCGAACATCCCCTATGGTGCAACGTGCGGATTACAGCTGCCATCGAAGCGGCTTACGTGCGACTTACAAGTTCGTAAGGGCAGGGGAGCCGGCGGAGCATACGCCAAGCTTGCCAGTCGATTGCACCCGAAGCTCGAAAACGCTCGGCTGCTGCGGAACTCGCGCGCAAGATCAGCGCGCTCAGACAGTCCTCGCAAGCCCGCCTCGCGTTTTTGTCGCTTCTGCAATCGGGACTGCGCTTGGCGTATGCTCCGCCGGCTAAACCATGACGCGTCCGACGTCACAGCGATACGTGCATGCGGCGGCGATCGTGGGGAAAGCTGAGCTGCACGCGCGTGCCCACGCCCTCTTCGCTCGCGAGCATGATGCCGAGCCCCATCTGCGCGCACATGCGAGCGACGAGGTAGAGCCCCATGCCGGTTGCCGAGCCGTGGGCGCGACCGACCTCGCCCGTAAATCCGCGGTCGAAGACGCGGGGAACGTCGGCGGCGGGAATGCCGCAGCCGTCGTCGCGCACCTCGAGTACCGTGCAGGCGTGCGGGCCTTCCTTGTCGTTTTCGTAGGCCTCGAAGATGATGGTGGTGGCGTCGTACTTCGCGGCGTTGATGATGAGCTGGGTGAGGATGAATGCAAGCCAGGCCTTGTCGGCCACGACCGTGCTCTGCGGATCGATGTGGATATCGATGGCAACGCCACATGACGTGAGGTAGCGCATGTTCGCTTTGCATGCCTCGCCCACCGCATCGCCAAGCACGATTTCGCGGATGACGTAGTCGTTTACGAGCGTGTCCGAGCGCGCGGTGAAGAGTGCCTGCTCGACGAGGTGCTCGACGCGTTCGAGTTCGAGCTTGAGCTTGCTTGCGTCCTCGCCGTGCATCTTGTCGAGGAGCAGCCGTGCGGCAGCCAGCGGCGTCTTGACCTCGTGTACCCAGAGCTCGGTGTACTGGGCGCGGTCGTGGCTCTGCATCCTGAGCTCGTTGCCCTCATGCGTTGCCTGTTCTGCAATCGAGCGCGCCATGTCGAGTGCGATTTTCCCTTCCAGGAACGTGGGCTCGCAGACGAGCTCATCGAAGTAGCGCGTCTTGTCGAGCGATTCCAGCGCCTCTTCGATGCTCTTCCAGAACCGTGCGCGCCGTCGGTATTCCAGGGCAAACGCCAGGAACAGAACTGCTACGAGCGTGAGGTCGATGAGGAGAATCGCATCGGTGGTCGTGCCGAGTATGACGAGCAAGGAGGTGACGAAGGCGATGGTGACAAGCGCGAGCGTCAGGGCGAGCGCCTTGTCGCGCACGAAGCTGATTGGCGTGAACCGGGCTGTGTCTTGATACTGCATCGGGGCACTCACGCCGCGATCACATAGCCGAGGGAGCGGCGTGTCTGCAGGAAATCGTCGGCAATGCCGATGCTTCCGAGCGTCTTGCGTAGGCGATTGATGTTGACCGTGAGCGTGTTGTCATCGACGAACGCATCGGATTCCCACAGGTCGCACATGATCTCCTGGCGCGAGATGATGGTGCCGGCATTGCGCATGAGCAGGGCGAGGATGCGCTGCTCGTTTCTCGTGAGCTCGGCCGACTGCCCCTGGTAGCGAACCTCGGATGTGCCCAGGTCAAGCGTGACGCCATTATGCGTGATGGTGCTTGCCTCGGCCGATGCAGACGCATGGCGCTTGACGAGCGAGGCGATGCGGGCAAGCAGCACTGCCGGACGGTATGGCTTGGCGATGAAGTCATGCGCACCCAAGTTGAGCGACATGACCTCGGTGAACTCATCGCTCTTTGCCGTGAGGATGATGATGGGCATGTCGGCCTCCCTGCGGATGTCACGGCAAATCGATTGCCCATCGGCGCCCGGCAAGCCAAGGTCCAAGATGACGCAATCGGGGCCTGCGGCGACGATGTCGGTTGCCGCGCGGGAGAAATCCGAGCACGTGCGCGTCTCGTAGCCGTTGAGCTCGAGCAGGCGCGCGAGCTCGTCACGCAAGGTGGTGTCGTCTTCGACGATGTACACGGTAGGCATGGTCATGCTCCGTTCACTTGGGTCGTGCCACTCATTGTAGCCGCATCTATCCGAACAAAACCTCGCTTCATGCTTTCTTACGCAGATGTAAGAAACGCAACTTTATGAGAAAGCTCGAATAGTCTGTGCAAAAAATAACCCGTACGGGCGTATCATGGAGACAATGCGAGAGGAGGGCGATATGCATCACAAGATCGACAAGGTTGAGCTTCTTAAGCATCTTGCCTTCATCGTCTGCGTCGGCATCATTTCGGCCTGCGTTTCGATTATCTTGTGTCTGTGCGTCAACTTCGCCTATCACATTAACCAGACCTATGCCTGGACGCTCTTCCTCCTGCCGCTACTCGGCGTTCTTTCGCTCGCCCTCTACAAGGTGTTCAAGCTTCCCTACGATTACTCGACCGACACCCTCGTCGATCAGATGCGCGAAAACGACGTGGTCTCGCCTACGCTTGCGCCGGGCATCATCATCGGCACCTGCCTCAGCATCCTGGGTGGCGGCGCCGTCGGCAAGGAGTCGAGCGCCTTTCAGGCGGGTGCTTCGGTGAGCGAGACGCTCGGGCGGGCGTTCAAGCTCAAGAACTGTTTCATCGACAAGCAGGACAGGGAGCTTTATGGCTACGCGGCGCTCATGGGCATGAGTGCGACGTTTTCGGCCCTGTTCTTCGCACCGCTGGGCGCCGTGTTCATGGTGCTCGAGCTCACGCGCTTCAGGAATCTGAGCCTCCCGCGATTCATCGCGATGATCGTCTCTGCCTTCATTGCCGCCTCCATCGCATATCCCTTTGGCATTGGTGACATCATCCCCCACGTTACCGTCTTGGACATGACCCCCGAGCTCGCGCTCTACACCGGCATCGTTGGCATAGTCTGTGGCATTCTTGGCGGTGTCTTTGGTCGTGCGCTGCGCTTTACGCGCAAGCTCCTTAAGGCGCATTTCAACAAACCCTATGTCACGGTTATCGTCTCGAGCCTCGTCATCGTCTGCCTCGTCTATGCCTTTGGCCTCTATGACTTCGAAGGCTCGGGCATGAACTTGCTCAAGCACGCGCTCGCGGGCTCGATCGGCACGTACGATTTCGCCATCAAGGCGGGCCTTGTCTTCATGGCGCTTGCCTTCGGTCTCAAAGGTGGCGAGATTATGCCCACGCTTGCCATTGGCGGTCTGATGGGCTGCTCGGTCGGCCAGCTCATCGGCATCGATGCCGCCTTCGCAGGCGCGCTGGGTGTCATCACCTTTTATGTGGGCATGTCACGCTGTCCCATCGCCGGCTTTTTCCTCGGTTGCGAGGTTTTCGGCTGGGGCATAGCTCCTTTTCTGACCATTGGTGTTATCTGCGCTCTCGTGGGCAATCGAGATTATGGCTATTACGGACACGGGCTTCTCTCCAAGGCGCATAGGCAGCTTGCCGCTCGCCATGCTGCAGCATCCGCTGGCACCCCGAATGATGCGGCTGAGCAGCGTTCACCAGAAAAATAGTTCCGTTCACGCAAAAAAACTTTCAATATTTTAAAAAGTATGCTGTTGACTTCTGGTCTCAGTGGAGTAAATTATACGCGTATAGAATATACGCGTATCGGAATAAAGGGATTTCCCCGCATATCCGCATGTATTGGGGAGGAACCATGGCAGCACCAAGGAAGGACGAGGAGCGTCTGCGCCTTTACGCTGCGGCCTTGAAGCTGTTTGGCGAGAAGGGCTATGCCGCCACGTCCTATCAGGACATAGCCGATGCATGCGATACGAGCAAGTCGGTCGTGCAACATTACTACCCGCACAAGGAGATGTTCCTCGTCCTCTACCTTGACGAGCATTTTGCCTGGGTGCGCGAGACCGCGCAGAAGCTCTGTCCTTCGCATACGAGCGCCATCCAGCTGCTGTGCATGATGGGCTTTGTTCACCTCGACAGGCTCGTCGCGGAAGAGAAGGGCTCTCCGCTCATCCAGGATCTTCTGGGCTTCCGCACGTTCATCGAGGGTGTGGTCATGCGCGAGCGTGACTGGATCGTCGCGCATTGGCCCGATGCCATCGACAAGCAATATCTGGGCGATTGCCTCGTCGTCGCCCTCAACGGTGCCTACGGCCTGCTTTCCATCGCATCGCTCGAAGGCCGCATCGTGACGCCGGAATACGTCATGCGTCTATCCTTCGCTCCCTTCGCCATATCGCAGGGTCTGAGCCCTGAATACGTAGAGAACGTTATCGAGGAATGCAGCGTGCTGCAGGTAATACAGTAGGAGGAGCGTCATGAGACCAATGGAATTCGCAAAGAGGACGGCGGCCAACAAGGCCATCGACTACTTCATGGAAGACCCCGTTCCGCGTATCGAGAGCATGATGACGAAAATCGACAAAATGCTTCCGGACGCGCTGTTTCCCTCACAGCGCAAAGCGTTTGCCAAGGCCATCGAGGAGCGCAACAACTGGTATCAGCTCTTGTGCCGTATCGACGAGCTTGACCCCGAGGTCGCCACGGGCATGCTCAAGTGCTTCCTGACCGAGGCGAATCTCATCGCCTGGGACAAGCAGGAGAAGTCACGTGAGAAGTACCAGTGCAACGTGCCCTGGGCCGTCTTGCTTGACCCAACGAGCGCCTGCAACCTTCACTGCACGGGGTGCTGGGCAGCCGAGTACGGCCACAAGCTCAACCTGAGCTACGAAGACATCGACTCCATCATCAATCAGGCCAACGAGCTTGGTACGCACGTCTTCATCTATACGGGTGGCGAGCCTCTCGTACGCAAGGCAGACCTCATCAGGCTCTGCGACGCTCATCCTGACTCCGCCTTCCTCTGCTTCACCAACGCCACGCTGATTGATCGGGATTTCGTCGAGGAAGTCGCCCGCGTGAAGAACTTCATTCCGATCATCTCAGCCGAGGGCAGCGAAGAGACCACCGACGCGCGTCGTGGCGAGGGCACCTACCAGAAGATCGACAAGGCCATGGACCTACTCAAGGCACGCGGCATTCCCTTTGGCGTCTCCATTTGCTATACGAGCCAGAACGCCGATGCGGTCTGCACCGAGGAGTACTACGATTGGCTTATCGACAAGGGCGTGTTCTTCGCCTGGATTTTCACCTACATGCCCGTGGGCAGGGATTCCCCGGCCGAGCTTATGCCGAGCCCTCAGCAACGCGAGATGCTCTATGACTTCAACCATGCGATGCGGCACGAGAAGCCACTGCTTACCCTCGATTTCCAGAACGATGGCGAGTTTGTGGGCGGCTGCATTGCCGGTGGTCGCCGCTATCTCCATATCAACGCCAACGGCGATGTGGAGCCTTGCGTGTTCATTCACTACTCGAATGTCAACATCCACGACGTGAGCTTGCTTGACGCCCTGCGCTCGCCGTTGTTCATGGGTTATTACCATGGTCAGCCCTTCAACGACAATCATCTGCGCCCCTGCCCGATGCTGGAGAATCCCGAGTGCATCGAGAAGCTCGTGGAGGATTCGGGTGCGCATTCGACTGACCTTGTCCAGGAGGAGACGGTCTACGAGCTCACTGCCAAGACACGTCCCATGGCACAGCGCTGGGCGCCTGTCGCCGAGCGCATCTGGACCGACCCGGGCGATGAGCGCGCTTCCGAGCGTCATCGCGATGATTTGGGCCAGGCAACATCCGATCTCAAGAAGTTCGAGCGCGACGGCCGCGTGGTGCGTAGCGCCTTTGACGAGGAGCGCGACCTACGCAGTGTCGCCGAGCGCGAGCAGGAGATGGATTGCAAACTGCGTGAAATTACCGAAAGCGAGAAGGTGCTCGTCTAGTCTGGCGATGCGCTATCAGATTGACCCATGCGGTCGAGTGAGGAGGGACGCATGAGAGAGAGGAACGTAAGCCGCCGGTCATTTGTGGCTGGCACGGCAGCTGCGACGGCAGCCGCGTGCCTGGGCACGGGAGCACTTCCCGCGGCCAAGGCGCTGGCCGAAAACGTCGATCCAGCTGGCGAATGGGTGAGGACCACCTGCTCGCCCAACTGCACGGGGGCCTGTGGTCTCAAGGGCTTCGTGCACGAGGGACAGATCAAGATGATCTCGCAGGCATCCGATTACCCCTTCGAGGAGTACAACCCGCGCGGTTGCCTCAAGGGACTGTCCATCAATACCATGCTATACGGGCCGCATCGGCTCACCAAGCCGCTCGTCAAGAACGATGAGACAGGTAAGATGGAGGAGACCGACTGGGACACGGCACTCGACGTGGCTGCGACCAAGTTGCGTGACGTCATGGACAAGTACGGGCCGGAGTCCGTGGGCGTGATTTGGCAGGTGCAGGGCACTGGTCATATCCAAAAGGGCTCGATTATTCGTCTTTCCAACATGATGGGGTGGTCGGCTATCGGCTGCTACGAGATGAACGGCGACCTTCCCATGTTCTGGCCCGAGACCTTTGGCGTGCAGAGCGAGGAGCTCGAGTCGTACTGCTGGGAAGACTCCAAGTACACGATGATTTTTGGCTCGAATGTCATGGTCACGCGCCTTCCCGATGCGCACTTTCTCAACATCTCGCGTGAGAACGGCGGCAAGGTGGTCAACTTCGACCCCAACTACTCGGCAACCTCCGAGAAATCGACCGAATGGGTGCGCCTCAAGCCCGATACGGATGCGGCCTTTGCGCTGGCGGTCGCCAAGATCATCATCGACGATGGCCTCTATGACGAGGCCTTCTGCAAGAACTTCACCGATATGCCCCTGCTCGTTGACACCACTACTGGAAAGCGCATCGAGGCTGCCAACGTGGCGGGGCTCTCGGCCCTGCCATCTCCGGCCTATCGCACCACGTACGTGGCCGTCGACGCCAATGGCAGGCCCTTCGCGGTCAACCCCGAGCGCCTCGGTGGCATGGAGGGCTGCACGCTCGAGTACACGGGTGACGTGCGCCTCAAAGACGGCACCACCGCGCATGCCAAGAGCGGTTTCAGGTTGCTGCGCGAGAGCCTCGTGGGCAAGACGGCGCAGTGGGCGAGTGATACCACGAGCATTCCCGCCGAGACCATCGAGCGCATCGCGAAGGAGTGCGCGACCATCAAGCCCATGCACATCATCTTCGGTGGCGCGGGCACGCAGTGGTATCACGGCGATCTCAAGGGTCGTTCGCTCGCGCTCATTGCGGCGCTCACGGGCAACATCGGCCAGCTCGGCGGCGGCATCTCGACCTATGTGGGCCAGTACAAGACGCGCTTCATCCCCGCGTCGTGGTTCAACCCGCCGCGCATGAACAAGCACTCGATGTCATTCCAGTACGCCGTCACCGGCCGCACGGAGACGATGCAGCCAAACGCCTTCCCGCCCAATGGCCTCAAGGCCCTCGTCGTGGGCTGGGGCAACCCGATGGACCAGCATAACGTTGCCAACTGGCTGCGCAGCGCCAAGGAGAGCGGCGAGCTCGAATGCCTCGTGACGCTCGATTTCCAGCGCACTACCACGGTCGACATGAGCGACGTGGCCCTGCCGGCACCCAGCTGGTACGAGAAGCTCGAGCTCACCACGACGCCGCTGCATCCCTGGGTGCAACTCCAGCAGCAGATGGTCGATCCGCCAGGCGAGGCACGGCCCGAGATATGGATTTGCAAGGAGCTCGCCACGCACATCGACCCCTCGTATGCGGACCAGTGGCCCGTCTTCGACGAGTCGCAATCCGAGCAAGTGGCAGACGAGGTGCTACGCACGCTTCTGGCTAACGGCGGCCCGTACGTCAACCAGCTCACGGCCGAGCAACTGCGTGAGGGACCGGGCAAGCTCTGGCACGCCAATCCAGGCGAGAAGCGCATTCCCTTCTGGAGCCAGATTCACGAGGGGACGCCATTCCCGAGCCAGTCGCTTCCAAATGCGATCGACGTGACGGCACCGTTTGTCAGGTCCGGGCGCATCCAGTTCTACCGTGACGAAGATGAGTTCCTTGAGCTCGAGGAGCAGCTGCCCTGCTACAAGCCCGCCTTCGAGGACACGGAATACAAGGATGACCCAGAGGCGCGCACCAAGTATCCGCTCGCCTTCATCACGCGAAACAGCACCTATCGCGTGCACTCCACGTACGTGAACAACCCCTTCATGCTCGAACTGCAAAACAGCATGCCCAAGATCTTCATGAATCCCGATGATGCCAAGGAGCGTGGCCTGGAGGCAGGCGATTTGGTCGAGGCCTACAACAGTCGTGGCAAGTGCCAAGGCGGCCTCGTGCTCGACCCGGGTATGTATCCCGGACAGGCCATTTTCGATCAGGGTTGGTGGAGCGAGTACATGGATGGCGACAGCTACAACTCGCTCATCTATCCGTGGATTAATCCCACCAACGAGGTGTATTACCTTTCGGGCGTGTGGTCGCCCAACATGGCGTGGAACGAATGCGCATGCAATGTCCGTCTGTTGCAAAAGGGCGGTGCGCGTAAGGAGGTCATGCAATGAGATACGCAATGGCCATAGACCTTGACCGCTGCATTGGATGCAGGACTTGCGCGGTCATCTGCAAGGATCACAACGCAGAACCCCGAGGCATCTGGTGGAACCGCGTCTTTGCACCGGGTGCTCCCGAGTACGGTACCTCGGTGATCGTGGATGGCATGCCTCGTATGGAGTTTTTGCCTATCAGCTGCCAGCACTGCGAAAACGCTCCCTGCCAGCAGGTGTGCCCGACGGGCGCCACCTACACCGACGACACGGGTACCGTGCTGGTCGACTACGAGAAGTGCATCGGCTGCCGCTACTGCATCACGGCATGTCCCTACGAGGTGCGCCAGTTCAACTGGAGCAAGCCCGATGGCGTCGAGGGCATTGACGGCGAATATCGCTGGGGGTATCCGGA
Organism: Coriobacteriaceae bacterium; assembly: GCA_025992705.1. Taxonomy (NCBI): domain Bacteria; kingdom Bacillati; phylum Actinomycetota; class Coriobacteriia; order Coriobacteriales; family Coriobacteriaceae; species Coriobacteriaceae bacterium. The sequence goes on from DAJPGJ010000001.1 coordinate 669,004, forward strand.
GGATTATCGCCAGGACGGGCATCTCGTCTACACGCCAGTACGGCCCGAAGGCGTGGTCGAGAAATGCACGTTCTGCGTTCAGTACACCAACCAAGGCGGCACTCCTGCGTGCTGCACGGGCTGCCCGGCAAACGCACGCATCTTCGGTGACATCGAGGATGCGGATTCCGAGATTTCGCAGTACATGTCCGGGCGCGAATGGCTCGTGCTCGGCGAGTCACATGGCACCAAGCCCAAGGTGTATTACCTGCCTTCCAAGCGCGGAGAGGGGGAGTAGCCATGACACAGAACGTTCAACACGCAAAGAAATGGCCCATCATTCTGACCGTCGTCTTCATCGCGGTCGGTTGCGCGGCATGGATTTGCCAGCTCACCATGGGCCTTCTCGTTGGCTCGGGCATGAGCAATACCTTCGCCTGGGGCCTCATGATCGCGGTTTTCGCCTTCCTTGTCGGCTTTGGTGCAGGTAGCCAGTTTGTTGCCTGCTACATCGTCCTCGGCAACCGGCATGATCTCATGCCCTATGTCAAGACCGCGCAGGTCGTGGCCCTTGCCGGCGCCATCGGCGCAGGCGTGGCGATTCTCATCGACCTGGGACATCCGGCGCACATCATGGCGATGCTCATGGGGCCCAATCCTACGTCTCCGCTTACCTGGGACATGATCGCCCTCACGGTGTTCATCGTTATCGCCATCATCAACCTTATTGCCGTCGCACGACAGAGCAAGCTGCTCAAGTTCTGGATGGTCTTGGGTCTCATCAGTGCGTTTGCGCTGCAGCTTGTCGAGGGCCTGCTCTTCGCGCTCATGGAGGCACGCATCTGGTGGCATAGCTTCATCATGCCCATCGATTTCATCGTGGTCGCCGTCGTATGCGGCCTTGCCGTCGCGGTCATCATCTGCGCGCTCAGACATGACGAGTTCAAACCCGAGGCATTGCACGACCTGAGCTTCCTGCTCGCGGTGGCGATCATCATTCACCTGGCGCTTGCCGTTATCGAGCTGCTGATCGTCTGCTTCGGCGGAAGCGCGGCAGATGGTGGGGCGCTCGCGGCGCTGGGCAGCGTTTGGCTGTTCTACGCGCTTGAGCTCGGCTTGCCCCTGGCGGCGGTCTTCGTGCTGCTTCGAGGCAAGAACAATCCCACCAAGAACATGCTCATCGGCGGCGTACTGGTTGTCGTCGGCATGTTCTTCCATCGCCTCATGCTGCTATATCCGGCATTTGCCAGCCCCACGCTCTATGTGCCGCTTTCCAACGAGCCCTCACCGAGCTGGCCGCTACCTGCCTCGACAGGTCTCTACGATCATACGGGTAATGCCTTCGAGATTGCGCAGGGTTATATCCCCAACTTCTTCGAGTGGGCGAGTATGCTGTTGCCTCTCGGCGTTGCGCTGGCCGTTTTTCTCGTGGGGACTTGGTTCGTCGGCAGGATAGACAAGCCCGTCTCGACGACGAGCGCCCAAACGTTCGATGCATCGCATGCTGTCGCATCCGATGAAGCCGTCGTAGTTGACGAGATTGATGACGAGCCGATTGATGGAGGCATCGTCGACAAGGTCGCCGTTAAGGAGGCCGTCGCCACTGACAAGAAGGAGAAGTCCCAATGAAGCCAATGAGGAAAGCGCTCGTTCTCGCGCTCGGCGCGCTGCTCATGGCGAGCGCGGCGCTTTGCATCACCGCATGCGGCCAGGGCGCATCGAGCGGCACGGCATCATCGAGTGCCGCGTCATCGGATGAGGCAAACAAGACGCTCGTCGTCTATTACTCGGCCACGGGCAACACGGCCAAGGTCGCCGAGGTCATCGTGAACGAAAACGACATGGACGTCTTTGCCATCATGCCCGAGCAGCCGTATTCCACCGAGGACCTCGCCTGGACCGACGAGAACAGCCGCGTTTCCAAGGAGCACTCCGACCCTGCCCTCCAAGATGTCGCCCTTCTTCAGGACACGCCCGATAACTGGGATTCCTACGAGACGGTCATTATCGGCTATCCCATCTGGTGGGGTCAGGCGGCCTATCCCGTTGCCAGTTTTGTCAAGGCCAATGACTTCACCGGCAAGACCGTCATTCCGTTTTGTACCTCGGCCTCGTCCGATATCGGCGACAGCGCCCAGAACCTCGCAGACCTTGCCAAGGGCGGGGAGTGGATGGGCGGCATGCGCTTCCCGGCCGACGTGAATAGTGATGAGGTACGTCAGTGGATCGACGACCTTGGTCTTGAGAACCAGAACCTGTAAGACAGGCGTGAGGGAAGGGAGCGTGTCATGATCGAAATACTGAAGACAGATGATGGCACGCTCAGGCGCCTTGATGCGGTCGAGTCCGGCTGTTGGGTCAATGCGTGCGTTCCCAGCAGCCAGGAGGTTAAATGGCTCGCCGATAACCTGGGCATAGATAACGATTTCATCGATGCCATGCTCGACCGCGACGAGATTTCGCGTATCGACAAGAACGAGGATGCCAGCCAGGCGCTTGTCGTCGTCGACTATCCCGCTGCCGAGGATTTGGATGACAAGGCGAATCCGAATCTCGAGCAGTTCGATACCCAGCCCATCTCCATTCTCCTCATCGAGAATCCGAGTGTCGTGGTCACTTTGACCAATGCCCCGTGCTCCATCGTGGAAAAGCTCAAGAATGACAGGAAATTACCCATCGCCACGGGCAAGCGCACGCGTTTTCTGCTCGATGTTCTTCTCGAGGTGTCGCAAAGCTACATCGATGCCCTGCGCGTGCTCGAGAAGCAGACCATGGCCCTCGAACGCAAGATGCGAAAGAAGCAGAACAACGAGGGGCTTATGAGCATGCTGGGTATCGAGAAGTCGCTGCTCTACATGTCGACGTCCCTCAAGAGTTCCGCTCCCACGCTTCAGGCCATCAAGAACGGGCAGTTCGTGAAGCTTTTCGAGGAGGACGAAGAGCTGCTCAATGACGTGATCGTCGAGTATCGGCAGGCATCCGAGATGTGCTCGATTTACACCGATGTCATCACCAGGGCGATGGATGCCTTCTCGGGAGTCGTCAGCAACAACGTCAACGCCTCCATGAGCTTCCTCACCATGGCGACGCTGCTGCTGTCCATCCCCACGGCCGTCTTCAGCTTCTACGGCATGAACACCGACTTGCTGCCCATGAGCGATTCGTGGATATTTCCCGCGCTGCTCTCGATTGCCCTGGCGGCCATAGCCGTCGTCATACTGCTACGTTGGAGAAAGTGACTTCGGGCAAGCGCGAGACGCTCGGATGTCTGCCCTCCCCGCCTCATTACCGCTTCGAGCCGCCGAAGAAGTACGTGAATGGCGTGTCCGCGATCATGTCGATATCGAACGCATCTTGCCAATCGAGGGCGCTCTCTCGCGCGGGGAGCAGGTCGCTCGTGACGTCATGTGGCACGTTCGCATGGTGTGCGTTGAGCGTTTCGCGGCTCATGCCGTGCGCGACGAGGAATCTTCCACCGGGTACGAGCAGGGATGCGGTCGCTTCGACGAGCGCTTCCTTGTCGAGGATGTGCGGATAGGCGTTGTAAATGACCACGACGTCGAATGGCTCGTTGCTCGTGAAGTCGAGGATGTCGTAACACTCGAAGCGTAGGCGTTCGGCCGGCACGTCGGAAAAGCTCGTACGTGCGCAGGCAAGCATCGCCTCCGACAGGTCGAGCCCGACGATGCTTGCGGCTCCGAGCTCAAGGTAGGCACGCTCCATGATGCCCGTGCCGCAGCCGACATCGAGCGCGCGCGAACCTTCGTGGACGCCAGCGAGTTGGGCAATCATGAGGTGCTTGGTTCCGGCTGGCTCGGCCTGTTCGTTCCAGTTCGCGGCGCGCTCGTCGAAGTAGACGCCGATCTTGCCGATGCTCATGACATCATCCCCTTATCCAGTGGCACGACGAGGAAGCCGTCGCCGTGGGCGACTAGCTCGACGGGCACGTCGTAGACGTCCTCGATCGTCTCCTTGGTCATCACCTCGGGACCTCCACTTGCGAGCACCTTGCCATCCTTGAGCAGGCAGAAGCGGTCGCAGTAGCGCAGGGCGAGGTTTATGTCATGCATGACGGCCGCGCATGCGATGTCGTGCTCGTGGGCGGCGTTTCTGACAAGGTGCATGACCTCGACCTGATTTGCCATGTCGAGGTTGTTTGTCGGCTCGTCGAGCAGCAGGACATCGGTTTCCTGCACGAGCGCGCGTCCGATGACGACCTTCTGGTGCTCGCCGCCCGAGAGCTCGTCCAGGTAGCGCAGGGCGAGCGGCCCGAGGCCTAGCTCGTCGATGACGCGGTCGACGATGGTGAAGTCCTCTTCGCTAGGCGCGGCCTTGATGTGGGGCTTCCTGCCGAGCAAAAGCGCATCGTAGACGGTGACGCCATGCGCATGGGAGTGCTGGGCGACGAGTGCGATCTTGCGCGCGCGCTCTTCGCGGGTGTAGCTGGCGATATCCTCGCCAGCCAGCATGACGGTGCCACGTTGTGGGCGAATAATGTCGTCGAGACAGGAGAGCAGCGTTGTCTTGCCGCAGCCGTTGACACCGAGTACGGCGAGAAACGACCCGGGTAGTATCTGTGCGCTCACCTTCTCGAGGGTCTGGCCGGAGCCAGGGTACGCGAAGGCGATTTCGTTGGCTTCGAGGACGGTGCCGCGGGCAATACGCGTATCCATGCTCATCGGTGCGCTCCCCTCATGAGCAGGTACAGGAAGAGGGGCGCGCCCACGAAGGAGGTGATGGCGCTGATGGGCAACACGACGCCGACGAGTGCCATGCGTGCGATGATGTCGGAAAGCAACAGGATGCCTGCGCCGGCAAGCGCCGAGGCGACGAGCAGGTAGCGGTAATCGCTGCCGATGAAGCGTCGCATAATGTGCGGGGCGACGAGGCCGATGAAGTTGATGGTGCCGCAAAACGCGATGACCGATGATGCGGCAAAGGCACCGACGATCATGCCGAGCAAACGTGTGCGCCGTACGTTGAGTCCCAGGCCATGGGCCGTGCCTTCGCCTGACTCCATTGCGTTGAAATTCCAACGGTTGCAATAGAAAAAGACGAAGCTGGCCGCGGCGATGACGGCCATGATGGCGATTTCGCGATACGAGGCGCGTCCGAGGTCACCGAAAGTCCAGAAAACGACGGCAGCGACCTGCGTATCCTCGGCGAAGTACTGGATGAGGGCCGTCGCGCCCGTGAACAGCGCCGAAAGGGCCACGCCGGCAAGCACGATGCTCTCGGGCGTCATGTCGCGAAAGCGCGAGAGCGCGAGAATGGCGATGGTCGAGGCCATGGCGCCGAGGAAGGCGCAAACGACGGTGAGATAGGGGTTGCTGGCCCCCAGGCCCTCATAGGCCACGCTTGACGATCCGACACCCAGGACGATGATGGCGATGGAGGCGCCAAAAGCCGCTCCCTGGGAGATACCAAGCGTGCTCGCGGAAGCGAGGGGGTTGCGCAGCACGCTCTGAAACGCGCAGCCTGCGAGGGCAAGGGCTATGCCACCAACGATGGCGGTGAGTATTCTCGGCATGCGCAGGTTCCACACGACGATGAGGGCGTGTTCGTCGCCCTGTCCGAAGAGTGCGGCCAGCACGTCGAGAGGGGAGAGACTTGCCGTTCCGAGCATGATCGAGACGAAGACGAGCACGAGAAGGATGACGACGAGCGTCACGATGACAAGGCGCTTGTACCTTGTGTATCCGCGATATTGCTCGCGATATGAGGATGGTGCCTGCGCGGCATGTGCCATCTTCAAGTCTTCGGGATTCATCTTCGCCTCGTCTCGGTTACGTGCGGGTAGCTAGAAGCTGATCTTGCCGAATCTGAGACCAGCGGCTGTCAGCTGGTCATAGCAATTCGTGCCGAGCATGGTGTCGAGGATCTCGCGGTACATGTTCTCGAGGTCGACATCCGCGAAGGCATCGGGATAGACGGTAGCCGCATCGAAGTAGGCATCGCAGATGGCAATCTCGATATTGGTGCCGTTCATGTTATAGGAGGGCTGGGTGTAGAGATTGCCTGTCTGGAAGGCCGTGAGATTATCGAAGAATGCCTGGTTGTCAGCATAGTCCTTCTTCATGAGTTCCATGTTGCCGGCGTTGAGGAACATGAAATCCGGGTTCCACTCGCCAAGCTGCTCGAGGCTGACCTCGACGGATCCGGACTCGACCGTGCCGTCAGCGACGTTGTCGATGTGCGCGGCGACGAACGGCGGGTACTGGGCATAGGTGCCGCCGAAGCTCTTGGCGCCCTTGTAGTTCACGGCACCGGCATAGCAGCTCGGCTTGTCCGCGTCGGGGATGTTCGCGGTGCGGCTATCGAGGTCGGCCTGCCAGTCGTTCATCTTGTCGATGACCTGTTGCGCGTGCTCAGTGGTGCCGAGAACATCGCCGACAACCTGGATGGAATCGAAGACGTTCTCCGTGAACATCTGGTCTTGATAGCTAATGCCGATGACGGGGATGTTGAGCTGGCTCTGCAGCTCGTCGCATTCCTGGGCAGAGCGGCTCGAGATGATGACGTCAGGCTTGAGCTCGAGCAACGCCTCGCCATCCACGCTCGTCTCCATGAGGTGATTGCCATTGGAAGTCGTGGGAAGCTCTGCCAAGACTTGTTCCCAGGCCACGGTGTAGGGACGGGCCAGGGCAGCCGGCTTGTCCATCTCGGTCACGGCGATGAGCTTGTCGGTGCCTCCGGCGTAGACGACGAAGCGCGCGGCGCTACCGACGGTGACGCAGGTCTGGACGTCGGCTGGTATGGTCACGTTGCGACCATAGGCATCGGTTACCGTGCGAGTCGAGTCAGAGCCTGAAGACGCTGCAGATGAGCATCCGGCAAGGGCAAGCAACAGCGCGCAGCAGGCGCATAAGGCGATGAGCAGACGTTTGATTTTCACGGAAGGACTCCTCTCTGTCTAAGTTGTGTATGCTAACGATAGAGCAATGCGGGTGTAGCAGTGTTACGAATTCCGTATTCGGCACACTATCACGGATAAATGGTGTTACGAATACACAATGCTTCACATTTTGTGTAATACGATGTACACCAAACCATTCCTCTGCCAGAAGTGTTCAATAAATCAATATATAGTATGAAATTGAACATAACTCTGATACCATTGCCTTATCCGGGCGAAATGCCCATGCGAAATCTGAGAGGACGTATGGTGGCAACAGATGAGAAGAGCGCAGGAGATCTGACGCGTAACCAGTTCTCCGTCTTGCAGAGCCTCACGCGGAAGCCGCTTGGTTCCCAGCGTTCGATTGCCGAGTGCACGGGGCTTTCTGTGGGAACGGTGAATGCCGCGGTACGTCAGCTGATCGAGCGTGGCGATCTCGACAAGACGGCTTCCGAGGGCTTGCAAGTGACGGAGCAAGGCATCGCGGCACTCGAGCCGTATCGTGTCGACAACGCGGTCATTCTGGCTGCGGGGCTCTCGACGCGCTTCGCGCCCATCTCTTACGAGAAGCCCAAGGGGCTGCTCCGCGTGCGCGACGAGGTGCTTATCGAGCGCCAGATTCGCCAGCTCAAGGAAGCGGGCATCGACGACATCACCGTCGTCGTGGGTTACAAGAAGGAGTACTTCTTCTACTTGGAAGAGCTCTTCGATGTGCGCATCGTCGTGAACGAGCACTACGCGAAGCGAAACAACCACTCGTCTCTCATGGCGGTGCTCGACAAGCTCGGACGCACCTATGTCTGCTCGTCGGATAACTACTTCGTCGACAATCCCTTCGAGTCGCACGTCTACGGTGCCTACTACGCGACGCAGTACGCACAGGACGCGACTGATGAATGGTGCGTGCGTCTAGGTGCCAGGAACCGCATCGTGGACGTGACCATTGGCGGTGCGGATTCGCAGATCATGCTCGGGCATGTGTTCTTCGACGAGCCGTTCTCGCAGCGCATGGCCCAGATCATCCGCGATGAATGGGACTTACCCGCCACGACGGATAAGCTGTGGGAGAACCTGTTCATCGACCACATCGACGAGCTGTACATGGTCGCGCGGCCCTATCCCGCCGAGATGATTCACGAATTCGATGCGCTTGACGATTTGCGCGAATTCGATCCGCATTTCATCGAGAACGTCGATTCGCTCGCCTTCGACAACATCGTGTCGGCACTTGGCTGCAAGAAGACGGACATCTGCGACGTGTATCCGCTCAAGCAAGGCCTCACGAACCTCTCGTGCCATGTGCGCGTGGGCGACGCCGAGTACGTGTACCGGCATCCCGGTGTGGGAACCGAGAACCTCATCGACCGGCACGCCGAGCTCGCTGGCCTTCACATTGCCCACGAGCTGGGCCTCGATAACACCTTCATTACCGGTGACCCCCAGACGGGGTGGAAGATATCGCACTTCGTGGCCGACTGCACCCAGCTCGACCCGCATGACGCCGCCCAGACCAAGCGCGCGATGCAGATGGCACGCTCCCTGCACGAGTCGGGCGCGACGCTCGAGCGGCAATTCGACTTCTATGCCGAGTCCAAGCGCTACGAGGAGCTGCTGCGTGCGCGTGAGGGCGTCATCGACGTTCCGGGCTTTGCCGAGATGGCGGAGCGCATGCAGCGCCTGCATGAGTTCGTCGAGGCCGACGAGACGTATAGCTGCCTGTGCCACAACGACTTCTTCTACCTGAACTTCCTGGTTGGCGCCGATGACGAGATGTCGCTCATCGACTGGGAGTATGCGGGCATGTCGGATTACGCGAGTGACTTTGGCACGTACACTGTATGCTGCGAGCTCTCGGTCGAGGAGGCAGAGCAGGCGCTGGCGTATTACTTCGGCCGCGCGCCCAGCTTCGAGGAGTTGCGCCACAACTTCGCGTATGTGGCGTTTGCCGGCTGGTGCTGGTACGTCTGGTCGCTCATGAAGGAGGCCGAAGGCGATGTCGTGGGCGAGTGGCTCTACATCTACTACCGGTACGCGAAAAGGTATCTGAACATGGTTTTGCCCTGGTACGAGAGGGGGGAGCGCGTCTAGCGCTCCGACAGGGCACGAGGAGGAAATGGGATGGGTGCGTTCAACAAGGTGAAGTACGGCCTGACGAGCGGTGTGCTCTGGGGACTCGACACGGTCATCCTCGGCATCGCGCTCACCATGTCACCGTATATCGGCACGCTCGAGGCGTTCGCGTTTGCCGCGATTGCGTCTTCGGCCCTGCACGACATCTTCTGCGCGATATGGCTCGCGCTCTACATGGGCGTGAGAGGCCGTCTCAAGGACACCTGGGCGGCGCTGCGCACCCGCAGCGGCAAGGTGGTCATCCTCGGCGCGCTTCTGGGTGGTCCCATCGGCATGACGGGTTACGTGATCGCCATCAACAACATCGGTGCGGGCTATACGGCCATCATCTCGGCCTTCTATCCGGCGGTGGGCGCGATCCTGGCCTTCATCATCCTGAAGGAGCGCATGAGCGCACGGCAGCTCGTGGCGTTTGCCTGCGCACTCGGTGGCATCGTGGCCATGGGCGTGCTGTCCTTGACCGATGCCGAGACGGCGGGCGATCCCGTGCTCGGTCTCGTGGGTGCTGCTGCCTGCGTGCTCGGATGGGGAAGCGAGGCGGTGCTGTGCGGCTGGGGCATGCGCGATGACGCCGTCGACAACGAGACGGCGCTTCAGATTCGCGAGACCACGAGCGCGCTCGTCTACGCCATTATCGTGCTTCCCGCGTTTGGCGCCTGGGCGTTCACGGCAGGTGCCATCCCGTCGCTGGCTACGGGCGTTGTCGCCCTGGCGGCTCTGGCGGGCACGACCTCGTACCTCTTCTACTACAAGTCCATCAGCTCGCCGCTGGGAGCCGCCAAGTCCATGGCGCTCAACATCAGCTACTCGGCATGGGCGGTGCTGTTCGCGTTCGTCTTGCAGGGTACGGTGCCCACACTCGCGTCGGTCGTGTGCTGCGTCGTCATCCTCGGAGGCACGATTCTTGCCGCGAGTGATTGGAACGAGCTCTTCGGCCGTGGGGCAAGCCAAGTAGACGAGGCGTAAGGGCACGCGCTGCGGGGTCGCTACTTTTCCGGTGCGAGCCTATCGGCGATGTTGCTCATTGCGCTTGCGGCAAAGCCGAGCGTGCCATCCGCGTTTTGCGAGAGCGCCTTGACGAAGGAACGCGCCGCTGTGAGCAGGACCGTGCGGTCGGCGCGGTCGATCTTGCGTGACGCTTCGAGTATGAGCGAGAGCCCCTTCGACCCTCCGTTGAGTATCTCGACGGGGTTTTCAGCGCCCGAGGCCTGGACGGCCTTGAAGAACGCGTCCACGATCTGCTCGCGCTGTTCGTCGTCATAGTCAGATAGCCACGCATGCAACGTCTTGGCCGTGACCTTCGTTGCCTTGGGCAGGGAGGGCAGGTAGACGAAGTCGGTCAGCTCGTCGTTGACCTGCCAGGTAAACGCGCTGTGCTGGTCGAGCCCGCTGGCATTGCTTTTCGCCACGTGGACGGGCGCTTCGGATTCGAGCATGATGCCGACGAGCGATTCCTCGGGGACGACCTTCGTGAGCTTGCCTGCTAGTGGGGCGTAATCCGCTTGCGTGAAGGTGCCCGCCTTGAAGCCGGGGCCATCGAGGTTGTAGACGTGGGCGATGCGCTCCTGCACCTGCGGCGAGCAGCATAGCGCCGCGTATTCGGCAAGGTTACCGCCCTTGGAGTGGCCAACGACGTAGAGAGGCTTGGGCAGGTGCCTCTGCGCGGCGACGGCCTCGAGGTATTGCAGGGCCAGGTCTTGTGCGGGAACGGGCATGGTGAACGCCATGTTGAAGTCCTCGCGCCAACCAACGCATGAGGTGTCCGTTCCGCGAAACGAAACGCAGGTGAACAGGTCCTTGTACGTAAAGGTCATGGCGGCGAACTGGACCTGGCGCGCGGTGTTGAAGACGTCCTGGTAGTCGAGTGCGAGCATGTCGCGATAGCGCGGGCTGGCGGCAACGCCGAAGAGTGCCTCCTTGGCCTTCGTGGGGCTGAGCAGGTTGGCGAACATGGCGGGGAAGTACTCCGCGCGCAGCATGTCGATGAAGTGGATGGGTGGCTTCTCGGCGTGCCTGTCGAAGATCGTGCGCAGGCCAGCATGCGGCTTCTTGCCGGGAAGGGGCGGCATGGTGTCCTTGGCATGTACCATCGCGACCTGCGAAAGTGCCGTGGCGTCGAGGACACTGAAGGGAAGATCCTCGAAGGATGCGAGCTGCTTTTCGAGAAAGTCTGTCATGTAGAGCATGGTTGCCTCGTTCTAGGCGGGATTGACATGAATCATGACGTGCTTTACTTCCGGGAATGCCTGCTCGATGTCATCGTGCACGCGCTCGGCGATGTCGTGAGCATCCGTGAGTTGCATCGAGCCGTCTATCGCGATCTCCATATCGACGTAGACCTTGTCGCCGAACATGCGCGTGCGCAACATGTCAATGCGTTCCACCTGGCTCTCGTTGTCAACGAGTGCGCGCACCTGCTCCTCGAATTGCGGACCGCATGAGGTGTCGAGCATTTTCTTCAAGGCGTCGATGATGATCGAGATGCCTTGCTTGAGGATGAACAGGCAGATGACGACGCTGGCGATGGGATCGAGTACGGGATAGCCGAGCATTGACCCGCCGACGCCGATGAGCGCACCGACTGAGCTCATCGCGTCAGAGCGATGATGCCAGGCGTCTGCCTCGAAGGCCGACGAGCGAATGGCGCGTGCCCAATGACGCGTGTACCAGAACATACCCTCCTTGACGGCGATGGAGACGATGGCGGCGATGAGGGCAATCATGCCGGGGATGGGCAGGCTTTCGTAGTTGCCCGCGATGATCTTCTCGAGGCCGACCCAGCCGATGCCAATACCCGTCACCAGCAGAATGAGGCCGAGCGCAATGGCGGCAAGGCTCTCGATGCGCTCGTGCCCGTAGGGGTGCGATGCGTCTGCGGCGCGTCGGCCGAAGCGCACGCCGATAAGGGCGATGATGGTCGCGAAGACGTCCGATAGCGAGTGGACGGCATCGGAAACCATGGCGCTCGAATTGCCAATGATGCCCGCGAAGAACTTGAACGCCGATAGAAAGACGTTGCCGACGATACCCACGAGCGAGAGCTTGCGGATGACCTTGTCCTCATCGAGTTTCGGGTTGTTTGCGTCTGCTGTCATGTATCCCCGTCGTCTTTGTGCGCGTTTACAACAAGCCCCCGGTTTATTTTTCCGGGGGCCTAATGATACCGTTCCTATGCGTCAGTTTCCCTGGGCTTGTCAACCCGATTTTTCCGGGCCATTCCGTATTGGATGACGAAGACGGCGACGATGATCGCGATGCCGATGATGTCCGTAATCGACTCGGGAATCATGAGCGCGAGGCCGCCGGCGATAAGGATGATGCGCAGGAGCATGGGTATTCGCTCGAAAAGGTTGCCGTTGAGGCCGGCGGCAATGCCGAAGAGGCCCACAAGCGATGTGATGATGGGAATGATGATCTCCCACCAATTGCTCATCCCATCAAGCAACATGATGGGATTGAACGCGAAGATGTAGGGAACGATGAAGGCTGCGATGGCGATCTTGCTTGCCGTGAAGGCCGTTTTCATCGGGTTTGACTTGGCAATGGCGCTGCCCGCATATGCCGCCAGCGCGACAGGCGGCGTGATGTCGGCCACGATGCCGAAGTAGAAGACGAAGAAGTGCGCAGCCACGGCCGGGATTCCGAGTTGGATGAGAATCGGGGCGCAGGTGGAGGCCATGATGCAGTAGTTTGCCGTGGTGGGGACGCCCATGCCGAGGATGATGCAGCACAGCATGGTGAGCACGAGGCCAACCATGGTCGCGTCACCGGCAAAATTGACGATGGCGTTGATGAGCGTGCCCGCGAGGCCCGTAACGGTGATGCAGCCGGCGATGAGACCGGCCATTGCGCAGGCGACAGCCACGGAGACGCAGCTGCGTGCGCCGGCGATGAGCGCGTCGTAGCCTGTGGCCAGCGCCACCTTGAGCGAGTCGACGAAGACGCTGCCGACGGTCTGGTCCTCGGAGCGCTCCTTGACGCCGGTCACGAAGAAGTTGATGAAGCCGATGATGAAGGCACCGACAATCGAGATGGCGGCCGAGACGGCCATGGTGCGTGCGCCCGAGGCGACGAGCCAGACGAGCAGCACAAGCGGGATGACGAGGTAGCAGTTCTTGGCGAGGTAGCTCCACTTGGGAAGCTCCTTGCGCGGAATACCCTTGAGCTGGAGCTTCTTTGCTTCGAGATGCACGGCAAGGAAGATGCCCGTGAAGTAGAGCAGGGCGGGGATGATGGCCTTGGCGGCAACCTCGATGTAGGGGATGCCCATGTACTCGGCCATGAGGAATGCGGCGGCGCCCATGATGGGGGGCATGATCTGGCCGCCTGTCGATGATGCCGCCTCGACGGCACCGGCAAACTCGGGCCGATAGCCGGTCTTCTTCATCATGGGGATGGTGACGGAACCCGTCGTGACGGTGTTGCCGACGGACGAGCCGCTCACCATGCCGCACAGGGCACTCGAGATGACGGCGACCTTGGCGGCGCCGCCGCTCGACCAGCCAGCGAGACGATTGGCAAACGAGATGAAGAAGCCCGCGATGCCCGTGCGCTCGAGAAAGGCGCCGAAGATGATGAAGAGCACGATGTAGGTGTAGCAAACGTTGATGGGCGTGCCGATGATGCCGTTTGTCGTGTAGAACATGCGATAGACGACGGTGCGCAAGGCGAGCATGAGGTCCATGCCGCGATCAACGACGAAGAAGTAGAACGCGTAGATGAGCAACGCGCCTACCACGAAGATGATGGGAAGGCCGACACTGCGGCGGCAAAGCTCGGCGACGATGAGAACGCCCACGATGCCGATGATGACCATGACTTCGTCGATGCGCGTGCCGAGTTTGATGATGGGCAACGCGTTGAACGCGAAGTAGAAGAAGCAGGCCGCTCCGATGATCATGAGCAAGATGTCATACCAGGGGATGTAGTTGGTGCGAACCTTCTTCTTGTTGGCGGGGTATACGAGAAAGCCGATGACGACGATGCAGCCGAGGAAGAGCGTGAGCCTAACCTCGGGAAGCGCCGTGCTGAACAAGGTCATGCCGATGCAGTAGACCGAGAAGATGGCCATTATGGCCCTGACAATGATCTTGGGGACACCTTCCCAGATGCGCGTGTTTGACTCGCGGTCGAACTTGCGCAGAATCTGCTCGGCCTCGTCGCTCTCGACGGGGGCCGTGTCCTTGTCCATGATGATGTCCGCGCCCTCTTCGGTCGCGATGCCGGTCTCGATTTCCTCGCCGATGAGGTCGGAGTCCTCAATGGCCTTGAAACTGCCGGTTTTGGTCTGGTCTGGGGCGTCGGGATGGGGTTCGAGATCTACGACGGTCTCGCGAACATCGACGTCTTGCTGCGCAGTGGGCGGCACGCCGGTTTTCTTCCTCTGTATCCTTCTCTTGACCCTATCGACCATAGTTTCCCCTCAAAACGCGCCGAAGCCATGATGGAAGGCAGGTACACCCCTCGCGTCATGGCTTCGACCTAACTCAAAACGCTTGATGATCTAGAAGATCATCACCTCAAAACTACTTCGTGGGAACAGTGATGTTCTTCTCTGCAAAGTACTTCGCGGCACCGGGATGATACGGAACGCTGGCAACGGACGCGCCCTTCTCGAGGCTAATCTCGGCATACTTGGCGTGATTCTCGATGAGGTCGGGAGCGTTGTCGAAGATGTCGGCCGTGAGGGCGTAGACATCCTCCTCGGAGACGGCGTTGTCGACGATGATGACGGCGTCGACACCGACGGTGACGACATCATTGGTCTGACCAGCGTAGGTGCCAGCAGGAATGACGGCCTCGGAGTAGAAGTTGTTCTCGGCGATCAGCTGCTGAATGTGTGCCTGGTCAAGGGAGATCAGGTACGCGGTCTTGGTGGTGGACAGGTCGGTGATGGCGGTGGTGGGAGCGCCGGCGACGATGAAGGCAGCATCAATCTTGCCGTCCTTGAGGGCGTCAGCAGAATCGCCGAAGCTCTGATAGGTCGGGTTGATGTCACTCTCGCTGAGGCCGTAGGCGCCCAGGATGTCGATGGCATTGAAGTACACACCCGAGCCTGCAGCACCGATGGAGACGTTCTTGCCTGCGAGGTCTGCAACAGAGGTGATGCTGGGATCGCAAGTCACGATCTGGACCTGCTCCTGATACAGGGCGCCGAGCGTGGAGAAGGTGGTGACGGGCTTGCCCTCGAACAGGTTGGTGCCGTCATAAGCGTATGCCATGACGTCGGACTGGGCGAAGCCGAGCTCGGCAGTGCCGTCCTCGAGCTCCTGGATGTTAGCCTGCGAGCCACCGCTCGAGGCAGCCGTGACGCTAACATCGGTGTTGTTGGTCGCATGCTGGGCGATGACGGAGCCGAAGGCGTAGTAGGTGCCCGACTCGCCGCCGGTCACGAAACGCAGGCTGCCGCCGTTGTCTGTGCTGGAGCTAGCGCTCGAGTTGCCGGAACCGCCGCATCCAACCAGGGCAAACGAAAGTGCCATGGCCAAGGCGAGAACGCCTACGATGGAGACAAGCCCCTTCTTCTTCATTTTCACGTTAAACTCTCCTCTTCCCTCCGGGGACAAATCATGCATGATTCGGGCATACATGAGAAACTCTATGCATTATATCTGCAATCTTGTGGATGAAATGTTTCATTAAAGAAACAGATTACGGTTTGGTGGCGGGAAAAGAGCGATTAGCCTCCGCGCTTCCTGTCTCGCTTTATCGCTTTAGACGTATAATTATGCCAGCGTATGTTGTCGAGGCGATGATAAGGACGGGGAGCCATCATGTCGAAGAATATCCTGCTTGTTCATGCGAGCCCGCGCGAAGGCGGGAACTCGAGCATACTTGCCGATTGGTTCGAACGCGGTGCGCTCGAGGCGGGCAATGAGGTCACGCGCATTAGCGTTGGGCATGCGAAGATCTCGGGTTGCATGGCCTGCGAGTACTGTTTTTCGCACGACGGGGAGTGCGTGCAGAAGGACGACATGCAGAAGTTCTATCCGCTCCTGCACGAGGCGGATGTAATCGTGTACGCGACACCCATGTACTTCTACAACTTCCCTGCGCAGCTGCGCGCCTTCCAGGACCGCATGTTCTGCGGAATTGGCAAGCCCTTTGGCATCACGCAGACCGCGTTGCTGCTGTGCTTCGAGGACAAGGACGAGACTACCTGCGAACCTGCGGTCAACAGCTATCGTGTGGCGGCTAACTACTGCAAGCAGGAAAACCTTGGCGAAGTCATCATCAATAACGTGTACGAAAAGGGTGCCATCGAGGGAAACCCCGGCCTGCAGAAGGCCTATGAGCTCGGCTTGAGCATCAAGTAGACGAGGAGCGACGATGAGCGAGAGGTCTGCGTCCATATTGGTTGTCGCAAACCCGGCTGCCGGCAATGGCACGGGAACGCAGGCTGCACGTCGTGCCATGGGCGAGATGGAAGCGGCCATTGCCCGCGGGAAGACAAGCGCGACCTTTGCGGATGCCGAGGTCGATGCGGCCTTTCTCAGCTCGCCCGAGCAAACGCGCGACGTTGTCGAGAAATCGGGCGGCATCCGTGCGGTCATCGCGATTGGCGGTGATGGCCTTGCGCACCTCGTCGTGAACGCGCTCATGAGCATCCCTGCCGAGGAACGCCCCGCATTTGGCATCATCGCCGCCGGCACAGGCAACGATTATGCACGCGCGCTCGGGCTGCCCCTCGACGTGCGGAAGTGCACGCAGGCGGTGTTGCATGCCAGCCCACGGCTCGTGGATGTGGGACTCTGCAACGATATCTATTTCGCCGAGACGCTTTCCTTTGGGTTGGATGCAGCCATTGCGCTCGATACGGTGGAGCGGCGCGCCGAGACCGGCAGGTCGGATGCGGGCGTGTATGTTTCGAGCGGTATCGACCAGCTGCGCCACAATCTTGTCGATCGCCACTATCGTGCCGACTTCGATGGCAAGCAGGTCGAGGGGCAAAGCATCACCTTTGCCGTGCAGATCGGCCCATATTACGGCGGTGGCTTCAAGATTTGCCCCGAGGCGACGCTCGACGACGGCACGCTCGACATCTGCATATCGCATCCGCCTGCAGGCGTCGCTCGTGCGATATACATTTTCATGCGAGCCAAAAACGGCAAGCACGTGGGTATGAAGCCCATGGAGTTTTTGCGCGCTCATCATGCGATCATCGACTTTGACGAGGAGCCGCCTTGCCAGATTGACGGCGAGCCCTTGCACGCGACACATTTCGACATCAGCTGCGAGCACCAGGCCCTTCGCGTGCTGGCGTAAAGGGCAGGTCGCGCGCGGAAAGGCCGGGTCGTGCGCGAGAAGGCCAGGTACAAGGCCCCGTGCCTGAGAGGCCCTGGCAGCGTTTTGCGTTTGGGGCACATTCTGCAGGCGTGAGTGGCGATGTTTTTCGTTTGGGGCACCTCGCACCGGCCACAAACGTATGTTTTCGACAATATCGGGCTGATTTTGTTCGACTTGGGGCGTTCCGCGCTCCCCAAACGCGTTTCTTCGCCAGCCGTCACCTCGAAACGTGCCCCAAACGTATGTTTTCGGCGCAGCGAGTCCTTATTGTCGATTGCGGATATGCTGATGTGCCAGGCGGGGACAAATGAACAGGTCATTCGTCCCGCTTTTTGCGAGTGAAGGCGCCCCTGTCATTTCGACCGGAGGCGCGTAGCGCCGTAGTGGAGAAATCTCGCCCTTACAGCAGCGTCGCATTCAACAGCACGGGATTGTGGTCGGTGAATTCGAAGCCGGCGTCAATGGTCTTGAGCGCATCGATGCGCACGTTGTCCGAGACGATGAATCCGTCAATCATGTAGAACTGGAAATTGGCTGATCCGTCGTAGGGACGATCGAGCGAACGGCAGGTGGGCGTTGAATTGTCCATCATCGCGGTGAAGCCGTCGCCCAGCGAGCTCACGTTGATGTAACCGCATTGCCACAGGTCATCGCCTTGCAGCGGATACATACTCGTGTCCACGGACGAGAAACTCTGGTTGAAGTCGCCGCCGGCGATGACGTAGTTGCCCTTCGCGCGCTCCTCCTGCAACAGCTGGGCGAGCTGCGCCGTCTGCGCCGCCTTGCCCTCGCCATCGTCGTAGGCCTCGAGATGCAGGTTTACGAGTACGAGCTCGGCGTCACTGTCTGTGATGGGGATGCGCTCGACGAGCAGGCAGCGCTTGAGGTTGCCGAGGCGCACGGGCCAGGAGAACGGACAGGGGAGCTGCACGCGCTCGGCGCTGGTCGGCTGCATGCGCGAGAGCGTCATGATGCCGCTTTCGACGGCGCCGATGGGCGGCAGGGGATAGGGAACGTAGGCCACGTCGAAGTTGAGGGCATAGGCTGACGCGTATTCGGGGGCAAACGCCGCGGCAAGCCGAGCACGCTCGTTGATGCCGTAGGTGCGCTCGGAATCCTGGTCGACTTCCTGGAGAAAGATAACGTCGGGGTCGAGGGTGGCGAGCTCGTCTTCGATGCCGGTGAGGTTCGCCAGGGCGCCATCATGCGAGACGGTGCGCACGCCATCGCCGCCGTCCATGAAGAAGTCGGCTTGCTCGGAGAGGCCACCGTAGCCAGCGTTCCAGGTGACGACGCTGACGCCTTGTCCGGGCTCGAGCGTTTCTCGGGCCGTGCCGTGAATCTCGACTTCCTGCGTGGCGGGCGGATTGTATTCCGTGACGGTGAGGAAAGCGACCAATGCGAGGATGAAGACGACGAGTATCGCGACGATGATGCCGATGACCTTCCCCGTCTTGCGGGCGGTGGATGCTGCCATGATGGTCCGCCTTTCGTGTGTCGTGTGCATCTGCTCATTCTATACTGTGCGAGATGGGGTTGCATTATCCTGTCATTTCGACCGGAGGCGCTTTGCGTCGCCCCCTGTCATTTCGACCGGAGGCACGTAGCGCCGGAGTGGAGAAATCTATGCCGAGATTTCTCGACTTCGCTCACTTTGTTCGCTTCGCTCGAAATGACAGGAGGAGTGCCAGACCTGCCAGGAAAATGAGACAAACGGGACAGGTACATCTGTCGGTACATCTGTCTCATTCCCAGGGCCAGGGTAGGAGAGAGTAATTATGAGCGTTCAGACCACGCTGTGTTACATAGACGACGGAAACGCCTACCTCATGCTGCATCGCGTGAAGAAGGAGCATGACGTAAACAAGGGCAAGTGGATTGGCATCGGTGGCAAGTTCGAGGCCGACGAAAGCCCCGAGGAATGCATGATGCGCGAGGTGCGCGAGGAGACGGGTCTGGCGCCGCGCACGTGGCGCTACCGCGGCATCGTCACCTTCGTGTCCGGTCGCTGGGTGACGGAATACATGCATCTTTTCACAATCACGGGCTGGACGGGCACGGTACGGAGCTGTAACGAGGGCATATTAGAATGGGTGCCCAAAGACGAGCTCCTGGACCTACCGCATTGGAAGGGCGACGAGGTCTTCCTCAAGCTCATCGCCGACCCCGAGCAGCCCTTCTTCTCGCTCAAGCTCGTTTACGACGCAAATGACGAACTCGTCGAAGCGCGCCTAGACGGCGAGCCTCTCGACCTCATAGATTGGAATTGGGCATGAACGTCATCAACATGAAGCGCGACCACGTGGTGCGTGCCACCGCAGCTAACGGAACCATCCGCGCCTTTGCCGTGTACTCGCGCGGGCTCGTGGAGGACGCGCGACGCATGCACGAGCTGTCGCGCACGGCCACGGCCGCCCTGGGCCGCACGCTCACGGCCGCTGCCATGATGGGAACGATGATGAAGGGCGACAAGGATGCGCTCTCCATCGTCTTCAACGGAGACGGGTCGCTGGGCAATATCACCGTGACGGCCAAATCGGACGGAAGCGTCAAGGGCTATGTGGGCAATCCACAGGCCTCGCTTCCCTCCAAAGTGGGCGAGAAGCTCCGCGTGGGCGAGGTCGTGGGCAAGGGCACGCTGCGCATCATCTACGATCTGGCGATGCGCGAGCCCTATAGCGGCGTCGTCGAGATTCAGTCTGGCGAAATTGCCGATGACATCGCGTACTACCTCACCTCGAGCGATCAGATTCCCTCGGCGGTCTCGCTGGGTGTGCTGCTCAACGAGGACAGCTCCGTGCGCGAGGCGGGCGGCTTCATCGTCCAGCTCATGGATGGGGCGACTGACGAGACTGCCGCTCAGCTCGAGGAGCGCATCGCGTCGCTGCCGAGCGCCACGACCATGCTTTCCGAGGGCGAGACACCCGAGAGCATCCTGGAGCGAATCCTCGGTGACATGGACTTGCAGATTCTCGAGGATGGCCCCGTGGAGTTTCGTTGCGATTGCACGCGCGAGCGCACGCTCAAGCTTCTTTCGCTCGTGAGTGCCGACGAGCTGCGGGACATGGTCGACGAAGGCGAGGACGTGGAGATGGTCTGCGCGTTTTGCAACAGCAAGTACCAGTACTCGCCCGACGAGATCGCCGCGCTGATCGAGGAGTGAGAGGCGCTTCCCTGTCATTTCGAGCGGAACTGTGCAGCGTTCCCTCTGTCATTTCGAGCGAAGCGAACGTAGTGAGCGGAGTCGAGAAATCTCACCGTCGCATCGCTTCCTGCATTTTCCACGATGCTATACTTTTCAAGAGAAATGTATAGCAAGGAGCCGCCATGGAACAAGTGCAGATGAACACGCGCATCGGGGTCGAGATCAAGCGCACGGGCGACGAGGTGCTCAGGCGCTATGGCTACACGCCGTCCGCGGCGGTGCAGGCGCTCTGGACCTATCTTGCCGAGCATAACGCGCTGCCTCCGTTCATGCCGTCAAAAGCCAAGGCGAGTGACCTTGAGGCGAGGAAGCAGGAAGTTGCGGACAACGCCGGGTTCGCGGTGAAGGAGCTCAGCAGGGTTACTGGAATCCCCGTTGAACGCCTTCATGTCGATTCCTTGACGGATGACGAGCTGCGCGAGCTTGCTTGGAGAGAACGAGGCGTTCTCCATGATTGATGGACGTTACAGTCTCCTCATCGACACGAATGTTTGGCTTGATTACCTTCTGGGTCGCGAAGGCGTGCAGGAAGCTGCGGCAGCGATCCAATGCGCGCTCGATCATGAGGATGAGCTCGTCACCACTCCGGGCATACTCAAAGACGTGTTTTTCCTAATCGGCGTTTCTCTCAAGGGGTGGACGCGGGAGGCGGGGGAGAAGGTCACCGAAGAGTTCGCCCTTGCCGTGAACGAGATATCGTGGGCATGTCTCTCGCAGATACAGAGAATGACCATCGTGCTGAACCTTGGCTTTGCCGAGCATCTGGAAGCCAGCGCTCTGCGTTCGAAGAATCCGGATTACGAAGACAACCTGCTAGTGGCCACGGCTCAAAACGCCAAGGTGGACTACATCATCACGAAGGATAAGGGCTTGCTCGCAAACGACGTAGTGTCGGCCATCACTCCGGCGGAATATGTGGCGATGCAGCAGTAAACCTGCCGACTAAAAGAGCCCATCATGTTGCTGAGGAGCCCCTCTCTCACGCGCCAGTTACTTGCCTGGCTCCGCAAGATGCTCTCGCGCTGCTAAAGAACACCCTCTCAGCCGGATAGTTGGCAGATGCGCTTGCCTATGCTCATGCCTTCGAAACCCCAAAAGGGTCGTGCACTTTACAGCAGCACATACCAGCGCAGCTCCGAGGAGGTCGCTGGGTTGGTGGAGGAGCGAGGGGAACTAGAACGGGATGTCGCTGTCGTCGTAATCGAAGGGCGCACTTTTGTAATTTGGATTTGTCTCGCCACAGCGAGGACAGTATTCCCAAGCGTTAATGAGCGTGTTTCCGCATTTTGCACATGCGCCCGAGACGGATTGCTCAGCGCAAGTTGGGCAGTAAATCCAGCTTTCCTCTAATGATGTTCCGCACTTAACACAATACATCGCATGCGCTCCTTTCATCTGCGGTGAAATCTTATGTGGTGATTCTAAATATCATGTTTAAAGGCATATAAGGCGCTTTTAATTATGGCCTCCTTCAGGTCGGTCTTTGAGATACGCTTGAGTGTTCCATCGTCATTTTCGAAAACAGTGATTTTGGGTAAGTCTGCTTGGTGTTGTCGAAGAAACTCGACGAGGCTCGAGCAGCTGCCTATTCCCTTTGCTTTATGCGGCGTTGGTCCTATAAAAATGTCAGTATAGGCGAGTGTTCCAATTAGCTCTTGAACGTCGAATCCACTCTGGGTAACCTCATCATAGCCGACGTGTTCATATGCGTCTTTTTGTAACCCAAGGTCTTTAAATATGCCAGGAAGCAGTTTGGATTTTATGCCCAACGAGCCAACGATAAGTATTTTTGCGTTGTCAAAGAATGCGGGAGCTATATCAGCAACCTCCCCAGATTCATGCTTTGCAATGTCATCTTTTTTCTCACGGGCCCTGAATACGCGAAGCTCATCTTCCTGCCTCTGAAGCTTTTCTTTGCTCCTTTTAAGTTTCTTTTGGGCTTCCTCAAGTTTTTGGTTGAGCCCTTCAATTATTTCTTCTTGACTCTGAAGAGGCACATTTTTATTTGAAGTGTATTCAAGAAGATTCTGCTGGGCTTGCTCAACGGCTTCTTCTTGCTTTACTTGGCGATGGGCAATTTCTTCAAATTTTTGACGGGAGTGTCGTTGCCTCTCATCCCTGGCGGCAATCAGGCTGTCATATGCGAAGGGGTTTTCGTCAGCGATTATCTCTATAAAGCCAGAATCTATTTCTGAAAGCATCCAAGCGGGACGATTTGTTGCTGAAATCAGCGTCAGCGTTCTCTTTGCGCGCGTCATTCCGACATAGAGAAGGTGCCTATTAGTATCCTCTTGCGTGTATTCGTTGCTGAAGTCCAGCTCATCACTATCCAGATTTCCAAGAACAACATGGTCAGCTTCGAGCCCTTTTAATGAGTGAAGTGTGCTAACGACGATGCTTGAATCGGAGGCGAATCGATGGCAAAGCTCCCAATAGCAGTCATCACGCCTTGGGAAACCTATAGCAATAGAACTAGTTTTATTGTTTGCCCGAATCTGCTCGACGAGTTCTTCAATTCTCTGGGTTTGCGCGGCCTTGGTCTTGCAGAATAGTAATTGCGGTTTAGCACCCTCGGCTCTTGTTGTCTTATCTTCATTAAGGAGTTCTTCAGAGTCTGTATCAAAATCCATGATTGACTGCGAGGCAAGGTAAATTTGTTGCGTACTTCTAAAATCCTCCTTGAGGTGGATGGGCCTAATACTTTGACCAATAAGCTCATTCCACGTGAATCCACGGCCGTAAATAGACTGCTGTGCATCTCCTACAAAGACAGCTTTTCCGAGCGCCGTCTTATAGAGAGCTTTGGTCCACGATGTGGGGAGATCTTGGACCTCATCAACAACCAAATGCCTTGCTAAGGGTCTAAAAGACTTTTTGCTTGAGTAATGGAGGACATAATTGCCAACATCATCGTAATCGATAATTGTTTTCTCGCGTGTCCCGCTACCCTGAAGGTAACTTATATAGTCGCGAAGAATCGTAATTACAGTCTCACGCTGCTTGGTTGAAAGTCTTGTGCGTCGCCCCGTACGTGATTCATTGAGGTAGACTTCTCGCCCTCTTATGCCACGTCCAAGCATCCATCCGATTTCCTCGTCCAAGAATCGAGGGTCACCGAGACTGCCGGTAAGCCTAAGTCTTACCTTGTTCTTCTCAACATAATCTTGCAGAAAGACGTCGCGTTTCTTGATATCCTTTTTTCTGCCTCCGTTGTATACAATCTCGACGTTATTATCTTTGAGGTAATCCTTTAGATACTTGTGAACTGTTTGAACGACAATGCCACTTTGTCGAGCAGCTTCCGCTCCGCCCAATTGTTCTTCGACATATTCTTTTAGCTGGTTGGTGTATGTAACAAGATATGTGAGGCTATCATGAGCGCCCTTCCCATCTTGCTGAAGTGCTGAAGTGGTCCGCGACGAGCCGACATCATCAAAGAGGAGCTCAGTTTGCGCAGAGAGCTGACGAGCGATTTCAATAGCGACCAGTGTTTTACCACTCCCCGCTGGACCAGAGATTGCGATTGGCTTAGATCTTTTTTTCGCGTCAACGGCAGCGTTAACTGCACTTTGTTGTTGATCAGTAAGTTTAATCGCATTCATTACAGGGTCTTCTCCCATTTTGCCTCTGGCATAGTTCATACATACTTCTAAGTGGCGCTAAAGCTGCAGGGTCTCTTGTATTTCGTTATGTCCCTGGTTTTCCTCAGACTCATACTCGACCATTGCGAGAAACGTATCAAAGGGTGGCATTTTCTTTTCATCGAGCAGCCCTCTTTTGGATAGGGAAACATAAATTGCGCAGCTCCTCGCCTGAGTGTTGAAGCGACGCTTTTTCCCTGAGCTAGGATTGAACATGATGTCCGTAAAAACTCTGTAGGAAAGCAGACTCCGTGCAAGGTCGGCGTTGCGCGGTTGGGTAAGGGCGCTTACATACAGGTAGTCATAGAAAGCGCTTTTTGGAGTAAGAGGATACTCTTGCCTATTGAACATAAAGCAGCTCATGGATGCCCCTCGTATTTCGTTTTGGATTCTGATGAAGTTCTGATCATCTTTTAGCTGCTCAGAAGTCTTTTTGTCGGGGTGAGGGTTTATGTATCGCTTCGCAAGTCTTATATTCAACAACTCTGGATAAGGACCGTACTCCTTACCATCTTTGGAGAATACTTTTGACGATTGAAACCAGTTTTCAACAGGATAGGCGTCCAAAGTATCAGGATTCTCAAGGATAAGATTCATCGCGGAAAGCGCTCGTCCGACCTCGTAATCATGAGATGCTGTCGAGACCTCAAGTATTTCTTCGCTCTTTAATCCTTTTTCAGAATATTTGGCCAATATCATCTCACGCAGACTATCGCTCGACCTTTGGCGAACCTGCCAGCTCATACCGCTGTGCCAATCGAATTCAATCTCATCTTCAAAATAGGCTTGGCCCGGCTCTTTTGAAGCAGCAAAAAAAGGCCGTATCGCTTTGTTTATCCTTGCCAAGGCTACCCCTTTTCTTTGCCAAATCCTTTTTGGGTGTTTCGATCTATCCTCGAGATAACAATTTCGAGGTTTTCGATGCGTTCGAGTAATTTTGCATCCCTGTTGCGGTTTGTCTCCACCATTCGCTCGAGGGCCTTCGTGATGTACGAGTCACGATCTTTTTGTCGCTTTGCGTGCTCGGCGAGTGCTCCACTCAGCAAGTCTGGAAGTTCGGAAGCATGCGTATCGATCTGCGCGCATACGCCAGTGATCTTCTCTCGAAGTGATTCGATGCTTTTGGTTTCTGCTTGAAGGCGCTCGTCGAGAGATACCAAAAAAGCATTGCGGGACTCATCCTGTTTTTTGCTCTGCTCGGCGAGTGCTCCACTCAGCAAGTCTGGAAGTTCGGAAGCATGCGTATCGATCTGCGCGCATACGCCAGTGATCTTCTCTCGAAGTGATTCGATGCTTTTGGTTTCTGCTTGAAGGCGCTCGTCGAGAGATACCAAAAAAGCATTGCGGGACTCATCCTGTTTTTTGCTCTGTTCGGCTATGGCGCCCTTAAGCGATTCAGGTAATGACTTTGTTTGCGCTTCTAGAGAGCTGCAGTTTTCTGATAATGAGGTAATGTCGGCAAAGAGCTCCTCATGGAAAGCGCGGTAATCACTGGCCCCAATTTGCCGGGCTGTTTCAGCAAGCTCATTTGTGGCGCTCGTTATTGAGTTGACTAAGTTATCGAGGGAGTTTAGTTTTCTGTTGGCTTCGGTCTTCGCCTGCTTATACTCCGCTATTTCCTCTTTGAGAGCATTGAGCGTGCTTACTATATTAAGCGCTCTGCTCTCTATTTCCTTGTATTCGCTATTGTCCATGTCATCCTTTCGGCAATAGACCCCATCATGGCATCAATTTGGATAAGACTCCGAATTTGTATTGCATTCTCGCAGGCAAGCTCACTAAGCAGATCAGCATATGGTTTATCCAGGGCCATCGACATGGTTAACAAGATGCTGTCGAAAACCTCAATATGAACATCTGTGCCAGAGCTTCCATCTAGAAACAAAAGAAAGTCGGCAACGCAGTTTTCTGGCGCAAGGCCGTAGCTCTCTACGCCAAAACGAATCATGGCATTTATGGAGCGAACAGCCTCTTCGCGTTCGGACTGAAGTGCCTGAAGAGCCGCAAGAATGAAATAGAGCCCGTAGTGCTGGGGATAATCCTCGAGCAGCCTGAGTGCTTGTCTTGATACGGGAAGCTCTTCTTTGGCGCACTTTGCGTTTTCTATGACCGCGAGTAGTTTGGAGACATCCGTTGCATCATAGAGTATGGCACCAATGCCATCGTCCTCGTTATCGTCGTTCGTTGTTAAATATGCAGCTATTTGATTTCTGAAATAGTCCTCTGCGTCTTTGGTGTAAGGAATTCTAGACGCGGACCTAGCTGTGGCCAATATTGTCATCAGGGCCCTTCTACGACCCTCTTCTATGATTTTGTACGTGAAGTTGACCAGCATGTGCTCCAGCACGCCTAATATGAACTCGCGATCATCGCCGACATCGGAAACCGCCTTTTCCAGGTTGTTCTTCGCGGCTTCCAAAAAAGCTGAATCAGATTGGTACGAGCGAATGTAAGACAAATAGTTATCTGTAACTGCCTTTCTGAGGACTTCTCCTCCTGCCGGGGTAGGTTCAATGATGAACTTTCCGCCTTCATATCCCCTATACTCAATTGCATATCCTTTGAAGGCTCCTAATAGGGTCAAGCGATAGACTGCACGCTCAAGAGTGTTTTTGTTGGAAGAAGAGAAATCGACATGCCATCGCTTGTCATAGAAGTTTTCGCTTGTGCATTCATTAAAGACAGCACGAACGGTGCGCATCTCTTCTTCGATGCCAGAGAACGTTTCTTGATGAAAATAAAGACTACGGCTTATATCATCGCCATCCCACTTGCCCTTGGTTTCCTCAATCTCATCGATTTGGGCTAGGCTTGTCTCAACTGGGTCGAGTATCGTATCGTTAATCGACGGGAAATCGTCCGACAAGATAAGGTATGCGTAGGAGTCTTTTCCGTCCCTTGCGGCTCTGCCAACCTCTTGGTAATAGGACTCTAAGCTGCTCGGCATGCCGTAGTGGACAATCCACCGAACATTTGGCTTATCGATTCCCATGCCGAATGCTTTTGTCGCGACCATAATGCTTGCTTCATTGTTCTTGAATCGAAGAGCGTGTTCTGCTTTCGTTTTTGTCCAGTCTGAACCAGCAAAACGTTTTGGTTTTCCTCCGCAGTAATATGTGCACTCGCCCGGATATTTCATATCAAGATAATCCCAGACGCCGTAATGCCCGTATTCAATTGCCCTCGCAGTGTTCATAATTCCATACGGGCCGTTTACGTTTTGACAGAAGACTATCCCGCTGTTGGTGTTCGCATCTCCAGAATGCACGCATAATTCCTCGGCAGATAGGCCGAGGTCTTTTGGTAGACGCACTTGTAAAATCTCATCTAGAGCATCTAATTTATCGCTGCTTTTTTTCTTGATAATACGATAATGCAATTCTGGTCTGTCAAACGTCTTTGGCTTGATGCAGGCGTCCGGCGCGTCGATACCAAGGTCGCGTTTTATGTCAATAAGTACGCTCGTGGATGCAGTTCCTGTTAATGCTAGCAGTGGCGGGACATGCTCTTTGGTGCGGCATATGGCGCGGCAGTTCTGGGCAAGGCTCAGATAGGACGTTCTGAAGTCATGACCCCATTCACTTACGCAGTGCGCCTCATCTATGGCTATGACGGAAACGAGATTTTCTCTCGCGTAGTTTTGTACGCTATCTATGAAGCTTTGTATCTGAAATCGCTCGGGAGATGAGTAGCACATGATGTACTGGCCGGTGGCGAGTCTATGCTCAATGCCCCGCTTGTCTTCTGATTCTCCCGTCAAGCCCACGATGCGGTCGATGCCCCGCAGCCTGAGGTTTTGCACTTGATCCTCGATTAGAGACACGATGGGCGAAATGATAAACGCGGTTCCCGGCGTGATGAGGGCGAGAAGCTGAAAGACGACAGACTTGCCGCTTCCAGTTGGCAAAAGAACAATTGTGTCCTCTCGATTCAATGCTCGGATAAGAGCGCGGTATTGGCCCTCGCGAAAATCATCGAACCTAAAGATATAGTGCAACAGCTCACGGAGCGTCTTGGGTGTTGGGTAGACCCTGACGGGAGTTTGAACTTGAACAGGGTCATAGGAGCATACAATCTCGGATTCGGATACAGGCGAGATGATGGCCTCATTGGGTGCGGGCTCGCTATTCTTTTGCCCGTAGTAGATAGAATAATTCGCCAAAGTTTTGTTGTCGGCGTATGTGAGTTCATCGAAGATGCCGTTACTTTTGTAGAGGTCGCAAACACAGCTAGAGAGGGAAATAAGGTCATCGAGCGCCAGTTTGAAAATAGCATCAAGCCTAAAGTCTTTCGGCTCATCCGTCGCAAACGCCAAGCTTGATTCCTTGCCTATGCTTTGGTGCTTAACGAGCTCTATGAGCGTGCACTGAACCTGATGAGCAAATCTGATGTAGTGATGGAAAGCCTCTTCAAAACTCTCGCTGTTGGGCCATGCAGATTTTTGGTCACATACGAGTTTGTATATTTGGGCCTCAAGGGTCTCTGACAGGACGCCTATTCTGCTCCTATTTATAATTTTTTCTACGACAGCGAGGCTTACCAATTGCTCCTTTCCTCGTTGAAATTTCATTTTTGGCTTATGAAATTCTAAGGTCCAGATGACGTGATTGTCGCCCGTACCGCGGTTTCTTAAGGCAGCCGTGAGGGATTCTGTAGGTACGGCAATTGACCCGAAGAAAGACTTGCTCGGTAAATTCTCAATTTCGGATGTCAGGAGGTTGTAGGCGGACTCGTTTGCTTGCCAGGACAGATAATAGTACTCGAGCTTTTCACCTGAAGAGGCACTGGCTATTTTCTTTCGCAGGTCGTCGAAGATTGCATCATTGCGCACGAGCTTACAAGGTAAATTCTCTTTCTTTATTACGCGTTCAATTGATTTGATCGCTCGGACCCTGCCCTCGTCTTCTTCGCAGTCCAAGGGAAACATGATTGCGTTGATATACCTAGGCTCTATCTTTCCCGGAATAAGCACCTCGGCTTGTGGATCAGTTGTCCAACTATCTTTATATCCTTCAGGTCTCTGGCCTGCGAAAAGCTGCTGAATATTGCATGACGAGGCATAGTTGGACGCGGCGTTCGTGTTCGAGAACTGATACTTTTTCTGCCCTTCTTCGCCAGCGTGGTCATACAACACCTCAAGATCTATAGATAAGACTACGTAATACCTGTCGGAGAACCGCTGCCTCATCTTGAAAAAGAGGGGGATGTTCGGATGAGATATAGAAAGATTGATATGCCCTTTTCCATCGAGCCGGATATCATCGTTTGCCTCATATTTTGCTCCTAGAGCATCAAGGTTCTCCCTTGGGATTAGGCCATTCTTTAATATGCTTGGCACATTTTCGAGAGAGGTGAAATGCACCAGCCGCTCTACCCCGCGTCCCCTTAGAAATGAGATTGCGGACTCGGCATCTTGGCGCGCTCGGCTGTTCACTTTCGATGAACTCACTTTTCTTTTGCCCTTCGTTTGTTGGGTTGGCTAAGTGAGGTGTCAGAAGGTGGTTATGTCACTCGCTAGACGTGCTGCTGATAAGTAGTGTGATTATCGGGGGGGGGGCAATTTCGTCAAGCGCTGCGAAAAGGCTGATGATAAGCGGTAGTTTTTTGAGGCGATTTCTACATCATTTTTGCTCTATAATGTAAACACGTTTACGAATGGAAGTGCCATGACGACAAAAGTCTTTTCAAGCCGTGCGGACGAGGGCCTTCTTGCCTATGCCGATGCGCTCGCCCACAGGGAATACGGGCTGTCTTACGGGCAGTACTGTGGCACCGTGTTGCTTGAGGCCATCAAGCGCGATGGGCGCATGCCCCAGCTTGCTTCCAGCGAGGAGCCGGACGCAAAAGCGCAAGCAGCATCGTTTCTCAAGGGTTTTGCCAAGCGCAAGCATGATGCCTCCATCGGTAAGATGTCCGACAAGGAGATCCGCGATCTTATTGCGAGCCGCTATGAGTAGGAAGCTGCTCCTCGACACAAACGTCCTGCTCGACGTGGCCATGGGTGAGCGTGCGGGGTGGGCTGCGGCCACGCTGCTCGTCGACGAGTTCGCTTATGGTCAGTCCATCGGTTATGTCTCGGCGCTCAGTCTCAAGGACGTGTACTACATTCTCTGCAAATATGCCGATGAGCCATCTGCTCGTGCGTATGTTCTCGCGGTTATGGACCTGTTCGAGGTTATTCCCGTGGACATGGGGCTTTGCCGTATCGCGGCACAATCCGACGAGCCGGATTTCGAAGATGGGTTGATCCGCGCATGCGCGGAGCATGGAGGCGTCGATTACATCATTTCACGCGACGAGGCGGCATTTGCGAAGTCCCCCATCAAGCGCCTCTCTCCGCGGCAGTATCTCGACAAGTTTTGCGAAGTCGAGGATGTGGAGTTGACTGAAAACGATGGGCGCGAGTAATCAAATCGCCCTCTACTCCCCAAACAGCGGGGTCGAGAAGTAGCGCTCGCCGGTGTCGGTGAGGATGGTCAGGACGGTGGCATCCGGGCCGAGCTCGTAGCCGAGCAGCAGCGCGGCAACGACGTTCGTTCCGCTCGAGATGCCGCAGAGCAGCCCCTCTTCGCGCGCGAGGCGCTGGGCCATCGTGATTGCCTCGTCGTCGCTCACCACGCAGGTCGCGTCAATGACGCTGCGGTCGAGGATGGCGGGGATGACGCCGTCGCCGATACCCATCTGCAGATGCGTGCCGATATTGCCGCCGGCCAGCATAGCGGCGTTTTCGGGCTCGGCTGCCCAGACGATGGTGTCAGGATTCGCCTGCTTGAGCGCGCTGCCAACACCCGAGATGGAGCCGCCGGTGCCAAAGCCGCAGGCAAAGCCGTCGATGACGATGCCGGACTCGCTGGCATCCTCGAGAATCTCCACGGCTGTCTGCGTGCGCTGGATGGCGACGTTGTCGACATTCGAGAACTGGTCGGGCATGAAGGCGTTGGGATCTGCCGCCGCCTGCTCGTGGGCGAGCTCTGCGCAGGTTTCGATGGCCTTGCCGATGTCGCCGTCATCGTGAACGAGCTCGATCTGCGCGCCGTAGGCCTCGCAGATCTTGCGACGCTCGACCGAGACCGAATCGGGCATGATGATGCGCACGTCGTAGCCGCGCACCGCGCCCACGAGAGCCAAGCCGATGCCCTGGTTGCCGCTCGTCGGCTCGATGATGGTGGTCTTGCCGGGCGCGATTTCGCCGCGTCGCTCGGCCTGGAGAATCATGTTGTACGCCGTACGCGTCTTGATCGAACCGCCGACGTTGAGTGCTTCGAACTTCACGAGAATCTGCGCGCAGTTCTCGTCGGGAATATGTCGCAGACGGATGAGAGGCGTGCGACCCATCGCCTCGAGCACGTTGTCGTAAACCATGAGCTCCTCTTACATCATGATGCCGCGCAGACGGCTTGCCGTGCGAATATCTCCGGAGATTATACGCGAAGGTGGTATGCCTGCCTCCAATGATGCCACCGAAGCGTTACGGTGAGGGTTGTGGAGGGCCTGCCGTGATACCATATCAAGTTATCGCGCCAGGGGAGGGTGCGCCGAACAAGTGAGGGATGAGATGGCTCAACGCGATAGGTTTTCGAGCAACATTGGCTTTCTGCTGGTAAGTGCAGGCTGCGCAATCGGCTTGGGAAACGTCTGGCGCTTTCCCTACATCACGGGCGAGTACGGTGGCGCCGCCTTCATCATCCTCTACATTCTTTTCCTCATGCTCTTCGGCCTGCCCATGCTCTGTTTCGAGTATACGGTGGGTCGCGCAAGCCAGAAGTCCATCTCGCGCGCTTTTGACGTGCTTGAGCCTGCGGGCACCAAGTGGCATTTCATGCGCTGGGTGGGTTTCATCGGCAACTTCATGCTCATGATGTTCTATACCTGCGTGGCGGGCTGGATGCTCGACTACTTCATCAAGATGGCGTCCGGCGAGTTCAATGGCTTGGACACGGCCCAGGTGGGCGGCGTTTTCGAGACGATGCTCGCAAATCCCGGTGAGGTCGTGGTTTGGACAATCATCGTGTGCGTGATAGGCATGCTCATCTGCGGATTTGGCGTGAACAAGGGCGTCGAGCGCGTTACCAAATTCATGATGTGCGCGCTGTTCGTGATCCTTCTCGTTCTCGTTGTCCGCGCGGTTACGCTGCCAGGTGCCGAGGGCGGCTTGGCCTTCTACCTCATGCCGGATTTCTCCAAGATGTTCGCCAATGGCCCCGCGGGTTTCGCGGAGGTCGTCTACGCCGCGATGGGACAGAGCTTCTTCACGCTCTCCATCGGCATTGGCTCCATGGAGATCTTCGGTAGCTATCTGGGCAAGGAACGTCGCATCTTCGGGCAGGCGCTCTCCGTCGGCGTGCTCGATACCGTCATTGCGCTCATGGCCGGCCTCATCATCTTTCCTGCTTGTTTTGCCTTTGGCGTCGATCCGGGAAGCGGCCCGGGCCTCGTGTTCGTGACCTTGCCCAACGTGTTTGCGCAGATGTGGCTTGGGCAGCTCTGGGGCGCGCTCTTCTTCCTGTTCATGTCGTTTGCGGCACTTTCCACGGTTGTCGCCGTGTTCGAGAACATCATCGCGATGTTCATGGATTACAAGGGTTGGGATCGTCTCAAGACCGTTCGCATCGCGCTCGTGCTCATCACCATACTGTCGCTGCCGTGCGCTCTGGGTTTCAACGTGCTCTCTGGCGTGCAGGTTCCGGGCATCGGCGATATCCAGGGTATCGAGGACTTCATCGTCTCGAACAACCTGCTACCCCTTGGCTCGCTCGTGTTCCTGCTCTTCTGCACGCGCAAGTTTGGCTGGGGCTGGAAGAACTTCATCAAGGAAGTCGATACCGGCGAGGGCATGAAGTTTCCGCAATGGATGCATGGCTGGGTCAGCTATTGCATTCCGGTGCTCCTCGTCATTATCTTTATCATGGGTTGGATGCCGATTATCGGAGGCTGGCTGGGCATCTAGCATGTGCGGCGTCTTCCGGAGCAGGTACGTGTCTGTCTCGACGAAGATGTTGCCAAGGATTCCCGGCGCTATGCGAGGTGTCCCCGTCTAGGCGTTATTGCCGCCGTGGCGAATGATGTCGATGATGATCCAAAGCGTGAGGCCAATGCCGACGCAGTAGCCCGTAAACGAGAGCACGGGCAGTCCTGCGACGGTCGGCTCCGAGATCGTGCTCACGAGCGCGGCGCTCACGAGCGTACCGGCCGTGATCATGCCGAGCGTGAGACGGTTGATGATGCGCGAGAGCTTGCCGAGAGGCTCCTGGCTGCTCAGCATCTCCATGTTGACCTTGAGCTGGCCGCGGCTCAGCATGTGGGTGACGTCGCCGATGTATTCGGTGGCGCGCGCGAGACCGCGGGCGGAGCGGTCGAGGCTGATGATGAGGTCGCGTGTCATCTGCTTGAACTCGTCCATCGGGGTTTTCTCGCGGCTGAGGTGTCCGTTGATGACATCGACCATGTTGAAGCTGCCTACGAAGTTAATGAGCGTGCCTTCGAGCGTGACCAAACCGCGGGCAACGGCGGTGAGGCAGCTCGGCAGCTCGAGCTTGCATTCGCGCATGGCGTTGGTGATGTCGGTGAGGAATGCGCCGATGTCTATCTCGTCCATTTCCGCCGATGCGTATCGGTCGATGATGCGGTCGAGTATGCTGAGCAGGCGTGGATGGTCGATGGCGTTGATGTCTCCGCCGACCGAGAAGCCGATGAGCGCGTCCTCGAGCATGGTCGAGCTCTCATGGCCGACGGCAACGATGATGCGCGTGAAACTTGCACGCTCGTCGGGCGTGAGGCGCCCCATGTTGCCAAGATCGAGATAGACGATGCAGCCATCTTTGATCTCGATGTTGCCGGGATGCGGATCGGCGTGGAAGAAGCCATCGTCGAGAATCTGCGTGGCGTAGTTGTCGAGTAGTTTCTCGCCGATTTCGGCGAGGTCATATCCGTGCTTGACGAGTTTCTGCGTGTCGCGAATCGAGATGCCGTCGACGTACTCCATGACCAGCACCTCTTCGGTGCAATATTGCGGATACGGTTTGAGACAGTGGAGGAAGGCGACGTCCTTGTTGAGCTCGGCGAATTCGGCGAGATTCTGGGCTTCCTTATCGAAGTCCGTCTCCTCGAGGAAGGTCTGCCAGAGCTCCTCGACCACGTCGCGCAAGTCGACGATCTGGTTGCCCTTCATGAAGCGCTGCGCGTATTTGGCGAGCGAGCGCATCATGTCGATGTCTTGCGCCATGGTAATGCGCACGCCGGGGCGTTGCACCTTGATGGCGACGAGCTCGCCGCTTTCGCGCAAGACCGCCCGATGCACTTGCGCAAGCGAAGCGCTGCCGAGGGGCGTGGGGTCGATTTCCGAGAAGATCTGCTCGCGGCGCTCCTTGCCATAGATGGTATCGAGCGCAGAGAGGACTTCGTCGAAGGGAAGCGGGTCACAATCCATCTGGAGCTTCGAGAGTTCCTCGCAGTATGCGGGCGGCAGTATTTCGGAGCGTGTCGAGAGTGTCTGCCCGATCTTGATGAAGCTCGGGCCGAGCTCCTCGAGCATGGAGCGCATTTCGATGGGGGTGATGCCCTGGAAGGCATGGTAGCGGCGCACGATGCTCAGCAGCTCGCGTAGGCGCGCGAAGCGAGAGCGGCGTGTCAGCCCGAACTGCTTTTGCGGGCTGACACCCGATGGCGTGCCGAAGACGCGCCTGAATAGGTTGTTGCCGCTCGTTGGCATGACCCGTTATTCGCCCTTGAGGTGCTCGACGGGATCGACGTCGTTGCCTCCGTAGGTGCCGTCGGGATTGATGACGACATCGCCGGGGTCGGCCGTGCCGGCTGAGGGCTCTGCATGCGCTTCGACATCGAGGTGCTCGACGGGGTCGACGTCGTTGCCTCCGTAGGTGCCGTCGGGATTGATGACGACATCGTCATCGTCTGCGACCTCTTCTGCCTCGACGACGACGTCGTCTTTGCCGTCATCTTCCATCTCGCGGGCGATTTGGGCCATCTGCTCGGCGAAGGCAACTCGCTCCTCCGGTGTAAGCGAGCGCACGTAGGCGCGGATGGACTCCTCGCGCACCTTGCTGACGCTCTCTTCGGCCTTGTGCTTGAGTTCCTCGTTCAGCTTGCGGCCCTGGTCGACAGTGACCTGTCCTCGCTCCACGAGATCGTCGATGACGGCCTTGGCCTTCTCGCCGCCGATAGACAAAGCCCCGACGCCAGCGAGGAAGATGTTTTGGAAGGTCTCGGTGAGATTGTTCGCAACGTTGTTCGTCATGATGCTCTCCTTTACAAAGGTGAATATCGAACATATTCATTTTAACGCAGGATGATGTTGGGTATCGCATGACCTTTCCACTTGTTTGGGCTATTCTAGCGAGCATGCTGATAGATCAACTACAACGCCAATTCTTCTCTGCGGAGAAGCTGAAGCCCGTGCTCGCCAAACTCGAGGCAGGCGATGACACCTCGCTGGGCATTGTCGCGTCCGTGCGCCCCTTCGTCGTGGCATCCCTGTTCGCGCGCGAGCCACGCACGATCTTCGTTGTCGTGAGCGGAAACGACGCAGCCGAGCGCTTCGCCAACGACGTCGCGGCCTATATCGGGCGCGCGCACACCTGCGTGTATCCCGAGCGTACGGACATGCCCTGGCAGGATGTGCGCCCCGACCACAAGGTCATCGGCGCACGTGCCCGGGCGCTTGGGCTCCTCACGCTCGGGCGTCCCGTGGTGGTCGTCGCCTCCGCGCGTGCGCTGCTGCGCAAGGTCGCGCCCGCCTCGGGTAACGTCTTCTCGCCACTCATCGTCTCATGCGCCGATGGCGTCGTGGACGCGGCAACGGGCGAGCTCGTCGCCTACGAGGATTTCGCCGACATGCTCGTGAGCCGCGGATACGAGCGACTCGGCGAGCTCGATGGCCCCGGCACCTTCACGCAGCAAGGCGATACGATCGACGTGTTTGGCTCGGGCATGACCGCGCCGGTGCGCATCGAGTTCTTCGGCGATGACGTGGACGGGTTACGTCGCGTGGTGGCCAGCACGGGCCAGACGATTGGCGAAATCGAGCAAGCCGAGATCTGGCCAGCGCGCGAGTTCGCCGTGAGTGCCGGCGGCCTCAAGCGCCTCAAGGAAGCCCTGCGTGCCGAGCTTGCCAGCAATCGCGAGACGATCGACAAGGTTGCGATGCTCGAGGAGGGCGTCGTCTTTGGCGACATGGATCGCTTCGCGCCGTATCTCTACAAGGAGCTGGGACAACCCATTTCCCATGCGGCGAAGGGCTCGCTCATCGTCATCGCAGAGCCACGATCGCTCTTCGACGATGCGGCGCATCGTTTCGACGAGATACAGGTCATGGCACATGAGGCCGGCGTTTCCGATGACGAGCTCGAGGGGCTGTTCGCGCCGCCCGCGAAGATGGACTTCGGGACGCGTCAACGCCTGACCTTGCAATCCATCATGCGCATTGGCGGTGATGTCGATGCCGACGTGGCGGTGCAACGGCCAAATGTCGCCGGGCGCGAGGAGAAGCTGTACACCACCATCAGGGCGCAGATCAAAGCCGGCATGACGACGATGTTCGCGGTTCCCGATCGCAGGGCACGCGAGGATTTCGAGCTTGTGTTCGGCGACTGCTCCATACCCTTCGTCGAGGTGCCCGATGAGGGCGAGAAATCGTTCGACCGGCGCTATCTCAACATCATCGACATCGACGTGCCCAATGGCTTCATCATTCCCGATGCGCGCCTCGCGATGATTTCCATCGCGGATCTGTCGCGACGCGGGGGCAGTGCCCGCCAGGCCAAGAACATCGATATCACCGACATCACCTTCCCGTACAAGCCGGGCGATTACGTGGTGCACGCATCGCATGGCATCGCGCTCTTCTCGGGCATGGTGCGCCAAGAGGCGGCTGGCCAGGAGCGTGACTACCTGCTGCTTTCCTACGCTGAAGGCGACAAGCTCTACGTGCCCGTCGAGCAGATTGACCGCGTGACGCGCTACGTGGGACCCGATGGCTCGGCTCCGCGTTTGACGCGCCTGCATACGGCCGACTGGAGCCGTACCATGGGTCGCGCTCGCAAATCGGCCAAGAAGCTCGCGTTCGACCTGGTCGATCTATATGCGCGGCGCTCTTCTGTCAAGGGCTTTTCATATTCGTCGGACACCGTCTGGCAGGAGGAGATGGAACAGGTCTTTCCCTATGAGGAGACGCCCGACCAACTCAAGGCCATCGCCGACGTGAAGGCTGACATGGAATCCGAGAAGCCCATGGATCGTCTCATTTGCGGTGACGTGGGCTTTGGCAAGACCGAAGTTGCGCTGCGTGCGGCATTCAAGGCCGTGAGCGACAAGAAGCAGGTCATGATCCTGTGCCCGACGACGATTCTCGCGCAGCAGCACTATACGACCTTTCACGACCGCTTCGAGCCCTTCGGCATCCGCGTCGAAGTCATGAGTCGTTTCCGGTCGAGCGCCCAGCAGAAGGCCGCACTCGAGGGCTTTGCCGATGGCAGCGTCGATGTGCTCGTGGGCACGCATCGTCTGCTGAGTCGCGATGTGAACCCGAAGAATCTCGGGCTTGTCATCATTGACGAGGAACAGCGCTTTGGCGTGGGCCATAAGGAGCAGCTCAAGAACCTGCGCGAATCCGTCGACGTACTGACGCTTTCGGCCACGCCCATCCCGCGCACTCTGCAGATGTCGCTGTCGGGCGTGCGCGACATGTCGCTCATCCATACGCCGCCGCCCAACAGGCGCCCCGTTGCCGTGCATGTGGGCGAGTGGGATGAGGACATCGTGAGTGGCGCCATCAGGCGCGAGATGGAACGCGGCGGGCAGGTGTACTACGTGAGCAATCGCGTGCGCACCATCGAGGACGCGCTCGAGCGTGTCGAGTCGGCGGCACCGGAGGCGCGCATCGGCATCGCGCACGGCAAGATGAGCGCCAAGCAGATCGAGACTGTGATGGAGCAGTTCGCGGCGGGCGAGATTGACGTACTCGTCGCAACCACCATCATCGAAAACGGCATCGACAACCCGCACACCAACACACTCATCATCGAGGATTCGCAGCGCTTGGGTCTGGCGCAGCTCTACCAGCTCAAGGGCCGTGTCGGTCGCTCGAACCAGCAGGCCTACGCATACTTCCTCTTCCCGCCCGAGAAGCCCCTGACCGAAGAGGCGACCGAACGCTTGCAGGCGATTGGCGAGTTCACGGACCTGGGCAGCGGCATGAAGATCGCGATGAAGGACCTCGAGATCCGCGGTGCGGGAAGCATTCTGGGTGCCGAGCAGAGCGGCAACATGAGCGCCGTCGGCTTCGATTTGTTTGCGTCCATGCTGGCGCAAGCGGTGGCCGATGCCCGTGGCGAGCAGGGGATCGCGCACGAGGACGTGCAGATCGACCTGGCTGCGGACTTCTTCATTCCCGAGGAATACATGCCCGAAACCGACGAGCGCGTGCTGTTCTATCGCAAGATCGCCGCCGCCCAAAGCGTCGATGATGTCGAGAGGATCGCGGATCAGATGCGTTCTGGGTTTGGGACGCCGCCACAGCCTGCGCAGAACATGCTCGACCGCGCGAAGATCAAGGCGCTCGCATCCGAATGCGGCGTCACCTCCATTTCGCAGACGGGCGGCAAGGTCGTGATCGCACCGGTGTCCGCCGCCCTGAAGGGCGCCATCGACAAAGATGACGAGGTGCGCGAAATCCTCGGCAACATGCGTGCGCTCTACTTCTCGAAGTCGTTGAAGTACTCGATTCCCTGCGGCAAGGAGGAGCCCGCCGTCACGGTGGCGCTCGTCGCGATGACGGCGCTCGGCAAAGTCGCCGAGGACAACCGTTAGATCGTCGATATGAGGTCGAGCTTCTCGGACAGCAGCTCGCGGAGGAAACGGGCGGTGTGGCTGTCCTCGCATTGGGCGACTTTCTCGGGCGTGCCGTAAGCCACGACCGTACCTCCGCCATCGCCGCCTTCGGGACCGAGGTCGATGATGCGGTCCGCGGCCTTGATGATGTCGAGGTTATGCTCGATGACGAGTACGGTGTTGCCTGCGTCGACGAGGCGCTCGAGCACCTCGAGCAGCTGACGCACGTCCTCGAAGTGCAAGCCGGTCGTCGGCTCGTCGAGGATGTAGAAGGTCTTGCCCGTCTGCACCTTTTGCAGCTCGCTCGAGAGCTTGACGCGCTGTGCCTCGCCACCGGAGAGCGTCGTTGCCGGCTGGCCAAGCGTGATGTAGCCCAGACCGACATCGTTGAGGGTCTGGAGCTTGCGCTTGATGTTGGGAATGTTCTCGAAGAACTGGCAGGCCTCCGCTACCGTCATGTCGAGCAAGTCGCCGATGGATTTGCCACGATACGTGACCTGCAGCGTCTCGCGATTGTAGCGGGCACCGCCGCAGACTTCGCAGGGGACGTAGATGTCTGGGAGGAAGTGCATCTCGATCTTGAGCTGACCGTCGCCTTTGCAGGCCTCGCAACGGCCACCGGCGACGTTAAACGAGAAGCGACCGGCGGAGTATCCGCGGGCGCGGCTCTCGGGCAGGCTCGCGTAGAGCTTGCGGATATCGTCCCAGACGCCGATATAGGTTGCGGGATTACTGCGCGGCGTGCGTCCGATGGGGGACTGGTCGATATCGACGACCTTGTCGATAAGATCGACGCCTTCGAGCGAACGGTGCTTGCCCACGCGTTTGCGCGTGCGCATGACCTGATTGGATAACGCAGGTGCGAGCGTGTCGGTGACAAGCGAGCTCTTGCCTGATCCGCTCACGCCGGTGACGACGGTGAGCGTGCCGATCTCGACTTGCACGTTGACGTTCTTGAGGTTGTTGGCCTTTGCCCCCTTGAGCTTGATGGCGCCTCGCTTGGGATTGCGACGTTTGGCCGGCACGGGGATGGAGCGCGTCCCGGAGAGGTACTGGCCCGTGATGGACTCCGGGCAAGCGGCGATGTCTGCCGGGGAACCCTGCGCGACGACATGGCCGCCGGCAACGCCCGCTCCTGGTCCGATATCGACCACGTAATCAGCACTGCGGATGGTGTCCTCGTCGTGCTCGACCACGATGACGGTGTTGCCGAGATCACGTAGATGCTTGAGCGTCTCGATGAGACGCTCGTTATCGCGTTGATGCAAGCCGATGGAGGGCTCGTCAAGGATGTAGAGCACGCCCATGAGGCCCGCGCCGATTTGCGTTGCCAAGCGGATGCGCTGTGCCTCGCCGCCTGAGAGCGTGGCCGTGGGCCGGTCGAGCGTGAGGTAGTCGAGGCCGACGTCGACGAGGAACTTCAAGCGCGTGCAGATCTCCTTGACGATGGGCTTTCCGATGAGGGCTTGTATCTCCGTCATCTCGATGTTTTCGAAGAATTCGAGCGCACGGACGGCGGAAAGCTGCGTGGCCTCGAAGATGTTCTTGTCGGATATGGTCACGGCCAGCACCTCGGGTTTGAGGCGACTGCCATTGCAGGTGTGGCAGGGATTGATCGCCATGAACTCCTCGAGGCGCGCCCGCGTGCGGTCGCTGTCGCT
Organism: Coriobacteriaceae bacterium; assembly: GCA_025992705.1. Lineage (NCBI taxonomy): Bacteria > Bacillati > Actinomycetota > Coriobacteriia > Coriobacteriales > Coriobacteriaceae > Coriobacteriaceae bacterium. The sequence goes on from DAJPGJ010000001.1 coordinate 709,645, forward strand.
TTCGTCGTGCTTGCGCATGATGGCGGCGAGCACGCCCTCCCAGCGCGTGAACCAGTAGGTGTCGCGTCCGTCGCGCGTGACGTAGTCGATGCGGATCTTCTCGTCGCCCAGGCCGTAGAGCAGGGCGTCGCGGGTCTTCTTGGGGAGGTCCTTCCAGGGCGTCGACATGTCGCCGCCCACGTGCTCGCAGACGGCAGCGTACATCTGCGGGTAGTAGTTGCTCGAGGGGCTGAACAGCGCGATGGCACCCTCTTCGAGCGTGAGGTTCTCGTCCGGAACGACGAGATCCGGGTCAACCTCCTGGCGTGCGCCGAGGCCCAGGCAGTCTGGGCAGGCGCCGTACGGTGCGTTGAACGAGAAGTCGCGCGGGTTAAGCTCGTCCATCGAGTAGTCGTGTTCGGGGCAGGCAAGCGCCATGCTGAAGAGGTACTCGCCCTCGACGCCGGCAGCTGCAAGTGCGCCCGAGGAGTGCTCTACGCCTGCGTCGGCCTCCTCGTCGTCCTTGGGGAGCACCTTGATGAGGACGTTGCCCTTGGTGAGGGTCGTGGCTGTTTCGATGGCCTCGACGAGGCGCGGCAGGGCGCTCTCCTTCAGCACGATGCGGTCGATGACGACCTCGATGTCGTGCTTGTACTTCTTGTCGAGCTTGAGGCCCTCGTCGAGGCGGTGCATCTCGCCGTCGATGCGCACGCGCGAGAAGCCCTCCTTGACCAGGTCCTCGAAGAACTTGACGAACTCGCCTTTGCGGCCGCGCACGACGGGAGCCATGACGATGATGCGATCGCCGGGCGTGCTGTGCCCCATGATGCGATCCGCAATCTGGTCGGCCGTCTGCTTCTCGATGACGCGCCCGCAGACGGGGCAGTGGGGCGTGCCGATGCGTGCATAGAGCAAGCGCAGGTAATCATAGATTTCCGTCGTGGTGCCGACGGTCGAGCGCGGATTCTTGGAGGTGGTCTTCTGGTCGATCGAGACGGCGGGGGAGAGGCCATCGATCGAATCGATGTCGGGTTTCTCCATCTGTCCGAGGAACTGACGCGCGTACGAGGAGAGGGACTCGACGTAGCGACGCTGGCCCTCGGCGTAGATGGTGTCGAAGGCGAGCGAGCTTTTGCCCGAGCCGGAGAGGCCCGTGAAGACGATGAGCTCGTCACGCGGAATCGTGAGGTCGATATCCTTGAGGTTGTGTTGACGTGCACCTTTGATGACGATGTTTTCGGAAGCCATGAACCTGCCCTCGGGTACTCATATGCAAACATGTGTTCGCATAGTGTATGACAGCGTGAATGTTTTGGGAAGAGCTTGCAGGCAACGGTTGCCAAGTTGAAGCGTGAAGGTTTCGTAACGATTTATTCTACCACGAATATACTGTTTGCTAGTAAGCATATAATGCGAAGCGTACGAATTACTGGATGAACGGAGGACCCAAAATGGTTCAGCATGCAACTTCAGCAGACTTCGACGAGGTCGTCCTCGGTGCGCAGGAGCCCGTGCTCGTAGACTTCTTTGCAACGTGGTGTGGCCCGTGCAATATGCTCGCACCTGTCATCGAGGAGGTTGCCGACGAGATGCAGGGCAAGGCGCATGTCTTCAAGGTCGACATCGACGAGAGCCGCGATATCGCCGAGCGCTATCACATCAGCTCCGTACCGACCCTGATGCTCTTCAAGAACGGTGAGCCCGTCAAGAAGAACGTGGGCGCAATGCCCAAGTACGGCGTCCTCGCCATGTTCGACTAGGCCACGCGCCAGGCAAACGAGAGGTCACGATATGGCAGCCGATACGTCGACAACGTATGATGCCCTGATCATCGGGGCGGGTCCGGCGGGTTTGACCGCCGCAATGTACTGTGCACGTGCGGGTCTTACGTGTGCGGTTATCGAACGACTCGCCCCCGGTGGCCAGATGGCGCTTACCGAGCATCTGGAGAACTATCCCGGCTTCAACCAGTCGACGAGTGGCTATGAGCTCTCGGAGATCATGACCAAGCAGGCGACGAGCTTCGGCGCGCAGATTATCTACGATGCCGTGCTCTCCGTTGACTTCGATGCCTGCCCCAAGAAGCTTCATATGGCATCTGGCGATGACTTGACGGCGAAGACGGTCATCATCGCCACCGGCGTCAGGCCTGCCCTGCTCAGCATTCCGGGCGAGGAAGAGTTCAAGGGCTCGGGTGTCTCGTATTGCGCTACCTGCGATGGCAACTTTTTCAAGGGCAAGGACGTCTGCGTCGTCGGCGGCGGCAATACGGCCGTCGCGGATGCGATCTACCTCTCGCGCATCTGCAATAAGGTGACGGTCATCGTACGCCGTGACGTGTTGCGCGCCACGGCCATCTACAACGTCAAGCTCAAGGAGCTCGACAATGTCGAGATCATCTGGAACACGACCGTGGAGGAAATCGTCGGCGAGGATTTCGCGGTCACGGGACTCAAGCTCAAGAACGTGAACACGGGCGAGGAGTCGAACATCGCGTGTTCGGCGCTCTTCGTCGCTATCGGCACCGTGCCCAACGTCGAGTTCTTGAACAATGCCGTCAAGCTTGATCGCACCGGCCACGTCGTCACCAATTCGGTGGGGGAGACGAGCGTGCCGGGCGTCTACGCAGCGGGCGACATACGCTCCAAGGAGCTTTACCAGATCACGACGGCAGTCGCCGATGGCGCCAATGCCGCCGAAGACGTCGCCCAGTACCTCATCCAGCACGAATAAGGGATCGATGCGTTCGCAAACCAGACAATTCTGCCCCGGCAACTTTTGTCTGGTCATCTCGACCGAAGCGGCCGTTGTCACGCGCCTCTCTGTCATCTCGACCGAAGCGGCCGCTAGGCCGCGAAGTGGAGAGATCTCGTGGTGAGATTTCTCGACTTCGCTGCGCTACGCTCGAAATGACAGAGGTGGTCCGCTGCGCTCCGCTCGAAATGACAAAATGAGACAGTTGCTCTGAGCAACTGTCTCATCAAAATCGTTAAAACAATCGAAACAAAACGCCCTTATCGTGAATTTCGTTCACGTACGATACACTACTGCCCACTACCGAAGACGCCCAAGGGAGAAGCTCATGGCGGAAGATATCAGCAAGATCTACGGAAGCATGGTGTTCAACGACAAGGTCATGCATGACCGCTTGCCCAAGCCGGTGTACAAGAGCCTGCACGAGACCATTCAGAACGGAACGGCGCTCGATGAGGACTCCGCCAATGCCGTGGCGCACGCCATGAAGGAATGGGCCATCGAAAACGGCTGCACGCACTACACGCACTGGTTCCAGCCGCTCTCCGGCATCACCTCGGAGAAGCATGACGCTTTCATCGACCCGCTTGGTGACGGTGCGGCCATCACGTCGTTCTCCGGCAAGGAGCTCATCCAGGGCGAGCCAGACGCGTCATCGTTCCCGAGTGGCGGCCTGCGTGGCACCGCCGAGGCACGTGGCTATACTGCCTGGGATCCGACGAGCTTCGCGTTCATCAAGGACGAGGTGCTATGTATCCCTACGGCGTTCATCTCCTATACGGGCGAGTCCCTCGACAAGAAGACCCCGCTTCTTCGCAGCATGAGGGCGATTTCCGACCAGGCCAAGCGCGTGCTTGCCTGCTTCGGCATCGACGATGTCCCGCAGGTCATCACCACCGTCGGCGCCGAGCAGGAGTACTTCCTCATCAAGGAGGACGATTACCGTCGTCGCCCCGACCTCATCATGTGCGGCAGGACGCTCTTTGGTGCCCACCCCATGAAGGGGCAGGAGCTCGAGGAGCACTACTTTGGCGCTATCCGTGAGGTCGTGAGCGACTTCATGAAAGAGGTCGATGACACGCTGTGGCGCATGGGCGTGGATGCGAAGACCAAGCACAACGAGGTCGCGCCATGCCAGCACGAAATCGCGCCCATCTTCTCGCGCGCGAACGTCGCCATCGACAACAACCTTCTGACGATGGAGGTGCTGCGCGAGGCAGCGCCGCATCATGGGCTTGCCTGCCTGCTCAACGAGAAGCCCTTCAAGGGCATCAACGGCTCGGGCAAGCACGATAACTGGTCCATAGCCACGCCTGGCCTCAACATGCTCAACCCCGGCGATGACCCGGCGCACAACTACATCTTCCTGCTCTCGCTCGCTGCCGTCATCCAGGGTGTCGACGATTATCAGGAACTGCTGCGCGCCACGGTTGCATCTGCCGGCAACGATCATCGTCTCGGTGCGAACGAGGCGCCGCCCGCCATCGTGTCGATCTTCCTGGGCGACGAGCTCACGAGTATCGTCGACGCGATTGCCGCGGGCGAGGATGCCATCTCGCACAAGATGGGACGCATGGACCTCGGCAGCGAGGTGCTTCCCTCGCTCGAGCAGGACAACACCGACCGCAACCGCACGTCTCCGTTTGCGTTCACCGGCAACCGTTTCGAGTTCCGCATGCCGGGTAGCGAGCTCAACCTCTCGTCTCCCAACACGGTGCTCAACGCTGCCGTTGCCAAGAGCTTCAAGGAATACGCCGATCGTCTCGAAGGCGCCGAGGATGTCGAGGCCGAGGCAATCGCCATCTGCCGCGATGTCTTCAACGCGCACAAGCGCATCATCTTCAACGGCAACGGCTATTCCGAGGAATGGCCCATCGAGGCCGAGCGCCGTGGCCTTGCCAACAACCGTACGACGCCCGAAGCCCTGCAGGCCTACATCAAGCCCGAGAGCATCGAGCTCATGGACAGCTTCGGCATCCTCGACGAGGCCGAGATGCGCGCTCGTTATGGCGTCGACATGGAGCATTACGCCAAGGTGAAGAACATCGAGGCGATGTGCATGCTCGACATCGCGAATCGCATCATCACGCCGGCCGTCATCAAGTACAGCAAGGTCGTCGCCGACGAGATCATCGCCAAGAAGGCCGTCAATCCCGACCTGTCGGCCGAGACCGAGGAGAAGCTGCTCGAACGCCTGTCTGATTGCCTGCACGAGATGGGCCTCAAGACGCACGCGCTGCACATGTTGCACGAGGAGGCCTACGACAAGGAGACCTGGCCCGAGCGTGCCGCTGCTTACGTCGAGCTCGTCGTGCCCGCCATGGACAATCTGCGCAGCGTCGCCGACCGCCTCGAGGAGCTCACCGATCGCGCCTATTGGCCGATGCCCACGTACAACGACATGCTCTTCTACGTCTAAGGACGCCCTGCCCGCCCGTTTGCGATACAATTTCCAGAAACCCTTTTTCAGGAACTTGTATCGCGAGAGCGGGAGGCAGCATGGCTCGATTGTTTGGTACGGATGGCGTACGCGGCGTCGCAGGTGAGGAACTCGACCGCGACCTGGCGGTCGCCCTGGGGCGTGCGGCGGTCCGCAAGATCGGCAAGCGCATCTTCATCGGGCGCGATAGCCGCGAGTCAGGTCCCATGCTCGAGCAAGCGCTCGTTGACGGCATCTGCGCGGAAGGCGGACAACCCGCCGTCGTCGGCATCGTGCCGACGCCCGCCGTCGCGCTCATCACGCGTGAGATGGGTGCCGATTGCGGTATCGTCATCTCGGCAAGCCACAATCCGCCCGAATACAACGGCATCAAGTTCTTCGACGGCGAGGGCTACAAGCTGCCCGACGCGCTCGAGGACGAAATGCAGGAGCTCGTCGAGGAGCTGCGCGGCGAGCAGGTCGAGACCGGACAATCGCGTCCTGTGCCCAATGCCGCTCTCTATTACGCCAACCATGCGGCTGCGGTGCTGCAGGAGCGCGGCGTCGACCTTTCCGGCATGAAGATTGCCGTTGATTGCGCTCACGGCGCATCGTGTGAGACGACGCCGGCCACCCTGCGCGCGCTCGGTGCCGAGGTCTTCGTCATCAACGCCGATCCCGATGGCAGCGAGATCAACGTGGGCTGTGGCTCGACGCACCTCGAGCCGGTGAAGTTCCTGATGGAAAGCCGCGGTGCCGATATCGCGATTGCCCATGACGGCGATGCCGACCGCATGCTCGCACTCGCATCCGACGGTACGGTCATCGACGGCGATTTTCTGCTCGCCATCTGCGCGAAGGACCTCAAGGAGCGCGGTTTGCTCGACAACAATCTCGTTGTGTCGACGGTCATGGCCAATCTCGGCTTCCAGCTTGCCATGAAACGGGAGGGCATCGACGTCATCACCACCAAGGTGGGCGACCGCTACGTGCTCGAGGCCATGCGCGAGCACGGCGCCGTGCTTGGCGGCGAGCAATCCGGCCACATCATCTTCGGCAAACGCAACACGACGGGTGACGGTCTCGTGTCCGCGCTCGAGCTGCTCGGTGTCATTGCCGCAAGTGGCAAAACGGCCAAGGAACTCATGGAGGTAATGGAGAAGTTCCCGCAGGCGCTCGTCAACGTGCGCGTTACCGACCGTGCCCTCTACGAGGGAAACGAGGCTATCGCCGCCGCCGAGGCAGCTGCCGAGGAGGAGCTCGGCGAGGAGGGTCGTCTGCTCGTGAGGGCGTCGGGCACCGAACCGCTCATTCGCGTCATGGTCGAAGCACACACGCAGGAACAGGCCGATGCGATTGCCAATCGCGTGGCCGATGTCGTGATCGAACAGATTGGCGCTTAGCTTCCAAGGAGCTTTGCGTATAATCGCATATGCTTGTTTTACACGAATATTTGGGGAATTGAACAATGGCACAAGAAGTTAAGGAAGTTCAAGAAGCATCGACCCGTGCAACGTGGTCGGGTAAGTGGGCGTTCATTTTGGCTGCGGCGGCATCGGCCGTCGGCCTCGGAAATCTCTGGCGTTTTCCGTATCTCGCCGCGAAGTACGGTGGCGGCATGTTCCTGCTCACCTACCTGGTGCTCGTTTTGACCTTCGGCGTCTCCCTGTTGCTGCTCGAGACCGCGCTCGGTCGCAAGACGCGCCAATCCGTCATCGGCGCCTTCAGGCATTTTGGCGCCAAGTTCACCTTCATTGGCGTGCTCGCGGCGGCCGTGCCGTTCATCATCACGCCGTATTACTGCATCATCGGCGGTTGGGTCACCAAGTACATGGTGAGCTACGTCACGGCGGGTCCGGCGGCACTGGCCGATGGTGGCGACTTCTTTGGCGGCTTCATCAGCAGCAACACTGAGAGTTTCCTGTTCATGCTCGTCTTCATGGCAATCGTCTTCATTATCGTCGCGCTTGGCGTGCAAAAGGGCATCGAGAAGGCCAATCTCATCATGATGCCTGCGCTCATCGTCATGGCAATCGCGATTGCTGTTTTCGTGCTCACGATGCCTGGCGCACTCGAGGGCGCCGCGTACTACCTCGTGCCCGACTTCAGCAAGTTCTCGCCCGAGCTCGTCATCAACGCGTTGGGGCAGATGTTCTACTCGCTTTCGCTGGCCATGGGCATCATGGTTACGTATGGCAGCTACATGCGCAAGCAGGACAGCCTGACGTCATCGGTCACGCGCATCGCGGGCTTTGACTTCGGCGTCTCGTTCTTCGCCGGTCTCATGATCGTGCCGGCTGCCTTCGTTGCGATGGGCTCTGCCGAGGCCGTTGCCGCAAAGTCCGGTCCGTCACTCATGTTCATCACCCTGCCCGAGGTGTTCAACACGATGGACCTCACCTGGGCGACCGTCATCGGTTTCGTGTTCTTCTTGCTCGTGTTCTTCGCGGCGTTGACGAGTGCCATCAGCCTGACCGAGGCGCTCGTGTCGATCGTGTCCGACGGCACGCATCTGTCGCGCACCAAGTCCCTCATCATCGTGATGATCTTCATCGTGGCGGTTGGCTTCGTCGTCAATGCGGGCTATAACTCGCTGTCGTTTATCCAGCCCATCGGCGAGGGATCGACGCTGCTCGACTTCTTCGACTTCATCTCGAACTCGGTGCTCATGCCCATCGTCGCGATTCTGACCTGCGTCTTCGTTGGTTGGATTATCAAGCCCAAGGCGCTTATCGAGGAGATCGAGATTTTAAGCGAGTTCAAGGCCGAGAAGGCCTGGGTCGTTATGATCAAGTACATCGCCCCGATTCTCGTCGCGGTGATTCTCATCACGAATATTCTTCCCTTCATAACGGGGTAACGGCAATCGATGCGGTCGATGGTCGGGCATATTCCCGGCCATCGCAGTAGAAGGAGGCGCGTCATGGCAAAGGGCAAGAAGAAGGACAAGGACAAGAAGAAGAGCAAGGCGAAAGACAAGGCCGCGAAGCTCGAGCTCAAGGCCGATGTCAAGCCATCGAAGTCCAAGCCCGAGAAGAAGCACGACAAGAAGCATGACGCAACGCCGCAGGTGCAGCCTGCGAGCAAGACCGTGTCCACGGCCAAGCCGGCGGCAACACAGCCCAAGATGTCCTCGGCCTATGTGCCCAAGCACTCGATGGGGTCACATAGCAAGACCACGTCCAAGCCGCAGACCATTTACGACATGCAGCCGATGAACTTCAAGATGCCGAGCGAGGAGTCACTCTTCAGCCTCGCCAACCTCTTCAAGATCTTCGCTGACCCAACGCGTCTCAAGATTCTGTACTCCCTCGTGGAGGGTCCCAAGTGCGTCGCTGACATCGCGCATGCAGCGGGGGTCACGCAGGGTGCCACCTCGCACCAGCTGCGCAGCATGAAGCAGGAGCGTCTCGTGGACTTCGTACGCGATGGCAAGCAGGTCATTTACTCGCTGGCCGATGACCGCGTGCAGACGTTGCTCTCGCAGGGGTATTCGTACATCAATGGCTAGTGACGTGTCTGACGTTTTGGGACGGTCCTGACGTTTCGGTTAAATCGAGACGTCAGGACCGTCCCTTTGTCTCAGCAGTAATCGAATTCCGATTGGTCTATCGGCGCATCAGGCCCATGTTCTTGGGCGTGATGCGCCGCCTGCTTGATGGCCTCGGTATGTCCGGCAAGTGCCGCAAAGGGCGAAAACTGGGCAGCCCGTTGCTCCATTGACATGTGGGGATATTTGCTCGATACGTGATGCGGCAAGTCGATGATGTCGGCGTATATGTGCTCTGCATCGCTCATGCCTGATGGCCTCCGATCTGCTTGTTGCGTTGCGTTTGCGTGGCGCCCTCCTGCAAGTTCGTGCCCTTGAGCACGGCATTCTTGCCGAAGCGCCTTCTAGCCGCCAGTATTGCCTCCTGGCGGCGATGCTCCTGGGATAGCTCTTGCTCTTTGACGGCGTTGGCACGCTCGTCCTTGTCGTAATCGGCAAAGAGCTCGAGTTGTTCTTCTTGTGGGGTATCCTGCGTGCTCTCTTGCTCGCGCTTGACGTCACATGCCGTGATGTTAAGGCGACGGGCGAGCAAGTGTGGGTTGACGGTCGAGTCGAAAAGCTCGAGGGCGGCATCGACGATGAGACGTGACGACGAGGTATGACGTGGCAGGTTAATGGAGCCGTGGGCATGTTTGGGTACCGTGCGACCGTAGAAATCGGTGGTGGTATCGCCATCGTATTGCGATGCGATGACCGGGTCTTCCAGGTTCTTTCTGTCGTAGCCGACGGTGATGACGATTTGAGTGGTGACGAGACCCTTCTCGACAAGGTCGAGGCTGAGCTGCTCGGCCATCTCGCGCATGACGAGGCGCGTCTTGTTGAAGGGATAAGGGTGCTGTAGCACCTGCCCTGAGCCGAGGCTGTTGGACTCGGGACGATACGCCCGGACGTCTGCGAGCGTGCAGGGCTCCCAGCCCCAGGCGTGGTCGATGAGCAGCTCGGCGTTTACGCCGAAAAGGTCGTAGAGCGTGTCCTCGTTCCTGCTTGCCTGCGGACCGGCAACCGATGCCCGGGCGATATCCCCCATCGTGCCGAGCCCCACCTGGTCGAGCTTGCGAGCTGTCGCGAGACCCACACGCCAGAAGTCCGTGAGAGGGCGATGGTTCCAGAGCAGGCGGCGGTAGCTCATCTCGTCGAGCTCGGCGATGCGTGCCCCATCCGGGCCGGCGGGTATATGCTTGGCAACGATATCCATCGCGACCTTGGCAAGGTAGAGGTTGGTGCCGAGACCGACCGTGGCCGTAATACCCGTCTCGGCCAGAACGTCCGAGATGAGCATGGCGGCGAACTCGTGTGCCGTCATGCCGGCTGTGCGCAGGTAGCCCGTCACGTCGATGAAGACCTCGTCGATGGAGTAGACGTGGATGTCCTCGGGGGCGACATGACGCAGGTATATCTCGTAAATCTCTGTACTGCGTTGCAGGTAGAGGGCCATGCGTGGCGGGGCGATGACATAGTCGAGGGCGAGCTCGGGATGTTGGGATAGCTCGACGGCATTGCTCGAGGAGCCTACGAGTTTGCGGCCCGGCGCCTGCGCTCTGCGCTGGGCGTTGATTTTCTTGACGGCCTGGATGACCTCGAAGAGGCGTGCCCTGCCCGAGATGCCGTGTGCCTTGAGAGAAGGCGAGACGGCAAGGCATATGGTCTTCTCGGTGCGACGCTTGTCTGCCACGACGAGGTTGGTCGTAAGCGCATCAAGACCACGCTCGGCACACTCGACCGATGCGTAGAAGGACTTGAGGTCGATTGCGACGTACGACCGTTGCTTTTTGCCGTTCTCTTCCATGGCACGAAAGTATAGGGGATGACTGAGACACGAACAAGCGTTCGCTTTTCTGAATATAGGAATCCGTGTGGGCGGGCTGTGAAGCGGAGGTCCAAGGGAGCGCGCCGTAAAGACCGCGAAGCGGGCTGTCGGGAAGCGACCGTCGGAGCGGAGCAGCCCGCCCACACGGATGGGGGAAATGTGGGACAAATGTCCTGTCCATTTGTCCCATTTTCGAAATTGAACCTCTTGGCTTGCTCGTTATGCTATTCTGCTAAAAATGAACTTCGTGACCAGTAAATTGAACTTATGGAGCAGAAAATGAACTCATCTGTTTTTGCCGAACGACTCAGAGAAGCGATGAAGGCGAGCGGCCTCAAGCAGGTCGACTTGCTGCGACAGGCCGAAATCCAGGGCGTCAAGCTGGGTAAGAGCCAACTGAGCCAATATGTGAGCGGCAAGACCATGCCGCGCAAATCAACGTTGAACTTCCTTGCCCAGGCACTCGATGTCGCAGCGGACTGGCTCAATCCGGGTCAGCAGGCAAGCGAGGAGCCGCAGCATCCGCATGCGGATGGACGGACAATCGAGGAAGAACCGGCACCCTTGCGTCAGTTCAAGAAGTCCACGAAGCTCGATAACGTTCTCTACGACGTACGCGGTCCCGTGCTCGACGAGGCAAATCGCATGGAGCAGGCGGGCATGCACGTGCTCAAGCTCAACATCGGCAATCCGGCGCCCTTCGGCTTTCGTGCGGTCGATGAGGTCGTGCACGACATGTCGCTGCAGCTTGCGGACTGCGAGGGATATTCGGATTCGAAGGGTCTATGGTCTGCCCGTAAGGCCATCATGCAGTACTACCAGCTCAAAGGGCTGCCCAACGTGCAGATGGAGGACATCTATACGGGCAATGGCGTCTCCGAGCTCATCAACATCTGCATGTCGGCCCTGCTCGACGATGGCGACGAGATCCTTCTGCCCATGCCCGATTACCCGCTGTGGACGGCCTGCGCCACGCTCGCGGGCGGTCATCCCGTGCACTACGTCTGTGATGAGGAGGCGGAGTGGTATCCCGACCTTGATGACATTCGCTCCAAGATTACGCCGCGTACCAAGGCCATCGTCATCATCAATCCCAACAATCCCACAGGTGCGCTGTACCCGCGCGGGGTGCTGCAGGAAATTGTCGACATCGCCCGCGAGCATCAGCTCATGATTTTCTCGGACGAGATTTACGACCGTCTCGTCATGGAAGGCGAGGGGGAGCATGTCTCCATCGCGTCGCTTGCCCCGGATCTGTTCTGCGTCACCTTCTCGGGCCTCTCGAAGTCGCACATGATCGCGGGCTATCGCATCGGATGGATGGCACTTTCCGGCAACAAGCGCATTGCCCGGGATTACATCGAGGGCCTCAACATGCTCACGAACATGCGCCTGTGCTCCAACGTGCCGGCGCAGTCCATCGTGCAGACGGCGCTGTGGGGACATCAGAGCGTGCGCAACTACGTGGTCCCCGGCGGTCGCATATACGAGCAGCGCAACTTCGTCTACGAGCGCCTGTGCGAGATGCCCGGCGTGAGCGTCGTGAAGCCCAAGGCCGCGTTCTACATCTTCCCCAAGCTCGACAAGAAACGCTTCAACATCACCGATGACGAGCGATTCGCGCTCGACTTGCTCAAGGACAAGAAGGTGCTCATCGTTCAGGGAAGCGGCTTCAACTGCACTGACACCGATCACTTCCGCATCGTCTACCTACCACGCCGTCGCACGCTCGGCGAGGCGATGGACGCAATCGAAGACTTCCTGACCTACTACCGTCAGTAGGCGGCCATGACAAGACTGGAAATCTACTGCGATGGCGGTTGCCGTGGCAATCAGAGCGACAGCAATGTGGGCGGCTGGGGCGTCTACCTCGTCTGGGGAGAGCACGAGAAGGAGCTCTACGGAGGCGAGCGCGACACCACCAACAACAAGATGGAGCTGACGGCCGCCATCGAGGGCCTGCGCGCCATCAAGAACAAGGCGGTTCCGACTGACGTGTACCTCGACAGCGCCTATGTGCTCGGTGGCATCACCTCGTGGATCGAGGGGTGGAAACGCAAGGGATGGGTCAACTCAAAAAAGCAACCCGTTGCGAACAAGGAGCTGTGGATTGCGCTTGACGAGGAGCGCGATCGCTTTGCCGATATACGCTTTCACAAGGTCAAGGGTCATGCGGATAACGCGGGCAACATCAGGGCCGACGAGCTGGCCAACCGTGCGATGGACGAGCTGACGCAGGACGAGGCCTAGAATTCCGTCCGTGCGGCAAAGACGATCTCGCCCTTCGCATCGACGCCCTTGGTGAAGATCATGCCATCATCGCGCTTGGTGTAGATAGCGAGCGGGTCGCCCGTGCGCGCTTCGTGCCTGAAGTCGATCTGGAAGCTCTTGACGCTGTGTTCCGAACTCGGGTTGATGGCGTCAAAGGGATAGTCGGCGTAGACGCTGTTGTTGACATGGCCATTAATGTCGGCTGCCGTGTAGGGCGGAATGACCACATACGGCACGGCATCGCGCGTGTCGAAGTCACGAATCTTGCGCTGCTTCTTCTCGAAGTTGCGCTCTTCGATCAGGTTCTCGGGTGGATCGTACACCCCGGCGAGGCTCACGAACTGGCGCGTTTCCGGACTCATGAGCACCCACTCGGAAGTGCCGCGTACGAGTACCTCGTCATCAAGCGAGCTCATGATGTAATCGCGCTGGAACGAGAATCGCGAGGGCGAGTGGGGCCAGGTGCGAATTTGCACGCTCGTGTAGAGTTCCGGCTGACGAATGACTTCGTAATAGGTGCGAATGACCGCCCAGAATACGCCGCGACGCTCCATGGCGTCATGGCCGATATCCATGACGTTTGCCTGCACGGTCGCCGCTTCCTGGAAGAGCGCCAGGACGGCCGAGGGCTTGAGACGCCCGTAGCGATCAAAGTCGGTGACACGCAAGGGAACGGTCACTTTGAGGTCCACTATCAGTTCGGTGTCAATCATTCGCTGTCCCGTCATTCGGTAGTGCCAGCCATTATACTCGCGGAAGACACTTTGACCTGCGAAACCAGACAAAACTGCCCCGGCGATTATTGTCTGGTTTGAAAGGAGATGGCATGCACGATCACGATCATGACCACGACGGGCAGGGCAGCATGCCCGTGTACCAGTTTCTCGGTAACATTCTCGGGTATCCGCTCGACGAGACCCTGCTCTACAACGTGAGTGATCCGGCGTTTTGGGCTGGCCTGCGGGAGAGTCTCGAAAACGAGCGCACCCACGACGCTCTCGATCATGTCGAGGCGGCGGTTGCCAAGCTGGCTGACATTCCCGAGGATCACCGCAAGATGGCGATGGATGCCGAGTATGCCCAGGCCTTCCTGTTGCCAGACGCACCCATGCCTCCGCTCGAGAGCGCTTATGGGCTCGATGGGAGCGCCGTTTATGACGTGGCCCATGAGCTGGGCGTCGAGACGAGCATCCAGCGCTTCTTGCCGGATGATCACATCGCCAACGAGCTCTTCATGCTCGTGCCGCTCGACTACCTTCAGCAGCCAAGTGACGAACAACTCAAGACATTGGCGGCCTTCTTCGAAGAGCATCCTCTTGCCCTTTTGCAGCGTATGCTCGACAACGAGCAAGTCGAGCAGGACGGATCAGGCTTCTATCGCGCCATCGTGGAGCTTGCGCATGCGTGGCTCCAATGGGATCTGGATGCGTTCGAAGGTAATTAGGCAAAAAGCCTAAAAAGATATACATCAGACATACCGCAGAAGGCTCGGCCGACCCCGTTGAGGGGTCGGTCGTTCTTTTTTCTGGATTTTCTGCCTAAAAAATTATGTCAAATAGAAATATATGAGATATACTATGCACGCCTAATGCACTACTAATAGATATACATATTACATAAACGTAGCCAAAGGCAAGAACAATGATGAAGTCGACGACCATACGCATGGACGACGATCTGAAGAAGGAAGCCAGCGCAAAGCTCGACGCGCTTGGACTGAACTTCAACACCTACGTCGTCATGGCAACGAAGCAACTTGTTGCCCAAAACCGTATTCCGTTTGACCTCGTCGTTCCCGACACGCAGTCGGAGGACGAGGACAAGCGGGAAGAGGCGTGCTAGGGAATCGGTTTCATCGGGAAATACAAGGCGGGAACGGATAGCAGTACAAGGGTGGTTTAAATGTGGATTTCCAGGCTGTTCAATCGTGAAGAAAACGCAATCTATATCCGTCGGCACTGGATCTTTAACAGGAGAAGCTCCGGCGTCGTAGCCTACGGCCGTCGTTACAGCTAGACCAAGACGCTGCAACGTTTGGTTCGGATGTCTCTGGGGCATCTGCTATAGGAAGCTCATCTGTCGTCTGCGTGCGGACGATAGGTGAGCTTTCCGCCTTTTAGGGGACGGTCTCCCGTGGAGCCTTACCGCCCCTCTCATCATCTTGATACCGGGTTGTTGCCGGGGGAGCGGTGGACCCCTTGGTATCATGGCGTCATGACTATATGGAGGAAGTTCCTCCACGTGATGGTGTCTTTCTATGGAAAGGAAGTGTTGCCGTGGGAATTACGAGAAGCATGAAGAAGCGCGGTGCCTGGCTCGGACGGGTCACCCTATCGGCTGCTCTAGCTGCCAGCCTGGTCGGGGTTCCGGCGGCCGCGTTTGCCGCCCCGGGTGCGAACTCCACGGGCACCATCGCGCAATCCGTTGCCGATTCCAACGCATCGGATCCCTTCGCCTGGACGACCTTGGCCTCTGCCGATAGCCTGCGGGCGACGGCGGACCTGCCGGCGAAGTTTGACTTGCGCGATGAGGGAGCGGTTTCTCCCGTCAAGCTCCAGAATCCCTGGAGCGCGTGCTGGGCGTTTGCCGTAGCCGCGGCATCCGAGACGAGCATCCTCTCCGAGGCCAAGGACGAGGGCATCGACATCATCACGCCGGACCTCTCTGAGCGTCATCTTACCTGGTTCACCTATCAGCCACTGCCCGAGGACGATGACTCGAACCAGGGCGGCGAGGGCATGATAAGCACCAGGGAGGGCGTGAACGCTCCCTTCGCATCGGGCGGCATGATGATCTATGGCACCTCCCTGTTCTCCTCCGGCATTGGTCCCGTCCCCGAAGAGGATGTGCCCTACCGGGGCAAGGAGGGCAAGGTAGATCCCGATGACCTTTACTACAGCGCCGATGACGACTGGTCGGTGGACGAGAGTCAGCGTTTCTACCAGGGCGTCGAGCTGCAGGAGTCCATCCAGCTCCCCTCCCCGGGCGATTGCTACGAGTCGGATGGTGCCTTTGTCGAGGGTGGTCAAGAGGTCCTGGCCGCGGCAAACACCGCGATCAAGGAGCAGTTGCAAGCCGGCCGTGGCGTTGCCATCGCCTTCATGGCCGATCAGTCCCGCCCTGACCAGATCACCAGCACGGGGTACATGAACCCGCAGACCTGGGCGCACTACACCTACGACAAGGTTCCCATCACCCATGCTGTGACCATCGTGGGCTGGGACGATAGCTACTCGAAGGAGAACTTCGGCAACCCCGACCCCGCGACGGGCGAGGTCGATCCCAGCCACCAGCCTCCAGGGGACGGTGCCTGGATCGTCAAGAACAGCTGGGGCTCCAAGGACGGCGGGTTCCCCAATGAGATCCCCGGTGGCTGGGGAATAGACGGAAGCGGCTACTTCTATCTCTCGTATTACGACAAGACCATCTCCAAGCCCGAGGCGTTCGACTTCGACGTCAAGTCCATAGTCGACGAGCGCGAGTTCTATTCGATCTACCAGTACGACTACATGCCGTCACAAAGCGTGGTGTCGCAGTCCGATACGCGTCAGATACAAGAGGCCAATGTCTTT
Source organism: Coriobacteriaceae bacterium (assembly GCA_025992705.1). Classification (NCBI taxonomy): domain Bacteria; kingdom Bacillati; phylum Actinomycetota; class Coriobacteriia; order Coriobacteriales; family Coriobacteriaceae; species Coriobacteriaceae bacterium. The sequence continues at coordinate 725,997 of DAJPGJ010000001.1, forward strand.
ACCTCTGCTGGTGGCCAGACGGTGCGCAAGCTGACCTGCGAGACGACGCGTCCGAACACCGAGGCAACCTTCGAGGTCTACCATCTCGACAAGGGCGCGACGACCCCGGTTCAGGGCGAGAAGCTCGCGACCGTCAAGGCAACGTACGATTTTGGCGGGTTCCACACCATCGACTTGGGCGATCAGGCGTTTTCCTTACCCGAAGGTGAGCTCTTCTCCGTGGTGCTGACCCAGAAATGCCTGGATAATGGTCACTACTACGTGAGCTTCGACGCTGGTTATGATAAGAAGACGTGGGAGAAGCTCTACGACCAGAACTACGAGAGACACCACGACGCCATCTTTGCCAACGTGGTCGAAACCCTGAGCAACGCGCTCTGGGAACGCAAGTATGAGGATGCGTTGAAGGATGGCAAGACCGAGGATGAGGCAAAGGCCGCGGCTACCGCCTATGTCGAGGATCCCACCAAAGTGGAGGAGATAAAGCAGCTCGCAGAAGAGCAAACCGTGGAGCAGGTCAAGAGCATGTCGCCCGCCTTCTACTCGAAGAGTGTGGTAAACGAGGGCGAGAGCTTCATCTTTGCCGCTCCTGACGAAGACCCCGGCGCCGACCTTGCATGGAGGGACTTCTCGAAAGACGCACGGGACATCGATGCGCTTGCCGGCACCCAGATAGACAACTTCCCCATCAAGGCCTATGCCTACGAGGATCCCGCGGCTGACGAGGATCTCAAGAAGCTCGAGAGCAACGCAAAGTGGGCCAAGGACCTGATGGACAGCGCCATCGCCAGCAAGGACGGCTCTGACGTGCATCCGTCCAAGTACTGGGTGCCGACCGACGTTTTCACCGAGCTGGAGACGAGAGTGAAGCAGGCCGAGGATCTGATTGCCTCCGACAAGCCCACGCAGCTCAACATCGACAAGGCGCTCTTCAACCTCGAGAAGGCGATGACGGACTTCAGGAACGCCCGCAAGGCTGGTACCGAGGGCACCTACGATCCCGAGCAGACGGCCATGTACCGCCTGTACAATCCGAATTCCGGCGAGCATTTCTACACGGCGAGCACGACCGAGCGTGATGCGACCGTCGCGGCCGGTTGGAATGACGAGGGCGTTGGCTGGATCGCGCCAGACGAGTCGACGACGCCCGTGTATCGTCTGTATTCGGGCACCGACCACCACTACACGACCTCGACCGTCGAGCGCGACTACCTGGTTTCGGTGGGTTGGGATGACGAGGGCGTCGGCTGGTATTCCGACGATGCCCAAGGAGTGCCCCTGCACCGCGAGTTCAATCCCAACGTCGATCCGAGCGCACCCTTCAACAATTCCGGATCGCACAACTACACCACGAGCGAAGCTGAACGCGACTATCTCGTGAGCATAGGCTGGAGATACGAGGGCGTTGGCTGGTACGGCATGAAATAGCAAAGACGCTTCGTCCGGAATCGACGGCGCAGACCCAGAATTGGGCCTGCGCCGTTTTTGTCATCTCGAGCGGAATGGAGAGATTCCTCCACTTCGCGGCCTTGCGGCCGCTCCGGTCGAAATGACAAGAGGGGCGGCACCCGCCGGCCGCTCCGGTCGAAATGACAAGAGGGGCGGCACCCGCCGGCCGCTCCGGTCGAAATGACAAAAAGGGGCGGCACCCGATGGCTGCTTCAGTTGGGACGCTTAGTGGCCGGCGTGGATGGCATCGTAGGCTGTGAGCCACTTCTGGGCATGCGTGGGAGTGCCCTTTGCGTCTGCGGGCATCTTCGTTTCGGAGTACTCGCGGGCGAGCTCCACGGTATACGCTCTGACGCCACGCTCCTTGCACCACTTGAACCAGCCATCGGCACCGAAGTTATATCCCTGGATGACGAGCTGAATCTCGGTTGCGTCATTGGGCGTGATGGTACCGAGATAGCCCTCCCAGAGTTGGAGGTTCTGTTTGAACTCCATAACGCCGGCGTAGATGGACGCTTCGGTTGACTCGGCGGAGATGCCGCGCTCGGGCCATCCGTTCATGACGATCCAGCCATACGCGCCCTCTGCGGCCTGCATGATATCGCCACCAACGTTGAGCACGCTTTTGACGTTCTTGTCGCCACCCGACTCGACGACCATGGCCGCAAGCAGGCAATCGACCCATTCCGTGTCAAGGTTGCAATCTTTGCATGCCTGCTGAACGACGGGACGATATTGCTCGCAGGCGGCGTATTTTGCCGTGTCGGTCTGGGAGAAGAGCGCGGCGGCGCCAGCGATGGCGATGACGATGCAGAGCACGATGACAAGCACCATGCGCGATGCCTTGCGGGGCGTCTTCACGCGCTTGAGGTTGCGGCTGTTGACAGCGCCCCTGAGGTTGACCTGGCGTTGGGCAGCAGCTTTGACTGAGCTGCGCTTACCCGTGATGGGAGGACGGGTTGAGCACGAGCGGCTCGAGGAGCGTGAGCGTCCCGAAGCGCTTCGACGTGTTCGATTGGAAGTTTGACTCATGTGTTAGCTTCGTTTGGGGTCACTTCTACTCTTGCGGCTGGGTCTGGTCCTGGCCTTGGGTGGTGTCCTGGGATCCTGCCTGGGCGGCGCTTGTTGCCATGACGACCTCGGTGAGTGCGTCGACGACCTCGGCGGAGCTGCATCTGCTCATCACGGCGGCACCGTATTGGTCGCCCATGCTGAACGAATACGTGCCATCGCCGTTATCGATGACGGCAAAGGAGATGGAGCTGCCCGTCGTCTCGTCCTGGACCGTGAGCTTGTTGTCATCACCGACCGTAGCCGGGCCGATGAAGACGGCCGATGCGCTGGACTCGGGGACGACCAAGACGAGAATGGCGTTCTCGCCATCGGCACCACCAGCGTAGTAGAGCTGCTCGCCCACGGGCGTCGTGCCCTTGTAGTACTCGCTCATGCCGGTGACAGCCTGCTCGAAGACGCTGCGAACCTCGTCGGAAGACATGCTCGAAGCCGTCGCATCCTCGGGATTGCCCTCATCGGAGCCCTCCGTGCCGCTTGCATCCGAAGACGCCGCAGAGCTCGAAGCCGAGCTTTGCGAGGAGTCCGATGAGCCGCCACCGCAGGCGGTCAGGGCGAGCAGGGCGAGTGCGAGTGCGCAAACGCAAGAGATAACGAGTATGAACGAGCGCTTCATGATGGCTCCTTTGGCATTGTCGAGACGTTGTGCAAACGATACCACATGCTCCATTCATGTAAGATATCTCGTGGCAAATAAGCCACGAGATAATTGGAGGCCTGGGAATGGTTTCTCGCGTCTATGTCGAAAAGAAACCCGAGTTCGATGTCGAGTCAAAGCAGCTGGAGGCGGAACTTCGCACGCTGCTTGGAATCGAGGGGCTCGAGAGTTTGCGCACAATCCGCCGCTACGATGTCGAGGGTATTGATGACGAGCTCTTCGAGCAATGCGTTCCCACTGTTTTTAGCGAGCCCCAGGTCGATATGGCGCATCGCCGCCTACCCACCCTTACCGACGATTCCGTGCTCTTTGCCGTCGAGTATCTGCCCGGTCAGTTTGACCAACGAGCAGATTCGGCGAGCGAGTGCATTCAGTTCGTCTCGTGTGGCGAGCGCCCCGAAGTGCGTAGCGCGACGCTGTACCTGCTCGAGGGCGATTTGAACGATGATGACATCGCTGCCATTAAGCACTACGTCATCAATCCCGTCGAGGCGCGCGAGGCCTCGCTCGATGAGGTCGAGACGCTCAAGACGGAGTATCCCGAACCAGCCGACGTCGAGGTCATCGAGCACTTTATCGATTACGACGACGAGGTCCTGGAAATCTTCATTCGCGAGCGCGGTTTGGCAATGGACCTGGCAGACATAAAAGTCTTCCAGGATTACTTTGCCAACGTCGAGCATCGTGACCCGACCATCACGGAAGTGAAGATGGTCGATACCTACTGGTCCGACCACTGCCGTCACACCACCTTCGGCACCGAGCTTACCGACATCGAGATCGATGACGAGATCGTCCAGGCTGCCTTCGACGCGTACCTGGACATGCGCCACGAGCTTGGGCGTGACGAGAAACCCATTTGCCTCATGGACATGGGCACCATCGGCGCGAAGTACCTCAAGAACAAGGGCATCCTCACGGGCCTCGATGAGAGCGAGGAGATCAACGCCTGCACCGTCAAGGTCAAGGTTGACGTCAACGGCGCGGATGAGGACTGGCTGTTCCTCTTCAAGAACGAGACGCACAACCATCCCACCGAGGTTGAGCCCTTCGGTGGCGCGGCAACGTGCATTGGCGGTTGCATCCGCGATCCGCTGTCCGGTCGCTCCTACGTGTACCAGGCCATGCGTGTGACGGGTGCCGCAGACCCGCATACGCCCATCGCCGAGACACTTGCTGGCAAGCTGCCGCAGCGCAAGATCGTGACGACGGCGGCGCATGGCTATTCGAGCTATGGTAACCAGATCGGCCTTGCCACGGGTCAGGTCAACGAGCTGTACCATCCGGGTTACGCGGCCAAGCGCATGGAGATTGGCGCCGTGGTGGGCGCCACCCCCGCCGACCACGTGCGACGTGAGACGCCAGTCGCCGGTGACAAGATCATCCTGCTCGGCGGTCGCACGGGCCGTGACGGCATCGGCGGCGCGACCGGATCCTCCAAGGCCCACAACGTTTCGAGCATCGAGACCTGCGGCGCCGAGGTGCAGAAAGGCAACGCGCCGGTCGAGCGCAAGTTGCAGCGCCTCTTCCGTCGCAAGGACGCCTGTCGGCTCATCAAGCGTTGCAACGACTTTGGCGCAGGTGGCGTGAGCGTCGCCACGGGAGAGATCGCCGATGGCCTGCTCATCGACCTCGATTGCGTTCCCAAGAAGTACGACGGCCTGGACGGCACCGAGCTCGCCATTTCGGAGAGCCAGGAGCGCATGGCCTGCGCCGTAGCGGCGGAAGATGTCGAGGAGTTCCTCTCGTATGCGAACGAGGAGAACGTCGAGGCCGTCGTCATCGCGACCGTCACCGAGGAGCCGCGCGTGCGCATGACATGGCGCGGGGACACGATCGTCGACGTAAGCCGTGAGTTCCTCAATTCAAACGGCGCTTCCAAGCAGATGAACGTGCATATCGCCGCTGGCGAGGACTATGCTCCCAACTGGGAAGGCGAGAGCTTCGCCGAGCGCATGAAGAGCGTCGTCACCGACCTCAACGTCGCCTCGAACAAGGGCCTCGTCGAGATGTTCGATTCCACCATCGGCGCCAACACGGTGCTCATGCCCTTTGGCGGCGCACGGCAGCTCACCACCCCCATGGCGATGATCGCCAAGCTCCCCGTCGAGGGCGAAACCACCACGACGAGTGGTATGGCCTGGGGCTTCAATCCGTATCTGTCATCGGCCAACCAGTTCAAGGGCGCGTATCTCGCCGTTGTCGAGAGCGTGGCCAAGCTCGTGGCCGCGGGCTTTGCGCGCGAGGATACCTATCTGACTTTCCAGGAGTACTTTGGCTCTTTGCGCGATGTTCCCGAGCGATGGGGCAAGCCCGCCGCGTCGCTGCTCGGTGCCCTCATGGCGCAGATCGACCTTGGCGTGGGTTCCATCGGTGGCAAGGACTCCATGTCGGGTAGCTTCGAGGACCTGGACGTTCCACCGACGCTCGTGAGCTTCGCGACGGCGTGCGGGCATGTCGATAACGCTATGAGCCCCGAGTTCAAGGGTGTGGGCCATGAGGTGCTCTGCATCCATCCCTTCTACGAAGCCGACGGGCTCATGCCCGAGAAGGCCGGCCTGCTCGAGTGCCTCGACACGGTCGAGCGTCTCATCAAGGATGGTCAGGTGCTCGCTGTGGGCACGCCGGGCTTTGGGTGCGATGCGGAGCTGATCTTCAAGATGTGCCTCGGCAATGGCATCGGTCTGCGCATCAATGACGACGTCGATCTCGACACGCTCTTTGTCAACGCGTACGGCTCCTTCCTTGTCGAGCTGGCACCCGGTGCCGCACCGGTCGAGTCGACCGAGAACATGCACGTGGTTGACCTGGGTGAGACCATCGAGGAATACGCGATCATCGCCGGTGGGCAGACCGTGCGTCTTGCCGTGCTGCAGGAGGCGTGGGAAAGCGAGCTCGAGGACGTATTCCCGTACCGTGAGGATGGCGGCGGGGTCGACATGATTAGCGATGCGAGCCATGTGCCGCTCACGTATTGCGGCAATCTCGCCAAGCCGCGTGTCATCATTCCGGTCTTTCCGGGCAACAACTGCGAGTACGACACGGCGCTCGCCTTCGAGCGCGCCGGCGCCGTGCCCGAGACCTTCATCATCAACAACCTGACGCCGGACGCGGTCGCAGAGAGCACGCGTGCCTTTGTCGAGAAAATCGACAACAGCCAGATCATCATGATCCCCGGCGGTTTTTCCGGTGGCGACGAGCCCGATGGCAGTGCCAAGTTCATCACGGCGTTCTTCCGCAACCCCAACGTGACGGAGGCGGTGCGCCGTCTGCTCAACGATCGCGATGGTCTTATGCTGGGTATCTGTAACGGCTTCCAAGCACTCGTCAAGCTCGGCCTGGTGCCCTATGGCGATATCGTCACGACTGATGCAGGCTGCCCGACGCTCACCTTCAACACGATCGGCAGGCATCAGAGCCGCATCGTGCGCACGCGCGTGGCGTCCAACCTGTCACCGTGGCTCTCGCGCTGCGAGGTGGGCAACATCCATACCGTCGCCATCAGCCATGGCGAGGGACGTTTTGTCGCCAACGATGACACGCTCGAGCAGCTTATCGAGAGCGGTCAGATCGCGACGCAGTACGTGGGCCTCGACGGCATGCCGAGCATGGACCTCGACGTGAACCCCAATGGCTCGGTGCTCGCCATCGAGGGCATCACGAGCCCGGACGGGCGCGTGCTCGGCAAGATGGGGCATACCGAGCGTTGGAGCGCGGGCGTGTACCAGAACATCCCGGACCTGAGCTACCAGCCGCTCATCGAAGGCGGCGTGGGGTACTTCACGGAGTAAGGCGCGCATTTGTTTGCTGGTAATTGGCGTTTTCCCAGGCTTGCTGGAAGAGGCTTGCGGGAAAATTACGTTTTCCTAGGATTGCGGGGCGAGATATGCAAAGTATTTGCGTTTTCCTAGCCTAAATGGGTGCTGAACCCTGGGAAAACGCCTGTTTCTTGCAGTTCGCTACTGCGAGTCCTAGGAAAACGTTAAAAATGCGCATAAACACAGGGGCGATCATAAGAAAACGAAAAAAACGTGCAGCTCGGTGGAGCTGCACGCTCAAATGAGGCTCTTTCGTATGTTTCCCTATGCGTTCTTCAGGAACGCCTCGTAGCCCTTGCGGGCCTCGTAGATGTCGGCCTTGCTCGTGATCTCCCAGGGAGCGTGCATCGAGAGCACGGCCACGCCACTGTCGATGACGTCCATGTCGTACTTGGCCGGGATGTAGGCGATCGTGCCGCCGCCGCCGATGTCGACACGGCCGAGCTCGGCGGTCTGGAACGCGACGCCGGCATCGTCCATGACCTTGCGCACCTCAGCGACGAACTCGGCCGACGTGTCGTTGCTGCCGCTCTTGCCGCGCGCTCCCGTGTACTTGTTGAAGACGAGGCCACGGCCCATGTATGCGGCGTTCTTGGGCTCGAAGACGCTCGCATAGCAAGGGTCGAGCGCGGCGGAGACGTCGGAGGACAGCATTTTGCATGCGCCGAGCGCGCGACGCAGCTTGAGCTGTCCGCCCTCGCCGGCGAGCTCCATGATCTCGGCGATGGTGTTCTCGAAGAACAGCGACTCCATGCCCGTGGCACCCACGGAGCCGATCTCCTCCTTGTCGACCAGCACGGTGACGGCGGTGCGCTTGGGATTCTCGATGGCGAGCTGGGCGACGAGCGACGTGTAGGCACAGACGCGGTCGTCCTGGCCGTAGCCGATCACCATGGAGCGGTCGAAGCCCATCTCGCGCGCGCGACCAGCCGGCACTATCTCGAGCTCGGCGGAGAGGAAGTCCTCTTCCTCGATGCCGTAGTACTCGGCGAGGTACTTGAGCACGGAAGCCTTGATCGGCTCCTTCTCGGCGACCTTCTCCCATGCGGGCGAATCGTCGTTGAGCTTGTCCTTCTCGAACAGGAGCGGCCTGCTGCCTACGATCACGTCGAGGTCCTCGGCATCGATGACCTCCTTGGCGTTCTTCTCCATCTGCTTTTGGCCCAGGTGGGGAAGCAGGTCTGAGATGCAGAACACGGGGTCGGACGGGTCCTCGCCCACGCGGACCTCGATGGACTCGCCTGCCTTGAGGGCGATGACGCCGTGGATGGCGAGCGGGAGCGTGACCCACTGGTACTTCTTGATGCCGCCGTAATAATGCGTGTCGAGTAGCGCAATGTCGGTGTTCTCGTAGAGCGGGTTTTGCTTGGCGTCGAGGCGCGGCGAGTCGATGTGGGCGCCCAGGATGTTGAAGCCGTCCTCGAGCGGGTCGGTGCCGAGCACCGCCAGGATGAGGGCCTTGCCATGGGTCTGGGCGTAGACCTTGTCACCGGCCTTGAGCTTGCGCTGCTTCTTGATGGCCTTGGCAAGCGACTTGTACCCAGCCTTTTCCGCCATGGCGATCGAGGCGTTCACGCACTCGCGCTCGGTCTTATTCTCCGAGATGAACTCGATGTAGTCGGTGCTGAGTTTTTCGAGTTTGTCGAGGTCCTTGTCGCTATAGCTCTTCCATGCGTTCTCGCGTTCCATGAACACCCTCCTATATGGTGGTCGATGCAGTATGCTTAGTGCGTCAATATACTACGAGTGCGAGGCGAAAGGCGGGTTTGTCATGAGCCTGATAGAAATCGGCAGGCAGTTCGACGATGTGGCGCTGGCGCTTTTGCGCTCGTGCATCGGCCGTGAGCTCGTCGCCTACGAGGGTTACTGCCTCGATGGCGAAAGCGACCACATATACAAGACCGCACGGCTCGTCTTCGACGGCTTCGCGGTCGACCTCGTGAACGAGCACGAGACGCTGGCACTGGGGCCGGATTTCGTCGAGGAGGAAGTCGCGATTTTGCGCGTCGAGCTCGCGAAGGGGGAGCTGTGGACGCCGCCGGGCAAGCACGTGACGCGTGTGGAATGCGGTTTCCAGGTGGCCGATATGCTCGTGGTGGTGGACACGGCGCTGCTTTCCAAGGGGTCGCGTCGCCTCATCGACTTCAAGTGGGCGCAGGCCGTGATCGTCGAGAGCGAGGACGGCGGATTGCTCGCCTTCGACCGTGACATATGGAGTGACGAGTACCTGACGGTGAACCGCGGGGAAAGCGTCTCAACCACGACGCGCGATTTTAGGGCCGATTGGGTGGCTGAGCCGCCCTACGGCTACGAGTTTGGCCGCAACATCCTGCGGCTTACGAACCCGGCAGTGTAGGGGAGAGTCACGTTACTTTTCAATCAAATGAGAACTTTTCGAAAAATCGCAAAACTTCGCAAATGATTGAGAACTTTTTGAACATTTGCTAAACTTCTCAATCAAATGAGAAGTTTAGGAGAATCATGATTCCACGGCCTGACTACATCGAACAGCTCGATAGATGGCGCGACCGCGACCTTATCAAGGTCGTCACGGGTGTGAGACGCTGCGGCAAATCAACGCTGCTCCAGCTCTATGCGGAGCACCTTCAGGCCGAGGGAGTGGATTCGGATCAAATCATCGTCATCAATCTCGAGCAGTTGGAATACGAGCATCTTCTCGACTATCACAAGCTACACGATGAGGTGCTTGCTCGTGCAAAACCGGGGAAAATGAACTATGTGTTCATAGACGAGGTGCAAAACGTCCCCGAGTTCCAGCGCGCGGTCGACAGCCTTTATACGCGCGACAATCTTGACCTGTATATCACGGGCTCGAACGCTCTCATGCTTCGGGGTACGCTGGCCACCCTGCTTTCTGGGCGCTATGTGGAAGTGTCGATGCTCCCTCTTTCGTTCAAGGAGTTCTGTGGTGCATCGGATGCAAGCACGTCTCGGCAAAGGCTCTACGATCGATACATCTCCACGGGAGGGATGCCAGGTGCGTTCACGCAGACAGATGGTTCTTTGAGCCTGTACGATTACCTTGAGGGTATCTTGAGCACCGTGCTTTTCAAGGACGTGGCGCAGCGCCTGAACATCGCCAATACGCAAGGCCTCGATGCTCTTGCCACCTATTTGTTCGACAACGTGGGAAACCTTACTTCTGCCAAGGCCATAAGCGATTTCATCACTTCGCAGGGAATCAGAATCTCGCCGAACACTGTGTCTGAATACATTTCGGGACTTGTCGACAGCTATATCTTTTATCCGGCAAAGCGCTTTGACCTCCGAGGAAAGCGCCTCCTGAAATTGCAGGAGAAATATTACGGCGTCGATATGGGCATGCGACGTATGGTGCTTTCCGGCCGCATACGAGATACGGGCAGAATCCTTGAGAATGTGGTCTTTCTCGAGCTCAAGCGCCGCTACAAAAACGTGTATATCGGCAAGGTCGGCAATGCGGAAGTCGATTTCGTAGTCGAGAGCGCCGAGGGATATGCCTACTACCAAGTGGCGGAGACGGTATCCTCATCTGCAACGTTGAAGCGCGAGCTGCAGGCGCTTCGCTCAGTCCAAGACGATTATCCGAAATACCTTATAACTATGGACGATACCGACGAGGTGTCGCACCAGGGCATCAGCCAAGTCTACGCTCTTGATTGGCTGCTGGGTTGCGTAGCGTAGGACGTCTTTTTGATTGCATTGCTTTGCCGAAAGTCTTTTTACCGGCAGGTTCAAAGAAATCAAGGAGGTTCAAGCAAATTAAGGAAGTTAAAGGAAATCAACGTTGCCTCATGGATTCCAGTGAGACAGCGTCTCTGAGTAACTGTCTCATTTTCCTGTCTCGCTTAGAATCTCCTTAAATTTCGGCGACGAGCATCGCGGGAACGAGGCGAATTGCTATCATTGTCTCCCCTTTGGAGATGGGGCCTGTAGGGCGCCTCGAGTTAGGACTGACGATGAAGAGCAAATCGCCACTTCACAAGATTCGCGCCCTCAAGGGCATGCGCTCCCGCGATGACGGGAGCTCTTCCTCCACGCCGGCGGACGTCATGCACCTCGATACCATCGTCACGCGCTGTGACCCGAAGGCCATCGACGGCACGTATCGTCATGCCCCCGCAGCGTTGCACGTCCCCCGGCAGATCGATGCCTGTCCGGGCATCTCGTTCTTCGGGCGCCGCGTCAAGTCCCTCGTCTTCTCGACGGACCTGGCCATCATCTGCAACTGCGATGCAGACGCCGTGTTCGCCGTGTATCCCTTTACCTGCCAGCCCATCATCACGCAGGGGCTCGTGACGGCTTCGGGCCGTCCGGTCTTCACGGGCGTCGCCGGCACGACCACGGCGGGTGCGCGTTCGAAAGCGATGGCCGTCCAGTCCGAGATGCAGGGTGCTTACGGCGTCGTCGTCAATTCGCCCACGAGCATCGAGGACGTGCATCAGATTTCCTCGAGCATCGACATCCCCGTCGTCCTCACGGTCGTGACCTTTGACGAGCTCATCGCCACCAAGATCATGGCCGGTGCCAAGGTGGTCAACGTCGCCGCCGGCAAGGACACGCCGATGGTCGTCGAGAAGGTGCGCGAGCGCTTCCCGGAGATTCCCATCATCGCGAGTGGCGGCAAGGACGCCACCTCCATCAGGAGCACGATTGACGCCGGCGCGGACGCCATCACCTGGGTACCGCCCACGATGCAGCAGCTCCAGCGTGAGCTCATGGACGTGAACCGGGCCGAAGGTCAACCGACCGAACCGGATGCCGTGGCCTAGGGCTTTCTCGTGGGATTCGTTGAGATATTCCTCATTGGCATCGGCCTGTCGATGGACGCGTTTGCGGTGTCCGTCTGCAAGGGCCTGGGCATGCATCGCGTCAACTACACCCATGCGCTCGTCATCGCGCTGTTCTTCGGCGTCTTCCAGGGTCTCATGCCGGTCATCGGTTGGCTGGTGGGAAGCGCGTTTGCCATCTACGTTACGACGGTTGACCATTGGATTGCCTTCGCCCTGCTCGCTTTCGTCGGTGGAAAGATGCTCTGGGATGCCTTCCATGACGAGGGCGAGGAAGAGGAGGACGAAACCTCCACGCAGAAGCTCGACCTGCGTGAGCTCTTCATGCTCGCCATCGCCACGAGCATCGACGCGCTGGCCGTCGGCATCAGCTTCTCGTTTCTGCAGATCGACATCGTGGCGGCCGCGCTCATCATCGGCTGCACGACCTTCGTCCTCTCGCTCGTCGGCGTCGTCGTGGGCAACCGCTTCGGTGCGCGCTTCGAGAAGCCGTCGCAGATCGCGGGCGGTATCGTGCTCATCGCCATCGGCCTCAAGATACTCCTCGAACATCTGGGTCTCGTCGCGTTTTAGCCGCGTTTGAGCGCGTCATCGGCCTGACGCTGCGGTATGATGTGTCACTGTTTTGTCTGACGCACGCATATGACGGCACATCGGAGGTTGGCCATGCACGAGGCATATGATCCGCATTCCATCGAACCCAAATGGCAGAAGTACTGGGCGGAGCATGACCTTTTCAAGCTCGACGAGGCGTCCGAGCGCCCCGCGAAGTACGTGCTCGAGATGTTCCCGTATCCGAGTGGCGACATCCACATGGGCCACGTGCGCAACTACACGATTGGCGACGTCTACGCGCGCTACCTGCACATGAACGGCTACGACGTGCTGCATCCCATCGGATGGGACGCCTTTGGCCTGCCGGCCGAGAACGCCGCCATCAAGCATCATAGCCATCCGGCCACCTGGACTTTCGAGAACATCGACACCCAGATGGCGAGCTTCAAGCGCATGGGCCTTTCCTACGATTGGGACCGCACGGTCATCACGTGCAAGGAGGACTACTACCGTTGGGGCCAGTGGTTCTTCCTCAAGATGTACGAGAAGGGCCTGGCCTATCGCAAGTCCAACCCCGTCAACTGGTGTCCCGACTGCAAGACCGTGCTCGCCAACGAGCAGGTCGAGCAGGGCACGTGCTGGCGCTGCCATTCCATGGTCGAGCGCCGCGAGCTCGACCAGTGGTACCTCAAGATCACCGATTACGCCCAGGAGCTGCTTGACGACCTCGACAAGCTGCCCGGCTGGCCCGAGCGCGTCAAGCAGATGCAGGCCAACTGGATCGGTCGCAGCGAGGGCGCCGAGGTGAAGTTCACCCTCTGCGACGAGGCGGGCGAGCCCACCGACGAGACCATCACCGTGTTCACGACGCGCCCCGATACGCTCTTTGGCTGCACCTTCTTCATGCTTGCCCCCGAGCACAAGCTCGTCGAGCGCCTGGTCGCGGGCACCGAGTACGAGGCCGAGGTGCGCGAGGTGCAAAAGGTTGCCGCCGCCGCCACGGCCGTCGAGCGCACGATGGGCGACCGCGAGAAGCATGGCGCGTTCACGGGCCGCTACGTCATCAACCCCGTCAACGGTGCCAAGGTGCCGGTATGGGTTTCCGACTACGTGCTGACCGACTACGGCACTGGTGCTGTCATGGCCGTGCCCTGTGGTGACCAGCGCGACTTCGAGTTCGCTCGCAAGTACGGGCTGCCCATTCCGCCGGTCGTCGTGCCCACGGACAGCCCGCTTGCCACCGAACTCGCCGACGTGCGTGATATCGAGGTGACCGACGTGGACTGGGACGAGGCCTTCAACGGCGATGGCATCATGGTGCAGTCCGGGCAGTTCACCGGCATGCCCGGTGGTCATGACTCGCAAGGCATGCAGGCGGTCATCGACTGGCTCGCCGAGCGTGGCCTGGGCCAGGGGGTCGTGAACTTCCGCCTGCGTGACTGGCTCATCAGCCGCCAGCGCTACTGGGGCAATCCCATCCCGATGATCTATTGCGACGAGTGCGGCCTGGTACCCGTTCCCGAACAGGACCTGCCGGTCATCCTTCCCATGGACATCGACATCGCCGCGGGCGAAACGCTCAAGGATTCCAAGGAGTTCTACGAGTGCGCCTGCCCGGTGTGCGGCAAGCCCGCGCATCGCGAGACCGACACCATGGATACCTTCACGTGCAGCTCCTGGTATTACCTGCGCTACACCGACCCGCATAACACCGAGCTTCCCTTCGCCGAGGACAAGGCGGATCGCTTCATGCCCGTCGACCAGTACATTGGCGGCATCGAGCATGCCATCTTGCACCTGCTGTACTCGCGCTTCTGGACTAAGGTCGCGCGTGATGCCGGCATGCTCGACTTCGACGAGCCATTCACCAACCTGCTGTGCCAGGGCATGGTCAAGGACTCCAAGGGCGAGACGATGTCCAAGTCCAAGGGCAACGTCGTGTCGCCCGAGTCGCTCATCGACGAGTACGGCGTCGACGCCGCCCGCGCCTGCATCCTGTTCATGGCTCCGCCCGACAAGGACCTGCAGTGGGACGACAAAAGCTGTGCGGCCATGGCGCGCTTCCTCAAGCGCGCGTGGGGGCAGGTGTGGTCGCTGGTCGACGCCACCGGTTCGGCCGATGACGGCCAGCTTGCCAAGGAGCTCAACCGCCAGATGCATGCGACCATCAAGAAGGTGGGCACCGACATCGAGCGCTTCAACTTCAACACGGCGCTCGCGTCGATCATGGAGCTCTCCAACACGACGGCCGATTACCTCAACGCCACGGTGGAGGACGCACGCGACAAGGAGCTGTGCCGTGCAGTCGCCACTGCGCTCGTGCTGCTGCTCGCTCCCTATGCGCCGCACTGGGCCGACGAGCTGTGGACCGAGGCACTGGGCAACGAGGGCAGCGCCTACGACGTCGCCTGGCCGAGCTTCGACGAGGAGGCCACGAAGGCCGACGAGGTGGAGCGCGCCGTCATGATCGGCGGCAAGGTGCGCGGCCACATCACGACGGCTGCCGATGCGAGCGAGGACGAGATCGTCGCCGCGGCTCTCGAGGCCGTTGCCGACCGCATCGAGGGGCTTACCGTGCGCAAGACCATCGTCGCCCCGACCGTCGTCAACGTCGTGGCGAATTAGGGAGATTGCTTGCTGGCTGAAATGCGGGACATGGGTACGCCAGAGCTCCGAGACCCAGTCGCTCTGGTCGCACCCCATGTCCCGCTATGCAATCGGGATGCGTGACGCGTCTGGCGACTCCTTGACGTGGCAATCGCCCCGCAGTTGCCGCAGTCGGAGCTTTTGGGGAAAGGGAAGGGGTCGGATTCCTCGACGTGCTGCATGACGTCATGCCTCGCGACCACAATGCAGCATTTCGTGGCACCTGCTCGCGGTTCTGCCATGAAATGTGCATCTGTGGTCGCGCCTCTGGCCACCACACCGCAATTCGTGGCGCTTCTGCCAAGCAATGCGCTCCTGTGGTCGCTACCTCAGTCACAAGACCACAAGACTTGGCGCGGACCCGATACCGCGCCAAGTAACGTGCTCCTGTGACTCCGCCTTGCTCGCTTTCCTGTCATCTCGAGCGCTGTGAAGCTGAGAATCTCGGTCAACAACACGTAGTAGAATGATGTCGTAGATCTGTCGAGGGGCGCGCAAAATGGAAATTCACCAGCTAGAGCAATTCAAGGCGATTGCCGAGAGCCGCACCATGCGGGAAGCGGCCGACAAGCTGTTCATTTCGCAGCCGGCATTGAGCCAAAACCTCAAGAAGCTAGAGGCAGAACTCGGGTGCACGCTGTTTGATCGGGCCCATAACCAACTCTCCATCACCCCGTACGGCGAGATACTGCTCGCCCATGCCCATCGCATCCTCTTTGACTTGAAGGAGGTGTCCGCCGAGATCGACGCGCTGAAGCAGCAAGATGCGCAGACGATACACATCGACAGCTTCTACCTCCCCCTCAGTCTGTTCGTGTTGCCCCAGGTCGCCAACACGTTTCCGGACCTCAGGTTCGATGCATCGATCGTCACCTCGACGGTTCTCGCCAAAAGGCTTATCGACGGAACCACCGATATCGCCTTTCTCCCGAGGCAATTCTGTCCGGCGCATCTGGCGTTTCACACCATTCAGGAGGAAAGGTTGTTGCTCTCGCTTTCGCCTGCATCTCCCTTGGTCGGCAGAGAAAGCATAGCGGACGAGGAGCTTGGGCAAACGTCGCTCCTGCTTCCGGAGGGCCTCGCCGGGCTCTCGCCTTGGTACGAGGAAGTCGTGTCCCATGCCGGTGTATCCGAAGCGCTTGTCGAGCGCATGCCCACGAAGGCGTACCTGGAGCTTATGGACAGGACGGAACGGGCCCATTTCACCACCTCCATGATGGTTCTGTTCTCCGGTAGCGGCACCAACCGTCCGGCATTGCCCGTGGAAGGGGAGATGTCCAAACGTGAGCTTTGCGTGGCGTATCGCGGGGACAACGAAAAGGCACTCCCCGTCGTGGAGCACATCGTCTCGCGCGGCTCCGAACTCGTGAGCAACCATGCCTTCCTGCCCTATCTGCTTGCCCAAGACGGTGCGTCCAATCTGTCACTGAAGCTGGACATCTAGTCGATAACGCCCGGTCATAGAGCTTCATAGGTAGCGCTTATCAGGGTATAAGCACTGCGTCATGGGCAATGGCCCCCATCCTCCGTAGAGTTGAATCATCGAAAGCGGCGAGCTGCGAAATCCGCCGTTGGCTCTACGAGAGGAGTGAGATGGGAAGGACAGCTGACAAGACCGTGTACAAGACCACCGGATGGTGTGGATTCGGCTCGGGGTCGAACACGGCTGCCGTCGACATGAAGGACGGACGCATCGCGCGCATCCGCCCGCTTCATCTCGATGACAAGTACACCGAAGACGAAATCAATCCCTGGAAGATCGAGGTGCGCGGTCACACGCTGACAAGTGGCCTCGTCACGACGTTGCCGCCGATGGCCATTGGCTACAAGAAGCGCATCTACTCACACAACCGCGTGCCGTACCCGCTGAAGCGCGTCGACTGGGATCCGAACGGGGAGCGCAATCCGCAGAACCGTGGCATTTCCGGTTACGAGCGCATCAGCTGGGACGAAGCTGCCCAGATTTGCGCGGACGAGATTCGCCGCGTCATCGACACCTATGGCAACGCGTCGGTGTTCTGCCAGGGCGACGGTCATGGGGAGACGAAGGTCATGCACGCGAGCCATGGCTGCAACACGCACCTTATGAACCTTCTCGGAGGCTTTACGCTGCAGGCTCGCCAGCCCGATAGCTGGGAAGGCTGGTATTGGGGCGCAAAGCACATGTGGGGCATGGACCCGGTTGGCCAGCAGGCATACCAGTCGAACCTGCTCTGGGATATCTGCGAGAACTCCGATGCCGTCATCTGCGTGGGCTGCGACCCGGAGACGACCCCGTGGGGTTGGGGCGGCCAGATGGCGTCGAAGATCAGCTACTTCTGGACCGAGATCGGCATCAAGCAGATCTACATCTGCCCCGACCTCAACTACGGTGCCGCCATTCACGCTGACAAGTGGATTCCGGTTCTTCCCAACACCGACGCTGCGCTTTGGCTTGCCATCGCGTGGACCTGGCTCAGGGAGGGCACCTACGACAAGGATTACATCGCCACCCATACGGACGGCTTCGACTGGTTCAAGGATTACGTGCTTGGCGGTGCCGATGGGCAGCCCAAGACGCCCGAGTGGGCCGAGGAGAAATGCGGCGTTCCCGCGGCGGACATCAAGGCGCTTGCCCGCTACTGGGCCACGCATAAGGTGTCTACCGTCCATTGCAACGGTGGCGGTTACATTCGCTCGGTGTTCGCCCATGAACCCGCCCGTCTCGAGGTCGCCTTGCTTGCCATGCAGGGCGTGGGCAAGCCCGGCCAGAACATGTTCAAGATGATGGAATGGGGCCTCTACGGCATGCAGAGCCTCAATCCCATCCCGCACGGCGAGTGGGGGACCTTCATGTGGGCGGGATATACCGGTCATGTCGCGGGCACCGACCTCATCAGCTTCATTCCGCAGACGCTCGTGCCCGATGCCATCACGATGCCGGAAGGCGAGAAACTCACCTGGTACGGTCGCGTCGTGGCGGGCCTTTCGCGCGAGGATCAGTTCACGCCCTACGAGTATCCGCTTCCGGGCAACGAGCGCATCCACATGATCTGGACGGACACTCCCTGCTGGTCGACTTGCTGGAACGGCGGTAACCGCATGCAAGAGGCATTGCGCCATCCTTCCATCGAGTTCTATCTGGTGCAGCATCCCTGGATGGAGAACGACACCTTGTTCGGCGACATCATCCTGCCGATCTCGACCAAGTTCGAGCAGCATGACATCGCCACGTCCACGCAATGCGGCGAAAACGACATGGTCGTGCTCGAGGAGCAGGCGTGTGACGTCGTCGGCGAGGCGAAGTCCGATTCGGAGGCGGTACTCGCCATCGCGGAGAAGCTGGGCGTCGCCGACGAGCTGTGGGAGCACTGGGTCTATCCGCCCATGACCGCCGCGCAGAACACGGAGTCGGCCGGTACCGATGACGAGGACTTCGTCGCCATGCAGGAGGCATCCACCGAGCACGTATTCGGCGAGCCCGGTTACGAATCGCTTCAGCTGCGCAGCTATACGCTGGGCGGTTGCCAGGAGCACATGCCCTACGGCGAATTCCTCGAGAAAGGCTACCTACCCATCCGCTTCATGGACGAGGAGCAATGGAAGGCCGAGCCCATCGGCATGCGTAACTTCTACGAGGATCCCGAGAGCTTCCCGCTGGCAACGCCCACGGGCAAGATCGAGTTCTACGCGACGGGCATCGCGGATTGCTGGGGTGACGACGGCGAGCGTCCACCCGTGCCCCAGTGGATCGAGGAGAGCCCGGAGCATCATGAGCGTCTGACGAACGACCGAGGCAAGGACTATCCGTTCCTGGTCGTGTCGAACCATCCGCGTTGGCGTGTCCATGCCGAGCACGATGACATCACCTGGCTTCGTGAGATAGAGACCTGCAAGGTCGAGGGGCCCGACGGCTACAAGTACGAACCCGTCTGGATCAACCCTATTGACGCCCGCAGACTCGGCATCGAAAACGGCGACATCGTGCGCATCTTCAACGAACGTGGCAGCGTCCTTGGCGGTGCGTACGTGACCGAGCGCATCCGCCCGAGCGTCATCAGCCAGGATCATGGCGCGCGTGTCGACAGCATCGTCACGGGTACGGGCGGCCTCGACCGCGGCGGCGCGAACAACCTCATCTGTCCCGGCGCGACCACTTCCAAGAACGCGCCCGGCGAGGTGACGAACGGCTTCCTCGCGAACATCGAGAAGGTGGACGTGTTGGAGCTCGCGAAGAAGTACCCCGAGGAATTCGACCGCGACTACGACCCTGCCGAGGGCATGTTGGCAACCGATCGCATCGTGAAGGAGGCATAAGGCCATGGCGAAGAAAGCATTTCTGATAGACGTCGACCGTTGCAACGGTTGCCATAACTGCCAGATTGCCTGCAAGGACGAGCATTGCGGACAATTCTGGCTACCCTACGCGGCCGAGCAGCCCGACACGGGCCAGTTCTGGTGCAAGGTCGAGCAGACCGTACACGGAACGGTTCCCAAGGTGAACATGACGTATCTTCCCCTGATTGGGGCCCAAGACGACGCACTCGCGGACTTTGCGCCGGATGTCGTGACGGTGCGCGAGGATGGCGTGATGTACATCGACCCGGAGAAGGCAAAGGGTCGCAAGGATATCGCCGACAGGTTCGATGGCGTGTTCTGGAACGAGGAGCTGCAGATTCCGCAGGGATGCACCGGATGCGCACATCTGCTCGATGACGGCTGGACGGTTCCCCGCTGCGTCGACGCATGCGCCATGGGGGCACTCCGTTTCGTTGACGTTGACGAGACGACCGAAGAGCTTGCCGAAGCCGAAAGGCTCACGCCGGGAAGCCACGTCTACTATCTAAACCTCCCCAAGCGCTGGATCGCCGGCCAGGTGATTGACCCCATGCGTGGCGAGGTGGTCATTGGCGCCAAGGTGACGCTTGCGGATGCGGCCGGTAACAAGCGCGAGGCGCTGACCGATGACTTCGGCGACTTCTGGTTCAAGAAGGTCGAACCGGGCAAGTACAGCTTGACGGTCGAAGACGACCGCTTCGTGACGAGGCAGTTCGACGCGGATTGCACCGACGAGGATGTCAATCTGGGCGTGATGAAGCTCTACGAGCTTGGCGAGCTCAAGTAAGAACGCACTGATTCGCGTACCTTTTCCTCATGAGGCGGGTGGAGTTTGGGGCTCCGCCCGCCTTTCTGTCCGAGGGTTCCTTTCGCGATGGGACGCATCGCAAGCGTGCCAAGGGGTCTGACCCCTGTGACACAATGAGACAAAAGCGCCCCGGCGGTTTTTGTCTCATTGACTTGCGCATGAATCCGAGTACAATAGGATAGCTTGTCGAAGCGTCCATTCGGTGTGCTTCGAGGCTGCTTGCAGCCACGGTATGGCTTTCTACGCCGCCGTTAGAGCCAGAAGAGTGAAGGAGAAAGTGGGATTTGCCCCGCTTTCTTTGTTTGTAAGGAGACATGCAGGTGAATAGGGAAGACAAGCTCATCGAGGTGCTTGAGCCGCTTGCAAGCAAGCACGGTCTCGACCTCGTGACGGTCGAGGTTGCCGGTACGCGCAAGCGTCCCGTTCTGCGCGTGTTTCTCGACACTCCGGCCGGCGGCATCACGCTCGACGAGCTCGTCGATGCCCAAGAGTGGGTGGATGCGGCCATCGAGGAGGCCGATCCCTTCATCGAGTCGTACGACCTCGAGGTCTCGTCACCGGGCATTGACCGTCCCTTGCGCAAGCGCGATGACTTTGACCGCTTTGCGGGAGAGACCACGGTGGTCTATCTCAAGCCAGGGGCCGCACGCAGCAAGTTCACGGGAATCTCGCACGGGCTCGAAGGTGATGAGCTCGTGCTTGAAATGGAAGATGGCACGATGGAGCGCCTTGCCTTTGATCGCATCAAGAAGGCGCACATCATTGGCCAAATCGATTTTGGCGGTCGCAACTTCGATGACGAAGACGCGTCGCTTGATCAGGACAACTAAATAGGGAGGAATCATGTCATCAGAACTCATCAGCGCACTTTCCGATCTCGCCGCCGAGCGTGGTATCGATCAGCTCGCCGTGCTCGAGCGTCTCGAGCAGGATCTCGCGCGCAGCTATAAGGGCATTCTCGACCTTGATTGGGATGCGCAGGTTACCATCGATCGTGAGAGCGGTCGCATCTTCGTCTACGAGATGGTTGGCATCGGCGAGGAGGATCCCGAGACGGGCGAGTACGAGGATTACGAGCCGCGTGACGTGACGCCCGAAAACGTATCGCGCATCGCCGCGCAAAACGCCAAGCGCGTCATCAACGAGATCGTCCGCGATGCCGCCCGCGCGAGCATCTACAAGGAGTTCGCCGACCGCAAGGGCGAGCTCATCACCGGTACCGTGCTACAGACCACGCCGGACTTCACCATCATCAAGATTCGCGATGGCGTCGAGGCCGAGCTGCCGCACTTCGACAGGCGCCGCAACGAGAACGAGCGCAACGAGCGCCCGTCCAACGAGTATTACCAGCACAATCAGCGTATCAAGGCGCTCATCATCGACGTACGCGACCCAAGCCAGCAGGCGCAGGGTGCCACGCGCACGCGCGATGGTGGCAACCGTCCGAGCATCATCGTGAGCCGCACGCATCCCGATCTCATCCGTCGCTTGCTCGAGCTTGAGGTGCCCGAGATCTACGATGGCGTCGTCGAGGTCAAGTCCGTTGCCCGCGAGGCCGGCGCCCGCTCGAAGATCGCCGTGCATTCCCGCGAGTCCAACCTCGATCCGGTCGGCGCCTGCGTCGGCCCCAAGGGTTCGCGCATCCGCATGGTCGTCGGCGAGCTGCGCGGCGAGCGCATCGACGTCATCCAGTGGAGCGAGGATCCGGTGACCTTCGTGGCCAACGCGCTCTCGCCGGCCAAGGTCTCCAACGTGCTCATCAACGAGGACACCCATTACGCGACGGTTGTCGTCCCCGATGATCAGCTTTCGCTCGCCATTGGCAAGGAAGGCCAGAACGCCCGCCTCGCCGCCCGCCTCACCGGCTGGCACATCGACATCAAGTCGGCGAGCCTCGTTGCGGCTGACGGTGGGTCGCTCGCGTCCATGACCTCCCTCATCGACGAGGAAGACGACGTGGTCGAGGAGCCGGTGGACCTGCGCTGCGAGTACGTGAGCCCCGAGGGCGTCCGTTGCCGCAACCATGCCCGCCCCGGATCGCACTTCTGCGGTATTCACGCAGACGGTCAGGCTCCCGAGGCCGGGGCAGACGAGGAAGAGGAGTCCCTCATCTAATGACGAAGAAGGCTCCCATACGCACCTGCATCGCATGCCGCGCGAGCTCGGACAAACGCACGCTCGTGCGTTTCGTGCGCAGCGCAGACGGGGCGGTTGCCCTCGATGCGAGCGGCAAGATGGCGGGACGTGGGGCCTATGTCTGCGCGGACGAGGCGTGCTTTGCCAAGGCATGCGAGAAGCGCCTTTTTGGCGGTCGTCTGCGCACCAAGGTGGGAAACGACGATTACGAACGGCTGAGGGCCGATTTTGACGCATACATGCGCACCTCGAGTGCGGCATCAGCAGGGGATAGGTGATAGGGAATATGGCAGGAATGCGTGTACATGAGCTCGCCAAAGAGTTCGGGATGACCTCCAAGGAGCTCGTCGAGAGACTCAAGGAGATGAAGATCCCCGTCAAGAATCATGCGTCCACGCTTGTCGATGCCTATGTCGATAAGATTCGCAAGGAACTTGGGCCAGAGTTGCAGAAGCGCACCGAGGAGGCCCAGGAGGACAAAGGGAAGGACGCCGCTGCCGAGGAGCAGGTAAGTGCCGAGGAAGAGGAGCGCAAGCGCCTCGAGGAGGAGCACAAGCAAGCTGCCCAGGCCGAGATCAAGCGTCGTCAGAAGGAGCAGAAGAGGCGCGAGGCTGCCGAGGCGGAGGCCAAGGCCGCCAGCCAGCAGGAAGTCGAGGAGGTCGTCGAGGAACCCAAGCCTTCCAAGCCCTCGGTCTTCGATGGGCTTCTCTCGCAGATCGCTGCCGAGAGCAACCGTCTGACGCAGGAGAAGAAAGAGGCGGACGAGGCTCGCGCCGCTGCTGCCGCGCAGGCGAGCGCCGAGCCCGCGCAGGCCGATTCGCCCTATCGCGAGAAGGGCGCCAAGAAGAAAAAGAAGGCTCGCCAGCAGGTGGAGGTCGACTCGGAGTCCGAGGACGACCGTTACCGCCAGATGGCGCAGGCCGTCGAGCAGCTGCAGCGCGACAAAGTTCTCGAGGAGGCGCGTGCCGCCGTTGCCGAGGCCGAGAAGCAATCGACTGGCCGTCGCAAGAAGCGCAAGGAGCGTCGTGCCGCCGAAGCTGCCAAGAAGGCCGAGGAAGAGGCGCAGCGCAAGGCAGAGATCACGGGTGTGCCCGTGGGCGTCGTCCAGGTCACGAGCGGCATCACGGTGGGCGAGCTCGCCGATGCGCTCGAGGTGCCCGGCAACGAGGTCGTCAAGAGGCTCTTCCTGCTCGGCACGCCGCTGACCCTCACCCAGTCGATGAGCGACGACTTGGTTGAGCTCATCGCCGGCGACATTGGCCGCGAGGTCAAGATCATCTCGCCGGAGGAGGAGATGTCGTTCACCTTCTACGATGACGAGAAGGACCTCAAGCCGCGTCCGCCCGTCGTTACCGTCATGGGTCACGTCGACCACGGCAAGACCTCGCTGCTCGATGCCATTCGTCATTCGGGCGTGCAGCAGGCCGAGGCCGGTGGCATCACGCAGGCCATCGGCGCATCCGTGGTCTGGATCAACGGCAATCAGATCACCTTCATCGACACCCCGGGCCATGAGGCGTTTACCGCCATGCGCGCGCGTGGTGCGCAGGTCACCGATATCATCGTCCTGGTCGTCGCTGCCGATGACGGCGTCATGCCGCAGACCATCGAGGCCATCGATCACGCCAAGGCAGCCGATGTCCCCATCGTCGTGGCCATTAACAAGATCGATAAGCCGGGCGCCAATCCCGATCGCGTGAAGAGCGAACTCGCCGAGCGTGGCGTCGTGCCCGAGGAGTGGGGCGGCAACAACATGTTCGTCGAGGTCTCGGCTCGCCAGAACCTCAACATCGACGAGCTGCTCGAGACGATCATCCTTCAGGCCGAGGTGCTTGAGCTCAAGGCCAACCCCGATACGACCGCGAGCGGCTTCGTCATCGAGGCCAACCTCGACAAGGGTCGCGGTCCGGTGGCGACCGTCATCGTGCAGCGTGGTACGCTGCGCGTGGGCGACGCTCTCGTCGCAGGCGTGTGCTTCGGTCACGTGCGTGCGCTCATCGACCCGAAGGGCAATTCGGTCAAGGAGGCCAAGCCCGCCGATCCGGTCGAGATACTGGGCCTGTCCTCGGTCCCGAGCGCCGGTGACGAGTTCGCCGTCTTCGAAAACGAGTCCGAGGCCCGTAGCCTGGCTGCCGAGCGCGAGCTCAAGCAGCGCCTGGCCGCGCAGGAGGCTCCGCGTCATATGAACCTCGACGACCTCTTCGCTCGCATCGAGGCCAACAAGCACGCCGAGCTCAACCTCATCGTCAAGGCCGACACCCAGGGTTCCATCGAGGCCCTGCGCGGTGCGCTCGAGAAGATGGATCAGTCCGAGGTGCGCATCAACGTCATCCGCGCTGCCGTCGGTGGCGTCACCGAGACGGACGTCAACTTTGCCGCGGCATCCGATGCCATCATCATCGGCTTCGGCGTGCGCCCGCAGGCCGGCGTGCGTCAGGCTGCCGAGCGCGAGAAGGTCGACATCCGCCTGTACCGCGTCATCTACCAGGCCATCGAGGACATCAACGCCGCACGCGTCGGCTTGCTCGCTCCCGAGGAGGTCGAGGTCGACACCGGTTCCGCCACCGTGCGCGAGACCTTCAAGATGCCCAAGGTCGGCGTCATCGCCGGCTGCATCGTCACCGAAGGCGAAATCGCCAACACCGACCACGTGCGTATCGTGCGTGACGGCGTCATCGTTCACGACGGCTCCATCATGTCCATGCGCCACTATCGTGATGACGTGTCATCGGTGCGTTCGGGCACGGAGTGCGGCATCGGCATCGAGGACTTCCAGGACATCAAGGAAGGCGACGTCATCGAGGGCTATCGCATCGAGCAGGTCGCCCGTAAGGAATAGACATGAAACAGACACCCACATCGCGTCGTGTCAACGAGGAACTGCGCGAGAAGATCGCCAACGTGCTGCTGTTCCAGATCGCCGACCCGCGTCTCGAGCTCGTGACGGTCACCGACGTCGAGGTCTCCAAGGACCGCGAAGTCGCCAACGTCTACGTGAGCGCCGATGCGAGCCGCTATGACGAGGTCATGGAGGGGCTCGAAGCCGCCAAGGGCCGCATACGCTCGCTTGTCGGCAAGAGCCTCGGTTGGCGCGTCACGCCCGAGTTGCGCTTCTTCATCGACCCGTCGGTCGACGCTGCCGAGCGCATCGCGTCGCTGTTTTCCGACGAGGGCTAGCGCAGCGCAATCATCGTTTGCGATTACGCACCAAGACCAAAAGGACGATCAATGGCGAAGCTCGATTACACGAATGGCATTGAGCTGCTTGACGGGGCGCGAAGCGTTGCCGTCTGCGGCCATGTCAACCCGGATGGCGATTGCCTCGGCAGCGCGCTTGCCCTCACGCTGGGTCTGCGCAGTCTCGGTTACGAGGTGACGCCGCTGCTCGCGACGCGCGAGCAGCCCAAGCTCTACGACTTTCTCGCAAGCTACGGGGATTTCATGCCCGCTTGCGAGTACCATGCGCGCCCAGACGTCTTTATTCTCGTTGACGTGCCGAGCGCCGCGCGTGCCGGCGATGGCGAGCACGTCTTCAAACGCGCGAAGAAGACGCTTGTCATCGACCATCACCAGGGCGATGCATCCTTTGCCGATGTCGGCTATGTCGACAGCACGGCTGCGGCTGCGGGCATGCTCGTCTGGGATTTTCTCGAACAGGCCGGCGCCGAGATGACGCCGGATATCGCGACCTGTTGCTATACCGCGCTCGTGACCGACACGGGCAGGTTCCAGTTTCAGAATGCCGACTCGCGTGCGCTCATGGCGGCGGCCGACATGGCGGCTGCCGGCGCGCTTCCCTCCGAAGTCGCACGCTACGTCTATCAGCGTCGCAGTTGGGCGGCCTTGCAGCTCGAGGCTCTCGTCGTGCGCCGTCTCGAGCTGCTCTTCGACGGTAAGCTCGCCCTGTCGTGGGCTTGCGAGGCCGACTTCGAGGAACTCGGTGCGAGCAAGGAGGACGGCGATTCGCTCATCGACGCGATACGCCAGCTCGATGGCGTCGAGATCGCCGTCATGCTGCGTGAGCAGGGTCCCATCGTGCGCGGCTCGATTCGCTCCAAGACCGATCGCGATGTCGCTGCCATCGCCGCCCAGATGAACGGTGGCGGTCACAAGGCGGCAGCCGGCTTCACCATTCACGGCAAGCTGCCCGAAGCGCGTGCCATCGTCGAGGGCCTCGTCGCGGAGTCCTTTGCCGAGCAACCGAAGGCCTCGATGACGACGGATGCCGAGGTAACCGCCACGACGGCATTTACGAGGATTCGCGAGGACATGCTATGAGCCGTAGGCGTGGTGCCAGCGGACTGTGCGGCGTGCTCGCGCTCGACAAGCCCTATGGGATGACATCGCACGATGTGGTCAATCGCGTACGCCAGATTACGGGTGAGCGGCGTGTGGGCCATGCCGGCACGCTCGATCCGGCCGCGACGGGTCTCATGCTTGTGGGAGTGGGCGCAGCCACGCGCCTGTCCGAGTACCTCACCGGACACGACAAGGGCTACGATGCCCGCATCGTCTTTGGCATCGCCACCGATACGGACGATGCCCAGGGACGCACGCTCGCGAGCGCGTCTGACGGGGAGCTTGCGGATATCATGCGGTCAGTGGATGCCCAAGCCATTCTCGACGAGTTCACGGGCGAGCTCGAGCAGCTTCCGCCTGCGTATTCGGCCATCAAGAAGAACGGCGTTGTCGCCTACAAGGCGGCGCGTGAGGGCACGTGCCTCGAGCTTGAGGCACGCCACGTCACCGTGTACGGGGCGCAGCTTGTGGGCGCGGGCGTGTGCGAGGCGGAGCTCATCTGCGCCGATGGCGATACATCGGTGCGCGAGTTGCCCTTCTGGGACGTCCATTTCGACGTGAGCAAGGGTACGTACATCCGTGCTCTTGCGCGTGATATCGGTGCCTATCTCGGATGCGGCGCCCATTTGGGCTCGCTTCGCCGTACGTCGGTTGCCACGATGGGCATTGACGAGGCCTGCTCCATCGACGAGCTCGCGAACCGTGCCGAGGCAGGCGGCGTGCTGCCGTGGTGCGACCCGGCTCGACTCTTGGGATTTCCCGTCATCGAGCTCGGCGAACAGCAGGCGCAATGCGTGGCAAACGGTCGCGAGCTTACCGATATCTCCGCAGGCGAGGGCATGGTCTCGTGCATTCGCGACAACAAGCTGCTCGCTGTCTACAACTTCGTCGCCGGGGCATGCCGTCCCGCGACGGTCATTCCCGGGGGTGTCATCGGCGTTGGCTAAGGCGGGGACCATCACACGGTGCGATTCAGCGGCGTTTCGTGCGGGCGAGATCTCTCCGCTCGGTCGAGATGACAATGGGACCGTTCTCGTCATTGGCGTTTTCGATGGCATGCACATCGGCCATCGGGCGATTTTCGCTCAAGCGCGCGAAAGAGCCCGCGAGCTTGGCCTGCCCCTTGTCGCCGTAACCTTCGATCGCGATCCCGACGAGATATTCCGTGCCGATGATCCCACGTTTGGCAAGCTGCTCTCGAACGACGAACGTCTTGCGGTGATTGCCGAGCAGGCCGAGGGCGGGGTGCTGAACCTCGTCACGAGCCCGGAGCTGTTCTCGATGCCACCCTCGGAGTTCCTCGACTTTCTCGGGAGTGCCACGAATCCGCGCGCTATCTTTACCGGTTCGGATTTCCGCTTTGGCGCCCACGCCAGCGGCACGGTCGAGGACCTGGGGCGTTGGTCGCTCGACCACGGATGCGAATCCGTCTCCTGCGAGCTCATCGAGGAGGACGGCGAGGTCATCTCGTCGACACGCATACGCGCGGAATTGCGCGAGGGCGCGGTTGCGCAGGCAAAGCGATTGCTTGCCGGCAGACCGCACAGCATTGTGGGCACCATCGTGCACGGTCGTGGCGCAGGTGATGGCTTCGGCTTCGCAACGGCCAACCTCGACCTCGCGAATTGCGAGACCATGCTGCCGCGCGAAGGCGTCTACGGCGCGTACGGCATTGTCGATGGTGCACGCTACGCGGCTGCCGTCAACGTCGGCGTTGCCAGGAGCTTTGCCGAGGCGACGGCCCCGGTCGAGGCCCATCTGCTCGACTTTGACGGCGACCTCTACGGCAAGGACATTCGCATCGAGTTCGAAGAGTGGCTGCGTGGACCGCGCGTGTTCGAGACGAAGGACGAGCTCATCGAGACGGTGATGGGCAACATCGAATGGGTGCGCGAGCACCTGGGAGGCAAGTAGCCATGGCGCGCATCTCCGATGACGATATCCGCCGCGTGCGCGAGGCGACCGATTTGGTCTCCCTCGTGAACGAGCGCGTCGTGCTCAATCAGAAGGGCCGCCTGTTCTGGGGATGCTGCCCGTTCCATGACGAGAAGACGCCCTCGTTCAAGATAGATCCCGACTTGCAGAACTGGCACTGTTTCGGGTGCGGCAAGAGCGGCGATGTCTTCGGTTATCTCATGGAAAGCGAACATCTCGAGTTTCCCGAGGCCGTGCGCGCGCTGGCCGACCGCGCCAACATCGAGATCACCGAGGTGGGCGGGAGCGGCATTCCCCGCAGCCTCAAGGACCGCATGATGCAGGCCTGCGCCGAGGCCGAGAACTTCTATCACATGGAGCTCATGCGCTCGCGCGATGCTGGTCCCACGCAGGCCCGCGCCTACTTGCACGAGCGTGGCTTCGGCTCGGAGTGCGCACGGGAGTGGAAACTCGGTTACGCCCCCGGCCACGGCAAGCTCGTCGCTCATCTCCAGTCACGGGGATTTACCCGTGACGAGCTCGTCGGTGCGAACCTCGCCTTCGTGAACAAAGGCGGATATCTCATCGACCGCTTCTTCGAGCGCGTGATGTTTCCCGTGCACGATTTGCAGGGGCGCAGCATAGCGTTTGGCGGCCGTATCATGGGGCAAGGCGAGCCCAAGTACCTCAACACTTCGGAGACGCCCATCTTCCACAAGTCATCGAACATGTTCGGTATCGACGTTGCGAAGAATGCCATCGTCAACAGCGGCGAGGCCATCGTCGTGGAGGGCTATACCGATGTCATCGCCATGCACCGGGCCGGCATCAAAAACGTCGTCGCCACGCTCGGCACGGCGCTCACGGCCCAGCATGTCAAGCTCATCAGCCGCTTTGCCTCGCGCATCGTCTATCTCTTCGACGGTGATGCCGCGGGTCAGAAGGCGGCGGATCGCGCGAGCGAATTCATCGACTGGCAATCGGCGGTCGAGAGTCGTCGCGATCCGATCGACCTGCGCGTCGTGGTGCTTCCCGATGGCAATGACCCGGCGGAGTTCCTCGGTGCGCATGATGCGGATGCGATGCGTGCCATCATCGCCGCCGCCGAGCCGCTGCTCGCCTTTTCGATCAATCGCTGCATCGAGCGCTACGACTTGCATCGTCCGGAAAACAAGGCGCGCGCCATGACGGAGGCACTGCAGATTTTGTATCCCATCAGGGATTCCGTTTCGGCAACGGATTATGTCAATATCATCGCCGACCGTTTGAATGTGGAGTACACTGCCGTATTCAAGGCTCTCAAGGAGACCAAGGCCCCTATGGCTGCCCGCCATCAAAACGATCAGGCCGTCTCAGAGCCCCAACCGAATGCGGTTAACCCGGTAGCCGAGCAGATCATCGAGGCGGACCAACAATCCGCTCGCATGGAGTACGGGCTCATCGCGCTCGTTGTGACAGACGCTCATCTTCTCGATCACATTGGGAAGGACCTGATGCGCATCAGGTGGATGGATCAGGCCGCAGAGAGCATGGCTGATGCTCTCATCGCGCTTGACCATGATGCATCCGCTGCACAGGCGCTCGCGTCAGTCCAGAGGGCGTGCCCCGATGCCTCGACCCTGCTTGCCCAGGCGATGATCGAAACGGAGGACAGCACAGAGAAGCTGTTTCAAGCGCGCCTCATGGTTCGCACACTACGCGAGCGCGACCTTGAGCGAAGCATTCGAGATGCGAAGGCACGCATGCGTTCGGAAAGTGGGCTTTCACCCGAGGAACTCGACAAGCTCTTCGAGCGGACCGTGTCGATGCAAAAGGAACTCGTCAGACTGCGAAACAACGCGCCTGACGATATGAAGGACTAGAAAAGGGGATTGACGTGGCAAAGACTTCCACCACGAAGAAGAGCACGGCAAAGACGGGCAAATCCGCAGCCAAGAAGTCGGCTGCAATCAAGCAGGCGGAGGCCGAAGAGGGCGTTCTCGACAACGAGCTCATCGCCCGCCTCGATGACTTCATCAAGGATTCGGGCAAGAAGGTCGAGCGCAGCGTCGTCGAGAGCAGCTTTTCCGACGATGACCTATCGAGCAAGCAGATGGGCGCGGTCTTCGAGTACCTGGAGGCCAACGGCATCAAACTCACGGGCAAGAGCATGCAGGTCGTCGAGGTCGATGACGACGAGGATATCGACGCCGCCATGAGCGACGAGGAAATCATGGAGGGCATCCCCGAAGACGAGCTCGGCGCCCCGAGCGAAGCCATGAGCATCAAGCAGGCCGAGGAAGCTGTGGAGGCCGAGGCTGCCGAGGCGATGAAGGCTGCGGGAATCAGCGGCGACGAGAAGCCGGCCGATGCCAAGAAGCGCCGTGCCGAGGCACGCAAGGCCCGCATCGAGGCAAGCTCTGTCGTCATGCTCACGGGTGATCCGGTGCGCATGTACCTGAAGGAGATCGGCAAGGTCGACCTGCTCACCGCCTCCGAGGAAGTCGACCTCGCCATGAAGATCGAGGCCGGCCTCAAGGCCACCGAGGAGCTCGAGCGCGCCGAAGACGAGGGCGTCGAGCTCACGCGTCGCGAGCGTCGTCGCCTCACGCGTGTCGAGCAAGTCGGCTTGGACGCCAAGGACCAACTCATCGAGGCCAATCTGCGCCTCGTCGTCTCCATCGCGAAGCGCTATGTCGGTCGAGGCATGCTCTTTCTCGATTTGATCCAGGAGGGCAACCTGGGCCTCATCCGCGCCGTCGAGAAATTCGACTACACCAAGGGCTTCAAGTTCTCGACGTACGCGACCTGGTGGATTCGCCAGGCCATCACCCGTGCCATCGCTGACCAGGCCCGCACCATCCGCATCCCGGTGCACATGGTCGAGACCATCAACAAGCTCGTGCGCATCCAGCGCCAGTTGCTGCAGGAGCTCGGTCGCGAGCCAACGCCCGAGGAAATCGGCGAGCAGATGGACATGACCGCCGAGCGCGTGCGCGAGATCCAGAAGATCAACCAAGAACCGGTCAGCCTCGAGACGCCCATCGGCGAGGAGGAGGACTCCCAGCTCGGCGACTTCATCGAGGATCACGAGGCCGTGCGCCCCGATGACGCTGCCGGCTTCTCGATGCTGCAGGAGCAGCTGCAGATGGTGCTCGACGGACTTGCCGAGCGCGAGCGCAAGGTCATCGAGCTGCGCTTTGGCCTCAAGGACGGGCATCCCCGCACGCTCGAAGAGGTCGGGCGCGAGTTTGGCGTCACGCGCGAGCGTATCCGCCAGATCGAGAGCAAGACGCTCGCCAAGCTGCGTCACCCGAGCCGCTCGAGCAAACTCAAGGATTATCTGGAGGATTAATCAGCGGCTGTGTATAATGGCCGTCACTTGGCCCCATGGCGCAATGGTTAGCGCGATCGACTCATAATCGACAGGTTCCAGGTTCGAATCCTGGTGGGGCCACCAAGAAAGTCGCTGACGGGTCCGGCAATGCCGGGCCCGTCTTTTATTGCAATGAAAAAGCGCCCGAGAAGGGCGCTGGGGGAGTCGATGGAGGCGACGACCGGAATCGAACCGGTGATAAAGGCTTTGCAGGCCTCTGCCTTACCGCTTGGCCACGTCGCCATGCTGCGTGCTTTGAGTAAAAGAGCCGACTGGGAAGCCGGCTCTTGACTTAGCATGGAGCGGAAGACGGGGCTCGAACCCGCGACCCCAACCTTGGCAAGGTTGTGCTCTACCAACTGAGCCACTTCCGCGCGCAGAGCGGTATTCTAGGGAAGTTTTTGGCAAAGCGCAAGAGAAACTTGTAAAAATACGTGCTTGCGATGAAGCGTCATTCTGTTAGACTACTTTGCCACGGGCGTTTGGCGCAGCGGGAGCGCGTTTCCCTGACACGGAAAAGGCCACTGGTTCGATCCCAGTAACGCCCACCAGGTACATGCAAGGGGGCCGGGACATACGTCTCGGCCCCCTTTTTTCGTGCGCCGGCAAAGTGCTTGGTTGCCGTTTCGTAACTGGTGCGCGCTTGGGGCATGCATTACCATGAAGCACGGCTTTTAAGAGAGAGGTCCTGGGATGCCAGGACGGCTTAGGGAGATTCAACATGGCTGAATGCAATTCCAATTGCTCCGCATGTGGCGATAGCGGGTGTGCCGATCGCACCGCTCCGCAGACGCTGCAACTTCACGAGGGTACGAAGATCAAGAACGTCATCGCCGTTGCAAGTGGCAAAGGCGGTGTCGGCAAATCGCTCACGGCCGCGATGCTCGCCTGCGAGCTACGTCGCCGTGGCCACGAGGTCGGCATTCTCGATGGAGATATCACGGGCCCGTCCATCCCGCGCTCCTTTGGCATCCATGAGCCTCCCGCCGTCGACGAGGATGGCATGCTGAGGCCGGCCGAGACCAAGACGGGCATCAAGGTCGTGTCGACCAACATGCTTACCGCTGACGAGGCGACGCCGTTCCTCTGGCGCGGCCCTGTCCTCAATGGCATCCTCACGCAGTTCTACAGCGACATCAACTGGGGCGAGCTCGACTACCTCATCGTCGACATGCCCCCGGGAACGGGCGACATCCCCATGACGGTCTTCCAGCAGTTCCCGCTCAAGGGCGTTGTCATTGCCACCGCGCCGCAGGTGCTCGTCAACATGATCGTCGAGAAGGCCATCCGCATGACCGAGCACATGAACGTGCCGGTGCTGGGCCTGGTCGAGAACATGTCGTACTACGAGTGCCCTGACTGCGGTTCGCGTCACGAGATCTTCGGCAAGTCCGAGGTCGAGGCCATCGCCAAGAGCAAGGGCATCGATGCCTGGGCCTGCGTGCCGATGGATCCGAAGATTTCGGCCGAGGTCGACTCGGGCAATGTCGAGGACATCAAGGGCGACTGGCTTGACCCGATCGTCAACAAGATTGAGTCAATCTAGTACTTGACTCCTTGTGCACAAAGCGCTTATCAGTGCACGAACATGATGGGGATTTCGCCGAAAGCGGTGCAGATTGCGCACACAGGCGAAATCCCCATTTTCATAGCTTCACATAACCTCCATCCCGTGATTTAATACGGAAGTTAGACGTTAGACGTCGGCATTGCCATGTCCGCTTGTCGTTGCGGGTGCAGGCGCTGCAGGCAGACAACGTCAACACGCGAAGATGGCGACGTCTTCGTAGGAGGTGTTCCGCATGACTGCATGGTCTGCGGAAAGCAGGTAATGCAAACATGTGGCAAGAGAGAATGAAGGAGGAGGCAGAGTGAGAGACTATTCATCGACGAAATGGTTGGATGAAATCCACGCAGAAGGCGTGGAGGTCAAGAAGTCATGCTGCTATTTCTGCCATCAGAACTGCGGTGTTCTGGCTTACGTCAAGGACGGTAAGCTCATCTACGCCGAAGGCGATCCGGATCATCCCACCAACGCTGGTGGCCTGTGCACTCGCGGCAACCAGGCCTACACGTTCGTGGATAATCCGTCGCGCATCAACTACCCGATGAAGCGCGCAGGCGAAAAGGGCGAGAACAAGTGGGAGCGCGTCTCCTGGGATCAGGCCCTGACCGAGATCGCCGCCAAGCTCAACCAGATCAAGGAGGAGTCTGGCGCAGAGGCAGTCGCCGCTGCGGCCGGTACCCTGCGTACCGACGACTGGGCAAGGCGTCGCTTCCTCAATATGTTCGGAACGCCCAACGGCTTCCACAACGCCCTGCTGTGCTGGATCCCGACCTTCATGGTCGAGACCGCCATCAATGGCTGGTCTCCGTTCGAGACCGACCTGGGCGCGTCCAAGTGCGTCATCCTGTGGGGCTTCAACCCCGGCGCATCTTCCATGCCCGGCATGCACGGTTACACCGACCTGCAGAAGGCCACCGGCATGAAGCTCATCGTCGTCGACCCGCGTTACTCCGAGACCGCGGCTCATGCAGACCTCTGGCTGCCGCTGCGTCCGGGTTCTGACACGGCCCTGTCCATGGCGATGATCAACGTCATCATGAACGAGTTCATCTATGACATGGACTTCGTCGATCAGTGGTGCGAGGGCTTCGACGAGCTCCGCGACTACATCGAGCCGTACACCCCCGAGTGGGCCGCGCCCCTCACCTGGCTCGATCCTGAGCTCATCCGCCAGGCTGCCCGCATGTACGCGACCAACCGTCCCGGCAACATCCAGTGGGGCTGCACCTGGGATCAGCTCGGCCGCACGGCTGGTGCCGGCATGCACGCCCGCTCGATCCTGCGTGCCATCTGCGGCAACCTCGATTGCCCCGGTGGCGACGGCATGCCCGGTCCCGCGGCGTACGTCACCGACGAGGAGCTCGAGGCCAACGATCGCCTGCCCGTCGAGATGCGTGCCAAGCAGATCGGTGCCGACAAGTACAAGATGACCTCCTGGCCCGGCTACGAGCGTCTTTCCCAGATCTCCAAGGACAAGTGGGGCAAGGCCTTTACCGCCGAGTGGATGTGCGAGGCTCATGGCCCGTCCGTCTTCAAGGCCATCCTCACGGGCGATCCCTATCAGGTTCGCGCGCTGTTCGTCAGCGGCTCCAATCCGCTGTCGTCCTATGGCGATGCCAAGATGACCTTCGAGGCTTGCAAGCAGGTCGAGTTCCTGGTCGTTCTCGAGTACTTCATGACCCCGACGGCCCTCATGGCCGACTTCGTACTGCCGGTCGCAGGTGCCATGGAGCGCCCGATGGTTCACACCAACTACGGCGTTACCGACTCCATCGTTTGCTCCGAGCGCGCCATCTGGCCGATGTACGAGCGCAAGACCGACTACAACATCTGGAGGGACCTGGGCCTTGCCTGCGGTCAGACCGAAGAGGACTGGCCCTGGCCGGAGCTTGAGGACGCATACTTCCACGTTCTCTCGCCGCTTGGTCTCCCCATCACGGACTACAACGACTTCGTCGCTCGCTTCCGCATGTACTATCCGCCGCTGCAGTACCAGAAGTACCTGCAGAAGGGCCAGTTCTGCACCGCCTCGGGCAAGGTCGAGCTCAAGTGCTCGGTCTTCGAGGAGTTCGGTCTGCCGGCCTTCCCGAAGTACATCGGTCCGGCCGAGAACGAGATCGACGATCCCGAGGTTGCGGCCGAGTATCCCATCGTCCTCACGACGGGCGGCGGCTTCATGCCGTTCCACCACTCGGAGCACTTCAACAACCCGATCATCCGCTACATCAAGCCCGATCCGTACTTCACCATCCATCCCGACCTCGCCCTCACGCTGGGCATCGAGATGGGCGACTGGTGCTGGATCGAGACCCGTCGTGGCCGCATCAAGATGCGCGCCAACGTCGAGCCGGGCATCGATCCGCGTGCGATCTACACGCAGCGCGGCTGGTGGTTCCCCGAGCGTAGCCCCGAAGGCCCCGAGCCCTTTGGTTGCCTCGAGTCCAACACCAACGTGCTCACGTCCGTCGATGACGAGCACTGCGATCCGCTGACCGGCTGCTGGGCCAACCGTGGCCTCATGTGCAAGGTCTACAAGTGCACCGACATCGACTACGAGTACACGGAGCGCGACTGCCAGTTCTCCATCCCCGGCTCCGCTTTCGCTTCCGAGGGCCCGGGCGTGCATGCCATGCCGAGCACCCAGAAGATGGCACTCGAGTTTGCCGAGCCCGTCTTCGCGCAGCCCGACTTCGAGGTTCCCGAGGGTCTCACCTGGGATTACCGCAAGCGTGCCTGCTATGACGAGAATGGCCGCCGCTATGATCAGGCCTCTGGCTGGATGGTCGACGATGCGACGGGCACCTTCTACCAGATGGGTACGGGTTACAAGTACATCTCCTTCAATGGCGACTTCCTGCTCGACGAGAGCACGGGCCAGTTCTACGACTTCTCCATGCAGCCCTGCGAGGGCCCGCAGGCCGATTTCGAGCTGCCCGCCGGCACGACGTGGAACCCCGTCACGCTCAAGGCCGAGGACGACAAGGGCCGTTACTATGACACGGGCAGTGGTTGGCTGATCGACCCGACGAGCTCCTTCCACTATCAGCCGGGCACCGGTTATCGCTTCGTGCAGCATGAGGGCGGTAACTACCTGGTCGACGAGGAGAAGAACGACTGGTACGACTTCTCGATGCAGCCTGTCGAAGCGCCCTATAACATCAAGGACGCCAGCGTCCAAGCGAACCAGTAGAGAGAGGAGGACTGGAATGACCCGTTACGCAATGGTTATGGACCAGCGTCGTTGCATTGGTTGCTCGTCATGCACCATCGCATGCCGCACCTGGAACGAGCTGCCCATTGACATCATCTACAACCCCGTTGTTTCCAACGGAGCAGAGGGCGTGTGGCCTCATGTCCACATGACCTTCACGCCGCTCATTTGCATGCACTGCGATAAGCCCGCCTGCGTGCCCGCTTGCCCGACCGGTGCATCCCGCCAGGACGACGACGGTATCGTGTGGGTTGAGCCTTCCCAGTGCATGGGATGCAAGGTCTGCGCGAATGCGTGCCCCTATGGCGCTCGCGACATGAACGAGCACGAGGGCTACATCCGCAAGTGCACCTTCTGCAAGGATCGTGTCCGCGAGGGCGAGCAGCCCTTCTGCGTCATGACCTGCCATCAGAAGGCCCGTACGTTCGGCGATCTCGATGACCCCAACAGCGAGGTCTCGAAGCTCGTGAACTCGTATTACACCGAGCAGGTCTATCCCGAGGTTGGTACCGAGCCCATGATCTACTACATCCCCGATTTAGGAGGTACGGTACAGTGAAACAGTTCTGGATTTGGCCTATCGCCCTCTACCTCTTCCTGGGCGGCCTTGGTGGCGGCATGATGGCGACCGCCGCCGTTGTCGGATTGATCATCGCGCCGTCTGCTCTTACCAGTGGTGCTCTGGTCTGGGGCGTCTTCATCGCGTTCCTCATCCTGGGCATCGGCACCGGCTTGCTCGTCTTCGAGCTTGGCCAGCCGTGGATTTTCTACCGCGCCTTCGTGACGAGGACCTCGGTCATCAAGTGGGGTGCTGTGTTCCTCTCCATCTCGATGATCGCGGGCGTGCTCTTCATTTTCTGGGAGCTCTCCTGGCTCACCATTCTGCCCTTCATCCCGTATGAGGGCTTTGCCCAGGTCCTGCTCGGCATTGCCGGCATCTTCGGCCTGTGCGTCACGATCTACACGGGCGTCCTGCTCTCGAGCATGAAGTCCCGTCCGTTCTGGAACACGCCGGTTCTGCCCGTGCTCTTCATGGTGTCCGGCTGCTCCACCGGTGCGGCTCTGCTCTCCATGTGCATCGGCGTTTGGCCCTTCCCGGCCGAGTGGCTGCAGGTCAACCTGTCCACGCCGCTTGCCGCGCTGCTCACCGAGGAGCTGCGTCACATCCTGCATATCGCCGACGCAATCCTCATCTCGCTCGAGCTCGTCGTGCTGCTGCTGTACGTGATGCTGCAGTTCTGCGCCTCCAACGAGACCGCCAAGGCCCATGCCGAGCGCTGGGTCCGTGGCGAGTGGGCCGGTTACTTCTGGGGCCTCATGGTCTGCTGCGGTCTGGTCATTCCGCTGCTGCTCAACGTGACGAACGTGGGCGGCTATGCCTCCGCGCTCATCGCTCTCATGGGTGGCTGCCTGCTTCGCTTCATGATTATCTGGAGCTACCAGCGCCGCGTCACCCCGGCAGAGCTCAAGTACTACACGCGCCTGCCGCAGAGCCACCAGGACTTCATGGATTACTGGGAGGCTGGCAAGGAGTACTGGACTTGGGTTACGCCCGCTGGTGAAGTTGCTGACGAGGCTCCCGCCGATGGTCCGGACGAGGCTTACCAGACGGCTGGCCC
The DNA here is from genome assembly GCA_025992705.1 of Coriobacteriaceae bacterium. Classification (NCBI taxonomy): domain Bacteria; kingdom Bacillati; phylum Actinomycetota; class Coriobacteriia; order Coriobacteriales; family Coriobacteriaceae; species Coriobacteriaceae bacterium. The sequence goes on from DAJPGJ010000001.1 coordinate 764,210, forward strand.
CAACCCGGCCATGACTGGTGCTCAGTAGGATTTGCGCCATCTGGCGTGATTGAACCGCAAGGTTTTGCGAGGTCCCGCTTCCCCAATGGGAGCGGGGCCTCTTTTTGCGCCCGCGGCATGGCGCCGGAGGCTCGGCGTCTTTCGGACGTGTGGCGCGCAAGCATGGCGCCCAGGCATGCACGCCTGTGACCGTCTTTTTGGCAGCAGCGTGCGCCTTTGGGCGATATTGCCCGACCGTGCACGTTCGTGGCTATTTGCTCGCCCAGCAGCGTGCACGTTTGGGCACCGTGCTTTGATTTATCGCCTTCCTATCCCCAGCAGATTATTCGCTCGCGTATAATCGGGCGCATACCACGCATGCCATGACGCGAGAGAGGACTCGAGATGCATCATCCCCTTGAAGATGTGCAAGACTTTTCCGACAGCTGTATTCGATGCGGCCTGTGCGCTCGGACCGATTGCGGAAACTTTTCGAATGGCGAGCCGTGTCTCGGCGAACTGTGCGAGTCTCTCCTCAATGGCGAAGATACCTGGGATTACGTGCCTTTCACCTGCGCGCTGTGCAACCGCTGTACGATCAGCTGTCCGGTCGATTTGCGTGCGTCCCGTGCCAACAAGCCGCTCAGGGCGTTGCTACTCAAGCAGAAACCCGAGCTTAAACCGCTCTATCGCAAGTTCAGGACCGATCTCAAGCACAACGTCTTTTCGTCGTTGCGTGCCCGTGACAGTGGTGACATCAACGATGTCATCTACATTCAAGGCGAGGCGGACCTTGGGGGTGTGGCCGACCACACCGCGTTCTTCCCGGGGTGCGCGCTCTACGCCTATGCCCCTGAACTCACGGCGAAGGTCTCGCAATGGCTGCGTGACGAGCAGATTGCCGCATATACCCTCACGATTTGCTGCGGCGCGACATTCTATGACGTTGGCTTCTATGACGAGTTCGATGCCTATCGCGAGCGCGTGCAGGCATTCTTGCGCGAGAGGGAAATCGAGCATCTCGTCGTGACGTGCCCGCACTGCGCGCATATCCTCCCGCAGCTCGTAGAAGGTATGGGCATCGACCTCGTGCGTCTGCCCGACCTGCTTGTCGAGCGCGGCATGATATCCGAGAGCGATGAGACGATAACCTTCCATGATGCCTGCTATGACCGCAGCGCAGGTGTTTTTGGCAATGCCGCACGTGCGCTGTTCGATAAGGCGGACATCAAGCCCATGCCCCATGAGAAGCGTGATAGCCTGTGCTGCGGCGGAGGCGGTATGGTGAGCGTGTATGCCCCGGACTATTGCGTCTATCGGCGCAACCAACGCCTTGCGGAGATTGACGGTGTGGAGGTTGATCGCGTGCTTTCGACCTGCTTCTCCTGCGTTAACTCCCTGCAACGCGGTATCGGCAGCACGCCCGTCCAGCATTATCTCGAGCAGATATTCGACTGTCCCGTCGATTGGGGCAAGGTCTATGCAAGCGTCGATGCGCTTTTCGCCGACCCTGAGTACGAGAGGCTTTGCGAAAGCGACGAGCTGACGATTGTGGATTAGTCGTCCCTGCCGGTGCCGTGTTGTAACCGGAAGGTGACGGCGCTTGCCGGGTTCATGCAGTACAATTGCGAGCTATGACTACCGAGATTCGCAAAACCAATTGCCATTACTGCGGATACCTGTGCGCGTTCGACGCAACGCTCGAGGATGGCCGCGTTGTCGATTTCACGCCGGATCCCACACGTTATCCGTACGACACGAGCGTGGCGGCGCGCTGTTGCCGCTGGCCCCTCAACCTCGAGAAGCTCTACGACGAGGACACGCGCGTCAACTATCCCCTGAAGCGCATAGGGCCGCGCGGTGGCGGTGGGTTCATCCGCGTGAGCTGGGACGAGGCACTTGACGATATCGCATCGCGCTTGCGCCTGCTCATCGACGCACACGGGCCGTGGACGGTGGCGAGTGCCATCGGTGGGCCGCATGCGGTCTACTGGCCATTGCATCGCTTCATGAGCTTCATCGATAGCCCCAACAACATGGGCATTGGTCCCATCTGCTGGAATCCTCGTATCTGGATGGACACGATGACGTATGGCTGGTCGGTCGAATGCGACTTCAGGCCCGACCTCACCGAGTGCCTCATGCTGTGGGGTACCAACCCGGCCGAGTCGGACAACTCGCTGTTCTGGCGCAATATCGCCGATTACGTCCGCAACGATGGCAAGCTCATCATCATCGATACGCGGCTATCCATGACGGCGGCAAAGGCAACGTTGTGGCTTGCGCCCTTCCCGGGCACCGACCTCATCCTTGCCTATGCGTTTGCGCGCGTCATCATCGAGGAAGACCTCTACGACCACGATTTCGTCGAGGAGTGGTGTTTTGGCTTCGATGAGTTCAAGGCCGCTGCCTTCGAACGCACGATAGACGAAGCGGCGCAGATCACGCAGGTGAGTGCCGACGACATACGCGCGGCGGCTCGCATGTACGCGACGAGCAAGCCCGCAGGCCTGCTTTCGGGACGCGGCGTCGACCAGATTGGCCCCAACACCGCACCGCTGCATCGCGTTATTGCGGCGCTACGTGCCATTACGGGCAACGTGGATGTGCTGGGCGGCAACGTCCTCAACGAGGCGCCGAGCTTCATGAGCGAACTCGAGCTCGAGGATAGCGCGCTGCTCTCGGCCGAAGCGCGTGCCCACGGTCTCAACGAGCCTGACTGCGGCATACAGAGCTACACGGGCTGGGAGCTCGCCGACGAGCGCACCGGCAAGCTGGGACGTCACCTGCCCATGCGCTATCTCACCTCCGCGCTGCCCGCGCGTGTGTGGAACGCGACCATCACCGGCAAGCCCTATCGCGTGAGCGCGCTCATCGTCGATGGTGCCAACCCGCTTGTCACCTACGCCGATACGCAACTTGTCATGGAGGCGTTCAAGGCGATGGATCTCATCGTCGTGCTTGAGTTCATCATGACCCCCACGGCCCTCATGGCCGATTACGTCCTGCCCGCTGCCGCCGCCGTCGAGCATCCGTGTTTCCAGGCGATGGGCGGCGTTTCCGACTTCTGCTACGGCGGCCCGGCCGCTGTCGAGCCACAGTTCGAGCGTCGCGAGGATTACGTGATTTTGCGCGATCTCGCATTGCGCATGGGCTGCGACGAGGCCCTGTGGCCGGCTCACGACCTGACCGAGGAGCTTGCGCGCACGATTGCCCCGACGGGCATGAGCTGGGAGGACTTCACCATCACCGGTCTGTGCGGTGGACCTGCGCACTACTTCAAGCACCTCGAGCCTGACGAGGTCACGGGCAAGCCGCGTGGCTTCGCGACCGAAAGCGGCAAGGTCGAGCTCGCCATTCCCTTCCTGCAGCGACGCGGGGCCGATATGGTCGCGCGCTTTACGCCGGTACCCGGCGTGCATGTGGACGCATGTAACGATGCTGACTGCGTCACGCTTGTCACAGGAGCACGCAAGCAGCCCTACTGGGCTTCCTCGTACTTCGAGGTGCCGTCCATGCGCGCGCGTCATCCGCAGCCAACGGTCGAGATGTCGCAGGCGACAGCCGAACGTCTGGGTCTTGCCGAGGGCGACGCTTGCCTCATCTCGCGACAGGACACACCGGACGTTGAGGTGCTCCAATACGTGCATATCACGAATATGCTTGACGATGTCGCCTCGGCCGAATACGGATGGTGGTACCCTGAGGCAATCGAAGACGCTCCCGACTTCGAAGAGTGCTTCAAATCGAATATCAACCTGCTTACGCGCGGTACCGTCGAGGGCGTGCGCGAGCCGCTTATAGGCACGTGGATATACAACGGCATTCCCTGCCGCATCAGGAAGAAGGAGTAACACCCATGCAGAAGAAGTACGCGATTCTCATCTTCTCCAAACCGCCGATTCCCGGTCTGGTCAAGACGCGCCTCACCGTCGAGCGCGGCGGAGGCTTTACCCAAGAGCAGGCGGCCCAGTTCTTCAAGCGCAGCCTATGGGACGTGACGGAACTTGCCATGTGGTGCATGGACGACCTCGAGGCTCTCAATCGCGAGGAACGCGAGGCTGACCCGGCAGCCCCCGAGCGTAGCTACGACCTCTTCATCTCCACGACGCCCGAGAAGAACGTCGCCCTCATGAAGGAGACGATCGAGGAGATTGGCCAGTGGCCGCGTGAGATTCACTACATGTACGACCGCGGTGCAACCTTCGACGATCACTTCGACATGGCCTTCAAGGAGATTTTCGACCAGGGCTACGAGGCCATCGTCTCCATCGGCGCCGACATTCCCACGCTGCCGCGCGCGCACGTGACCCAGGCCTTCCAGTGGCTCATCTACTTTGCCGAAGTACTCGGCACGCCGGGCTTCGTGCAGGCGCCGTGCCAGGAGTGCGGCACCTCGCTCGTCGGTTTTAACTTTGATACGCCCATCAACCACCAGGGCATCTACTACAACATGACGGGACGCCCCGCGCTCGATGGCTACGTCGAGAAGCTCGTCGAGGAGGGCATTCCCAACGCATACCTCGCACCTGTCGCCGATGTCGACGAAGTCGAGGACCTCGCGCACTGCCTGTCATGCGCCCGCGCCCTGCGTACGGCATCCGAGTACCAGACGGGCATCTACGTGCCCAAGCGCGTGCTGCAGTGGGCCGACTTCCTCGGTCTCAAGCCGCATGCCGCGCCCAACGAGAATCATGACCCGCGCCAGTATCTGGATGACGTGGAGGACGGTGCCGATGCGCCCGCGCACGAGCCGGAAGAGACCGAAGGGATACTCCGGTAGAGCTACCTCCGTATAGTAAAAGGGCAATTATGACTAAGAAGCGACTACTCCATACGGCGCATGCGCTGTGTCCGCATTGCCTCAAGCAGCTCAAGGCCGACATCTACGCAGATGACGATGGCAAGGTCTGGATGACGCGTACCTGCCCCGAGCATGGCGAGACCGTCACCTACGTATGGCCCGATGCCGAGCATTACGAATGGCTGCGCTCGATGCGCGTCGCGCCGACGGCCCCCAAGTGCCGCGACTACGCAATCGAAGACGAGTGCCCCAAGAGTTGCGGGCTGTGCAAGCGTCACCTGCGTCGTGGCACGCTTGTGGAGATCGAGGTCACGCGCCGCTGCAACGCCAAGTGCCCCGTGTGCTTCATGAGTGCGGACTTTCCAAGCGACGGCATCACCTTTAACGAGATCGAGGGCCTCATCACGACGCTTGCCGAGAAGGTTGGCCCCGAGACGGGCCTGCAGATCACCGGTGGCGAGCCGACGGTGCGCAGTGACCTGCCCGAGATCGTCATGTGCGCACGCCGCCACGGCTTCACCGGCATCGAGATCAACACGAACGGCATCGTGATCGGTCGCTCCAAGGATTACCTGCAGAAGCTTGTCGATGCGGGCATCACGGGCATCTATCTCTCTTTTGATGGCATTGACGAGGAGCCATACGAGGCTATCTGCGGCAAGGCGGCAATGCTTGCCGACAAGATGGCCGCCATCGAGAACTGCCGCGAGGTGGGCATCCAGGTGGTGCTGTGCATGACCATCGTCAAGGGCGTGAATGACGACCGCATCGGCGAGGTCATTGACTTTGCCTGGGAGAACTCCGACGTGGTGATTGGCGTGGCGCTGCAGCCAGCATTCACCTCGGGACGCTTCGAGCCGAGCGAGTACGCGCCCTACACGGCGGGTGACACCATCTTTGCCCTCGAAGAGCAAACCGACGGTCGCATCAAGGTTGCCGACATCATGCCGCTTGGCTGCTCGCATCCGCTGTGCGACACGGGTACCTTCCTCATGCCCGATGGCGAGGGGGGCTATGTTCCGGCCACGCGCGGCCTGTCGAGCGAGGAGTACATGGAGTACTTCGACCCGACATCCCCGCAGGGTTCGGTGCTGCCCGACATCCTCTACAAGAAGGGCGTCAACCTCTACCACGGCATCAGTGTCATCATCATGAACTACATGGATGCGATGACGACCACGACCGAGCGCATGGCGGAATGCTCGATGACGGTGGCGATGAAGGACGGTCGCGTGATTCCGTTTTGCAGCTACCAGATGACGAACTCCGCGGGAGAGCGTATCTACGAGATGTGGGGCACCGGTCCTTCGGCCTGATGTGACAAGGAGCAGCAATGAGTGCTGATTACGAATTCATACACGACCCCGAACGCTGCGTGGCCTGTGGCCTGTGCGTGGCGTTTTGCCCGCAATACAGCTTGGAGGCGGGCGAGGATGGCATGCCCGTCGCCGTCAACATGGAGGAGTGCGTGGGCTGCACGACCTGCTCGGGGCAATGTCCGCAACGTGCGATCGTTATCAAGTCGCTACCCGGGGCCACGGCCTTCGACCCGTATACGGATGAGGAGCGCGCAGAGCCCATCAGCGCCGAGGAACAGCGTCACTATGCCGAGGCCGAGAAGGCCATCATGGAGGCACTCGACCTGCGCTGGCATCCGGTGGCCGTCGGTCTCATCGACATCGACGAGCCATTGCCTGACGTGCCCATGCCCACCGAGAAGCTACGCTACTGCCAGAGCATGAATGCCGCGCGACGGGGTGCTTCGATACTCATGCCGCCACATTGCCACGCTTGCCCCGACGGCACCTCGATCTTTGGCATGACCGGTGTGCCGGAGAAGCTTGCCACGGGTGAGATTTACGTGCTGTTTCACAAGGTCGTGGATGCCGAGGCGGCGGCCAAGATGGTGGGGGAGCGCCCCACCTTGCCGCCCAACTCCAAGCGCGCCACGCTCGTGCAGCCACTTGGCAAGTGCACGCGCCACCCCGAGGTCATTGTCTTCACGGGCACGCCCGAGCAGATGATGTGGCTGTCGATGAGCATGTCGTATTTCGATGGGCACCGCCATGACTTCCATGCCTCGGGCTTCAACGCGCAATGCGTGGAGGCAACGCTACTGCCGCTTATGAACGACGAGCCCAACATATCGTTTGGCTGCTACGGTGGCCGTGCGTCAAGTGACATCGGCGAGGATATGATGTACATGGGCGTGCCCACCAACCGCCTTGATACCATTGTCGAGGGTTGCCAGGAGCTCGCGAAGCGTGCCATCCCGCAATCGCGCATGAAGATCTACGTACCGCCCATTATGTAGGTGCTCGCAGGCGAGGAGCTGTCATGACGCAAGCGCTCAACGAGCTGGCCGGTAACGAGATTGCCACGCTGCTCATTCCCACAACCGTCACGCTCGTCACGGCGTGTGACGCGGCGGGCGCCGACAAGGTCGCGACCATCGCATGGGTCATGCCCATCTCGCACGAACCAAGCCTCGTTGCCGTCGCGATTCGTCCGGGCGGGCAAACCGCATGCGCCCTGCGCGATTCCGGCTGCTTTGTCGTGAACGTGCTCGGAGCTGACGAGGATGCCGTCCGCATCGCGATGCTTTGCGGCAAGAAGCAAGGTGTCGATGACCGTGTTGCCGAGGCGGAGCTTACGCTTTCGCCGGGCAAACGTGTCGATGCCGTCCGCATTGACCAGGCCATCTCGTGGGTCGAATGCGAGCTCGTCGAATCGCAGGTGTATGGCGATCACGAGCTCTTCATCGGCCGCACGCTCATTGCCGAGACATGCGGCGCGCTTGACGAGAACAGCAAGCTCGAACCAATGCCGGCTCTGCTCATGGGGCAGCGCGGGCGCTTCGGACATTTCGAGGAAGGATTCAGCGCATGATTGCACCCGAGTACCATATTCGTGATTGCGTCGAAGCGGATATGGACCTTATCCGCTATCTGTTTTCGGTCGAGGGATTCAGCGACTTGCAAAGTCCCGAGGGCATACGCGTTGCCGTTACGCCCGATAACACGATGTACGGCGCTTGCCGTCTCGAGCAGGGAAGCGATGGCTCGTGGAACGTGCGTCCCATCGTCGTCTTCGATGTCGTGCAAGGCAAGGGCGTGGGCCGTGCGCTGCTCAAGGACGCGTTGCGCCTTCATCCGGACCTGCGCCTCGTTGCCCGTGGCGAGATTGAGCCTTTCTATTTGTCGTGCGGCTTCGAGCGTTGCGGTTGGGATGCCATCGCACCCGAGTATCGCGCCGAGTGCGATGCCTGCCCCGACAAGGCTGCATGTGGTCCGCTGCCTTTCCGCTCCCTTCCCATCGAGCGAACCTTCACCTTCCTCGGGACGAGCTCGGGTTGTGGCGTGCCGGCCTTTTTCTGCCATTGTCCGGCTTGCGAGGCGGCGCGCAAGGACCCGGCAAAACGCCGCGGCTGCACGGGCGTTGCCTTGCGCGGTCACGGCATGACCGTCATCGACGCCTCGCCCGACATCCGCCACCAGCTCAATCGAGAGGGCATCGACGTCATTGACGACTTCTTCCTCACGCATGCGCACTACGACCACATGGGCGGGCTGGGCGAGTTCGAGTACTTCATCCGCCTCTACCTCATGAGCACCATGCCCTTTCATGGGAGCGAACACGCGATTGCCGAGACGCTCAGGGAATACTCCTACATGGATGATTGCTTCGCGCTCGACGTGATGGAGCCGTATGACGTGCGCGAGGTGGACGGCCTTGCAATCCAGGCGTTGCCGCTCAAGCATGCGCCGGGCACCTTCGGCTATCTCATCACCACGCCCGAGGGACGCCGCACGTTCTACGCACCCGATACGAGCGATCTGGCGCCCGAGGTCATCGAGATACTCAGGGGCGTCGACAACCTCGTCATGGATTCGACCTTCTGGGAGAATCACGGGGCCGCCCGTTCGCACCATGATGTGCACCAGACCGTGCATGAGGGCATCGACATCCTTGATGCCGGGCGCATCTACCTCACGCATCTTGCACCACACATGTGCGATCCGGGCGTGAACGAGATTGACGAGGTCTACGCATACGCCGCGCAGTTCGATGGTCGCGTCGTCGTGGCCGAAGACGGCATGCAGTTCACGCTGTAAGCTGGTACCATATGCCGCATGAGTAATGAGTATCGACTTTCGGCTCGGCAGATTCTGACGCGCATCATTTCGGTGATCGTCGCAGGCGTCGGTGGGTCGGCGTGTGGGTTTAGCCTCCTCATGCAGGTGCAGGAAATCGGTACGGTCATCGCATCGATTACGTGGTTCTCCGGGCTTCTGGCCGTGGTCTTTGCACTGGCGGGCTATGCCGTCTCCTGCGATCCCGGCAAGGGCAAGACCTATATTCCGCTTGCCGTCGTCATGGGGGCAATCCTTGTCGTCACGGGCTCTGCGCTCGCACGTATCTATCTGTACGCGCACATGGTCATCATCATCGCGCTTGTTGCCGCGGCCATCGAGGGCATCGTGCTCATCATCTATCACTTCATCTTGAAACGCGAAGATCCAGAGGCTCTGTAGCCGCGAGGAGGGTTCCCATGGTTTCCAGATTGGTTCTTGTCAGGCACGCTAAGACCCAGGCGCGCAACCCCGAGCTCATCGACAAGGACCGTCAGCTCACGCGTGCCGGTCGATATAGCATCGAGGCGCGGTTTCCCATCTCGCTCCAGCTTCTGGCTGACGAGGACGCCGCCGAGGTCAAGGTCTGGAGCAGCCCGGCGCTGCGTGCCATGCAAACCGCCGAGGTCGTTGCGCATGCGCTCGGCGTCGATGGCATCGAGGTGCGGGATTCGCTTTATGCCAACAGCGTCGATGCTTTCATGACCGAGCTCGTCGAAGAGCAGGGCACCGTTATCGCCGTCGGACATAATCCCTTCATGGACGAGCTCTACGCACGCTTGAGCGGGGCTCCGCAGGGCATGGGAACTGGTGCCATGGCGTCGTTCGGTTTTGCGGCGACGGATGATCCGACAAGCGTTGGCTCGTGGCTCGAATGGTTCGTGCAGGGCCCGCGTGTCGTGCTATGGCAGAGCATCGTCGATGTGGAGGATGCCCTTTCCGATGCCGCCGCACGCATCGCGCGCTGTAGCGTCAAGCTACTCGAGAATCCCGATGATCCTGAATCGTTGCATCAGTATCGCATCTCGTTGAGAATCGCGCGCTCGCTGCTGGGCTTCCTCGCCCCGTATTGCAAGGGTTCTGCGCTCAAGAAGACCATGCGCGATATCAAGAAGCTACAAGATCCGACCTCGCGTTTGCGCGAGCTAGACATGCTCTGCGAGGCGCTCGACCCGCAGACGGTCGAGGCACGTATCGTGACCGATGCTTGCACGCAGCTTCGTGCGGGATTCATCGAGCGCTTTGCTGCCGAGTCTACGCAAAAGGCAATTACGCGCGTGGTCGGGCGCATCAAGGACGTGCCCTGGCGTCGTTGCGTCAGGCAGTCCGGCCTCGATGCGCAGGAGCTTGTCAGGCACGTTTCGCAGATGCGTACCGATTACGAGCTACAGATGGCGCACGTTGGCTATGACGACCAAGAGGCCGTTCATGACGTACGCAAGCTGGCCAAGGCGCTGCGCTACGTGACACGTGAGTTTGCAGAGCTTTTGCCTGATACGGCTGAGGATACCAATACACGGGCCAAGGCGGTGCAGGACATGCTCGGCGAACTCTGCGACTGCTGGAACAATGCGCAGCTCGTCATCGAGATATGCGGTCCGCAGGCGGTGCAGGTCGCCTCGCGTTTTGTCGTGCGCGCCGATGAGATCGTTGCCGATCTCAAGAGAAGTCGCAGCTGTGGTCTTGCGATAAGCGATTCGTAGGCTTCGGGATAGGGAAAACGAGGGCAAGGCGGCCTTGGTGTCAGGCAAGTTGTCTTCTGTTTGAAAAGTAAGGTATTTTATGTGTCCGTCGTTGTGGTAACATAGCAACTCGCGTGCGGGGCACGCAGCATATCGGGTGGTGGCGCAGTTTGGTAGCGCACTTGACTGGGGGTCAAGGGGTCGCAGGTTCGAATCCTGTCCACCCGACCAGCAAAAGACGAGGTCAGCGGGTTTTCTCGCTGGCCTTTTTAGTTGCGTGTGCGTTTCGTGCGCGTTTTTGTCGCGCCCGTGCTTTTTCTGCAAACAGTCGGGCCTCGGTAACCACGCGCAATCTGGGATGGTTGCTACGATGCAACGCGGTGACGCTCGTATGTCATTCAAGCGTCGTGGCGTAACCCTCACCTTTCATCCCCAAAACCGTGCCCAGGGGGTCATGCTCGTGATTGACGCCCTCCCTAGACTTTCTCATGCCCGGTGACGCCGGAAAACCATGTAAACGTGGAGGAAGTGGGGACGCCTCGTGATTCAGCCGAAGTACCAGAACTATCTTGTCGTGAGCCTTTCGGTATTGGCCGTTGGGGTGACCATGGCAATGGTCCAATACAAGGTTCCCACGATCATGATCGCCATCATGGAGCAGTATGCCATGTCGGCAAGTGGCGGCTCGTGGCTCATGTCCATCTTCACGCTCATGATGGCCGTGACGGCAATCGTCATAGGTGAGTTGTCGGTTCGCATGAGTCCGAAGAGAATCATCGTGTTCGCGACGTGCCTCATCGTTCTCGGCTCTGTTATGGGGGCATTCGCGCCCAATGGCATCGTCTTGCTCGTGTCACGTGGCATAGAGGGCATAGCACTTACGGCGGTGACCACGTGCGGCCCACTGGTCATACAAGAAAGCGTCGCACCAGGGCGTATCGGCACCTCCATGGGCATCTGGGGCATGTGGGGATCTTTGGGTTCCGCCATCGCCGCGTTTCTGACGCCATTGGTCTTCGCGTTTGCGGGGCTCACCTCGCTTTGGCTCTTTTACGGTGCGCTGGTCGTGATTGCGACTGTCATCATGTGCATTTGCGTAAGAGATCCTTTCAAGAAGGGCTCGCCTGTGGCGCCCGAGGACGCAGTCAATGCCTCCGAAGGGGCTTCGGGGGTGGCGCAATCGGACGTCACACCTGGCAAGGCAGCCGCCTCTCATATAGGAGCGAAGCCCTCGTATCGCGAGCTTCTGACGAAGGACGTCCTGCTCTTTTTCTGCGGGTTCATCGCGTTTAACATATGCTTGCTTGCGGTCCTGAGCCTGGTTCCCTCGATTTTGCAGATGCGCGGCATGGATGTGAGCCTGTCGGGTTTCGTAAGCACGCTGCCGATGATAATCTCGGTTGCCTCTTCTCCTTTCTTCGGAATGCTATCTGACAAGACCGGCAAGACCAAATGGCTGCTCGTCTTCTGCCTGTTCTTCCTGGGGCCATGCACCTTCGTTCTCTACAACTTCGAAGGTGCCGTGATGTGGGTGGGAGCAGTGGTCATGGGTGTGATCGGAATGGGCACCACCGGCCTCATGATAACCGCCTTCATGAAGGTGATCAGTAGACCGGAGCTTGCGACTATCGGCATGGGCGTCCTTATCTGCGTCCAGGGGATTGGGCAGTTCCTGGGCACGTTCCTTGTCCAGGGCTTGCTGGGCCCCTCGTTCGAGAACACGCTTCTCGCTGGCAGTGTCGTCATGGTCATCGGCCTTGTCGGCACACTGTGCACGGCACTTTGCAAGATGCGGTAAGGAGAGAGCTGAGGCATTCGCCTGCGCAAAGTGCATTGCGATAGTGCGTCTTTACGAGAATAATGCACTGCGACAGTGCATTATTGGGCTAGTAAAGATTCTCTCGAGAATACGCCCCAGCAACAGCTCCACTCGAATAATAAATAACGCATTTCACCTATTCGGTAGTACAATGCTCTTGACAAACAATGAATGCACACTATCGAATGTGGGGCCAAAATGGCGGCTGATGCGAGCATACCAAGCCCGCCGGTGGGCGTGGCGCGGACGGCGATGATCGTCGTCCTGCTCGCGAGCAATCTCCTCGCGTCGTTCACGCAGTCGCTCATGAACGTCGCGCTCGATTACGTCGCAACCGACTTCCACATCACGCTCTCCCAAGCTAACTGGATGGTGCTCGCCTTCACGATCGTCACCGCGACGACCATCACCATGGCGGCGAAGCTTCTCGAGCGCATAGGCCTTCACAAGCTCATGACCATCGGCTTCGTCTTCTCGTTCGTAGGCTCGCTGCTCGGCTTCTTTGCCTGGAACTATCCGGTCATGATCGTCGCCCGTGCCCTCCAGGCCGTTTGCACGGGGCTGTGCTTCCCGCTCATCAACGAGGCGCTGCTCACCATCGCGCCAAAGGGCAAGGCGGCGACCTTGCTCGCCGTGAACAGCGGTGTCATTGGCGTTGCGCTGGCGTTTGCCCCGCCCGTTTCCGGTCTCATCATCACTTGCATCGGCCTTCGCCCGCTCTTCCTCATCCCCGCGGTGATTGCCCTTCTTCTCATCATTGCGGGCAGGCCCGCTATCCACAATCTGTATATGCGCAGGAAAGCCCATATCGACATCCCGAGCGTTGCGCTGAGTTTTGTCGGCCTGGCTTGCTTCCTCTATGGTCTTAACGAGATTTCGCATGAGGTCTTTCCGTCGCTCGTCATCATGCTCGCCGGCATCGCGATACTCGCCATCTTCGTGTATCGTCAGCTGCACATCGACGAGCCCCTGCTCAATCTGACGCCGCTGCGCAATCCGGTGTTCACCGTCGGAGAGACGCTCGTCACGCTTGCGTTCATGGCATCGGTGTACATGAGTCTGCTCGTCCCCCTGTATCTCGAGGGTGCGGCGTCGTACTCGCCGTTCATAGCCGGATGCATGTGCATCGCACCCATCCTGTGCTATGCGGCCTGTTGCTTTCCCAGTGGCCACCTGCTCGCGAAGCACGGCGTATGGCCACTCGTTCCGGTGGGATTTGCGATCGTGCTCATCGGCTACGTCGGCATGTACTTCGCCTCCGCGCAGCTGCTCGTCATCGTCTTGCTCGCCTGCGCTGCCATAGCCTATGCGGGCATCGGCATTTTCTTCCCGGCGGTAAAGACCGTCGACCTCAACGCGCTTCCCCGCGCCATCTCCTCGTATGGCTCGTCCATCCACTCGACGATCGTGCAGATCGGCAGCTCAGTCTCGTCGGCTCTCTTCGTCGGCATCATGTCCGGCGATATCACCCATTTGATGGCGGGGGGAATGAGCAAGGCCGATGCCTACGCGTTTGGCTTTTCGCATACCCTGCTCATTGCCATCGGCATATTGATAGTGGCGGTCATTCTCACTGTCGTCTATACGCGTCTCGTGCGCCGTCAGAAGGGGAAGACGGCTGTTGCGGACAGCGCGACGAGCGAGAAAACCGGGAGAGGATAGGAGGGGGTTATCATGACTGATACCAAGGATGCAGCTCCGAAGACGGATGCTTCGGTGCAAGGTGACTCGCCAGCTGCGACACAGACGGCGGACGCGTCTTCGTCACAGGGAGATGCCGGCTTCAAGAGGACGGTCGGCGTGTTCGACATGGTGGTCTATGGCCTCATCTTCATGGTGCCCATCGCCACGTTCAGCCTCTTTGGCGGCGTGTCCAACGCATCGGGCGGTATGCCGGCACTCGCGTATTTCGTCGCCTTCATCGGCATGTTCTTTTCCGTGCTGTCTTTTGGCGTGATGATCGGAACCTTCCCGTCGTCGGGCTCCATCTATACCTACACGTCCAAGAGCATCGGCAAGGGCCTCGGATTCGTGGCCGGCTGGCTCATGTTGCTGCAGTATCTCACGTCGCCCGACATGGTCTTCATCATGGGTGCCGAGGCGCTGAGCACCTACGTGCCGCAGATTCCGGTCTGGGGCTGGTGCCTCATCTTCCTCGTCTTCGTCTTCGTCGTCGCGTCACGCGGCATGAGCACGACGATGTTCGTCAACCGGATCGCGCTCATCCTCGAGTTCATCGTGCTCGGCATGTTCATCGTGTTCGGCGTGGTCTACATCATCGGACACCCCGAGACGAGCGGCTTCTCGCTGACCGCCCTGTTCAATCCCAATACCTTCTCGGTATCTGACGTCATGGGCGCCGCCTCGCTGGCGGTGTTCTCGTTCGTGGGCTTCGGGTGCGTGGCGACGCTCACCGACGAGGCGAAGGACGAGCGCCACGGGCCGTCGCGCGCGATGATGATCATGGTCATCATCCTCGTGGCCATCTTCGTCCTGACGTGCTTTATCGCCACCTGCGTCGATCCGTCGGGCCAGATTTGCAAGAACGACGAGAACAACGGCTTCTACCATATCGCCGAGCTCGTGGGCGGCAAGTGGTTTGGCGTCGTCTGTGCCGTGTCCGTGGCCTTGGCCCAGGGCGTCTTCACCGGCTTGGTCGCGACGGTGTCCGTATCGCGCATCCTCTACGTCATGGGCAAGAGCGGGTCGCTTCCCGGCGTCTTGGCCAAGATCGAGGAGAAGCGCCAGGTGCCCATCGTCGCCACGTGCTTCGTGTCGGCCCTCTCGCTTGTCCTGCTCGCGCCCTTCCTGTTCATCGGCATGGAGGGATTGGGCAAGGTCGTGAACTTCGGTGCGCTTTCCACGTACTTTCTGCTTAACCTCTGCGTGGTCGTATGGTTCTGGTTCAAGAAGAAGGATCACGGCAATCCCGGACGTTTTCTGGTCTGCCCCATCTTGGGCATGATTGTGGTCTTTGCGTTGCTGCTCTCACTTGATGTGCCCGCCAAGATCATCGGCGTCGTGTGGATAGCCATCGGCATCGTGTACTACCTGGTCATGACACGCGCTCTGCACCGCGAGATTACCATGGAGTGAGCAGGTGGAAAACGTGTCACAGGCGCTTGGTACTCTCGGTTTGTCGTTCAGTTCAAACGAAGGAGAAACATCATGGGCGTCTTGTCGGCATTACTCGCAGGTTCCAGCGCGATGGCGTGGTTCGTCATCATCATGATGCTCGCGATTCTGTTTTGCGGGCCTTCGAAGTGAGGGGATACGGGGGCGTGACAAGGGGGACGGGGGTTCTGTCACATCCATGGATGTGACAGAACCCCCGTCCCCCTTGTCACGAAAACGCCGTGCGAAGATGCCTCCTACAGCTCGAAAATCTGGCCTGCGTAGGTTGCCTCGACGATGTCGGGGAGCTCCTCCTGCAGGATTTCGAGCGCATGCTCTCCCGTGCAATGGCCGGTGTAGATCTTGTCGATGCCAAGCTCGCGGATGGTTTGCGCAAGGGCGTGTACTTCGTCATCTTCGCGCAGGAACAGGTGCAATCCGCCGACGAGCGTGCGGATGGGCTTGCCGGGAAACGCAGCACGCGCCTCGTTGATGATGGTCTCGATGCCTCCGTGGGAGCAGCTGTTGAAGATGACGAGTCCCGCGGGCGTCTCGATGATGAGGCTCTGCTCGTGGTCGAATCCGTCGCCGACGAGCCCGTCATCGGTCTTCAGGTAGAGGTGCTCGCGCTCGCCGATCTTGTCGAGCCCCTTTGTGCTGTGGCCCAGGAGCCATGCGCCGGACGCGAATTGCAGGGCATCGTCGACGCGCTCGATACGTGATGCCTGCTGCTCGAGAAGCCCCCTCTGGATGCCGATGTACTTCATGTCGCCTTTGGCATCGCTCCAGCATACCTCCTCGCAGGCATCCTGGATGAGCAGCGGCGCATGGTCGTTGATTGCGAAGAAGTCCCCGAAACCGTCGGCATGGTCGTAATGGGCGTGGGAGAGCACGCAATAGTCGACATCTGACAGGTCGATGCCGAGGGCCTGCGCGTTTTGCGCGAAGAGCCCCGATGCGCCCGAATCGAGCAGGATGGTAGCGTCGTCGGTCTCGATGAGCGCGGAGAACCCCCATTCGCAGCCGAGCCCTTTTTGCGCGTCATTGTCCACGAGTATCGTCGTCTTCATGGTCATGCTCCTCGCCGTCGAAAATGAGACAATTGCTCAGAGATATTGTCTCATTTTAACGGGAGGCAGACATGGAGCGATTCGAACTGGAGACGCCGGTCTACGGGTTTGTCGAAATCACGGCGCGAATAAGGCAAATCGTGCGGGAAAGCGGCATCGAGGAAGGGCTATGCGTGGTCTATTGCCCGCACACCACCGCCGCGATCACCATCAACGAGAACGCGGACCCCGACGTCGTGCGCGACCTCAAGCTCGCGCTGGCGGACATCTTTCCCGACCGGCGTGATTTCAGGCATGCCGAGGGCAATAGCGCCGCACACCTCAAGAGCAGCGCCATCGGCGCGTCGGAGACCATTCCCGTGACGGGCGGCGCCATGGCGCTTGGGACTTGGCAGGGCATCTACTTCTGCGAGTTCGACGGCCCGCGGCATCGCAAGGTGTACGTGCAGGTGGTGGGAGAGTAGCAGTTGCGCTTTGAGATGCCGGATCCGAGTGACGTCAATCGGGTTATTTGAATCTGTCTTCGAGGTACTCGCGGAATCCGGGAAGCTCAAAAGAAACGTAGGACGACCCTCGCTCGCCTATGACTCCCTGCTCTATCAAGCGACGCTTGTACGTGCTTGTGTAGTTGCTGGCCTCTCCCATTCTCGAGGCGATATCCGATAAGCGACTTTCCCTCGTATCGGCAAGCATTGCCCGAAGAAAGCGAATGTCCCCATCCGAGAGGTCATAATACGTTGCGTCGAGCACTCGTTCGGAGAAGCTTGCTCTGGCACGTGCTATGCCCCAGTGAACATCTTCTTCGGAGACCGTCTCGCTATCGGGGTTTCTGGCCCAGCTTTGGTAGCCTACAAGTTGCATGAGGTAAGGAAAGCCCTCGCTAGCTTTAGCTGCTGATGAGAGGGCCTCAAGTGAAATAGAACGGCCACCTTCCTCGATAGTGGTTCTGATGCCCTCGGCAATGTCTTCATCGGATATGCGCACCAGCTTGTGTTGGTTTGCTCTGCGTAAAAACGAAACGAACTCGTTTCGCAAAAGCGAATTGACATTGCCTGGAAGACCGGCAAGTAGCAGGCCCACCTGTCGCTCTTCTCCCACAAAGTGCTGGTATGTGGTTGCAAGATGAACCATTTCATCGAGCTTGGGATTAACTTCATCTACGGTGATCAGCAGCCCGATCTCCTGATCGTTTAACGAGGCAATGATCTTTCCCATCTGCGTACGCCAGTTGCCACGCTCCTGCGTCGGGTTGTCCCATTCCAAACCAAGAAATTGGCCAATGGTGAGACTCCTCAATCTTGGATTGTCAGAGGCTTCGAGGAACTGCGCGGCTCCCTGCTTGGTCTGCTCAAGAATATCTTCGAGCATCCCGGGAATGGCCGTGACATTAACGGCTATCCAACCATGGGCCGATGCGATACGCGATAGATAGAGCAAGAGCGCGGTTTTTCCCGTGCCACGGGCGCCAGTGTAGATTGTCGATAAATTGGGGTCGCCCGAACCAATATCGAAAGCCTGCTCCATCTCTTCTATGATGGCATCTCTTCCCGTCATCAAGAGCGGAATTCGTCCAAATGTGGGAGTGAAAGGATTCGGCACCATATAAGGCCTTTCGGATAAGATTGGCTTTTGCATTTTTAGGCGATTTTTGCATTTTTAGGCGATTTTTGCAAGATTAGGCATCAGCTGTTGAAAGCACGCATGTCACCGAAATTCCATGTGGTTCCAATTACTGAGCTCTGCGTCTAGCCCGGGAGCTGCAGCGGCTTCTCGTCTGGCAGGCCGCACCACTGGCGCACGCGCTTGAGCATGCCGTCGATGTCGAGGACACTCTCGGCGAAGCCCTTGCGGATGAGCTCGATGGGCACGTATTCGTCGTATTTCTCCCAGATGGGGATTTCGTCGGGATAGACGAGGTCAAGGGGATCGAACGGTGTGGTTGCCTGCTCCGCGAGCACATCGTAGAAGAGCTGCTCGTCGCCCTTCATGCGAAACTCCATGAAATAGGGACGCGACGAGTCCAGACCCTTGAGTTGGAGCTGGTCGGCGCACTTGATCTTGAGGAAACGCTCGAGTGCGAGGAAGGCGTAGCTGCCAAGCCAGGGGAAGAGCCCCCAGGTGTTGCCACCCAGACGGACGAGCGGGATGTGGTCGAGATGGGCGTTGCGTGCGGTCGAGCGGGCCTGGGCGAGCCTGCCGCGCGCGTTGTCCATGAGGTAGGGATAATCCGCATCTTCCATGAGCACGCGCAGCATGCGCTCGAGTACGACCGTGTTGATGTCGCCGGGGCAGTCGCCAAAGTAGGCCGGCACTTGGCCCTTTACTTGCGTGGCGTAGACGAGGTGGCGCTTGTGGTCGACCTCCTCGACGAGCCAGGTGGCACCGGCTATGGCGAGCTTTTCGCCCACGGGCGGTGGCAGCACGATGGTGCCGAGCTCCTGGGACTCGTTGCGAACGGTGTACTCCTCGTTTTCCTGGAAGACGCCGTAGAAGCGGTAGCTGTTGATGACGCGCTCGCCTGCGATGCCGACGATGAGACCGCCCTCCTCGGTGAGCTGGATGTGGTCGATGTCGATGAGGTGGTGTAGCAGGACGCGGAAGTCCTCGCTGCTCACGCGATGAAAGTACCCGAGGGTAAGGACGCGAGCCGCGAGCTCGGCCGGCGTCATCTCGCCCCCACTGGCAAGGGTTGCCATGGTCTGGTGGTAGAGCAGGCTGTAGGGCAGGCGGTCGAGTCGCGGTGGCTCGACCCAGCGATCCTCGAGGTAGAGTTGTACGAGTGCGATGCCCTGCAGGAGCTTCCAGGGGATGGTCGCGCCCAGGGTGGTGCGCGGCTCGGCGCGGTCCTCGCGCATGACGAACCACATCTCCGGGGGCGAGCCTCGCCGTCCCGTACGCCCCATGCGCTGCAAGAACGCGCTCACCGTGAAGGGGGCATCGATCTGGAAGGCGCGCTCGAGGCGACCGATGTCGATGCCGAGTTCGAGGGTGGCCGTGGTGACGGTCGTCTGGTCGAGCTCCTCGTCGCGCATGACGTCTTCCGCGCTCTCGCGCACGGCCGACGAGAGGTTGCCGTGATGGATGAGGAAACGGTCGGGCTCGTTGTTGGCCTCGCAATAGCGACGTAGCGTGGTGGTGACGCCTTCGGCCTCCTCGCGCGAGTTGCAGAAGACGAGGCACTTCTTGCCACGCGTATGCTCGAAGATGTAGCCGAGGCCGAGGTCCGCGCCTGCGGGAGCAGCATCGGTGGCGGGTTCGGGCGGGGAGGGTGAGACACATTGGACAGGTACATCTGTCTCATTGGATTCTGCCAATGAGACAGATGTACCTGTCCAATGTGTCTCACCCATTTCCTCGGCGCCCTCTCCCACGAAGAAGTGAGACATGGACAGGCGCCAGCGCTGCCCCGCATCCTCGATGCGCGGGATGATGGTGTCGCGGCCCGAGCCTGCCCCCAGGAAGCGGCCCGCAAGCTCGAGGTCGCCGATGGTGGCCGAAAGCCCCACGCGCCGCGGGTTGCAGCCGGCCAGGCGTCCCAGCCGCTCGACGAGGCACAGGCACTGTCCGCCGCGGTCGGCGCGCATGAGGGAGTGTATCTCGTCAATCACGATGAAGCGCGTATCACCAAAGAGCTTGGGGATGTAGGAATGCTTGTGCAGGAGCAGCGACTCAAGCGACTCGGGCGTGATCTGGAGTATGCCGCTTGGGTGCTTGAGTAGCTTGGCCTTGCGCGACTGGGCGACGTCGCCATGCCAGCGCCATACCGGGATCTCCGCCTCTTCGCAAAGCTCCTCCAGTCGTCCAAACTGGTCGTTGATGAGGGCCTTGAGCGGGGCGATGTAGATGACGCCCACGCTTGCCGACGGCTCTTCGTAGAGCTTTGTGAGTATGGGGAAGAACGCCGCCTCGGTCTTGCCCGATGCCGTGGATGCGGCGAGCAGGACGTTGTCCTCGGTATTGAGGATGGCGTCTGCGGCGGCGACTTGCACCGATCGCAGGCTATCCCATCCGTTACGGTAGATGAAGTCCTGGATGAAGGGGGCATAGGAGGAGAAGACGTCCATGGGCCCTCCTAGAGCGTGAACTCGGCGAAGTTCTCGGGCCGGTTCGAGTTGTCCGCGCTCACGGTCACGTCATCGGAAAGCTGCGTGGCCACGGCACTCGTGAACTCCTCGCTTGCCAGAAGCTCCTCTATCTGGGCATCGGGGTTCTGGTACATGATGTCGAGCAGCTCGATGAAGTCGCGGATGACCTCGCGTGGCGTGATGTGCGTGGCTGCGCCCACGCGCTCGAACTCGGTCTTGATGAACAGCGCGAGCTGGTCGGTGGAAAGCGTGGGCTCGTAGTCGAAGAGCTGGCCGTGGATGGCGGTGAGTTTCTCTGTGAGGACGAGCATCTCCTCGTGCGTGAGCGGAACGAGGCGGATGATGGGGGCGAGCATGTCCTTGTATTGCTGGCCGGCGAAGCGCCCCTCGGCCAGGCGGCTGCGCAGGGCCTCGTAGCTGTAGATGCCGCGCCGCTTGTCCTCGACGCATTGCGGTGTGCCGCCCATGATGATGCCCAGATGACGTGCCTTGCCCTGCAGCGTGTCGTTGTACATGGTGAGTATCTTCTCGTAGTTGTACTGGCGCGTGATGGCATTGGGCACCTTGTAGATGTTCACGAGCTCGTCGACGAGCACGAGCAGGCCGGCGTACCCAGCTTGGACCAGGAACGACGCGAAGAGCTTGACGTACTCGTACCAGTCGTCGTCCGATATGACGATGCGCACCCCCAGCTCGGCCTTGGCCTCGGTCTTGTTGGCGTATTCTCCGCGGAACCACTTTATGACCTTTGCCTTGGTATCGTCGTCATCTCCGACGTAGGCGCGGTAGTACATGACGAGCAGCTGCGCGAAGTCGAAGCCGTGGACGAGCTCCGAGAGGGTCTCGACGACCTCGTGTATGCGCAGCTCGACGTGTTGGTCGAACGCCTCGCTGCCGGGTTCGAGCCCCTCTTGCAGGACGGCTTGCTGCACGCCCGATATCCAGCGATCCAGAATGAGCGTGAGCGCGCCACCTTCGGGGCGCGTCTTGGTGGACATGTTGCGGATGAGCTCCTTGTAGGTGGCAAGCCCCTGGCCGTTGCTTCCCTGCAGGCGGCGTTCGGGCGAGAGGTCGGCATCGATCACGACGAAGTTGCGGTCCATGGCGTAGTTGCGGATGGTCTGCAGAAGGAAGCTCTTGCCGCTGCCGTACTTGCCCACGATGAAGCGGAAGGTCGCGCCACCGTCGGCGATGATGTCGACGTCATGCAGCAGGGCGTCGATTTCGGCATCGCGGCCCACGGCGACGTAGGGAAGCCCCACGCGTGGCACGACGCCGCCCTTGAGGGAGTTGAGGACGGTCTGCGCGATGCGCTTGGGGATTTTCTTTTCGGGTGCGGGTGTTGGCATGGGGCTCCTTAGTGCTCGCGCGGGCCGGATGGAATCCGGCCCCTGCATTAAACAATGGATTGAAGATCTTGACGGTAGTCCTCGATGATGATGGGCTCGCCGCTGCTTGCGTCGATGCAGATGTCGGCGAAGGTGTCGTAGAGCTTGTCGTTGATGGAGTCGACGAGCACCGACGCGATGCACGCGTGTTCGCGTTCGAACGCGCGCAGGTCGCCACCATCGAGCAGCAGGGCTAGGAACGCGGACTCGGTGGAGTCGAGCGGGGAGTTGTCTTTTTGCAGGGGCCGGATTTCATCCGGCCCGCTCGGGATGTGTTGGGCTGTGCGGGCCGCCTGCAAGGCGGCCCCTGCACCGGAGGCACCAGATGCGGGGGTTCCCTTTTGCAGGGGACGCGTTTCACGCGTCCCGCGGGCCGCCTGCAAGGCGGCCCCTGCGCCGGAGGCGCCAAGCGATTCGTCATCATCGACGATGAGCTTCTCGCAGGTCTCGCTTGCGGCCTGGCGAATGTGATCGAGCTTGCCAAAGTCGAAGTGCACGGCACGCGCCTCACGCTCGCGTGCCTCGTCTGCCATTTGCCGCGCGAGTGTCTTTGCCGCCTTGACAAGGTACTTGGTGGTAAGCGTGACCTCGAGCGTGTTGGGGTACTGGTAGGCATCGCGCAGGATGCACTCGCATGTCTCGAGCAGCTGGGTCACCCACGGCAGCGGCGCCTCGAGCTTTGGGTGGCGCACGCGAAACCAGGCACCGTTGCGGCAGAAGACGGTGTCATGCGGACTGATGACCAGGCTGGCCGTCTCGATTGCAAGGGGGTTTGCAAAGACCGCACGCTCGAAGGGCCAGAAGCGTTCCTTCTCGAGACGCCCCGCGAGCTTTTCGGGCAGGGTCTGCTTGAGCTTCGTCTCGTGGTGATGCGCGGCGACCTCGTACGTATGTGCGACGAGGCGCCTGAGTTCTGCCTCGTGCTCGAGGCAGAACGGCGAGCCCTCGATGTCGTGGTCGCCCAGCGTGACGAGCGCATCGAAGAGCTCGTCTTGCGTGCGATCCTCGCGATGCAGCAGCACGTCGAAGGCGACGTCACGCGTGGCAAACGAGTGCGTGCGCAGAAGGGTCGCGTCGAGACCGTAGTAGATGACGAAGTCGTCGAGCCAGCGGTCGAAAGTCTTGCCAAAGGTTGCGTCGAACTGGCGGTATGCCGTGCCAAAGTCGAGCATGGCACGGTAGCCGTCGAGCGCGTCCGCAACGCCCACCAGGTTGATGAGCTCGTAGAGGTAGAGGTAGGCAAACGAGAGCTGCCCCTGCTTGACCGCACCGCGCCGTACCTGCGTTCTCCATGTGAAGTAGCCGCGCAGCTGCTCGTTGCTCATGTCCTCGTAGGTGGGGTAGTAATGCGAGAAGCTGCCGGCGAAATCGAAGTCGTCCTCGAACCCCGCGAGCATGCGGGCCTGCTCGTAGAAGACCTCGGTCGTGCTGGCTCCTTGGGCGTAGTGGCTGCGGGCTAGCTGGCGCGCCTCGCGTATGGCATCGGGCACGAAGCTCTTGAGCTGCGTGCCGGTCATTATGATGGGCTGCTCCTGGTAGACGGTCTTGCTGAAGGCGGCATTGGAGCGCAGGCGCTGGGAGATCTGCGTGCGCAGCTCGTCGACGCTCATCTGTCGTGCCGAGCGTTGCGCCATGCTGTCTCCTTTCCGCCTGCCGTGAGCCATCAAGGTCAGGCATACAAGTATACACGAAATCGAACATGTGTTCTATATAGCATATGTCCCAGGAGTGGCATGGCTTTTACATGGCACCATCACGCAAGGCGGGCACCTTGAACAGAAATTCCGCCATGTTCAAGGGGACGTTGACAAGCCAGCCCTGGTCTTTATAAGGTTTAGCAGAGAAGCGTACGGATTTCTGTATGTCATAGCGTTTTGCGAAGTTGGCGATGCTTGAGCCCCTGACGTTTTCCTCGGCCTTGACTTCGACTGGCAAAACCGAAGCACCATTCTGCACGACGAAGTCTACTTCGCCCTTTTTGTTCTTCCCATCTGCCGACCAATAATAGGGGACACACGAATTGGTTGACACGAGCTGTTGGCAGACGTACTGCTCTGCGTAAGCG
Source organism: Coriobacteriaceae bacterium (assembly GCA_025992705.1). NCBI lineage: Bacteria > Bacillati > Actinomycetota > Coriobacteriia > Coriobacteriales > Coriobacteriaceae > Coriobacteriaceae bacterium. The sequence continues at coordinate 788,349 of DAJPGJ010000001.1, forward strand.
CCCTTGTACTCTGTGAATAGCTTGTTCCCCATGATGATGGAGCTCGCGTCAAGCGAGGTCATTGCACCCAGCAATCCGATGTCGAGAAGGTAGAGCTTGAAATAGGAGCTGTCCGCATATCCTGCCAAGGGTATTCCCGGTTTCGATATGCGCTCGACTTTCGTCACGAGTCCGGCGTCGATGAGCCATGCTACTGCATCACGATAGTCACGGCCGCGCGCATGCTCCTCTATCGCTGCATAGGTAAAGCGCTTCATGTCGCTTTCACGGGCAAGTTGTCTGGGGACTGATTTCCACGTTTGCCTGATTCGCTCGGTCGTGGTTGGGTTGGGCACGTGCTTTGCAAAGTCGCGTTCGTATCCGTTGATGAGCTCTGTCTGCACTTGACGCACGCGTTCGAAATCTCCGCTTTCCACGTACTCCGTAACAGCCTCGGGCATTCCCCCCACGTACATGTACGTCTTCAGATGTTCTTCGAGACGCTCGTGAAAGGCGTCTGCCATCTCCACATCGCCTGACCTGAGGATGTCCGCGAACTGCCCCTGCCCCAGAGCTTCGAGGTACTCGTCGAATGCCATTGGATGCAAGTCAAGGTAGTTTACTTTGCCTACAGGCCAGGAGGCTCCATTGGGAGCTGTGTCCGTTGCACGATTGAGGGCAAGTCCAAGGAGGGAGCCCGCAGCGATAACGGGAATCTCGGGTCTTTCCTCGCAGAAGCGCTTGAGGGATGTCAGCGCCCGGGGGCATTCTTGGATTTCATCCAGAAAGACGAGGACGTCTCCCGATTGCGGGTTCGTGCCTGTCGCGGCACCGATGATAGTGAGCAGCCGATCTGGGTCAAGGCTTCTTTCAAAAGCGTGCTGCATCTCCTCGTTGTCCAGAAAGACTACATGGGCGACTTGCTCAAAATGAGTCTTCCCGAATTCCAACGCAAGCCAAGTCTTCCCTACCTGCCTTGCCCCGTTGATGATGAGCGGCTTTCTGCGAAGGTCATCTTTCCATGCGATAAGTCTAGCCATGGCGTTACGATGCATCTTTGTCTCCAATGGCGAATCCCGATATCGGTATTGGCCCTATTATGGCGAATCCCGATATCGGCATCAACCAAATAATGGCGAATCCCGAAAGGACAGTGGAGTGCCGCATGAACATGGCGAATCCCGATATCGGCATCAACCAAATAATGGCGAATCCCGAAAGGACAGTGGAGTGCCGCATGAACAGGGGGACGTAGCCCTGTTCACGCGTTTGAGGTAAGCTCCGTCATCCTTCGACTCGCTTGCGCTCGCTCAGGAAGACGCGGTGGCAACAACTCGTGTGATATGTAATGCACGACATGGACTGTGCGTCATGTTTGATGCAAAGGGAGGACGATTCACGTTGAGTGGCAATTGATTGCGCATAACGTGCTCTGCATTATACGTATCAGGATTCGCAGTGACAGATGCCTGTCCATCGCATTAGCTCCTTTTCCTCAACTGGGCGTCTTGACGTGTCTGGAATCATGTCGGGTGAGCCTTCCCCTCATGGAGCGTATCCACCCCCCCCTTACGCGGATGCGCTGCCGGAATCGCCGGCAGCGCATCTGGATTTTGCGACTCACTCCGACGATTTGCCGGATTTGTGGGCCGGATTTCATCTGGCCCGTTCTGCTCGCGAAGAGTTGCCTCCCCCGCGGGCCGCATGGAATGCGGCCCCTGCGCAAAGGATGATTCGCGGGCGAAGACAAGTGCATGATAAGTATTGATGCTTGACGTCATTAACGTAATGCGTTAATATTCTTCCATGATAAAGTCGTTCAAAGATTCGGATACGCGCAAACTTGCCGACGGACAGCATGTAGCCCGCTTCGCGAATATCGAGAGGGCGGCGCTCAGGAAGATTCGTCAGCTCCAGATTGCCGGGTCGCTCAACGACTTGCGTGTGCCGCCCGGCAATCATCTCGAGGCCCTGAAGGGCGACCGGGAGGGCCAGCATAGCATTCGCATAAACGATCAGTACCGCATCTGCTTTGTCTGGACGCAGGCCGGGTGCGCTGACGTCGAGATAGTCGACTATCACTAGGGGGTCAAGCCATGGGAACCGTCGAATATGCAATCGTGCCCGTCTCGCCAGGCGAGCTCCTCGAGGAGGAGTTCCTCAAGCCCATGGGCATCTCCAAGTATCGCCTGGCAAAGGATATTCACGTGCCTGCCGGCCGCATCGGGCAGATCGTTGCTGGCAAGCGTGCGGTCACGGCGGATACGGACCTGCGGCTCTGCAGGTATTTCGGCCTGACGGATGGCTATTGGCTACGTGCCCAGGCGGCATACGACACAGAGCTTGCCCGACGCAGCATCGAAGACGAGCTTGCCACGATAACGCCCTTTCGCGAGCTCGAGATGGCCTAGTGCATCAGGTCCCTGCGCAAGGATTGGCTCGCGGGCACGATTTCGCAGGGGGCGCCTTTTAGGTGCTCCGCGTGCCGCGTGAAGCGCGGCCCCTGCGCAAAGGCGGGTTACCTGCAGGCGTGGCGGAGATTGCCGTTTGTGACCTCATCACGACAAGGATATACGGTCAGTGACCGGCTGTCTTTGTCATTTGGCAAAGATGGTTGGTCAGTGACCGACCAAGCGCGTCATCGTCATCCGACGCCGCCGTGCGTCCGAGATGCTACAATTCACCGCAAGGGGAATTATTGCGGAGGAGGCATAATGACGGCGACGCAGGAGCGTGTCATCGAGGCGTTTACCGGCATGGTCAAGGAGATGCGCTACGACAAGATCACGGTCAACGAGCTGTGCAAGCGCGCGGGCGTCTCGCGCAACGCCTTCTACGCCAACTTCGAGGACAAGGAAGACGTCATCACCTATATCTTCCGGGAGGATGTCATCCAGCCCATCCGCGACCTCAATCGCCTGCTAACCAACAACGACCTCGACCCCATGATGGAACTCATCAACGAGCGCATGTACGAGCGCCTGGCAGGCAACGGGGAGTTCTATCGTAACCTCGTCGGGCCCATGCGTGGCCACGACGACACCTTCCTGCGCGTGGTCACGCATGTCATCTACGACCTGAACATGCATCTTATCCCGAGCGTTTCGACTCTGACGGATCCCCTCAAAGCCGACTACGTCTCGTACTTCTTCGCATCTTCGCAGGCCATGCTCATGCAAAAGTGGGTAAGTGACGGCTTTCCCATGACACCGCACGAGCTTTCCACGCTCTACAGCTCCATTACTGCGAGCTTTTGGCGCAGCATCAAGCAGTAGGCTCATTTTCGTACATCATTCTCGCAAGAGGATGTACAAACGAATTGATTTGTAATCCCGCACATCACGAAGCACCCAGATTGCTTTCGCACGTCAATGACTCGTTGACTTTGTAAATTGTGCGCTCCCTCCATGCAGAAGAAGATAGATGCACAAGGTGGCAAAGGTGTGTCTTTCGCATGCCCAATGCCATGAAGATGAGAGGAAGGAGAGCACATGAGCAAGATGGAGACGACGCTCCAGAGCATTGCTTGCGGCGGTACGGGCGGTGAGATGACCGCGGTCGACACCATGGACGGCAAGATCGTGCGCATCAGGCCGTTTCGCATCGACACCAAGTACACGCTCGACGAGCTGAAGGACTCGATGTGGGAGATTGACGTCGACGGCGAGGTGTTCAAGCCGACGATTAAGACTTGCCCCAATTGGATGGCGCTTGCCTACAAGAACCGCGTGTACTCCAAGAACCGCGTGCTCAGGCCGCTCAAGCGCGTGGACTGGGAGCCGGGCGGCGACCCCGCAAAGATCAACGCGGCCAACCGCGGCAAGTCCAAGTTCGTCGAGATCTCCTGGGACGAGGCGCTCGACATCATGGAGAGCGAGCTCAGGCGCATCATCGATACCTATGGCCCGTACTCGGTCATATGCGTGGGCGAGGATGGCCACCGCGAGTCCAAGGACCTGCACGCCGGCGGCGGCATGCACGCCAACCTCATGGACAAGCTGGGCGGCTACACGCGCGAGACGCGCACGCCGGACTCCGTCGAGGGCTGGTACTGGGGTGCCAAGCACGTGTGGGGCGCGGGCGCGAATCACGGCCTGGGCCTGGTGGCACCTCCCGAGACCGACTTCAACTCGTGGAACGTCCTTCCTGACATCTGCAAGAATTCCGAGCTGCTGGTCTTCGACGCTGGTGACTACGAGCTCACCACCAACTACGCCTCGATGTTCCTCTCGCAGGTCATGGGTTACTGGGAGCGCCTGGGCAAGGAGATGGTGAGCGTCGACCCGTTCTGCAACTACACCAACGTCTGCCACAACATGAAGTGGATCCCCGTGCTCCCCAACACGGATGCAGCGTTGCACTTTGGCGTGATCCACACGTGGATCACCGAGGACCTCTACGACAAGGATTACGTCGACACGCACACCGTGCACTTCGACAAGCTCGTCGACTATGTCATGGGCAAGGAGGACGGCGAGGTCAAGGATGCCAGGTGGGCAAGCGAGCGTTGCGGCGTGCCGCCATGGACCATCAAGGCCTTTGCGCGCAACATGGCCAAGAAGGTCACCGCGCACGTGCACTACAGCTCCGGCCACATCAAGACGCCGTACAGCCACGAGCCCGCCCGCACCTCTGCCTACATGCTCGCCATGCAGGGCCTGGGCAAGCCCGGTGTGCAGCAGTACCACCTCTCCGCGCAAGTCACCGCCAAGGAGAGAATCGCACGCTCCACGACCGCGCCGTTCACCATGGCCATCCAGTGTCGCATGTTCTTCCCCAGCGCCCAGAGCCTGCCGCGCACGATGATCGCCGAGGCGCTGCAGACCGGCAAGGCCAAGTGGTGGGGAAGCCCCTGCATCGTGTACGTCGAGAACAGCGAGCAGTTCCAGGAGTTCAACTATCCCGGCAACCCCAAGGCCGCGCTTGCCATGCAGCAGGCCATGGCCGAGCGCATGGGTCAGCCCATCCCCACCGAGGAGCCCAAGATCAACCGCATCCACATGCTGTGGTCGGAGAAGCCCTGCAACATGAACTGCTGGGACGGCGGCTTCAACTACCAGGACGCCATCCGCACCGACGAGGTCGAGTTCTTCGTGACCAACCACCAGTGGCTCGAGAACGACTCGCTGTTTGCGGACCTCGTCCTTCCCGTCACCACCTGCCTCGAGGACAACGATGACATGGGTGCCTCGTCCCAGGTGCCGTTGCGCCATGCGGGTCTCACGCCGGCTGCCATCGAGCACCAGGGCGAGAGTCTGTCTGACTTCCAGATCGCCTGCACCATCGGCGAGCGCTTTGGCGTGCGCGAGGCAATCGACAAGGGCATGAGCGATGACATGTGGATCGAGACTGCCTTCATGAGCTCGCGCCTGCCCGAGGAGATCGAATGGGAGGACTACAAGGAGCGCGGCTACTACTACCCGAAGCTGGAGGAGAACTGGCAGGACATGAAGCCGGGCATGCGCAACTTCTACGAGAACCCCGAGGAGTTCCCGCTGGACACGCCCACTGGCAAGATCGAGTTCTGGAGCCAGGCGCTGGCCGACAACTTCCCCGACGACAAGGAGCGCCAGCCCATGGCCAAGTGGATCATCGGCGGTCCCAAGGAAGAGGGCTGGACGCATGACGAGACGCTGTGGGGCGAGCGCGCCAAGAAATACCCGCTCTTGGTGACGGCCAACCCGGCCAAGTGGCGCGTGCACGTCCAGGGCGACGACATCAAGTGGTTCCGCGAGATCGAGACCTGCAAGGTCAAGGGCAAGGACGGCTACCTCTATGAGCCGCTGTGGATCAGCCCGGAGGAGGCGGAGCGCCGTGGCATCGAGGACGGTGACATCGTCAAGATGTTCAACGAGCGCGGCACGATCCTGTGTGGTGCCCGCATCTCCGAGCGCGTCACCGGCCCGTCTGTGGTCATCGCCAAGGGCAGCCGCGTCGACCCCATCGCCCCGCACCTGGACCGTGGTGGTGCCGCCAACCTCATCTGCCCGGGCAACCAGATCTCCAAGCATTGCAAGGGCTTTGCGGTCACCGGATACCTGGTGGAAGTCGCCAAGGTCACCGACGAGGAGTACGAGGGCTGGAAGCGCGATTACCCCGAGGCATTTGCCCGCGACTATGACCCGGCCATCGGCATCAACCGCAAGTCGTGGGTCATCGAGAAATAGAGAGAGGTCAACCATGAAGGTATTCGTCATAGATCCCACCCGCTGCGTTGGCTGCCATAACTGCCAGATCGCCTGCAAGGACGAGCACTGCGGCAATTGCTGGATGCCGTATGCCGAGGAGCAGCCCGAGATCGGCCAGTTCTGGATGAAGGTCGAGCAGAAGGAGCGCGGGCATGCACCGCACGTCAAGGTAAGCTACACCCCGCGCCTGTGCAACCACTGCGGCAACGCGCCGTGCATCAAGGCGGCAAAGGACGACGCGGTCTACCGCCGCGACGACGGACTGGTCGTCATCGACCCGGTCAAGGCCAAGGGCCAGAAGCAGATCGTCGACGCCTGCCCGTACCATGTCATCTACTGGAACGAGGAGAAGGAGATTCCGCAGAAGTGCACGGGTTGCGCGCATCTCATCGACGATCCCGAGCAGCCCATCCGCGTGCCGCGTTGCATGGACAACTGCCATCTCGACGTCATCCAGTTTGGCGAGGCCGAGGACTTCGACCTGACGGGTTGCGAGGTACTCCATCCCGAGTACAAGACCGATCCGCATGTCTACTACCGCAGCCTGCCCAAGAAGTTCATCGCCGGCACGGTGTATGACCCGGAGGCCGAGGAGATTGTCGAGGGCGCGACCGTCACCGCGACCTGCGCCGAGGGAACGGTCACGGCAACGACCGACAGCTGGGGTGACTTCTGGCTCAAGGACCTGCCGGATGCCGAGTGGCGTGTCGAGATCGAGAAGGGTGGCAAGAGGGCCGCTCTCGAGGTGAGCACGCTCGAGGAAGACAAGGGACTGGGCGACATTCCGCTTGCGTAAGTCTGGGGCAAAGGGCCGTCGGCATGTGTCGGCGGCCTGCTCTTTTCGCGAGCGCGAATGCATCTACTCACATGAGGAGGAACCATGGGCAAGGAGCTTTTCGAGAAATACGGCATCAGACAGCTCGGGTATAGCGTGGAGAGTATCGAGGAGACGGCACAGCTGTATCACGATCTCTTCGGCGCAGGCCCGTTCATCGACATGGGTGTGAACGCCCCAGAGAGCTGCAAGATTCGTGGCGTCGAGCAGCCAGTCAAGATGCGCACGGCAATCGGGTACCTCGGCGACATGGAGATCGAGCTCATCGAGGACAAGAGCGATTGTCCGAGCCCGTACTCCGAGGCGGGGCGTTACGGCTTGCATCACTACTGCATCTGGGTCGACGACGTGCAGGAGGCAGTCGACGAATTTGCCGCTGCCGGCATCGAGGTCGCCATGGACATGGTCTCGGGCTCCGGGATGCGCGTGGTCTACGTCGACGCACGCGAACAGCTCGGGCAGTACATCGAGATCAATCCGCCGCTCGAACAAGTGCGGCAGATGGGCATGGGCGTGCACCAGAAGTGGCCGGATGACGTCGCCCTCGTGGGCATTCAGGACGTCATGGCGATGATGGGACGCTAGATTCGCATGGCAAAAGCCCGTTTGCGTGAAATACCAGTCGTGGCCATCGATCGGAGCTCGGGAGCATTCCTGGGCTCCGATGGTCGTCGTTACTACGAGGTGGAAGCTGACGTCTTCGTGCTCGATGGCATCGTCGAGGAAGGCGTCATCGCGTGTCACGGCTCGGGGTCGCACGGAGGGCACATCGTGCTCAAGCCGTTTTACGAGCGACGCGATGGCGCGTGGGTGAACATGTACTCCGGCGCCGTCGCGCGCGGGAAGAATCGCGAGAGATGAGGGAGCAATATGGTTAACCAGGGGGATCGCGTTATCGTCGAGTATCGCGGCAAACTCGATGACGGCACGGAGTTTGCGAGCACGAAGGCCCAAGATGAGCCGCTCGAGTTCGTGGCGGGAAGCGGCGTCGTGCTGCCCGATTTCGATTATGCCGTGATGGGCATGAAAGTGGGCGAGACGCGCAGCATTCACATCCCGGCTGATCGCGCCTACGGGCAGCGCGACGAGGCCCTCGTCATCTCGATGCCCGTGACCTCGCTTCCCAATGGCGAGGCACTCCCGGTGGGCGCGATGCTGGGCATCCAGACGCCCGAGGGCGATGTCATGCGCGTGCGCGTGCTCGAGGTGGGCGACGAAGAGGTGGTGCTCGATTGCAATCACGAGCTCGCAGGCCAGAACCTCAACTTCGACATCACCTTAGTCGATGTCGTGAGCGAGACGCCCATCGAGCATGAGCTGCATCCCGAGGGGTGCACGTGCGGCTGCGACAGGCTACAGGAATCGCTTGCTGCTGGCGAGCACTGATGCGAAGTCATGGCCTAGGGCATAGGAGGAGCGTGCTCCTTGGGTAGAGAATAGAGTCGAGGGGGACGACTATGGGGGATGCGAAGAGCGCGATAATTTCGAGCCTGAAAGAGCTGGTCGAGGAAAGGCCCTACACGAGCATAACCGTATCGGACATATGCCAAAACGCCCACGTCTCCCGTAAGTCTTTCTACAACATGTTCGAGAACAAGGACGATGTCCTGTCCACGATTTTCAAACAGGATGTCATCGAGCCCATCGAAAGCCTCAACGTGGCACTGACGCAAAAGCAGGCATTTGACATGAGCATGCTCTTCTATGAGAAGGTTTACGAGAAAATCTACGAATCCGCCGCTTTCTACGGCAAGCTCCTTGGCCCCATGAGGGGCAGGGATGATACGTTCATCCGCATCGCGACCTACGCCATCTACGATCTTAACATCGACATTCTCACTTCCTACGAGTGGATGGGAGACATCCGGAAAGCCGATTACACCGCCTACTTCTTCGCCTCGTCCCAGGCCATGTTCATACAGAAGTGGGTGAGCGATGACTTGCCCTATACGCCCCGTGAGCTTGCCAAGCTGTATGACGAGATGACCCGGCAGTTCTGGTTGACGACATTCCCACCATCGACCAAGGACTAATCCAGGGTGAGGAAACAAATCGCCTAATCTGTGCCAATCGGGTGCGGATGATCGCGATGTGTTCCCCAAACGTGCCCAGCGGTTCCAGCTGCCCTGGCATTGTTCCCAATTCAGAATCATTGCAAATTGAATAGACCGGCCACTTCGCCCATCTTTGAAGATGTCGAGCTGGGGGGCCCGACGCATGCGCGCATGTCCCTTCGTTTCACGAGAGGGACAGCGCGGGGTTCGGGAATCGACATGCACCCAAATCACAAGGACATGGAGAGGAAAGGCGATGGAAATGAAGGATCCCTTTGACCTGACGGGGCGCGTTGCCCTCATCACGGGCGCGAGCTCCCATGGAATCGGGAACGAGTCGGCAAAGGTCCTCGCCGAGCACGGTGCCAAGGTGTTTCTCACGGCGCGTCGCGAGGACAAGCTGCAAAAGGCGGTCGAGGAGATCGAGGCAGCCGGCGCCAGTGCGGAATACCGCGTCACCGACGTCTCGAACGAGGAAGATTGCAAGGCCGCCATCGAGGAGTGTGTCGCCACGTTCGGGCGTCTCGACATCATGGTGCTTTCCGCCGGAATCTCGGGGCTTTCCGTTTCGGGCGGACTCGAGACAGCGTTTGATACGGACAACTGGCGCAAGGTCCTGGGTGTCAACCTGGATGGCGTCATGTTCATGATCAAGCATGGCTGGGAGGAGTGCGCCAAGAACGACGTCGGCGCGATTATCCCCGTTGCCTCGCTTGCCGCGTGGAAGGCCGCGGGTTCGGTTGCCTACACGGCTACCAAAGGCGCCATACGCGCGCTCACGCCATGCATCGGCAAGCTTTTGGCTCCGGAGGGCGTGCGCATGAACACGCTGTATCCGGGCTTCATCGAGACCGACATGACGCACCCCGAAGGATCGGATGACATCTTCCAGAAGATTGCGCCGGGGATTCTGGCGAAGATTCCCCTCGGTCGCACGGGAAAGGTGTCCGACTGCGCGAACGCGGTGCTCTATCTTGCCTCGGATGCGTCCAGCTTCATGACTGGACAGCATCTTGTGGTCGATGGCGGAGAACTCTGTTAACGAATGGGACAAGGTGGGATTACAAGAAGGGAGAACCTGATGGATCAGGTTAAGGAGGAGCCGAGAAATCCGTTTCTGGACGCTCCGAACGCAAAGAAGATGATGACGGTCATAGGCCTCTATCTCGCCGTCATCGCAAACATGCTCGTATCGAATACGAACTCGGTCATGCTGCCCGCCGCAGCAGCCGACATCGGCGGCATGGACATCTACGGTCTTGCTCAGGGAGTCAGCGGCATCATCGGCGTCTGCGCCATGCCCATCTACGGCTTCATCGGCGCGCGCAACCCGGCCTCCAAGCGGCTGCTTGCCGGCGGCTCGCTCGTCGTGGGCGCTCTGGTGCTCCTCATCCGCGGCATCGCGACCAACATGTTCATGATCATCGCCGCGAACATCTTCTGGGGCTTGGTGAGCGCCGGCGTCTTCGCCATTGGCTTCACCATGATTCGCGACATATACGATAAGAAGCAGGCGGGCTTGTACCTCGGCCTCGTGGGCACGATGATGTCCATCGGCATCCTTGCCGGACCCTTCGTGGGTGGCCTGGTCATCGACCAGATCGGCTGGCGCGTGTGGTGCTTCATCCTCTTCGCCTTCCTCGCCCTGGGAGCGATCCTCATTCTCATGGGCGTCAAGGTAAAGAAGGAGGAGGTCGCATTTCTGGCCGTTAAGGGCGGTAAGTTCGACTTCGCCGGTGCCGCAGTCATCACCATCTTCCTGGGTTGCCTCATCATCGCGCTTTCCATGGGCAGCAGCTACGTCAAGTTCGGCACGCCGCTCAACACGGGGCTGCTCATCGTGTCCGTCATCGCGCTCATCGTGCTCGTCTTCATTATCAGGAAGAAGAAGGACGACGCCATCGTTCCGCTCAACGCCCTCAAGGATCGCAACACGCTCGTGCTGACGGGCTCGAACTTCCTGCATAACTTCGGCGCGATGTCGATTTCGTTCTTCATCCCCGGCTTCATCATGCGCACACTCGCGACCGACCCCATCGTGCAGACGATAGGCCCCGCGCTTGCCGGCGGTCTGTCGACTTCGCTCATGGCCGTGCTCGGCCTGTTCCTCGGGCCCGTGTTCGGCAGGATCATTGCCAAGCAGAACACGGCGAAGTGGGTCATGACCTTTGGCAACGTGTGGCGTGTTCTCATCATGGGCGCCTTCGTGCTCGTGCTCGTGCCCGGCGTGCCCGTGTGGGTCATCTACATTCTCACCTTCCTGGGCGGCTTCTTCAACTCGCAGCAAACCGTCACGCAGTCCGCAGCACCGCAGATTATGCTCAAGGCCAATCTGCGCACGCTCGGCAACTCCGTCATCCAGCTGGGCCAGAACCTTGGTGCTGGCGTGGGCATGGCGGTCTTCACTCTGCTTGTGGCGATGGACCCGGCGACGGGCATGCGTCTGTGCATGATCGTCTCGCTGGTCGCCTGGATTGTCCTGCTCCTCATCACGTTCCTCCTCAAGAAGCCCACCGAGGCTGAGGCGGATGCCGAGTAGGTTATTTGATTTTCGATCAAGGGGCGGCCGTTCGTGCTTGCGGCCGCCCGGATAGGTGGGTAACGAGATGAAAAGATTGCAAGTCGTGGCAGGCGGAACATCGGGCATGGGCCTTGCCACTGCCAAGGCGCTGGGCAAGTTTGGCCCCGTGCTGGTAGGAGGACGCAACGAGAAGCGCCTTGCCGATGCCGTCGCCAAACTCGAAGCCGACGGCGTCGAGGCCTACGGGAAGACGGTCGACATCGCCGATCGCGCCTCTCTCGACGAGTTCGCGGCCTATGCGGTCTCGATTGCGCCGTTGGGAAACGTGGTGAACGCCGCGGGCGTTGATACGGGCGGTGGTGACCTCATCGTCAAGGTCAACATGGTGGGAACGGTCAATTTCGTCGAGGCGTTCCTGCCCTATCTCGAAGAGGGCTCGGCTTTGGTGAACTACTCGTCTATCACGGGATACTTCGTGCAGCCCACGCCCGAGGAGCGCGAGATTTGGGACGATCCCAACAACCCTGCGTTCTTCGACAAGGTCAAGGCGGCCATAGATGCGCGTGAGGTGCCCGAGGCCATGCGTGCCATGGGCGAGGACTACCAGTACTATCCGATATCCAAGACCTTTACGCAGTATTACACGCGTGCGAACACGCGGCGGTTCGGGAAGAGGGGCTGCCGCATCTTCTCCATCGCGCCAGGGGCCTTTGACACACCCATGTTGCGCGAGGCATCCGAGGAGACGGTCGCCGGCATCGAACGTGGCACTGCGTTTGGCCGTCTGGGAGATTCTGACGAGATGGCCGAATTCATCGTGCGCATGCTCGAACCCGGTTTGGAGTATCTGACGGGCGTCGACCTCATCTTGGATGGTGGCAAGTTTGGCATGACGATGGCAAAGCAGCTCGACTAGATTTCATTGCATGAGGCGTTTAATCCTTGTGCAAGAAGAAAGGACATGCATGACCATGAAAGATTACTCGACTTATTTCGAAGGCAAGGACTGGGTGCACCAACTCGGCTTTTGCGCACCTGACTGGCGCGCGTTCATGACCGCCCATAACCGCCTGTTCGGGTCCGGGCCGTTCTTCTACACGACCAACACCTTTGGCAAGCTGCTCTATCACGGCGAGGAGGTCGATTGCGAGGGATTGGAGTTCCATGCCTGCTACGGCGCGTGGGGTAGCCACTCCATAGAAGTCGTGACGCAAAACGATTGGTCAATCCCCACGATGTTCACCGAGCTCAACAAGGAGGAAGAGCCCGGCCTCAACCACGTGCACATCTTCGTGGACAGCCTGGCCGAAGCCCAGGACGCTTGCGATTTCCTCGGCATCGACGTGATCACGGTTGGCTATCCCGACCTCGAGAACGCGCTCGAGAAGGCGCGGGCGACGGGCACCGACGAGGCAATGGTGCGCGCCAACGCGGGCAAGCCCTCGTTCATGGTTGCCGATATGCGCAAGGATCTGGGCTTTGCCGTGCAGTTCGTCGAGCCGCGTGCCAAGAACCTCCACGATGCCATCATCGGTGCCCGCGAGAAGTGGGACGGTTCGCAAGAAACGATGTTCATCCCCATGGGCGGAAGGTGATTTTCCTATCCTTGCCGGGGGGATGTCTGGGATCCTCCGGCAGGCGATATGCCCATTTCCGAGGCGTGCCATGGATTAATCCCCCTACCCTCAGGTTCATGGCGCGCCGCTCTCTCGAGAAGACCGAAGCCGGTGGACTTCGGTCTTCTCGCGTTTGGGGCTGTGGGCACGAATCGTTGCTACCAACATGCTGAAGGGATCGAAAGCCCCCTTGGCCCTCGACCCCTTCCATGCCGGTGCAACTCACATTGCCCCGCAAGGATACCAACCGTGCGTTGCGGTGCGATGACGGCGTGCTTACCGTGGCGTTTCAGATGGGGCGACCGTTTTTTTGAGACGCCCTGTTCGGGACACTCATCAGCTCAAGAATCGATTTATGCATGTCGATTATGGAGCTCTCGAAAAAGACGGAACAGTTTTAAGTGCAAGCAGTGCGTTCCCAAAGTGCAAAAGTTGCACTTTGAATTGCACTTTGGGAGAACTCGCGGTACTTCGTCTGATTGCAGATAACCCACGAATAACGCAGAAGGGCCTCGCTGCGGTGATTGGCATCTCTGAGAGGACAGTTAAGACGCGTACTGTCGAGCTGCAGGCAAAGGGACTATTGCAACGTGAGGGTGGACGACGTAATGGCGAATGGGTTATCCCGTCCGCGATTCGCGGTGAAATCGACGCTGCTAGATAGTGAGATTTCTCGACTGCGCCGCCTTCGGCGGCTTCGCTCGAAATGACAGGACCCCATCGTGCATGAGACGGGGTCCTGTTTTGCTCGGTATGTCGAAATCTGACTACACGATCGTGGCGTGGATGTCCTGCAGCGACATGACGCTTGCCTCGCTCGCGTCCTTGACCGCCTGGATGCCCAGCGCGCTTGCCATGGCGGCGGCGAGCGTGGTCATGTAGGGCACGTGCGCCTTGATGGCCGCCTTGCGGATGTAGCTGTCGTCGGCGGCGCTTTCCTGCGTGGAGGACGGCGTGTTGATGACGAAGTCGATTTCGCCGTTGGTGATGGCGTCGAGGATGTCGGGCCTTCCCTCGCCCTGCTTGTTGATGGTGTCGCAGGCGATGCCATGCTCCCTGAGCATCGCACCCGTGCCCGCCGTGGCGACGATGGAGAAGCCGGCACGCTCGAACTCGCGGGCGACGTCGACGGCCTCCTCCTTGTCACGGTTGTTCACGGTGATGAGCACGGTGCCCGAAAGCGGCAGCACCGTCTGCGTGGCCTCCTGGGCCTTGAAGAACGCCTCGCCAAAGTTGCCGGCCAGGCCCAGGACTTCGCCAGTCGAGCGCATCTCGGGGCCGAGGACGGGGTCGACCTCGGGGAACATGTTGAACGGGAAGACGGCCTCCTTGACGCCGTAATGCGAGAAGGCCTTCTCGCGCAGCTCGGGAACGGGGCTGGGACGACCCGTGATCTCGCCGGTGATGACGTCGGTGGCGACCTGCACCATCTGGATGCCGCAGACCTTGGAGACGAGCGGTACGGTGCGGCTTGCGCGCGGATTGGCCTCGAGCACGTAGACGGTGTCGCCCTCGATGGCGTACTGCATGTTCATGAGGCCGCAGACGTGCATGGCCTCGGCAATCTTGCGCGTATAGTCCTTGATGGTGGCGAGGTGCTCCTCGGAGATGTTGAGGCTCGGCAGGATGCAGGCCGAGTCACCGGAATGGATGCCCGCGAGCTCGACATGCTCCATGACGGCGGGCACGAAGGCCAAGGTGCCGTCGCAGATGGCGTCGGCCTCGCACTCGAGCGCGTGCTGCAGGAAGCGGTCGATGAGGATGGGACGGTCGGGGGTGACGCCCACGGCGGCGGCCATGTACTGGCTCAGGGTCTCGTCATCGTAGACGACCTCCATGCCGCGCCCGCCCAGGACGTAGCTCGGGCGCACCATGACGGGATAGCCGATCTCGTGTGCGATGTTGAGGGCGTCCTCGACGGTGACGGCCATGCCCGCCTCGGGCATGGGG
Source organism: Coriobacteriaceae bacterium (assembly GCA_025992705.1). NCBI lineage: Bacteria > Bacillati > Actinomycetota > Coriobacteriia > Coriobacteriales > Coriobacteriaceae > Coriobacteriaceae bacterium. Next base: position 803,492 of record DAJPGJ010000001.1, read on the forward strand.
ATGCCCAGGCTGTCCATGACCTCACGGAAGCGGTCGCGGTCCTCGGCCAGGTCGATGATCTCGGGACTGGTGCCCAGGATGTTGACGCCGGCAGCCTTGAGCTCGCTCGCGAGGTTGAGCGGCGTCTGTCCGCCAAACTGCGCGATGACGCCGACCGGCTGCTCCTTCTCGTAGATGGAGAGCACGTCCTCGGTGGTGAGCGGCTCGAAGTAGAGCTTGTCCGAGGTGTCGTAGTCGGTCGAGACCGTCTCGGGGTTGCAGTTGACGATGATGGTCGAGAAGCCGAGCTTCTTGAGCGCGAAGGCCGCGTGTACGCAGCAGTAGTCGAACTCGATGCCCTGGCCGATACGGTTGGGGCCACCGCCCAGGATCATGATCTTCTTGCCAGGAGCCGGCTCGCTCTTGTCGGGTGCGTTGTAGGTGGAGTAGAAGTACTCGGAATCGGCCGTGGAGCTCACGTGCACGCCCTCCCACGCCTGCTTTATGCCGGCGTCAAGGCGCGCCTCGCGTATCTGGGTCTCGGGTAGGTGCAGAAGCTGGGCCAGGTAGCGGTCGGCGAAGCCGTCGCGCTTGGCGCTGGCAAGCTCGTCGGCGGGTAGCATCTGCGCGGGATGCTCGGCGGACCAGGCGATGATACGCTCCTCGGCATCGACGAGCTCCTTCATCTGCTCGATGAAGTAGGCCTTGATCTTGGTGAGCTCGTGGAGCTGCTCGACCGTCGCGCCCTTGCGCAGCGCCTCGTACATCTGGAACTGGCGATCGGGCGTGGCGAAGTTGAGCAGCGTGAGCAGCTCGTCGAGGGTCTTCTCGTTGTAGTCCTTCACGAAGCCCAGGCCATAGACGTTCTTCTCGAGCGAGCGGATGGCCTTCTGGAAGGCTTCCTTGTAGGTCTTGCCGATGGCCATGACCTCACCCACGGCGCGCATCTGCGTACCCAGGTGGTCCGAGACGCCCTTGAACTTCTCGAAGGCCCAGCGCGCGAACTTGACGACGACGTAATCGCCATCCGGATAGTACTTGTCGAGCGTGCCGTATTTGCCACAGGGGATTTCGTCGAGCGTCAGGCCGCTTGCGAGCATGGCCGAGACCAACGCGATGGGAAAGCCCGTGGCCTTTGAGGCAAGTGCCGACGAGCGCGAAGTGCGCGGATTGATCTCGATGATGATGTCGCGATCGCTCACCGGATCATGCGCCCACTGGACGTTGGTGCCGCCGATGACGCCGACCTTGTCGACGATCGCGTAGCTCTTCTTTTGCAGGCGGTCGATGACCTCTTGCGAGATGGTCTGCATGGGGGCGGCGCAGAACGAGTCGCCCGTGTGCACGCCCATCGGGTCGATGTTCTCGATGGTGCAGACGGTGATGAGCTGGCCCTTGGCGTCGCGGACGACCTCGAACTCGAGCTCCTCCCAGCCCAGGACGCTCTCCTCGACGAGCACCTCGGTGACCGGGGACGCGGCCAGACCGCGTGCGACCGTGGTCTTGAGCTCGTCGATGTTGTAGACCAGGCCACCGCCGGTGCCGCCCATGGTGTAGGCGGGGCGCAGCACGCACGGGTAGCCGAGCTCCTCGGCGATCTCGACGGCTTCCTCGACCGTATGCGAGACGCGGCTGCGGGCCATCTCGATGCCGAGCTCTTCCATCGTGTTCTTGAACTCCTCGCGGTCCTCGCCGCGCTTGATGGCATCGATCTGGACGCCGATGACCTTGACGCCGTACTTGTCGAGGATGCCCGCCTCGGCAAGCTCGCTCGAAAGGTTGAGACCGGACTGGCCGCCCAGGTTGGGGAGCAGCGCGTCAGGGCGTTCGAGCGCGATGATTTGCTCGAGGCGCTCGACGTTGAGGGGCTCGATGTAGGTGCGATCGGCGATGTCGGGGTCGGTCATGATGGTGGCCGGGTTGGAGTTGACGAGGACGATCTCGTAACCCAGCGAGCGGAGCGCCTTGCACGCCTGCGTGCCCGAATAATCGAACTCGCACGCCTGGCCGATGATGATGGGGCCGGATCCGATGATCATTACCTTATGGATATCGGTGCGCTTGGGCATGAGATCGCCTTTCTGCGAGAGCTTACAATCCTAGATATGATACCGCGCGCGCTGGCTCCCGAATCGCACAATCTGCGGATGCAGTATGCGTATCGGGGGACGGGACTGGGCCCCCTGTCATTTCGAGCGCAGGCGCGAAGCGCCGAAGTCGAGAAATCCCGCCCTTCGCGTTTTGACGTCAGCGGCGGGAGAGATTTCTCCACTCCGCGGCCCCGTGGCCGCTCCGGTCGAAATGACAGGGGCCGGGCCCGCGGCCGCTCCAGTGCGTCCATTTTTCTTCTCCCACGATCAGGGGCCCAGTCCCTGCTGGTATACTTCTGACCACGGCTGAGGAGGGGGATCTCCGTGAGAAACGTGTTCCGAGAGGCGCTGGAAAACGGTGAGTTCGTCGTCACCTGCGAGATGATTCCGGGGCGTGGCGCCTTCGAGGCCTACCAGGAGGCTGATCACCTCAAGATGAAGGCCATCTGGGAAACCGGCCTCGTGCACGCCATCTCGATCACCGATTGCCCGAGCGGCAACCCTGCCATCAGCCCGCCTACCGTGGCGCGACGTTTCGCGCGCGAAGGGATTCCCTCGATCGTCCACTACACGTGCAAGGACCGTTCGCGCAACATGATGCAGGGCGAGCTCTACGCGATGCAGCTGCGCGGTCTCGAAAACCTGCTCATCATGTCGGGGGATTACCAGGGCTCCGGCTTCGAGGGGGCGGGTCGTCCGGACTTCGACCTCGATCCCGCCAACGCCCTGCGCCTCGTGAACGCCATGAACGAGGGCCTCGTCTACCACGGCCGCGATGGCGATGTGCGCGAGACTCCTGCGCATTTCTTCCCCGGAGCCGTCGTCAATCCGTATAAGTACCGCGAGGGCGAGAGCATCCCGCAATACCTCAAGCTGGAGAAGAAGCTCATCTGTGGCGCGAAGTTCATCATCCAGCAACTGGGGTTCGATGCGCGCAAGATGCAGGAGCAGCTCTTCTACGTCGAGGAGCGTTGCTACAACGTGCCCATGATCGCCAATATCTTCATGCTTACCAAGAGTGCCGCGCAGCTCATGCGCAAGGGGGCGATTGCCGGTTGCGTCGTCACCGACGAGCTCATGGCCGAGCTCGAGGAAGAGGCCGCAATCGACGCACAGAAGCCTGGCTACGCTCGCGGCAAGCGCATCGAACGCGCTGCCAAGCAGATCGCCATCGCTCGCGGATTGGGCTATGCGGGCGTGCATATCGGCGGCGTTGGTCTGGATGCGGACACCGTCACCGAGGTGCTCGAACGGTCGAGCGCCTATGAGGATGACTGGCAAGCCTGCGTCCGGGAGCTCTCCTATGGTAAGCCCGGCGGCTTCTACCTCTACGAGCCCGAGCTCGACGAAGACGGCAAACCCACCGGACTCAATACGCATGAGCACGCCACGCTCGACGAGGACATATCTGGTCGCAAGCTCTTCAAGGGTTATGGCCTATCGCGTCTTTTCCACAAGCTTGCGCTCGCGCAAGAATACGATGACGAGGGGAGCGTTGTTGGCCGCTCTGGTTTGAACGGCATGCTCGCCTGGAACATGGACCGGCTGGACCGCAAGAAGGGCGTCAACCGCGCTCATGGTTTCGAGCACACGTGCAAGACCTTCCTCTACGGTTGCATCGACTGCGGCGACTGCGGCCTGGAGTCCGTCGCCTACAGCTGTCCGATGGCTTCGTGTCCCAAGAGCGAGCGCAACGGCCCGTGCGGCGGCAGCATGGATGGCTACTGCGAGGTCTATCCTCCCACGAAGGAGGGCGGAACGCGCTTTTGCGTGCATTACATGGCGTACCATCGGCTCAAGCGCGCCGGCAAGCTCGACGAATACACGAGCTTCATCACGCCGCCCAACGACTGGACTTACTGGCAGCGCAGCGCCTGGAGCAACTACACGCACGGGCGCGATAACTGCGCCAAGCGTATCCCCATCGACATCGGTTTCGACGGTAGCCCGGGCGGCTTGCCGAAAGACGAAGCGGAATAGCGACGCCCCAGCATTTTGCTGGGAAAAACACGTATCATCTATGCAGAATGTCGGTTGCGTCGCATCATGCGCGCAAGGCAAGATGAGAAGGCGCGCGGGTTCGTCGCAAGACGGGGCCGCGACGAGGAGAAGGAGAGGCACATGCCATCTGACATCGAAATCGCGCAGGCTTGCGAGATGGAGCCCATCGTCGAGGTTGCCGCGCAGGCGGGTATCGACGAGAAGTACCTCGAGCCCTATGGCAGGTACATGGCCAAGGTCGACAACATCTCGGTGCTCAAGGATTACGCCGACAAGCCGGACGGCAAGCTCATCCTCGTGACGGCCATCACGCCGACGCCGGCGGGCGAGGGCAAGACCACCACGTCCGTGGGCCTGGCCGACGGCATGCGCCAGATCGGCGAGGACGTGATCGTCGCGCTGCGCGAGCCCTCCTTGGGGCCCGTCTTCGGCATCAAGGGCGGAGCTGCCGGCGGCGGCTATGCCCAGGTCGTGCCGATGGAGAACATCAACCTGCACTTCACCGGCGACTTCCATGCCATCGGTGCTGCCAACAACCTGCTCGCGGCCATGCTCGACAACCACATCCAGCAGGGCAACGAGCTCAACATCAATCCCAAGTCCATCACCTGGAAGCGCGCCGTCGACATGAACGACCGCCAGCTGCGCCACATCGTGGATGGTCTGGGCGGCGAGAAGCAGGGCGTACCGCGCGAGGATGGCTTCCAGATCACGGTCGCCTCGGAGATCATGGCGATCTTCTGCCTGGCCACCGACATCGACGACCTCAAGGCGCGCCTGGCCCGCATCGTCGTGGGCTACACCTACGATGGCAAGCCCGTCACGGCTGCCGACCTCAAGGCCGTGGGCGCCATGGCCGCGCTGCTCAAGGACGCGCTCAAGCCCAACCTCGTGCAGACGCTCGAGCACACCCCGGCGCTCGTGCATGGTGGCCCGTTCGCGAACATCGCGCACGGCTGCAACTCGGTCATCGCCACGACCACGGCGCTTAAGCTCGCCGACTACGTCGTGACCGAGGCCGGTTTCGGCGCCGACCTGGGTGCCGAGAAGTTCCTCGACCTCAAGTGCCGCTTTGCCGGCGTGTCGCCCTCGGCCGTCGTCGTGGTTGCCACGGTGCGCGCGCTCAAGATGCACGGCGGCTTGGCCAAAGACGAGCTGGGAACCGAGGATCTCGAGGCTCTCGAGCGCGGCCTGCCCAACCTGCTGCAGCACGTGAGCAACATCCAGGACGTCTACAGCCTGCCGGTCGTCGTGGCCATCAACGCCTTCCCGACGGATACTCCTGCCGAGCTCAAGCTCGTTGAGGAGAAGTGCGCCGAGTTGGGCGTCAACGCAGTGCTCTCCGAGCATTGGGCCAAGGGCGGCGCGGGTGCCATCGACCTGGCACATGCCGTGGTCGATGCCTGCGAGATTCCCTCGCAGATGACGTACTCGTACGAGCTCGAGGGTACGTCCATCGAGGACAAGCTCGAGGCCGTCGCGCGCAAGGTCTACCACGCCGACGGCGTCGACTTCGTGGAGAACGCCCCGGCCCAGCTCAAGGTGCTCAAGGAGCAGGGCTTCGGTGATCTGCCGGTGTGCGTGGCCAAGACGCAGTACTCGTTCAGCGACAACCCGGCCCTGCTGGGTGCGCCACGCGACTTCCGCATCTCCGTGCGCAACCTCACCGTGTCTGCGGGCGCGGGCTTCATCGTGGCATTGACCGGCGACATCATGACGATGCCGGGTTTGTCCAAGGTGCCGAGTGCCGAGAAGATCGATGTTGATAGCGATGGAAAGATCACGGGGTTGTTCTAGATGACGAAGAGCGTCGAGCTGAGCTGCGAGGAGTTTGTCGAGGCGCTGTCCTCGAGCCAGCCGGCCCCCGGTGGCGGGGGAGCGGCCGCCCTCGTGGGCGCCATCGGCGCGGGCCTGGGCCATATGGTGGGTGCGCTCACCGTGGGCAAGCCCAAGTACGCCGATGTGGAACCCGAGCTGCTCGAGCTCATGCTCGATGCCGATGACGTGCGAGCGCGGCTGCTCGCGCTCGTGGAGGCGGACGCCGAGGCGTTCGTGCCGCTTTCGGCCGCCTACGGGCTGCCGAGCAATACCGACGAGGAGAAGGCGCACAAGGCGCAGGTCCTGGAAGCGCGCCTGCGCGATGCCTGCGCGGTCCCGCTCGACATCATGCGCGCATGCGCTCGCGCCATCGAGCTGTGCGAACGCTTCGCCGCGCTGGGAAGCCCGCTCGTTGTCTCGGACGCGGGTTGCGGTGTCATCACCTGCAAAGCGGCCCTGCAGGCGGCGAGCCTCAACGTCTTCGTGAACACGCGGCTCATGAAGGACCGCGTGCACGCCGAGGCCTGCGACGCGCAGGCACGCGAGCTGCTCGATGAGTACCTGCCGATGGCAGATTCCGTGTTCGCGAGCGTGGAGGAGCGATTGCGATGAGTGCGACGATACTCGAGGGACCGGCTGTTGCCGAGGCAATCAGCGTCGACGTGATGCAGCGCGTCGAGGCGCTCAAAGAGCAGGGCGTGACGCCGCAGCTCGCCATCATGCGTGTGGGCGAGCGAGCCGATGACCTCTCGTACGAGCGTGGCGCATGCAAGCGCGCCGAGCTCGTGGGCGTTGCGGTGCGCAATCTCGTGTTCGACGAGGACGTGACGACCGATGAGCTCGTGGTGGCTGTCGAGGCCGTCAACGGTGACGACACCATTCACGGCCTGCTCATCTTGCGGCCATTACCCGCGCATATCGACGAGGAGCGCGTGTGCAACGCGCTTGCGACCTACAAGGACGTCGATGCATGCAACGAGCGCTCGCTCGGCGCCATCTTCACGGGAAGCGGACTGGGGTTCGCGCCGTGCACGGCGCAGGCCTGCATCGAGATCCTGGACCACTACGGCATCGAGATCGCGGGCAAGCGCGCCGTCGTCATCGGACGCAGTCTCGTGATTGGCAAGCCGCTCGCGATGCTGCTGCTCGAGCGCAACGCGACCGTGACCATCGCGCATTCGCGCACGGCCGAGCTCGAGAAGCTCACGCGCGAAGCCGACATCGTCGTGGCCTGCGTGGGTCGTGCCCTCATGATCGGCAAGCCGCACGTCTCGACGGGGCAGGTGCTCATCGACGTCGGCATCAACGTGACCGAGGACGGTGCGCTCGTGGGTGATGTCGCTTTCGACGAGGTGGTCGATGTCGTCGAGGCCGTCACGCCCGTGCCGCGTGGCGTCGGCTCCGTCACGACGAGTGTGCTGTGTAAGCACGTGGTACAAGCCACCGAGCGCATGTTGGTGTAGTATTCCCCTGTAAAAAAATGTGACAGCGAGCGGGGCCGAGAAATCTTGGCCGAGGCGTTTTTGTGCAGCGAGGGAGGAGATCTCTCCACTTCGCCTCCTTCGGAAGCTTCAGTCGAGATGACATTACGGGCGTTTCCCTTTTTGCTGGTCACACAGGGGGAGGTGGCCGTGTCGGGTGCGAAACGGGAACATATGAAACAACGGCTGTGGACGGGTGATTTTACGCTCATGCTCGCCATTGCGTTTTGCGCGTTCGTCTCCTGTCAGGCCCTCAACAACGGCACGCCGCTCTACATCACGCGCATCGGGGGCTCGACGGGCTTTGCCGGTGCGCTCATCCTCGACTTTTCGATTGCCGCGGCCATTGCGCGCCTGTTCGCCGGTCGCGTCATCGACCGTATGGGACGCAAGCGCATCATGGTCGTTGGCGCGCTTTTGCTCATCGCGGGCTCGGCGCTTGCCATTCCGTTACCCGGCTTTTACCCGCAAATCGTGCTGCGCGCGCTGCAGGGCATCGGCTTTGCGTGCGTGACGACGGCGAGTGCGACGGCAGCTGCCGACGTTTTGCCTTGCGAGCGATTGGGCGAGGGCATCGGCTATTACGCGCTCGGACAATCGCTTGGCATGGCGTTTGGTCCGGCCTTCGGTATATTTCTTTGCTCGCTCGCCTTTACCGAGAGCCTGTTTGTCGGCGTTGCCGGCGTGGGTGCAGTGCTTCTCATCCTTGTCATGTGCTGCAACTACGAGAAGCACGTCGAGCGCCTGCCCGAGACCTCGGAGTATCGTGTGCTCGAGGAACGTCGTCGCCGTCTTGCCGAAGAGGCGGACAGCGGGGACATCGAGGCCGTCATCGAGGAGGTCGAGGACGCGGATCGCTATCGCGGGCTTGCGGCGCTTTTCGAGAAACGCGCGCTCGTCGGCGCCTTGCCGATGGTCGTCATCTGCCTCGGCTTCGCGATCCCCGTGAGTTATACCGCGCTGTATGCCCAATCACTGGGGCTTTCGAATGCCGGTATGTTCTTCTTCGTGGGTGCCATTGCGATGACGGCCTCGCGTTTTTTGGGTGGCCGCCTACTCGACATCATGCCACCGCGCGTTCTCTTCCTGTTGACGAACTTGTGCGGTATCGCGATGTTTCTCGTCATGGCGTTCGTGCATGCCGAATGGATGCTCTATGTCGGAGGGTTCTTCTTCGGCCTGTCTATGGGTTTCGCGTTTCCGCTGCTCAACTCGATGGCGGTCAAGAACACGCCGCCCGAACGTTGGGGTGCGGCCAATGCCGTGTTTCTCCTCGCCAATGACATGGGTGTCGGGCTGGGAGCATCGCTGTGGGGATTCGTCGCCGATTCCGTCGGCTTTCTTCCCGTCATGTTCGGCGGTGCAGCCATGTTCGTCATCGGCTATGCCATCGCGCTCGTCGTGTTCCCGCGAAAAAAATAGCGCTAGAACAGGCCCATCATTTGCCAGAACGGTACGGCGATGAGCAGGCAGACGATGGCGATGGCGGTGTAGAGGATGCAATATTCGGCAAGTTTGGAGTTCTTCGCCATCTTCCCGTCGACGCTGTAGAAAGCCGCCAGATACACGGGATTCTGATATTGCACGAACCAAACGTTGATGACCGTGTAGCTTGCCATGCCTATGACCCAGGGATTGATGTCGAGCGTAATCGCAATGGGAATGACAAAGGCGAGGAAGATGTTGATGAAAGCGGTTTGGGAGACGATGAGGAAGCGTGCCGCGATCGTGATCAAGGCGATGCCGACGACGAGCATGTAGGGATTGTCTGCGAGTGCCATGACGAGGGGCGTGAACTCGGCGACGATCCATTCGGTAATGCCGGCTTGGGCAAAGACATCGCCCAGACCGAGCACGACGCCAATGAAAATGAGCGACTCCCAGCCCACGCCTGGCCCGAAGTTTTTCTTGTTGATGATGCCGCAGGCCGTCATCGCGACGAGTGCGCCGACGGCCGGAATCCAGGCGGCCATGCCGTGAAGGCTCTGGGTGACCCAAAGTGCAACGGTCACGGCCGTGATGATGGCCATGCGGCGCTCGTCGAGGCTCATGCGGCCCAGCTCGCGACGTTTGGCCATGAGCTCGTCTTCGCTCGGCTCGGATGCGGCTTCGGAGTTAGGCTCGGAATCGACGGTTGCATCTTTGCGTCGCGGACGGTAGATCAGGGCCAGGGCCATGAGGTTGAGTACAACCATGGGGACGAACCAGGGAAGCGCGCTTACGAACCAGTGGACAAAATCGAACTGCGCCTGGACCTGAGCTGGATAGATTGCAAGGAGGGTATAGCCAACGATTGAAGAGCTGATGAAAGCAGGCGCGGCGGTCTGAACGCCGGTGAACATGGCGAGGAACAGGCCAGTCGCCTGCCGGCCCTGACGGCGGTAGCCGCGCAGGTCGCCCACCTCCATGGCTAGCGGCGCGAGCAGCGAGGCCTTGGCGGCCATGGACGGGATGAGCGGACCGAGAATCGTTCCGCAGGCGAAAAAGCCGATGATCTGAGCGGTGAATGACGAGGGAAAGCGGCTCACGATGGCGAGCGCCATGCGCTCGAGCAAGCCGGTCTCCTTCATTCCGAGGCCGATGGAAAACGCTCCGACGAGCAGCCACCAGATGGGGTTGGAGAAGAACGAGAAGCCCGATGTCGCCGGTATCTGGCCGATGAGCGCGAAGAGCGCCACCATGATGAGTGCCGTGGCGAACTCGGGCAGAACTGCACAGATCCACCAGACGATAGCGCCCGCGAGGATGGCGAGCACGAAGCATCCCTGCTCGCCGAGCCCTTCAGGGCGAAAGAGGAGCGCCATGAGCACGGTGACGATGACACCGGCGATGGCACCGACGATGCGCTTGATGCGTTGCCTGTGAGCTGCCTTGTCCACGTCTTCCCGCGCTTTCCCGATTGACCTGATTGGCTACAGAATAGCTCTCTTGGGTATTTGATACCAACATGGCACCAAAGTCGAATTTCGCTGGGGTAATATGGCTCGTTGCAGGAGCCGCCATGCGGGCGGTGTGAAACGTGAGACATGAGGGACATACGTGGGACTTCTCATCACATTTGTGCTCGGCATCTTCGTGTTGCTGGGTGCGGCCATTGCGGGTTTTGCCAAAAACGAGCATCGCGTGAGCGAGCTCTCGGTCGCAGTCGCCCTCGGCGCCATCGTCATGCTGCTCGTCCTCGACCTCTTGCCCGAGACCTTCGAGGGCGTCGAGCATATCGGCTGGGTCCTCACGCTCGTTGCCGTCATCGTGGGCTTCGCGGTCCTGGCGCTGCTCGATCGCTTTTTGCCGGATTCTGGACACGGCAAGCATGGAGCCCACGGCCATGACGAGGGTGACGAGGGTCACGGTCATGTCCATGCGCCGGTTGTTTCCGGACACCCACATGGTAGCGCGCTGCACGTCAGCGTTGCCGTGGTGATTGCGCTCACGGTTCACAACATCATCGAGGGCATGTCCGTGTATGGCGTGGCGACGCAGTCCGTCACGGCGGCGTTTTTGCTCGCCTTTGGCATCGGCATCCATAACATGCCCATGGGCATGATCATCTACTCCGGCGTGCGTGACCAGTCCCTTGGCCGACGTGTCGTCATTCTGGCGATTGCCGCGCTGTCCACCTTCCTGGGCGGCCTTGTCATGTTCATGCTCGGCACAGCCGTAGACGACCACATCGTGCACTTCATGATTGCGCTCACGGTTGGCTTGCTGCTCTACATCGTCATCTGCGAGCTCGTCCCGCATGCAATCAGGACGGACAACGCCAAGCTCACGATTGCCGGCCTGCTCGTCGGCGCCGGCGTCGTGCTTCTTGGCGTCACGCTCGCCGGCATGGCCTAGGGGCAGGGGCGAGCTGGCTCGAGGGAATGTGTACCTCGCCGCTTGCAAGCGCACGTTCCTCGCCGTTATCGAGTCGCACCCGCAGAGAGAAATCGTCATCGACTCCGATGACGAGTGCCTCGAAAACCTCGTTTCCCCGGTAGACCTCGACGCGCTTACCATCGAGAATCGAGCGCGCACGGTAGGCGGCAAGGTGCGGGAGCGCCCCGACGCCTTCATAGCCAGCCATGAGGCGATTGACCGTGTCGGCGACGATGCGGCATCGCAGATCATTCGCATCGGTGCAATCACTGGTAAGGGCGCCGACGATGTCATCCTCAAAGCCATCCGGAGGCTCGACGACGTTCACGCCGATGCCCACCACGACGTAGGCGACGGTCTGGGTCTCGGCATCGAAGCTTGCCTCGCTCAAGATGCCGCTTACCTTGCGACCATCGACGAACACATCGTTGACCCACTTGATTTGGGCATGCTTGCTCGTGTTCTCGTCGATGGCGTCAGCCAGACAGCAGGCGGCGAAGCTCGTGATGAGCGCGACATCCTCGACTGCGAAACGCGGGCGCAAAACGAGCGTAAAGTACACGCCCGTGTCCTGTGGCGAAAAGAAGGAACGGCCCTGTCGCCCGCGGCCGGCGCTCTGGGAGTTCGCGACGACGAGAGTGCCCTGCGGGGCGCCTTCTTCCGCGAGCTGCTTGGCGACCGTATTGGTTGACGAGACGCAGTCGTGGAAGTCGATGATGATTTGCGGGTCGTCGATGAGCCGCGCAATGCTCGCGGCGTCAAAGGTGCTCGGGGATGCGATGAGACGATGTCCGCGCTTCGTGACGCTTTCGATCTCGAATCCGTCGTTGCGCAGCGCCTTGACGGCTTTCCAGACGCTATTGCGCGAGACACCCAGCTCCTCGGCGATATGCGCGCCTGAGATAAAGGCGCCGGGGCTCCTCTCGAGAAGCTCGCGGACGCGGTCTTTTGTGGTTCTCTGCATGCATGCAGGATATCATGCCCGCTGCCACCCGACTGCTGGGCGTACGGCAGCGGCTACGGCAATGGCGAGCACGCCTTTGGCGCAGTCGATGATGATGAAGGGCGCGTCTGCCATGAGAAAGGCCGAAAGCGGATCGCTCTGGGTAACCATCATGAACCAAAGCCAGCCCAGGATATCGGCGATGACGATGATGCAGGCGGCGGCAATGCCGTCGCAGATGACTTGGCGCACGCCGCGACGTTCGAGCGTGCGACGGACAAGGCTCGCAATCGTGACCGCGATGGGGTAGCTCACGAGGAAACCGCCCGTAGGACCGAGGAACTTGCCGAACCCACCCGTCATGCTCGAGAACACGGGCAATCCGACAGCGCCCATAAGCAGGTAGATGCCGCAGGTCGCCGCTGCCTGACCGGGTGTGAGCAACAACGAGATGAGAATGATGACGGCGGTCTGCAACGTGAAGGGAACCGGACCGAGCGGGATGGTGAAGAGGCAGGAGACGACGAGGAGAGCGATAAGCAGCCCGCAGGTCACGATGGTTCGAGTCGATGGTCTTGTCATGGTTATCGTCCTTTTGTCGAATTGTCACCCAATAATGCATTAACGGGTGACAATCGTCAAATGCGGAATGAGACACATTGGACAGGTACGTCTGTCTCACTGCATGCAGTGAGACAGACGTACCTGTCCAATGTGTCTCATTCCGCAAACTGCTATTATCGTGAGTTCTATGAACAGAAGCGTTTTCACAGACGGACTCAAGGCCGCATTGCCCATCATGGCGGGTTACATCGTGCTCGGTCTTCCCTGCGGCCTGCTGTGCCAGCAAGCGGAGATGGACTGGGTCATGGTTCTCATCATGTGCGTCATCTTCTATTCCGGTGCCGGTCAGTACATGATTCCCAACATGTGGCTTGCGGGCAATCCGCTGCTTTCGATCATCCTGAGCGTGTCGCTCGTGAACACGCGCCAGATGCTCTACGGCGCCTCGCTGTCGCGGTATTGCGAATCGGCGAGCAAGCGCCTGGCCTTCCTCTTCGGCGCGACGGTCACCGACGAGTCCTTCGGCGTCAATCTCGCGCGCTTCGAGAACGGCGGCTGGGACGTGAAGCGCGCCACGGTCGTCAACCTGTGCAGTCAATCGTCGTGGGCGTTTGCCTGCGTCATGGGCGCGCTTATCGGCAACCTCGTGTCGGTGCCGACCGCCATTGCGTCGTTTGCCATGACCTCGATCTTCATCTGCCTGCTGTGCATGCAGAAGATCACGGCGACGAACCTCATCACCGTCGGCGTGGCGGTTCTGGGCGTCTTGCTGTGCAAGCTCACGGGGCTTTCCGGACCTGCGATCTTGCTCGGTGCGCTGGCGGGCATGTTTGCCGGCTATATCCATGCGACGATCACGAAGCCGGGTGAGCGCGCATGAACTGGTTCGACTTCGCCATCATCACGGCATCGGTCGCGCTCACGATGCTTGCCTGCCGCGTGATCCCGGTGTTTGCGCTCAAGGGTCGCACCCTACCATCCAACGCGGTGCGGCTGCTCAACCTCATCCCGCCCGCGGCCTTCGCGGCGCTCGTCGCCAACGACCTCATCGTGCTCGATAGCTGGGCGACGGGACCTTGGCCGGCGATGATCCCGTGGATTTCCGCGGCGCTCGTGTTCGTTGTCGGCTACAAGACGAAGTCGCTCGTGTGGTGCATCGTCGTGGGCGTCGCCTCCTACGCGCTGCTCATGCTCCTCTAATAATCCCCATTTGACTATGATTTGAGACAGCGTGCCAGGCACGCTGTCTCCTTCATTAACGATGCCTGAACAAAATGTGCAGAACGCGCATTATGCGAGAACAGTCCCGCGTGCCGTAGTAAAATCAACAGACTTGGTTTCTCGTAGGCACGGAGTGTGAATGGCCAAAGGTAGTTCGAAAAGCACGGTTCTCAAGAATGCGCAGAGAGTCGCCGCCGCCACTTCGATGGATTCCGTCGCGATTAACGCCGGAAAGTACGATGCGAAGAACCGTACGAAGCAGAGCGAGGTAAAGCCCGCAAAGCCTGCTTCACCCGCTCATTCCAAGAAACCTGAGAAGAAGATGAGTGCCGCGAAGAAGGCGCTCGTCGTATGCGTTGCCGCGATGGTCGTCGTTTTCGGGTGCTGCTGTTTCGCGTTTGCCTCGGTTGAGGAGACCCGTTCGCAATTCGTTCCGGAGACGACCATGCTTGATGGTCAGATTGACATATCCGGCATGACGCGCGACCAGCTGTATGAGCTCATTACCCGGCGCGTTAACAGCAATATCGGCACGACGATCACCTTGAGCGCAGGAGACGCGAGCCATTCGATCGAGATGTCGGAGATCGGCGCCATTGATATCGATGCAACGGTGGAGCAAGCCTTTGCCCCATATCGCGACAACCCCGTCGTGCGCGTCTTCGTGATGATCGGCGAGCTCGTGGGCGCAGAGCCAGAGACGCACGACGTAAACCTTGCGTGCGTGGTCGACCATGACGCGCTCGTCAACCGTGTGGCAGCAATTGCGCAGCAGACCAACACGCCTGCGAAGAGCGCTGGTTATGCCTACGACGAGGCCACCAATACGCTCGTAATTGCCGAGCCCATGCAGGGTGTCATGATGGACGAGGCGACGACGGTCACGCGTATCGAAAACGTGCTTGGCGCCTCTGGCAACGGTGACCCCAATCGTCTGGCCATCCAAGCCGAGGCGACGCTGAGCGAGCCAGAGCTCCAGCCCATCGGGCAGGCCATCTTCGTCGACACGCGCGGTTGCCGGGTGAGCCTCTACGAGGAAGGCGAGGTAGTCGCGACTTATCCCTGCACGCCGGGCATGTCGGGCTACGCAACGCCCAAGGGCGATTTCTTCCTCTCGTACAAGGATTCGGCGCCCACTTGGTATAACCCGCATAGTGCCTGGTCGGAGGGCATGGAGGAGACCATCGGGCCCGGTCCGTCCAACCCGCTCGGCTTGCGCGCGCTTGCCGTGAGCTGCGGAGGCGGCATCTTCCTACACGGTACGACGAATACCGGCGGTTTGGGCTCTCCAGGTAGTCACGGCTGTGTGCGCCTCTCCAATAACAACATCGTCGAGCTATATGACCGGGTATCTACCGGCATTCCCATCATCATTCGCTAGACTCAAGGAGCAACCATGGAATCGACCCTGTATCTCGACCTTTCGACCGATGCGACGCGCAAGTCCATTTTCGGGCAGCTCGTCGCCGCCACGCCCGAACAGCGTCGCGGCAACATCGGCGTCGTCGTGGGTGACGAAAGCATTCCCGCCAAGGCGCAACTGCACGACCTCGCCGATGTCGAGCGCGCCATCGGCACCTCGGTGGCCAGCGACTGGACCAAGGAGGAAGCCAAACAGGTGTATCGCATCCTGGCGCACGCTGAAGCTCAGGTGCACGGTTGCGATGTGGAGCAGACGCACTTTCACGAAGTCGGCCTCGGGATGACCGTGCGCGAGATTCTGGGCATGTGCTGCGCAATCGAACAGATCAATCCGGACAAGGTCATCGCCTCGAAGGTGCAGGTTGGCAGCGGCAAGATCGAGTGCGCCCATGGCGTGCTCGACATCCCCGCGCCGGCGACCGCGGCCATCCTCGAGCGCTACCACATACCGCTGGCTGAGCCGCGTCTCGAGGGCGAGCTATGCACGCCCACCTCGGCAGCATTCATCGCACGCTACGTAGAGGAGTACCAATGAGCAGACTTATCGGCATCGACCTGGGCACGACGAATTCCTGCGTTGCGGTGATGGAAGGCGGACATCCCGTCGTCATCGCCAATGCGGAAGGGTCGCGCACGACACCGTCGGTCGTCGCGTTCACGAAAAAGGGTGAGCGTTTGGTGGGCGAGATTGCCAAACGCCAGGCTGCCATGAACCCCGAGCGTACCATCGGGTCGGTCAAACGCCAGATGGGTTCGACCACGCCCATCCGCATCGATCGCAAGAAGTATCTGCCGCAGGAGATTTCCGCCATGATCCTCGCCAAGCTCAAGGCAGACGCCGAAAGCTATCTAGGCGAGCCGGTCACCGACGCGGTCATTACCGTACCGGCGTATTTCACCGATGCGCAGCGCCAGGCCACGAAGGACGCCGGTGTCATCGCCGGGCTCAACGTGCAGCGCATCGTCAACGAGCCCACGGCTGCGGCGCTTGCCTATGGCGTGGACAAGGAGGAGAACAAGGCCGTCATGGTCTATGACCTGGGCGGCGGCACCTTCGATGTCTCGGTGCTCTCCATTACCGGTGGCGTGATCGAGGTGCTGGCCACCGCCGGCGACAACCATTTGGGCGGCGATGACTTTGACGCGCGCCTCGTCGAGGAGCTGCTGCGACGTTTCAAGGCGCAGTACGGAGTGGACATCTCGGGCGATGCGGCGGCGATGAATCGCCTTGCGGAGGCCGCCGAAGCGGCCAAGCGCGAGCTCTCGTCGGTATCTACGACGACGATCAACTTGCCTTTCCTTGCCAGTGATGGCGGGCAGCCCTTGCACTTCGAGACGCAGGTCACGCGTGATGAGTTCGAGCGCCTGACAGCGGATTTGGTCGAGCGCACGATGGGGCCGTGCAAGCGCGCTTTGGCCGATGCGCACATGGGACCGGGGGATATCGGCAAGGTGCTCATGGTGGGCGGTTCGAGCCGCATGCCGGCGGTCAAGCGGGCGGTCAAGCAGCTCACGGGCAAGGAGCCCTCCGAGTCCATCAATCCCGACGAGTCCGTCGCGCTCGGTGCCTGCCTGCAGGCCGGCGTGCTTGCTGGCGACGTGGGCGGACTGTTGCTGCTCGACGTGACGCCGCATTCGCTCGGCATCGAGGTCGTGGGTGATGTCATGTCGGTGCTCATCCCGCGTAACTCGACGCTACCGACTACCAAGAGCGACATTTACACGACGGTCTCGCCCATGCAGACCACCGTCGAGATAAACGTGCTGCAAGGGGAGAGCCCCAAGGCGAGCGAGAACACGTCACTGGGCAAGTTCATGCTGGGCGGTTTGCGCCTGGGGATGAAGAAGCCGCAGGTGGAGGTCACCTTCGAGATCGACGCCAACGGCATCGTGCATGTCACGGCCCGCGACCTCGAGACCAACAAGGCGGCCAACATCTCGATCGAAGGCTCGTCCAACATGTCGCAGCGCCAGATCGAGGCGGCGACAAAGCGTCTCACGGACGGCAAGTAACGCTTCGGCATCGTGGGCGCGTGGCGGCGAAAACGTTCCTCGCTCGTGTATGATGATGAGATAAGTTGACAGGGCATGACAGAAGCCCCGTCCCCCTGCCACGCCCAACCGCGAAGAGAAAGCAAGCGCATGGAAAAGAACGTGAAGAAGACGATCGTCATTCCGCTGATCATCACGATCGTCGTCATCGGGATTCTCTACTACGTGACCATCCCGCCCATCAACATCCAGAGCGTGCAGTTCTGGAACTTCCTGATTTGGTGCCTCATCATCATCGCGGTGTGCTTTGGCGTTCCGCGTGCGCACGATGCCTCGACCAGCTTCATCTCCGATTTCATCGATGGCATCAACCGCGAGGGTCTCGGCTACATCTTCAAGTTCCGCGAGCGTCGCGCAGCTCGCAAGCAAGCCAAGGCGGATGGCGACAAGTCCGCCGTGCCCAAG
Organism: Coriobacteriaceae bacterium; assembly: GCA_025992705.1. Lineage (NCBI taxonomy): Bacteria > Bacillati > Actinomycetota > Coriobacteriia > Coriobacteriales > Coriobacteriaceae > Coriobacteriaceae bacterium. The sequence goes on from DAJPGJ010000001.1 coordinate 821,326, forward strand.
CGCAGCTGGCTGTTCTGGGTCATCGCGCTCATCATCTTCCTCTTCCTCGGCATCTTCGTCGGGCAGATCGCGAGCTCCCCGCTCTTCAACGCACGAGCCTACTCGGGCCTGCTTGAAGTCAAGGAAGGCAACTTTGCCGAGGACATCTCCGAGATTTCGATGAAGAGCGTGCCCGTCGTCGATCGCGATACGGCCGTGCGTCTCGGCTCGCGCACCATCGGCGAGATGAGCGACCTGGTGAGCCAGTTTGCCATCGACGAGGGAGCCGATTCCTATACCCAGATCAATTACGAGAGCCAGCCCTATCGCGTGGCACCGCTGATTTACGCCGACCCCATCAAGTGGCTTATGAACACCTGGGAGGGTCTGCCTGGCTTCGTCACGGTCAACATGGCCACGCAGGACACGCAGCTCGTGCGCCTGCCCGAGGGCCACTACATGCATATCTCCACGGGCGAACACTTCAACAACTACCTGTATCGCTACGTGCGCTTCCAGTTCCCGTTCGAGATTTTCGGCGAGGCGGCTTTCGAGCTTAACGACGAGGGCGAGCCGTACTGGATCGTGCCCACCGTCAAGATGCGCATCGGCCTGTTTGGCGGCGAGGATTACGATGGCGCCATTCTCGTGAACGCCTGCACGGGCGAGACCACGAAGTACGCGCTCGATGAAGTGCCCAGCTGGTGCGACAAGGTCTTCACGGCTGACCTCGTCTACGGGCAGCTTGGCTATTACGGCAAGTATCGTTCGGGCTTCATCAACTCGCTCATCGGCCAGACCGGCGTACTCGTGCCCACGGGCTCTCCTGCACCGGGGCTGTTCAATGACTCCGAGAGCTCTTCGAGCGTCGGCGGCGGGTACAACTATCTCGCGATCAATGACGACGTCTACATGTACACGGGCATGACGAGCGCCAACAGCGATGAGTCGCTCGTCGGATTTGCGCTCGTCAACCTGCGCACCAAGGAGCCGCGCTACTACACCTGCGCGGGTGCGACCGAGTCCTCGGCCATGTCGTCTGCCGAGGGCCAGGTACAGCAGATGAGCTACAAAGCGACCTTCCCGTTGTTGCTCAACATCGCCGACAGGCCCACGTACTTCCTGTCGCTCAAGGATGCGGCTGGCCTGGTCAAGATGTACGCGTTCGTCGACGTGCAGCAGTACCAGATCGTCGGCACGGGCTCGACGGTCGCCGATGCGCAGAACGCCTACATCGCGGCGCTCACCAACGACGACCAGGTTGAGATCGACGAGGGAGCCATTGCCGAAAGTGGCATCCTGCCTTCGGTGGATGGCCAGATCGAGGCCATCGAGTCGGTGGTCTTCGATGGCAACACGCGGTACTACTTCAAGCTCGCCGGTGATCCGATGATCTACATCGCGGGTATTTCGGCCAACGAGAACATGCCGTTCTTGCGGGCCGGGTCACGCGTGTCGGTGATGTACACCGAGAAGGACAACACGCGCGAGGTCACAGCGCTCACGCTGCTCTGACCTGCGCGACCAGACAATTGTCGCCGGGGCGCTTTTGTCTGGTTATAGGCCGATGTGGGGGCTTCCCTTCTGGGGAAGCCCCTCGTCTTTGTAGAGGAATTTGACGACGTCGGGCACGAGGTCCGCCGCAGGAACCTTGGTCGTGTAGATCATCGAATGCGAGATGCAGCTATCACGGCAGAGATGGCAGTTCACACAGAGCGCGGGTCTGAAGCTGAGAGTTGCGCGTCGCTCGTCATCGACGTGGTACTTGAGCGCCTGGGTCACGCACATGCGCGCACATGCCCCGCAGTGCTTGCAGCGATCGGGATCGATATCGACCGAGGCCCAGAAGCGCGTGTCGATGGTGGCACCTTGCGGGTGCGTGCCGATGGTTTCGAGCATCCTGAGCAGGCGTATGCTGCGGTAGCTGTCGGGAGCGAAGCGCTCCTCGGGGGTCATGATGATCTGGGCGTTGGGGTCGGGTGCGGCCTCGCCCGTGAGGCTGCCGATGGCCGAGCTCACGGCATGCCAGGCGTATCCGACTGCCGAGGCACCGGCCTGCTCGAAGGCCTCGCGCCGATCGGACTTGATGACGCTCGCCTGCGCACGTGGCTTGTCGAGGACGAGGGTGGCTGGCACCTCGTCGAGCGTGGCAAAGGTGCCGGGCACCTTCCACAGGTCGAGCACCTGGCGCGTGCTGCGGATCATCTCCTCGAAGTAGGGTTGTTCGCAGTCGATGTCGCACCCCTCGCAGCTCAAGGTGAAGAGGACGACGCGCTTGAACTTGAGCGCGAACATGCCGGTGATGAGATATTCGTCGAGATAGTTGAGGCAGGGCAGCACGACGACACGGTCGGTATCGACGTGCGTTGCCTGGGCATGTCGCGCGCAGATGAACGCCGCGCTGCCGGCGTTGCGCTCGGCCGAAATGCGGGCCTGACGCACGATTTCCGTGGCCGAGGGCGCAGTCGTGTTCATGGCCGATGTGGGGCAGGCCGCCACGCAGGCACCGCAGTTGGTGCAGAGCTCCGAGTCGATGGAAAGATGGCCGAGCGAGCGCTTGATGGCGTCGTGCTGACAGGCTGCCAGACAGCTGCGGCAACGCGAATGCCAGTTACGAATGTAGACGCAGCGCTTGGGCACGACCGAAATCGAGGTCGCGGCCAGCTTGTCCGAGATGCTCTCTATGGTGTCGATCTTGCTCATGGGGGAATTATAGCGATGAGTGTCGTCTGGTGGGTGAGACAGCGTGCCAGACACGCCGTCTGCACGTTTGCCGTATAATCAACGATTTGTCAGCTACGAGCGAAAGGCTTCTTCGTGCACGAACGTCCCGAATTTCCCGAGCGCGCCGTCGTCACGGCGGGCATGCCCTACGGTAACAAGGGCCTCCACTTTGGCCATATCGCCGGCGTCTTCGTGCCGGCCGATGTCTATGCCCGCTTCCTGCGCGATCGCATCGGGTCGGATAACGTGCTGTTCGTGAGCGGCACCGATTGCTACGGTTCTCCCATCAACGAGGGTTACCGCAAGCTCGTCGAGGCTGGCGAGTTCGATGGCAGCATCGCCGATTACGTGCAGATGAATCATGACGCGCAGAAGGCCGCACTCGACGCCTACGACATCAGCCTCGACATCTACGAGGGAAGTGGCATCGGGCTTTCCGGCATCAAACAGCAGGAGATGACCGATGCCTTCATCACGCGCCTCTACGACAATGGCTGGCTCGAGAAGCTTTCTACTCCCCAGTTCTACGACGCGCAAGCGGGCACCTTCCTCAACGGTCGCCAGGTCATCGGGCGTTGCCCCGTGCAGGGCTGCAAGTCCGAGAAGGCCTACGCCGACGAATGCGACCTGGGTCACCAGTACGATCCGGTCGACCTCATCGCTCCCAAATCCGCGCTTACCGGCGAGACTCCCGAGATGCGCGAGGTGAGCAACTGGTACTTCGAGCTGCCGCGCTTCCATGACCTCATCGCCGCGCACATCGAGCAGGTTGCGGGCCAGTGCGGTACGCGTCGCGTGCTCGTCGACGAGGTCGAGTCCTTCCTCGCGCCGCCCATCATCTACGTTCAGGAAAAGTTCGCCGACGACTTCGTCGCCATCGAGGCAGAGCTGCCGCCGCACTCCGTGCTGCCGGCTGAGAAGGGCAAGAGCTCATTTGGCGTGGAGTTCGCGAGCATTGTCGAGCGCGAACGCGCCGTCGAGGTCATGCATGCTCACGGCCTGCGTTTCCGCACGGGCAAAACGCTCGTCCCCTTCCGGCTGACCGGCAACATCGAGTGGGGCGTGAAGGCTCCGGATCTGGACGGCACGCTGCCGGATGCCACGGTGTGGTGCTGGCCGGAGTCGCTGTGGGCGCCCATCGCGTTTTCGCAGGCGGCGCTCGAGGAGAGCGGCCGTGATGCGAGTGATTGGCGCACCTGGTGGTGCTCGGATGACGCGAAGGTCTACCAGTTCATCGGACAGGACAACATCTACTTCTACGGCGTCGCGCAGACGGCGTTGTGGCAGGGCACGCAGGCCGGTCACGAGCCACGCGTCGATGGCACGGGCGACGAGCTGCGCCAGACGACGCTCGTTCCCAACTACCACATCCTCTTCATGGGCAAGAAGGCTTCGAGCTCGGGCGCGATCAAACCGCCGATGGCCGCCGAGCTGCTCGATTACTACACGCCCGAGCAACTACGCTCGCATTGGATTTCGCTGGGCCTGGGCGTCAAGCCCGCGAGTTTCTCGCCCAAGGTGCTCGACCCGAACGCCAACGAGAAGGTGCCCGATCCCGTCCTCAAGGAAAGCGCGCTGCTCACTAACATCTTCAACCGCATTGCACGCTCGTGCTTCTACACGGCGCAGAAGCACTGCGACGATCGCCTGCCGCTGGGTGGGCCGAGCGAGGACGTGCGTGCCGCGTGCGAGCAAGCGGTACTCGAATACGAGGAACACATGGCTTGCTTCGAGATGCATGCCGTGATGGCGCAGATGGACGAGTTCTTGCGTGGCATCAACAAGTGGTGGGCAAGCGAGAGCCGTAACGCGCTTGCCGAGGATGCGCCCGAAGGTGCCGTTGAGGCGCTGCTGCGCGACGCGTTCCATTATCTGCGCTGCGCCACGCTGCTCATGCATCCCATTGTGCCGCGTGGCTGCGAGCTCATCTTCGAGCATCTCGCCATCGAGCCGAAGGACGCTTCGTGCGGGGCGCAGGATGCGGGCTTCTTCAACTGGTGTCACGTCTTCGAGTCCATAGATTTCTGGGCTACCGATGAGGAGCGTGCCGTGGGAAGCAAGCCGCTCAAGGAGCTACCGCCGCGTTTCGACTTCTTCAAGAAGCATCCCAGTCAGTACGAGGATATGGCATAATACCGGTCACGTGCCCGAGTGGCGGAATGGCAGACGCGACGGTCTCAAAAACCGTTGTCCTCTGGGCGTGTGGGTTCGACTCCCACCTCGGGCACCAATAGACACGATGTACGGGGCAGCGAGAGACTGCCCCTTTTGTCATTTCGAGCGTAGCGAACGGAGTGAGTGGAGTCGAGAAATCTCGGTTTCACTTGCGGCAAAGGGCGAGATTTCTCGACTTCGGGGCTTCGCCCCTTCGCTCGAAATGACAGGGGAGTGCGGCTGCGCCTTTCGCTCGAAATGACGGGTGGGGGCATGGTGTCCCTCCGGTCGAGATGACGGGTGGGAGCCCAGCGGTCCATCCCCTCTATACGATAGAAAACGGAGCTTCTGATGACCAACCAACATGACGATACTGACGCGCGCGAGGACTTCTCCGACACGCCCATCATTCCCGGTCCCGATAATCCCGACCCCGACGGGCTGTTCATCGCTGAGGTGCAAGGTCGCAACAAGCGACTGCGCCAGCTCATCCAGTTCACGCACTCGTCCACGAAGGCCGCGGCCATCATGCTCGTGGCTGCCATCATCGCACTCATCGTTGCCAACACGCCCGCGCACGGGCCCTTCCTCGAGTTCTGGCACACGCAAGTCTCCGTCGGCATAGGGCCTTTTCATGGCGAGATGTCGTTTGCGCACATCATCAACGACATCTTCATGGCCGTGTTCTTCCTGCTCGTCGGCCTCGAGATCAAGTACGAGATGACGGCCGGCGAGCTCACCAACATCCGCCAGGCCATCCTGCCGATTCTCGGCGCGTTGGGCGGCGTGCTCGCCCCCATAGTCATCTACCTCATCTTCAACGCGACGCACCCCGAGGCGTTCATGGGCTGGGGCGTGCCGACCGCGACCGACATCGCCTTTGCCCTCGGCATCCTGTCGCTTCTGGGGAGCCGCGTGCCCAACGGCGTGCGCGTGTTCCTCTCGACGCTGGCTGTCGCAGACGACATCATCGCCATCCTCGTCATCGCCATCTTCTACGGCGAGAGCCCCGATCTGTTCTGGCTGGCTGCTGCCGCCGTCGTCTTCGTCGCGCTCATCGTCATGAACCGCATGCACGTCTATTCGCTCGTACCCTACGTGCTCGTGGGCTGCGTGCTGTGGTTCTGCGTGTTCTCTTCGGGCATTCACTCGACGATTGCCGGTGTGCTGCTCGCGTTTGCCATTCCGTCGGGTTCGCGCGTCAACCTCGACAACTTCTTCGACTGGTCCAACAAGCGCCTGCGCATGGCCAACAGCTTTTACGAGGGCGACGAGACGCCGCTCGTGGCGCAGAAGGACTACATCACCACGGTCTCGAGCCTGAGCAAGATATCCAAGCAGGCGGTGCCCCCGGCCACGCGTCTTGAGCACAAACTCTATCCATGGGTCTACTTCCTCATTTTGCCCCTATTTGCGTTGACCAACGCTGACGTCGCGGTGACGGGGCTCGACCTCGCGATGGTCACATCTTCGCCGGTCGTGCTCGGCGTGTTCTGCGGCTTGGTGTTTGGCAAGCCCATTGGCATCATGTTGTTCAGCTTCATCACGATTAAGACGAAGATTGCGCAACTACCCGAGTTCGTGACCTGGCGTCACATGTTTGGTGCGTCGGTGCTCGGCGGCGTCGGTTTCACGATGGCCATTTTCGTGGCGAACCTCGCCTATGCGGATGCGATGCTCATCACCGAGGCCAAGCTCTCGATTCTGGTTGCGTCGACGGTTGCCGGCATCGTAGGCTTTGTGCTGCTGTTTCTGCAAGCCAAGGCAGATCAGAAGCGCGGCATCAGCTATGTCACCGTGGTGCCCGACGACGGCAACGTCTCGCATGCGGATGCCGAGATGGGCCGCGATTCCGAGGAACTTGTCGATTCGCTGGGTGACGAGGAGCTTTCCGAGCGCATGCGGATGGCGCATGAGAGTGCGACCGTACCCGGCGAGCTCAAGATCGAAGTCAAGAACGTGTAGAAGACCAGACCCCCTGATGCATGTGTTGGCTTAATGGGGAAAAGGCAACGGGCGAATGTCAAGACTGTTTCTTGCCGTAGGTAGTATGTATAGTACGTAGTGCTTCATCCTCTGACCCGGCTTATTGCGATGGACCGATGGCAATTCTATGGGATCCCGAGATCTTGGGTCGGAAAGGTATCCCTCGTTACGACGGTGGGGAAGCTGGAACGCCCAGTGTGGGAGCCCACCTTACAGGGTGGGTTCATCCTACCGGCAGGGGATGGGGTTGACTTAAGGGGCTGCTTTTAGCAGTCCCTTTTGCATTTGTGGGGTTGGGATGCTGGCTATCTGACCATGAGGACGCATTGTGTGGCAACCCGCTGTGGTACACTCTGCTCAAAATTCTGCGCTCGTGAGGATAATGGGGCAATGTCCCATTTGTGAGGAGGAATCGATGAAGGAATCACCGTCCATGGACCAGTGGCTCGCCGAGGCAAAGGCTGACGAGAGCGCACCGCGCTGCGGCATGTATCTTGCGCATAACGGTACCGTGCGCGAGCTGCCCAAGAAGCTCGTGCGCGAGGGCATTGATGACGGCACGAAGGTTACGGGCATGAACTTCAGCTATGATGCCGCTGCCGTGGATGCTGCCGTGGAGGAAGCGCTCACCTGGCCGGGCATCGAGTACGTGCGCGTATGGCTCAACGAGGGTACGCTGTCCGTGGGTGACGACATCATGTACGTGCTCATCGGTGGCGACATTCGCCCCAACGTGATTGACGCGCTTCAGAATCTCGTGGGCAAGATCAAGAACGAGATGGTGCAGGAAGTCGAAATCGCGGGCTAGCTTGTGCGGGTGACAGCCTCTGCCATGGCCATGTCTGCGCCGAACTCGTGCAGGTAACGGCTTTCTTCTGGGGCAATGTTTTTCTTGTGGCGAGAATATAATTATTCTAGAATGTAGATAACGTGTTTGGCACGTGTTTTAAGCGCTTGCTTGGGCTTGGCCGCCCGGTTTGCGTGTATTGGAGCTCCTAACGGAGCCAAACGAAAGGCGTTTCAAATGGCTGAAGGTACGGTTAAGTGGTTCAATCCCGACAAGGGCTACGGCTTCATCTCTCGTGAGGATGGCGACGATCTGTTCGTGCATTTCTCCGAGATTCAGATGGACGGCTTCAAGACTCTTGACGAGGGCGACAAAGTCAACTTCGAGGTGACGACGGGCCAGAACGGCAAGCTGCAGGCGAGCAACGTCACCAAGGCTTAAGTTCTCGATTCATACTGACGCCTAAAGGGCTCCGCGCAAGCGGGGCCCTTTTCGTTTAGCGGGGAGGGAGCGTACCCGATGGGGGGGGGGTATTTGTCTCGGTTGCATGCGCGCTGGCAAGAATGCGCTCTTCTGGTACATAAATGGCAAGTAGGCGTACCAATGGCCGCTTAACTTGCCAAAAGCGACGTATTTGCGTGCCATATCTCGCGAAACATGCCAGGTGCAGTCGCCGCTGGTTTTAGACAAGCAGGGCTTGCCTGTTCGCTCTCATGCTATTTCTGGGTGCGAACGCCCTCGGCGGCCATGCAAAGCAACGCCACGTGGCGGATGTGCTTCTCCTGGTCACGTTGCATCTTGGCGGCTTCGCGCTGTGCCTGCGCCTCGGCGATGGAGAAGCGACAGCCGCAGTAGTTCTGGCGGTACATGCCCTTCTCGCGGCTGATGCGCGTTGCCTCTTGGTAGCGGTCGCGGAAGTCACGCGCATCGACGTTGAGCCCGTGACGCGCAGCCGCCGCCTCGAGCTCCTCGAGGATGACGTCCGTCAGTTGGTACGGGCTGATGGTGAGCGTCGTTGAGATCGTGTCGAAGCCTCGCTTTTTGGCCTCGCGAGCCGTTTCCTCGAAGCGCAGTCGGTAGCAGGCACGGCAGCGAGCTTCGCGGTCGGTGCCGTATACGGCGACCTCGCGCTCCCAGGCGCTCGGATCGTAATCACCCTCGATGAGCTCGATATCCTGCGGATCGCATACATGCTCTCTGAGCGTGGAGAGACGGTGTTCGTATTCCTCGGGTGGAAAGATGTTCGAGTTGGCGTAGTGGATTGAGAACTCGACGTCTTCTTGCGCGAAAATGCGGGTAGGCTCAAGCGAACACGGCCCGCAGCAGGCGTGCAGAAGCATGCGTGTGCCGCTAGACATTGACGATGTCCTTGAGCATGGACTTGGCCTGGGATTCCGATATCTCGCCCGCCTGGTACATGGCGGCGATGTCTTGGATCTCGTCCTTGTTGCCGATGTTCTTGGCGACGAAACCGCTTACGGCAGCGGGATCGTCGGTGTTGACGCCGAGCTGGTCGGCGATGTCGATGACGGTTGCCGCCTGGCTCGTCGAGAGGCCGAAGTCCTGCGTGAGCATGCCGACGGTGCTTGTCGAGCCCGCTGGTGTGCTCACGCCCGTGACATGCGCTAGCGTCGAAAGCCCACGTTCGAGTTTGTCGATGGGGCCAGTGTTGCCGCTCACGGCGCTGTAGACGAAGAACGCGGAAAACGCGATGCAAATGACCGAGATGATGACGAATATCCCCTTGAGGATGTTCCCGAGGACCTTCACGTGTAACTCCAAACCAATGTGTGGGATTTCAAAGCATGCTAGTACAACTAGATGGGCCGCATGTTGGATTGACCAATTCTGCGGCGAACGACCCCAAAATCAACACAATCGCGAAGGGGCGTCGGGAGCGACCGCTATAGGCTGAAGAGGCGTGAGATGGTGTCATCAGCCGGCTCGTTCAGCATGTTGTAGAGCCTTCGTGGAACAGCGTCGTCAAGATACCTGCATAGGGTCTCAATGCTGTACGGCATGTTTCCGACGAACCAGTGCGTGACACCGCCGACTTCGGCATCTGCCAATGCCACAATCTGGAATTCCAACTCCGGATCGAGCTTTTCGTGCTTGTAGTCGACGATTGTCTCGCGCAGCGTCTGGATACGCCGACGCTTGGCATGCTCGAAGAGTGATTGATAGCCTTCCATGCCAAAGCCCCATCGATAGAGCGTGTCGTGTTCGGCAAATGCGGTCGTGTTGAGGAAGTTTGCTTGGAACCAGTTGAGGGTGCGTCCCGTCTGGAAGAGGAAATGCTCGGCGATGACGCCGTAGTGCCACTGGCATATGTCCCATTTGTCCTTGAAATGATAGTAGAAGGTCGCGCGCGATATGCTCGCTTCGTTGCAGATCTGGGTTACGGAGATCTCGTCGAAGGGCTTCTCCTTCAGCAGCTTCTCAAAGGCGTTCACAACAGCGAGTCGAGTTTCGTTCAGGTTGAACCCAAAGACCTCATTCATCATAGCCCCCCTCTTCGATTTTCCCCTTCTTTAATGTACTCGCCTTTATTGCCTTTTTGTGACGTTTGGACAAAAGAGCAATTCTGTCTGACTATTCCTGACATATGAATGGAAGTGACAAAAACGTCTCGAAGAAGGTGTATATGCTGGCACGTCATCCTGACAGCATGCGGGAGCTGTAGATTAGTTTCAGGCGCTGCGACGGCATTGAAAGTTCCATGTGAAAACCGTGCTTCCTAATCTACCAATCAGAGAACTCTGACGTTTTTTGCGTTGGGGTCAGGCAGTTCCAATGGGCTGTTTTCTGGAGCATGGCAAGACATTGCCATGCAAGGAGAGAGGAGTGAGGATTATGGCAGAACATGGAGTGGAGGGCTACAACAACAGTGGCGTGTCGACGCAGCTCGTCGGCGACTACGTTGAAGTCCCGCACAAGCACCCCTGGCGCTACGAGGAGGACGGCTTGACCGTCACCCGCGGCAGTGCATGGTCGGGCCCTGGTTGTCACGACGGCTGCGGCGTCCTGTTGTATACGGACAAGGACGGCAAGTTCGTCAAGTGCGAGGGCGACCCCGAGAACCCCTACAACCGCGGCCGTCTGTGCGTGCGTTGCCTGGATGTTCCCGAGGTGACCTACCACAAGGACCGTCTCCTGTATCCGATGAAGCGCGATCCCAAGGACCGTGGCAAGGACAAGTGGGAGCGTATCAGCTGGGAAGAGGCCATCGACCTGGTGGCGACGACCTTCCTCGACATCAAGGAGAAGTACGGAGCGGAGTCCGTCGTCTTCGGCCAGGGTACCGGCCGTGACATCGCCGCCTACATTACACGCCTGTGCTGGTCGTTCGGCTCGCCCAACTACGTGCTGTTCCTGTCTGGTTGTGCCTGCTACCTGCCGCGCGTCGCCGGCATGGCTGCCACCGCCGGTTCGTTCTGGGTGGCTGACTGCTCGCAGCAGTTTGCTGATCGCTACGACAATCCCGAGTACAGGGTTCCCGAGACGATGTTCATCTGGGGCAACTATCCCTTGCGCGCGAACTCCGATGGCTTCTACGGCCACTGGGTCGTTGACCTCATGAAGCGCGGCATGGAAGTCGTCATGATCGACCCCAAGGTCACCTGGCTGTCCTCGCATGCCAAGATTCACCTGCCCATCCGTCCCGGCACCGACGCGGCGCTCGCCTTGGGCTTCCTTAACATCATCATCAACGAGGACCTCTACGATCATGACTTCGTCGACCGTTGGACCTACGGCTTTGACGAGCTCGCAGAGCGCGTGCAGGAATACACGCCGTCCCGGGTCGCGGATATCACCTGGATTCCCGAGGAGAAGATCGTCGCGGCTGCCCGTCTTCTGGCCAACAGCAAGCCCGCCACCATGCAGTGGGGCGTCGCGGTCGACATGACCAAGGAGGCCCTGCCGGCTTCCCAGGCAATCGCCGCATGCTTCCAGATCACGGGTAACGTCGACGTGCCTGGCGGCATCATCGCTCCACCCGAGATTCTCAACTACGCCGGCGGCTGGGGTCGCGAGCTTTGCCCCGAAGAGACGTGGAAGAAGCGCATCGGTCTGGACATGTATCCACTGCTCAACTTCGGTTTCCAGATCGCCCAGCCCGACGAGCTGCGCCACACCATGGTGACCGGCGAGCCTTACAAGATCCATGCCACGTGGCTGCAGCAGAACAATACGCTGTCCTGCATGTCCGCCGACCCGCAGGAGACCTACGCCGGTCTCATGAACTGCGATTTCAACGTGTCGGTCGACCTGTTCATGACGCCGACCATCATGGCGACGTCCGACGTGGTGCTCCCAGCGGCGACCTTCCCCGAGCGCGACGGTATCCGCGTCGGTGACGGCGTGCAGCGCGGCGAGGTCATCAACAAGGTGTGCCAGGTGGGCGAGTGCAAGTCCGACATGGAGATCAACCTTCTGCTCGGCAAGCGCTTCAACCCGGAGGCATGGCCCTGGGAAAACGTCGACGAGATGTTCAGCGCCATGCTCGAGGCGCAGACGCCCTACAGCTTCCAGGACGTTCGGGAGAAAGGCCCCATCTACTTGCCGTTCAGCTACAAGCGTTACGAGACGGGCCGCCTGCGCGCCGACGGACAGCCGGGCTTTGGCACGCCGACGGGACGCATCGAGCTGTGGTCGACGTTCTACAATAGCGCCGGCATGGACCCGTTGCCCTACTTCGAGGAGCCGGTGCCAGGTCCCAACTCCACGCCCGAGCTGCTCGACGAGTATCCGCTGGTACTTACCACCGGCGCCCGTCCCTGGTCGCTGTTCCATTCGGAGCATCGTCAGGTCAAGCGCATGCGCAACCTCAAGAAGGAAGCCAACGTCTACATGAACCCCAAGACGGCGGAAGAGTACGGTCTGGTCGATGGCGACTGGGTCTGGATCGAGAACGTGTACGGCCGCTGCAAGTCAAAGGTCGTCGTCACGAACATCTACACCAACCCCAAGGTCATTGCCTGCGACCATGCCTGGTGGCATCCGGAAGGCGACCCCGAGAAGCTCTATGACACGCATGACCTCAACGTCAATAACCTGCTTCCGGGCATTCCCGGCAAGGCCGGATTCGGTTCCAACTACAAGACCACGCTGGTCAAGCTCTACAAGGTGACGCCGGAAGACGACACCAACGGGGCCTTCCTGACCGGCGAGGAAGGCGAGCATTCGCAGGCTCTCGACGGTAAGGGTGTCGAGGCGATCCAGGACTTGGTCGATCAGCGCAACGCCCTGGTCGCCAAGCGTGATGCCGCCAAGGCCGAAGCGGAATAGCCGCAACGAGATCAAGACGAACCACGGGGCGCGAACCGAGGCGTCGGCCTGCGCCCCGTACGAGAAGAGAGGTGCGCTATGCAAACTCCAGCTGAGCTCAACGCCCGAACGAGGGCGAAGTACGGAATGCTCATCGATTACCAGTGGTGCACGGGTTGCCACTCCTGCGAGATCGCTTGCCAGATGGAGCACGGCTTGCCCGTAGGACAGACTGGCATCATGGTCCACGACATGGGCCACTGGCCCCTCGAGGAGGGTGGCGATGACTGGCAGTTTGGCTATCTTGCCGCCCCCAACTCCGTGTGCGACACCTGCGCACACAGGCGCTCCCTGGGCAAACCGCCCACCTGCGTGCAGCATTGCCAGGCGCAGTGCATCGAATTCGGCCCCATCGATGAGATGGCCGAGAAAGCCAAGGAGCACAAGGACTACGTCCTGTTTGCCCTCGGTAAGTAAGCACGAAATGCCTCCGGCGTCTTGGGTGGGACGCCGGAGGGCACCCAATCATGGAAACAACTGGTCTTATGGGAGGGATAATGTCAATCGTGAAATATGGTGTTCTGGATAGGCAGACCACCAATACGGAGCGCTGGCTCGCCTTTGCCGCGCTTTTTCTGTTCGGCTTCACGGCCTCATGCAACCTCTTCAAGGCATCTCCGATTATGCCCGTGCTAGGTTCCGCCCTGGGAATCGATGCCGCCATGATCGGACTCATCATGACCTTCTATTCGATTGCCGCCGTCATCTTCGCGCCCATTAGCGCGCTTGTCATGCGCAAGGTCGGTGTCAAATTCATGGTCGTGGCATCCTGCATCATCATGATCATCGGTACCCTCATTAGCTGGCTAGCCGGTGATAACGCTGCCATTTTCTTTACTGGACGTGCTATTGAGGGCGTTGCCTATGGCCTAATTTGCGTTTGTGGTCCCAATATCTTGCCGAGGCTCTTCCCACGCAAGCAGATGGGTATGGCCGTTGGCATCTGGTCACAGTGGATTCCCTGCGGAACCATCATCGCGTTCTTTACGGCTCCGGTTATATTCGATGCGACTGGCGCATGGCAGAATATCTGGCTCGCGACGTTGATCCTAGAGGTTATCGCTCTCATCGGGCTTGTCGTGTTCGTGAAGATGCCCGCGAAGAACGAGAACACGATTGTTGCGGGCAATGCCGATGTCGAGGCGAAGCACGGCAAGCAATTCCCGGCTTCGGGCTTTGTCGTCTGCGGTATCTTCCTCATCTGGGTATACGTCTACGTCGTCAATATTAACGGCATGTATCCGACCTTCCTGATGGAGGAGAAAGGCATGAGCATGTTCGACGCCTCCATGCTGCCGAACTGGCTTGCCATCATCACCATTCCATTGGGAATCGTCGCAGGTGTCATATCCGACAAGTTCCCCATTCGCAAGAAGTCCCTTGTGGTCTTCTATATCATCGGCGCCCTGATTTTCTTCTTCCTGGCCTTCACGCCGGGCAAGGACGCCTTCAGTGCATGGGCCTTCTGCATCATCATGGGCATCTGCGCCTCGTTCATCCCAACCTACACTCGAGGCATTACGCCGCTGCTTTGCACGGACTCGATGAAATGCGACATGGCCCTGATGGTCATGGCGCTCGTTACTGGTATTGCACAGTGTCTTGCGTTCCTCGCTTCCACGAGCGTCGCCGTGCTCGGTTGGTTTGCCAATTCGCAGTTCATTTGTGCTCCGCTCATGCTCATCGCCGCTATCGTCGTCCTCATCTTCGTCAAAGACGATAAAGCCGTCGTCGAGATTCGTGAGCTCGAAGAAGCCGAAGCTCTTGCTGAGAAGAAGTGCGATACAAGCAATGCCGAATAAGTTGTAGTCCCTTTCCTCATGATGTCGGGCGTGTTCCCTCCTCTAGCAATGGCGCGCCCGGCATCACCTTTGCGGACTTCGAGGAACTTCGCGGCCCGAGGGCTTGATGCCCCCGGGTCGCTTGTCTCTTACGGGAAACGAGGAGAAACCATGTCTTGCGGATACGCTTGCGTCGGGTGCGGAAAATGCACGGGAACGCCTAAGCCCATGCTCGTAATGGGAACATGCCCCGCTTGTGGGCATCGGAACGCCAGCGATGCGATGCACTGCGACGAATGCGGGCGTCCACTGCCCCCAAGGCCCGGCATGGCCACTGCCAAACCGGTAGGTGCGGAAGACGGAGGCGGGAGTGGCTCCCGCTAGTTGTGTGAGCTGAATGCCCGGCTGCGAGACGGTGTCATACGTGCCATACTGACGCACGACGCTACGGACGGAGACCTTTCATGATTACGATATCGAGCATATTCGAGATGTTGTTTCTCATAGGCTTCGGGCTCTCCTGGCCCATGAATATCGTCAAGGACATTCGCGGGAAGACCTCCAAGGGAAAGAGCCTTATGTTCCTGGTCTTCGCGCTCTTTGCCTATGCCTGCGGAATCCTCTCGAAGCTCACCGCCGAGACCATCTCCTTCGTCCTGATCTTCTACATCATCAACGCCGTGATGGTTGTAATCGACACCGTCTTCTGGTTTGTGAATCACAAGCGCGATCTCATGTACGATGCCGAAGGGCAGGTATGCATCGAGGTCGTGGAGGAGATAACGTGCCCCTACGGATACGAGTGCGAAAGGCTCATCGTCGCGAGTGGCAAATAGGCTGTGGGAACGGTCGGCGTGGTAGTATAGCTATCTGGACACGACGAACGTTACGCTCGCCTTGCCCGTCACGTATTGGTAGAAGCAATTAATGAGACAGTTACTCTGAGCAACTGTCTCATTTTGAGGGTGTCGATGAAGACCGAAGATTTTGATTACGAATTACCCGAAAAGTTCATAGCACAGCAGCCGGCCATTCCGCGTGATTCCTGCAAGCTCATGGTCGTGAGCCGCGATGGAAGCCTCGAACATCGCGTCTTTCGCGATATCGGGGAGTATCTGCATCCGGGCGACCTGCTCGTCGTGAACGAGACGCGCGTGCTGCCGGCTCGCTTGCTTGGTCATAAGAAGGGTACGGGCGGAGCAGCCGAGGCATTGTTGCTCGACAAGGTGGCAGATGCGCCTGATACCGCCGATGAGCAGACCTGGAATTGCCTGGTCAAGCCCGGCAAGCGCCTCAAGACATGCGCGCGCATGGAGTTCGAGCATGACGGCGAAGTCGTGCTCGAGGGCGAGATCATGGGAATCGACGAGGCGAATGGCTCGCGGTCGGTGCGCTTTACGACGCCGGGGGCCATGAGCGTCGACGAAGCCATTCATTTGGTGGGCCATACACCGCTACCGCCCTATATCAAGGAATACGCCGGTGATGACGAGTTCTACCAGACCGTTTACTCGACCGAGGAGCGAAGCGCTGCGGCACCGACAGCCGGTCTGCATTTTACGGTTGGGCTTCTGGATGAGCTGAAAACCGCCGGCGTTGATATTGCGAGCGTGCATTTGGAGGTGGGACTCGACACCTTCCGAATCGTTTCGGAGGACGATCCGCTCGACCACGAGATGCATACCGAGCTCTACACCGTGCCACCCAAGACAGTGCGGGCGATCAAGGAAGCCAAGGCACGCGGCGGCCGGGTCATTGCCGTGGGCACGACATCGGTGCGCTCGCTCGAGAGCGCGGCGGCTGGCGGCGCGCTCGAACCGTGCACGCGGGCGGCCACGAGTCTCTACATCCTGCCAGGTTACGAGTTCAAGGTATGCGACGCCATCATCACCAATTTCCATGTGCCCAGAAGCACGCTCATGATGCTCGTGAGCGCGTTTTCGGGACGCGAGACGATCATGGATGCTTACGAGACTGCCAAGACCGAGGGTTACCGGTTCTTCAGCTTCGGCGATGCGATGCTGCTGCTGTAGAGGAGCTGATAGATGGCACGGGAAGGGGCGCCGCCTCGACGGTCGCTTCCCGACAGCCCGCTTCGCGGTCTTTACGGCGCGCTCCCTTAGACCTCGGCTCTGCCTCTTCCCGTGCCATATAATGTTCCGATATGCGCCAATAAGGAGTTACACGTGTTCGAATACGATCTGATAGCGACTGACCCCGGATGCGCGGCGCGCCTGGGCTGCCTGCATACGCCCCATGGTGACGTCCAGACGCCGATCTTCATGCCCGTGGGCACGCAGGCAACCGTCAAGGGCATCACCAATCCCCAGCTCGAGGATCTGCACGCGCAGATCATCCTCGCCAACACCTATCATCTGTATTTGAGGCCGGGTATCGACATCATTCGCGAGGCTGGAGGCATTCACGGCTTCATGCATTGGGACCATCCCGTGCTCACCGACAGCGGCGGTTTCCAGATCTTCTCGCTTGCCGATACCCTCGAGCTCGATGCCGATGGCGTGAACTTCCGCTCCATCGTGGATGGCTCCAAGCACCGTTGGACGCCCGAGGACAACATGCGCGTGCAAGAGGCCATTGGCGCCGACATCATCATGCAGCTCGACCAGTGTACGCATTACCCGGCAACCAAGGAGGAGGTCGCCGCGGCCGTCGAGCGTTCGGCGAGCTGGGCGGCCCGGTGCAAGGCGGCACATACGCGCGAGGACCAGGCACTGTTCGGCATCGTGCAGGGTGGCGTCTTCGAGGACCTGCGTCTCGAGAGCGCCCAGCGGGTAAGCGAGCTTGATCTGCCGGGCTACGGCATCGGCGGATACTCCGTGGGCGAGGATCACGAACTCATGCTCGCGCAGCTGGGCACGGTCACGGCTGCACTGCCGGCAAACAAGCCGCGCTACCTCATGGGCGTGGGCAACCCCACGACACTCGTGCGAGCGGTGGCGCTGGGCGTCGACATGTTCGATTGCGTGCTGCCCACTCGCACGGGGCGCATGGGCACGGCGTTTTCGAGCACGGGCCGCATGAACATGCGCAACGCCAAGTACGCGCGTGACTTTGGGCCGCTCGACGAGCAGTGCACGTGCCCGACCTGCCGCAACCACACCCGCGCTTACATCCGACATCTGGTGAAGATGGATGAGATGCTCGGCGGCATCTTGCTCTCGATTCATAACGTGCACTTTCTGCTCGATCTCATGCGACGCGCCCGCGAGGCCATTGCCGCTGGTGAGTATGCGGACTTCGAGCGCGCGTGGATGGAGTCGGAGGCTGCTAACGATTACTAGAGGTATGCTGACGAGAATTGCCGTTTGGGGCACGTTTCGTCGAGCCAAGTCAACTTGGACCTCCGAGTCAGCTTGGGTTCCTATGGCTTTGCCCGAAATGACAGAGGATTTCCATGCTTGCGTTCTCGTGTTGTAAGATGCGGTGTCTATACTGTTGACCACGTTATAACGAATGGCGCATCGCGCCTGTTCATACGAGGAAAGGGGCCTTTTATGGCAACGTCATATGGGGCTTTAATCGCAAAGCGTGTCGCGGGTGTGTTTCTGGCAATCGCACTCGCCGTTTCGTTCATGCCGTTGACCGCATGGGCGCAGCCCGCTCAGGTCGAGGAGCCCGCGGCCCAGGAGGCCGTGGCATCCGATGCTGACGCGGGTCTCGTGGCCCAGGACATCAACATTGCCCAGGGCACTTCCGGCACCTGCGTGTGGCGCATCGAATCTTCGGGTAGGCTCGTGATTGAGCCTAACAACAGTGCCAGTGGTGGCGACCTTGGGGATATCCACTACAACTTTCATAGTGGCGTCGTGAGCGGTGCGGCGGAGTCGAACGCCCCGTGGTATCCCAGGCGCGATAGCATCACGTCCGTCTATATCGCCCCCGGTGTCAGGGGTAACAACACGATGACGGGCCTGTTCTACAATTGCAAGAACCTCACGAACGTCAACATCGCCAACCTCGACACTTCCAAGGTTCGCTATGCAGGTGGCATGTTTGACGGCTGCACCTCGCTTGCCTCGTTCACCATGCCCAACTTCAATTTCAATAACGTCACGGACATCAAGTACATGTTCTACGGCTGCACGGGGCTCAAGAGCCTCGATCTGCGTTATATCGACACCTCGAAGGTCGTCGTCATGGATCGCATGTTCTACGGATGTTCGGCTTTGACCTCGCTCAACCTGAGCGGTTTCAAGACGACGGCGGCAAAGCAGATGTTCGAGATGTTCCGCGCTTGTTCGTCGCTCGCTTCGGTGGACGTCTCGGGATTCGATACGAAGAACGTGACCGAGATGTGGAACATGTTCCGCGACTGCTCGTCGCTCACCGACCTCGACCTTTCCGCGTTCAAGACCGATAGCCTGACGAACATGCGCGACATGTTCTACGGGTGCTCTTCGGTCAAGTCCATCGACATCTCCGGCTTCCGGGTTTCGACTGGTTGCGATCGCGGATCCTCGCTGTTCTACGGTTGTCCTGCTCTCGAGCGCGTGAGCGTGGGCGATGGCTGGACCTTCCAGGGCAGTGGCGGTTTGGGGACTTCGCTGCCCACGGCAACCTGGCTCTCTGGTGCCACCTCCAAGACCTTCACCGCTCGCCAGATTGCCGACGAGCGAAACAACATGGCCGACGTGTACGTGAAGTACCGTCCTTCCACACCGGGTCCCATCATCAGCTATGGTGACGGTCAAAACTGGGCGCATGGTTCCATGGGCGGCGCGGCGTTCCGTTCGACGGGCAAGCTCGCCGACCTCTCGTGCGTGCGCGTGGACGGCAAGATCATCGCCCGCGGCAACTATGAGCAGCGCGATGACGAGGGATCGACGCTCGTCACGCTCAAGCCCTCGTATCTGGAGACGATTGACAACGGGACGCACACGATCGATCTCGTGTTTGCCACGGGAACGGCGAGCGCCAGCTTTAGCGTGAGCGGCAACACGTCGGGTACGGTTCTCGATCCTGTCACCATGTTTCGCCTGTACAACCCCAACAGTGGCGAGCACTTCTACACCTCGAGCACCGTCGAGCGTGACAACTGCGTGAGCGTCGGTTGGAACGATGAGGGTGTGGGCTGGGTGGCGCCTGCCGCCGGAGACCCGGTCTACCGTCTCTACAATCAGTACGGTGGCGAGCACCATTACACGACGAGCGTCGTGGAGCGAGACAATCTCATCAGCGTGGGCTGGAACGACGAAGGCGTGGGCTGGTACTCGGGTGGATCCGTGCGCCTGGATCGCCAGTACAACCCCAACGCCTACGCGAACAACCATAACTATACGTCAAGCGCCGTCGAGAAGGAGAATCTCCTAAGCTTGGGATGGCAGGACGAAGGTACCGCCTGGTACGGCGTGCGGTAGGCTTGCAAGAGCGGCTTTACGCTGGGTCGGCAGCGTTGAGGCGCAGGGCGCAGGCCTGAAGCTCGTCGGCGAGTGCGGGCGTGATGGGCTCGGGGAGCTCCCCGCCCGATTGCAGGGCCTCGTCGAGGGCGAGCATGCGACGCACGAAAGCCTCGTTATCGGCATCGAACATGCGCAGGCGCCGTGCAGCGGCAAGACCGGCGTCAATGTCGTTTGACTGCGCGACACGGCGCAGGTGCAGAATTACGAGGTTGACCGAGCCGTGAAAGCGGCGCTCGATGGGGACTTCGGTCTGGGGCATACGCGTTCGCCTTCCTTAGTCGAGGATAGCGTCGATTTTGGCGACCTTGCTCGTCATGGTATTTGTGTGACCAGGACGGATGTCAGCCTTGAGGATGACTTCGGTGCGGATGCCGCGCTCCGCCAGGACGAAGGTCGCGTCCTTCACGACTCGCATGACCTCGTCATATTCACCTTCGATCTCGGTAAACATCGAATTGGTACGCGAGGGGAGTCCCGAATCGCGGATGACGCGTATGACTTCGGCCACGTATTCGGATAACTCCTCGCCTTCGCCGAAGGGCGCGATGGCGACGGCAACAAGCGCGTTCATGCTAGGCCTCCTCGAGGGTCAGGGGATTGGCGGCGATGTCTTCGGGTGTGGCGCGATACAGCTCGTCGAGGAATGCGACCTTGAAGCTTGCGGGTGCGTCCGTGTGAGCGGCTGCTCGGGTTGCGGCGAGGTTGAAGGCCGCGCTTGCGGTAAGGGCTGCGGTAAAGGGGTCGGCGCAGGCGGCATATACGGCGGCAACGCCTCCGAGTGCACAGCCGAAGCCGGTCACTTTCTCCATGAGAGGTGACCCGCCTTGGGAATGGGCAACAAGCTTCCCATCGGTGATGAGATCGATGGGCCCGGATACGGCGACAGCGCCTTTGATGTGGCGAGCGAGTGCGATGGCAGCGTCACGAGCGCCATCGACGCTGTCGGTGGAGTCGACGCCCTTAACGCCACTGGTTGCATAGTTACCTTCGAGTCCCCAGAGCCTGGCAAGCGCGATGGCTTCGGAGGCGTTACAGCGAATGATGGTGGGCGTGTGTTCCTTCATATGCGCAAGGATGTGTCCGCGCACCTCGCCCAGGCCAATGCCGACGGGATCGAGTACCCAAGGCGTTTCATGTTCGCATAGGGCAGTTGCAGCGCGGCACATTGCCTCTTCGTGGGAGGGCAGGAGTGTGCCCACGTTGATGTAGAATGCCCCGGATTGCGCACCCAGGGCTTCGCCCTCATCGGGCAGATAGACCATCGCGGCAGATCCACCAGCCGCAAGCTGCGCGTTTGCGACAAAGTCGACGGTTACGTAATTGGTAATGGAGCCCGCAAGCGGCGTGCTCTCTTTGACGGCGGATACGGCGGCAAGGATGCGTTCGCGCGTTTGGTCGAGACATTGCATCGGGTTTATCTCCATTCTGGGTAGGGGTGCGAGTTCTCATTCTAGCGCACGGGGGAGATTTCTCCACTCCGCGGCCTGACGGCCGCTCCGGTCGAAATGACAGGGGAGGCGTGGCTTACCTCGCGGACCAGACAAATGTGCCCCGGCGACTTTCGTCTGGTAGACTGCGACGTATGGACGACAAGCCGGCATATGAGTATCCGTTCTTCTCGCACGAGTCGTGTGAGTACTTTCCCTGTCACGAGGGCATTGCCCCGGACGAGTTCAATTGCCTGTTTTGCTACTGTCCTCTCTATGCGCTCGGACCGCGTTGTGGTGGGGATTTCACCTATACCGATGCCGGTGTCAAGGATTGTTCTGCGTGCACGTTGCCGCATCGCGCGGATGCCGGCACGCGCTTGGTGATGGAGCATTATGACGAGCTCAAGGAACTTTCTAAAAAGTGATAAAGGTTGCCTATGTCATTCATCGGAGAATAATACGCGTAAACCGATTTTTTGCATGTATTTGCCGCTGCTAACACACATATTATTAAACTAGATCATATGGAAGAAGCGGGGAAGACAGACAAGGTGTTTCAGTCGATCGAGTGCTCGGATGCCCTCGAACGCTTTCTCTCTTCCGATGAAGGTGCTGGGTCGGGTTACGGTGTTGCCGCATATGTCGGCACGAGTTTCGTCATCTGCCGCATCTACGATCTCCAGACAAACGAGTTGCTCGCCACGCTGCAAAAATCAGGTGACTTTGCCTCGCTTTCGGGTACAAAGCTCAAGAATACGCTGGCTGATGTGCTCGATGAGCTTGCCGAGCAAGCGCATGTCTCGCTTTCAAAGATTAACGTTGCCGTTGTGAGTGGCACGACGGCCATGGAAAGCAAGGTTGCCGGTCTCGAGCAGCCCGAGCTTCTACATGACCTCGAGGAGGAGCTGGGGGAGTTCGGCCGCGATGTCGAGTACATGCTCGCCGGATCGAACTCGATTGCCGTCGGACAAGCCTACTTCGTGCCGTGTCTTGCCGCGGAGGTGGGCGGCGATGTCATCTGCAACTTGCTTGCCATCGACATACTCGGCGCCGATAAGCCACAGCTCATCGTCAACACGGGCTCGCGCGGTACATCCGGCATCGTGCTCGTGTACGGCAGCAAAGACAAGCTTTCGGTATGCGTCGTCCCCGACGGCGTCAGCACCAAGGACGCCATGGGCCGCCTGCTTGAGGTGTGCCAGGCCGAGCTTGGGCATATCGAGCGCATGCTCGTGTCGGGCGATGTCGATGTTGAGGTTCCGTCCGAGCTAAGCGATAAGACGCAGCGTGTGCCCGATGCCGCGATTGAGGAAACGAGCGCCGTGCTGCTGAGCGAAGCGGCCGAGGACGAACTCTGCCGCATCGTGTCCTCGTGCAACATCATCGAGGTATAACAAGCTGCAGAAATAATAGGTATACTCCATCACTCTACTGTGATAGAGTGATGGATGTTGCGCTATAGTGTGCAATCACGCGATTTGAAGGAGAACGCACGATGATTCCCAAAACGCCGCGCGGCTTTCGCGACGTGCTGCCCACCGAAGCGGCATGGCGACGCTCGACGAGCGATGTCGTTTGCAGGCAGTTTGAGCTGTGGGGCTATCAGCCCATCGAGACGCCGGCCGTTGAGCTTGCCGCCGTGCTCGATGAGGCGCGTAGTCTCGATAATACGGCCGCACAGTTTACGACGAGTGCCGAAGCGCCATTTCGCTTCTTCGACAGTGACAGTAACCTCGTCGTGTTGCGTCCGGATGTGACCATTCCCGTGGCGCGTTTGGCTGCGACGCGCCTGCGCGAGAAACTCGGTCCGTTCCGCTTTTACTATAGCGAGCCCGTTTTCACCGAGCGTGCGTCCACGTATGGCCAAGAACGTCAGTTCACGCAGCTGGGCATCGAGTTCATCGGACGCGCGGGCTATATCGCCGACGCCGAGGTTCTGAGCGTGTGCATGGAGGCGCTCGCGGCGGCTGGCGTGCGTGACTTCACCGTGGCCATAGGCACGGTCGGCGTGCTCAACGCGCTCGTGCGCTCGGCATGCGACGATGACGTGTGGCGTGACCAGGTGCTGCGCGCCTTCCACAAGTCCGACATGGTCGCCGTGGACGCGCTCAGTTGCGCCGATGGCGTCAAGCCGACGTACGGGAGGGCCATCGCCCAGCTCGCGCGCATACGCGGTGGGGCGGAGGCGTTCGAGGCCTGCCGTGCGATTTGCGAGCCGCTCGGCTGCGTCGATGGGCTCGACGAGCTCGAGAAGACCTACGAGCTGGTCATCGCCAATACGCGAAGTGGCAAGCTCATCGTCGATTTTTCGATTGTCTCGTCCTTCGACTATTACACCGGCCTCGTCTTCAAGGCGTACGCGCCGCAAGTGCCGGCTTCGCTTGCAAGTGGCGGGCGCTACGACACCACGCTTGCGGCCTTTGGACGCAATGAGCCGGCTGCTGGCTTTGCCATCGGCCTGGAGCGCGTCCTGGCCGCCATCGAGGCCCAAGGTGCCACGCCACCGGATACACGCGCACAGGAAACGCTGCATGGCAATGATCCCTATGAACTCTTCGCGCAGGCGGCACG
The DNA here is from genome assembly GCA_025992705.1 of Coriobacteriaceae bacterium. Lineage (NCBI taxonomy): Bacteria > Bacillati > Actinomycetota > Coriobacteriia > Coriobacteriales > Coriobacteriaceae > Coriobacteriaceae bacterium. The sequence goes on from DAJPGJ010000001.1 coordinate 845,486, forward strand.
CTTGCGCGAGCAGGGCATTCGCGTCGAGTTGGGTGGTGAGTAGCATGGAGCGGAGAAACTTGCGCATCGCCGTGTCGAAGGGCTCGCTCTTCGGCGACGCGGTGGAGCTGCTGACCGAGGCGGGCCTCGATACCACGGGCCTGGCTGATCCGGGTAGACGTCTCATCATCTCGAACCCCGGCGTCGACTTCATCATCGTGCGGCCGACGGATGCCCCGGTCTTCGTCACCTACGGCGGAGCCGACTGCGGCATTTGCGGCAAGGACACGCTTGTCGAAGCGGGGCTTTCGGTCATGGAGCTCGTGGACCTCAAGTTCGGATACTGTCGCTTCATCGTGGCCGAGCCCGAGGAGCGCCGTGGCGTTGCCGAGGAGAACTACGAGCGTCTTGGGGTGCTGCGCATCGCCACGAAGTACCCCAACATCACGCGCTCCTTCTTCGAGAAGAAGGGCGTGCAGGTCGACGTCATCAAGATGCATGGCAACATCGAGCTCGCGCCGCTTGTGGGCATGGCCGACCGTATCGTCGACATCACGGCGACGGGCACGACGCTGCGTGAGAACAATTTGCGCATCGTTGACGAGGTGCTTTCGTCAACGGCGCGTTTCATCGCGAATTCCGCATCTGTGCGCACCGATGCGCGCGTGCGCGAACTGGCGGCGCGACTCGAGGACCTGACGCGGGATCGTGACGTGAGCTTGAGTTGAGACAACGGGCAACGTGCCTGGCACGCTGTCTCATATTGTGGACAAGTGACTCGTTTTGACGAGGGAAGGACGGAAGATGAGGACGATCGTACTGGAAGAGGGGCAGAGCTTCGATGCGTCGCTGCTCGAGAGGGACAGCGCATTCGATGCCGAAGCGCTCAAGGCAGCCACCGACATCGTCGATACCGTGCGCCGCGAGGGCGACGCGGCCCTGCGCGCGTATTCGGAGCGCTTCGACGGCGTGACGCTCGAGGAGCTCGAGGTGAGCGACGAGGAAATCGACGCCGCGCTCGCGACGGTCGACGAGGAGTTCCTGCGCTCGATCGAGTATGCGGCCGACAACATCGCCGAGTTCCATCAGCGCCAGCTGCAGCAGTCGTGGTTCACGACGCGTGATGACGGTGCCATCACCGGCCAGCGCTTCACGCCCCTCGAGCGTGCGGGCATCTACGTGCCCGGCGGACGCGCCCAGTACCCTTCGACCGTACTCATGAATGCGATTCCGGCATCTGTGGCTGGTGTGGACGAGATCATCATGTGCACGCCTCCGTCCAAGGATGGCACGGTCAATCCCTACACGCTCGCTGCCGCGTCCGTGGCTGGCGTGGACCGCATCTTCAAGGTGGGCGGGGCCCAGGCCATCGCCGCAATGGCCTATGGCACCGATACGATTCCCAAGGTCGATAAGGTGACCGGACCGGGCAATGCGTTCGTTGCGGCTGCCAAGAAGCTCGTCAACGGCGACGTTGGTATCGACATGATCGCCGGTCCCTCCGAGGTGTGCGTGGTGGCCGACGAGAGCGCCGTGCCCGAGTTCATCGCCATCGACCTCATGGCGCAGGCCGAACATGACCCAAAGGCAACATGTTACTTAATCACGACCGAGGAGGGCATGCTCGATGACATCGACGCCGCGCTCGAGACACTGCTCGAGCAGTCTCCGCGCCGCGAGATCACCGAGGCATCGCTCGAACACGGGCTCGTCGTCGTCTGCAAGACGCTTACGCAGGTCTTCGAGACGGTCAACGTGATCGCGCCCGAGCACCTCGAGATCAACATGTCTGATCCATGGGAGCTTCTGGGGGCGGTGCGCAATGCCGGCGCCATCTTCCTCGGCTCCTGGACGCCCGAGGCCGTGGGCGATTACGCGGCTGGTCCCAACCACACGCTGCCGACCGGCGGCACCGCCGCGTTCTCGAGTCCGCTTTCGGTCGATGACTTCGTGAAGCGCTCCTCGGTGCTGAGCTATTCCTTCGATGCGCTCGAGGCCGATGCCGACGCCGTCATGACCATGGCAGCTCGCGAGGGACTCTGGGCGCACGGACGCTCGGTTGACCTGCGTCTCAAGTTCATGGAGTACGTGACCGAGCAATTGGCTGGCGAGGACGAAGAGCACGAATGCGGTTGCGGTTGCGACCATGACCACGTCGAGGAGTAGACGCGCATGAGAGAGGTGCGGCGTAGCGCCGACGCGCTCGTGGGGATGCTTCCCTACGACCCCAAGTACAAGAAAAGCAACACATTGCTTTCTGCAAACGAGAGCCCGCTCAACGTGCCCGATGAGGTGCTTGAGGCGGTTATCGAGCGCATGCGTACGCTCGATTTCAACCGCTACCCTGATCCGCTCGCCAATGCGCTGCGCGTTGCGATCGCCGAATGGCATGGCCTCAAGGCGGCTAACGTGCTCGTTGGCAATGGTGGCGACGAGCTGCTCTACGACATCTTCGCCGCCTGGGGAGGGCCGGACCGCGCGTTCTTGAACTTTCCGCCCACGTTCTCGGTGTACGAAACGAATGCCGTGCTCACGAACACGCAGGTTGTCAACCTGCCGCGTAGCCAGGATGACTGGTCCATTGACGTGGACCGCGCCTGTGAGCGTCTGGCCAAGGGTGACATCGACATCGTCGTCATCACGAACCCGAACAATCCGACGGGTACGCTGACGCCGCTCGAGGACATTTGCCGCATTCTGGATGCGAGTGATGCACTCGTGCTCGTGGACGAGGCATACGGCGAGTTTGCGGATGAGAGCGCGGCCAAGCTGCTCGACGAGTACGAGAACCTGCTCATCCTGCATACCTTCTCGAAAGCGTACCGCTGCGCAGGTATCCGCCTGGGGTATTTCCTCGGCAATCCGAGCGTGATCAACGAGTTCAAGAAGGTGCGCCAGCCTTATTCGGTCGATGCGATCAGCCAGATCGTGGGCGAGGAAGTCGTGCGCCATCGCGAGCTGTTTGCAGAGGGTATCGCGCAGACACGCGTCGAGCGCGATCGCCTTATTGCGGCACTCTCGCAGCTCGACAAGGTCACAGTGTATCCGAGCGAGGCTAACTTCGTGATGCTCAAGCTCCCGTTTGCGGTGCGCACCTGGAACGACCTGGACGAGAAGCATTCGGTGCTCGTGCGCAACGTGTCGGGGGAGAATCACCTGGCTGGTTGCCTGCGCGTGACGGTGGGCACTTCCGAGGAAAACGATCGCTTCCTCGACGCGCTCAAGACCGAGCTCGACGACCTGGCGAATCAACGATAGGGACGCAGGAGGGGTTCACATATGGGACGTTGCTCCGAGATTACGCGTACGACGCGCGAGACGGACATCACGATACGACTTGACCTCGATGGCACGGGGGTTACCGACATCGACACTGGCGTGCCGTTCTTCGATCACATGCTCGACGCCTTCGGGCGTCACGGGCTCTTTGACCTTACCGTGCACGCTACGGGCGACGTGGATGTCGAGGCGCATCATACGGTCGAGGATTGCGGCATCGTGCTCGGGCAGTGCTTTGCGCAGGCGCTTGGAGATTGTCGCGGCATCGTGCGCTACGGTTCGATCATTCTGCCGATGGACGAGGCGCTCGTCATGGCGGCGGTCGACATTTCCGGCCGCGGCCAGTTGCACTACGACGTCGAGATGACCTGCCCGCTGCTCGGCAGCTTCGACGTGACGCTCGCGCAGGAGTTCTTCATCGCGCTGGCTGCCAATATGGGCGCTACGCTCAACATCCGCTCGGTGACCGGGCGCAACATGCATCACATTCTCGAGGCGGCCTTCAAGGCGGCAGCGCGTGCCATCAGCGCGGCCGTGGCCATCAACTCGCGCATCGCCAACGAGGTCCCCTCGACCAAGGGCGTGCTGTAATGGCCGCCACGATTGCCGTCGTCGACTACTGCAAGGGCAACTTGGCAAGCGTTCAGCGTGGTCTTGCCGACGCGGGCTTCGACGCGCGCATCACCGACAGCCCCGCTGACATCCTTGCCGCCGATGGCGTGGTGCTGCCTGGCGTGGGCGCTTTCACCGATGCGATGACGACGATGGAGGGGACGGGACAGGCTGACGCATTGCGTACGACCGTGGCCGACGGAGTGCCGTTTCTGGGGATTTGCCTCGGCATGCACCTGCTCTTCGATTGGGGCGACGAGGGTCAGCCTGAGGGCGAGCGCCTGGCGGGATTGGGTGTATTGCCCGGCCATATCGAGCGCATGGCGGCGTTCGACGCGACGGGGGTTAAGCACAAGATTCCGCACGTGGGCTGGAACTCGATCGAATATGTCGACGGGCTAGCGTGTCCCGAGGGCGTGGGGCGACTTTTCGACGGCATCGAAGATGGCGAACACTTCTACTTCACGCATTCATATTGCGCAGTTCCCGATGACCAGGGCGATTTGGTGGCGACGAGCGAGCACGCGCGGCGTTTTGCCTGCGCCGTGGCGCGTGACAATGTCTTCGGAGTGCAATTCCATCCCGAGAAGTCCTCTCACCTGGGCCTACGGTTGCTCGAGAACTTCGGCGGGATTGTCGAGAGCGCATAAAGCTGCTCAGAATTAGATGTTTTGACTAAGAAAGTGTATTTGACCAAGATACGGGAAGAAACGGCAGGTAGATCATGATTCTCGTCCCCGCAATCGACATTCTCGATGGACGTGCAGTGCGCCTCAAGAAGGGCGACTACGCGCAGGTGACCGTCTACAACGATGATGCCGTTGCACAGGCACACCTCTTTGAGGAAGCGGGAGCGCAGCGTATCCATATCGTTGACCTCGATGGCGCCCGAGACGGAGCGCCCACTAACATGAACATCATCGCGCGCATCGCCCGCGAGACGAACGTCGAGATCGAAATTGGCGGTGGCATTCGCAGCATGGAGACGATCGAGCGCTATCTCGATGCAGGGGCGACGCGGCTCGTGCTCGGCAGTGCGCTCGTGCGCGATCCCGATCTTTGCGAGTGTGCCGTGGCAGCTTATGCCGATAACATCGTCGCCGGCATTGACGCCAAGGATGGCATGGTGGCCATCGAGGGCTGGTGCGAGGGGACGAGCACGCCGGCGGCAGAGCTCGTGGCCGAGCTCAAGGACCGGGGCATTCACGAGCTCGTCTACACTGACATCGCGCGCGATGGCATGCAGACGGGTATCGATGCAGCTGCCTATGGGCGGCTTGCGCAGGTCGCGGGTTTTCCGATCACGGCATCCGGTGGCGTGGCCACGCTTGCGGACATCTACGCGCTCGGAGAGCTTCCTGCAGGTAGCATCGATGGTGTCATTACCGGTCGTGCCATCTATGAGGGCGCCTTCACCGTTGAAGAGGGTGTCGCGGCATGCAAGGAGGCGAGCGCACGATGCTGACGAAGCGCGTCATCCCATGTCTGGACGTGAAGGACGGGCGCGTCGTCAAGGGCGTGAACTTCGTCAACTTGCGCGATGCGGGCGATCCGGTAGATTTGGCAAATGCGTACGACGAACAAGGTGCCGACGAGGTCATCTTCCTCGATATCACGGCGACCCACGAAGGACGTAAGACGACCATCGCAATGGCATCGCGTGCGAGCGAGGAAGTGCACATTCCCTATGCCGTGGGCGGCGGTTTCAAGTGCGTCGATGATATGCGGCAGATGATTGCCGCGGGCGCTGACAAGGTGTCGCTCAACTCCGCGGCATTAGCCGACCCCTCGATCATCACCGCCGGGGCGCTTGCGTTTGGTAGCCAGGCGATTTTGGTCGCTATCGACGCCAAAAGGGCATCGGATGGCTCGGATAGGTGGACGGCGTACGTGCACGGCGGACGCAAGGACACGGGTATCGACGCCATCGAATGGGCCCGCGAGGCAGCTCGTCGCGGTGCCGGCGAGATCTTGCTTACGAGCATGGACTGCGACGGCTCCAAGGATGGCTTCGACATCGCGCTCACGCGCACGGTCGCACGCGCAGTGGATATCCCGGTCATCGCGAGTGGTGGCGTGGGCAAGCTCGAACACTTCGCCGAAGGCATCATCGAGGGCGAGGCCGATGCCGTGCTTGCGGCGAGTGTCTTTCACTTCGGCGAGCTCACGGTACGCCAGGTGAAGGAGTACATGGCGAAGCAGGGGATACCCGTGCGGCTGTGATGCGAATACGGGGTATCTGCTGAGGCTCGCGGTAAGCGTGACATGGCATACGCCAGAGCTCAGAAGACCATTCGCTCTGGTCGCATGCCATGTCATGCTGCACAAGGTGACATCGTCACCTCGAATATGCCATGTCATCCGCACGGGTACACTGCTTTGCCATATAGGGTGAATGATGAGACAGTTGCCCAGAGACATTGTCTCATTTGGTTTCGACCGAAGGCGCCGTGGGGCGCCGAAGCGGAGAAATCTCCTTGCGCGTCATTGTGTAGAGGATAAGGATGTGCACGTTGCTGCTTCGCCATGAGGACATGATGGGGTATTGTTCTTCTCATCGTATATATCGAAGGGGGTCAACATGAAGATACTGGAAGGTAAGAATGCCGTCGTCACCGGTGGGACGCGTGGAATCGGCCTGGCCATCGTGCGTGCCATGCTCGATACGGGTGCGAACGTTGCCGTCGCCGGTTCGCGCATGGAGACGGCCGAGGCCGCGGTTGCCAAGCTCATCGAAGGGGATCCGGCACTGGCTGACCGCCTGGTTGCCATCGCTCCCAACCTCAACGACCCCGATGCCGTCGCGGCGGCGTTTGCCGAGGTCGTGAACGCCTTCGGGAGCCTTGACATTCTGTGCAACAACGCGGGCGTGAGCTCGCGCACGCCGCTCGTGGACTACACGGTCGAGGAGTTCGAGCGCATCGTTGACCTCAACCTCAACGCGGTATTCGTCTGCTCGCAGGCTGCTGCGCGCATCATGATCGAGCAAGGTGGTGGCGTCATCATCAACACGAGCTCGATGGTTGGCCGGGACGGACAACCCGCTGGCTGCGCCTATCCGACGACGAAGTTCGCCGTCAACGGTTTGACGCTGTCGCTGGCGCGCGAGCTTGCCGGCAAGGGAATCCGCGTGAATGCCGTCGCGCCGGGCGTCATCCACACCGACATGGTCGACGCGCTGCCCGACGAGGTCATCAAGCCGCTTATCGCGACGATTCCGCTTGGTCGCATGGGCGAGCCCGAGGACATCGCCGACGCTGTCGTGTTCCTGGCAAGCGACATGGCGAGTTATATCTCCGGCGTCGTGCTGCCCGTCGATGGTCTGGCGAGGACGTAGGGATAGCTCAGCGGAACGAACGATCCCCTCCTTGTCATTTCGACCGAAGCATGGGGTACCTCCCTCGTCATTTCGAGTGGAGCGAAGCGGAGTCGAGAAATCTCCCGCATCGAGATCTCTCCATTCCGCGGCTTTGCAGCCGCTCCAGTCGAGATGACAGGGGACACCGTGTTCCGGATACCTTGTGACGGAGTTACACGGTGACGCCGGCGAAGCATTCGGCATTGCGCCAGAGCATGGCATCGAACTCCTCGTCGGTAAAGTCGAGGCCGCGGAAAGCCTCGTATTCGCTGATGGGGCTCCACATCGGGTGGTCGCTGCCCCACATGACGCGGTCAACACCCCACATGCGCACGAGTTCTGCTGTGTGGCGGTCGCCCATGAGCGGCTGCGAGCTTGAGGTATCGATGAAGAGGTTGTCGTATTTCCCCAGGTAATCGTAGCCTTGGTCATAGATTGACCAGCCTCCGAAGTGTGCCGCATCCACGACAAGGCTCGGGAACGCGTCAAGCACGCGCGCGAGCCTGCGCGGATGCGAGAAGTCGTGGCGATAGTCGCCGGTGTGGATGGTGATGGGCAATCGGCCGGCGATGATCTCGTAGAACTCCATGAGACGCGGGTCATCCGTATCGACCATCTGCGTGTCGGGGTGGATCTTGAAGCCGTGCAGGCCAAGCTCTATTGCGCGTTCGACCTCGGCTTCCTTGTCCTCGAAATCGGGATGCATGGTGCCGAAGCCGATGAACGCGGGATGTGCGTGAGCTTGCTCGGCGATGAAGTCGTTGACGCTCGTCACGGCATGGGGCGTCGTGGCAACCGAGTGGACGATGAAGTGCGTGATGGGGGAGACATCCGCGCAGGCAAGCAGTGCCTCGGGCGTACCGGGGCTGCAGGTGCCTCCGTCGAACATCTCGACACCGTAAAATGCGCCGACTGCTTCGACGGCTCTCGTTGCTATTTTCTCTGGATAGATATGCGCGTGTGCATCGATAACTGCCATGGCTTCTCCTTCAACATGCAGCATCCTACCCCAATCATGAAGTTTGGGGAAGATAAAAGGCGAAAAGTCGGGTAATGGACGTTCTGGACAAGCGACTATTTTAGGCATGGTGACCAGAATAGGAAGGGGACGGGATGAGACAACGTCCCTGAGCAACTGTCTCATCCCGTCCCCTGTGCCGTCATGTACACTGGACCCATGGAATACATGCGACACATCCACGAGATCGAGCCGGTGTTCGATGGGCGCTCACGTGTCTTGCTGCTTGGCAGCTTTCCCTCGCCCAAGTCGCGGGAGCTTGGCTTCTTCTATGGTCATCCGCAAAACCGCATGTGGAAGGTGCTTGCTGCGGTGACGGGCGAAGACGTGCCACAGACTGTTGCCGAGCGCCGCGCTTTTCTGCTGCGCAACGGTATCGCGATGTGGGATGTGCTCGCCAGCTGTGCCATCAAGGGCGCATCGGATGCGAGCATCCAGGATGCCGTTCCCAACGATTTGTCGCGCGTCCTCGACACGGCGCCCATCGAGCGCATCTACGCGACGGGCGCAAAAGCGCATGAGCTCTGTCGGCGCTATTTGGAGCCCGTATATGGGCGAGAGTGCACGCGCCTGCCTTCGACGAGTCCGGCGAACGCGGCAATGGGGCTCGACGAGCTTATCGAGGCGTACCGGGTGATTGCGAAGTGAGAACGCCGCGGCTACAACGCGCAAAAACGGCCAGTGTCTAGGGTCAGGGGCATGCAAACGCACGAAAATGGCCAATGTCTAGGGCTGCTTGAGAGCAAAGGCTAGACATTCGAGTTTTTTGCGTATCGGAAGTGCTGGGACGCTAGACATTCGCCGTTTTTGCGCGGGAAGCGCCGAAAAAGCTTTGGCTAGGCCGCGCAAATCCTAGACATCTGCGGTTTCCGTGCACGTATGGTGTCGCTTGCCTATGCAGAGAGCATGTCGAGGGCCCATTGGGCGGCAACGGTCGCACCAGGGGCCAAGACGCTCTCATCGATACGATACAGGCAGCTGTGCTGTGGATGGGTGGCGCCGATATCGGGATTGTTGATGCCGGTGAAGACGAAGACACCGGGTACGTATTGCAGATACTCGGCAAAATCCTCGCCTGACAGCGTGCCGTGATACGTCCCGACGGCTTCCTTGCCGAGCGTCTTCTCGATGGCCTGCGCCGCGACGCGGGTTACGGCCTCGTCGTTTACCACGGCAGGGTTGCCGGGCGTGTACTCGATGCTGATACTCGCACCGTATGCGCTGCCAATGCGACCGCCCATCTGCGAGAGCCTCTCCGCGATGAAGTCACGCGTCTTCTTGTTCCACGTACGCACGGTGCCGGTGATATAGGCGCTCCCGGCCATGATGTTGCGGGCCGTGCCGCCGTGAATTTCGCCAACGGTGACGACGACGGGCTCGAAGGGCGACGATCGACGGCTCACGAGCAATTGCAGCGCGTCGACGATTTCGCAGGCGACGACGATGGCGTCCAGGCCCTTGTGGGGCATCGAGCCATGGGCGCTTACGCCTTCGATGTCGATGCGGAACCAGTCGGTGTTACCCATGCGGCTGCCCGGCTCGGCGGAAAACGTCCCCGCATCGACCTCGCTCCACACGTGCTGGCCAAAGATGGCGTCCACGCCATCGAGCGCGCCGGCGGCAATCATGTCGCGTGCGCCGATGGAGATTTCCTCGGCAGGCTGGAAGATGAGGCGAACCTCGCCATGCAGCTGGTCGCGCATGTCCATGAGGATGCGCGCGGCACCGAGTTGCATGGCCATGTGGCAATCATGGCCGCAGGCATGCATGATCCCGTCGTTCTGCGATGCGAAGGGCAGGTCGGTCTTCTCGGTGACAGGCAGCGCATCCATGTCGCAGCGCAGGGCGACGCGCTTGGCGGGATTGCCCTGGCTATCGTAGGCGCCCGGTGCCTCGCCGCGTATGGTCGCGATGATGCCGGTGCCGATGAACTCGTCACGCTCCTCGCGCTTGTCTTCGGGGTGTGGCCCGGTAATGCGCTCGTAGGGGATGCCGAGCTCGTCGAGATACGCGCATATGTAGTCGCTCGTGGCATGCTCCTGGGCGGAGAGCTCGGGATGCTGGTGGAAGTGACGCCGCAGGGCGATGATGTCGTCGGCGTAGCGCTCGCCTAGCTCGCGGGTAACTTGTGCTGTATCGGCTGTGTCGGACATGCTCGGCTCCTTCATCGGAAATCGCAGCCCTATGATACAGCGATTGCGGGATACGGATGAATGAGACAAATGACGCCCATTGTCATTTCGAGCGAAGCGAACGAAGTGAGCGGAGTCGAGAAATCCCGATCTTTGGCAGCGACGGGTGAGATTTCTCCACTCTGGCGCTTGCGCGCCTCCGGTCGAAATGACAGGGGGCGGCCTACCTCAGCAGGCTCGTGAGCTTTCCATTGGCGACGAGCGTGACCTTCTTGGTTGCGCGTGATATCGCGGTGTAGAGGCGGTGACGCGCGAGTGTCTCGTCGGGGTAGGAGCGATTGCCCGCATCAGGCACGATGACCTGGTCGAACTCGAGGCCCTTGGCAAGCTTGATGTCGAGCAGCAGCACGCCGTGTTCGGGCATGGTCTCCTTGCCGGCACCCGTGACGATGGGCAAGTCTTCGAGCAGCTGCTCGAGCTTGGCCAGACGGCGTGCATCGGGGGCGATGATGGCGGCCAGGCACCTGGCCTCGAGCGCTTCCTCGACTGCCGTCTTGAGCTGCACCTCATAGTCGAGGTCATCGGCGCATTCGATGATGACCGGCTCGATGCCTGCCGGCTGGACGGACTCGACGCGCACGCGCTCCTCGTTATCGAGCAGGCTCGTGAACAGGGCCGTAATCTCCGGTGACGAACGGTAGCTCGTCATGAGCTCGCAGTTGTCGACCGAGCCACATGCGCGCGTGAAGACCTCGCGAATCTCGTCGAAGCTCGCCGTGCCTTCCCGGATGGCCTGGTTCTCGTCGCCGAGCATCATGAAATGCGCCTTGCCGAAATAACGCGCCAAGCACATGAGTTGCGCGGCGCTATAGTCCTGGACCTCGTCGATCATGACGTAACGCGCGTGGCGCATACCGCCACCGACGAGCGCGAGCTTGAGGTAGAGCCACTCGATGGCGCTCAGGTTTTCCGAGCCGGTCAGGCGCATGCCAATGGCGTCGAGACGCAGCCAGCGACCCTCCGCGATCTCGTGTTCGACGCCCGCATAGCGCCAGCGCAGGAAGCGCTCGGTATAGCTCACGAGCTCGGCTTCGTCCATGTCGCCGGTGTAGACGTTCTCGCCAAAGCACTCGATTTGCTCGGCATCGGACATGTCGCTGATCATGTCCTGGTACTTCTCGGACTTGGCCAGACGCTTGATGCGCTGCTCAAGACGATCGAGGAGGTCGTCGATGACGAGCGCGCTGCGATGCGAGCCGGTGGGGAGGTTCTTGAGCTTGCTCCACGCTCCGTGCGCCTGAGCCGCCGTGATGACGGGCTCGCCTTCAATGCGGATGTCGGTGAAGTCGCCCTGCTTGAGCTTGAAGTCGGGGAGTTTCTCGTCGATGGCGCGCAGCGCGTCGGCGCTTACCTCGCGCCCGAGGTCGCGGCTACCGAGACCGAGACCGCACATGAGCGATTCGAAGGTAATCGACGAAGGGTTGCTCTCGCCCATCTCGGGCAAGACGTTCTCGATATAGCGTTGGAACACCGGGTTGGGCGTGATGAGGAAGACGTCCTCGGGCTTGAGCGTGTCGCGCTGCCGATAGAAGAGATAGGCAATGCGTTGCAGAAGTACCGAGGTCTTGCCAGAACCCGCGATGCCGCTGACGAGCAGCGCCGGGACATCCTCATGGCGGATGACCTCGTTTTGCTCCTTCTGGATAGTTGCCGTAATGGCCGATAGGTGCGAGGAGCGGTTCTGTGCGAGCGCTGCAAGCAACATTTCGTCCTGGATGGCGACGGTGGTGTCAAAGAGGGCCTTGAGCTGGTCGCGCTCGATGTCGAACTGGCGGCGTAGCTTGAGTTCGCAGTCGATGGTGCGACCGTTGGCTTCGTAGCTTGTCTTGCCGTTGTCCTGGTTGTAGTAGACCTCGGCGATGGGGCTGCGCCAATCGACGATGAAGTGACGGTAGTCGTCGTCGGTCATGCCGACATTGCCGATATAGACGTCCTTGGGCTCGCTGCCAGGCTTGAACTGGAGCGTGACCTTGGCGAAGTAGGGCTGCTTGAGGAGGAGCTGCGCGCGATGCAGGCGCTCGGTCGTGACGTCGGCCGCGATGTTGTAGGTGTCGATGATGCGGTTGACGGCCTCGAGTTCGGCCATGGTCTCGACGTGGATGTCTGCGTCGAAGTCGAAGTTGAGCTCGTCGGTGATGAGGTCCTTCTCGGAAGCGACCTCGCTGAAGATGCTCGCGAGCTGCTCTTGCAGGCTGCGCTCGATGCTCTGGAGCTTCGCGTATGTTGTGCTCAGGTGCTCTTGTTCGGCCTCGAATGTCTTGTCCATGTTGCCCCTTTGGCGTTGGTGGTCTGTGCGCACCCGTCTCGTCCTACCGTGGTCCAATCAAAACATGGCAATTAATTGTACGCGAGTGCGATGAATGTGACCATGCCGCCCAGGGGATTTCTCAGTGAGCTATCATACGGGCATGGATCCGGTCTGGCTCATAGGTGGATGCGTGCTGGTGGTCGTGGCTGCTGCCGCGGTCGTGGCCGTCGTTCTCGTTCGCCGATATAGGCGTCAACGGGAGATCTTCATCAAGTTTGACACGATGGCGGGGCCGTGCCGTATCTTCACGATCGAGCGCAAGGATGGCTTGGTGCGCGTGATGAACGTGGCGGGTACCATGCAGTCTGCCACCTATCTCGATGATGACACGTACTGCGACCTTCCCTATGCCTACACGCGTGACTACGACAGCATGTTCTTCGCCGGGGTTCCCGTGCGTGACGTGCTGGTTTTGGGTGGTGGCGGGTATTCGTATCCCAAGCACCTGATTGCGCATCATCCGGAGACATACGTGACGTGCGTTGAAATAGACCCGGTCATCACGGCGATTGCGTGTCGATACTTCTTCGTGGATCGTCTTTTCGAGGAATATGACCTCGATGAAACGGGACGCCTGCAGCTCGTCGAGGGCGATGCGCGGGAGTTTCTCGAGGAAACGGACGAGCGCTACGATGCGATCGTGAACGACTGCTTCAGTGGCATGAGCCTCGTCGAGAGTCTCGTGACGCGAGAGGCCGTGCAGCTGTATCACGAACATCTGCGCGAGAATGGCGTCTATCTGGCCAACGTGATTGGCGCGATAGAGGGGCCACGCTCACGCATGATGCGTCGCATCATGCGCACGCTTGCGAGCGAGTTCGCACACGTCTACGTGCTGCCGGGACAACCCGATATCCTTTCGAATTGCGACAACAACGTCGTGATAGCGACAGACGGAGCATGGCGTTTTGCAGGTGCGATCGAGCTCGCGACCTGGGAGCTTTCGGATGCCGAGTTGCTGCTCGACGCAAACACGGCCGAAGAGGATTGGACCGTGCTCAAGGCGTAGTTACAGCCGTGCGGCCACCGCTTCGATAAAGCCCTCGGTGCTGAGCACGGTGGGGTTGGGCAGGGTCGTGATGCGCGCAAGGTCGCCGGTCATCTGGCCATCCTCGATGCACGAGAGTGTTGCCTGCTCGAGCCTGTCTGCGAAGGCCATGAGCTCGGGTACGCCATCGAGCTCGCCACGCTTGCGCAGTGCACCGCTCCACGCGAAGATCGTCGCGACGGAGTTGGTCGAGGTCTCCAACCCCTTGAGATGCTTGTAGTAATGACGCTGCACCGTGCCATGGGCAGCCTCGTATTCGTAGTAACCGTGCGGGGAAACGAGCACGCTCGTCATCATCGCGAGGCTACCGAAGGCGCTCGAGACCATGTCGCTCATGACGTCGCCATCGTAGTTCTTGCAAGCCCAGATAAAGCCGCCTTCGGATTTCATCACGCGTGCGACTGCATCATCGATGAGCGTGTAGAAATACTCGATGCCGGCTTGTTCGAAGCGCGCGCGGTACTCGGTCTCGAAGACTTCGGCGAAGATGTCCTTGAAACGGTGGTCGTAAATCTTCGAGATCGTGTCCTTGGTCGAGAACCACAGGTCCTGCCCGGTTTCGAGTGCGTACTCGAAGCAGCTTTTCGCGAAACTCTCGATGGAGGCATCGAGGTTATGCTGGCCCTGCACGACGCCGGGGCCGGTAAATGTATGCACCAGGGTGCGTACTTGCTCGCCGCCATCGGCTGGCGTGAAGACGAGCTCGACGCTACCGGGAGCTTCGATACGCATCTCGGCGTTCTTGTAGACGTCACCGTAGGCATGGCGAGCGAGCGTGATGGGTTTCTTCCAACAGCGCACGCAGGGCTCGATGCCCTTGACGACGATGGGCGCGCGAAAGACCGTGCCGTCGAGCAGGGCGCGGATGGTGCCGTTGGGGCTCTTCCACATCTGCTTGAGGTCATACTCCTCGACGCGTGCGGCATTAGGTGTAATGGTTGCGCATTTGACGGCAACGCCAAGGCGCTTGGTTGCTTCGGCGGCGTCGATGGTGACCTGATCATCCGTAGCGTCGCGGTGCTCGAGGCCGAGGTCGTAGTATTCGGTCTTGAGGTCAATATGCGGAATGAGCAGCTCCGATTTGATCAGCTGCCAGATGATGCGGGTCATCTCGTCGCCGTCCATCTCGACAAGTGGGGTCTTCATCTCGATTTTGCTCATGGCACTCTCCGGTATTCGTGTGGGTGATGCGTCAAGGGGTCAGGCCCTTTGGCACGTTTGCGTGTGTTGGTTGGTCATTGTAGCGGTAATGGGCGTGGCGTGCGCGGCAGATGAGCTATAGTTAATCGCATGGAAATCTTCGGCGATACTCTCATGTTTGGCAGCGTGCGCTCTGCGCCCGAAGATCTTGACCTCAGTGAGCTTGAGGTCAAGACGGGGCAAGACGCCATCGCGGTCATTACCGAGGTCATGGATCGCCAGCGTCGTGAGCTTGCGGAGCGTCGCGTACGCGAGGAGGAGCGTTGCTCCGAGCTGCGGCATGAGACGATTGACGGCGTGATTTGGGAGTATGTCGTCGTTGATGGAACATTCGCCCGCATCGTAGACTGCGAGCTGCTGGATGCCAGTATGTGTGAGCTTACGGTGCCGAGCAAGTTGGACGGCCTTGCCGTGCTCGAGCTGGCGCCCGGCGCTTGCGAACAGCTTACTGGTGTGGAGCGCATCGTCTGCGCCGATTGCATCGAGGCAATCGGTCCGTCGGCGTTCAGATCATGCCGCGACCTACGCAGCCTCGTTCTGCCGCGTATGACGGCAAGCTTCGATTCGAGCTGGGTCAACCAGTGCCGCGATCTCGAGGAGCTGACGTTGCCGGGCATGCTCGAGCGCGTGGGGCTGGAAGTGCTGAGCGTGAATGGGCTCAAGCGGCTTACGATAGGAATGGGGACGCGCGCGGTAGAGCCTGGTGCTTTCGTGAATAGCACGCTCGAGGAAATCCGCCTTGACGATCACAATCCCTTTTTAGCAACGGATTGCATAAGTATTTTCGAACGTGCGTGCCCAGATGGAGATGATGCCGGGTTACGGCTTGCGGCGGTTGCCGTGCCGGTCGAGGAATACGAGGTACCGGCTCGCTGCGTCGAAATCGGTGCCAAGGCATTCGCATGCTGCCCGGAGCTGCGCAAGGTGACATTTGCAGGTGGCGTTCAGTCGATTGGCGCCCATGCGTTTTCGCGCACCAGGTTGCGTAAGTTCATGGCTCCTCCGAGCTTGCGCCGCATCGAGAAGCGCGCGTTCTTCCGCTGTCGCGAGCTCGAGAGTGTCATACTCAACGAAGGGATCGTCGAGATTGGCGAGGGGGCATTCGCCGAGAGCGGTATCACTGGGCTACATGTGCCCGCGAGCGTACGGCAACTGGCCTGCGACTGCGTAGCACGCACGGGCATACGCTGCGTCATCGAGGATGGCGGGACCCTCTGGCTTGACGAGCATGGTGTGCTGTACGCGAAAGACTGGGACAAATGGACAGGTCATTTGCCCCACTTGTTGCCGGCGTATGCCGATACTGGGACAAACGACCTGTCCATTTGTCCCACCCGCATCTTGATGGGTGCGATGGAGCCCGAACTCGTGCAGTACGCCGTTGCTCCCGGTTGCGAGATTGTCTGCGGGCGCGCGTTCGCGAACATGCCACGTTTGCAGCAGGTGACGCTCCCCGAGGGGGTTGTCGAGATTGGCGATGCGGCCTTTCGCGGCTGTCGCAACTTGCGACAGGCGCGTTTTCCGGAGACCCTGCATTTCATCGGCGACGAGGCGTTTTTCGACACGGCGCTCGAGGGTATCTACCTACCCGCGGATTTCGAGCATCTGGGCAAGCTCGCGCTTGTCACGGCTGGCGCGCGTGATATCGGTGGCAGACCTTCTCTCGTGAACGTGCATGTCAATCCCAACTGCGAGCGTTTCTACCATACGGGTGGCTTGCTTTGCGAGCGCATGGATGATGGCGCGTCGCGCGTCGTGCTCTACGACGAGGGCAGGCCTGATGTCGCCATTCCACGCGAGGTCGATACGCTCGCACCGTTCGCATTCGGCAACGCGACGATGCTTTCCTCGCTCACGATTGGGACAAACGTGCGGCATATCCAGGACCGCGCCCTCAACGTGAATTGTCTCATCGAGCATATCCACGTTGATTTCGTCGAGCCCATCCAAGGGCACGATTGCATTGACCTGCACTTTCCCGTCACCTTCCGTAGCCTCAACGAGATCGTGCGCGGATTCAACTCGATGACCTATTTCAATGCCGAGGCGCTGCTCGCACGTTATGATGCGTGCGTGGTCAACATGCATGACTACGATGCGAAGAGCATGGCGCCCATCGATTTGTATGGCCAGCTTACGCGCATTATCGAGCGGCTGCGTGACCCGCTGTTCTTGAGCGAGAACACGCGTCGCATGTACGGGCAGATCCTTCGCGACAATCTCGTGGAAATGTGCGTTGCCGCTGCGCGTCACGATGACCGTGCGAGCGTCGATGCGCTTGCCGAGCTCGGCTACCTCGATCGCGAGACGCTGCTACCGGTTATCGAGGCCGTTAGCAAATTGCAGGATGCTGCCATGACGGGATACCTACTCGAGCTGCAGCGGCGGCTCATGGGCCGCGGGGTCGATTTCGAGCTGTGAGGAGCGCTCGACGGCGGGGGTAGTACAATGGGGCGAACCGTGAACGCAAACACGAAACGCGAGACAAGTGAGGAATCCCGTGTACGATAACTTGGAAAGCCCTGGTCGCAACGATGAGTGCTGGTGTGGCAGTGGCAAGAAGTACAAGAAGTGCCATCTCGACTTCGATCATCGCTTGCAGGAGCTATATGATGCGGGCGAGATCGTCCTCGGACGCGACCTGCTCAAAACGCCCGAGGAAATCGAGGGCATCAAGGCATCGGCCAAGGTCAACATCGGAGCACTCGATTACGTGGCCGAGCATATCGGCCCAGGCGTGAGCACCGAGGAGATCGACCGCTGGGTACACGACTACTGCATCGAGCATGGTGCCATTCCCGCCGACCTCAATTACGAGGGCTTTCCCAAGAGCGTGTGCACTTCCATCAACGAGGTCGTCTGTCACGGCATTCCAAGCGAGGACGATGTGCTCGCCAGCGGCGACATTGTCAATGTCGATATGTCGACAATACTCGATGGGTACTTCTCGGACTCGTCGCGCATGTTCTGCATTGGCGAGGTCGATGAAGAGAAGCGCCGGCTGGTCGAGGTCACGCGTGAAGCCGTCGAGGCTGGCCTTGCGGCTGTGAAGCCGTGGGCGCACCTAGGCGATGTGAGCGCGGCGGTCAACAAGGTTGCGACGGATGCGGGCTTCTCGGTTGTCGTCGAGTTCGGTGGCCATGGCATCGGCCTCGAGTTCCACGAAGATCCGTTCGTAAGCTTTGTGGCAGCTGCGGGGACGGGCCCCGTGCTCGTTCCTGGAATGTGCTTCACGATCGAGCCCATGGTCAACATGGGTGCAGCGAAAATCGATATGAACGACCCGAATGGCTGGACCGTGCGCACGGCCGATGGCTCGCCGTCGGCACAGTGGGAGGTGCAGATCGTCGTCACTGAGGATGGCTACGAACTGCTGTGCTGGTAGTCCCGTCATTTCGAGCGAAGGAGAGATCTCTCCATTCCGCGGCCTTGCGGCCGCTCCAGTCGAGATGACAGGGGGGGGCAAATAAAAGGGACCCCGAAGGGTCCCTTTCTTCATGCTATGTTGCCGCGCCTATGCGCCGATGGCGGCAATCAGGAAGAAGCAGGCGATCACGGCGATCGAGGCGATGTAGCCAGCGGTCGTGGTGAGAATGATTTCCTTGAAGCCGCGCTTCTTGGGGGTGACGGGGGAACCGTACTGAGCCTGCATGGCGGAGCGCTCCAGAGCCTTTTCGGGGTTGAGTATCATTGTCTCATCCTTCTCTCTAGGCGGCACGCTGCCGCCGGATTTCACACTTCCTGCGATGATAAAGCTTCGCGAGAACCTGCGCAAGAGCGTGTCGGTGGGTGCGCTAAAGGACCCGGCACCCTGGCGCGCATCTCATCCATCGAGGAGCTGCTGGGCGATACGAACGGAGGCTGCCGCGTCATCGGCGTAATAGTCGGCGCCGATGCGTTGCGCATAGTCCTCGGTGAGCACGGCACCGCCCACCATGATGCGGGTTTGGGGCGCCTGCTCGCGCAGCAGCGCGATGGTGCGCTCCATCGCGGGCAATGTCGTGGTCATGAGAGCCGAAAGGCCCACAAGAGGAGCGTTGGCATCGAGTGTCGCATCGACGATGGCTTGGGGAGCTGCATCACGACCAAGGTCGATGACCGTGTAACCATAGTTCTCGAGCAGCATTTTGACGATGTTCTTGCCGATATCGTGAATATCGCCCTCGACTGTGGCGAGGATAATTGGCAACGTATTGCGTTTTGCAGCGCCAGCCGAGGCGCTTGCTTCGCTGAGCACGTCGAAGGCCGATTTGGCGGCCTCGGCTGAAGCCATGAGCTGGGGGAGAAAGTACGTGCCCTCGTCATAACGCACTCCAACCTCGTCGAGGGCGGGTGCGAGGACGTCTCCTGCGATGGAAGCGACGTCGCTGGTTGCGAGCATGGTGCGTGCCGCTTCGGCGGCAGTATCGCGCTGGCCAGTGAGGATTGCATTATGGAGGACGGAAGCGCTGTCATTTCGACCGGAGTCGCCGTTAGGCGACGCAGTGGAGAAATCTCCTTCGCCACTGCCAGCGAAACGCGAAGGGCGAGGTTTCTCGACTGCGCTCGAAATGACAGGAGGGGCACCCGCTGCGCTCGAAATGGCGTTCTGCATCGCGTGCACGTATTCCAGGCAGCCGGCATCCTGGCCGTTGATGATGCGGAAGGCTGCAATGGCCTCGCGGTAGCGCGCCTCAAGCGGGTTGATGATGGGCAGATCGAGCCCGCAGGCAAGCGCGGCCGTGAGAAAGCTCGCGTTGAGGACGGGACGTGCGGGCAGCCCGAAGCTCACGTTGGAGATGCCGAGCACGGTGCGCACGCCGAGGCGCTCCTTGCAGAGTCGAACGGCTTCGAGGATCTCGGGGATTTCGGGCTGATTGGTGGCGGCGGCCATGACGAGGCAATCGATTGCGATGTCCTCAAGCTGCAGACCAGCCGAAAGAGCAGCGTCGATGATGCGCTCGGCAATGCCGAGGCGCCCCTCGGCAGACGGTGGAATGCCGTCTTCGTCGAGCGTGAGGCCAACGATGGTCGCGCCATAGCGTGCTGCAATGGGCAGCACGGCGGCGAGGCTTTCAGCCTTGCCGTTGACCGAGTTGATGAGTGGACGTCCCGCATAGCCGCGGCAGGCAGCTTCGAGTGCGTGAGGGTTGGCGGAGTCAAGTTGCAGGGGCGCTGATACGGTGGCTTGCAGGCGCTCGGTAAGCTCACGCAGCGCATGCGACTCGTCAATACCCGGCACCCCGACGTTGACGTCGAGAATGTCGGCGCCAGCTTCGATTTGTGCGACGGCTTCGGAAATGGCGAGGTCATAGGAGCCGCTGGCAAGTGCCTCCTTGAGGCGCGGCTTTCCCGTGGGGTTGATGCGCTCGCCGATGGTCGCGACCGTGGGTACGCCTGGCATGAGTTCGACTAGCTCCTGAGCACTTGTCACGACGAAGGAAGGCCGATAGTCGGAAACGTTATCGTGCAACCAGTCGCCATCATCAATGAGCTGACGCAGAGCTGCGATGTGGGCAGGCGTCGTTCCGCAACAACCGCCGACGATGCGAGCCCCGGCCTCCAAGATGGCGCCCATGGCCTGCGCGAATCTTGCGGGGTCGACATCGTAGACCGTGGAACCATCTTCGGCGATGCGTGGGAGTCCCGCATTGGGCTGCACCATGAGTGGGCAGCGGGTGTGCGGGGCCATCTGCGCGACGAGAGGCGTGATCTCGCTTGGACCGAGCGAGCAGTTGATGCCAACGGCCGAGGCACCGAGCGCGGAGAGCGTGGCGGCGGCAACGGCGGGTGTCGTGCCCATGAAGGTACGACCATCCTCGCCGAAGGTCATCGTCACGAAGACCGGCAACGGCGTGTTGTCGAGGCAGGCGAGCAGCGCCGCTTTGGCTTCGAGCAGATCGGCGAAGGTTTCGAGAAAGATGAGGTCGCAACCGGCTGCGCAGGCGGCGCGGGCTTGTTCGGCGAAGATATCGTAGGCCTCCTCGAAGCTGAGTTCCCCAAGCGGGGCAAGCAACGACCCGGTAGGACCGATGTCACCGGCAACGAGCGGTGCTCCCGCGTCACGCGCGATCTGGGCTGCGGCTGCGTAGAGCTCATCGACGCTCGCGTCATGATTCGCGAGTTTGAGGCGGTTCGAGTTGAAGGTGTTGGTGGCGATGCAATCGCTACCTGCTTCGACATAGCCGCGTTGCAAGGTGCATATGTCGTCTGCGTGCGTGAGGTTGAGGAGGTCCGGCACATCGTGGATTTGCGAGAGGCCCGCCTGTTGGATGAGGCTTCCCATGCCGCCATCGCATAGCAGCGGCGCGCGGCCATCTATGACGCGTTTGAGGAGATCGTTTGCGATTTCGAGTTCTCGGGGAGCTGCCATATCCGCCCTTTCAGATCGTGGGTAGATGATACCGCAAGACAAAGCGCGGCCTTTGTGTCGCGAGATAGAGTGTGCGCGGCGTGCAACAATCATCTGGGTACACTCGCGTGCAAGCTTTTTTCGATTTTGCGTAATCGCAAAAACTCGGATGCAAGTTTTAAGCGATTTTGTGTGATCATCCAACGGGTTATGCGCATTATTTTCGATTTTGTGAGGCGGCCATCTCCTATGTTTCGCAAAATCGCAATTTCTTTGCACGCTGTCCGTTGCAGGCACACATTATCGAAATTAATCTGCACGAGAGTTCCGTGGCCTTAAATAATTGCACCTTACGTATGAGGATCCGGCTTTAAGCCGACTATCGCAGTGACGCTCTTCATCGGCGTCATGAGGTGCGAGCTTGCGGTATGGATGCCGAGTAGCTTGCCGGCATCGATCGTCTGGATGAGGGCGTCTTGCAGCTCGAGCGGCAGGTCACCAAAGCCGGGGCTAAAGCGTTTCGTGGGTACGAGATCGATTTCATCGGCGAGTTCGGTGATGCGCCGAGACGCGGCCTGGGCGGCTTCCTCGGCCATTGACGAGGCACACGCATCGAAGAGTAGCGCGTCAAGTGGGTTCGTGGCCTGCAGGCGTGCAATCGTGCGCTCGCTCTCCATACCGAGGGTCACCGCGAGCAGGCAGGCAAGGGTGCAGCCATCGAGGTGGCGGGCGATGTTGCGCCCGGTCAGGACGAGAGAATTGCCCGCGAGTGCGATGCCATCGGGGCGTTCGCGGTCAATCGCGAAGCTACGTGCGATGCCACGTGGCCGGGCGACGCGTTCGCAGCGCGCGACAGCGCCATCGAAGCGAGTTGCGAGTTCGTCGGTGAGCTCTTGGCCGCGTTGCCCGAGGTACTTGAGGGCGCGGAACTCGTCAACGTGGCAGGAGAGTGCCTCGGGACCGAAACGCATGACGCGCAGGGCGCTGAGCGTGTCGTCGGGAATGTCCATCGGCGTCTCCTTCGTCGGTCCGATCGCAAGCGCGCCATTTCGGCTCGAGGTGCATGGTATCAGGACGGGGAGCCCCCGTCCCTCTTGTCTGCCGGTGGGGTTGAGATTTCTCGACTCCGGCGCTTCGCGCCTACGCTCGAAAAGACAGGAGGGGGCGCGCTCGCCCCGCTCGAAATGACAGGGGGGCACGCTCGCCCCGTTCGAAATGGTGGGGCTAGTGGGCGCCGTATTGCTCGTAGTAGGCGTCGAGGGCGGCCTTGAGCGTGTCGTCGATGACCACGCGGCCACCGCGCTCCTGGTTATGCAAGTAGCCGATGACCTCGTCCATCGTCACGATGGCGGCAGTGGGAAAGCCGTACTTCTCGCTTACCTCGTCAATGGCGCAGATCGTGCCGCTCGGGCCGACCTCCTGACGATTGAGCGAGACCATGAGCCCCACGACTTCGACATCGGCGATGCTCTTGAGCAGGGGATACGTCTCATCAATCGACTTGCCCGAGGTCGTAACGTCCTCGACCATGACCACGCGATCGCCGTCGTGCAACTCGGCACCGAGTAGGATGCCCGCATCGCCGTGATCCTTGGCCTCCTTGCGGTTGGAGCAGTAACGCGCTTCCTTGCCGTAGAGCTCCTGCAGACCGATGCAGGTCACGACCGAGAGCGGAATACCCTTGTAGGCGGGGCCAAAGACGATGTCGAAGTCCAGGCCGAAGGCATCGTGAATGGCCTGTGCATAGTAAAGGCCAAGTTTATGCAATTGATTGCCTGTTACGTATGCGCCGGCGTTCATGAAGAATGGGGATTTACGTCCGCTCTTGAGCGTGAACTCCCCGAACTTGAGCACATCGGAATCGACCATGAAGTCGATGAACTCCTGCTTGTAAGCTTCCATGGATCTCCTCGTCTTTCCTGTCAATGAGACAGTTGAATCTGTCCAATCTGTCCCATAACTTCCTCCTCTGGCTAAGATATGAGACAGCGTGCCAGGCACGTTGTCTCAGAAGGAGAGGTCCTCGATGCGGCGCATGGCTTCCTTGGTGGCCTCGGCATCGCCGAAGGCGGTGAAACGGATGTAGCCCTCGCCAGCCGGTCCGAAGCCTGCGCCCGGCGTGGTGATGACGCCGCAACGCTCGAGCAGGATATCGAAGAACTCCCACGAGCTGATGCCTCCAGGGGTGCGACACCACACATATGGGCTGTTCACGGCACCGTATACTTCGTATCCGCAGGCTTCGAGTGCGTTCCTGATGACGCGAGCGTTTTGCTGATAATAGGCAATCGTTTGCATGACTTGCTGTTTGCCCTCGGGCGTGTAAATAGCAGCCGCGCCTTTCTGGATGACGTAGCTCGCGCCGTTGAACTTGGTCGTCTGGCGGCGATTCCACATGGCGTTGAGGCTTTGGTCATCGCGCTCGAGCGCCTTCGGCACCACGGTGTAGCCGCAGCGTGCGCCCGTGAAGCCGGCTGTTTTGGAGAACGAGCGGAACTCGATGGCGCAGGTCTTGGCGCCCTCGACCTCGAAAATGGAGTGGGGCACGCCTTCCTCGACGATGAAGCGCTCGTAGGCGGCATCGAAGAGGATAACGGAGCCGTGCTCGTTGGCGTAATCGACCCAGGCCTTGAGTTGGTCGTAGGTGAGTACGGTGCCCGTGGGATTGTTGGGCGAGCACAGGTAGATGAGGTCGACCGGGGTTTCGGGCAGCGCCGGACAGAAGTCGTTTTCCGCGGTCGTGGGCATGTAGACGATGTCCGTCCAGCCCTCCGTCGTCTCGTCGTAGAAGCCTGCGCGGCCGGCCATGGCGTTGGTGTCGACGTAGACGGGATAGACCGGGTCGCATACGGCGACGCGATTGTCGATGGCGAAGATGTCGCCTATGTTGCCGCAATCGCTCTTGGCGCCGTCGGAGACGAAGATCTCATCGGCGGCGATGTCCACACCACGGGCTGCGAAGTCGTGCTCGACGATGGCCTCGCGCAGGAAATCATAGCCTTGTTCGGGGCCGTAGCCATGGAAGGTCTCCACATGGGCGAGGTCGTCAACGGCGGCGTGCATGGCCTCGACAACGGCAGGCGCGAGCGGACGCGTCACGTCACCGATGCCCATTTTGATGAGCTTGATGTCCGGATGGGCCGCGGAGAAGTCGGCCGTACGATGGGCGATGTCGCTGAAGAGGTAACTACCGGGGAGTTTCTGATAATTCTCGTTGACTGTGGCCACGAGGAGTCCTTTCGTGTGGGAGTAAATCGTAACCCGTAAGTGTACAACGAGAAGCGACCGTGGTTGTGGCAGAATAAGCGCCATGAAAAAACGCATCATATATATGGTCACTGTCGCGCTTGTGGGTGCTTGTGCGCTTACGGGCTGTGCGTCGGGGGCCAAGACACCCGTTGCGTCATCGGCAACGAGTACCGCACCGGCGATGATTGGCAGCAAGGCGGCGCAGGCAGCTGACGTTGTCGGGGCACAGCTCGAACGCTTGGATATCGTGGAGGACATGCGTCCTGCATTCGATCACGGCGAGAAGGGCCGGGAGTTCCAGCGCTACATCGTCTTGCACGACACCGAGAGCGAGGCCGATGCCGCGAGCATCGTGGAGTACTGGGACCAGGCCGGCACGGGCGTGGCGGCGCACTTCATCGTCAACCGCGATGGCAGCATCGTGCAGTGCGTGCCGCTTGATCGTATCGCGCATCATGCCGGCTTTGGCGATACCGGTCACAACGAGCTCTACGGCGTTATGGACGAGTCACGCGACGATAAGGTGGGGACGGTCCCCATTGGCAGCGACATGGCCGATTACGGGATGAACTCGTATTCGGTTGGCATCGAGATGGCGCACGCGGCCGGGCAGGACTATCCCGAGGCGCAGCTCGCAGCCGTGGATGCGCTCATCGCGTACATCGACGGGTATTATGGCTTCGAGAGCCGCATCATCGACCACAAGGTCTGGCGCACGGGCAATTCGGACACGAGCCCGCAGTTTGCGGAGTACCTGGCCAACTACCAGGCCCATGGGACGCATGTGTAGAGGTATTTGAACAGAGGCAGTTGACCCGCGGAGTCTTAATGGAAAGCGATATGCATGGTACAATATAGCCAGCGGATGCCTGCGACGTGTATGTCAGGCAACGCCTGGTTAAGGTAGACCGCCTAGCGCCTATTGACGCGGGCGGTCATCTTTTTTCCGAGCGCTGCTCGGAGTCATGGTCATGAATTTGGCTATCGTTGTGCCAAGACCGATTACTGCTGTAATCAACTTGAGAACCTGGGCCAGAAGATCCATGGGCATCACCTCCCCTCTTGGGAGAGAAGCGTTGCCGACTCGCGGGGCTTACACCGCTGACCGGTGGTAATTCTAGGGCTATGTTTCAAAAAGTGTGTCCGGCGGGACATCACTGACGGTACCTCGTCGGCATGTGAAACTCGTTCCAGTCGAGGGCTATGTTTCAAAAAGTGTGTCCGGCGGGACATCACTGACGGTACCTCGTCGGCATGTGAAACTCGTTCCAGTCGATGGCCTTCCCATACCTCTCCGGGCTTCCATCCGAATGCCGGCCCTCGCCCGAGACGGTTGCGAAAAGCCCGTCGACGTCTTCGTCCCTCGGCATGCGGCGCAGGATCTCCGCCGGGCTCTCGGGCTCTTCGGTGTGCATGTAGCACCACCACATGACGGCCTTCACGCGGTGCAGCAGCGGCAATCCCCGATGCAGCCTGAGCATCTCCCTCAGTTGCGCGTTCAGGCTCTCGATCGGGTTGTTGGTGGAATCCCAGCGCCCGCCGCGCTCCCTTTGCATCTCGATGAATGTGAAAAGCGTCCCTTCCTTCACCAGGCGGTTGAGGCTTCCCCTGGCCCGCCGCAGCCTCTCGTGCGTGTAGACCCTCCTGCCGTCTTTCACCGTGAACTCCTTCAGGAACTCGCTCCAATCGGAGCACCACTGCGCGTAGTCGACGAGCCACTCCCTCATCGCGTCCTCGTCTTTGGCCCTCGTCAGGCGGTTCGCGATGCCCAGGAGCTCGCGGCCGCACTCGAGCTTGGGACTCTTGGTCGTGTAGCGCTTGACCTGGCGCGCGGCATGCACGACGCAGCGCTGTATCCTGGTGCCGGGCCATACGGTGCGCGCCGCCTTCGCGAGCCCGGTGGATCCGTCCGACACCACCAGCATCGGAGCGGGTATCCTCATCATCAGCGCCGCCCAGGAGCTCGAGCACTCCCTTTGCGCCAGGTGCCATGCGATCACGTGCTCCTTGGAGCGCGCGACGAGCACGACGGCGTCGTGGGAAAACCAGATGCCGTCGAGAAAGACCGTGTCGAAGACCTCGCCGGTGAAAGGGGCGATGGGCCAAAGCTCCCAGAACCCGGCGCACTTTCGCCAGAAGGTCGACCTGCTGTATCCGAGATCGGCGATCGACCTCTTGGAGAGGATCCAGGCAAGGAAGGCCCGGAGCAGCTTGGCGGCGTTGTCAATCCTTCTCGTCTTGGAGGCACCGCACGACTTGCACCGCCAGCGCTTGGTCCCTGCCTTCGTGTATCCGTTCCCCTTCATCTCGCTTCCGCAAACGTCGCATCTCGGGCTACTCAAGGCGTCATCCTGTCCACTAGGCAACTTTTCCCTTCGGAAAGCTTGCCTGAACAGGCACGTCAAGAGGAAAGCGGACACACTTTTTGAAACACCTTCGAGTTGGGCGATTCCAACTCAAGGACCTGATTTGCTTGTGTTCAACTGGGGTAACGGGTCTTATTCGGACACACTTTTTGAAACATAGCCCTGATTTCATCTGTTTCTCCAGGTGAGAGTGCGTAAAAGTGCCTTCAAAGTTGTCTGCGTCCAATTATGAGGGTGGACAAAACGTGTTGATAGATTCAAGCATATCCCCAGATCAGGTGCCATAAAATCCCTCTGAAAGTTGCCCGTGTTTGAATTACGGGCATGAACAACATCAAATGCCCTGTGTGCGGGGGCAAGATGGTACGGAACGGCAAGACTGCTGCAGGATCGCAGCGTTGGCTTTGCAAGTCTTGCAGGGCGACCACCACGCACAAACTAGATAACACCGCAAAGCAGCTAAAGACCTTCCTCAAATGGCTTCTCTCGAACGAGCGCCAGGCAGACATGGCCGGTGGCGGCCGTACGTTCAGACGCAAGTGTTCAAAGTTCTGGAGCATCTGGCCGCTGGCTCCGATCACAGGGGAGGTCCACCATGTCGTCTTCGCAGATGGCATCTATCTGGCCCGCAACGTCGTCGTCTTGATCGCCTGCACCCAAGAGCATGTGATCGGCTGGTATCTCGCGCGTTCGGAGAACTCGAGGTCATGGGCTGCCCTCATGGGCAAGATACCCCCGCCGGATGTCGTGGTCTGCGATGGCGGCACGGGATTCGAGAAAGCGCGCAAGAGGGTATGGCCGACAACCCGCGTCCAACGCTGCACCTTCCATGCTTTTTGCCAAGTCAGGGCGCAGACGACGTCACGTCCCAAGCTGCAAGCCGGAGTCGAACTCTACGGATTGGCCAAGGAGCTGCTCGCGATCAAGGAGGTGGCTTCAGCATTGGCCTGGCTTGAAGCCTATAGCGCATGGTGTTCCAGGTGGGAGGGTTTCCTCGCCGAAAGGACCCTCGATGAGGAAAGCGGACGGATGCGCTGGACGCATGAGAGGCTGGTAACGGCGAGGAACGGCTTGAACAGGCTCGTGAGCAAGAACCTGCTGTTCACCTTCCTGGATCCAGAGCTTACCTGCGACGGGCCAATCCCGAGCATGAACAACAAGATCGAGGGAGGAATCAACGCACAGCTCAGACGCATGCTGAGAGACCATCGAGGGCTGAGTTTGATGAGAAGGGCGAAGGCTATCTTTTGGTGGTGCTATGTTCATACGGAAGTCCCGCTTCCGGCAGCTGAGATTCTGAAAACCATGCCTACGGATGACGATATAGAGGAACTGTGCAGGCAAGTATCGACAGAATCTCAGAGAAACCGATGGTCCTGAAGAGTGGGGCGATGGGCTAGTCTGGGCAGAACTCAGGCATGCTCTCCCATGGCGCGCCGAATGGGATTAGCCATCAACACGTTTTGTCCTATAACCCAAAAAGAAGAGGACCCGCCTGAATGGATGAGAGGAGAAGGCGGGTCCTCACAAGGAGGGATGCGACTAAGCGTCGCGACTGATTCGTGTGCCGAGTCAAATTACTTGATTTGACGAATCAGGCGGGCAAGTTGGGGAGACCTTCCCGCTGACATGCAATATACGCGCATTGCGTTCAAAATGGGGCAAATTCGCATTCTCGCCACATCTTTTTAACTCTCCTGTTGCTTTTTACGCCGTTTTGTGTAGACCCTGTGATGAAAGTCGATTTGTCCATATCTTGATAATCTCTCAAGACTATATCCTAGATGTTGATAATTACCGATAGTCCCGTCTATTCACGTTTCCGCAATTCTCATCTCTTCACAAGGTTCTCATAAATGTTGGAATACATGCGAGCGGGGAAGCCGTTGAGCGAAGGTACAAGGGAGCGCGCCGTAAAGACCACGAAGTGGGCTGTCGGGAAGCGACCGTCGAAGCGAGGCGGCTTCCCCGCTCGCACGTAACATCGTTTAGGCGAAAAATGCCCTGTCCATTTCCTCATTCGGCGGCGCTGAGTGCTATACTTCGCGTCACTGCGTTGATGGAGGACAGTTGCATGCTTTCTCGAAGCAGAAAGCCAGAGACGTGCCCGTGTTGCTGGAAAGGCGCGACGCATCAGATGCATGCAAATTCACTCCGGAGCTACTCGCTGAACGGCATCTGCCCATTAGGTGAGTCGGGTGCTCCCGATACAGGGCACAAATGAGTGGGTTGCAAGATGCAGCCAACCGAGGTGGTACCGCGGGTTATCTTGATCCGTCCTCGCATGTCATGCGGGGGCGTTTTTTATTGCCCTCACGTCGTGTGGACGATTGGTCGAAAGGACAAGAGAATGGCGCTGAAGGAAGAACTGGAAGGCTTGCGCGACGAGACGCTTGCCGCCATTTCGGAGGCCGAGACAAGCGATGCACTCGAGGAAGTGCGCATCGGCGTGCTTGGCAAAAAGGGATCGCTCACGAGCGTGCTGCGCAGCATGCGCGATGTCCCGCCCGAGGAGCGTCCCATCGTGGGCAAGCTCTCCAATGAGGTGCGCGATGTGATTGAGGCGGCACTTGCCGAGCGCAAGACGGTGCTCAAGGCAGCCGAGCTTGATGCCCAACTTGAGGGGAGTGCGGTTGACATCACGCTGCCTGGTCGTAGCATGCCCATCGGCAGCGAACATCTCATCAACCGTATTATTCGCGAGTGCACCGACATCTTCGCGGGTATCGGTTACGAGGTCGAGGGTGGACGCGAGATCGAGACCGACTGGTACAACTTCACGGCGCTCAATTCGCCCAAGGACCATCCGAGCCGTTCCATCCAGGACACCTTCTACATCGTCGACCGCTCTGGCGAGGTAAGCAACGTACGTGGCGAGAGCGATGTGCTCCTGCGCACGCAGACCTCGGGCACGCAGGTGCATGCCATGGAGGACAAGGAGCCGCCCATCTACATGATCAGTCCGGGTAAGGTATATCGTCATGACGTGGCTGACCCCTCGCACCTGCCGCAGTTCCATCAGATCGAGGGCCTCGTCGTGGACAAGGGCATCACCTTCGGCGATCTCAAGGGGACGCTCGACTACTTCATCAAGGCGTTCTTCGGCGAGGAGCGCAAGACCCGCTTCCGCGCCCACTTCTTCCCCTTCACCGAGCCATCTGCCGAGGCGGATGTTTCCTGCGGCATTTGCGGTGGCGAGGGCTGTCGCTTCTGCAAGCACACGGGTTGGGTCGAGATCCTGGGCTGTGGCATGGTCGACCCCAACGTCTTCGAGAACGTGGGCATCGATCCCGAGGTCTATACGGGCTTTGCCTTCGGCGTGGGCGTCGAGCGCCTTGCCTGCCTCAAGTATGACGTGCCCGACCTGCGCATGCTGCTCGAAGGCGACATGCGCTTCTTGCGTCAGTTCTAGCCCGCAACGTTTGTAATAGATAAGGAAACCACCATGCTTGTTTCATTGAAATGGCTTGACACGATGGTCAAGGTGCCCGATACCCTGCAGGACTTCTGCGACAGGCTCGATTTGACTGGAACCGGCGTCGAGGGCGTCGAGAAGATGGGTGCCAACCTCGACGGTGTGAAGATCGGCCTCGTTAAGACCTGCGAGCCGCATCCCGATAGCGATCACATGCACGTCACGACCGTCGACTTTGGCGATGGCGCCGAACCGACGCAGATCGTGTGCGGAGCGCCCAACGTGCGCGCCGGTCTCAAGGTTGCCGTCGCGACCATCGGCACGGTTCTGCCTGGTGACTTTAAGATCAAGAAGTCGAAGCTGCGCGGTGTCAAGAGCTGCGGCATGATCTGCTCGGAACGCGAGCTCAACTTGGGAAGCAGCCATGAGGGCATCATGGAGCTGCCCGAGGACGCGCCCCTGGGCGAGTCGTTTGCCACCTGGCGTGGCCTGACCGACACGGTGCTCGATCTCGAGATTACGCCCAATCGCCCCGACTGCCTCTCGATGAAGGGATTTGCCCGCGAGGTGGGCGCCATGTACCACATCCCGTGGCACTATGATCCGCCCTGTGATGTGCCCGGCCCCACCAATGCCGAGGACGTGCGCGACCTCGTCTCGGTCGAGATCGACGACCCCGAGCTGTGCCCGCGCTATACGGCTCGCATCATCCGCGACGTGAAGATCGGCCCCTCGCCGCAATGGCTCGTCGAGCGCATCACGGCCCTGGGCGCCCGTCCCATCAACAACGTCGTCGACATCAGCAACTACATCCTCTTCGAGTTGGGCCAACCCCTGCACACCTTCGACCTGCGCGCCTTTCCCAAGGGCGCCGATGGCAAGCATCACGTGGGCGTGCGTGCCGCGCGCGATGGCGAGAAGTTCACGACGCTCGATGGCGAGGAACGCACGCTTACCAGCGACATGGCGCTCATCACCGATGGAGAGAACCCTGTCGCCCTTGCGGGCGTCATGGGCGGCCTCGACAGCGAGGTCACCGAGACAACGACCGATGTGCTCCTGGAGAGTGCGACCTTCTCGACGGCCCACACGAGCCGCACCTCGCGCAACCTCTCGCTCGTGAGTGAGGCCTCCCTACGCTACGAGCGCGGTGTGGATGCGACCACCTGCGACGAGTACTCCGCCATCGCCGCCGCTCTCATCGCCGAGGTCGCGGGTGGCACCGTTTGCCTCGAGGTTGTCGACGAGTACCCCATTCGTACCGAGCGCGCGCACCTCATGTTGCGCCCCGATCGTCTCCGTGCCCACATCGGCGCAGACATCACTGACGAGGAACAGTTCCGCATCCTCACCGATCTGGGGTGCGATGTCGAAGGCAAGCCCGGCGATAAGCAGGTCGAGGTCATCGCTCCAACCTTTCGTCCCGACCTCACGCGGGAAATCGACCTGTACGAGGAAGTTCTGCGCATCTATGGTATGGACCGCATTCCCTCGACGCTTCCTGGCGGCGCTCATGCGGGCGGTCGTACGGTCGAGCAGCAGCGCATCGAGCTCATGGCTCAGACGTTACGCGCGTGCGGCATGAACGAGACAATGACATACTCGCTCGTGCCCTCCGACGACATGGGCAAGACGCGTATGCCCGAGGAAGGCCGTGGCGAGGCCGTCGAGCTCATCAATCCGATGAGCAGCGAGCAATCGGTCCTGCGTCGCAGCATCATTCCTGGCTTGATGCGTAGCGTTGCCTACAACCAGAGTCGTGGCGTCTTCGACGTACAGCTCTTCGAGCGCGGTGTCGTCTTCGGTGCGGTCGAGGGGCGCAAGTCTCCGAAGGAACGCACGATGCTCGCCGGCGTGCTTGCCGGTTCCTTCACGCTTCCGGGTTGGAACCAGGCGGCGCAGGCCATCGACTTCTTCGATGCCAAGGGCATCGTCGAAAACCTCATGCGCGAGCTCTGCGTGCAAAAGCTCCAGTTCAAGGCTCTTGATGCCGATGAGGCCCCCTGGTTGACGCCGGGACGTGCTGCAAGCGTTATCGCAGGCGGGCGTGTGCTGGGTTGGGTCGGCGAGATGCATCCGCTCGTCTGCCAGGCCTTTGATGTGGAGGGTTCCGTTGCCGCATTCGAGTTCGACGTGCATCAGCTGCTTGGCGTGGCCGGCGATATGCGTCCCTATGTGGACGTACCGGTCTATCCGGGCATTGAGGTTGACCTTGCGATCGTCGTTGATGAAGACGTTACGGCGGAGCGTATCGAGCAGTGCATCACGAGCGCCGGCAAGAAAGGTCCCTTCGAGAGCGTGCGTCTCTTCGATGTCTATCGCGATGACGAGCGCGTGGGTGCGGGCAAGAAA
Source organism: Coriobacteriaceae bacterium (assembly GCA_025992705.1). Classification (NCBI taxonomy): domain Bacteria; kingdom Bacillati; phylum Actinomycetota; class Coriobacteriia; order Coriobacteriales; family Coriobacteriaceae; species Coriobacteriaceae bacterium. The sequence goes on from DAJPGJ010000001.1 coordinate 878,193, forward strand.
TCCATGGCGGTCAGGATCACCTATCGTGCGAGCGACCGTACCCTCACGAGCGAGGAAGTCGAGAAGGCCCACGAGCGCATCGTCGCCAAGGTCATGAAGGCGACAGGCGGCGAGGTGAGGAGCTAGCGCAGGTACTTGTAGAACGCGGCGCAGGAGCCTTCGCTCGAGACCATGCAAGGGCCAATGGGGTGCTCCGGACTGCAGGCCGTGGCAAAGAGCGGACACTCGCTCGGGTCCATGACGCCGCGCAGCACATCACCGCAGCGGCAACCCTTGGGCTCGATCGTCGGCTCGATGATGGGTGAGAACTTGGCAAGCGCATCGAAGCGGGCGTACTTCTCGCGCAGTCTGTAGCCAGAATCGGGGATGAGGCCCAGACCGCGCCAGGTGGCATCACAGGGCTCGAAGGCCTCGGCGATGGTCGCCTGGGCATCGACATTGCCCTCGTCCTGCACGCCGCGCCGGTAATCGTTGACGATGTCGGCCTCGCCGCGCGCGAGCATGCGCAGCAGGATTGCGATGCCGCTCAGCAAATCGTTTGGCTCGAAGCCCATGATGCATCCGGGAATGCCATAGTCACGCGCGAGGAATTCGTAGGGCGTGCGGCCGATGATGGTCGAGACGTGCCCTGGCAGTATGAGGGCATTGATGGCGACCTCGGGGTCGTTGACGAGCGCTTCGAGCGTGTGCGGTACGGTCTTGTGCGCGGCAAAAACGCTGAAGTTCTCGATGCCGGCTGCCTTGGCGCGCTTGATGGTCGAGGCAATGAGCGGTGTGGTCGTCTCGAAGCCCACGCCCACGAAGATGACCTCGCGATCGGGGTTTTCCTGGGCGCAGCGCAGGCCGTCGAGCGGCGAATACACGATGCGGATGTCGCGTCCCGCGGCCTTCTCCTCGTTGAGCGAGGAGGTCGAGCCGGGCACGCGTGTCATGTCGCCAAAGGTCGTGATGATGGCATCGTCGATCCGTGCAAGCGCGATGACGGTGTCGATGTCCTCGTTGGCCGTGACGCAAACGGGACATCCCGGCCCACTCACGAGCTTGATGCCCTCGGGCAAAATGCTGCGGATGCCCGCTCGGGCGAGTGCGACCGTATGCGTGCCGCAGACCTCCATGAGCCTGATGTGCCCGTCACAGCGTTCGAGAGCTGTCGGGGCAATATCGTTGATGCGGGCGATGAGCTCCTTGCCGAGCTTGGGGTCGCGAAATCCGGAGAGGTCGAGCATTAGGCGACACCTGCGCCCATGCCGGGGTGGTCCTCATCGATGAGCTCGGGGAATTGCCTGATGAGCTCGAGCGTTTCGTTGGCGAATTGCTCGTCGATGATTTCGATGCCGTAGCCGGCATGCACGAGTACCCAATCGCCGACTTTTACCTTGGGGACAAGATCAAGTGCCACCTCGCGCGTGACGCCCATGATGTCAACGGTGCCCATCATCTGCTTTTCATCAAACTCGGTGACTTGAGCGGGTATTGCCAAGCACATGTCTATTCCTCCAAACGTGCGCAGGCAACGATTGCCTGTCCATACGAGATACATCCATCATTGGGCGGAAGTTCGCGGTTGATGTAGACCGTGAATCCCAGGTCTCCTAAGCGCTCACGCAGCTGGGAGAAGAGTATGCGGTTGACCATACAGCCACCGCTCAAAGCAATGTCGTTGATCCCCGTCTCGCTTCGCGCCCGTAGCGTTTGTTCGATGATAGCGTTGATGAGGCCCTCATGAAACGCTCGCGCCGTGAGCGGGTGCTCATCGTCATTGCGCCAGGCGGCTGCCTCGAGCAGGCAGGCTGCCTCGCCGTCATAGCCGGGATGCGTGCAGATGCCCAGGAGTGCGCTTGCCGCATCGAAGAGGCGTCCTGTAGACGAGCACAAGGGCGAGTTAATGCCCTTCTCGATCATTTGGTCGAGCAACGTGCGGTTCTCGAGGCGTTCGAGGAAGCACGCGAATTGCGGGTTATCGAGGGAGAACTGGCCGAAGAATGCATCGTCAAGCTCGTCATATGCCTTGAGCAGCGCATATGCAGTGCGCTCGGGGTTGAGGATGGCGGCAGCACCGCCTGGCAACGAGAAGCCGGGTAGGTGCCAGAAGCGTTCGAATTTGCCACGTGTGGCGATGAGAATCTCGCCACCCCAGATCGTGCCGTCCGTGCCGTATCCCGTACCGTCGAGCGCGATGCCGATGACGGGGTCTTGCAGCTTGTTCTCGCCGAGCACCGAGGCAATGTGCGCATGATGATGCTGCACTTCGATGAGCGGCAGGTCATGTTCACGTGCGTATTCGCGTGCCCATTTGCTTGCAAGATATTCGGGATGCATGTCGCAGACAATGACCTGCGGATGCGTGTCGAAGAGCTGTTCGTAGCGCTCGCGTGCCTGGTGCCATGCACGCATGGTGCCTCGATGCTCAAGGTCGCCCAAGTGCTGCGTGACGTAGACGCGTTCGTCTTCGCATAGGGCGAAGGTGGCCTTTTGCTCGGGGCCAGCGGCAAAGATTGCGGGATATGTGACAGGGGCCTGACCCCTGTTACATGCTAGGAGCAAAGGTGCGGGTGCGTAGCCGCGGGCGCGGCGTATCATCTGCGTCTCGCCCCTATCGTCGATGCGCATGACGGAATCATCGTAGCGTGCGACGATGGCGCGGTTGTTGCCGAGAAAGCTATCGGCGATAGCCCTGAGCGCGTCAAGGGCGTCGGCGTCGGTCGCGACGATGGGCTCTCCGCTGCGGTTGCCGCTGGTCATCACAAGGGGGCAACGAAGCTCGTCCATGAGCAGATGCTGGAGAGGGGTTGCCGGGAGCATGAGGCCGATTTCGGGCAGGTCTTCTGCGACGTTTGCGGCGATGGGGAAGCCGTCCATGCGCTCGAGCAGCACGATGGGTCGCGCAGGGCTCTCGAGCAAAACGGCCTCGTCATTGGATACGCGGGCATAGCGGCGCGCCATCGACACGTCACGCACCATGACGGCAAGGGGCTTGCTCGGCCTGCGCTTGCGCGTACGCAAGCGCTCGACGGCCTTTTCGTTACTGGCATCGCAGGCCAGATGCCAGCCACCCAGTCCCTTGATTGCGAGCACATCGCCCGCTCTCAATCGTTCATAGGCTTCGGCGATAATCGCATCCGACTCTTCCCGCGTGAGGTGCTGGCGCTCAAGAATCAGCGCGCCGTCATCGTCGAAGGAAAGCGTCTCCGCGTTCGCGTCTATCCACCAGAGCCGAGGCCCGCACTCGAAGCAGGCGTCGGGCTGGGCATGATAGCGCCGGTCCGTCTCGTCTGCGTATTCGGCAGCGCATTGTGGGCACATGGCAAACGGGGCCATCGAAGTCCTGGGCCGGTCGTAGGGAAGTTCCTCGATGATGGTGAAACGCGGACCGCAATTGGTGCAGTTGATGAAGGGGTAGTGATAGCGGCGGTTGCCTGGGTCGAAGAGCTCCTCGACACAGGCGTCGCAGGTGGCGAGATCGGGGCTTACCAATGTGTCTGCATGCTCGTCGCGAACCGATGCACGAATGGAGAAATCATCAAGCTTCTCTTCCGGCTTGGCCGTGACGTGCAGCTCAGAATGCGGGCGGCTGCGGGTGCGCTATCGACGAGTGCGGTTCTCGAACGCATCAAGCGTGCCCTCATCTTCGTACTGCACTTGGATTTCGACGCCGTGAGTATCGTTGAGCACCCATCCCCGTGCACCCAAGCGAGCGTGCGAGACGCGCGACGTGGGGCCTGAAGCCCACGCCTTGCACGATGCCGTTGAGATGTATCCTGCGCGCCTGCATGTACCGCCTTTCGTCGCGACCGAGTGTACCACGGGCGGCTTTACGGAACGGGAACGGAGGGGAGAGGCGTAACGGGCATCGTAACGGAGGGACGGTCCCAACGTGTCGGTTTCTGCGAAACGTTAGGACCGTCCCTCCGTTACCCTCCGTTACGATGCCCCTCCTCGTTTCGGCCAGCTACGTGAAACATGTTGAAGCACCCGCCCAATCAACCTATCCTATCGGCATATTGAGTTCACGTAAGAGGTGGCCACATCATGAAATCTGCTCTGACAAGACGTCTTATCCCGATGCTCTGCTCCATTCTTGTCCTAGCTGCAGCGCTGGGCCTCTGTGCCTGCGCCTCGCAGCCACAGGCGGGCTCCATCCGCATCGGCACCATGCCCACCGAGGACATATTGCCCATGTGGGTCGCCGAAGACGAGGGCCTCTTCGAGAAGGCCGGCGTCAATGCCGAAATTGTCGTCTTCGATTCCGCTCAGGGGCTTTCGGCGGCGCTCACGGCCGGCGAGGTCGACATCGCGATGACCGATCCCATGCGCGCGGTCAAGCTCTGCGAGTCCGGTACCGACCTCTCGCTTGAGTGGATCACGCTTGGCACGACGCCGCAGCAGGGACGCTTTGGCGTGCTGACCAGCGCCGATAGCGGCATCACCTCCCTTGCCGACCTTGCGACCGGCACCAAGGGCGTGGGCCTAGCGGCCAATACGGTGCCCGAATACGTCTTCGACAAGCTCTGCGAGCAGGCCAACATCGACCCTGCGAGCATTCCGGTGAGCGAGGTGGCAAGCCTGCCCGATCGCTATGGCCTCGTGGCTGCCGGCCAGCTCGATGCTGCCGCCCTTCCCGCGTCCATGCTCGCCCTTGGCCAGGCATCGGGCCTGGTATTGCTCGCCGATGACACGACGGGCGACAATATCTCGCAGTCGGTCATGGTCGTGCGCGATGCCTATGACACGGGCGAGGGCGCCAAGACCCTGGAGGCCGTGCGCGAGGTGTGGGATGAGGCCGCAAGCCAGATTAACGCCGATCCCGAGAAGTACCGCATGCTCCTCGTCGAGAAGGCCAATCTCAACGAGCAGGTGGCATCCACCTACGTCATCAGCGAATACCCCATGGCGCGTACTGCGCAGGGCGAGCCCGCCTATCCTCCCGCCCAGCTCATCGATCCGGTGCTCTCGTGGATGAGCGCCAAGGGTTACGTCACCAAGAACGTGAGCTACGACGAGTCAAACGGCTCATTCACCATCTCGTAGACAGGCGCCACGTAAGTCATGGCAGCATCTGCACAGATGAGGAGCTACGAATCTCTCACGCCACTCATGGCCGTGCGCCTGGCCGCACCCCATACCTGGCCGGGTCCCTCCGTGCTCACGACGGTCTTCGGCGGCGTCTACGCCATCGCCTGCGGCTATGATTTCTCGCCGATCATCTGGTGTTTGCTTCTGGCCGTTGCCGTCTTTGCGCAATCGGCGGTCAACACCTTGAACGATTGGGCGGATTACTGCGCTGGCACCGATACGGTCGAGAACTCCGACGACCCCACCGACGCCGTGCTCGTCTACAACAACCCCAATCCGCGCTCCGTGCTCGCACTGGGTCTTGCGTACATGGCCGTGGCGCTCATCTGCGGAATCATATGCGTCATCTGGGCGGGCAGCGCGATTCCGCTTGTCATCGGTGCCGTCGGTGCCCTCTTCATCGTCTGCTATTCGAGCGGCAAGCTACCTATTTCCTATCTGCCCCTCGGCGAGCTTGCTAGCGGCATCGTCATGGGTGCGCTCATTCCGGCAGCCGACATCTGCATATTTGCCGCCCATACCTATCCGCATGCCGGCCTCTTTGCCATGCCCTGGTCTGTGGACTGGTTGCGTCTTGTCTCGTGCCTCGCGCCCTTCGTCATAGGCATCGGCATGGTCATGGCCACCCAGAACAATTGCGATATCGAGCGCGATGTTCCCGTGGGCCGAAAGACGCTGCCCATCGTCTTGGGGCGCTCCCGCAGCGTCATCGTCTATCGCGTCTTCGTCGTACTCTGGATCGCCATTGTGTTGCATTGCGCGTTCTGGTACTTCAACGCCGGCTTCTGGGCCGCCTGCGTCACCTTGGTGTTTGGCATCGGCGTGATGCGCTCGCTTCTCACCACGCCCGCTTACCCATGAGGTGCGCGGCCCTGCCATGGGCGCCATCATGAAGGCCAACCTCTTCTTCAACGGCGCGCTCATCATGGCGGCAATGGTGTCGCTTATGTGATGATTGTCGTTAAAGCTAGGAAGCGCGGCTCATAGCCATCTGCTGATTTGCACTAAAACATATCAACACTTGTGCGTGAAGAACCGATAATAGAAAGAACGGCATTCTTCAAGTGAGGTAAACATGTCTCGGAAAACCATTTACGAAGCGCTTGCGCCTATTTTGGCAGAGAGCGAAACCGCCAAAGAACAAGGCACGAAATACGAAGCGTTATGCGTGTATTTCCTGAGAGCAGATCCGTTCTGGTCGAAGTTCTATAGCCGTGTGGGTACGTTGGAGCAGGCGGCAACTTGGCAGGATAGTCCGGTTTTCGGACAAAGCAAGGATATAGGCATCGACCTTCTTGCGCAAACGGCCGAGAACGGGGAGTGGCATGCTATCCAATGCAAGTGCTATAACCCCGAGAAGGCTTTGCCCAAGGGCGTATGCGATTCTTTCTTTGCTGCGCTCATGAATCGCAATGACATTTCTGACTGGCTCATCATGACGAGTGCAGGTGGCGCTGGCAAGAATCTTGAAGCTCAGATGTCGGGTGACCTCAGTCGCTTCATCGATACTGCGAAGATGGCGGCATCTGCGCTCGACTGGTCGCATTTCATCGATGGCCTGCCTCCCGAGGAGCGGGTTACCTATGATCCGTTACCCCACCAGCGTGATGCCATAGATTCCGTTCTCTCCGCTTTTAACGAACAAGATCGCTGCAAGGCCATCATGGCCTGCGGTACGGGCAAAACGCTTATGTCATTGCGGCTTATGGAAGAGTGGCTCAACGGCAATCCTGGCATTGTCTTGTTCTGTGCTCCCTCAATCTCTCTTGTGGGACAGTCTATGCGTGAGTGGATGGCGCAGACGCGCGTTCCCATGAGCCCACTCGTCGTTTGTTCTGATGCCAAGGCCTCTCGTCGTGGTGGCGCCGACAGCATGCCCATGACTCTTGCCGATTTTGAATATCCAGCCACGACAAATCCGGAAAGTCTCATGCGCTCATACAGAGCACATCGCAAATCTAATCCTGACGGTGGTGTAGTTGTTTTTTCGACCTACCAATCAATCGACGTCATACACCAAGCTCAAGATCTAGGCCTTCCAGAATTCGATCTCATCATCTGCGATGAGGCACATCGCACAACGGGAAACGCCTTGCCCGGTGTATCCAAGACCGAGGCTTCCGCCTTCATGAAGGTGCACTACGACGAAAACGTGCAGGCAAAAAAAACGCCTGTACATGACGGCAACTCCGCGCATCTACGGTGAGACAGCCAAGCGCAAAGGAGCCGAGGAGGACTACACCATTGCCGTCCATGGACGATGAGGCGATTTACGGGCCCACGGCATATCAAATTAAATTCGGCGAAGCAGTGGAAAAGAAGCTGCTCACCGATTACAAGGTCGTCGTCTTGACCGTCCAAGAGGATGCGCTATCGGATCGTCTGCCCTCGCTCGAAAGCGATCAAGGCGTTAACGCGCGCATGCTTGAGCCTTCGGATATCGGAAAGATAATTGGATGTTGGAAAGGACTTATCGACCACGGCGAAAGTGCACCTGAAGACGCCACCGGTTTGGGCGATATGCTTGTGGTGGATGACATGGAGCAAGTCGCTGCCGACGCAGTCCCGCTCCATCGTGCCGTAGGCTTCTGTTCGACCATCGATGCTTCCAAGACCATATGCGAAGCTTTCACGCAGATTGTCGAAAACTATGCCGAAGAAGCGCCTGAAAACTTGCCTCTTAAATGCGACTTGAGACATGTGGACGGCAACATGCCCGCTGATCGTCGCGCTCGCAACATTGCGTGGCTGGGCGAGAGGGTTGAAGAGGGCGAGTGCCGCATCTTGACGAATGCACGGTGCTTGGCCGAGGGTATTGACGTGCCAAATCTAGATGCAGTCATCTTTTTCAACGCGAAGAATTCCACTGTGGACGTTGTGCAAGCCGTGGGACGCGTCATGCGACGCGCGGAGGGCAAGGATTACGGCTATATAATCCTTCCCATCTTCGTACCGGCCGGAATGACACCGGAAGAGGCGCTAGATGACTCCAAGATATTCGCAAACGTATGGAGCATTCTGCAGGCGCTTCGTTCGCACGATGAACGTATTGAAGCCAAGGTGAACGCGCTTGCGCTTCACCAGGAGGCAGCTAAGAACAAATACGCGGGCTCGGCAGACCACAGGGGTTGGGACGAGGGCTTGGAAAGCCGCAAGGAAGCCGAGCAGCGCAAGGCAGCCGAAATCGCCGAAGGCGTGCAGACGCGTCTTTCTCTCTACCCTGTCGAGCGCTGGGAAAAGGCCGTCAAGACGCAACTCGTCAAGAAATGCGGCACGCGCATCTATTGGGATGAGTGGGCTGAAGACGTGGCTAGGATTGCGGAGCGTCATATAGAGCGAATTGGCGCGCTCGTAAAAGACGACGAAGGAGTCAAGGAACAGTTCGCTGTGTTCCTAAAGGGTTTACGTGACTCGCTCAACCCTGGCATTACAGAAGACGAGGCTGTGCAGATGATTGCGCAGCACATCATCACAGTCCCGGTGTTTGAAGCACTCTTTGGCGATTACGAATTCGCGAAATCCAACCCCGTTTCCATCGCAATCGACTCTTTCCTGGCATCGCTTCAAGGCCATCGTATAGATGAAGCTTCTGATGCAGAAGTGCTGGAGGATGTGTACGCGAGCGTACGTCGTCGCGCGGCAATGGTGCAAACCGATGCCGCACGACAGCAACTTATCCGGGACCTTTACGAGAAGTTCTTCAAGGTGGCGTTTAAAGCTACCTCAGAGAAGATGGGCGTGGTGTATACGCCAACCGAGATTATCGATTACATTTTGTATGAAACGGATCGTGTTCTGCGTAGCGAGTTTGGACGTGGCCTTGCCGATGAGGGCGTGCATATCCTTGACCCCTTCGCCGGTACGGGCTCGTTTATAGCGCATCTCATAGAGAGCGATCTTATACCGGACGATAAACTTGGCTACAAATACAGAAACGAACTGCACTCTAATGAGATTTTGCTGCTTGCCTACTACATTATGACTATCAATATCGAACAGGCGTTCTACTCAAGAATGCAGAGAGAGAGAGAGAGAGAGCTCATCTGCGCATAATGAGGACGGTGGCTTAGGGTATCAGCCATTTCCAGGTGCTGTCCTTACTGACACCTTCCAGATGACCGAGGAAGGCGACACGCTGGATGTGGAAGTGTTCACTCAGAACAGCGAGCGCGTATTGCAGCAAAACGAACTGGACATCCGCGTAATAGTGGGCAATCCGCCTTACTCCGTCGGGCAGAAGAGCGCGAACGATAATAATGCCAACGAGACCTATCCCACATTGGATGCACATATTGCTGCTACCTATGCGGCGAATACTCAGGCGACAAACAAGAACTCGCTCTACAACTCGTATATCCGTGCATTTAGATGGGCCTCTGATCGTATTGATGAGAAAGGAATAGTTTGTTTTGTATCTGGTTCTGGTTGGCTAGATGGGCCATCAGGACAAGGTGTTCGAATTTGCTTCGAGCGTGAATTCGATTCCATTCATATTTTTAATCTGCGAGGCGACAAGGAATTTCGGAGACTCTCTAAAGAGCAATTGAAGTCTGAGGGTGACAACATATTTGCGAGCGGTTCTAAGTCACCTATTGCCATCACCATGCTGGTAAAGAACCCCAACGCAAAAGAACAGGGCATTTTCTACCATGATATCGGTGACTATCTCACTCGCGAGGAAAAGCTCGACATCATCTGTCAAGCCGCCAAAGACGGCATCAAAGATTGGCAACGCATCACACCCGATCGCCATAACGACTGGCTTAACCAACGCGACGACAGCTGGTACGAGTTCGCACCGTTAGGTCTGGAAAAGTACAAAGAGCCTCAGGGAATATTCGCGACGTGGTCATGCGGCTTGAAAACGCAGCGCGACCCTTGGGCGTGGGGCTATTCGGCATCCGCTGTGAGAACTGATATGAAAAAGCTTATCGAAGGGATGGATGAGCAGATAAAGAAATGCGCAGGTGACGAGGGTAAACTCGAATATGACGCGAAAAGGTATAGCTGGACGCGCCGCCTTTTGGACTTTGCCAAGAAGGGCGAGCTCGTGGAATATGATTCCGAGCACGTGATTCTTGGAATGTATAGGCCTTTCTGCAAGCAATACGTTTACTATGACGCAAAGATGAACGAAAGGACCTACCAACAACCGCGCCTTTTTCCGTTCGCAACAAGCGAAGGGAAAAAGGCCGAAAGGACCTACCAACAACCAATCGCCCCTCTTTTGCGAAAAGAAAAAGGCGCGGTCGAAATGACCTACCAACAACACTCTCCTCTCTTGCCGAATATCTATATTGCTACGACAGGAGGAAGCAGCCCCAGTTGCATGGTTTCAGGTCTTTTGCCTGACCTTCATTTCATTGGCGATTCTCAGTGTTTTCCACTGTATTGGTATGAGAAGCAAGATTCGCTTGGTGGTCTCTTCGACAAAACAGACGATGACTACGTTCGTCATGATGCAATTACTGATGAGGCGCTTAACGTCTTTCGTGCGGCTTATCCATATGTTTTTGCTGAACGCAAGAAGAAGGACGGTGGCGAAGAAATCATCAAAGAGGACATCTTCTTCTATATCTACGGCATCCTTCACTCACCCGAATATCGGAAGAGATTCGCAACGAATCTAAAGAAGGAGTTGCCACGTATTCCTTTGGCAGAGAACTTCACGGCTTTCTGCAATGCTGGACGAGAACTCGCCTATTGGCATCTTAACTACGAAGAAGCCGATCCTTATCCACTCGAAGAGGAGGGCGACAGCATTAATCCGGGTCGTACTGAGAAGATACGCTTTGGCAAGTGCAAGAAGGACGACGAGCATCCTAAAGGCGAGGATCGCACCGTGCTTCATGTTGCGGAGAATCTGACGCTTAGAGGCATTCCCGAAGAGGTCTATAATTACGTGGTGAATGGAAAGAGTGCCATTGGCTGGCTGATGGATAGATACAAAGTCACGACTGATAAGGCGTCAGGCATAGTCAATGATCCGAACGAGTACAGTGATAATCCTCGCTATATTGTTGATTTGGTGAAGCGGGTTGTCAGAGTTTCGCTTGAGACGAATGAGATAGTGAATATGCTGCCTCCTCTGAATGAGAGATCACAGCCTGCCAACTGGCCTTTTGCATGGAAGACGGAATAGATCGTGCTTTTCCAGCCGCATGCATATGGAGGTCGCAGTGTCATATCCTGAAGAATCGATACTGGTTGGTGCGGCAGAAAGTATCTGGGAGGGCAGCGACGCACGGGTGAACATCGGCATAGACGTTGGCGACAAGTTGCTTGAAGCTATGCGCCCGTTTCTCGACGACGAACTAGAGCTCGTGTTCATAACTGACAGTGACATAAGGCATATCAAGCGTAAACATGGTGCTGCTGAGGAAGAGCGTGGGCAAAAGTCCATCACCCCCGAAGACTTCGCATGTATCCCCAAGGTCCTCAACGAGTTTGATACGTGCGAGCATACTGATACCGACAAACTCGGAAGCAAGAAGTTTCTTCTGCAGAAGGACATCAACGGGATTGTCTATATCGTCACGATTCAACGAGGCAAGCGAAAGCTTCAGATCAAAACGATGTGGAAGGGGAATCGGTCGGGTGCCTCATGCTAGCCTTGGAGGCTCCCTTGGGCTTACGTCCGAAACGACCCCGACGATACTGCCATTATAACAGGGCATTATGAAGATTATGAGATTGGGGAGGCGCGATGTCCGTTTCCCCTCGCCCTCAATCCGCTATCATGGAGCATCGTTGTTGCGATAAGGGGGAGCTGTGGCCAAGGAACACGTTCACGGGGTATTCGAGTCGATAGCCGATGGCTATGATGCGGCAAACGATCGCATCAGCCTGGGTATGCACCGTCTGTGGAAGCGCGCGCTATGCAAGGCCGCCCTCAAGCCGTGCACGAACGCCAAGCGCGCCGGTCTCGTGCTTGACGTTTGCTGTGGCACGGGCGATATCACGGCCATGCTCGCCGAGGACAACCCCGATGTTCTCGTCTGCGGACTCGACTTTTCCGCGTCCATGCTCGACGTTGCCCGCGAGCGCACGAAGGACCTGTCCAACGTGATGCTCGTCGAGGGAAACGCCATGGATCTTCCCTTCGATGACGATACCTTCGATTCGGCCGTCATCAGCTTCGGGTTGCGCAACACGCCCGACTACGAGCGGGTTATCAGCGAGATGGCCCGCGTGACCAGGCCCGGTGGCGTGGTGGCGTGCCTGGACGCCTCCGTTCCCGAAAGCGATGTGATCCAGCCCTTCTACCAGTTCTACTACAAGAACCTCATGACGCTTTTCGGCGGCGGCATTTCCCATCGCAAGGAATACGACTGGCTCTACGAGAGCACCCAGGAGTTTCTGCGCAAAGACGAGCTTGCGTGGCTCTTCGCGGACTGCGGGCTCATATCGGTGTGCGTACGTCCGTTCATGTTTGGTGCGGCGGCGTTGCACACGGGCGTAAAGCCGCTCTTCAGCGTACCGCTTGCAAGTGCCGTTGCCGATGCCGTGAACAGGGCGGCTTGCGTCAGGGACGATGCATCCCATGCATAAACTCGAGTTTCGCGATGTGACGCTGCGCTATGGCGATGACGACGCCGGCCTGCTCGCCCTCGACGGCCTGAGCCTGAGCATAGAGGCCGGCGAGTCGGTGGCCATCATCGGGCCTTCGGGTTGCGGAAAGTCCTCCACCTTGCAGATGGCGGCGGGCCTCGTGCGACCCACGGCCGGCGAGGTGCTTGTGGATGGGGAGGTCATCACCAGGCCCCGCCGCAAAACGGCGCTCATCTTGCAGGACTTTGGGCTGTTGCCCTGGAAGACGGTGCTCGCCAATGCCGAGCTCGGCCTCAAGGTACGCGGCATCGGCCGTGAGCAGCGCGAGGCAAAGGCGCGTGAGGCTTTGGGCCTCGTCGGCCTTGCCGACTTCGCGCATGCTTACCCCGGTGAGCTTTCCGGCGGCATGCAGCAGCGCCTCGCCCTGGCGCGCTCCATCGCACTCGATGTCGACCTGCTGCTCATGGACGAACCGCTCTCCGCGCTCGATGCGCTCTTGCGCGAGCAGCTGCAAGACACCCTGCTCGAGCTCTGGCACAAGGAAGGCTACGCGCAACTGCTCGTGACGCACTCCATCGACGAGGCGGTGTATCTCGGGCAGCGCATCGTCGTGCTGAGCGCGCGTCCCGGCCATGTGGTCGGCGTGCTCGATAATCCCGCGATGGGCCAGGTTGCCTATCGCGGCAGCTCCGCATATTACGAGCTTTGCAACGAGATTCGCGCCTTGCTGCGCGATGCATCGCATGCTCACGAAGACGGGGAGGCGAGTCATGCGTAAGACCTTGGGATATGTCTGGGGCACTATTTTCGTCATCGTCTTGTGGTGGGTGTGCGCGGTGCTCATTGGCTCGCCCGCCCTTCCGACACCGGCAGCGACGTTGCCTGCGCTCGCCGACAACATCGGCAAGATCGCTCCCGAGTTCATGGTGAGCCTCGGTCGCATCCTGCTCTCGATGGCCATCGGAGCGCTCTTCGGCGTGCCACTCGGCCTATGGATTGGCCGCTCCAAGCGTGCTGACGCCATCTTTGGCCCCGTGCTCTACGTGCTCTATCCCGTTCCCAAGATTGTCTTTCTGCCCGTCCTCTTCGTGCTCTTCGGCTTGGGAGGGGAGGGCAAGGTGGTGCTCATCGCCATTGCCGTGTTCTTCCAGATGATGGTCACGATGCGCGATGCAGCGAAGAACGTGCCGACTGGTGCGGTCGAGTCCATGCGCTCGCTCGGTGCGAGCAAGTTCGCCATCTACCGTGACGTCATCTTCCCGGCAACCATCCCTGATCTGTTCACCGCGCTGCGCATCACCTGCGGTACGGCTGTCGCGATTCTCTTCATCGCCGAGTCGATGGCCGGTTCGAGCGGCCTGGGCTATTACATCATGCATGCATGGTCGCTGCTCGAATACGCCCGCATGTTTGCCGGCATCGTTGCGATGGCACTCATGGGCGTGCTGCTCTACGAGGCCTTCGACATCGCCGAGCGTCGCCTCACCCGCTGGCGTCGTGTCGCATAGTCGAGGGGCTTAATAACGTGTCAGGGGGTCAGACCCCCTGACACGCGGACGTCGTGTTTCCTGGTTAGATGCTGTAAAACGCCGTGCATGCATAGAAGAGGCAGGTCAGGATGACTGATCCGGCGATTAGCAGACCCGCGGGCACGAGGCAACCGAGCTTGAAGGCCTCGCCGCATCCTCCGATGCAGCCGCCATGTCCTGGTCCGCCCAGATATTCCATGTCGTAACCATCGACTCTGCCGTCGTTATTGAAGTCAGGCCCCATGCTCCTGTTTCCTGTTCCCAATCGGTTGCCGAGCTGCGCTATCATGTTCTCATGTTACGTCTGGACATTCCACAGTCGGCTCTCAAGATTCTGGAAGCGCTCGAAGCTGCTGGCTTTGAGGCCTTTGTCGTAGGCGGTTGCGTGCGCGACGCTCTCATGGGCCGCACGCCCAACGATTGGGACATCACCACCTCGGCACGACCCGAGCAAACCAAGGCCGTGGCTGCCGATGCGGGTTTCAAGACGATTGATACCGGCATCAAGCATGGTACCGTGACCGTTATCGTCGATCATGAGCCCTTCGAAGTTACCACCTATCGCGCCGATGGTAGCTACAGTGACGGACGGCATCCGGATTCCATCGAGTTCTTGGACCGCATCGATGGCGATCTTGCCCGTCGCGATTTCACCATCAACGCCATGGCATACAATCCTTCACGTGGCCTTGTCGATCGCTTTGGCGGCCAAGCCGACCTCGAGGCGGGCATCCTGCGTGCCGTGGGTGACCCGCGCGAACGCTTTACCGAGGACGCTTTGCGCATCGTGCGTGGACTGCGCTTTGCCGCGCAACTCGGATTCGCAATCGAGCCCGAGACCTCGGATGCGATGCACGAACTGCGGAGCCTGCTCGACAACATTGCTGTCGAGCGCATCTGGGTCGAGTTTCGCGGGCTGCTCGAAGGACCCTATGCCGTCGACGTCCTACGCGCCTACAACGACGTGGTCTTCACCATCATCCCCGAGCTCGAGCCCGAGTTCGAATTTGACCAGCGCAACCCCTTCCATCGCTATGACGTATGGGAACACACCCTGCATGCTCTTGAGGCAGCGCCGACGGACGTGGAGGCGACCTTGCGTTTCGCGTTGCTGCTTCATGACATCGGCAAGCCCCACTGTCTCACCATCGACGAAGAGGGCAAGGGCCATGCCTATGGGCACGAGAAGGTGGGTGAGCCCGTCGCCGCAGAAGTTTGCCGCCGTCTGAAGCTGTCCCGTTCCGAATGCGAGATAGTCACACAGGTGGTGCGTCATCACATGTTTTCGATTCCCGACACCCCCAAGGCCATGCGTCGCTTTTTGCTCAAGCATGGCCCCAAACGTGCCCAGGATCTCTTCGCCATCCGTCGCTGCGACAAGAGCGGCATCGGACGCGGGCAGATGGTTGACAGTCCCATGAGCATAGCGTTTGCCAAGGCCGAGAAACTCATGGACGAACAGCTCAACGCCGAGCCTGTCTTCGGCGTGAAGGACCTTGCGATTAACGGTTCGGATTTGATCGCGCTTGGTATGGAACCCGGGCCAGTTATCGGTCATGTGCTGCAGGTGCTTTTGAATGAGGTTGTCGATGGCGACGTGCTCAACGAACGCGAAGCACTCATCGCGCATGCTCAACGGCTGATGTAGTTACAGCGATACCGCACGATGGGAAGAGCCGAGGTCCAAGGGAGCGCGCCGTAAGGACCGCGTAGCGGGCCGTCGGGAAGCGACCATCGAGGTTTGCCATCGCCATAAACTGTTGCTGATTCGCCATGGCTCTTGCGTTAGAATCGGGGGTTACATACCGATGAAAGGACACCACCATGGCCGAGAAGAACAAGCAGGTCCGCTTCAACATCCAGGCAAGCCCCGACCGCATGTGCGGCGTATACGCCAACGCCTCGATCGTGAGTACGACCAATGCCGAGTCCCGCATTGACTTCCTCTACGTCGACCATGCCAACAAACAGGGCGATGACGTTCCGGCACACCTCGTCGCGCGCGTCATCATGCCCACCACCGCGCTCGCCGACCTTTCGGAGACCTTGAGTAAGCACATCTCCAAGCATCTCGAGCAGGGAATGTAGACTCCATCGAAGCCGATTAAATCAAGAGAGACGAAAATGCCTGATACGCCAAACTACAAGCACACGATGAACCTCCCCAAGACTTCCTTCAAGATGAAGGCGAGTTTGCCCCAGCATGAGCCGGAGCGCCTCAAGAAGTGGGAGGACATGGACCTCTACTACAAGGTACTCGCCCATAACGAGGGGCACGAGTCCTTCGTCCTGCATGACGGGCCGCCGTATGCCAACGGACCCATTCACATCGGCCATGCGCTCAACAAGACGCTCAAGGACATCATCGTCAAGTATCATGCGCAGCGCGGCTACTACGCACCATACGTTCCCGGCTGGGACTGCCATGGCCTGCCCATCGAGAACAAGGTGGAGGAGGAACTCGGTCCCGAGAAGATGGCCAAGATTGACGTCCCCACCTTCCGCAAGATCTGCCGTGAATATGCCGAGAAGCAGGTCGATGGCCAGCGTGAGGGTTTCAAGCGTCTTGGCGTTTCCGGTGACTGGAACAATCCCTACCTTACCTTCACGCCCGAGTACGAGGCGGGAAACATCGAGGTTTTCAAGGACCTTTATCTTTCGGGGGCGATCTACCGTGGTCGCAAGCCCATCCACTGGTGCACGCATTGCCACACGGCGCTTGCCGAGGCCGAGATCGAGTATTCCGACGAGGTGAGCCCCTCCATCTTCGTGAAGTTCCGCTTTACCGAGGTGCCCGAGGCCTTCAAGCCGGTCATGCACGATGACGCGGCGATGTCGGTCATCATCTGGACGACCACCCCGTGGACGCTTCCTGCCAACGCTGCCGTGAGCCTCAATCCGGATGCGGAATACGTTGCCGTGCGCGTGCGCGGCGAGTACTTCGTGCTTGCCCGCGAGTTGCTGGAAAGCGTCGCCGAGAAGGCGGGTTGGTCGGGCTACGAAGTCGTCGAGAAGGACGGCGAGCCCTTCGTCGTGAAGGGCGTCGACCTGGCAGGCGCTACATACAAGCATCCCATTCATGCTGACATGACGGGCACCCTCATCTACGGTGATCATGTCACGTTGGATACGGGTTCCGGTGCGGTTCACACCGCTCCCGGCCATGGCGCCGATGACTACGAGGTCGGCCTCAAGTTCAACATACCCGTCATCATGCCCGTCGATGACGATGGCACGTTTCTGCAGGGCGGTGGCCCCTGGGCTGGCAAGGATGCCGTCGCCAGCAACGAGGACATCATCGCGTGGCTCGACGAGGACAACGCGCTCATCGCTCGCGAGGATATCACTCACTCGTACCCTCATTGCTGGCGTTGCAAGAATCCCGTTATCTTCCGCGCGACCACGCAATGGTTCGTCTCCATGGACAAGACGGGTTTGCGCGAAAGAGCGCTCGAGCAAATCGATGATAACGTGCGCTGGATTCCCGCCTGGGCTTCCAACCGCATCGGGTCGATGGTCGAGGAGCGTCCCGATTGGTGCATCAGCCGCCAGCGGTACTGGGGCGTGCCCATCCCGGTCTTCAAGTGCAAATCCTGTGGAGAGATTGTCGCCAACGAGGAAAGCTTCGATGCCGTCATCGAGCTATTCCGCACCAAGGGTGCCGATGCCTGGTACACCACTGCCCCCGAGGATTATCTGCCATCGAGCGTGTGCTGCCCCAATTGCGGCAGCCATGACCTCGAGCCCGAAAAGGACGTCCTCGACGTCTGGTGGGAGTCCGGCGTGTCGCACACGAGCGTCTGCGAGGCTCGTCCGTACCTGCATCGTCCGGCCGACGTGTACCTCGAGGGTTCCGACCAGCATCGTGGCTGGTTCCAGTCTTCGCTGCTCACGAGCGTGGGAGCCTATGACGAGGCTCCTTTCAAGACGGTCGTGAGCTGTGGGTTCACGGTCGATGAGAATGGCCGCAAGATGTCCAAGTCCCTTGGCAACGTCATCGACCCACTCGAGGTCTGCAAGGAGTTCGGTGCCGACGTTTTGCGCCTGTGGGTGGGTTCGGTCGACTACTCGCAGGACATGTCCGTGAGTCACACCATCTTCGAGCGCACTTCGGATGCCTACCGTCGTATTCGCAATACGTTCCGCTACCTACTCAGCAACCTCAACGACTTCACCAACGAGGATTACGTCTCTGCCGACGAGATGCTCGAGTTTGACAAGTGGGCTCTTGCCCGCCTGCAGGCGCTCGTAGAGGAGACGACGCAGGCTTACGAGGACTATCACTTCCATAGCGCCTATCGTGCCTGGTACGACTTCATCGTCAGTATCTCGTCCGAGTACTTCGATGCGGTGAAGGACCGTCTCTACGCTGACGCTGCCGCTTCCGTCGAGCGTCGCAGCGCCCAGAGCGTGCTTGCTAACATGCTTGAGGCCATGGTGCGCCAGTTCGCCCCCATCCTGACCTTCACTTGCGACGAGGTGTGGGAGAAGTACCCCGAGGGCATGATGGAGGATGGCCGCGTGGCATCTGTCCAGCTGGCCGGATGGCCCGCGGCGGAGGACTTTGCCCCGCAATTGCCGGTTGCCGAGCGCGATGAACTCTTGGCTTCCTACGAGGTGGTCATGGCGGCTCGCGATGCCGTGATGAAGGCCATCGAGGAGGCGCGAAACGACGGCATGTTCACGAAGAGCCAGGAGGCCGCCGCGACGATCATGGGCAACACGCAGCTCATCGAGGCCTTGGCTGCCCACGGCCTCGATACGCTTGCCGAGGCCTTCATCGTCTCGGCCGTCGAGCTCGAGGAGTCCGATGACGCCGATGGCTTCGTGGCGAGTGTATCGCCGGCACCCGGCGAGAAGTGCCCCCGCTGCTGGAACTACCGCGAGCTTGGTCCCGACGGTTTGTGCGAGCGCTGCCATGACGTCGTGTTTGGCCTCGAGTTCGAGACCCTCGAGTAGCGCATAGGTGTCGCGTAAGCGGACATTCGCGCTGTTCATTCCCATCGTGATTGCGATGGTCGCCCTCGACCGCCTGGCCAAAGTCTGGGCGGTCGATCATTTGCGCCAAGGCGCTGCCGGTCCCGATTTCGGGCTCGTCGACCTCACGCTCGTGCACAACGCCGGCGCGGCCTTTGGCATGGGGCAGGGGAGCGGCACCATCTTCATCGCGATTGCAATTGTGATATGCGTCGCTGTCATCATCTGGCTTGCCGTTGGCAAGCGTCATAATGCCCTGGAGATCACGGCGCTCGCGCTCGTGGTCGCCGGTGGCATCGGTAACTGCATAGATCGTCTTACCACGGGTTACGTCGTCGACTTCATCCGTTTCACCTTCATCGACTTTCCCGTCTTCAACGTCGCCGATATCTGCGTGACCTGCGGCGTCATTCTCTTTCTCGTCGCCATCATCTTTACGGGCGTGCTCTCCGATGCCGATGAGGAGGAGGGGTGATGACGAACGTCTTCGATCGTGAGGTAAGCGTCGACGAGCAAGGTACACGCCTTGACGTCTTCGTGGCTTCCCTCGGCATCGATGAACTCGCTTCGCGCTCGGCTGCCGTGCGCCTCATCGAGTCCGGTCGCATACTCGTTAACAGCCAGCCCACGACCAAGAAGCGCATCGTGGTGGCCGGCGATCAGGTCCACATCGAGATTCCGCCCCGTAGCGGCGAAGGTGGCGTAATCGAGGCTGCCTATGACATTCCCCTGGACATTCGCTACGAGGACGAGCATCTCATCGTGCTCTCCAAGCAGCCGGGCCTCGTGTGCCATCCGGCGCGGGGGCATTATGGCGACACCCTGGTAAATGCCCTCGTCGCCCATTGCGGCATCGGCAACCTGGCTCAGGTGCAGGGCGAGGACAGGCCGGGCATCGTGCATAGGCTCGACCGCGACACGAGCGGCCTCATGCTCGCGGCCAAGACCGACCTGGCGGCTGCCCGTCTGCAGGATGGCATACGTACGCGCAACATCGACCGACGTTACCTCACGCTCGTCCATGGTTCCTTGGGTCATGACACGGGCATGATCGATGCGCCCATCGCCCGACATGTGACCGATCGCACGCGCATGGCCGTGAGCGATGCCCCCAATGCAAAGGGGGCGATCACGACCTTCGAGGTGCTTGAGCGCTTCGAGGCCGATCGCTATGACGACGGCTACAGCCTGCTCGAATGCCACCTTTTCACGGGACGTACGCACCAGATTCGCGTGCACATGGCCTACACGCACCACCCCGTCGTGGGAGATCCGCTCTACGGGCGCGCCGCGACGGCCAAGGCGCGCAACCGCAATGCCGCAGAGCATAGCGAGATGGGGCTCGACCGGCAGTTTCTCCATTCATGGCGTTTGAGTTTCGAGCATCCCATCACCGGCGAGAAGCTGAGCTTCACGGACATGCCCAGCGACGATTTGCAGATGATTCTGAATGAGCTTGCCCCGCGCTCCATGGGTCGCACGGACTATGGTCACGAGCTGCTGGGCTAACGTATGGACATCTTTTTCTTACGTATAGGTATTATTTTTGCAAATCGTATATAAATCTTCCCGATACGTACTATAATGAGCTCCAGATAAATAATATTCCCTATATGTACTATTTTGGAAGGTCAAACGGGCTTGAACGGAGTCAACGATGGTTTCCAGAGACCAGGCAATCGCGGCGGGGAGAAAAATCGATGCTGCTGCGGATATGGGATCGCTTCTTAAAGAGCGACGAAAAAAGCTCGGGTATACGCAGGAGCAAGTTGCGAGTTCCCTTGGCTACAGTCCGCGGCTCGTCGGAGAAATCGAGCGAGGGCGCGGGACGGTCGGATTTGACCGCGTGATGAACTACGCGACGAGCCTCGGTCTTGATATCGCCGCATTCGAGAGATGATAGTCATGGATGAGGATGGCATCAGCGTATTTCGCGAAATCAATGGCGTATATCAACGGGTTGGCATGACGAGGGTTCGAGAGGATGGCTTTACGTTCGAATATGATGATGAGTATCTGAACGACCAAAACGCGCGCGCCATATCGAGGAATCTTCCATTGGCCAATGAGGTTTTCTCAGGCCGGGCAACCAAGGAGTTTTTCGATGGGCTGCTTCCCGAAGGCAGCCTGCGCAAACGGCTGTCAGAGGCGATGCACTTCGACGAAGGAGCGACGTTAGCTCTTCTGTCACGTTTGAACAACGAGTCCAGCGGCGCGTTGGTTTTCGGAAGCGATGAGGCGTCCCTGCTTTCCGAGAGAGGATACGAGCCTCTATGCGCTGACGATCTTGCGGCATTCGCAAAATCGCCCCAGAGAAAGACCATGCAATATGACATGTCATCACGGCTCTCCCTGGCTGGCGCACAAAGCAAGATCGGCTTGTTCCATGAAGGCGATGACCCCAGCAGCGGCTGGTTTCTCCCTAAAGGATCGGCGCCTTCAACTCACATCATCAAGGCGGTCGATGGAACCTTTCCCTTGCAGAGCATCAACGAAGCCCTTTGCCTGAGGACGGCGCGTTACCTCGGCTTTGAGGTGGCTAGACATGCCCTTATTGATGTCGGTACCGATGAGCCGTTATTGGTGGTCGCTAGGTTCGATCGGATGACGGAGCCAGAGCGGGTATATCCGATTCGCTTACATCAGGCGGATTTTTGCCAGGAACTGGGATATCCCTCATGGTTGAAATACGAGCCAACCGACGGTAGCTATGCCGCTAATTGCCTATGGCTAATCTCACGGGAATCATCCGACCCCCTTTCGGATAGAAGGACCTTTGTCTCGCGGCTTCTCTTGGATTGGGCCATAGGGAATTGTGACAACCATTTGAAAAATCACTCGTTCGTGTGGAACGAGGATTGGAGTCACGTGAGGCTGTCTCCTCTTTACGATGTCACTTGCACGACGTTGTATCCGGAACTCAGCCGGGAGATGGGCGTCTCCCTAAGTCGGAGTAGAAGAATTGACGACGTGACCGTAGACGATGTCAAACGGCTTTCGACAGCGGCCGGCATTGGCGAGTCGATTGTTCTTGGCGAGCTGGAAAAGCTGCTTGCGGGTTTTCAAGAAGCTCTCGAGAAAGCGGAGGGGGAAATCATCGCTGAGGGATTTCCCGAGGCGTCTCGTATAGCTGCGCATGTTTCCGAGGGATTCGACGATCGAACGAGGCGGCTTGGGCTATAGCCTGCTCGCGCTATCTGGGAAGCAACGATACGAAAGATGCGTTTGCGGTACGTGGGATGTGCTGTGACTATTGAAACGTGCTTAGGATACGGCAAAACTTCCCTGTTACGACACATCCCATGTGCCGTAAACGCGTGAAAAAACATGGAACCATAAACATACGTGGACTTACACTGGAGGTAAGTCAACTGAACACATAAGACCCTCCTTATTGGAGGGCCTTCTTTTTCACCGTTCGGCTTATTCGCCAAAATTGATTCTCTAACCTTTCACGTAAACGGTATTACCTTTACATGTATGTAAAAGTAATTACCGTCTACGGCAATCGAATCTTAGTTAGGATGCCTCATGAATTCCATGAAGATGCAAGATCGCCCGACATTCATCGCATATCTGAGAGTTCTAGCATTTGTCGTGACTCTCTTGACGGTCCTGTCATGGGTGGGGACGGCCGCCTATGCCTTCGCCTCTCCCATGCAAGATGCCGACAGCGTCCTCGAGGCACAGGCGCCAGCTACTTCCACCGCAGCCTCGGCGGATATGTACCGCATGTACAACCGCAATTCCGGCGAGCACTTCTACACGGCCAGCACCGTCGAGCGCGACAGCCTCGTCAACGCCGGCTGGCGCTACGAGGGTGTGGGCTGGCGAGCGCCCGAGACGTCTTCCGCTCCGGTTTATCGCCTGTACTCGGGTACGGACCATCACTACACCACCAGTGCCTATGAGCGCGACAGCCTCGTCGCCTCTGGCTGGCGCTACGAGGGCATCGGCTGGTACTCCGAGGACGCCATCAAGGACAAGCCGCTGTACCGCCAGTTCAATCCCAACGTGAACACCGAGGCCATCCACAACAACTCCGGGTCCCACAACTACACCATGTCCTACGACGAGCATAGCTTCCTCGTGGGCGTGGGTTGGCGTGGTGAGGGCGTTGCCTGGTATGCCGCAGGGGAGGGCGCCTTGCTGCCCAACACCAATCCTTCGGCCGATGCCCTGCGCGCGCGGTTGAACCTCACGACGTATCTGCAGCCATCGCTGACCTATAACTACAAGGGAGCGGATTGGCAGGGCTACATCGTGCTCCATGACACCGAGGGCGGTGGCGATCCCATGAGCGTCGTAGATGGCTGGCTCTACAACGGTGCTGGCGTGGCGTCCCACTTCGTCGTGGGTCTGGACGGTTCCATCGTCCAATGCGTCGACATGGATTACGTCGCCCACCATGCCGGCTGGGGCAACCGCGGCTTCAACCGGGAGTTCGGGGTGCGCGAGTGGCCCTACGACGGGAGCATCGACACCAATTACGGCATGAACTTCTGCTCCATCGGCATAGAGATGGTGCACTGGAACGGCCAGGGCTACTATCCCGAGGCCCAACTCAACGCCCTGGATAACCTCATCGCCTACATCGATGCCTACTACGGGTTCGAGTCCACCATCATCGATCACAAGATGTGGGCCATCGGCAACTCGGACACCTCATCGGACTTCGCAGGCTATCTCGAGAATTACCAGCGTTTACGCCATCACTAGAAGTGCGTACGTAGGTTGCATGCGCAATAATCACGGAAGTCTAGGATGCGGATGCGTAGTTTTTGGATAGCATGCGCAGAAATCGCGAGAGTCTAGGATATGTCAGAGATTACAGCGCGTATATCGCGAGATTCTATCGTCTTTTAGCTGCAGACCCTAGACTTCCGCAATATATGCGCGACTGCTCTTCCGGAATCCTAGACTTTCGCAATAAATGCGTACTCCTGGTGCAAAACGGAGCGTTGCGTCTGCTCGCCATTGCAAAAGGCCGGCGCACCGTCAAGGTACACCGGCCTCGTCCTTGCTGTGCGAGCGCTTCGCCCTATTGCTTCACGGCAACGACGACGAAACGCTCGTCGGCCGTGCCGTAACTGCAGGTCGAAAGTGCGAGCAAGTCGTCACCGTAGCTTGCGCTTATGCCCGTTTCGTACATGGCGAGTTGCTTGACGTTTGCCACGTAGTCGTTGAACTGCTGCTCGGAAAGTTCGCCAACTTGATCCCAATAACGATAGGGGCTGGGTGCTGTCAGGTCCTCGTACCAGCAACCGAGGAGTTGATAGGTGCCGAAGCCCGTTGCGCCTTCGATGGTGTTGTAGTCGATTACGTGGGAAAGGCCGAAGTCCGGGTTGTCGAAGCTGCGCAGGCTCGCGAACATGCTGCCGTCGTTCATGTTGTGGCCGTAAATGATGGAACTATTGCCATCGAGCAGGCAGCCCTTGCCCAGAAACGGCGTGCCTGCCGACGAGTACTCGCCTTCGAAGTTGCGGTGCAGGTAGTACTCGGGGTCGTCGGGTGTGTACATGACGGGATAGTCGATACGCGTGTCGGCAACCTTGATCCACCCCACGCAATTGGGATTATCCGTCACAAGCGCATTGGGGTTGCGATCGTATTCCTCCGTGATGGTGTTGAACTCCTCGTTTGCGGCCCAGTATTTGTTGACCTGCATGAAGATGAGCACGGCACATACGATGACGACAATGATGCAGATAATCTCGGCGATGAGAAATCCGCGGCGTCTGCCGGACCTGCTGGCGTGTTTTCCCTGTGCCATGCCTAGTAGTTCCCTTCGAAGAAGTCGGTGTCCTGAGGCAGCTCGTATCCGGTGAAGTACGCGTCGAAGTCAAGGCCGAGATACGAGCAGAGGTTCGCGAGTTCGATCATCGTGTTGTCGTTGACGGGGATGCCCTCCTTGCGCAGGCGCTCTTCGTTGAAGTGCTCCTTCTCGCCGTGGGTCCAGACGCGCTCGGCATCCTGCGCCACGGGGCTATCCCGCAGCTTCTGGAGGTAGTCGGAAAGATGAGCCCTGATTTCGGTGGGATCGCCGAAGATAGCCGGATCGATGACGATGAAGCCGTGGCAGATACCCGTCTTGTCATCGAAGGTGCAGCACTCGTCCGAGGTGTTGCCCATGGAAAGTATGGAGGAAAACAGCTCGCAGACCATGCCCCAGCCATAGCCCTTGTGACTGCCGGTCTTCTCGCTTGCGCCACCGAGCGGCATAATGCCACCGCCCTTCTTGCCGACGATGTTCGCGAGTACGTCGGGGGCGTCGGTGGTGGGCTCGCCCTGGGCGTCAAGGGCCCAGACGGGCGGCAGGGGCTCGCCGTTCTTGTTGTAGATCTCGAGTTTGCCGCGCGTGACGACGGAGGTCGATGCGTCAAACCAGAAGGGATAGGGGTCTGCCGGGGCGGCGATGGCGATGGGGTTGGAGCCGAGCATGGCCTGGCGCCCAAAGGTGGGAACCATGATGGCCTCGGAGTTGGTGCAGGCGATGGCGATGAGCCCCTGGTCGCAGGCCATCTTGGTGTAGTAGCCGGCGATGCCGAAGTGGTTGCCGTTGCGCACGGTCACCATGGCCATGCCGCTCTTCTTGGCCTTCTCGATGGCAAGGTCCATGGCGAATTTCGAGATGATCTGGCCCATCGCGGAATGGCCGTCGATAGTAGCCGAGACGGGCGTCTCGAAGACGACTTCGGGGGTCTCGTCGACGTGGATGGTGCCCTTCTCGATGCCCTTGTGGTAACGCACCATGCGCTGCATACCGTGGCTCTCGATGCCATAGAGGTCTGCGGTGAGGAGCACGTCGCTGATGACGGCGCTGTCTTCATCGGAAAAGCCGAACGCCTTGAAGACGTCGTTGCAGAAGGTGTTGAGGGTGTCATATTGCCAGTTCACGTAAGGCATGTGCTTCCCATTCTCTCGCGCGTGTACGTGCTCTATAAGATACTCCATTTGGGCTGGTTGGCACAGGCGCTATATGATGCGGACGGCGTTTTGTAACGTTTTATCCGATGATGACGAGGAGCATACCGTCGCGCACGCCAATCTGAAACTGCTCCCGGCAGCTACGGTTGCTTACCCCGAGGGGTATGGCGCAGCTCAATGCGGCATCTTCAAGCTCCCATTGCAGGCCGCGTTCGGTGACGCCGTAGGCATCGCCCCCAAAGGCGAGTACGGAGACGCGTGTTCCTGGCGGTGCCGAAAATCCTTGCGGTTCATTGGATGATGTGACGAGATGCACGCGCTGGGAGTCCCCGTATAGTACGCCGCTTGCGCCATGTTCGTGCAGGAAGGCGAGGGTCTGCATGTTCGCAAGCTCATGACCGACATCTCCGCCGAGTGCCGCGTGCAGGGCGAAGTTCGTGTATCCACGTGCCAGGCCCTCCTTGCATGCGTAGATGGTGTCGGTGTCGTCCTTGTCGCAGGGCAGCTCGATGCGCTCGCAGGTGATGAGTCCCACGAGCTCGGGTGCAAGGCTGTCGAGGTCGCCTACGAAGAGATCGGGCTCGAGGCCTGCGGCAAGGCAATGCGCAAAGCCGCCATCGACGGCGATGAGGAGGTCATCGGGTTTGACAGGGGGGACGTGACAGGGGGACGGGGGTTCTGTCACGCTGGGTTCGCGTGACAGAACCCCCGTCCCCCTGTCACGTCCCCCGGGTCCGGCGCAGACGATGTGGCAGGTGCCGCTCATGCTTGCCTGCCCTCGTCGATGAGCTCGCGTAGTTCGCGACTTGCCGCCTCGATGTCATCAGCGGCGATAATAGCCGAAACGATGGAGTAACCGGCAAGTCCCAAGCCGGCAAGCGAGGGTATGGTCTGGGCGTTCACGCCGCCGATGGCTACGATGGGAATGTCGACGGAGTCAACGATCTCGCGTAGCTCCTCGATGGTCAACACGCCGGCCTCGGGCTTGGTGGCGGTGGGGGTAATGGCACCGACGCCCAGGTAGTCGGCACCCGCCTTCTGGGCCGCCTGCGCTTCTGCGACGCTTGCGGCAGATACGCCCACGATGGCATCGGGACCCACGATGTCACGCACGCGCGATGCTTCGAGGTCTTCTTGTCCCACATGAACGCCGGCAGCGCCGACGGCGACGGCAACCGCTGGATCATCGTTGATGATAAGCGGGACGCCATATGCATCGCAGATGCGCTTGACATCGCGTGCGATCGTTTCGTACTCCTCGCGAGTGACGTGTTTCTCACGCAGCTGTACAAGTGTCACGCCGCCTGCACAGGCCGCCTCAACGGCTTCGACGAGGGTGTCGGTCGACATAAGGTCACGGTCGGTGACCAGATAGAGCGTGTAATCGATGGCGGGTTTCATACGCGTCCTTTCGGATTGTCTTGAGCCCTGGTCAATCTTGTCTAGAGAGCCGTGCGCTTCCAGACGTTCGATGCGCGCAACGGGTCGAACACCTGTGTTCCGTGTCCGAGCGCAAGCGGTTGGACGAGTGCGCGAGCAATGAAGTCGTGACCGTCACGGACCGCATCGACAAGGGGCTTGCCGCATGCGAGGTTGCAGGCAATCGCGGTCGAGAGGCAGCAACCGGTGCCGTGGTATTCCCCTGGCAGGCGCGGCGAGACGAATTCGTGGACCTCATCGCCGACGTACAGACGATCGACGAGAAGGTCTGCCTGATCATGCCCGCCCTTGATGAGCACGGCTTCTGCGCCGGAATCGAGAAAAGCGCGGGCTGCGTGCCCCATGCTCTCGGCATCGCGTACTTCGACGCCCGTGAGTTCGGTTGCCTCCGGGATGTTGGGAGTTACCACCGTCGCACGAGGAATGAGCGTATCGCGCACGAGTTCAAAAACGCTTGCCTCCGTGAGCGTCGCGCCTGACGTGGCGACGAGTACGGGGTCGAGCACGACCGGAACCTCCGGGTGCTCGACAAGTGATGTGGCGACTGCCTGGGCCACGCTGGCGTCCCCCAGCATGCCGATCTTGATGGCCGCCGGCGGCATGTCGGCGAAGACCGCCTCGATTTGCGCCTGCACGATAGTCGGCTCGATATTCTGGATGGCGGTGACCTCGTAGGTGTTTTGCGCTGTCACGCCCGTGATGGCGCAGGTGCCGTGAACGCCGTGCGCGGCGGCGCACTTGAGGTCGATCTCGATGCCCGCTCCGGCGCAGCTGTCCGACGCGGCGATGATGAGTATGGTGTTGTCCATGGCAATCCCTTCCGGTCCCGCATTACCGGAACCGTCTTGTCGGTCGCGAATAACTTCGCCTCTCAGCCGCACCTTGTCGCGCAGCTCCCGATAGGTGTTAGGTAATGGTAGCATGTCGCTTCTGTCATTTCGAGCGAAGTGAACGCAGCGGCCCTCCCTTGTCATTTCGAGCGAAGCGAACGCAGCGGGCCCTCCCTTGTCATTTCGAGCGAAGCGAACGTAGTGAGCGGAGTCGAGAAATCTCGCCCCTCGCGTTTCATCGGATCGTGTCAGAGGAGATTTCTCCACTACGCCGCCTGACGGCGGCTCCGGTCGAAATGACAGCGGGGCACGTAATTAATCCTTGCATGCGTCTTGCGGCAGAGATAGAATTGGCAAGCTGTGCGAAAACGCATGGCAGTAGCTTTTATTTCACATGCGAGGGGAGCCGCCCCGCTAGTGGCCCCGAAGGGGGTTGCGGGCAGCACGGCGATGATCCGAGCAGAGGACTAACGAAAACTGGAGGTTTACCCACAATGGCTACAACTGTGTCCATCAAGTCCCTTCTGGAGGCCGGCGTCCACTTCGGCCATCAGACCCGCCGCTGGAACCCGAAGATGAAGCCGTATATCTTCGGCGAGCGCAACGGCATCTACATCATCGATCTCAAGAAGTCCCTCTACGCCATCGACGACGCGTATAGCTTCCTGCTCAATCTGGGCGCAGCTGGCAAGAAGGTCCTTTTCGTCGGCACCAAGAAGCAGGCCCAGGAGCCCATCAAGACCGCTGCCGAGCGCTGCGGTATGCCCTACGTCAACTATCGCTGGATGGGCGGCATGCTCACCAACTTCGCCACGATCCGCACGCGCGTGCAGCGCATGGAGGAGATCGAGGCCATGAAGGCCGACGGCCGCTTTGACGCATACACCAAGAAGGAGCAGGCCGGTCTCAACAAGGAGCACACCAAGCTCGAGCTCGCCCTGGGCGGCATCCGCAACATGCATGACCTGCCCGACGCGCTCTTTATCGTTGACACGAAGCACGAGGATAACGCCGTGCGCGAGGCGCATCGTCTGCATATCCCCATCGTGGGCCTCATCGATACCAACGCCGATCCCGACGATATCGATTATGGCATCCCCGCAAACGACGATGCCATCCGTTCGGTCAACCTGCTGTGCCAGCTTGCCGCCGATGCGCTCATCGCCGGTTCCGGCACGGTTGTTACCGAGCAGGAGATGACTGCGGATACGGACAAGGAAGTCCCCGCTATCCCCGAGGAGCCCGAGATCTCCGAGAGGGTCGAGGTCTCCGAGTCCACCATTAAAGAGATTGAAGAGAAGACCGAGGAGGTTGCAGAGTAATGGCAGAGATCACCGCAAAGATGGTCAAGGAGCTCCGTGAGGCCACCGGAGCTGGCATGATGGAGTGCAAGAAGGCTCTTACCGAGGCTGAGGGCGATTTCGAGAAGGCCGTCGACGTGCTGCGTACGCACGGTCTTGCCAAGGCAGCCAAGAAGGCCGGCCGCGCGACCAACGAAGGCCGCGTCAACGTTGCCGTCTGCAAGAACGATGCGCGCAAGGGCGCCGTCGTCGAGGTCAACTGCGAGACCGACTTCGTTGCACTTACCGACAAGTTCCAGGACTACTGCGACACCTTCACGCGTGCCGTCGTCCATAACAATCCCGCCACCGTCGACGAGCTCCTCGAGAGCGAGTACGAGGGCGAGAAGGTTGGCGATGCGCTGACCGAGGCCATCCACATCATCGGCGAGAACATGCAGATCTCGAACTTCAAGCGTCTTGAGATCGACGGTACGGGCGCACTGGTCCCCTACATTCACATGAACGGCCGCATCGGCGTGCTCGTGGGCTTTACCTTCGACAACGAGGCCACGGCTACCGACGAGCGCTTCCTGGCCATGGGCAAGGACGTTGCCATGCAGATCGCCGCGACCAATCCCGTGTCGCTCGACAAGGAAAGCGTGCCTGCGGACATCCGCGAGCACGAGTTCGAGATCTACAAGGCCCAGGCTGCCGAGTCCGGCAAGCCCGAGAACATCCAGGAGAAGATCGCCACGGGCCGTATGGAGAAGTTCTACAAGGAGAACTGCCTCGTGGAGCAGGAGTTCGTGAAGGATCCGGACATCACCGTCGGCGCCTACATCGCCAAGTGCGCCAAGGAGATTGGTGACGACATCAAGGTCGTCTCCTTCGCCCGCATCGAGCTCGGCGAGTAACGCTCCTTCAACTGCACGTCAGTCGGGAGGGGATAGCGCACGGCGTTATCCCCTCTTTAACAAAGGAATGAGACAGTTGCTCAGGGACGTTGTCTCATCGAAAATGAGACAACGTCCCTGAGCAACTGTCTCATTTCGCGCTTCTGGAAAGATTGGATGAGCTATGAGTGAGGTTCGAGTTCGCTTTGCCCCGTCGCCGACGGGCAAGCTGCACATTGGCGGTGCACGCACCGCCATCTATAACTGGGCGTTCGCACGCGCGATGGACGGTACCTTCGTCCTGCGCATCGAGGATACCGATCCCGAACGCTCGACCAAGGAGAACATCGACCTCATCATCCGCGCCATGAGGTGGCTCGGCCTCGACTGGGACGAGGGTCCACACATCGGAGGCGACTACGGTCCCTATATGCAGACCGAGCGCTTCGACACTTACAGGGAGGCCCTCGAGCAGCTCAAGGAGAGCGGTAATGTCTATCCCTGCTTCTGCACTTCCGAGGAGCTTGCGGCGCGTCGCGAGGCCGTGCAGGCTGGTGCTGCCAACGAGCCCGATCCTTGCCGCAGCCTGAGCCGCGAGGAGGCCCAGAAGCGCATCGATGCGGGCGAGCCCCATGTGTGGCGTCTTAAGGTCCCCGAGGATCGCGGCACCATCGTCGTGCACGACATCATCCATGGCGATGCGGAGTTCGATGCCGCCCTCATGGACGACATGATTCTCGTGCGCAGCGACGGCACGCCCACCTATAACTTCGCGGTCGTCTGCGATGACGTGAACATGAAGATGACGCACATTATCCGCGGCGATGACCATCTCTCCAACACGCCGCGCCAGGTCCTCGTCTACGAGGCCCTTGGCTATCCCACGCCGACTTTTGCTCATCTGCCGATGATCTGCGGCCCGGATGGCAAGAAGCTCTCCAAGCGTCACGGTGCGGCAAGCGTCGAGGAATATCGCGATATGGGCTACCTGCCCGATGCGCTCTTCAACTACCTCGCGCTGCTCGGCTGGGCGCCTGATGGCGAGACCACGCTGTTCACGCGCGAGCAGATGGCCAAGCTCTTCACGCTCGAGCGCATCAGCAAGAATCCGAGCTCGCTTGACTACGACAAGCTCGAGTGGATCAACAGCCAGTACATCCAGCAGATGGGCGCGGCGGCCTTCGTCGACGTACTCGCACCGTATCTCATCGAGGCGGGGTATGCAGCGGACGAGGCCGGTGTCGAGGCGATGCGCCCGCGTCTGGAGGCCATCTATCCGCTCGTGAGCGAGCGCGTCAAGCTCATGACCGAGGCCGTGCCCATGATTGCCTATCTTCTCGACGAGCATATCGAACTTGACGAGAAGAGCGTCGAGAAGGTCCTCCGCAAGGAGGGCAAGGCCGCGAAGACGGCCCTGCTTGAGGCCGCTGAGGTGCTCGCGGATTGCGAGTGGACGGTCGAGGGCATCGAGGCCGCGTTGCGCGGCTTGCTCGAGAAGCTCGACGCCAAGCCGAAGTTCGTCTTCCAGCCGATTCGCGTTGCCGTGTGTGGCAACATGGTGAGCCCGCCGCTCTTCGAGTCCATCGAACTTTTGGATCGGGCCATTGTCGAACAACGGCTCAAGGCCGCTGCCGAGCTCGCCGTCGATTAGTCGACGGCGAAGCTATTGGCGCATAGACCACCGTGGTCGATGGCGATGACGCCCTCGTTGCCTAGGCGGCAGTAGAAGCCAACGGGCTTGCCCTCGTAGAGATACACGCCGGGCATGGACTGCCATGACTCGACTCTGCACGGATCGTCATCATCGATGACGGTGTTGATGATATCGACGCGAGGCGGTTGGTAGAACTCCTGCACGATGTATCCGGCATCGAGGTTCTCGTCCACGATGCGCTCCCATCGCTCCTGGTCAAAGTCGACGCCGGGGTATACGCCGTGCGCGCCGTAATCATCGGCCGGTTTGATGATCCAGGCGTCCTTGTCGTCTTTGACCTCGTCGAGCGTGAAGCCGTTCACGCCGCTTTCGAGACGATAGGTGCGTGGTACGTGTGCGTCCACGAAGGCGGCTTCCTCCTCGCTCAAGAACGCGCGGGTGCGCTCGTCGAACAGGGCGATGTTGACTTCCTTGGAATGCACGACCGTCGTGCGGAAATGCCCGATGAGACAGACTTTGCCAGCAGCCACGGCGTCGATGAGACCATCGCACTCGCCCGGGTGCTGCAGGATTTCGCTCGTGACCGCCCGACGGTAGATGGCATCGACGATCTGACCGTCAGTCGAGTCGATGAGATGCTCACCGTCAAACTCAAAGTCACGTATGTCGGTGAAACGCGCGTCGTATCCTGCCTTCTGGAATGCTTCAATGAAACGGTTGAAGTCGCTGAAGACCCCGCTTTCGCGAAAATCGGTGACGGCAATCGTCGGGTTGGAACGTGCGCTGGGACGGCTTTCGTATATACGCATGAAGGACGCGACCCAACTGTCGAAGAGCTCGAACTGCCTGAGCTCGTGCTCCTGGGAGAAGCGGCGATAGGCCTCGCCTTGCATGAGGGCCTTGCCGATCATGTAGTCGCGTGACATGGCACCGCTGCCGTCCGTGTTGAATTCGCAAAACTTGTAGCTTAGATCATCCTCGTTCAGGAAGAGGTCAAAGCGCGCCATGGGCAGAAGGTCGTCGTAGTCGCAAGGCAGCATGATGAGGCGATGCAACTCCTCGGGAAAGTGAAAGAGCTCGCGATAGCCCTCGTCGTCAAGGTAACGCCTAATCACCTTGCAGAGAATGCGATGCATGGTCGTTACTTGATCGGCGATATAGGCGCGGTCCTCTTTGTTGAAGAGGTACGGCACGTAGGGAAATGGCGCAGGCGCCCCATGAACCCAGACATCTGAGTCGGCGATGAAGGCAAGCGCCATTTCTCGCCCGTTGACGTCTCCATCCAACGCCAGGATATCGGCAATGTACTGCGCGCGTTCCTCTTTCATGAACCCTCCGCTCTGTCGTTTCACATGCTCAGTATCCCACGGTGTGCGTGTCGTGCATAGCGCAAATCGTATCCGGGTTCGTTCCGATTTTCGTTGGAGTGAGGTCTTGAATCGATGGGTGTTTGCTCGGTGATTTGACCAAAGACATTCGGCGTTTTTGTTGGATTTGCCTGAAAGAATTTTCCCCACGGTAGTTTGGCGAGAAAGGATGAACATGGCCGCAAAAGCGCAGATTGCATATCCCGGAAATGACGAAGAAGTGCCAGATGACGAGCATGACACGATTAAGGACGAGGAGGCCCGCGGTGACGAATGCGGCGATGGGTCCACATGTGATATCGACGAGGATTTGCTCGAGTTCGCCGAAGGCAAGGTCAAGAACGATGAAGGCGAGGCTGGGGCAGCGAACGAAGATGCCGAAACGGTCGTTCGTGCACCGAGCGTGCCTCCAGATCGCAGTTTCGATATCTCGCCCGAGGAATTCTGCGGGGATCCCTACGAGCAGGAAGGTCATATCGAGTCACGTCAGGAACTCGGCAGGAAAGGCGAAGAGGCGGCCGTGCGCTACCTCAAGTCTCGCGGGTACACGATCGTCAAGCGCAATTGGTTCTGTCGCTTCGGGGAGGCGGACATCATCGCGCGCGATCCGGAAGACACGCTTTGTTTCATCGAGGTCAAGACGCGCCAGAGCCTCGAGGCCGGGCTTCCCGAGGAGGCGATCACGCGCAACAAACAAAGCCGCTACGAACGCATCGCGCTGTGTTACATGATGGTGACTGATGACTGGGATGACAACAGCAGCGTCCGCTTCGATGCCATTGCGATCTGTGTTACGGCACCTCATCGCGCGCTCCTGCGTCATCATAAGGGTTGCTTCAATGAGTGCTTCTAGGACCGTACGCGCCTGCGTTCCCACCTGTGCCCTCTACGGCGTCCAGGCCGTTCCCGTCACGGTCGAGATCGAGATCGGGCCGGGGTTGCCTGGCTGGCACATCGTCGGCATGGCCGATGCGTCCGTGCAAGAGGCACGTCTGCGGGTGCGAAGTGCCGTGAGGGCGGCCGGTTTCGATATGCCGGCCAGTCACGTGGTTATCAACCTGGCTCCTGCCACCGTGCGCAAGAGTGGCTCCGGCTTCGATTTGCCTATCGCGATCGCATATCTTCTTGCAACGCGACAGATTGACCCGGCTTGTGTCGAGGAGACCCTGGCCGTGGGAGAGCTTGCCCTTGATGGTGCCGTGCGTCCCGTTGACGGCTTGCTCGCATACGCCATCGGTGCCCAACGAGACCAGTTGCGCCTGCTATCCGCATCCGATGCAACGTGCATGCCAAAGCTCAGCGGGCTCGATCACGTGTGCATCGATCATCTTGCCCAGCTGCGATCCGCATCGTTTTCTCCTCCCGACACGCTCGAGGCTGGGGTAGGTGCCGAGCAACTCGATTATCGTGATGTCGTCGGCCAACAATTCGCCGTGCGCGCTCTCACGATTGCGGCGGCAGGCGGGCATGGCGCTCTGCTCATCGGGCCTCCCGGTGCGGGCAAGAGCATGCTTGCAAAACGCTTGCCGAGCATACTCCCGCCGCTTGACGAGGAGGAGCGCATCGAGACGGCACTCATTCACTCGGTTGCCGGCCTCGATTTGCATGCCATTACGTCAGGGGTACGCCCCTTTCGCGCACCGCATCATTCGGCGACGGTCGCTTCGCTCGTCGGTGGCGGCTCGGGTAACGTGCGGCCGGGCGAAGTGTCGCTCGCCCATAACGGTGTGCTGTTCCTTGATGAGTTCGCCGAGTTCTCGAACAGCGCTTTGCAGGCTCTGCGTCAGCCCATCGAGGACGGCAGGGTTGTCGTGAGCAGGGTGGGCTCGCGTGCGGTCTTTCCCGCGCGCTTTCAGCTCATCGCCGCCTCCAACCCCTGTCCCTGTGGCTTTCTGGGTGATGTCGCGCACGCCTGTCGTTGCAGCGAAAACCAGGTAAGTCACTATCAGGCAAAGCTGGGCGGTCCGCTCAAGGATCGTATCGATCTCATATGCGAGGTCACCCGTGTCGATCCCACACGCGTGTTGGAGAGCGGCAGGGGCACGTGCTCGGCGCAGATCGCCGACGAGGTGCGTGCGGCACGCGAGCGTGCGAGCTGGCGTGGCGAGCGTACGGAGTCGCTTGGAAACGTCACGCCGCATGAGGTGATCGAGTCATGCGGACTCAGCACCGCCGGCCACAAGCTCATCGAGGACATGGCACACAAGCATTTTCTCTCGGGGCGTGGCATCGTGCGTATCCTGCGCGTGGCACGCACGATTGCCGACCTCGACGAGAGCGAGTCCGTTCGCGAGGAGCATCTGCTCGAGTCGTGTATGTACCGTGTCGACAATAACCTGGAGTAGCCATGGATGATGCATGCCAATTGGACGGTCCACGATTCGAGATTGATATCGTCTCAGACGAGTATCCGGCCATATTGCGCGATACGCCCGATCCACCTCGCGTGCTTCGCGGTATCGGCAACCCGGCCGCCTTACGGCCGGGCATCGCCATCATCGGCTCTCGCAAGGCGACGCCCTATGGCCTGGCCTGCGCCGAGGTCTTCGCCTCGCATATCGCCTCGCGCGGCATTCCCATCATCTCCGGTGGCGCGATGGGATGCGACCAGTGCGCGCATCGCATGGCGCTCGATGCCGGTTGCCCGACGGTCGTCGTCTTTGGCTCGGGTGCCGACGTGACCTATCCCAAACGCGGCCGCGAACTGTTCCAACGCGTCATAGACGCCCAAGGTGCTGTCATCTCCGAAAATCCCTGGGGTACCCAACCCCTGCGCCCGACCTTCGTGCGACGCAACCGCATCATCGCGGGGCTTGCGGCACTTGTGCTCATCGTCGAGGCTGGCCTTCCGAGCGGGACCTTCTCGACGGCGGATGCGGCACTGCGCGCCAATCGCGACGTCGCGGCCGTGCCCGGCTCCATCACCTCGCCCAACTCGCGTGGCACCAACCATCTCATCACCCAGGGCGCCTATTGCGTCGTCGATACCGAGACCCTCGATTCCGCGATCGAGCTTGCCTGGGCCCATTCCATGTACGAGCTGCTTTCCGATAGGGTCGCAAAGGGGGAGGGGGATGCATGCGATGACCTCATCGGCGACGATTCCGTCTTGCGCGCTCTTGCCGCCGAGGCGCTTTCCGCCCAGCAGCTCGCGGCCTACTTCGACTTCTCTCCCGGCGAGCTCTCGAGACGCCTTGCCTCCTACGAACTCGACAACCTCGTCCAACGTGGCATGGACGGTCGCTACCAGCTCGTGCCAAGACGCTAGGGAAGGAGGGAATCGTCATATGTAATTCCTCGCATCATGAGACAAGAAGATGCGGCAATGGTAAGGTAAATCGGTGAGTTCAAGCAGCTTGCCGAAAGGAATGCACCATGGAGGATCAGGAAATGACCAAAGAGGAAATGCAAAGGTACCTGAATCAGCAAGCTGAAGCAGGTATTCCAGAAGAGCAGGCGCTCAAGAACCTCGCGGATGTCTTGGGCATCAGCTATCCCAAGCTCGAGAAGTAGGGCTTTGGAGCGGTTCTCTATAGGTGAGGTCGTTTGTTGTCTATGGTCGATAGAGGGTTTCCGATGGTCACGGTCATCGGGGCAGGACTCGCTGGTTGCGAGGCCGCTTTGCAGCTCGCCTTGCGCGGCGTGTCCGTGCGTTTGGTCGAAATGCGCCCCGAGCATCCCACGCCCGTACACAAGACGGGCAACGTCGCCGAGCTCGTCTGCTCGAACTCCCTCAAGAGCGTCGATCCCGAAACGGCAGCAGGATCGCTCAAATACGAGCTCGATGCGCTTGGCTCCAGACTCCTTGCTTGCGCCTTTGATACGCGCGTAGCCGCAGGCGGCGCGCTTGCAGTCGATCGCGACGAGTTCTCCGCCGCCGTGCAACGCCTCATCGACGCATCACCCAACATCGAGCTCGTGCGCGAGGAGTGCACGAGCATTCCCGATGGTCCAGCCATCATCGCGACCGGCCCGCTCACGGCTGATGCGCTCGCGAGGCAACTTGCCGACGAGCTCGGCTCGCAAGGTCTTGCGTTCTACGATGCGGCAGCTCCCATCGTCGAGGCGGAATCCCTTGACCGCTCGGTCATCTTCGCCCAGTCACGCTATGACAAAGGTGACACGGCCGACTATCTCAACGCTCCGATGAATCGTGAGGAGTACGAGGCCTTCGTTGGCGAGCTCGTCAACGCGGGCCGCGTCATCGAGAAAGATTTCGAGCGCCGCGAGCTCTTCGCAGCGTGCCAGCCGGTCGAGGAAGTCGCGCGTACCGGGCGCGATGCGCTCTCGCATGGTGCCCTCAAACCGGTTGGGCTTACCGATCCGCGTACGGGCAAGCGCCCCTGGGCCGCCGTGCAGCTGCGCGCCGAGAACGCCGCGGCGACGGCATACAACCTCGTCGGCTTCCAGACCAACCTGCGCTTTGGCGAACAGGAACGCGTCTTCAGGATGATTCCCGGCCTCGAGAACGCCGAGTTCTCGCGCTTCGGCGTCATGCATCGCAACACCTTTGTCGACACACCGCACGTGCTGACGAAGACGCTTGCCATCCCCTCGAGGCCCGAGGTACACCTCGCAGGTCAACTCACGGGTACGGAAGGATACCTCGAGGCCGTCGCTTCGGGTCTCTTCGTCGCGCTCGCCGTCTACGCCGAGCTCGCCGGGCTTGATGCACCGGTCTTGCCACGCGACTCACTCTTTGGTTGCCTGCTCGCGTATGCGACCGATTCTGGCACGAAAGATTACCAGCCCATGCATGTCAACTATGGCATCATCGATCCCATCGAACCCAAGATACGCAACAAGCGCGAGCGCAAGGCTGCCTATGCCGCGCGGGCGCATGCGGCTATCGACGATTTCGTTGCGAGGCGCCCCGACCTTTTCGATGGAGTATCGCAATCATGACGAAGATCTTCTCTCCCGAGGAATGCTTCGCCGACGAGCGCCTCGACGCGAATGCCGCGCGTTGGGCTTGCGCCTTTGCGCGGCATCTCTCGGTCGAGCGGGGGCTTTCCGATAACACCGTGCGTGCGTACTGCATCGACATACGCAGCTACCTTGATTGGGCCGCACGTAGCGGTCTCGACCCGCTTCAGGTGGAGTATCGTCGGTTTCGCCGTTATCTCGTGGAGCTCAATGCCTCTGGCTATACCCCCAAGACGGTCTCTCGACGCCTTTCGGCCATACGCACCTTCTTCAAGTACCTGAACGTCCAGAATGTCACGCAGCTCAATCCAGCGGCAGCGACGTCATCGCCCAAGCTGGGGCGCGACCTCCCGCGCAAGACGAGCGATTCCGACATCGAGCGATTGCTTGCCGTATGCGAAGGCGATTCCGTCGGTCTGCGTGACCAAGCCTTTCTCGAGCTACTCTATGCGAGTGGCGCCCGTATTGCCGAGCTTGCCCGTCTCGAGCTTGCTGACGTCAATTTCTCGGATGCGAGCATCCGCCTCTTTGGCAAGGGTTCCAAGGAGCGCATCGTCCCTCTGTACCCCATCGCGCTCGAAGCCGTGGACCGTTACGTGCGAGAGGGGCGTCCGGCTCTTCTGGAGGATGCCTGCGGCAACGCACTCTTCGTCTCCACACGCGGAAACGCGATGTCTGCCGATAGCCTGCGACGCGTCTTCAAACAGCGGGCTGCCCAGGCGGGCCTTGACCCGAGTCTGCATCCCCATGACATGCGCCATGCCTTTGCAACGGATTTGGTCGAGGGCGGTGCCGACCTGCGCAGCGTACAGGAGATGCTCGGGCATGCGAGCCTTTCGACGACGCAAGTCTACACGCATCTGTCGCTGCAGCACATGAAGGACGTCTACAAGGATGCTCACCCAAGGTCATAGGGATTGCCGACGGACAAACGAGGAATCCTCACCACCCAGAAAATCATCGTCTCATTTCATGCAATTTGTGCTATAGTTCTGAATTCGCGTGGTGACACGCTCAATCCGCATGGAAATCCGGCGTAAGCCGTTTGTAGCAAGGAGAACGAAGATGTCGAAGGTATGCGAGGTCTGCGGAAAGCATCCGGCAGCAGGCCGCAATGTCAGCCACTCCCACCGTGTGACCAACAGGGTCTTTCGTCCCAACATCCAGAAGGTCACCATCAAGGACGCCAAGGGTCACGTTCGCAAGGCAAACGTTTGCACGAGCTGCCTGAAGGCCGGCAAGGTCACCCGCGCCTAGTCTTCGTGTATATACGCATTACCTCGAGAGGCCCTGATGGGCCTCTTTTGCGTACATGACCATCATCTGCAAAGGAGCCATGCATGAGTAGTTTTCAGGAAACCGCCAAAGAGCTCATCGACAAGGGCAGCGAGTTCATGTCAGGGCTTGCGTCGACGGCGGGTGATGTGGCGGCTAAGGCCAGGATCAAGATGAAGATTGCCGACTTGGTGCTTGAGGAGAACAAGCTCATGCAGCAGCTTGGCCGCGATGTCTACGAGCAGCTGGCAGATGATACGGCGTTTCGCGCAGCGCATGCCGAGCTCATAGCTCGCATCGAGGAAAACGCCGCTCACAAGCAGGCATACGAGGACGAACTTGCGACCATGAGCGCGACTGTCGAGGACGCGCAAGGCCCGGATGACCCGCAGCCCATCGATGTCGATGCCATCGTCGTGAGCGACGAACCTGTCGCAAGCGGAGACCAGACGAATGAAAGGGACGGCAAGTAATGCGATACAAGGCGCCGAAAGGCACTCAGGATCTTATCTTTGACCGCGCAGGTGCGTGGCTTGAGTTCGTCGCACGTGCGAACGAGGTGTTTTCCGCCTATGGCTACGAGCCCATCCAGACGCCGGTTTTCGAGAGTACCGAGCTCTTCACGCGCAGCGTGGGAGAGACGAGTGACGTTGCCAGCAAGGAGCTCTTCTCGGTACGGTCGATGGGAGCCATGCAGGCAATGCGCGAGGGCACCACGCTCAAGAGCGATCAGGTCCTCTCGCTGCGTCCCGAGGGCACGGCGGGTGTCGTGCGTGCCATCGCCGAGCACGCCCTCGTGCCGCAAGGCGCGGCTCCGGCAAGGCTCTGGTATGCAGGGCCGATGTTTCGCGCCGAGCGTCCGCAGAAGGGACGTTATCGCGAATTCAGGCAGGTGGGTGTCGAGTGCCTCGGCGCCACCGAGCCAATTGCCGATGCCGAGATGATCATCATGTGCATGCGCTTCTTCGCCGCGCTCGGCATTCCCGCCGAGCAGATGACGCTGCTCATCAACTCGATGGGTGACGAATCGTGTCGCCCCGCTTACACGCAGGCGGTGCGCGATTACGAGGCCGAGCACGCCGACGAGCTCTGCGATGAGTGCAAGCGTCGCATCGACGCCAATCCGCTGCGCTCCTTCGACTGCAAGAACGAGTCGTGCAAGCATGTCATGGACGACGCTCCGCGCTTTTCGGACTACCTGTGCGAAAGCTGCTCCGATCGCTTCGAGCAGGTCAAATCGTGCTTGGATGCCGCCGGTATCTCGTACGTGGAAGATTCCCGTCTCGTTCGCGGCTTCGACTATTACACGGGCACCGTTTTCGAGGTGCAGGTTACGGCTGGCCTGGGAACGCAGACTGCCATCGGTGGTGGCGGTCACTACGACAAGCTCATGGGCGAGATTTCGGGCAAGGATCTGCCGGGCCTCGGCTTTGCCGTTGGCTTTGAGCGTATCCTGCTCGTACTCGAGGAGCTCGGCATCGATCTTGCACCCGAGAGTCGTCCCTTCGTCTACGTTGCGCTCGCAGACGCCGCACTTGCCGAGGACGCCTTCGCCATCGTGCAGACCCTACGTGATGCGGGTATCGCCGCGCAGATGGACATGCAAGGCCGTTCGCTCAAGTCGCAATTCAAGGTCGCCGGCAAGACGCAGGCGGCTTACGTGCTCGTCATCGGTCCCGACGAGCTTGCTTCCGGTACGTGCGTGGCACGCAACATGAGCACACACGAGGAGACGCCCGTATCACTCGATACCATTGCCGAGGATATGGCGCGTTTGCTCTAGGTACGCTTGGCGAAATGCCCCTCGCGCGGGCTTGTCGCTTGTTTCATAATAGCTACCTTGTGATAAGGAAAGGCGCGGTCCTCCACTGTCTATGGCGGATCGCATGATGAAGGAGGGCATACAGTGCCTGAGGATTTTGCAAACGAGTACTCCATGCACACGCATACCTGTGGCGAGCTGCGTCGCGAGGATATCGGCCAGACGGTGACGCTTACCGGCTGGGTTGCCCGCAGGCGTGACCACGGCGGTCTCATCTTCGTCGATTTGCGCGACCGTACGGGCATTACGCAGGTCGTTTTCGATCCCGATACCGCCAAGGATTGCTTCGAGCTGGGCGAGAGGATGCGTCCCGAGTGGGCCATCGAGATTACCGGTTTCGTGCGCGAGCGCCCCGAAGACACTGCCAATCCCGATTTGCCCACGGGCGAGATCGACGTGGTCGTGAACGAGTGCACGATCCTCAACGAGTCTGCCACGCCGCCCTTCCCGCTCGACGACGATATCGACACCGACGAGCTCACGCGCATGAAGTGGCGCTATCTCGACATGCGACGCACGCCCGTTGCCGAGGCCCTGCGTCTGCGCGACACCGTCACCTGGTCGATTCGCAACGCCCTGCATGAACGCCTCTTCATCGAGGTCGAGACCCCGATTCTCGGCAAGTCCACCCCCGAGGGTGCGCGCGACTTCATCGTGCCATCGCGCACCAATCCCGGTCACTTCTATGCGTTGCCCCAATCGCCGCAGCTCTTCAAGCAGCTCACGCAGATTGGCGGCATCGAGCGCTATTACCAGGTCGCGCGTTGCTTCCGTGACGAAGACCTGCGCGCCGACCGTCAGCCCGAGTTCACCCAGGTCGACATCGAGATGTCCTTCGTCACCGAAGATGACGTCATGAACATGATGGAAGACGTGCTCGCCGAGGTCTTCAAGGCCGTCGGGATCGACGACGTGAGCTTCCCGCTCGATCGCGTGCCCTACGCCGAGGCCATGGCCCGTTATGGCACCGACCGCCCGGACCGCCGTTTTGGCATGGAGCTCGTCGACATCTCCGATATCGTCAAGGACTGCGGCTTCAAGGTCTTTTCCGGCGCGCTCGCCAATGGCGGCGTCGTCAAGGCCATCAATGCCAAGGGCGCGGGCGATTGGCCGCGCGCGCAAATCGACAAGCTGGGCGATCTGGCTCTCGAGTGGGGCGCCAAGGGCATGGCCTGGATTCAATTCCGCAGCGAGGGCAAGGTCAACAGCCCCATCACCAAGTTCTTCACCGAAGATGAGATCGAGGCGATCAAGACGGCGCTCGACGTCGAGCCGGGCGACCTCGTCATGTTCGGTGCCGATAGCACGAGCGTCGTCAACGAGGTCCTGGGCAACATGCGTCTGCACATGGCCCATGCCATGAACCTCGTCGAGCCGGGCACGCATGACCTGTGCTGGGTCGTGAACTTCCCGATGTTCCGCTACGACGAGGACGAGAAGCGCTACGCCGCCGAGCATCATCCGTTCACGCGCGTGCGCGACGAGGACCTCGACAAGATCGAGAGCGATCCGCTTGCCTGCGGAAGCTACTCCTACGACATCGTCATGGACGGCTTCGAGATGGGTGGCGGCACGATTCGTATCCACCAGCCCGAGTTGCAGCGCCGCATTCTGCGCCAGATTGGCATGAGCGACGAGCAGATCGACGAGCAATTCGGATTCCTCATCACGGCGCTTGGCTTCGGCGCGCCTCCTCACGGCGGCATCGCGCTTGGCCTTGACCGCCTGGTCATGCTCATCGGCGGCTATGCTTCCATTCGCGATGTCATCGCCTTCCCCAAGACGAGCTCGGGTGCCGATCCGATGACGGGCGCACCCGGCGAGGTGAGCCGTCGCCAGCTCAAGGAAGCCAACATCAGCATCAATCTCTAGTTTTTCGCTTTCACATCGAGGACGCCCCGGACTCACGCTGTCCCGGGGCGTCTTCGTGTTTTAGTGACGTCTGGGATTTGACCCCGTGGCGATGATTGTCCACCTGCCTTGGCTACGCTTTTTGCCGCTGACGGCTGTGCCGTATTTGCACGGGGTGTCCGTTTGCGGCAACAGCGGCATCGTGATGCCGCTGAGCGGGTGCGATGTTCACGATTCCCCTTGAACCTCAAATCTTTATCCGAAAATCAGAATAAATCATTGTTCACGTTGCTGCTAAGGTGTGCCTGCTTTTATTGGATGCCAAGTAAAGGAGTACATTATGGCTTGCAATCACACCTATCGCGACTACACCAAGATGACCGTCGAGGAGATGGTTTCCTACATCGTCCAGGACGGCAAGATTCAGAGCACCTTCTCCGAGGACAACTATCGTGACGGTGCGCTGGCTTGCTCCGTGCGTGGTGCTTTCGTGGGCAACGAGGAGCGATAAGCGCGTTTCGAAGGCAAACGGATTCTTGTGTCGAAGGTCTGGATTCGGCACTGAAGCCGTGGGAGAGGGGCAGATGCATTGCATCTGCCTCTTTTGCGTGGATATGGCTTTCATTGCAGTTGTGCCTACGTGGTACCATGTGCGACATATGTTTCGAGCACGAGCGCAAGCGAGGGTACAACATGAGCATCATGCGTATGAGCAAGACCTATTGTCCGACATTGAAGGAAGATCCTGCCGGAGCGGATATCGCAAGCCACAAGCTGCTGCTCCGCGCGGGCATGATTCGTCAGATGGGATCGGGCACCTACACCTTCTTGCCACTAGGAATGACCGTGCTCAACAAGGTGCAGGACATCGTGCGCGAGGAGATGAACGCGACCGGCGCCCAGGAGATCCTCATGCCCATCTTGCAGCCTGCCGAGCTCTGGCACGAGTCGGGGCGCTGGGATGATTACGGTCCCGAGCTCATGCGCGTTACCGACCGCCACGAGCGCGAACTGTGTCTGGGCCCCACCCACGAGGAGCTCATCACCGACCTCGTGCGCGACGAGCTGCGTAGCTACAAGGACCTTCCTTGCACGCTGTGGCAGATGCAGGTGAAGTTCCGCGACGAGATGCGTCCGCGCTTCGGCCTGTTCAGGACGCGCGAGTTCGTGATGAAGGACGCGTACAGCTTCAACGCCGACGAAGAATCGCTTGACG
The DNA here is from genome assembly GCA_025992705.1 of Coriobacteriaceae bacterium. Lineage (NCBI taxonomy): Bacteria > Bacillati > Actinomycetota > Coriobacteriia > Coriobacteriales > Coriobacteriaceae > Coriobacteriaceae bacterium. The sequence continues at coordinate 922,807 of DAJPGJ010000001.1, forward strand.
AGAGCTATCGCGATATGGAGGTCGCCTACGCGCGTGTCTGCGAGCGGCTCGGCCTCGAGTATCGCATGGTCGAGGCCGATTCTGGCCAGATCGGCGGCTCGGAGACCTGCGAATTCATGGCGCTGGCCGATGCCGGCGAGTCCGACCTCGTGCATTGCACCTGCGGATTCGCGGCAGACGCCGAGGCGGCAAACGTGGGCGTGACGATGGCGCTCGGCGAGGAGCGCGCACTCGAGAAGATCGAGACGCCAGGCGTGCATACCATCGCCGATCTTGCGGGCTTCCTCGACGTGCCCGAGAACGCGACCGTGAAGGCCCTATCGGGCACCGGTGACGACGGCAAGATCTATGCCCTGTTCATCCCCGGTGACCACGAGCTCAACGACATCAAGGCTGAGAAGGCCATCGAGGGCTGGCGTCTGCTCACGGACGAGGAGATGCTCGAAGCGGGTTTGCACAAGGGCTCGATGGGTCCGGTCGATTTGCCGGAAGGCGTTGTCTGCATCTGCGATGCCGCGCTCGAGGGCACGCATGCGTGGGCCGTCGGTGCCAACGAGGATGGCTACCACTTCCTGGGTGCCGAGCCCGGTCGTGACTTCACGCCGGATGCGTGGATCGACCTCGTGCTCGCCGAGCCGGGCGACCTGTGTCCTGTCTGTGGCAAGGTCCTCTCGGGTTCGCGTGGCATCGAGGTGAGCCAGGTCTTCAAACTTGGCACGAAGTACTCCGAGGCCATGAACGCCACGTACATGGATGCCGATGGTGTCGAGAAACCCTACGTCATGGGCTGCTACGGCATTGGCGTGACACGCTCGATGGCGGCTGTCGTCGAGCAGCGCAACGACGAGAACGGCATGTATTGGCCCGTGAGCATCGCGCCTGCGCAGGTATGCGTCATTCCCCTCCAGATGGGCGATGACCTCGTCGAGCCCCTCGCGTTCAAGCTCGCCGACGAACTCGAGGCCGCGGGCATCGAGGTCGCCCTTGACGACCGTGACGAGCGCGCCGGCGTCAAGTTCGCCGATGCCGACCTTATCGGCTGGCCATATCAGCTGATCATTGGCAAACGCGGTGCGCAAAACGATATCGTGGAGTTCAAGGACCGCGCGACGGGCGAGAAGGTCGAGCTCGATACGAGCGAGGCCGTCTCGCACATCATACGCACGGTGCACGATGCGCTTGCCGCTCTCGAGCCCGTGACCACCTCGATGTAGAAAAAACCTATTCCATCGCGTGAAGTTTGCGTTACAATGTCGGTTCGTGCGCGACCCGTCATCGCGCCAGGTCTCAATTTCACGCCTGCAATGGGTGCAGGCGATAGATTGAAGGAGAAGTTTTGGTAGTCATCCGTCTGGCACGTCATGGTGCCCACAAAGCCCCGTTCTATCGCATCGTGGTCGCCGATCAGCGCAAGAAGCGCGACGGTCGTATCATCGAGCAGGTCGGCACCTACGACCCCGCGGGGGATCCTTCGGTCATCGATCTCGATGTTGCCAAGGTCGATGAGTGGATTGCCAAGGGCGCTCAGCCGTCCGATCGCGTTGCCAAGATCATCGCGAGCGTGAAGAACGAGCCGCTGCCCGAGAAGCTCGCTCAGCGTATCGCCAACAAGACCGAGGCCAATCGCATCGCCGCCGAGGAAGCCGCCAAGAAGGCCGCCGAGGAGGCAGCTCGCAAGGCAGCCGAGGAAGCCGCCGCTGCGGCTGAGGCTGAGGCCGAGGCTGAAGAGGGCGAGTCCGAAGAGGCCGGAGAAGAGTAGGCCATGGTCGAGTCGTTCGAAGACGTCACGCAGCTCGTCCGCACGCTCGTCGAGCAGATTGTCGAGAATCCCGAGGCGGCGACCGTTACCGGTACCGACCAGGAAAACGGCGAGCTGTTCATCGAGATTGAGGTCGACGAGAGCGATATCGGTAAGATCATCGGTCGTCAGGGCCGTATCATCAAGGCGATTCGCACGCTTGCTCGCGCTGCTGCCTCGCAAGACGGTTTCCGTGTCGAGGTCGAGCTCGCCGAGTAGCAGCTGTATGTCTCGTACAGAATACGAACTTGTTGCCCGTGTCGGTAAGGCACGCGGGCTTGAGGGGGAGGTTACGGCCACGACGGCCGGCAACCTTCCCTTTTCCGTCTATGAGGGCTTGCACGTCCACGTCGTCCCGCCCACGTTGCAGGGCCCGCGCGAGCTTGATGTCATATCGGTGAGCGAAGGTGCGGGCAATACCTACCAGCTGCGCTTCGAGGGCATTGACACGATCGATGCCGCCGAGCAGATTGCCGGACGCTTTCTTCTGGCTGACGTGCGCAATCTCGAAGGCCTCGATAATCCCCTGCTCGAGATTGGACGCACGGTCGTTGACGAGCGTCATGGCGAGCTTGGCGAAATACGTGAGGTCATCGAGACAGCCGCCCATGACGTGTGGGTCATTGACGGTCCGTATGGGGAGGTGCTCGTCCCGGTCGTGGACGAGGTCATCGTCTCGTATCCCGAAGCTGCGGACGAGGCCATTCGTACGCGCGTCATGGACGGTTTGATCGAGTCATGATTGCCGAGACGCTCTCCGTTTTCCCCGAGATGTTCGAAGGGGTCATGTCAAGCTCCATACTTGGCCGCGCCCGCAAAAAGGGCATACTCGACTTTCACGCCTATGACCTACGTGATTGGACTCATGACAGGCACCGCACGACCGATGACGAGATTTACGGGGGAGGGGCCGGACTGCTCATGTGCTGCCCACCCATTTTCGAAGCCATCGAGAGCATCTGCTCGACGGGCCCCAAGCCTCACGTCATCTTCTTCACGCCTACGGGCCGTCCCTTCAACCAGGATATGGCCGCCGAGCTTGCGGGCTATGAGCGCCTGCTCATGGTATGCGGGCGTTACGAGGGTATCGACGAGCGTGCCTATACGCTTGCGGATCGCTGCATCAGCCTCGGTGATTACGTTTTGACGGGCGGCGAGCTTGCTGCCATGGTCGTTACCGATGCGGTGTGCCGTTTGCTTCCCGGTGCGTTGGGAGATGAGAACAGCGCCGTCGAGGAGTCCTTTGCCGACAACCTTCTCGAGTTTCCGCAGTATACGCGACCCGCTGTCTATCGGGATATGGAGGTACCCGAGGTGTTGCTCTCGGGCAATCACGGGGCGATTGCGGCATGGCGCCGACGTGCCGCCATCGAGAGGACGGCTCTGCTGCGCCCCGACATGCTCGATGCCGCCAAGCTCACGGACGAGGAACGAGCGTACGCAGATACCATTCGTTCCGATTCTGACTGAGATACCGGTCTGGTCGCGCTATCATATACGCTTACATGTTTGTTTTTGAGGGAAGGAAAGGGGTGCATTCGTGAAGAAGAACTCGCCATTACGCCTGGTCATCGAGATACTTCTCATCATCGTGGTTGCCGTTGGCCTGGCCACGCTCTTCACGCGTTTTGTCATGCAGCCCTACGAGATTCCCTCCGGCTCGATGGAGCAGACCATCGAGATAGGCGATCGCGTCTTTTCCGAGAAGCTGAGCTACGCCTTCGGCGAGCCTGCCCAAGGCGACATCATCACCTTCGAGGATCCGTCCGACCCAGAGCGCGTGCTCATCAAACGTGTCATCGCCACGGGCGGTCAGACAGTTGACCTGCGCGATGGCGCCGTATATGTGGACGGCGTACGCCTCGACGAGCCGTACACGCAGGGCAAGCCGAGCAACGACCTGAATTCGGGCATCCAGTATCCCTATGTGGTACCCGAGGGCTATGTTTGGGTCATGGGAGACAATCGCACGAACTCCGCGGACAGCCGCGCCTTTGGCGCCATCAACACGGAAGACATAACGGGACGTGCCGTGTTCAGGTACTGGCCCCTCGACCGCATCGGCACATTGTAGAAGCAAGCAGACCATATCGCATGGTACGCACGATTGGATAGAGAGCATGCTGACCTTTCAAGACATCATTTTGACCCTGCAACAGTACTGGGCAGACCAGGGCTGCGTCATCTTGCAGCCATATGACTCCGAGGTGGGGGCGGGCACCTATCACACCGCGACGGCGCTGCGCGCGCTCGGTCCCGGTGCCTGGAAGACGGCATACGTGCAGCCGTGCCGTCGCCCGACCGACGGTCGCTATGGCGCCAACCCCAATCGCATGCAGCACTACTACCAGTTCCAAGTCATCCTCAAGCCCTCTCCCGATGACGTCCAGGAGCTCTACCTCGGCTCCCTGCGCGCCATCGGCATCGAGCCGCATCAGCATGACGTGCGTTTCGTCGAGGACGACTGGGAAAGCCCCACGCTGGGTGCCTGGGGTCTGGGCTGGGAGGTCTGGCTCAACGGCATGGAGGTCACGCAGTTCACGTACTTCCAGCAGGTCGGTGGCATCGAGTGCGATCCCGTTCCCGCCGAGATCACGTACGGCCTCGAGCGCCTCGCCATGTACATCCAGGGCGTTGACAGCGTTTACGACCTTGTCTGGAGCAAGGGGCCTGATGGCTCGATTTTCACCTATGGCGACGTCTTCTACGAGAACGAGCGCGAGCAAAGCGCATATGACTTCGAGTTCGCCGATGTCGACATGCTCTTCGCGCGCTTCGATGCTTCCGAGCGCGAGTGCATGCGCCTGCTCGACTTGGGACTGCCGCTTCCCGCCTACGATTGCGTCATGAAATGCAGCCACGCCTTCAATCTGCTCGATGCGCGCGGCGCAATCTCGGCGACCGAGCGCATGGCCTACATCCTGCGCGTGCGCACGATGGCAAAGGCCTGCTGCGAGTCCTATCTCGAGCATGTGATCGAGAAGGGCGGCGCCTACATCGCCTCGCAGGATGGCCCGCGCGAGCTAGACGGCGACGCCGAGAAGGAGGGGGTCGCATAATGAATGCATCCAAGCTTGTCCTCGAGATCGGAACCGAAGAAATTCCCGCCATGCCCCTCTATGCGGCAACGCGTGATCTTGCCGATGCGGCACAGCACGCCCTCGACGAGGCACGCGTCGCCCACGGCGAGGTCGTCACCTATTCAACGCCACGTCGCATGATTCTCGTGGTCGAGGACCTTGCCGACGCAAGCGAGGCACTCTCCATGCGCGCCAAGGGCCCCGCCGCCGCGATCGCCTTCGACGATGATGGCAAGCCCACGAAGGCTGCCGAGGGCTTTGCCCGTGGCAAGGGCGTTGACGTCTCCTGTCTCGTGCGCGAGGCGGACGAGAGCGGCAAGGAGTATGTGTACGCCTTGGTCGAGGAGCCCTCCCGCAAGACGGCGGATATCCTGTCCGACCTGCTTGCCGGCCTCATTGCAGGCATCAGCTGGCCCAAGTCGCAGCGTTGGGGCAGCGGTCATGTCACCTTCTCGCGTCCCGTGCGCTGGCTCATGGCCCTGTATGGCGACGAAGTCGTGCCCGTCGAGTATGCCGGCCTGGTTGCGGGCCGCATCTCGCGCGGTAATCGCCTCATGGCCGACCGCGAATTCGAGTTCGCGAATGCCTCCGACTTGCCGGCCGCCTACGAGGAGATGAAGGTCATTCCCAGCGCGAAGAAGCGCGCGCAGGCCATTCGCGGTCAGATCAACGCCATCGAGGCCGAGACGGGCCTCAAGGCCGACACTCCCAAGGGCACCTTCGACGAGGTCGTGAACCTCGTCGAATATCCCACCGTCATGCTCGCGCACTTCGATGAGCGTTTCCTCGACGTCCCGCCCGAGATCATCACCGACGCGATGCTCGAACATCAGCGCTACTTCCCGATGTACCAGCCCGATGGCACGCTCGACAACGCGTTTCTCATCGTGAGCAACGGTGATCCCGCCTACACCGAGACCATCGTCGCAGGTAACGAGCGCGTCGTGCGCGCCCGTCTCGACGATGCGGCCTTCTTCGTGGTCGAGGATCGCCGTGAGCCGCTCGAGAGCTACGTCGATGGCTTGAAGCGCGTCGTGTTCCAGGAGAAGCTCGGAAGCGTCTACGACAAGACCATGCGCATCGTGAAGAACGCCGAGGCCGTCTGCGACGCCGCCGGCATCACGGGCGCCGAGCGCGATGACGTCGTGCGCACCGCGCTGCTGTGCAAGGCCGACCTCATCACCAACGCGGTCGTCGAGTTCACCTCCCTGCAGGGCATCATGGGTGGTCACTATGCGCGCTTCTCGGGCGAGACGCCCGAGGTCGCCCTCGGCATCACCGATCACTATCGTCCGCGTTTTGCCGGAGACGAGCTGCCGCGCAACCTTGCAGGCACCGTCACCGCGTTCTCCGACAAGCTCGATACCGTCTGTGGCATCTTCGCGATTGGCGCGGGGCCCACGGGTTCTTCCGATCCCTTCGCGCTGCGTCGCGCCGCCATCGGCATCATCAACATCCTGCTCGATGGCCTCGACGTCTCGCTTGCCAAGCTCATTGACGTTGCGCTCGATAATTACCGCGACGTGGTCGATTTCGACTTCGACGAGGTGCGTGAGCAGGTGCGCGCCTTCTTCGCGACGCGCCTCGAGGTCATCGCACGCGATCGCGGCTACGCGCCCGATTGCATCGCCGCCGTCATGGCGACGGGGATGTTCGAGCCTGCCGAGACGCTGGCGCGCATCGATGCGCTTCAGACAGCACGCAACGAGCAGCCCGAAGTCTTCGAAAACCTGGCGACGGCTTACACGCGCGCGGCAAATCTTGCCGATGCCTCCCTTGGTTGCGATGCTGACACATCGATCATGGAGGCACAGGAGCTTGCGCTGGCCGATGCCGTTACTGCTGCCCGTGACGCGGTTACGGCCGCCCTTGCGGATGGCGCCCATCTTGATGCCATCGAGGCGCTTGCAAGTCTGCGCACGCCCATCGACAACTTCTTCGACGCCGTGCTCATCATGGATGACGACGCGGCCTTGCGTGAGATGCGCCTGCGCCTGCTCAACAGCTTCGTTGCCGTGTTCGCCAACGTGGCCGATATCGGCAAGATGGCCAAGAAGTAGGCACGTCATGGGCGATATGCCTACGCTGCCGACCATCCATGTCATCAGTGACTCGATGGGCAATACGGCCAAGACCATCGCTCGCTCGGCAGCGAGCCATTTCGGCGAGCTCGACCCGAATATCACGGTGCTTCCGTACGTCAGGTCCTTCGACCAGATTCGCTCGTTTCTCGAGGAAGAACAACGCCTGCATCGCCAGATGTACAACGACGATCGAATCATCGTCTACTACACCCTTGTCATTCAGGAGCTGAGGGATGCGCTGGAATCGTATCTTGCAGATCATCCCAACATTTACGCTGTCGACGTCCTGTCGGACTCCATTGCGGTCATCGAACAGGTGAGTGGCAAGACTCACAATCCCGCTCCCGGCGAACAGCATAAGATCAACGATCAGTACTTCCAGCGTATCGAGGCAATCGAGTTCACCGTCAGTCACGATGACGGTCTGCTCACGCAAGACCTGCCCGAAGCCGACATCGTGATTCTCGGCGTCTCCCGCACGAGCAAGACGCCGACGTCCATCTATCTGGGGCAGCAGGGGTACAAGGTTGCAAACGTTCCTCTTGTCGAGGGTCTCGAGCTTCCCAAAGAAGTCTACGAAGTTGACCGCGAGCGCCTCTTCGGCCTCATAACCGATCCCTCCGTGCTCGTTGGCGTGCGCAAGACGCGTATGGGTGGCCAATTGGGGCAGTCGAGGTATGCGGACATCGATGCCGTGACGTTGGAGCTCGACCGTGCGCGTACCATCATGCGCGGGCTCGGTTGCGTCATCATCAACACGAAAGACCGCGCTATCGAGGAGACGGCACAAGAGATATTGCGCCATTACAATGCCGCATTCCCCCGTATTCCGTCTCCCCACGGCTCGTTCGTTCTTCCCGTGTAGGGTCATGGACCAAAGGCGTTTCAAATACCCTATAATATCGAACATTGGAAACGGGGATTCTCGCACTTTGCAATGCACCGCTTCCTCTCCGACATGAAAGAAAGGATAGGCAAGATGGATCGTGACAAGGCATATGTTCTCTGGTTCGACGAGCTTCGCCGCGAGGACGTCGAGATCGTAGGCGGAAAGTCCTCTTCTCTGGGCGAGATGACTTCGGAGACCGATGTCCCCGTACCCTATGGCTTTGCCACCACGGCATACGCATACCGTCAGTTCATGGAAAGGACGGGTCTCGACAAGGAAATCCGCGAGGAGCTCAAGAAGCTCACGGACGTCGAGGACTCCGCGCTGCTGCGTGAGGTGACCGACAACATCCGTGCCATGATCGTCGCCGAGGAGATGCCCGCAGACATCGTCGAGGCCATCAAGGACGCCTACGCCGAGCTCGGCAATAAGATGCACGTGGATGATCCGTTCGTCGCTGTGCGCTCTTCTGCCACTGCAGAAGACCTTCCCGATGCCAGCTTTGCCGGCCAGCAGGACACCTACCTCAACGTGCACGGCCCCGATATGGTCGTGCAGAAGATCAAGGAGTGCTACGCCTCCACCTTCACCGATCGCGCTACCTACTATCGCGAGAAGACGGGCTTCGATCACCTGTCCATCGCACTTTCCGCGACCGTCCAGATGATGGTCTTCTCCAAGGCCGCAGGCGTCATGTTCTCGCTCGATGTCACCAACGGCAATGACAAGGTCGTCACCATCGAGGGTTCCTACGGTCTGGGCGAGATGGTCGTGCAGGGCGCCGTCACGCCCGACAACTTCGTCGTTGACAAGGCAACGGGTGAGATTACGCGTCGCATCATCTCGGACAAGCACATCAAGATGATTCGCAAGCCCGAAGGCGACGTCGAGGAAGTCGATGTTCCCGCCGATGAGCGCAAGCAGCAGGTCATTACCGACGAGCAAATCAAGGAGCTCGCAGACTACGCCAAGCAGCTCGAGAAGCATTATGGCTGCTACATGGATATGGAGTGGGGCATCGACGAGCGCGACGGCAAGGTCTGGCTGCTCCAGGCGCGTCCCGAGACGGTCTGGTCGCGCAAGAAGGCCGATGGCGAGGTTGCCGATGAGGCAGACGACGCCGCAACCGAGAACCTCGATGTCATCGTCACCGGTCTGCCGGCCTCTCCCGGCAAGGTCGCCGGCAAGGCACATGTCATCACCGATCCCGCCCTCATCGACGAGTTCAAGGATGGCGAGATTCTCGTCACCACGATGACCGCTCCCGACTGGGTTCCCGCCATGCAGAAGGCACTTGCCATCGTCACCGATGCCGGTGGCATGACCTGCCACGCCGCCATCGTCAGCCGCGAGATGGGCATTCCCTGCATCGTCGGCACGGCGAGCCGCTCGCAAGAGGCCACGGCCTCGATCCAGGACGGCCAGGAGATCACGGTCGATGCCTCCAACGGCACCGTGTACGCCGGTATCGTCAAGAGCATGGTCTCCGAGGCACCTGCTGCCGATGCCGCACCTGCGGCTGCTGCCTACGTGGCTCCTGTCACGGGCACCAAGATTTACATGAACCTCGGCAATCCCGACCTCGCCGAAAAGCACGGCAAGCTCCCGTGCGACGGCGTCGGCCTCATGCGCGAGGAGTTCATCTGGACCACCTTCATCCACGAGCACCCCATGCATCTCATCGAGACTGGCCGCGCCAACGAGGCTGTCGACATGCTCGCCGAGGGCATGCGCAAGGTCGCGAGCGCTCTTTCCCCGCGCCAGGTCGTGCTGCGCCTCTCCGACTTCAAGTCCAGCGAGTACCGTGGCCTCACCGGCGGCGACAAGTACGAGCCCGAAGAGCCCAGTGCGCTGCTTGGTTGGCGTGGCGCGTCGCGTTACTACGATCCCAAGTATCTTCCGGCCTTCAAGCTCGAGCTCCAGGCCATCAAGAAGGTTCGTGACGAGTACGGCTTCAAGAACCTCCAGGTCATGATTCCGTTCTGCCGCACCGTCAAGGAGGCCGAGATCGTCACGGGCATCATGGCCGAGGAGGGCCTGGTGCGCAGCCCGGACTTCAAGATCTGGCTCATGGCCGAGATTCCCAGTAACATCATCATGGCCGATCAGTTCAACAAGTTTGTTGACGGCTACTCCATCGGCAGCAACGATCTCACCATGCTGATTCTGGGCCTCGACCGCGATAACGAGATTATCCAGGATGTCGCCGACGGCCGTGACCTCGCCGTCAAGCGTGCCATCCGCCATCTTATCGAGGTCGCTCACAGGGATGGCAAGACTGTGTCCATCTGCGGTCAGCTCCCGAGCATCTATCCGGAGTTCTGCGAGTTCCTCATCAAGAGCGGCATCGACTCCATCTCGGTCAATCCGGATGCGGTCATCCACACCAAGCAGATTGCGGCTCAGATCGAGCACAAGATGATGCTCGACAAGCTCACAGGTCGTGGCAAGGAAGAGGCCGAGGACCTCACCTGGTAAGCAATCCAGCTTCACCACATCGAGCAGGAGAGGGGCGACCGCATTGCGGCCGCCCCTTTTTTCATGTGCCAAGGACGCACGTGTCAGGGGGTCTGACCCCTTGGCATATGCATCGTGTTGGGGCTGATGGCCCGGAGAGGGTAGGGCCGAGGTTTAAGGGAGCGCACCGTTAAGACCGCGAAGCGGGCCGTCGGGAAGCGACCATCGAGGCCCCCCGGACCATCAGACTCGCTATATATCCCACTGGTACGTGCGCATGTCAACGTGGCCGTCGTCTTTGAGCTCGATGCCCTCTTCGGTCAGGAGCGCAGCCTGCTCGTTCCAACCGGGCACAAGACGACCTACGGCGTTTACGACGCGATGGCAGGGATACTCGCCGTAGAACTGCGATTCCTTGAGCACCTTGCCCACGAGGCGCGCGTTCTTGGGCCTGCCGATGAGTCGGGCAATTTGCCCGTAAGTCGCGACGCAACCTGAGGGAATCTCGGCAACGGTCTCGAGAATCTCATAGACGAGATCATCGTCGAGCACATGACCGTTGCTTGAGCTTCGTGCCTCGCGAGAGAATATCTCCTCGAAATCCAATTAGATCCTCCTGCAAATGAATGGGCTGCGGCCAGCGAACAGACGCGCAATGACCGAAGCATCTATACGCTGCTGCCCATTTTCTAGAAAGTATACGCAAAATTGCACGGCTCACTGTGAACGAAGTGTCGCCTGAATTACAATTACCGCATCTGTGTAATCTCAACCATGAAGGAGCTTGCATATGGCTGACGCTATTGCTGGCGAACTGACCATCGCCGAGGATGTCATCACCGACTTGGCCGGTTATGCCGCCCTCGAGAGTTATGGCATCGTGGGCATGGCCGCCCCGACGCTTTCCGATGGAATTGCCAAGCTGCTGCCCGCGAGTCGCCTGCGTCGCGGTATCAACGTCGAGAGGACCGATGATGCCATCGACATCGACCTGTACGTCATCATCGAGCACGGGACCAATCTCGCCGAGGTGAGTCGCATGCTCGCCGACAAGGTCAAGTTCACGCTCGAGGATGGCGCGCAATTGCCCGTTCGCAATGTGAACGTCCACGTGCAGGGCGTGAAGGTTCGCGATTAGCAGCTTGTAGGATTCGATACTCAACAGGGATATATCCATGAACATTGACGATATTCGCACATGCATCGCCACCGCTTCCGCAGAGCTGTCTGCGCGCAAGGAAGAGATCAACCGCCTCAACGTCTTTCCGGTGCCCGATGGCGATACGGGAACGAACATGTCGCTGACGATGGAGTCTGTGGCTCGTGAGGTTGCTGCCTTGCCGTTGAATGCCGATGGCGCCGCCCTGTGCAAGGCCGTAACGCACGGCTCGCTCATGGGCGCACGTGGCAATTCGGGCGTCATAACGAGTCAGATTCTGCGCGGCCTTTGCGAGGGACTTGTGGATGCCACCGAGTACAGCACAGAGACCATTGCCCGCGCGATGGCACGTGCCGTCGAGGTTGCCTTCCAGGCCGTACGTAAGCCGGTAAAGGGCACGATCCTCACCGTACTCGAGGATTGTGCCGCCGTTGCGCAGCAAGCCTACGAGGAGGGACTCGACGTTACCACGACGCTGCATGCCATTTCGGACGAGGCCCTTGCTTCGGTCAAGCGTACGCCGGAGCTTCTGCCCGTTCTCAAGGAGAATGGCGTTGTCGATTCGGGCGGTTTTGGCCTGGCCATTCTTACCCAGAGCTTCATCGCCGCGTTGACTGGCGAGCAAGCCCACCTTGCCTCTGCCGAGGATTTTACGCATGCCGAGGCGAAGGTCGCCATCGAGCATGTACGTGACTGGGCGGGTTCGGACTACATGTACTGCACCGAGTTTCTCCTACACAGCGACGAAGTCGATACGGTCGAGGCACTCGAGTTTCTCGCGTCTGTCGGGGATTGCGAGCTGCTTGTGGGCGCTCACCCCGACTTCAAGGTGCACGTGCACACGGACACACCGGGTACGGTGCTTACCTACATGACGGATCGCGGTCAGGTCTCCGAGGTCTTCATCCACAACATGGTGCTCGAGAGCGAGGAGCGTGCCGATGGCATCGCTGCCGATGAGGCATCACGCCAGCCCGCCGAACGCAAGCCCATAGCGTTTATCGCCGTTGCCGCGGGTGAGGGCATGGCTAACATTTTGCGATCCCTCGGTGTTGACCATGTCGTTTCCGGCGGTCAGACCATGAATCCCTCGACGAAGGACCTGCTCGATGCCATCGAGCAGGTAAACGCCGACTCGGCCATCCTGCTTCCCAATAACAAGAACATCATCATGGCCGCCAACGCCGCTGCTGATAATGCCGATATCCCGTGCAGGGTCGTTCCCACAAAGTCAACGCCCGCGTCGTTTTCCGCAATGCTCGTCGCAAGTCCGGAAGGTGATCTCGATGAAATCGCCGAGGCCATGACCGAGGCGCTCGACGAGGTCAAGTGCGGCGAGGTGACAACCGCCATCAAGGACTCCAAAACTTCGGATGGTCACGAGATTCATCCGGATGACGTTATCGGTATCGCCGACGGCTCGCTCGATGTTGTGGGCAAGAGCGTCGAGGAGGTTACGCTCGCCCTCATCGACGAGCTTAACGATGACCTCGACTCGCTCACGCTCCTTGCGGGAGAGGATTTTGCCCAAGAGGATTTCGAGAAGCTCGTCGAACAGGTCGAGGAACTGTATCCCGACCTTGAAGTCGATGCGCAACGCGGTGAGCAGCCGCTGTATCCCATCGTTTTCTCGATCGAATAGGACCGGATAATTCAGGAGATGCAGATGGAGAAGATAGCGATCGTTACCGATAATTCATGCGATGCGTCTGATGCCGAGCTTGCCGAGCTTGGTGTCGAGTGTGTGCACCTCAGGGTCATCGAGCCCGACGGCACGCATTTTCCCGAGGACAACACCGTCGAAAATATCGAGGCCTTCTACGATTACATCGTCGATTGCGACGAGCTGCCCTCGACGTCCATGCCACCGCTGCTTGACTTCGCCCAGCTTTACACCGACCTTTCCCTTGCCGGCTACACGCACGTGATTTCCCTGCACATCTCGTCGCGCATGTCGGGGACCGTCCATACCGCCCGTATGGCCGCCGAAAGCGCTCCCATCCCCGTCGAGGTCATTGATACGCGTTGCAATACCGTCGCTCAGTTCCTTTTCGTGCGTCGTATTGCGCAGTTGCGCGAGTACGGTCTGAGTTTCGACGAGCTGGTCGAGGCCGCACACGAGCTTGTGGGAAAAACGAGTATCTGCTTCATGCTCGACAAGCTTCGCAATCTCGTCAAGGGGGGCCGCACCGGCAAGGCGACCGGTCTTGCCGCGGCTTTGCTCAAGATCAAGCCGCTTCTCACGGTCGATCCGGAAGGCGAGGTCGAGATGTTCGGCAAGGCCAAGTCACCCAAGCGCGCCGTCACCAAGCTCGTGCAGCGCTACAAGGAGCTCGAAGAGCACCTCGGGCCACTCGAGTGCTGTTTTGCCCATACGCGCAACATGGGTGGCGTTGATGACTTGCGCGAGGCCATGATCGAGGCGGGCATCAAGCTGGTTGAGGTCGGCGTGCGCATGGTTGGTCCTGTCATCACGACGCATGTCTCGACCGGCTGTTTCGGCTTTGCGTACATCCCGCAAGACGAGCGGGTACTAGGGCTTGCATAATGACATCACGCGGGGATTCCGACTTTCTGCTTGATTGCGATGTCGGCAAGATACGTGCCGTGAGTCCTGCACGCGCGAAGAACCTCTCCAAGCTCGGTATCTCAACGGTGCGGGGATTGCTCGAGAACTACCCACGCCGCTACATAGACCTTTCCAACGTCGAGACAGCCGCCCGCGCTCCCATCGGTCAGTTTGTGACCGTTGTGGGCACGGTCGATGAGGTTGTCGAGAAACAACCGCGCAGGCGCCTGCATATCCTCGAAGTGTCCGTCTTCGACGGTACGGGCGTCATCATCGCCACCTGGTTCAGGCAGCCCTGGATGGCTGCCAAGTTCGAGCGTGGCATGCGCGTCGCGTTTTCGGGGAAGGTCACGTTCGAGTACGGGTTCAAGCGCATGGCCAATCCCTACGTCGCCTTCTTGGGCGAGCCGGGTCAGGAGCAGACGCGCCTTGTCCAAATGCTCGCCGTGCACCCGGCTACCGAGGGTATCTCGACAACGTGGATGCGCCGCTTCATCGCAAACGCGCTTGAGCAGACGGCGGATATGAGCGACCCGCTTCCCGTCGCCTTGCGGCTCAAGCATAGGCTCATCGGCAAGAAGGCGGCCCTGCGCCAGATCCACTTTCCCGAGAACCGCACGCAGATGCTTCAGGCTCGCAAGCGCCTGGCTTACGAGGAGGTCTTGCGCCTGCAAATCGAGATGATGCGCTTGCGCCGTGCCGAGACACGCGATGGCGAGCCGACTGCCCACGTGCCAGGGCAACGGATGGATGAGCTACGCGCGCAGCTTCCGTATACGCTCACAAGCGAGCAAGAGCAGGCCATTGCAGACATCGTGGACGATATGACCGCACCGCGCAGCATGAACCGGATGCTCCTGGGAGATGTCGGTACGGGCAAGACCATCGTCGCGGCCTTCGCCTTGGCGCTCAGTGCCGACAGCGGATGCCAGGCGGCCATGATGGCGCCGACCGAGGTGCTTGCGCGCCAGTACGCGAGCAAGCTCGGCCCGCTCTTCGATGCGGCGCACATCAGCTGGGGCATCCTTACGGGAGCGACCGATTCCGAGGAGCGCGAGCGGCTCCTGGAAGAGGCGCAAGATGGCACGCTCCAAGTGCTCTTCGGGACACATGCCCTCATCGAGCCCACGGTGAGTTTCGCGCATCTCTCGCTCGTCATCATCGACGAACAGCACCGCTTCGGTGTCAACCAGCGTGCGGCCCTGCGCATGAAGGGGCCAGGCTGTGACCTACTCGTCATGACGGCTACCCCCATTCCACGCACGCTTGCGCTCACCCTATACGGTGACCTCGAGACGAGCTACATACGCACGCGCCCGGGCAACGTTCAGCCAACGCATACGGAGCTCATCTCACGCGACGCGCGGGGAAGGGCCTACGAGGCGATCAAGGAGGCCCTTGCACAGGGGCGGCAGGCCTATGTCATCTGCCCGCTCGTGGGTTTGACGCGCGAACGCAGGGCCGAGCGCATCGAGGACGGATCGCTTTTTGCCTCGCTCGTGAACGGAAGCGATATCTCCGATCCCAAGGCCGCCGAGGAGGAAGCCGCTCGTCTGCAGCGCGATGTCTTCGCGGGCTACCACGTTGGGCTGCTTACGGGTCGCATGAACGCGGAGGAGAAACAGCGGGCCATGGATGCCTTCAATGTGGGCGATATCGACGTGCTCGTTGCCACGACGGTTGTCGAGGTGGGTGTGGACGTCCCCAACGCGACGATGATGCTCATAGAGGATGCCGAGCGCTTCGGCCTCTCGCAGTTGCATCAGTTGCGTGGACGCGTGGGACGCGGTGCGTATCCGGGGACGGTCTTTCTCGTGGCAGACCCTGGCAAGGACGATGTCGATATGCGAGCACGCCTCGATGCTTTCGTGAGTACGACGGATGGCTTCGAGCTTGCAGAGGCGGATTTGCGCACGCGTCACGAGGGTGACGTGCTCGGCAGTAGGCAACATGGTGCCGAGACGCTCAAGCTCGTCAACGTCATCGATGACGCGCAGCTCATCGCCTGCGCGCATGCAGATGCGCTCGAGATCCTTGATGCCGATCCGGATCTCGTCGCGGCCGAGCACAAGGCGCTTGCCGCCGACATCGAGCGGACATTCGCAAATCTGGACGAGACGACGAGCAGGGGAGCGTAGCATGCGCATTATCGCTGGTGAGTTCAAGGGCCGCATCATCGAAAGCCCGAACGAGAAGACGACGCGTCCGACGACCGATCGCGTGCGCGAGTCCATCTTCTCGTCCATCTACTCACGTCTGCCCGAGCTTGCCGCCGTGGATGTCCTCGATGCCTTTGCGGGCAGTGGTGCCCTGGGTATCGAAGCGCTTTCGCGTGGTGCGCGCAGTTGTACCTTCATCGAGCGTGACCGTACCGCCCGTGACGTGCTTGAGCGAAATCTCGCTTCCCTTTCCCTGAAGGCGCCACGCGTGCGCGTCATTGCCGCCGACAGCTTCGATGCCGTCGCGCAGCTTGCGCCTCATGGCCCCTTCGGGCTCGTCCTGCTTGATCCGCCCTATGCCGAGGTGCCCGCGCGTGTCCACGAGCTACTTGGTGAGCTCATCGATTACGGGAAGCTCGTCCAAGGGTGCGTCATCGTCTACGAGCACGCCCTGCAAGGCAAGGAGGCCGTTGCCGAAGAGTTCGGCATAGACAGGCGCTTCGTGCTCGATGGCCAGAAGAGATATGGCAAAATCGGCGTGACGTACCTGAAGTTCCACGATCGCGAGGATTAGGCATGCATAAGCTCTTGGTTCCCGGAACCTTTGACCCCATCACCTTTGGCCACCTGGACGTCATTCGACGCGCGAGCTGCATGGCCGACGAGGTCATCGTCGGCGTCGCCGCATCGCAGGGCAAGCGTGGCGGAACGCTTTTCACGCTCGACGAGCGCATCGAACTTGCCCGCGAGGTCACGGCGGAGTTCGCCAATGTCGAGGTCGTCGGCTTCGATAACCTGCTTGTTGATTTCGCGACCTCCATTGGCGCCACCGCTATCGTCAAGGGCCTGCGTGCGACGAAGGACTTCGAGTACGAGTTCCAGATGGCCATGCTCAACTTCCGCCTTGCCCCCGAGCTGGAGACCCTCTTCGTCATGTCATCCCCCGATTACATGTACGTCTCCTCGTCCATTGCCAAGGAGCTCGCCTCGTTGGGTGGCAGCACGGAGGGCATCGTTCCCCCGATCGTGGGAGAGGCCCTCGCCAAGCGCCTGGGGTAGGATGAGGCGGGACGACATGGAAGGGGCACCGCCTCGACGGTCGCTTCCCGACAGCCCGCTTCGCGGTCTTTACGGCGCGCTCCCTTAAACCTCGGCTCAACCCCTTCCATGTCATCTGCGCCCCATCCATGCGCACAAGCGCTGCTGCTTCGTATATAATCAAAGGCTCTATAGCTAAACCTGGGCTCATGCGAGCCCATGCAACTTGAGAAAAGGAGGCGATACGTGAAACCTTTGCACATCATGGACACGACCTTGCGTGATGCCCACCAGTCACTGTGGGCGACGCGCATGGAGACGGGCGACATGCTCCCCATCCTGTCAAAACTCGATCAAGTTGGGTATTGGTCCATTGAGATGTGGGGCGGTGCGACATTCGATACCTGTCTGCGCTTCCTCGACGAGAATCCCTGGGATCGTTTGCGCGTCGTCAAGCAACACTGTCCCAACACGCCGTTGCAGATGCTCACGCGCGGACAGAACCTCATCGGCTATCATCACTATTCACGTGATATCGTCAATCGCTTCATCAAGGCCGCCCATCGTAACGGCATCGATGTCTTCCGCGTCTTCGACGCACTTAACGATATCCGCAATGTCATCGACAGCGCCGAGGCGCTCAACGAGTGCGGTGCCCATTTCGAGGGCGCCATCAGCTACACCATGAGCCCGGTGCATACGCTTGATTCCTACATCGAGTATGCCTCCGAGCTCAAGGCGCTTGGCGCCAAGTCCATTTGCATCAAGGACATGGCGGGCATGCTCACGCCGTATCGTACGGAGCGCCTGGTCAACGCCCTCAACCAAGAGGTGGGCCTGCCCGTTCACGTGCATTGTCACTACGTGGGTGGCATGGCCCCGGCCAACTACATCAAGGCTGCCGAGGCCGGTGCCTCGATTGTCGACACCGCATCCGCACCGCTCGCTTTCGGCAACTCCCAGCCGGCCGTCGAGATGATCGTCGCTGCGCTCAAGGAGTCCGAATACGATACGGGCCTCGACCTTGACCTCCTCTTCGAGATTTCGGATTACTGGGAGGAAATGCGCATCAAGAAGGGCTTTAAGCGCGGCATTTCCACGCTTTCGCATATGCGCGTCTACAGCCATCAGGTTCCTGGTGGCATGATGAGCAACCTCGTGAGCCAGCTCGAGATTCAGAAGGCGTCCAATCGCATGGACGAGGTTCTCAAGGAGATTCCCCGCGTACGCGCCGAGGTCGGCTATCCGCCGCTTGTCACGCCCATGTCGCAGATCGTCGGCACGCAGTCTGTTTTCAACGTGCTCACCGGCAAGCGCTGGTCGGTCATCTCCAAGGAGATGAAGGACTACATCGCCGGTTACTACGGCAAGGCACCCGGCAAGATCGATCCCGCGATCCAGAAAGCCGTGCTCGGCGACGAGCAACCGCTCGCCCCGGACGTTGCCCCGGGCTCGCTTGTCACGACGACCTACGACGAGCTTGCCGAAGAACTCGGGGATCTCGCCAAGAGCGAGGAAGACGTCCTCATGTACGCCATGTTCCCCAACGAGGCACGCCAGTTCCTCGAGAAACAGCGCAAGATCGAGAATACAAACTTCTTAATGAACGATGCCGTGAGCATCACCAAGGAGGAGGACTACGTGGACATCGCACAGATTCGTGACCTCGTGAAGCTCGTCGAGGAGTCCGGAGTCGGAGAGATCACCGTCGAGGAAGCCGGCGCCAAGGTCACCATTCGCACCCCGGGCATGCAGCCTGCTGCCTACGCCCCGGCCCCCGTCATGCCCCAGGCCGCTTCGGCGCCTGCTGCGGCGGAGGCTCCCGCACCCGCTGCCGCTTCGACGCGACCGGCGAGCTGGAAGCCCGTTACCGCCCCGATGGTCGGCACCTTCTACGCCGCGCCTTCGCCCGACGCCGATCCCTTCGTGACGGAGGGCGCAACGGTCGGCGCAGGCGAGACGCTGTGCATCGTTGAGGCCATGAAGCTCATGAACGAGATCGCCGCCGAGGAGGCGTGCGTCGTGCGCGAGGTCTGCATCGACAATGCCGCGCCCGTCGAGTTCGGCACCGTCATGTTCTACGTCGAGCCCACCGCCGAGTAGGAAAGGCCCGGATCGCGAATGCTTGACAAGATTCTCATCGCCAATCGTGGCGAAATCGCCCTACGCGTCGTGCGTGCCGCACATGAGCTCGGCATCAAGTGCGTCGTCGTGTATTCGGAGGCCGATAAGGACACGCGCGCTGTCGAGATGGCAGACGAGAGCGTCTGCATCGGTCCGGCGCCATCCGCGCTCTCGTACCTCAACATCCCCAATATCATCGCGGCTGCCAAGATCACCGGCGCGCAGGCCATCCATCCGGGCTACGGCTTCCTTTCGGAGAACGCCGATTTCGCCCGTGCCTGTGCCGATAACGACATCATCTTCATCGGCCCGTCACCCGAGTGCATCGATTCGCTCGGCAACAAGGCGGCGGCCAAGGCGACGATGAAGGAGCTTGGCGTTCCCACCGTGCCCGGTAGCGACGGCCCCGTCGATACCGTCGAGGAAGCACGTGCGTTTGCCCACGAAGTCGGCTATCCCGTGCTTATCAAGGCATCGGCTGGCGGCGGCGGCAAGGGCATGCGCGAGGCCAATGACGACGACGAGCTCGAGAAGATGTTCGTCGCCGCGCGTACCGAGGCGGCCAACGCCTTCGGCAACGACGAGGTCTATCTCGAGAAGCTCATCCGCCGTCCGCGTCATGTGGAGATTCAGATCATCGCCGATACGCATGGCAACGCCATGCACCTCTGCGAGCGCGATTGCTCGATTCAACGCCGTCACCAGAAGCTCATCGAGGAGGCGCCCTGTCCCGTCATCGACGAGGAAACGCGCCAGGCGATGGGCGAGGCCGCGCTCAAGGCGGTGCGCGGCGTGGGCTATGTCAACGCCGGCACCATCGAGTTCCTGCTCGATACGGATGGCAGCTTCTACTTCATGGAGATGAACACGCGCGTCCAGGTCGAGCATCCGGTTTCCGAGCAGATCACCGGTGTCGATATCATCAAGCAGCAGCTCATCGTCGCTTCGGGTGACCCCATCACCTGTGCGGACCTCGCACCGATGTCGCCGAAGGCCTGCGCCATCGAGTTTCGCATCAATGCGGAAGATCCGGCGCATGATTTCCGTCCCTGCCCGGGTACCATCACGCGCTTCGACATGCCGGGTGGTCCAGGTGTGCGCGTCGACACGCACCTGCGCACCGGTGACGCGATTCCTCCCACCTATGATTCGCTCATGGCAAAGCTCATCGTATGGGGTGACACGCGCGAGGAGGCCATTGCACGTGGCAAGCGCGCCCTTGACGAGTTCGTCATCGAGGGTGTCGCCACGACGATACCCTTCCATCGCCGCGTGCTCGACAACGCGACGTTTAACTCAGGTATGGTGTACACGGATTTCATCGAAACCGAAACGAATGGGGGACAGCTGTGAAGGAAATCGACCAAGGCTACGTGATTGATGGCATCACCATTGCTCCCGGTGTTGTCGAGACAATCATCTCGCTTGCCGCGGCGGAGGTCCCCGGCGTTGCCGGTGTGGGCACTGCCGGTGCCATCTCGACCATCCGCTCGGCCTTCAATGCGGGCAATGCCATCCCCACCAACGGTATACGCATCGAGCCGCTTGGCGATAAGCAAGTCGCCGTGACCATCTCCATTCAAGCGTATTACGGCTACCGCCTCGTCGAGATCGCCGAGAACGTACGCAAGGCCATCGTCGATGCGCTCGCTGCCCAGATTGGCGTCACGGTGACGTCTGTCGACGTGCACGTAGACGCGCTCTCTTTCGAGGCGTAGGCGAGCCATGGCCGCACTTCGGCATGAACACACGGCTGCCCGCCGCGAGGCATTGCAGCTGCTCTACACCGGTGAGCTCATGGGTCTTCCGCTCGATCAGGTTGCCGACGGTAACGAGACCGAGCTCTTGCTCGTTCCCGAGTGTCCTCAGGGCGTAAGCGATGCCGACCTCGTGGGCGTCGATCTCGTTGCCTATGCCTCGACGTTAGTCAACGGCATTGCCGGTCATATCGACGAGCTCGACGAGCGCATCGGGTCGACAGCCGAGAACTGGACGCTCGAGCGCATGCCCATCGTCGATCGCAACATCATCCGCATTGCCACCTATGAGATTCTCCATTGCGATGAGATTCCCACGGGCGTCGCCATCAACGAGGCCGTCGAGTTGGCAAAGGCCTTCGGGACCGACGAGTCACCGAAGTTCGTGAACGGCGTCTTGGGACGCATCGCGAGCGAGGTCTGCGGCGAGGATGCCGCTCAGCTCGATGCGAATGCGCTCGAGCCGCAAGCTTCGATAGATGAGGTATGACGATGTCAGAGAGTTCCAAGGAAACATTCGGCGAGGTCCGAGCGCGGCTCGATGAGATTGTCTCCGAAGTGCGTAGCAAGGACGTCTCCCTCGAGAAGAGCCTCGACCTTTACGAGGAGGCTATCAGGCTTGGCAATCGCTGTGCCGAGCTCATCGACAAGCCCGATTACACGGCGGCCGAGATTGCCGAGGCCAACGAGGTCGTCGAAGCTGGTCAAGAAGAGGGTCCCGAGATTACGATCTAACATCGAAGATCGGACAGGATTTGACTGAGAAGATTCTGGATACGATAGAGTCGCCCGCTGACCTCGCTGATCTAAGCTATGAGCAGCTTAATCGTCTGGCCTTCGAGCTGCGCGCCGAGATGATAGCGGCGACGTCGCTGCATGGCGGACACCTTGCGCCATCGCTTGGTAGCGTCGAGCTCATCATCGCGCTTCATCGCGTGCTTGACTGCCCCCGTGACCGTCTCGTTTTCGACGTCGGCCATCAAGCGTACGCCCACAAGCTCTTGACGGGGCGGCGCAAGCAGTTCAAGACCTTGCGCACGTATGAGGGCATTTCCGGATTTCCCAAGATTACCGAAAGCGCATACGATGCCCACGATTCGGGCCATGCATCCGATTCGCTCTCGACGGCGCTTGGCTATGCCCTTGCACGTGACCTTGACGGATCGGATGCGACCATCGCCGCGCTCATCGGCGATGCCTCGTTTACGGGCGGCATGGCACTTGAGGCGCTCAACGACATCGGTCGTGCCAATACGCCGCTTCTGATCGTGCTCAACGATAACGGCATGTCCATCTCGCCCAATGTCGGTGGCTTTTCGACCTATCTTGCCAAGGTGCGCATGTCGGATCAGTACACGCAGCTGCGCAACCATGTCGAGGACGCCTTCAACGCGAGTGGTACGCTGGGACGCCTGCTCATGCGTGGCGGCAACGCCGCGAAGGAGTCATTCAAGCAATTCGTGCTTCCCGGCGCGACCTTTCTCGAGGGCTTCGGCGTCACGTATATCGGCCCGGTGGACGGACACGACATCCAGACGCTTGAGGAGATCCTCCGTGATGCCAAGGCGCTCGAGGGCCCCGTTGTCATCCATGCGGTGACGATGAAGGGCAAGGGCTATGGTCCCGCCGAAAAGAACCCTGCGCTCTTCCACGGCGTCGCCCCCTTCGATATCGCGTCGGGTACGCCCAAGCCCAAATCGAACGCGAATCCTACCTGGACGCAGGTCTTCTCCGACGAGCTCATCAAGCTTGCCGAGGATGACCCGTCAATCGTCGCCATCACGGCGGCGATGGCGAGCGGTACGGGACTTTCCGCTTTCGCGAAGGCCTACCCCGAGCGCTTTTTTGATGTCGGCATAGCCGAGGAACATGCCGTTGGCATGGCAAGTTCGCTTGCGCTTGCAGGCAAGAAGCCCGTCGTCGCCATCTACTCGACTTTCATGCAGCGCGCCATTGACCAAGCTATCGTCAATGTCGGTCTACAGAAGGCCCATGTCGTCTTCTGTCTTGATCGAGCGGGGCTCGTGGGTGATGATGGCCCTACGCATCATGGTGTTTTCGACCTTGTCTACCTGCGTATGATTCCCAACATGCGCATCCTCGCCCCTTCCAGCGATGAGGAGCTGCGCATGGCGCTGCGCTGCGCCATGGCGCTCGAAGGGCCCGTGGCCATTCGCTATCCGCGCGGCAGCGCCCCCGTCGCTCCAGGTGTATGCGAGCCGTGGCAGGAGGGCCATGCCGCCAAGGTCAGGGACGGTGCCGACGGGGCGTTACTCGCCTTGGGTCGCATGGTCGATGTCGCGTGCGAGGTTGCCGAGGTAGCCGCGCATCAGGGAGTCGAGCTTTCCATCTGGGACATGCGCTGGGCCAAGCCCATTGATGCCGACGCGTTGCGTGATGCCGCCCATACGGGCCATATCTTCACGCTCGAGGATGGCGTCATCACGGGAGGATTCGGTTCGGGCGTGCTCGAGCTGCTTTCCGATATGGGTGAGAGTTGTCCGGTCAGGCGCTTCGGCATCCCCGACACCTTCGTGACCCAAGGTCCGGTCGACAAGCTCTTTGAAGTGCTCGGACTCGATGCGGAAAGCATCAGCGCCGAGGTGCTCGCAGCGTATCAATCCTAGAGGTTACCCATGCGACTTGACGAGCTTCTCGTAGAGCGCGGGCTCGCGCGTGATCTGCATGATGCTCAGGCGTATGTCATGGCTGGCGAGGTCGTGGTGGGTGAGCATCGCGCCACGAGTGCCGGCATGAGCGTGAAGCCCGATGTTGCCTTGCGTCTTAAAGACGATAAGCGGCGTGGTGGCTTCGTGTCGCGCGGTGGTCTCAAACTCCAACAGGCCCTCGATACCTTCGGCCTTGAGGTCGGGGGCCTTGCATGTGCTGACTTAGGCGCTTCGAGTGGCGGTTTTACCGACTGCCTGCTCCAGCGAGGTGCTGCGCGTGTGAGCGCAGTCGATGTGGGCGTGGGACAATTCGACTGGCGTTTGCGCAACGACCCACGTGTGAGCCTTTTCGAGCGTACGAACATCCGCAACGTGAGTGCTGCCGACATAGACGGTCCTTTCGATCTGGTTGTTGCCGACCTTTCGTTCATCAGCCTTGCGTCTGTCATGAGCGATGTCGCCGCGTTCCTGAAGCCCCAGGGTTGCTTCGTCTCGCTTATCAAACCGCAATTCGAGGCATCCAAGGAAGACGTTGGAGAAGGGGGCGTCGTACACGATCCCCAGGCACACGCTCGCTGCATCGAGGCGGTTTTCGAGAGCGCGCGTGCCTGCGGATTCGAGGTCTGCGGTCTCACGTATTCACCCGTCACGGGCCCTGCGGGTAATATCGAGTTTCTCTTTTGGGCGAAATCCCGGCCATGCGATTCCCCGCGAGAGGGTAGTATGTGCTTCGATGAAATCGAGCGTGTCGTCGCAGAGGCGCATGCCAAGCTGAAAGGTGAATCGTGAAGGTTCTGATCGTGCCAAGCAACGTGGACGAGGTTGGTACCGCGGCCCACTATCTCGCTTCGCGCCTTGTCATATCCGGCATCGATGCCCTCGTCCAGGACTCCAAGGCGCCTGACCAGCTGTCTGTCCCCGTCGACGAGCTCGCGCTTGTCGTTTGCATGGGTGGCGACGGCACCTTCCTGCGTGCCGCACGTCTTGTCGATTTTGCTCCCGTGCCCATGCTTGCTCTCAATTACGGCACCCTCTCGTTTCTTTCCGGCAATCCGGCACGCGATGATGTCGAGCTCGTCACGAACGCCCTGGCTGGTGACATGGTCTTCGAGCATCGCTCGACAGCCGACATCACGATAGAGCAGGCTGACGGCCAGGTCATCAACGCGACCGCTCTCAATGAGATTGCCTATACACGCGGTCGTAGCGGGCGCGTGGTCGAGTATCGCTACGGCATCAACGGAATCACCATTGCGCAGCTCAAGGCCGATGGCCTGGTGGTTGCCACGCCCACAGGATCGACGGGCTACGCGCTCTCGGCTGGTGGCCCCATCGTGTCTCCGGCCTATACGGGTCTTGTCGTCGTGCCGGTTGCGCCCCATGCGCTCAACACCCGTGCCATTGTGCTCGCGCCTTCGGATGTGCTCGAGGTCATCATGGATACGACGCGTTCGCGCGATGCGTCGGTGTTCGTAGATGGGGTCATGATCGATGTCGACCAGCCCTCCTCGATAGAGGTGCGCCGCGGAGAGCGTGACTTGCTCCTGGCACGCGGTGGCGACGCCTTCTTCCGCAATGTCTCGCGCGTCTTCTTCGGTGGTCCGCATCCGGACATGCCCGAGCGAGAATAGGGGAGGGGCGCATGCTCGACGAGCTCCATGTATCCAATATCGCCCTCATCGAGGACGCGACCATAGCCTTCGCACCGGGTTTGACCGTTCTCACGGGCGAGACGGGTGCGGGTAAGACGGCGCTTCTCGCGGCCCTCAAGCTCATATGTGGTGCGCGTGCCGACAATTCGGTGGTGCGTGATGGTGCCGAGGAGGCGCTTGCCGAAGCACGCATCGTCGATGAAGACGAGCATATCGTTCGTCGGCGTCTGAGTGTCGCCGGGCGTAGCCGTTGTACGATTGACGGAGCAATGGCCACCGTTGGCGAGCTTGCCGTACTCACGTCGTCGATCGAAGTGCACGGGCAACATGAGCAGGTGCTTCTCCTGGAGCCGGCTCGCCAGCTCGCCTATCTCGATGCGTGGGCGCAAGATGACGAGCTCTGTGCTCGCTACGCCGAGGCTCGCACGGCCTACCAGCAGGCGCGGGCCACTCTTGACGAGCTCGAACAGGCTCAAGGCAAAAACGAGCAGGAGCTCGAGTTCATGCGCTTCACCTGCGAGCAGATCGAGAAGGTCAATCCGCAGGCAGGTGAGCTCGAGGAGCTTGAGGAGCAATTGCCGCGTCTGCAGCATGCAGACCAGCTCGCTCAGGCTTTGCAAGGTGCCTGCGCCGCGCTGCATGATGACGATGGCGCCCTCGACCTCATTGCTCGGGCGACTTCGGAGCTCATGCGGCAACAGGGAATCGATGAGGATCTCGATGAGCTCATTGGTCGACTTGACGTCCAGATGCAGGAGCTCGAGGACCTCACCCGTGACCTAAGCGCGTATGCGCAGGGCATCGACACGGATCCGAGCAGGCTCGAGGAGACGCTTGATCGTCTCGATAAGCTCAATGGCCTTATGAAACGCTTTGGCCCTGGCATGGACCAGGTTTTCGTCACCTGGGAGGCGGCGAAGCGCTCGCTTGAACAAGCCCAGGACTCGCCCGAACGCATGGAGCGGGCACGTGCATTCCTCGCTCAGGCGCAAGACGCATATCGTCAGGCCGCCGCAGCACTTAGCGCTGCGCGACACGAGGCAGCGCAGAGCTTCTGCGAGCAGCTCGCAAAGACCGTAAGCGAGCTTGCGATGGAGGGGGCGAGCTTCGAGTTCTCGTTTGACGAGCTACCCTTCGAGCGTTGGGGTGAAGCTGGTAGCGAGCAGGTCGAGCTTCTCTACCAACCCGCCCCGGCGTCTAAACCCCGTCCGTTGCGTCGCATCGCATCTGGTGGCGAGCTCTCGCGCATCCTGCTTGCGCTCGAGTGCCTGCACTACGATTCTTCCGATACCGGTGCGTCACGCTCGACCATCGTCTTTGACGAGGTCGATTCCGGCATTGGAGGTGCCACGGGTAATGCCGTGGCACGCAGGCTCGCGGCGCTTTCGAAAGACGCGCAGGTCATCGTCGTCACGCATTTGGCGCAGGTTGCCGCACTGGCCGACGAGCACTATGTGGTGAGCAAGCAGAATGGCGCTGACGGGATGCCGCATACGAGCGTCGAGCCCGTCGTGGGCGAGGCGCGCGTGACGGAGATTGCCCGCATGCTCTCGGGAGACGATGACGAGCGTGCGCTCGACCATGCACGCTCCCTGCTCGAAGGGACGCGCTGATGACGGCCTCCACGCTTTCTCGGGCGCTACGCGATGGACAAGCCGTGATCGTCGCGACCGATACCGTCTACGGCCTTGCGGCTCTTCCCGGCTCTATGGGATACGCGAGCATCTTCGAACTCAAGGAGCGTCCCGCCGATCAGGTGCTGCCCTGGCTCGTGCATGATGTCCACGTGCTCGATGCGCTCGCAGACGACGTTCCAGCCTATGCCCGTCGTCTGGCCCAGATGTTCTGGCCTGGTGCGCTCACCCTCGTCGTGCGTGCCTCGAGTGCCGCGCGCGAACTTGGTGACGTCGCAGACGATGGGACTATCGCGCTGCGCAGCCCTGATGCGCCCGAGCTGCTCGCGCTCCTCGCAGAGCTCGATGCCCCGCTCGCCTGCACGAGCGCGAATGTCCATGGCGAACCCGCGCCCTCGCGCCTGACGGATGTCCCCGCATCCATGCGCGAGTTGCCTGGTGGCGACTCTCTACCCGAAGTGTGTTGCGTTGGCCGCGCGTCAACGATCGTGGATTGCACGGGCCCTTATCCGAAGATACTGCGTGAAGGGCCGATACCCGAGCAAGTCCTACTCGATGTAGCTGCCTTCGGTGCTACACTTACAAGCCACGAGTAAAACGGCATCACTAGTGGGGACGTACCGCATTTTCGAGCATCTGGAGCAGATGAGCGATTTTCGCGAAGCGGTCTTGCGAGGACTGTCTGAGCACGCGGTCTTTGCGTGCGAGTTCCGCAGCGGCTTCGCGACAATCGCTCATCGGGTGCGAGAGCAAGCTCGAAAATGCGGTACCTCTCTTGACTGATTTGCACATAGCGACGAGAGGGCATGACAATGGCACAACTGCGTATCGCCTTGGCATCGGACCATGGCGGCTTCGAGCAGAAGGAAGCGCTTAAGCCGTGGCTCGAGGATCTTGGCTTCACGGTTGATGACTTCGGCTGCGATAGCGAGGAAAGCGTCGACTATCCCGATTACGCCAAACGTGCCGCCCGTGCCGTGGCACAGGGCGATGATGATTACGGCGTGCTCGTCTGCGGTACGGGTATCGGCATGATGATTGCCGCCAACAAAGTGCATGGTATTCGTGCCGCCAATCTTACGTCCACCGAGTTCGCCAAGCTTTCGCGCGAGCATAACAACGCGAACATTGCAACGCTTTCGGGACGTTTCACGTCCCTCGAGGACAACAAGGCAATTCTTGAAACCTTCCTCGGTACCGAGTTTTCGGGTGATAGGCATGCCCGCAGAGTCGAGAAGATCATGACCATCGAAACCGAAGAGTAGGAGAACTTCGCCCATGAATAACGAGTTACTTGCCCAAGCAGACCCCGAGATTTCCGCCGCCATCAACGACGAGCTGACGCGCCAGCGCAACACGCTCGAGCTGATTGCATCCGAGAACATTCCCTCGCTGCCGGTCATCGAAACGATGGGCACGATCCTTACCAACAAGTATGCCGAAGGCTATCCCGGCAAGCGCTATTACGGTGGTTGTGCCAATGTCGATACCATCGAGACCATCGCGCGCAACCGCGCTTGCGAGGTGTTCGATGCGGCATACGCCAACGTCCAGCCGCATTCGGGCGTCTGCGCCAACTCGGCAGCCTATTTTGCGCTGCTCGACCCGGGTGCCACCATTCTGGGCATGTCGCTTCCGGCGGGCGGTCATCTTTCGCATGGTGCCAAGTTCTCGCTCTCGGGTCGCTTCTACGACGCCCACTCCTACGGCTTGAATCCCGAGACCGAACGCATCGACATGGACGAGGTTCGCGCCATTGCCCAGGAGGTCAAGCCTGATCTTATCGTTGCCGGTGCGTCGGCTTATCCGCGCATCATCGACTTCGAGGCATTTGCCGACATCGCCCATGAGGTGGGTGCCTATCTTATGGTCGACATGGCGCATATCGCGGGTCTCGTTGCCGGCGGTGCGCATCCCTCGCCGGTGCCTCATGCCGACATCGTTACCTCGACCTCGCACAAGACCTTGCGCGGTCCGCGCGGTGGCTTCATGGTCACGAACAACGAGGAGATTTACGAGAAGTACAACAAGGCCGTGTTCCCCGGTTGGCAGGGCGGTCCGCTCATGCACGTCATCGCCGCCAAGGCCGTCGCCTTTGGCGAGGCTGCCCGTCCGGAATTCTCCGACTACGCGCATGCCGTCGTCGAGAACGCCGCCGCCCTGGGCGAGGGCCTCGTCGAAGGTGGTCTGCGTCTCGTTTCGGGCGGCACCGACAATCACCTCTGCCTCGTCGACCTCACGCCTGCCGGCATCACCGGCAAGGAGGCCGAGGAGCTGCTCGAGCCGCTCGGCATCACGACCAACAAGAACGCCATCCCCAATGATCCGCTGCCGAGCAGCATCACGAGCGGCGTGCGCGTAGGCAGCGCGACGATTACCTCGCGCGGCTTTGATGCCAACGAAGCTCGTGCCATCGGCGGCTTCATCGCCCAGGTTATCTTCAACCGGGATAATCAAACCGTTCTCGACAAGGTAGCGGGCGAGGTGCACGACATGCTCGAGAAGCACCCCCTGTATCCTGAGATTGCTTAGTAAATAGATAGTAGGAGGAAGACGCATGGCTGATACGCGCCCGAGCTGGGACGAGTATTTCATGGATATCACGAAGCGGGTCGCCACGCGCTCGACCTGCCTGCGTCGCGCCGTCGGTGCCATACTCGTGCACGACAAGCGCATCATCGCCAGCGGTTACAACGGCGGACCGACGGGGCTTGCGCATTGCCTCGACATCGGATGCCTGCGCGAGAAGCTCGGTATCCCGTCCGGGCAGCAGCATGAGCTCTGCCGTGGCATTCATGCCGAGCAAAACGCCATCATTCAAGCCGCGCGTTACGGCGTTTCCATCGAAGGCGCCACGCTCTACTGCACGACGCAGCCCTGCACGCAATGCACCAAGATGCTCATCAACGCGGGCATCACGGAGATTGTCTATGCGGAAGGCTATCCCGATGACCTCGCGCGTGAGCTTCTGGACGAGTCGGGAATCGTCGTCCGAAGATTCGAGGACTGACGCCGTACGGTCGTTTCATGATCGCGAGTTCGTGACCTTAGGTTTTTGCCAAAGCTAACTTACGCATGCCGTTCGCCTGAAATAGCGGCAGTTCACTGGGATTGCCACTATGAAGTACTGCGGCCGCCATTATACTTTGGAGTGTTTTGTGTGAGTGCTGTCTTTGGGGAGAACTAGCTACATGGCGATAGCGATCATCGCGGGCATTCTCGCGGGTTTGGTAAGCTTGGTTCCCATGTGGGCTGGAGTTCGCAGCGCGAAGCGAATGGATGCGCAGCAATCGGCTGCCGGGTACCTCACTCCGGTATTGCTGGCCGTCGGAGGCTCGTTTGTGGTCCTCGCTTTGGCGACAGTCATTTGCGTTGTCGTGGCTCGATCGAGTGTCGTGCCCTTTGCTTTGGCAGAGGCCTGCACACTTGTTGTCGCGGCGCTCGGTTATGGAATAGCGAAAGCTATACGTAAGTAGAACGGAGAGGGCGAAAGTGGATATCAATCCGTTAGAGGTACTTCAAGGAGAGCCTCTCGAGGAACTGCAACACTCGTTCGATTCGATGTACCTTATTAGTGGAGGCGGCGAGGTCGGCCTCACGCAGTACATCTTCTGGATGATCATCTCGATGGTGCTTACCGCGCTCGTCGTCATTCTTGCCGGCAAACGTCTGAGCATCATCCCCACCAACAAGTTCGCCAATATGGTCGAATGGGGCTATGAGCGCATTTGCGTCAACATGGGCGAGAACGCAATCGGCAAGGGCTATCAGAAGTTCATGCCCGTCATCCTCACCTTCTTCTTCTTCATTCTCATCTCAAACGTCATCGGACTCATCCCGGGTTGCAAGACTCCCACGGGTTCGCTTTCCGTGACGTGGGCGCTTGCAACGGTCGCCTTCATCTACTTCAACTGGCAGGGCATCAAGAGCAAGGGCGGTCTTGGCTATATCAAGTCCATCGCCCCGTCTGGTCTGCCCGTCGTGATGGTTCCCATCATCTGGCTCTTCGAGTTCATCTCGCTCGTGCTGCGTTGGCTTACCCTTGCCGTCCGACTTTACGGCAACATGTTCGCCGGCCACATGATTCTTGGCATCTTCGCCCTTATGACCACCATCTTCCTGCAGTGCAGCATCGAGGCTATGAACTTCGTCATCGGCCTGCCTGCCATTGCATGGGTTCTCTTGCTTATCGTCATGTATGCCATGGAGTGCCTCGTCGCGTTCCTGCAGGCATACGTGTTCTCGATACTTACGGCCGTTTACGTCGGTCTTGCGGTTTCCGAATCGCACTAATTTGGTTCTCGGTCGGGTACCGTGCCCGACTGGTTCATAGGAAGTTAGGCTTGCACGGAGAAGGCCGTGCAGGTCGTCACTTAAGGAGGAACAAGTGGAAACTACCCTCATCATCGCCGCCCTCAAGGTTGTCGGCTACGGTCTTGGCGCCATCGGCCCAGGCATCGGCATCGGTATTGCTTGCTACGGCTGCTGCGTCGGCTCCGCCCGTCAGCCCGAGCTCGCAGGTCGCCTCTTCACCAACTTCATCATTGGTGCGGCACTTGCAGAGGCCCTTGCACTTATCGGCTTCGTGCTCTTCTTCCTTGCCTAGTCAGGTTTCGTTACGTTGGAAACAATGCCTAGGGAGGGATCAGTGAAAGCACAAGTCAAGAAAATTGCCACTCGCGGCACTGCCGCATGCGCGCTCGCGAGTGCCATGGCTTTCGCAGCCCCCACGCTTGCATTTGCGGCCGAGAAGGAGACCGCGGGCATTTCGGCGATTCTGCCGGCAATGGATGAATTCATCCCGATGCTCGTCGCCTTCCTCATCCTGCTTGCGATTCTCGCCAAGTTCGGATGGCCCATGTTCAACGGCATTCTCGAGAAGCGCGAAACCACCATTCGCGAAGCACTCGAGAAGTCCGAGCAAGCTCGTATCGAGGCCGAGCGTGTGCTTGCCGAGTACCAGGACAAGCTCATCGAGGCCCGTCAGGAAGCGGCTACGATCATCTCCGAGGCCAAGCAGCAGGCTGAGGCGCAACGCGCTGCCACCACTGCCAAGGCCCAGGAGGAAGCCGAGAAGATCATCGCCAAGTCTCGCGAGGCGATGCAGGCCGAGAAGAACGCCGCCATCGCCGAGCTTCAGGCATCCGTCGCTGACATCGCATGTGCTGCCATGACACGCGTCGTGCAGGAGGACTTCACCGATGCGGATCATCGCAGGCTCATCGAGAAGAGCATCGAAGAGATAGGTACGCTCAATGCCTAAGAATCGCCTGCTCATCAAGAAGGAAATCGAAGCGTACGCCGAGGTCTTGCTCGAACTTGGCGAGTCCAAAAACGACGTATACTCGATTTCCGCACAGCTCGAGGAGATGAAGAAGGTCGTCAACATGCATCCCGGTCTCAGGGAAGTGCTTGCGAACGACTCCATCGACGAGAATACGCGTGCGACGGTCATGCACGAGGTTTTCAAGGAGTTTGATATCGAGCTCATCCAGTTCGTCATCTTCATGGCCTCGCGCCATGACATCACGCTTCTTCCCCGTGTGGCCGAGCGCTACGACAATATGGTGCAGGACAAGTACGATGTCGTCATTGTCGACGTCGCGACCGTCATCCCGCTTGACGACGAGCTGCGAGAGAAGTTTAAAAGTAAATTTTCCGCCCAATTTGGCAAGGAAATCGTCCTGCGCGAGCATGTCGATGCCTGGCTGCTTGGCGGTACGAACGTGAGAGCAAATGGAAGGCGTGTCGATTGTTGCACTGCTACGCGGATCGAGATGGTCCGTGCCGAGCTCTCTTCAGCAATGACTGGAGGTGAAAGGTAAATGGCGGAAATCACCGCGAGCGACATCGATCAGATTCTGCGTGAGAAGCTTGCTTCTCTGCAGACCAGCGTCGAGACTCGTGAGTTTGGTCATGTCATTCAGATTGGCGACGGCATTGCGCGCGTCAACGGTCTGAAAAGCGCAATGGCCGGCGAGCTCCTCGAGTTCGTCGCCCATGACGGCACGACTGTCTATGGTCTCGCCCAGAACCTTGAAGAAGACGAAGTAGGCGCCGTTCTCCTGGGCGACTACACCTTGATCAAGGAGAACGACGAGGTCCACACCACGGGCCGCGTCGTCGAGGTTCCCTGCGGCAAGAGCCTGCTCGGCCGCGTCGTGAACCCGCTTGGCATTCCGCTGGACGGCAAGGGCCCCATCGAGGCCGAGGGCTATCGCCCCGTCGAGTTCCGCGCCCCGGGCGTCATCGAGCGCCAGCCCGTCCACGAGCCCGTCCAGACCGGTCTCATCGCCATTGACGCGATGATCCCCATCGGACGCGGCCAGCGCGAGCTGATCATTGGCGATCGCCAGACGGGCAAGACGTCCATCGGCATCGACACAATCATCAACCAAAAGGGCAAGGGCATGATCTGCATCTATGTCGCCATCGGCCAGAAGGCCTCCACGGTCGCGACCGTGGTCGAGGCCCTCGAGAGCCATGGTGCCTTGGATTACACGATCATCGTCTCCGCTCCCGCATCCACGTCCGCACCGCTGCAGTACATCGCTCCCATGGCGGGTGCCGCAATGGGCGAGTACTTCATGTACAACGGCGAGGATGGCCAGCCCGCAAGCGCCACCAACCCTGGCCGTCACGTGCTCTGCGTCTACGACGACCTTTCCAAGCAGGCCGTCGCATATCGCCAGATGTCGCTGACGCTGCGCCGTCCGCCGGGACGCGAGGCCTATCCTGGCGACGTCTTCTACCTGCACTCCCGTCTGCTGGAGCGCGCCGTCAAGCTCAACGACAAGAACGGTGCCGGTTCACTTACGGCGCTGCCGATCATCGAGACCCAGGGCGGTGACGTCTCGGCATACATTCCGACCAACGTCATCTCCATTACCGATGGCCAGATCTTCCTGCAGCAGGACCTGTTCATGCAGGGCCAGCGCCCGGCCGTCAACGTCGGTATCTCGGTTTCCCGCGTCGGCGGTTCCGCGCAGATCAAGGCAATGAAGCAGGTTGCCGGTACGCTGCGTCTTGACCTCGCCGCATACCGCGAGCTGCAGGCGTTCTCGCAGTTCGGTAGCGACTTGGACAAGGCGACGCAGCAGCAGCTCTCCCGTGGTGCTCGCATGACCGAGCTTCTCAAGCAGGGCCGTTACGCTGCCATGGATGTCGAGGACCAGGTTGTCGCGATTTTCGCTGGTGATCAGGGCTTCCTCGATGGCATGCCCGTCTCCGACACGCTGCGCTTCCGCGATGATCTCGTGCAGTACATGCACACGGTTCGCAAGGACCTCAAGGATAAGATCGCGACCGAGAAGCAGCTGACCGATCAGATCAAAGAGGAGCTCCTCGAGGCCATCACGACCTTCAAGCAGAGCTTCATCATTGCGAAGAAATAGAGGTTAGCGCATGCCCAGTCAACGCGATATCAAGAGGCGTAAGCTCTCGGTCGAGAGCACGAAGCAGATTACGCGCACCATGGAAATGGTCGCCACTGCCAAGATTCGCCATGCGACTGAGCGCATCGCCGCGGCTACCCCGTATTCCGAAGCCATGGTCAAGACTCTTTCCGGTGTGGCTGCTCATTCGCTTTCCGTCGAGCATCCACTCCTGGAGGAGCATCCGGAAAAGAAGAACGCGATTGCAATCGTCGTGGTTTCCGATCGCGGACTTGCCGGTGGTTTCAACAGCAACGTCTTTCGCATGGTTGACAAGTACCGTGCGGATAACACCGCTGCCGGCATCAAGACCAATGTCATAGTCTGCGGTAAGAAGGGCGCAAGCTACTTCCACTACCGCAGACTCGAACCACTCATGGTGTTTCGTGACATGTCCGCGGATCCCACGCTTCAGGAGGCACGCGAGATTTCCTCGTACGTGCGCAGCAGTTTTCTCGACCATGCGGTCGACGAGGTCGTGATTTTCTACAATCACGCCCGCAACGCCGCTGATCAGGACTTGCGCCAAGAGGTTATCCTGCCTGTCCAGGCCGATGCGCTGAAGGCAAACGAAGACGAAAACGGCGAGGCGGAAATCGCTGCCGACACGAGCTTCGAGCCTTCGTCAGAAGAAGTACTTGACCGCCTCCTCCCGGCCTATGTCGAGACGGTGGTCTATCACGCGCTTATCGATTCAGCCGCTGCCGAGCAGGGCGCTCGCCGCAAGGCGATGAAGTCCGCGACCGACAACGCGACCGAGATGATCGAGACGCTGGATCGTCTGTACAACCGCGTGCGCCAAGGTGCCATCACCACTGAGATTACCGAAATCGTCGGTGGCGCTGCCGCTTTGGAGGATTAGAGAATGACGAGTAATGATAAGGACACAACTATGAAGAACGTTGGACGCATCGTTCGCATCGTTGGTGCTGTCGTAGACTGCGAGTTTGCGGCTGATTCCATCCCTGCGATCTACAACGCGCTCACGGTGGATGCCGATACTCCAGTCGGTCACGTTTCCACCGTGCTCGAGGTCCAGATGCACCTCGAGGGCAACATGGTTCGTACGGTCGCCATGACCAGTACGGATGGCTTGCAGCGTGATACCGAGGTCGTCGATACCGGCGCACCTATCCAGATGCCCGTCGGCAACGAGACCCTCGGCCGCATTTGGAACGTCATCGGCCAGCCGGTCGATGGCAAGCCGATGCCCAAGATCGACCAGACCTATCCGATTCACCGTCCGGCTCCCTCCTTTGACGAGCTGACGACCAAGACCGAGACCTTCGAGACCGGCATCAAGGTCATCGACCTCCTCGAGCCCTACATTCGTGGTGGCAAGACCGGCCTGTTCGGTGGTGCAGGCGTCGGCAAGACGGTTCTCATCATGGAGCTCATCAACAACCTCGCCCAGGAGCACAACGGCACGTCGGTGTTCACGGGCGTCGGTGAGCGCACCCGTGAGGGTACGGACCTCTACCTCGAGATGAGCGAGTCGGGCGTTATCAACAAGACCTGCCTTGTGTACGGTCAGATGAACGAGCCTCCCGGAGCGCGTCTGCGCGTCGGTCTGGCGGGCCTGACGGTTGCCGAGTACTTCCGCGACCAGGGTCAGGACGTTCTGCTGTTCATCGACAACATCTTCCGCTTTACCCAGGCTGGTTCCGAGGTTTCCGCATTGCTCGGTCGTATGCCGTCTGCAGTCGGTTATCAGCCCACGCTGGCCACCGAGATGGGCGACCTGCAGGAGCGCATCACCTCGACCGCCACGGGCGCCATCACCTCCGTCCAGGCCGTCTACGTTCCCGCTGACGACCTGACCGACCCGGCTCCCGCCACCGCGTTCATCCACCTTGATGCGACGACGGTTCTGTCGCGCTCCATTGCCGAGCTCGGCATCTACCCCGGCCGTTGACCCGCTGGCTTCCACGAGCCGCGCCCTCGATCCTTCTGTTGTGGGCGACGAGCACTATCGTGTCGCCGTGCAGGTGCAGGAGATCCTCCAGGCCTATTCGGACCTTCAGGACATCATCGCCATCCTTGGTATGGACGAGCTTTCCGAAGACCAGAAGCTGGTCGTCGCTCGTGCCCGTAAGGTGCAGCAGTTCCTGGGCCAGCCGTTCCATGTTGCCAA
Source organism: Coriobacteriaceae bacterium (assembly GCA_025992705.1). Lineage (NCBI taxonomy): Bacteria > Bacillati > Actinomycetota > Coriobacteriia > Coriobacteriales > Coriobacteriaceae > Coriobacteriaceae bacterium. Next base: position 959,443 of record DAJPGJ010000001.1, read on the forward strand.
GCAGTTCACTGGCATCGACGGTAAGTACGTCAAGGTCGAGGATACGGTTCGCTCGTTCAAGATGATCATTGACGGCGAGATGGACGACGTTCCCGAGCAGGCGTTCCGTAACAAGGGTGACATCGAGGAAGTCCTCGAGGCCGCCAAGGAACTCGCTTAAAGAAAGGGTGCAATCAAACCATGCTGCAATGTGAAATCGTCACTCCCGAAAGCAAACTGTATTCCGACGAAGTCAATTTCGTGGTAATACCCGCTTCCGAGGGCGAGATGGGCATCTACTCCAAGCACGAGCCCGTCGTGACTACGCTCAAGGCCGGTACCGTGCGCGTGACCGAGACAGAGGGTCAGGAGCCCGTACGCTACATTGTGGCCGGTGGATATGCACAGATTGAGGCGAATCGCGTCATCGTGCTCGCCGATCACGCGGCCGCCCTGCAAGAGCTCGATGAGACTGCCATCAAGGTCCATATTGACGACCTCAAGGAGAAGATGGCCGACCTTAAGGATGACGATCCTAATCGTGCGTTCATCGAAGACGAGGTCAAGTGGAACCAGGTTCTTCTCGAGCAAACCAAGTAGTGCCAGCGAGCAAGTTTCCACTTATGCGAGGGGCCGCCATGGGCGGCCCCTCTTGCGTTTGCGTGTGGATTTGCGATGGCTTGCTTGCGCACGCTATTGTGCAACGAAGCGCATTTTCGCGATGTCGATGTCGGTAAACGTGAGGGGGACGAGTTCTCCGACGGGCAAGCTCGGGTCACAGGCCACGGTGTGGTAGGACTCGCTCGTGCCGATTCCTGGTCGCTCGATAATCACCTGCTCATTCGTGCCTATGCGACGCTCCATGTCTGCGAGCGCAAGGCGCTGGCCAAGTTCGATGAGCTTCTGGGAGCGCATGGCCTTCACGCGGGCGTCAATCTGGTCGATGCGCGCGGCTGCTGGTGTGCCCGGACGCTTCGAGTAACGAAAGACATGCAATCGCATGAAGCCGCAGTTCTCGACAAGCTCGCATGTCTGCTCGAAGTCCTCATCGCTTTCGCCGGGAAAACCGACGATGACGTCGGTTGAGAGGGCGCACTGCGGTATTGCAGTACGTAGCTGCGTGACAAGTGATGCAAATGCATCAGCGTCATAGTGGCGGTTCATCTCGCGCAGCACCTTGGAGGAGCCTGACTGCAAGCAGAGGTGCAGGTGGCGGCAGAGACGCCCGTCGGAGCGCGCCAGCACATTGACGAGCGAAGGCGTAACGCTTTGGGGCTCGACCGAGGATATGCGGACGCGTCCTATCGTGCTTTGCGTGAGGAGCAGCGAGCTCAGACGTGCGAGGTCAGTGTCACCGTCGGCGTATGCGGCGAGGTCGATGCCAACGAGTACCAGCTCGCGCACGCCTCTGTTGGCAAGTTCTTGAGCCTGATGGAGCACCGTGGCTGCAGGTATCGAGCGCGCTGGCCCACGAGCAATGTGGACGATGCAATAGCTGCACGCATTATCGCAGCCATCCTGAATTTTGAGGTCGAAACGCGTCCTGAAACCGTAGCTGCCATGAGCTCGAAGCTCGATATGCTCGAGCTCGTCGAGACGAGAGGGCTCTGCGTTACCAAGAAGACGTGCCGCAAGGCTCGGCACCTTGCACTTGTCTGCCTCACAGCTTATGCGGGCGTCGATTCCACCATATGCATTGTCATCGATGTTGATGGCACATCCCGTCACGATGAGCGGCATGTCTCCTACGCGAAGTAACGAGCGAATTGCCTTGCGGTTCTTGGTATCCGCCTCGCCCGTGACCGTGCAGGTATTGAGAATGTTGACGTCACTTGTATCGGCGGTTTCGGCGCGCGTCCATCCAGCGCTCAATAACGCGGCGGCTATGGTCTCGGACTCGGCCTGATTGACCTTGCAGCCCAGGGTATGGATGTGAAAGCGCGGAATGGGAGCCCTCGCGTTCTTGGTATGGTGCTGATGTCTCTAGCGATGGTTGCCGAGGCCACCGAGTGTGTACATGCACAGGGCTGTGGCAACGGTACCGGCAGTCTCGGTGCGCAAGATAAGCTCGCCGAGCGAGACGATTTTGACAAAGCTTCCCAGAGCCTTGATCGCCTCGACCTCCTCGGCGGTAAGACCGCCTTCGGGACCGATGACGAGCGCGACATGGCTATCGATGTCGCAGCCTTCGAGCGCATCGGTGACAGACAATGGTGTGCCGTCAGCACGCTTGTCGGCTTCCTCCCAGGCAATGACGACGCGGTCGTAGTCCATGAGCTCGCGGCAGATATCATCGAGGCCCGTCGGGTCGTCGACGATGGGCAGGATGTTGCGCCCCGACTGCTTGGCAGCGGAAAGCGCGATGCGGCGCCAGCGATCCCCCTTGCGACCGCGCTCGTCAAGCGCGAGACGCACGACCGTGCGTGCGGAGAGGAAGGGGATGATGCGACCGATGCCGAGCTCGGTTGTCTGACGGATGGTCTGTCCCATGCGGTCGCCCTTGGAGATGCCCTGCACGAGCGTAAGGTCGGGCAATTTCTCGAGCGGCATGTTTTGGATGCAGCGACCCGTTACCTCGAACTCGTCAATCGTGACGATTTCGACCTCCCAGCACTTGCCGCCAGCGGCGACAGCGGCGATGTGCTCGCCCTCCTTGATGCGGCGTACGGTGAGGTGATGGAGCTCCTTATCGGAGAAGGGGAGGGTGACGATATCGCCTTCGGGCAATTCGCCTTCCATGAAAAAACGAGGTATGGACATGTACATCTCCCATTGGGACGCGTGCGAAAGACACTCGCTGATTAGTACCTTGGCTATCTAAACAGGTGTATTGTAGCGGTTTTCAGGTCATGCTATAGTGGCACAGTCAAAAGGCGCGGCAAGCGTCTCGACTTTCCTTTTCACAGTCAATCCCCGTTTGAAATTTCGTTCCTTGCATACCCCTGCTCAGGTTCACGAACGGTGAAGACAATCAATGTACGAAGGAGCCACAGTGAAGTTTTTCCTGGATACTGCCGACCTGTCCGAAATCGAAGAGGTTGCATCGTGGGGAGCCCTCGCCGGTGTCACCACCAACCCGAGCCTCTATGCCCGTATTGGTGGCAAGCTTGAGGACTTCGAGAACCACCTTGTCAAGATTTGCAAGCTTGTCGATGGTCCCGTGAGTGGCGAGGTCACCGCCGAGGATCGCGATGGCATGATCGAACAGGGCCGCACGCTTGCGGCGCTTGCCGATAACATGGTTGTCAAGATTCCCGTCTGCGTCGAGGGTCTTGCTGCGACGCGCGTGCTTGCCGAGGAGGGCATCGACGTTAACATGACGCTCGTGTTCACCGTGCCCCAGGCTCTGCTTGCCGCACGCGCTGGTGCACGCTACATTAGTCCCTTCGTCGGACGCTTCGATGATATTGCCGAGGATGGCCTTGGCCAGCTTGATGATATCGTGACGGCTATCCAAAACTACGATTTCGGCCATCCGGTCGAGATCATCGCCGCGTCTGTGCGCTCCGCCAATCATGTGACGCAGGCAGCTCTTATGGGCGCAGACATCGCGACCGTTCCCTACGGTGCGATGAAGCAATGTATCTATCATCCGCTCACCGAGCAGGGCCTCGAGAAGTTCAAGGCCGACTGGGAAAAGGTTAAGAACGCATGAGTGAAGAGACCGTAGTCCCCGCCGAGGCAACCGAGGAGAAGCCTGCGGCAAAGAAGACCACGCGCAAGCCCGCTACCAAGACGGCGGCTAAGGCAACGGCGTCAAAGAGCGCTACAGCCAAGAAGACGGCGGCTGCAGCCAAGAAGACAACGACGGCTGCCAAGAAGACCACGACGCGCAAGACGGCAACGCGTAAGACCGCGGCGAAGAAAGCCGAGGAAACCTCGGCAGCTCCCGTTGCCGAGGAGCAGCTCTCTCTCGTCGACGTGCCCGAGCTTCCGGTTGCAGATGAGGCTCCCGAGGCTGTACCCGAGAAGAAGCCCGTGCGTAAGCGCAGGACATCCAAAAAGGCCGAGGATGCCGAGAAGCCCGTTGAGGCCGAGGTCGAGAAGACCGAAGATACGGATAAGCCTGTTGAAGCCACAAAAGCCGAAGATACCAAGGCGGCCGATGCGGAAACCGCGAGCGAGGAGGCTGCGTCCCAGGATAAGGCTGACGCGTCTGCACAGGCGGGTTCCGAAGCCGAAGGTGGCTCCACGCCCGATGCGCCAAGCGCCGAAGGCGCTGATGACGGCGAGGCCGGTGAGCAGCGCGAGGGTAAGCGCAATAGGCGTCGCAATCGCCGTAGTCGCAACAACCACCAGCGCAAGGAGATCGTTCCGTCGGCGACGCGCGATGAGCTCGCGTTGCTCGATGACGATGCGCTCACGGCCAAGGCCATCGAGCTCGGCGTTGACGCGAGCGAGTACGGTGAGCGCGACGATCTCGTATCCGCGGTCTACGATGCGCTGCTCCAGGCCGAGGGCTTCGTCATGGTCGAGGGCATACTCGATTTGCTGCCCGATGGCTACGGCTTCATCCGCACCAACGGTTACCTGCCCGGCGAGCATGATGTCTACGTCGGCGTGAGCACCGTGCGACGCCAGGGTCTGCGCAAGGGCGACTACATCACCGGTCGCGTGCGCCCGCCGCGCGAGAACGAGAAGTACCCGGCACTCAACACGATCGTCACCCTCAATGACGAGCCGTTCGAGGGCCCCACGCATCGCGTGAAGTTCGCGAACCTCACGCCTGTCTATCCCGACGAGCGCCTCTTCATGGAACATGGCAAAGACACGCTCACCGCACGTTCCATTGACCTGGTCGCCCCCATCGGCAAGGGTCAACGTGGCCTCATCGTCTCGCCGCCCAAGGCCGGCAAGACGACCGTCCTCAAGGACATCGCGGCTGCCATCAGCGCCAACAATCCCGAGGTGCACCTCATGTGCCTGCTTGTCGACGAGCGCCCCGAGGAAGTCACCGACATGGAGCGTAGCATCAACGGCGAGGTCATTTCCTCGACCTTCGACATGCCCTGCGAGAACCACATCGCCGTGGCCGAGCTTGTGATCGAGCGTGCCAAGCGCCTTGTCGAGAACGGTCAGGATGTCGTCATTCTGCTCGACTCCATCACGCGCCTGGCGCGTGCGTACAACCTCGGCCAGCCGGCTTCCGGTCGCATTCTTTCCGGCGGCGTCGATTCCACGGCGCTGTATCCGCCCAAGAAGTTCCTTGGCGCGGCCCGCAACATCGAGGATGGCGGCTCGCTCACCATCCTGGGCACCGCTCTGGTGGATACGGGTTCGAAGATGGACGAGGTCATCTTCGAGGAGTTCAAGGGCACGGGCAACATGGAGCTCAAGCTCGACCGCGCCCTGGCAGATAAGCGCGTTTTCCCCGCCATCGACCCGGTCACGTCTGGCACGCGCAAGGAGGAGCTACTCATCGACCCGCAGGAGGCTCCCCTCATCTGGGGCGTGCGCAGCCTGCTCGCCAACATGAACAACACCGAGCGCGCGATGAAGATGCTCGTTTCGTCGCTCAAGGCGACCGAGACCAATCGCGAATTCCTCATCAAGTCGGCTCGCAAGGCATCCAAGGCGGCACAGAGTCTCTAGGCTGTTTCTTATGCATATGCGATGGTGACGCCCCGGCTCATTGTGAGCCGGGGCGTTTCTTCCTGCTCCGAGAGACTATCGTAGGCTAGAAATGGTATCCGAAGCTATCCGCCGTCAGGATGTCAAAGCTGTATCCCTGGGATTTGAAGAAATCGATGATTTGCGGCAGTGCATCGGCCGTCGTCGGTTTGAAGTCCGAATCGTGCATGAGCACGCAGCAGGAGTTGCATCCTTCTGCCTCGCGTTTGATGTTCTCCACAAGTGCCTCGACCGGGGCGGGCGGTTGAGTCGAGTCCCCGATGCTCACGTTCCAGTCGAAGTAATGCCAACCCTGGTCGGCTGCCGCTTGCTTGAAGGCGTCCGAACGACCGGCGTTGTAGCCATTGACGCTGCCACCTGGGAAGCGAATGAGTGTTGGCATGAAGCCGATCTGCTCGCTCACGGCCGAGCCGATTTTGTTAATGTCGGCGACGAAGTTATCCGCGTTCGCGTAGATGTAATCGTAATCATGCTCATCGGAATGCAATCCGACTTGGTGACCGGCATTCCAGATGTCCTTGACCGTATCGATGTGACCGGTATTGCCGAGGATGAACCACGTGGCTTTGATGCCGTAGCTGTCGAGCGTATCGAGTATCTGTTGGGTATGTCCCGAGGGCCCGTCGTCGAAAGTGAGGTAGACGACCTTTTCGGTGGGCTTGACGTCATTGGCACTGGCGCTCGTCTTGGTGCGATCCTGGGGATCAGTCGCGATTGCAGTCGCCTTATTGTCTGCAGGATCGCTGGCTGCAGATACATCGGTGCTTGTGGAGGAAGAAGTGGCGATGCTCTGCGTGGATTCGTTGGCGGGTGCGCAGGCGACGAAGCGGATGATGCACACAATCACGATGATGACGAGAATGGGGATGACGAGCAGGAAACGGTTGCGGGGTGGCCGAGCGTTGGAAGAGCCTCGTGACACCTGACGCTGCGTGTAGTTGCTTCTCTGGTACTGCTGATGATATGGCTGTCGCGTGCGAGTCGAATGCTGGGTTTGCGGCGCGCGTCGGGATTGTGTTTGGCGCCGAGGCTGCGACGAGCGATATCTTCTCTCGACCATGACCTGCTCCTTGGTCTGTTGTCTTTCGCCCAAGGGTACACCCGTTTTCCAAATACGATGCGAACAAATCGATATGTGGCGATATGGCGAAATAAGGGCTGGATATGCGGTTGCGATGCTGGTATCATACTTTAGACTGTTTCACGCCTTGGTCGGAAACTAAGGCACATCAAAGGAGCAAGAATGAAACCCGATATCCATCCCGATTACGTCGAGTGCACGGTGCGCTGCAGCTGCGGCAACACCTTCAAGACCCGCTCGACCAAACCCGAGCTCGTCGTCGATCTGTGCAACGAGTGCCACCCGTTCTTCACGGGTCAGCAGAAGTTCGTCGATACCGGCGGACGCGTCCAGCGTTTCTCCAACAAGTTCGGTTCTGCTGCAGACCAGCTCAAGGAGCGCAAGGCAGCCGAGAAGGCCGCCAAGCAGGCTGCCGCCGCCGAGAAGGCCGCCAAGGCCGCCGAGGAGCGCGCTGCCAAGCAGGCCGCCAAGGAAGAGCGTGCCAAGAAGTATGCCGAGAAGGCCGCTCGTGATGCCGAGAAGGCCGAGAAGGAAGCTGCTGCTGCCGAGGACGAGGCCAAGGAAGAGGAAGGCGTGTCCGAGGTCGCCGAGGCTGCTGCGGAGGCAGCTGAGGCCGAGCAGGCCACCGAGGAGGCTACTGCCGAGGAGAGCGCCGAGTAACCCTCGCATCCAAAGAAGCGTAAAACGCCGTCCCATTCGGGGCGGCGTTTTTCGTTCGTCTGCGCAATTACGTTCAAGAATGTTTCTCGCTATGGCAGTATGCTTGCGAGACATTGGCAATGGCAAGCGTGTTGACTGGAATGGCACGGCATGGTTCACATCAGAAAAGACGATGCGGTCAGCCCGACGCAAGCGAATCCCGCATGCGTGGTTGCGCCACTGCGCCATATCGAGGGCGAACGGAGGACCTACGAAGGCTTTCTACAGCCGTTTGCATCTCATTCCCATAGCCACTATGCCATCGGCTTTGTTCGTCGTGGCATGCGGACGCTCGAGTGCAATGGCGAGACACATGCGCTTGTGCCCGGTGATGTCGCCGTATTCAATCCCGGTGACGTGCACGGGTGCGTTCAGAGTGGGGAAGGACCCTTCGCGTACGACAGTTTCGCCTTGCCTGAACGCGCGTTTGGCTCGACAAAGCTTGCGGGGCCGGTTCTGAGAAACTGTGGCGCGCGTGATGCGTTCACGATGTTTGCGGATGCCGTGAAATGCGCCGCTGACAGACATGGGGCCGAGGATGCGCTGTTCGCCTTGCGAGATGCCCTTTCGAAGGATGGTGTGGCGGAATCGATCGCATCGGTCCCGCGGCGCAATCGTGAGGCCGCGTTAAGGACGTACGCCTACCTTCGTGGGCACATGGCAGACCCTGTCGTGGTGGGGGAGCTCGCGCAATGGGAGGGAATCTCGGAGTTTGCGCTTATCAGGGCGTATAAGAGCGAGTTTTCCATCACGCCGTCCCAGCACCTCCTCTCGATGCGGGTCGACTGCGCTCGCGATCTTCTTGTCCGCGGGGTGAGTCCTGCTGACGTGGCGGCCGCAACCGGCTTCTCCGATCAGGCCCATCTCACGCGTGCTTTCAAGCAGCGCATCGGTTCTACGCCCGCTGCCTATCGTGCGATGGTTACCGGGGGCGACGTTCAGTGAGGTACCATCTTGTCGCGTTGTTCACCATTCTCGTCTGGGGTCTCACCTTTGTCTCGACCAAGGTGCTCCTCGTCGATTTCACGCCATTGCAGATCCTGGCGATTCGCTTTGTCATCGGCACGATCGCGCTTTGTATCCTACGTCCGCACGCCATGCACCTGCACGAGCGTCGTCATGAATGGCTCTTCGTTCTTGCCGGGGCAACGGGCATCGCCGCATATTACCTGCTCGAGAACATCGCGCTCGTGTTCACGACGGCGACGGCCGTGGGCGTCATCGTGGCGGCTTCGCCGTTGTTCACGGCAATCATCGCGATGGCGCGCGGGGATCGCTCCGCCCTGAGCGTGCGCTTCGTCATCGGCTTTCTATTGGCGATGGGCGGTCTCGTGCTCGTCGGCGTGAGCACGGGTGGCGAGGACGCGATGTCGGCCTTTGGCGGCCTCTCATATCTCGGCGACCTGCTCGCTCTTCTGGCGGCCGTCGTCTGGGCCGTCTACTCGATGCTTGTCAAGCGCATCGGCGAACTTGGCTACGAGACCATCGCGTCCACCAAGCGCACCTTTCTCTGGGGTCTCGTCTTCATCATCCCGACGAGCATTTTGCTTGGTGGCGACTTGCTCGCGGTGCACGAGGCGCTTGCCTGGTATAATCTCGCGAATCTGCTTTTCCTGGGACTAATCGCCTCCGCGGCGTGCTTCGTAACCTGGAACGTGGCGGTGCGCAGGCTCGGCGCCGTGGTCTCGACGACGTACATCTACCTCGTCCCCGCTATCACGGCGACCGCCTCGATCATCCTGCTGGGCGAGCCACTCACCGTGCCCATCGTCACCGGGTTGGCGCTCACCATCGCGGGCCTGGTCCTCTCGCAGCGTGGCCAGGCCGAACGAGAGGTATAATCTCGTCGTGCTTTCGATGATACCTGCAGGGGACATTCGAGACGTATTTTTCGAAGACGAGGAACGCATGGCTCTCGAGAACAAGCTCGGCATACAAGATGATATTGAGTTGGCTCACGAGGAGGAGAAGCTCAGCAAGATGCGAGCGCTCGAGCTCTTCGAGAGCGGTATGTCCGATGAATTCGAAATCGGGACGTTTGCAGGTCTTGCGCAAGTTCACGCGCAGCTTTTCCAGGATGTCTACGACTTTGCTGGTCAGATGCGGACTGTCGACATCGCAAAAGGCGGTTTTCGCTTCGCCTCTGTGCTCTATCTCGATGATGCGCTTGCGGCGATAGATAGGATGCCGCAATCGACCTTCGACGAGATAATCGAGAAATACGTCGAGATGAACGTCGCCCATCCTTTCAGGGAAGGAAACGGTAGGAGCATGCGCATCTGGCTCGACGCGATCTTGAGACGTGAGCTCGGCGTCGTGGTGGATTGGAGTCGCGTGGGTAAGGAAGACTACCTCTCCGCGATGGAGCGCAGCCCCTTGAAGGACGTCGAGATCAAAGCGCTTCTTGCGGAGGCATTGACCGACCGCATCGATGATCGCCAGGTCTACATGAAAGGTATCGACGCGAGCTATCGCTACGAAGGCTATGGCACGTACACGACCGCCGAGCTCGGTGCATAGCGAAGGTGACGCAGGACGTAGTATTGTTCTTTCCAGGACGAGACGAGGTTTTCATCTACGGTAAGAAAATACCACCAAGACGGCTTTACATCGTTGGCTTGGAAGCGCCCTGCCATGTCAAAAGGTCTTTACATGAGTCGCTGGGCTGGGGTTTGCCGAGGCTGCCTCATTGCATAGGGTCCAGGGCGAGCAGCGCATCGCATATGTCGTTCTGGACGAGCGACCTCATGCTGTCAGCATATGCCGATGTGTCGGCGTGCCTGAGCGAGGAAACGATACGCGGCATCAAATGCGGTTTCGTTTCGGCAAGCTTCGGGAGGGATTTTATGCACTGTCGGGCGGTGATGGGCTTGACGTCGGTCACGTGATCCAGATACTCATCGATGATTCCATCGATCTTTCCCGCCTCATCCCATTTCGCATTGCAGGCAATCAAGGCCAGCCCACGAGTCCGGACATAGGAATTGGAATCGCGCATCATCTCGATGAAGCTGTCGATGTGAGCATAGACGGCTTCGTCCGAGTCGCTCGTCCCTTGCAGCGATTGCAAGGCGCGATAGGCATCGCGGTTGTTCGGGCATCGGAGCATGCATACCTGTTCTGCAATGTTCAAGCAATCAGGCAATGCTCTTCTTCCTTCTCAATAGTTTGCAGTGGGGACGAATCGTTGCAGCCCCGGCTTCTTTTCGCCTCGTCCCAATTCAGTCGCCTGTGGGCCGTTGAGAACCTGCATGTGCTTTCGACGGCGTAGTATAAAACATCGAATCATGCTTAACTCATCCTTGTTTGTCTTGGCGCTAGGTTGGAGGAATGATCATCCTGATAGGTGGAGCAAGCCATACAGGCAAGACCCTTTTAGGCGACCTTGAGGTCGACTCCCTGCTTGCCGACGATTACGATGCGGCTGCACGGTTGTTTTGCGACACGGTTCATGCGGTCAACGCTCGCGATTACGCAGCCGATCAGCTCGATGCTTGGGCGCCCTGCGACGACCAGCACCGTGCGCAAATCGTCAAGAAACTTGCGGGGCAGAAGACGGCCAGCGTCAAGGAACGCGGCATCATCGTGGGATTCGGGAGTCTGGATGACAAGGGCGACGTCGACATGCTCTTCGTGCATAAGGACAGACAGGGTCAGGGCATAGGGAGCACCATCCTAGAAGAGCTGGAGCACATGGCGGTCGAACGAGGAAAAGAACACGTTTCATTGTTCTCGTCGATAACGGCAAAGCCGTTCTTTGAGCATGTGGGATATGCGGTCGAGCGCGAGAACAGTGCGGTCAGAAACGGCGTGCCGCTTGCGAATTACCTGATGAGCAAGCGGTTGCAGGAGGGGAAGACGCCGCGAGACGTTGATGCCGGCTGGGCCTAGGTCGACGGACAGCCCCGATATCCATGCCCCAACAGTCCACAACCAACTAGTCCGCCTCCTACTAGGTTTCGAGATTCTTCTGTAAGGTAGTGTATTGCAGAGTCTTATCGACGCGCATTTTTGCCGAAAGTCTAGGATTGCGGGGCATCTCGTGCGCATTTTTGCCGAGAGTCTAGGGCTTGTCGGTGCTGCATGCGCATTTTCGACGAAAGTCTAGGATTCATGGCGAGAATTCCTAGACATGCAAGGAAAATGCGCAGAGGCTTCGACAGTGCGTGACGCGAGCCATTGCATGAACCCCTTGACTTCTCATATCTTCATTTCAACTTGCTCATCGCGTAGTCCGGACCTCCGTCGTTTCTGGTGAAGAGTTCGACGATCTCCACGTCGAGGCCCGATGCGATTTTGGAAAGCGCATCAAGGGTGGGATTTGCCTTGCCGCCCTCGATGCTGCAGATGTAGGCATAGTCCATGCCGACCATGTGGGCGAGCTTACGCAGGGAGAGGCCCTGTTCCTCTCTGAATCTGTTGATCGCGGCGCCGACCAGACGCCTGTTCTGCAGGCCCTGCGAATCCATTTCCTGAGCGTATGTGATAGCATGATGCGGGCGTTGGGCTAAGAAACAACAAACCGTATATGATTTATAGCAAAGGCAGATAAGAGCGTTTTGCACAGCGTATATCGCTCTGTAGAAGCTTTTTCGTGTATGAAAGTCGATATGACATTTCGAGACATATCACATATGGGCGCCGAGGACCTGACTTGTCAGGTTAACGAGCTTTATTGCGAGTTGGGCAAGCGCATCTTCGAGGACAAGAAGGCCGACGAGGAGCTCTATCTCCAATATTCCGATCTCTTCTTCCGGATTACGCAGGCGCTCGAGGCACGGCAATCTTCTGCTGCCGATGACTCATCAGGAAGCGCGACGCCCTAGCTTACGAGCGCCGCTGATTTGCGAATTCTGACGATTCGGTGCATGTTTACGCTCTGTTCTCATACTAGTTCGCGCTTTTGACTAGTATGGTGCAATCACTGACGATGAGGCTACGCACTTCATATCTCACGCCCTTGGAAAGGATGCTTTCATGAACGTCGAGCTGCTTTATCACACGCCCGATCCTCAGCGTGCCGTTGCGACGGCAGCGCGGCTTTGCTATGCCCCCGTGGGCGCCGCCGAGCTCATGGAGGCCCTGTCCGAGGAGCGCATCGAGAAGGTCCTGCACACCATTCTCGAGAGCGGCCACTTCTCGACACTCGAGCATGCGAGCTATACCTTTGCCATCGACGGCGTCTCGCGCGCGATGACGCATCAGCTCGTCCGTCATCGTCTCGCTTCGTACAACCAGCAGTCGCAACGCTACGTCACCTTCAAGGAGGAGCCGGAGTTCATCGTACCGCAGACCGTCATCGATGCCGGTGCCGAGGCCGAGTATGATCAGGCTGCCCGTGCCGCGTTCAAGGCGTATGCCGACCTCGTCGAGCGAGGCGTCCCCGCCGAGGACGCTCGCTATCTGCTGCCCAACGCATGCGAGACCAAGATAGTCGTGACCATGAACATCCGCGAGCTTCTTCACTTCTTCGAGCTACGCTGCTGCAATCGTGCCCAATGGGAGATTCGTGCGGTCGCTTGCCGCATGCTCGAGCTTGTACGCCCCACCGCGCCGCTCATCTTTGCCCAGGCGGGTCCCGGTTGCGTGAAGGGCGCATGTCCCGAAGGCAAGATGACCTGCGGTAATCCCTGGCAGCGAGTGGAGTTGTAGGCTTTGAGCGAATCACGCAAGGCATTTGCTGCGGATTGCGACGTCCAAACGCGGACGCATATCGGTGGGCAGGCGCTCATCGAGGGCATCATGATGCGCGGTCGCTACAATTGGGCGGTTGCCGTCCGCCAGCCAGATGGTGAGATCTACACCGAGGAACACGATCTGGCTTCCGGGCGCAAGAAGAACGCCTGGATGTACTGGCCCGTTATCCGTGGCTGCACCGCCTTCGTGGAATCCTTGGCGCTTGGTTACAAAGCGCTCGGTATCTCGAGCGAGCATGCTTACGATTGGGACGAGGAAGAGGACGAGCTCGCCGAGGACGGCGAGACGAAGAAGAAGTCCGCTGGTACGAGCGTCCTCATGACCGTCTCGATGCTCGTCGGCATCGTGCTCGGCATCGCAATCTTCATCATCCTGCCCGCAGCGCTGAGCAATCTCGTTCTCGGTGAATCGAACATGAACTCCGTTGCCTGGAACATCTTCGACGGCATCGTGCGTGTGGCCATCTTCATCGTCTACATATGGCTCATCAGCCTCATGAAGGATATCCGGCGCATGTTCAGCTACCACGGAGCCGAGCACAAGACCATCCATTGCTTCGAGCATGGCGAATCGCTTGAGCCCGGGGTCGCCATGCGTTTTCCGCGCTTGCACGTACGCTGTGGCACGGCCTTCATCATCATGGTCATGCTCATCGCCATCTTCGTCTACACGGCGCTCGGTCAGCCCATCAACGCGCTTGTCGATCTGACGGGCGTCACCGAAGGCCCGTTGCGCTTCGTCCTCATCATGCTCACGCGCATCATCCTGCTGCCGCTCATTGCTGGCGTATCCTACGAGGTGACGGTCAAGTGGGCTGGTACGCATCCAGACAACAAGCTTGTCCGCATCATTCTGTGGCCTGGCATGCAGATGCAGCGTCTGACGACGAATCCTCCTGACGAGGGTATGATTGAATGCGCTATTGCGGCGATGAACATCGTGCTGGCGCGTGAGGAGCTCGAGGCACGCAAGGCCGCGCAGCAAGATGGCGCGGGCCAATAGAGGGAAAGGGAAGAGCATGGAGTTTGTCACGGCAGGGGAGTCGCATGGACCAGCGCTCACGGCGATCGTCTCCGGCATGCCGGCGGGCGTTTCCATCGACATCGATGCGATCAATCGCGATCTTGCACGTCGCCAGGGCGGCTATGGTCGCGGTGGTCGCCAGAAGATCGAGCATGACACCGCGCAGATACTCTCCGGCGTGCGCTTTTCCCAAACGCTCGGCACGCCCATTACCCTGCAGGTCGTCAATGACGATTTCGCCAACTGGACTGACCGCATGGCGCCAAACGGGGAGGCTCCAGACGACCTGAAGCGCGAGACCTGTCCGCGTCCTGGCCATGCGGACCTCGTCGGTATGCTCAAGATCGCGACCGACGATGCCCGCGACATCCTCGAGCGCTCGAGCGCACGCGAGACGGCGGCGCGTGTCGCAGCTGGCGGCATTGCCAAGGCGCTCCTGGCTGAGCTCAGCGTCGAGGTCTATTCCTACGTGCGCCGCATCGGCACGGTGGAGCTGCCCGAAAACGCGCAGATCGAGCGCGCAGCCATCGGGGCATCCGAATGCCGATGCCCCGACGAGGAGACGACACAGGCTATGAAGGCGCTTATCGATGAGGCGCGGACCAAGGGCGAGTCGCTCGGTGGCGAGTTCGTCGTCGTTGCCGATGGTCTCGTTCCCGGCCTTGGCAGTTACGCCTCCGGTCCTGACCGCCTCACCTCGCGTCTGGGCGCAGCGGCGTTTTCCATCCCCGCCATCAAAGGCGTCGAGTTTGGCTTGGGCTTCGAGGCAGCGCGGCGTCCTGGAAGCCTCGTGCACGATTCCATCTACTATGACGAGGCGCGTGGCTTCACCCGTTCCGGTAACAATGCCGGCGGCCTCGAGGGCGGCATGACCAACGGCGAGCCCCTCGTCATGACGTGCGCGATGAAACCCATTCCAACCATGATGCAGCCACTTGATACCGTCGATACCGATACGCTCATGCCCGTCAAGGCATCCAAGGAGCGTTCGGATGTGTGCGCGGTGCCTGCCGCGGCCGTCGTGGCCGAGGCTGAGGTCGCCTTCGTGCTCGCCGATGCCTATCTCGAGAAGTTCGGTGCCGACGTGATCGATGACATCATCGCTGCACGCGATGCATATCGGGAGCGCATCGCATTATGACGCGCGAAACATGCAACGATCACATACTCCTCGTTGGGTTCATGGGCTCGGGCAAGACAAGCGTCTCGCGCAAACTGTCTGCCATCACGGGACTTTCGCTCATCGACCTTGACTATCGTATTGAGGCAATTCAACACCGCAAGATCCCCCGCATCTTTGCCGAGGAGGGCGAAGCGGGTTTCAGGCGCATCGAGACCGAGACCCTCCGTGGCCTCGAGCATGAGGGCCGCTCCATCATCTCCTGTGGCGGTGGCATCGTCTGCAATCCGGTCAACCGTCCCATACTCAAATCCCTCGGTACTGTTGTCTTTCTTGACGTGCCATGTGATGAGGCCATTGGGCGCATCTCGAATCCCTCCACGCGACCGCTGCTCTCGGGCGAGCGTCCCGTCGATGAAATCTATGCCGAACGCATGCCCTGGTACCGTGAAGTTGCGGATATCACCATCGAGTCATCGGGTAAAAGCGTCTATCAGGTGGCCAACCAATGCAAGGAAGCTCTGGAACGAGAGGGGCTGTTATGAGCCGAGACCGCATCATCCACGTCGCCTTACCGGGCGGCCATGTGTACGATATCCGCATCGGGAGCGGTGCCCTTTCCGCACTCTCCTCGACGGCACGCGATCTCAAGGATTGCCAGCGTGCCCTCGTCATCTCGGATGAGAACGTGGGGCCTGCCTATGGCAAGCTCGTGAAGAAACGTCTCGAAGAGGCTGGATTCGAGGTCTACGACCTGCTCATCGCGCCGGGGGAAACCTCCAAGTCCGTCGAACTCGCCAATGAGCTCTGGGAGGCTATCGCCCGCTATGGTTTCACTCGCGATGATTTCATCGTTGCGTGCGGCGGTGGCGTCGTGGGCGATTTGGCCGGCTTCGTCGCCTCGACCTACATGCGCGGCATCGACTTCATCCAGGTGCCCACGACCCTGCTTGCGATGGTCGACTCGTCCATTGGCGGCAAGACGGGGGTCAACCTTCAGTCCGGCAAGAACCTCGTCGGCACCTTCCATCAGCCCATCTTCGTGTGTTCCGACATCCGCTGCCTCAAGACCCTTCTCGAGGAGGACTGGGCAAACGGCTTTGCCGAGATAGCCAAGAGCTCCTTCGTGGCCCCGCGTCGTTCCTTCTACGAATGGCTGCGTGACAACGCCGCGGGTCTCATGGCACATGACGTCGAGTTGCTTGAGGAGGCGGTCTACATGACCGCCGAGTTCAAGGCATCCGTGGTGAGCAAGGACAGCACCGAATCCGCCGGTGTGCGCGAGTGTCTCAACTACGGACACACTCTCGCACATGCCATCGAGAACGCCGCGGGCTATGGCACTATCGCGCATGGACGCGCCGTTGCCGAGGGAATGCGTTTCGCAGCACGTCTATCCGTCGAGATGCTTGGCTGCGACATGAGTGTCGTGAAGGCGACGGATAGCCTGCTCGACTCGCTGGGCTTGCCAGCGCTTCCGTGGGTGGCGCCACCGGAGCGCCTCTTCAAACTCATGAAGGGCGACAAGAAGGCACGCGGTGGCCAGGTCAGGTTCGTTTTGCTCGAGGACATCGCCAAGTGGAAGCTCGTGGCCGTGCCCGATAACGTCATCATGGAACACTTGCGGGCATGGTGCGCGGCCAAGGAGCGCTTCATCGAGCAAAACGGCGGAAAGATGTGGGGGCAGGCATGAGGCTGCTGTTGATGAACGGCCCCAATCTCAACTTGCTGGGGCAGCGCGAACCTGACGTCTACGGCACGACGACGCTCGCCGACATAGAGGCCGATACGGTTACCTATGCGCGTGAGCACGGTGCCGACATGGACTGCTTCCAGTCCAACCATGAGGGCGAGCTTATCGACAAGATACATGCGAGCCAGGGTGTCTATGACGGTATCGTCTACAACCCCGGCGCGCACACGCACTATAGCTACGCCTTGCATGATGCGATCAGTTCGGTCACCACACCGGTTGTCGAGGTGCACATCTCCGATATCTCGAAGCGCGAGGAGTTTCGCCGGCATTCGGTGCTTGCCGATGCGTGCATCGGGCAGATCAAGGGGCTCGGACCTCAAGGCTACCTGCGCGGCGTCGACATGCTGCTGGAGCATCTGGGGTAAGCGTGATATGACGTGGCTCCGCCATTTCGAGCGGAGACGCCACGTCGCACGCTGTCATTTCGAGCGAAGCGAAGCGAAGTCGAGAAATCTCTGCTGTTGGAGATTTCTCCACTCCGGCGCTGCGCGCCTCCGGTCGAAATGACAGAAGTGGCCGCTGCGCGCCTCCGGTCGAAATGACAGAAGTGGCCGCTGCGCGCCTCCGGTCGAGATGACGGCAGAGGTATAGATATGCCTTACTCAACCACCATGAGCTCGTGCGTGATGTCACAGAAGCTCTCGAATCCGGTCTCGGTGACGACACCGCAATCCTCGATGCGCACGCCCATTTCGCCTGGTAAGTAGATGCCCGGCTCGTCGGTCACGACGTTGCCGGCGACAAGCGCTTCCTTGTTGGTGGGCGAGAGCAGGGGAAGCTCATGGATATCGATACCCACGCCATGCCCGAGCGAGTGGCCCATCTTGTGCTCGAAGCCCGCCTTGGCAAGCTCGCTTTCGGCGAGCGTATGCATCTGCGCGCCTGTTACATCCGGTTTGATGTTTGCGGCAACCCATTCGTTTGCCCGGCGTACGGCCTCGTAGACGCGTATCTGCTCCTCGCTTGCCCCACCGATGCATACCGTGCGTGTCGTGTCCGAGCAGTATCCGCCTACGCGTGCACCGAAGTCGAAGACGATGAAGTCGCCCTGCTCGAACTGGCGCTCTGACGGTATGGCGTGGGGTTTGGCGCCGTTGGGTCCGCTTGCGACGATGTTCGCGAACGCGAGCTCGCTTGCTCCCAGGCGTTTCATGTTGAACTCGAGCATGATCGAGGCGTCACGCTCGCTCATGCCGGGCTGTAAATCCTCCAGCGTTTCCATGAACGCCTCCGAGGCGATGGCCTGGGCTCGTTTCATGAGGACGATCTCGTCGGCATCCTTGACGGCACGCAGCTTGAGAATGTCATCGGAGCGCTCCTTGAAGCGCGCGTTGGGCATTGCATCCGAATACTTGCGATAGAGGCTCAACGGCATGGTCTCGTCAATGGCGACACGTCCCGTGACGAGCTTGAGTTCCTTGAGCATGTGGGCGATGAACTCGACCTCACGCTCGCGCGAGGCGTCAATTTGCCAGATGCCTTCCTCGTGGGCCTTCTCGCGCATGGCGGTCACGTAGCGCGTGTCCGTATGCAGGATGCAGTCCTGGCGCGTGATAATGGCGACATGAGCTTGCTCGCTGTCGAAGACGTCCTCGAAACCCGTGAGCCAGAACAGGTCGCTGTTCGCCCGTACGATGATTGCATCGAGAACCTGGTCCTCGAGAAGTCTCTGCACTTGTTCGATCCTGTGTAACGCCCGCATCCTCCATGCCTTTCCATATCCATTGTCATTCCAAGCGAAGGCCGTGCCCCATTGTCGTTTCGAGCGAAGCGACCGAAGGTCGCGAAGTCGAGAAATCTCTGCCGTTGCTTGAGATTTCTCCACTTCGGCGCTTCGCGCCTCCAGTCGAAATGACAGGACGTACGCTTGCACATGCGCTTCATTGTATGGAAACGCGTGCTTCGTGCAAGAATCGGATGCGTTTCGCACGATTACGGGCATTTTGCGCACGCTCAAAGCTGACCCTCACGTTTGCGGGTCGATAGAGTAGAATAGTGCGGATATGTCGAGAGAAAGGCAGTGAAAAGTGAGCGTTCAGCCCTCAAACTTTAAAAACGGCATGTGCATCAAGTACAACAACAAGCTTTGCACCATTGTCGAGTTCCAGCACGTCAAGCCCGGCAAAGGCGGTGCCTTCATTCGCACCAAGCTCAAGGACGTCTCTACGGGTCGCGTCGTCGAGTACACCTTCAGGCCCAACGACAAGTTCGACGATGTGCGTCTCGAGACCAAGGAGATGGAGTATTCCTGGACCGACGGTGACACGTTCTACTTCATGGACCCTGTGACCTACGAGCAACCCGAGGTCCCCGCGGCCATCATCGGCGATAACGAGAAGTGGCTCAAGGAGGGCGACACCTGTCTGGCACAATACGCCGACGGCGAGCTCATCAACGTCGAGCCCCCCATGTTCGTCGAGCTCGAGATCACGGAGACCGAGCCCGGCTTCAAGGGTAACACCGTTCAGAGCGGCACCAAGCCTGCCGTTTGCGAGACGGGCGCCGAAATCAAGGTTCCGCTCTTCCTCGAGATTGGCGACAGGGTCAAGATCGACACGCGCGACGGCCGCTTCGTCGAGCGCCTCTAATTGCGATTCCATCCCGAGAAGGGGAGCCACATGGGCAACTACAAGTACAAGCGTGTCTTGCTCAAGCTGTCGGGCGAGGCGCTGCAAGGCGAGCAAGGCTATGGTATCGATCCCAAGGTCATTAGCGAGATTGCCTCGCAGATTCGCGAGATTGTCGATGGCGGCATCGAGCTTGCCATCACCGTCGGCGGCGGCAACATCTTCCGCGGTCTTGCTGGTGCTGCCGAGGGCATGGACCGCGCCCAGGCCGACTACATCGGCATGCTGGCGACGATCATGAACGCTCTCGCCCTGCAAGAGGGCCTCGAGCGCGCCGGCGTCTTCACGCGCGTGCAGTCTGCCATTAGCATGCAGGAAGTCGCCGAGCCCTATATCCGTCGCAAGGCCATCCGCCACCTCGAGAAGGGACGCGTCGTCATCTTTGCCGGTGGTACGGGCAATCCGTACTTCACGACCGATACGACGGCTGCGCTGCGTGCTTGCGAGATCGATGCCGAGGCCATCCTCAAGGCGACGCAGGTCGATGGCATCTACGATAGTGACCCGCACACGAACCCCGATGCGGTCAAGTTCGACGAGATTTCCTACATGGAAGTGCTCTCGCGCGAGTTGCACGTCATGGACTCGACCGCCACGACGCTGTGCATGGACAATGATATTCCCATCATCGTGTTCAACCTGCATAAGCCGGGCAATATCGACCGCGTGCTCAAGGGCGAGCACGTCGGAACGACCGTCAGCTAGAGAAGGAGACCCAAAGTGTCAGAAGAACTCGATCAGGCAAAAGAGGCAATGGCCCGTGCGGTCAAGGCGCTCGACCAGGATTTTTCGAAACTCAACACGGGTCGTCCCTCGGCGAGCATCCTCGACAACGTGAAGGTCGACTATTACGGCGTTCCCACGCCCGTTTCACAGGTCGGTGCCATCAAGATTCCCGAGGGCAACCTCATGACCATCGAGCCGTGGGACAAGTCCCTGCTCGGACCCGTCGAGAAGGCCATCCTCTCTGCCAATCTGGGCATCACGCCCAATAATGATGGCTCGGGTATCATCCGCCTGCCGTTCCCCGCTCCCACCGAGGAGCGCCGCCGCGAGATCGTCAAGGAGTGCAAGGCCGCTGCCGAGAACCGCCGCGTTGCCGTGCGCAACGCTCGCCGCGATGCCAAGAACAAGATCGAGCGACTCAAGAAGGACGGCGAGATCAGCGAGGACGAGCAGCATCGCGAAGAAGAGCAGCTCCAGAAGCTCACCGATGACTTCATCGCGAAAATCGACGCGGCCCTTTCCGTGAAAGAGGCCGAGGTCATGGAGATCTAGGGAGCATTTTTGAGCGAGAGACCATCCACGCTGGAGGAGATCTTTCCCGAACCTCCCGCAGAGCTCGACGTATACGCACTCGATACGAGCAGAATCCCCGAGCACGTTGCCATCATCATGGATGGCAACGGGCGCTGGGCCAAGCAGCGCGGCCTTGACCGCGGCGAGGGCCACAAGGCTGGCATCCGCGCCGTGCGCGAAGCCATTACCACCTGCAACGATATCGGCGTGCGCTACCTCACCATCTACTCGTTTTCCACCGAGAATTGGAACCGTCCCAAGACCGAGGTCACGGGCCTCATGGATCTCTTCGCCAAGACCATGGGCGCTGAGGTCGACGGCCTTGACGAGGAGAAGGTTAGGATCAAGCTGCTCGGTCGTGTCGAGGATCTGCCACTCACGACGCGCACCATCTTCAAGCAGGCCGAGAAGCGTACAGCCAAGAATGGTGGCATGACGCTTGCCATTGCGGTCAACTACGGTTCGCGCCTCGAGATTACCGATGCGGTCCGCGCAATCACGCGCATGGTCGAGACCGGAGATCTCACGAGCGAGGCGGTTTCGGAGGACCTGCTATCCGCTCATCTGTACACGGCCGGCATGCCCGATCCGGATCTCCTCATTCGCACGAGCGGTGAGATGCGTCTTTCCAACTTCCTGCTCTGGCAGCTTGCCTACTCTGAGTTCTACGTCACCGACGTGCTCTGGCCCGACTTCGATCGCTACGAGCTGTTGCGCGCGCTTCTCGATTACCAAGCGCGCGATCGTCGCTTCGGAAGGGTCGATGAGTAAATGATCGGTGGTGCGTGATGGCAATTAACGTCAAGGACCTCGGTCGTCGTGTCGGTGTCGGTGCGGTGTACGTCACCATTACCTCCGTCGCGACCTTCGTCTCGTGGTATACGACGGTCATTGTCATCGCCGCAACGGCTGCCCTGTGCTGCTACGAGTTCCTTCGCATGGCGCAGGGCAATGGCTATCACCCTTACATCATCATCGGCACCGTCACGGCTGGTCTCATACCCCTGGCCATGTGTCTTATTGTCCAGACCGGGCATGTGGCCGTTGCCGCTTTGACCGTCTCGTTCATCGCGGGCATCATCATGCTCATGCGCTACTTCGCGCACGTGGAGGACACGATTGTCGACGTCGCGCTCACGCTGTTCGGCTATCTGTATACGGGTCTCATGCTCTCCTCCTTCGTGATGCTGCGTGGTGTCATTCCCGGTTTCGAAGGTGGTCTCATGTGCTTCCTGGTCTTGGGAAGCATCTGGGCCAATGACGGTTTTGCCTACCTTGGTGGTTCGGCATTTGGCAGGCACAAATTCGCTCCGCACATCTCGCCCAAGAAGACCTGGGAGGGTGTCGCATGCGGCATGGTGTTCAGCGTGCTTTTCTGGGTGCTCATCGTCGTTTTCGTTCCCGATTGCGGCTTTGGTTGGGTCTGGGCCGTCATCTCCGGTTTGGTCGTGGGCTATGCGGGCATCATCGGCGATTTGACGGAGTCCCATATCAAGCGCGGGTTTTCTGCGAAAGATTCGGGTGACATCATGCCTGGGCATGGTGGTCTGCTCGACCGCTGCGATTCGGTCATTTTCGGCTCCGTGGCGGCATATGCCATGGTCGCCGGTGCCCCCTACATATTCTCATTCATAGGGTTCGCACTGTAGGAAAGGAACGCACATGAGCAAGATGCGTCTCGTCATTCTGGGCGCGACTGGTTCTATTGGCACGCAGACGCTTGATGTCGTGCGCATGCATGCTGATAAAGTCGAGGTCGTTGCGCTCGCGGCAGGCCGACGTGTCGACGAGATGGTGCGCTATGCGCAGGAGTTCGGCTGCAAGCACCTTGCCTTCGGCGATGAGACCGTGCGCGACGCTCCCGCGTTGGCACAGCTCGATGACAAGGTGTCTGTCGGTTTTGGCGCCGCCGCCGTTGCGGCCCTCACGCAACTTGACGATGTCGACATCGTGCTTAACGCGCTTTCCGGCGAGGCGGGCATGCGCGCCTCCTACGACACGCTCAAGGCGGACCGCATCCTCGCGCTTGCCAACAAGGAGTCGCTCGTCGTGGGCGGCGACCTCATCATGCCGCTCGCCACGCACGATACCCTGCTCCCCGTCGATTCCGAGCACTCGGCAATCTACCAGTGCTATCTGGGAGAATTCGCAAACGAGGCGCGTAGGATTTGGCTCACCTGCTCGGGTGGCCCCTTCCGTGGCATGACGCGCGACGAGCTTTCGCAGGTGACGGCTGCGCAGGCGCTTGCGCATCCCACATGGAACATGGGACCCAAGATCACCATCGATTCGGCAACGCTCATGAACAAGGGCCTCGAGGTGATCGAGGCACAGCACCTCTTCGACGTGAAGACGGATGACATCCGGGTTGTCGTGCATCCGCAGTCATGCGTGCACTCGATGGTCGAGTACGTCGATGGCTCGGTCAAGGCTCATCTGGGTGTTGCCGACATGCGCATACCCATCCAGTTCGCGCTGAGTTATCCGCATCGCTGGGAAAGCCCGGCAGCGCAGGTCGATTTTACCCAGATGGCGTCACTCGAGTTCCTCGATCCGGATTTGGATACTTTCCGTTGCCTGACGCTCGCGCTTGAGGCGGGTCGCGCAGGTGGCACGCTTCCCTGCGTGATGAACGCGGCAAACGAGGTCGCCGTGGCGGCCTTCCTTGCCGATGCCTGCCGCCTGACCGATATCGACGCGACCGTCGAGCAGGTTATGGAGCGTATGGGAAGCGAGCCGGTCGAATCGCTCGAGCAGCTCGAGGAAATCGACGCGCGCTCTCGTGCGCTCGCGTCCGACATTCTGGCGAGGGGATAGTCCGCCTCGTGAACATCCTCGCGATCATATTCTGGTTCATCGTCATTATCGGCGTGCTCACGCTCGTGCATGAGCTTGGCCACTTCATCGCTGCGCGAGCCTTTGGCGTGCGTGTGACCGAGTTCATGATCGGCATGCCGGGCCCCAACATCGGCTTCGAGAGAAACGGATGCCGCTACGGTGTCACCTGCATTCCGCTAGGTGGCTACAATCGCATCGCGGGCATGGAAGGCGATGTCGAGAACCCGAATCTGGCCAAGGTGCTCGCCTACGTATATCGACACGGCACGGCTGACGTATCCCACGTCGCGCTGGGCTGCGACCTCGATGCGGAGTCCGCGGAGCTGGCGCTCGTCATTCTGGATGGCTGGGGCTCCATCATCGCGCCCAAGAAGCACGGTCCTGACGATGTCTATTCCGCACCGGCACGCGATGGATTCGAGCTTGGGCAGGCACGTGAGGTCGATGATCCGCAAGCGTTGCTCGACGAGGAGCGCTCGCACACCTATCGCGCGCTGTCGTTTCCCAAGCGGCTCGTCACGCTCTTTGCCGGCCCGTTTATGAACGTGCTGCTTGCCTTCATCCTGCTCATCGTCATCTTCTGCGGCATCGGCTTGACCGTTGCCTCGACGACGCTTGGCGATGTCGTCGAGGGCAGTCCCGCGCAAGAGGCGGGTTTGCAGGCGGGTGATACCATCGTTGCCATTGACGGCACCGACGTGCCCGATTGGCAGACGTTGTCCACCGTCATCGCCGGACTTGCGCCGGGCGAGGCGATAGACGTCGCCTACGAACGCAATGGACAGACGACGAGCACGACGCTCATCGTCGGGATGGACGAGAACGGCTCGCCGCGCCTCGGCATATACGCTGGCCAGGAGCAGTATCGTCTGCCTATCTGGGAGGCGCTGGGCGCGTCTTGGGAGTACCTCGTGCTCACCGTGCAGGGCTACCTCAGCCTCTTCAATCCCTCTACGGCGGGCGAGACGCTCAGTCAGTCGACCTCGGTCGTCGGTATCGCCGTCATGAGCGAGCGGGCGGCATCTGCCGGCATCGTCCCGCTGCTCTTCATCATCGCAATCGTATCGCTGTCGCTTGCCGTCGTGAACCTGCTGCCCCTGCCACCGCTTGATGGCGGGCGTATCCTCATCGAGGTCATTCAGCGCGTCACGCATCGCGCGGTGCCGGCGCGCGTCGTCAATGTGATCACCTTTATCGTCATCGCGCTGCTACTTGTTCTGTTCGTCTTCCTGTTGCGACAAGACATCGTCAATTTCTTCCTGAAGGGGTAGCCCATGGACTTCGAAACGCCTCGTAACGCGACGCGTCGTGTACATGTCGGCAAGGTTGCCGTTGGGGGAGGGGCGCCTGTCAGCGTGCAGTCGATGACCAATATCCCCATGATTGATGGTCCCAACGGCCCGTGGCTTGACGTTGAGGGCAACCTCGCGCAAATCGAGCGCCTGGCCAAGGCCGGCTGCGAGATTGTTCGCGTTGCCATTCCCAATCGCGCGTCAATCGCGCGTTTCGGGCAGGTCGCGGAGGCAAGCCCACTGCC
Source organism: Coriobacteriaceae bacterium (assembly GCA_025992705.1). Lineage (NCBI taxonomy): Bacteria > Bacillati > Actinomycetota > Coriobacteriia > Coriobacteriales > Coriobacteriaceae > Coriobacteriaceae bacterium. The sequence continues at coordinate 984,730 of DAJPGJ010000001.1, forward strand.
CGTCGTTGCCGATGTGCACTTCGATTATCAAATTGCGGTGGGAGCCTGTCATGAGCATGCAGCGGGCCTGCGCATCAATCCGGGCAATATCGGCGCCATGAACAAGGTCGATGCGGTCATCGAGGCGGCGGGGGAGGCCGGCATTCCCATACGCATCGGTGTCAACGCGGGCTCGCTCGAGGATGCCCTTGCTGCGCGCAGTGACCTCACCCAAGCGGAGAAGCTCGCGCTCTCGGCCGAGGGCTTCGTGGAGCATTTCCGCGAACGTGATTTCGATGACATCGTCGTCTCGGCCAAGGCGCATGACGTGATGACGACCGTGAACGCGTATCGGAGCCTCTCGCGGAGCTTGCCCGAGGTGCCGCTGCACATCGGCGTCACGGAAGCCGGCGGTGTGCGCCAGGGTACGATCAAGTCTGCTGCAGGGCTTGGCATGCTGCTTGCCGAGGGCATAGGCGACACCATGCGCGTCTCGCTCACGGCTGATCCCGTCGAGGAGATTGCCGTGGCCTTCGATATCCTCTCCGCCGTCGACGTGCGCCGCTGCAAGCCCGAAATCGTCTCCTGCCCCACGTGCAGCCGCTGCCAGGTCGATCTCATCCCCATCGCCGACGAGGTCACGCGCCGTCTCGCGATGATTAACAAGCCGCTCAAGGTCGCGGTCATGGGCTGCGTCGTCAACGGGCCGGGCGAGGCGCGCTTCGCCGACGTGGGTGTGGCCTGCGGTCGCGATGAGGGCGTGCTCTTCGCGAAAGGCGAGAAGCTGCGTCGCGTGCCCGCCGATGCAATCGTCGACGAGCTGTTCGCGCTCATCGAGACGCTTTAAGGGAGGGAAAGCCATGCCGCCTATTCAGACTTGCTCTCACACCCGATGAGCGTTTTTCGCAAAGCTGCTGCGGCGACGCGAAGCTAGTCCTTTAGGGAACTCGCACGCAAAGACCGCGTGCTCAGACAGTCCTCGAACTCGCTTTGCGAAAAACGCCCATCTGTTCGAGATGTCTGAATATGCGGCAGGCTTTTCCTAGGTTTATGAGGTAATAATGGTTCATTCCGAGACATACGAAATCGAACCTATCGCGCACATCCGCACACCGTTTCCCGAGAAGTTCGGGATTCCGCGGCAAAGCGGACTGGTCGCCGAGGCGAAGGGCACCATCGTCTTCGATCCCAAGTACCGCGACCCCGACGCCCTACGCGGTATCGAGGGATTTAGCCACCTCTGGCTGATCTGGGGATTCTCGGCTGTCGAGCAAGACGGGTTTACGCCGCTCGTGCGACCACCGCGTCTGGGAGGCAACGAGAAGCGCGGCGTGTTTGCGACACGATCGCCCTTCAGGCCCAACGAGCTCGGGCTGTCCGTCGTCAGGCTCGAGGGCGTGGAGAAGACGAAAGGCAAGGGTGTGGTTCTGAACGTGAGCGGCGTTGACTTGCTAGACAAGACGCCCATTTACGACATCAAGCCCTATATTCCCTATGCTGATGCACATCCGGAGGCTTCGGGTGGCTTCGCATCCGACCCTGACGAGGGCGTGCTCATCGTTGATTGCGATGACGAGATTCTGGAGCGCCTGGACGATGACGCGACGGCCGTATTGGCTGCCCTGGCACGCGATCCACGCCCGGCTTATCACGATAACCCCGAGCGTGTCTACGAGATGCGTTATGGATGCTGGACCGTGCGTTTCTCCGTCGATGGCGATACCCTCACCGTACATTCGGTGGAATGATGAGACACATTGGACAGGTACATCTGTCTCATTTGGGTTTAAATGAGACAGATGTACCTGTCCAATGTGTCTCATCTGCCTTGTCGTTCTCTGCTAGAATACTGCGAGCTGGCTCTGTAGCTCAGGGGATAGAGCACCGCTCTCCTAAAGCGGGTGTCGTACGTTCGAATCGTATCAGGGCCACCATGAAACCTCAGGCCAGCGGCTTGTGTCGCTGGCCTTTTAATATCGAGTCAACAATGAACGAGGAGACCCGTTGGACCAGCAACATCTCATCGCCTACTTCGATCGCATCGGCCTTGACGAAGAGCCTACGCGTGATATCGCGGGCATCGGCATGATGCAGCGGGCCCATCTCGAGACGGTCCCTTTCGAAAACCTCGACATCCTTGCGGGCAAGGTTCCCCTAGATTTGAGCGAAGAGGGGCTTTTCGACAAGATCGTGGGGCGTGGGCGTGGCGGCATCTGCTACGAGCTCAACTTTCTCTACGCTGCGGCTCTCCATGCTCTCGGCTTCGACCTCGAGCTTAGGGGCGGACGCATTTACGATGACGGGGACGAATTCGACCATGTCTTTCTCATGGTGACCGACCCCGATAATCCCGCATCGGACCCCTGGATCACGGATGTCGGCTTTGCCTACAACATCGCCGCACCCATTCGCTTTACGCCGGGCATCGTACAGGATGACGGGCGCTGCCAGTACCGCATCGACGAGATCGACGTCGATGGCGAGTCCTGGTATCACGTCATACGCATCGTCAATGGCGACGAGTCGCTCATGTTCGCCTTCCGCGACGTGGCTCGCGAACCGACCGACTTTGACCCACGCCGCACCTTCTTCGAGACCGACCCGTCGTCGCGGTTCCTCAAGGGTCCGCTCGTATGCATCGATGGCGAGGAGGGTCGTGTCACGCTTTCCATGCGCCGCATCAAGGAAACGAGGGATGGCGTGGTCACCGAACGCGATATCGACTATCCTGACGAGTTTGACGACCTGCTCGCGAGTGTCTTCAAGATGCGCGTTAACGATCAAGCGAAACCAGATGTCATTGCATGAGAGGGGATGGCACCGTGGCCGATAAAAAGAAAGACAAGCGCAAGCAGATTCCGCTGACCGTACGGCCCAACGCCTTTGCCCGCACGGAGCGCAAGGCACAGCACGCGATTAGGGAAGTAAGGGAAGACGTCGAAAAGCGCGTAGAGGACTCTGTCGAGCGCATCGAGCATTCTGCCGAGCACTTTGGCGAGGAGCTGCACGAGACGGTGCCGCCCTCGACCATTCCCAAGGCCAACCGTATCATCGCCGCGCTCATCATCATCTCGCTCGGCATTTCGGTATTGCAGGTCATCTCGCAATGCGTGCTGAGCTGGGGACACCTGACCGAGCTCTTCACCGGCACGGTCAACAGTTACGGCATCGTCGCCATCGTCTACGGCTTTCTCGCCGCGCTCAACTTCGCCGGCCTTATTGTTCTCATCAGGCTCGACCGCAAGGGCAAGATATTCGAGGCACGCATGCTCCTGCGTGTGCTCATAGTCTTCTTGCTTGCCGGCTTGCTTACGAGCGTTGCCCTCAACGGCGTTGTCTGGCTCGAAATCACCTACTTGTTCCAGTTCATCTGTGCCATTGCCTACCAAATCTACAATGATCCCAACCTCAATCGCGCGCCGGCGTTCAAAAACCCCTTCAAGGAGGGCAAGGAGGCTCGCAAGAAGGTCTACGAGCAAGACCCTGATCGTCGTGGCTACATCCCGCTTAATTTCTTCAACTTGTTCTGGATTTTCATGACGGCGTGCGTGCTCGGCCTATGCATGGAAATGATCTTCTGCCTGCTCGTCAATCACGTCTGGGAGAGTCGCGCAGGGCTTCTATGGGGGCCGTTCTCGCCCATCTATGGCTTCGGCGCCTTGCTCATGACCATTGCGCTCAATCGCATGTGGTATCGCAATGCGCTCTTCATCTTCGTCGTCTCCGGTCTCATCGGAGCCGCCTTCGAGTTTTTCGTCTCTTGGTACATGCAGACGGCTTTCGGCGTGGTTGCCTGGGATTATTCCGGCACCTTCCTCTCGATCGACGGCAGAACGGATTTCGCACACGCCTGCGCTTGGGGGCTTTGCGGTCTCGTGTGGATACGCATCCTCTTGCCCGGCGTCATGCAACTTGTCGATATCATTCCGCTCAAGTGGCGTGCGATCATTACGGTGCTTGTCTTCACGTTCATGGTAGTCAATGCCATCATGACCTTGCTCGCACTTGATTGCTGGTCGCAACGTGAGGCTGGCCTGCCCGTCGAGAACGAGGTGCAGGTGTGGTTTAACGAACATTACGATGATGCGTTCATGAAGGAACGTTTTTCGACCATGGGCATGAGCGAAGAGAGCGCCTTGCGTGCTCAGCAAAACCTGCACTAGGTCTTGCGTCTATCTGCTAAACTAATGGTTCCTTTTGTCGAAATCGAGGCGAAGCATGCAAGTTTACACATTTCCCGATCCCGTGTTGCATGAGGTCTGCGAACCGGTCGAACCCGGTGACGAGACCGTCTTGCGCTATGTCGATAACATGTTCAAGGAGATGTACGGGTCGGATGGTGTCGGCCTTGCCGGGCCGCAGGTTGGCCTGCTCAAACGCATGGTCGTCATCGATACCGATTACGTGACCGAAGACGAAGACGGCGAGCTTTTGCCCAGTCGTCCGCTCGTGCTCATCAATCCCGAGATTATCGAGCATTCAGATAACAAGATTCCCTCGACCGAGGGTTGCCTCTCCCTCCCAGGTCTATCCGTCAACGTGAAGCGCTGGGAGTGGGTGAGGGTCAAATGCCTGGATGCCGATTTCAACGAGGTCGAGCATTACGGCGAGGATCTCTTCGGAATATGCATGCAACACGAGATGGACCATCTGGACGGCGTGACGCTCATCGAGCGTGCCGATCCCATCGCCCGTCTCAAGGCGCTCAGGGAATATCGCGTCGCAACTGGCCAGTAGGAAAGCTCGCTATCTGGGTCCTGACCGCTGATGGAGGTGGATGCACAATGAATATCGTCTTCATGGGCACGCCCTCCTTTGCCCTACCCGCGCTCGATGCGCTCGCGGCATCTCCCGATCATGTCATCAGCGCGGTCTATACGCGTCCCGACGCACATGCCGGCCGCGGCAACAAGATGCAGCCGACGCGTGTCAAGATGCGCGCCGAGGAGCTGGGCCTGCCGGTCTTCACGCCCTATTCGCTGCGTGAGGACGGTGTCGTCGAGCATCTGACCTCGCTTGCCCCCGACGTCATTATCGTGGCGGCGTTCGGTGCGTTGCTCACGCGCGAGGTTCTGGACATTCCCCGTTTTGGCTGCCTGAACATCCATGGCTCTCTGCTGCCGCGCTGGCGTGGCGCCGCACCGGTACAGCGCGCCATCCTCAATGGCGACGAGCTCGCTGGCGTCTGCCTCATGCAGATGGAGGAGGGTCTTGATACGGGTGCCTACCATACGCTCGGTGCAGTCGAGATTGCACACAAGACGACCGAGGAGTTGCTTCACGAGCTTGCCGAAATCGGTGCTACCGGTTTGCTCGAGGCGCTTCCGCAAGTCGAGGCGGGTACCTACGAGTGGTTCGAGCAGGATACCGAGTTCGTGACCTATGCCGAGAAGGTTGCCAAGGACGAGACGCTGCTACGCCCCGGCCTTACCAACGCAGAGTTTTTGCGACGCGTGCAGGCCTCCTCGCATCGTACGCCATCCCGTTGCGTGGTATGCGGACGCCGGGTCACCATCTTGCGCGCCCATCCGGCCGATATCGTCTTGGAGCGCGGCGAGGTCGTGCTCGAGAAGAAGCACATCTATCTTGGCCTCAAGGGTCGTGCGGTCGAGATTGACGAGGTCAAACCCGAGAACAAGCGCGTGATGTCTGCCCAGTCGTGGATTGCCGGTCTGCACGACTGCGATGATCTTACCTGGAACGTCCTGCCCGAGTACTACCACAAGCTGCCGGTCTATGGCTAACGGACGTCGTGCGAGCAAAGCGACGCCTGCTCGCCTGCTCGCTCTCAAGCTTACCCGCGAGGTTCGTAATCGCGACGCCTACCTGCGCGAGCTCGTGAGCAGTGCACGAGAGACAACGCAGCTTCCTCCCGAAGAGTTCGATTTTGCCCAGGTGCTCGCCTTTGGTGCCGTGATGTGCCGGGGCACCCTTGACGAGGCTATCAATCGTTCGCTCTCCTCGCCACGTGATGTCAAGCCCAAGGTACGGGATGCGTTGCGCATATCAGCCTACGAATTGCTGTTCCTGCACAAAGCCGAGCACGTGGTCGTGGACCAGGGTGTCGAGCTCGTGCGCTGCGTGACGCCACGCGCTGCGGGTTTTGCCAATGCCGTGCTGCATAAGATGGCCCGTGACGCGCGTGACTTTCCCTGGGGCGATGTGAGTACGGACGATGCCGCCTGGGCGCGTTCCTTCGGCATGCCGCTGTGGCTCGCCGAGCGTCTCGCTGCGCAGTACGGGCGCGATGTTGCCACGGCGGTCATGGAGGTGGATCTACGACCGGCGCCGCGCTATCTGCGGGATAACCCGTTTGATCCCGATAACCCCTTCGCCTGCGATCTCTCGGCCCAACGTGTGGCGGACCTTGTGCCGCTTGATGGGACGATGCTCGAGATAGGGGCGGGGAGAGGCACCAAGACGATGTTGCTGGAGAGCCGGGCGTTCGAGACGCTCGGTCATACGGTACCCATTCATACTGTCGACCTTCACGAGTACCGCGCGCGGCTCCATGCCGAGCGCATGCAGCAGGCGGGTATCGAGGACGTGCTCTCGCTCACGGGCGATGCGCGTGATCTTGACGGTATCGATGGGGTGTTACCGCTTTACGATGCCGTGTTGCTTGACGCGCCGTGTTCGGGAACGGGCACGATGCGCCGTCATCCCGAGATACGCTGGAACCTTACGCCCGATGACGTAAGCGACCTCGCGGAGCTGCAACGCGCGTTGCTCGATGAGGCAGCGTGCCACGTTGCCGTGGGTGGCACGCTCGTCTACGCGACCTGTAGCATCCTCGATGAGGAGAACCAACAGGTCGTCGACACTTTTCTCGCGGCACAGCCACAAGATGCCTGGTGCATCGACGAAGGCTCGTTTGCGACGCTTCCCGCGCTCGACGGCCCCGATGGCCACTTCGCCGCCGTATTGCAGCGGGTGAAATAGTCGCGAACATGTGTGCAGGGAAGTCGTCGAGCGGAGGTCCAAGGGAGCGCTTGGGCGCGTGGCGCGCCGCCCGATGAGCAGAAGCTCCAAAATCGTGAGGCGGTCTTGCGAGGACTGTTTGAGCGCGCTGGTCTTGCGCGCGAGTTCCGCAGCAGCCGAACGATTTTGGAGCTTCGGGTGCGAATCATTGGCAAGCACCATGCGCCTGAGCGCCACTCTTAACGTGGCGCAATCTCCCTGGCTTCGGTGACAATCGTCTTCGTGTCTTTGTCGAAGCTCTTGATGGCATAAAGCGTGAAGTGCTCGTCTGTGCGCGTGAGCGCGTATCCCTGCAGTCCCGTCGTCTTGCTGTACGCCGCCGACATGCCGCCATCGATGCAGATGACGCGGCCGCCCGCCTTAACGGGATTCTCGCCGTCCTTTGCCTTGACCGGCACGTGACCGCAGATGATGCGGGCGTGAGCGGGGTCGAGCCCGAAATCCTCGAAGATGCGCTCGTACGGCTCTGCCTCGTCAAGTAGCAGGTAGAAGGCGTTCTTGACCTCCTTGCGCGCCGTCTTGTCCTTGCAGAGGTAGATCTCGAAGGTCGCCATCTTGCTCTTGGCGAAAAGCGGTGAGCCCGGTCCGAGCCACAGATACCAGATGAGGTCGCGGCCTTTCTCGCGCATGGCCTCGTCATCGGACTCGAAAGCCGTGCGCACCCATTTCTGCGCCTCATCGTAGAGACTTTTGCCCTTGCAGGTTACTCCGAAGATGTCGACCTCCTTGAGGGTGCCATCGTCGTTGAGCGGCACGCAGGCATGCGCAAGCAAATTGCCGTCGCAAATCTTGTACAGGCTTCCGTGCTCGAAGAGGAAGCGAATGTGCCGCGCGAGCTTTTCGCAGCCGGTGAATGCGTCCACGAGGTAGTCCATGACGGCCTGCTCCTCATCGGTGAGCTTATACGGGTCATCGCGGTCGACGGTGGGAAAGTAGATGTCGGTGAGTTCGTAGGTCACGCCATCGACGACGACGGTCTTGGCGTCGTAATCGATGAGATGCAGAAGCTTCCTATCTTCGAGCCCAAAACTGGGATACTTGTCTATGAGCGCCGCCTCGACCTTGAACTGCAGAACTGCCATTGCCTTTTGGATCTTGACGTTCATTTCGAGTTCCGCGTCAGTGAGCCCGGGGTTTGACTTGAGCGCGAATGCGTCGCAGGGGTCATCCGCATAGGCGGTGAGCGCGAACGTCGCCAGGGGTTCCAGATTGATTCCGTATGAACTAGTCAAGATGTCTAGATTACCATAGCGTGCACAGTTACGCACAACATGGGCAATGCAACCAGGCTGCCCGAGCGCAGCACCCATCCACACCACATCATGGTTGCCCCATTGGATGTCGGCATCAGGATAGGCCATGAGCAGATCGATAATCTTGTCCGGGGCGGGACCGCGATCGTAGATGTCGCCGACGAGATGAGCCCAGCGCAGGTCATCGCGCCAGCCATCGAGCAGATAGGCGAAGGTATCGAATTCGCCGTGAACGTCCGAGAGGTAGAGTACGCAATTGCTCTGCGCATCGCTGTGTGTCATGACGAGCTCCTCGGGTCGAGTCTTTCGGTGTACAGGTCCATTGTACTGTTCGAAAAACGATGAGGATGCCACGCGAATCCGTTCGCGTGGGTATTTGGCCCAAATCATGCGAAATCCATAAAAATTTTTGGGGAAATGCCCCACCCCTCAAAGAGCCCACAAATGCGATTAGACAAAATGGCGAACACAACATCTTGTGCAGATTTCGATAATCTCCGGGGAATGGGAGGATATTTAGATGGGTCATATGGGGAGAAATGCCCATAATAGTGTTGTGAAGTGGGATGTGATGGGATATTATTCTCGCTGCGACCCTCCAAGAAACGTAGAAATCAAACATAGCCAGGAGGGTCGCCAAATTTTCGGGACGGCGAGGGATGTGACGAAATGCGCTTCCGCGGTGAATATCAACATAGCGTTGATAACAAGGGCCGCGTTTCCCTGCCGGCTAAGTTCCGTAAGGCCCTGCCAGATGAGGTGACGATCGTTCCGGTCGCCAATGCGGATTTTGGCAAGGCGTTGTACGTCTTTTCAGATGAAGCGTACGACGAGTGGATGGATTCGTTCTTCGATAGCGAAGAGGGGGGCTATAACCCGCGCAGCAAGAAGCACATCGCTTTGCACAAGTATCTCAACTCGAGTGCGGAGTCGGTTGCTGTCGATGCCGCTGGGCGTGTCAAACTCTCTCCGAAGCAGTGTGAAAAAGTCGGCATCGACAAAAACGTGACCATCATCGGCGAGGGCGATCATATCGAGATCTGGGATAGCCAGGCCCTTGATGAGTACATGGATTCCATCGATCCGTTCGGCAGTTTCCTGGAAGACTAGGGACGGCACGTTGACAGCTGAATACCGGCACATTCCCGTTCTGCTCCATGAGTGCATCGATGCACTCGCATTGTACGATGGAGCCACAGTGCTCGATTGCACACTCGGCGGAGCGGGACACTCCGAAGCGATAGCAAGAAGCATCGCGCCTCATGGTACGCTCATCGGCATCGACCAGGATGACATGGCGCTTGAGGCGGCGAGAAAGCGACTTGACAGTGCGGGACTTGACTCGGACCCGATTCTGCTCAAGGGAAACTTCGCTGATTTGGATGAGTTGCTCGTCGTGGCGCGCGTACCAGGCGTCGATGCCGTCCTCTTCGACCTCGGAGTGAGTTCTCCACAATTCGATTTTCCTGAGCGTGGCTTCTCGTATAGAGAAGACGCTCCCCTCGATATGCGCATGGACCCGAGTACACATACTCTAACCGCAGCAGAGATTCTGAACTCCTACACCACAGATGATCTCGCTCGGGTCCTGCGTGAATACGGTGAGGAAAAGTGGGCTGCCCGTATCGCTCGCTTCATTGTTGACGCGCGTTGCGAGCAGCCCGTCAATTCAACTTTTCAGCTGGTAGACATCATCAAACGAGCAATACCCGCAAGCGCGCGTAAGAAGGGCGGTCATCCCGCCAAACGTACGTTCCAGGCGCTGCGCATAGAGGTAAACCATGAACTTGACGTCTTGTCTCGCGGGCTTGAGGCGGCCATACGCTGGCTCAACCCAGGTGGCAGGATCGCCGTCATCTCATATCACTCGCTTGAAGACCGCATCGTGAAAGACTGCTTCCGTCAGATGGAGAATCCCTGCACCTGTCCTCCGGAGCTTCCGGTGTGCGTGTGTGGGAAGAAGCCGGTATTGAAGGTCGAGACGCGTAAGCCGCTTGTGCCGGCTGCGGATGAAATTGAGGAGAACAACCGGGCGCATAGCGCTCGATTACGGGTTGCAACGAAGCTGTAATGTAGAAAGGACGCCCGTCTATCATGGCGCAGGCTGCTCGACAATACTACGGTTATTCTCGGTTTGCCGGTCAGGCTGCCCGTGACCTGGCGCCCGAGCGCCAGGCGCGTCCCGATGTCCATGTCATTCCCGGACAGCGCACGTCGAATCCCGCGCTGCAGGCCATCTCCCCCGAGCATGCCTTCGCCTTCAAGCTCGCTCTCGTTATCATCGTCACCATCGCCGTGCTGTGCTCCGTGCGCGTATGGCTCTCTGCCTCGACAGTGGCGATGCTCGACAACGTCAATACGATCGAGAGCACGTTGACGAGTGCCCAGGCCAAGACCAACGAACTTGAGATTCAGCATTCCATTCTGTCGAGCTCGACGCGCATCGAGGAAGAGGCAAGCAAGATTGGCATGATCGCGCCACCTACCGTCAAGTATCTGAAAGTCGTCATTCCCGGCAAGGTCGTTTTGAATGCGGACGGATCAATATCGCTTACGGGCACGCTCCAAAACGTCGAAGACTACGTTGCCGCAAGCACGGGGTAGGTTCTTTGTATGAGGCATAGTCAAGACAGAGCACGCAGCGTGATGCCGGAGCGATGGTCCAGGGACTGGATCATCCTCGTGCTTTTTGCGGTATTTCTCGTCGCCATCATCGCAAACCTCATTTACATCCAGGTCATCCGTGGCCCGGCGTATGCCCGCATGGCGCAATCTTCCCATACGACCGAGGTGAGCCTCTCTGCGCGACGTGGCACCGTCTACGACCGCAACGGAGAGGTCATAGCATCCAATGTCGATGCGACGACCATCTACGTGAATCCTCAGGAGGTCACGAACCCTGACCGTCTCGCCACCGTGCTTGCCGAGGTCCTGGGGCAGGATAGCGGCAAGACCAAAGAAGACTACCTCAAGATCATCGACCAGCCCGACCTCTCGTTCGCCTACATCCAGCGCAAGGCGGATACCGTGTCTGCCGAAGCCCTCAAGAACCGTCTGAGCGATGAGAAGCTCAAGGGCATTCACTATCTCGATGATACGAAACGCGTGTATCCCAACGGGGAGGTGGGCAGTCAGGTCGTCGGAGTGGTCGACATCGATGGCAAGGGCATTTCCGGCCTCGAGCTCGAGTACGACGAGTTGCTCAAGGGCGTGGATGGCAGCATCGTCTTCGAACGAGGCATGAACGACATTCCCATCACCAACGGCGAGACCTCCCGCGTCGAGACGGTCGATGGCACGGACATCGTGACGAGCATCGACATCAACCTGCAGAAGCTCTGCGAAGAGCGGCTTCTGGCGACGGTCATAGACACGGAGGCGCAAGGCGGTAGCATTACCGTGATGGATGCGGCCACGGGCGAGATCTATTCGGCCTGTTCATACGCGAAGAAGAGCGACGAGGAGCGCAACGCCGAGTATGAGGCGGCCGAGAAGGAAGCGGCGGCGATAGCGGCGTCGGGTCAGCCGAGCGAGGTAAACCCATTCGACGAGCTGTGCGACTACAAGCTCGAGGTGGGCAAGCTCGCCTCCGTGACCGACATCTACGAGCCGGGATCGACCTTCAAGGCGTTCACGGCATACTCGGTGCTCGCCAATAACGCCAATATCGACGAGAGCACGACCTACAAGGTTCCGTATGCCCTTGAGGTCTACGATACCGTCATCACCGATTCGCATGACCATCCCTTCGAGGATATGAGCCTGCGCAGGATTCTGGCCGATTCCTCGAACACGGGCACGACGCTCGTCTCTCGCGAGGTTGATCTCGCGCAGCTCTACGACAGCTATCACGCCTTCGGGTTTGGCGCGAAGACCGGGTGCGACTTCCCCGGCGATACGGCCGGCCAGCTCGAGGAGAGCAAGGACTGGGATGGCGTGCAGAGTGCGACGGTCACGTTTGGGCAGGGCCTTACCGTGACGCCGCTGCAACTCGTACGCGCCTATGGTGTTTTGGAGCAGGGTGGTACGCTCGTGACCCCGCACTTCCTCACCGATGTTCCCAACGACGCCGAGACTGCGCAACGTCTTATGCAGGACTTGACGAAGCGCGAGACCGTTGCCGATGCGGGCGTATGCAAGGAGGTAAGCGAGATGCTCACCTCCGTCGTGACCGAGGGAACGGGCGAGGAAGCCGCCGTCGACGGATTTACCGTCACGGGCAAGACGGGCACGGCCGAGATCGCAAGCGTCTATGGCGGCTACGAGGAAAACGCATACGTCATGTCATTTTGCGGCTGGCTCTACGGCTCCTCGAGCGATCTTATCTGTCTCGTGACGGTAAACAGACCTCATACGAATCTTGGCGCCGGCGGCCTGTGTGGCCCGGTCTTTTCCGAGATCATGACATACGCAACGAAGCGCTACCAAATTGACGCGCAGAGCAAGTAGGGAAGAGCGAAGAGACGATGATGCGGAGTGCATGCAACATAGAATCCTTGTTCGCGGGTGTGGCCCATGAGGCGCTGCATTGCGAGGATGGCCCGTACGAGGTGAACGCCCTCGAGTTCTCCTCGCGTGACGTCAAACCGGGTGCGCTTTTCTTCTGCGTTCCCGGTACCGTCGTCGACGGGCATGATTTTGCCGCCGATGCGCTCGAGCATGGTGCCGTTGGCCTTGTGGTCGAGCGTGAACTCGAGATTGATGCGCCGCAGTTTCTCGTCGAGGATGCGCGCGCTGCCTTGGCGCTTTGCTCGGCGAACTTCTACGACAGCCCGTCGCGCAAGCTCGACGTCGTTGGCATTACGGGCACGAATGGCAAGACGACCACCTGCTTTCTCGTCGAGCATCTCCTGAGACATGCCGACATGCGCGCCGGTCTCATCGGCACGGTCGAGTGCCATGTTGCCGACGAAATCTACCCTTCCGCGCATACCACGCCGGAGTCACGTGATTTCCAGGAGCTCCTTGCCCGGATGGTCGATGCACATGTCGATGCCTGTGCATGCGAGATCTCGAGTCACGCGCTCGATCTCGGGCGTGTCAGGGGAACGCACTTTAGGGTGGCTGCATTCAGCAATCTCACGCAGGATCATCTTGACTACCACAAGACGATGGAGGAGTACTTCGCGGCGAAGGCGCGTCTCTTCACCGAGTACGAGCCCGATGCATGCGTCATCTGCACGGATTCGAATGCGGGCAAGCGCATGGCGCAGCTCTGCAGCGATGCGGGCCGTGCGCTGTATCGCGTCGGCTCCGATGCCGATTGCGAGGTGCGTCTCGTGGAAGCGCGCTTTGATGCCCGCGAGACACGCATCGACGTGGAGGCCGCGGGGGAGTGGCTGCATCTGACGCTGCCGCTCGTCGGCCGCTTCAATGTCGAGAACGCGCTTATCGCCTTCGGCATCGGTATGGCGCTTGGCCTTACCAACGAGGTAATCGTTTCCGGTCTCGAATCTGCGCCCCAGGTCCCCGGACGTCTCGAACGCGTCACGGGCGCCAAGGGAACGCATGCGCCTTTCGGCGTACTCGTGGATTACGCGCATACGCCCGATTCGGTCGCGAAGGCCATTGATGCGGTGCGGGCCGTCACGCAAGGCCGCATATTCTGCGTTTTCGGTTGTGGCGGAGATCGGGACCATGGCAAGCGCCCCAAGATGGGCGCTGCCGCACTCGCAGCCGATTTCGCCATCGTGACGAGCGACAATCCGCGCACGGAAGATCCTAATGCGATCATCGAGCAGATCGTCGCAGGCATGCAGGATTGCGAGGAGCGCTACACCGTCATACCGGACCGTGCCGAGGCCATACGCTTTGCTATTGAACAGGCCCGTGAGGGCGATGTCGTTCTCATCGCCGGCAAGGGTCACGAGGACTATCAGATTATCGGAGATGTCAAACACCACTTCGACGACCGCGAGGTCGCCGCTGCGGCAATAGAGGAGTTGGAGTCATAGCAATGGATATTTCTGTTTCCGACATTGCCAAGGTCACGGGCGGTGAGTATATCGGTGACGAGACCGCGTTGCGTCGCATCGTCTCGGGGCTGACCTGGGATTCGCGCACCATCATGCCCGATAACATCTTCCTCGCCATGCCCGGCATGCGTGTCGATGGCAACGATTACGTGCGTGCGGCGATCCAGCGCGGAGCGGGCGCCGTCGTCTGCACGCGCATGCCCACCGAGAACGTCATCGCCGTTGCCGGTGAGTTTGCCTGTCCCATGATCGTCGTCGATGATGGCGTCGAGGCACTCGAGAAAATCGCGGGGTCCTGGCGCGACAGACTGCATGCCATCGTCATTGGCGTGACGGGCTCCACGGGCAAGACCTCGACGAAGGATCTCCTGAGCTCCGTGTTCTCCCAGCGTTTCAAGACTACCGCAACGCAAGGCAACCAGAATAACGAGATTGGCGTGCCGGCGACGATACTTGCGGCCGATGAGGACACCGAAGTGCTCATCGTCGAGCTCGGCATGCGCGGCATGCATCAGATCGAGCACCTTTGCACCTTCGTCAAGCCGAGCATCGCCGTTGTGACGAACGTCGGCGTGAGCCATATGGAGCTGCTCGGTAGCCGCGAGAACATAGCGCATGCCAAATCGGAGCTGCTTTCGGCTCTACCGGATACGGGATATGCGGTCCTCAATGCCGATGATGAGTATACGCCCCTGCTCGAGAACTTCGCGCATCTCGCGGAACGCGGCGTGACCGTGCATAACTACGGATTTTCCCCCGAGGCCGAGACGCATGCGCAAAATGTCAGCTACGATGCCGAGGCCTGCGCGAGCTTCGAGATCGTCACGGGCGATGCCGCACCGGTGCCCGTCACGCTTGGCATGCCGGGCCGGCACAACGTCCTCAACGCGCTTGCAGCCTATGCGGCTGGCATCAACATGGGCATAGCTCCCGATGACATCGCACGAGGCCTTGCCGAGGCAAAGGCAAGCGGGATGCGCATGGAAATCGAGCATACGCCTGACGGCGTGACCATCCTCAACGATGCGTACAACGCCAATCCGGATTCGATGCGCGCCTCGATCAGCACGCTCATGACCCTCGAGGGGGATGGAAGGCGCATCGCGGTCCTGGGCGATATGGGCGAGCTTGGCTCGGATGAGTATCAACTGCACGTTGACGTGGGAACCTTTGCAGCACAGGCAGACCTTGATATGCTCGTGTGCATTGGAACGCTCAGTGTCGGCATCAAGGCAGGCGCGCTCGCGGCAGACATGGACGCCGCACGCGTCAAGAGCTTCACGGGCGTTGACGAGGCGATCGCGTTTCTCGAAAAGAACGTCCAGGAGGGTGACCTTGTTCTGGTTAAGGCATCGCGTTTCATGGAGTTGGAGCGCATAGTCAAGGGGATAATGCAACGATGATCAGCGTTTTTAGCCAATATCCGACGTATCAGGTCTTCCTTGCCTTCATTTTCTCGATGGCATTGACCATGATCGTCATGCCCTTCTTCATCAAGCTTCTCAAGGTGCGCCAGATTGGCCAGCAGGTACGCGCAGACGGCCCGCAAGGTCATCTCGTCAAGCAGGGTACGCCCACCATGGGCGGTATCGTCATTTTGCTCATGATGACCGCCTCGATCTTCCTCGTGGGCACGCCCGATCCGCCGCTGCTGCTCATCCTGGCGGCAACGCTGCTTACGGGTTTGCTGGGATTCGTTGACGATATCTCCAAGGTCGCCAAGGAGCGCTCGCTCGGACTGCTTCCCTACCAAAAGATGGTTGCGCTCACACTCATATCCGTGAGCTTTTGCCTTATCGCAGTCAACTACCTGGGCATCGAGCCGTACGTGACCATCCCCTTCACGCAGTTCAACCTCGACCTGGGTGTTCTCACGACCGTTCTTCCCTTCGGGGATGGTTTCGAGATTCCCTGGCTTTACGTCATTTTCGTCTTCCTGCTCATGGCCGGTATGGCCAATGCCGTGAACCTCACCGATGGTCTTGACGGCCTTGCCGGTGGCGCGATCATGATTGTCATGCTCATCATGGCGGCCATCGCGTTTCGCACGGGCAAGCTTGACGTCGCGGTGTTCGCGACGGCCGCTGCAGGTGCCTGCGTCGGCTTCCTCTGGTTCAACTGCTATCCCGCGAGCATATTCATGGGAGATACGGGCTCGCTTGCGCTCGGCACGGCGTTTGCCGCCATTGCTGTCATCACCAAGACCGAGCTCTTCAGCATCATCATCGGCGGCCTCTTCGTCGTCGAGGCGCTCTCGGTCATGATCCAGGTGCTGTACTTCAAGCGCACGCGCAAACGCGTCTTCCTCATGGCACCGCTACATCATCACTTCGAGAAAAAGGGCTGGTCCGAGACCAAGGTAGTCATCAGGTTCTGGATCATCACCGGCCTCTGTGCGGGAGTGGGCTTCGCCGTCTACTTCATCGGGTCAATGTAGGGGAGGTGCTGTAACCATGGCTTCCATGCTCGTACTTGGTCTCGGGAAAAGTGGCGTTGCCTCCGCGCGGCATGCGCTGAGCGCCGGCGAGGAACTCACCATTTACGCGGGCACCGCAAATGATGCGACAAAGGCTGCCGCGCGCGAGTTCGAGGAGGCGGGCGTTCCCGTCATCTTCGATGTCGAGGATATCGAGGGCAGCTTCGACACCTGTGTCGTGTCCCCTGGTATTCCGCAAAGCGGGAACTTCTATGCGAGCGCCAAGCGCGCAAGCAAGGAGATTATCAGCGAGCCGGAATATGCCTGGCGTCTCTCGCCCCGGTCCTGGATTGCCGTGACGGGAACGAATGGGAAGACCACGACGACTTCGTTCGTGACGCACCTGCTGAATTGCTGTGGCAAATCCGCCTACGCCTGCGGCAATATCGGGATGACCTGCATTGGCGCTGTCGAGCATCGTGGCGAGGACGAGGTTCTCGTTGCCGAGATGTCCTCGTACCAATTGGCGTCGACTGTCGATTTTGCCCCGCAGGTTGCCATTCTGCTCAACATCACGCCCGATCACATCTCCTGGCACGGTAGCTTCGATGCCTACGCGCAGGCAAAGTTCAAGGTTTTCGAGAACATGGAGGCAGGTTCGACGGTTATTGTCGGCGCAAGCGTACTCGATGCCTATCCCGAACTGCACGCGCTGTTAGAGGGACGGGGCGTCAGGCTCGTAACTGTGGGCGTGCGGGTCGATTCGACGTGTGCGTTCGAGGATGCCGAGGGCATGCTCGTCTACCAGGATGAGTCCGGCCAGAGCCATGAGCTCGTCTCGACTCGGGAGCTTGGCATTCAGGGTGCTCACAATGTCGAGAATGCCCTCTGCGCTGCAAGCGCCGCTCTCGCCTGTGGTTGCGAGTTCGCATGTGTCCGGGAGGGTCTCAAGAGCTTCAAGCCGCTCGAGCATCGTCTCGAGCCCTGTGGCAGTGTCGATGGCATCGATTTCTTCAACGATTCGAAGGCAACCAACGTCGATGCCACCCTCAAGGCGCTCACGGCTTTCCCCGATCGCAAGATCGTGCTGCTGCTTGGCGGCAGGGACAAAATGACCGCGCTTGACGAGCTTGTCGAGGCTTGTGCGGACGTTTGCCGTGCTGTCGTCGTATATGGCGAGGCGGGCGAGCGCTTCCACGAGGCCTTTGCGGACAGCCCCGTCGATTCGTATCTCGAGACGGGCATGAAACAGGCGCTCGATTGTGCCTGCGAGGTCGCGCAGCCCGGTGACGCGATCGTGCTCTCGCCTGCATGTGCCTCCTTCGACGAGTTCGACTCGTTCGAGCATCGCGGACAGGTGTTCAAGGAGTGCGTTTCCCTGAGGACGCGGGCATAGGTGCATCATGGCGCGCAAGCAGGTGACATCCAAGACGAAGGCCAGGGCAGGCTCCTCTCGCTTGCTCTCGGAGCCATCTGCCATCATGGCACCGCGCCTGCTTTTCATTCTGAGCGTTGTCGCACTGTGCATACTGGGCATCATCATGGTCTACTCCGCCTCGTCGATAGCGGCCTATAACGAGTTCGGTGACGCCGCGTACTACGTCAAGCGCCAAGCGGTCTTCCTTGTCCTCGGTCTCGTCTTGTGCATCATCTGCTGCCGTGTGCCCTATTCCTTCTGGGGACAGCCGGTTGTCTTCATCGCCTTCTGGCTCGCCACCGTTGCCATGCTCTCGCTGACCGCGTTTGGCATGGGTGTAAGCGCCCTGGGTGCCGAGCGTTCCATCGTCATCGCCGGTTTCAATTTGCAGCCGGCTGAATTCGCCAAGATCACCGTGCTCATGGCCGTGGCTTCCATCGTGCAGATGCGCATGAATGGGGTAGTGAGCGGGCGGCGTTTCATCGTCATCGTGCTCGTGGCCACCATCGTTCCCTTGATCCTGATTTACCGCCAGCCCGATTTGGGCACGGCGATTATCCTTGCCGTCGGACTCATCGCATTGGCCTTGCTCGCGGGAATCTCCTGGAAACTCATCGCGCTGATCTTTGGCGTCGTCATCGCGTATATCGTCGTGGCCTGCATCACGCAGCCCTATCACCTCGATCGTATCGTTTCCATGCTTGACCCCTGGGTCGATCCGCAGGGTGATGGCTATCAGGCGATTCAATCTCTGTACGCTTTTGGAAGCGGCGGCGTCTTCGGTACGGGCCTTGGGCTTTCCCGTCAGAAGTACCTCTATCTGCCTTATGCGCACACCGATTTCATCTATGCGATCGTTGGCGAGGAACTGGGCCTCATCGGTGCCGTTTTCGTGGTGGTGCTTTTCGGACTCTTCATCTTTGCCGGCATGCGCATCTGCCGCAATGCACCGGACATGTTCGGATGCATGCTGGCCGGCTCGTTTACGGTCATGATCGGGTTTCAGGCCTGCGTGAACATGGCCTGCGTCACGGGCATTGCCCCCGTAACCGGCAAGGCGCTCCCGTTTATCAGCTACGGTGGCTCGTCCCTTATCGCGACGATGATCATGATCGGCATCATTCTGTCCGTCTCGCTGCGCTCGAAGGTCGGCATGAGCCACGAGCGCAAACGCGACAACCTCAGGGTCATCGATGGTAGGGACAGGATGCGGAGCGAGGCGCCATCGCCACATGTCGAGCGCGATAACGTCATCCGTCTGCATGATCCTGCCCGCAAGAGAGATGTCGCGGCATCGGGTCCGCGTGCTACTTCAACGCGAAGAGAGGGGCTTCGCTCGGCTCAAACGGCGAGGAGCACGGGTACGCACGGTGCGGTATCGTCGCAGCGAAGCGGATATGCCGGTTTGGCGAGAAGACGCAGCTCTGGGTATAGGCGCTAGCTGCCTGTCGTGATGCCCTGCTCTGCCAAGGGCCTTGGGTATGGGGTACACTTCTCGCTACGTTTGAAAGGGAGTCTGCCGTGTATTTCGTCATTTCTGCCGGTGGAACCGCCGGCCATATCAATCCGGCGCTTGCCGTTGCCGATGAGCTGCGCCACCGTGGGCATGAGATTCTCTTCGTGGGAACGCCCGACCATATCGAGTCGAGGCTTGCGACGCAGGCCGGCTTCGAGTTTGCGGGCTTCGCGGTAAGTGGCTTTGACAAGGCGCATCCCCTCACCATGCTGACGTCGGGCGTCAAACTCCTCAAGGCAACGCGTTGCGCCAAGAGGCTCTTCGCGCGCAAACGCCCCGACGCCGTCGTCACCTTCGGGGCCTACGTATCCATTCCGGTGGGCAGGGCCGCCTTCGAGATGGATATCCCTCTCGTCATTCACGAGCAGAACTCCGTGACTGGCATGGCAAACGTCTATCTTGCCAAGCACGCCACGGCAATCGCGCTCACCTACGCGGAAAGCGCCAAGGGCATCGAGGGCGCCCATTGCGAGCCAGTCGTTCTTGGCAATCCCGTGCGCGCTTCCTTCGAGAGCTGCACGCGCGAGCAGGCTCGGGCCGCACTCGGCATTTCCGATGATGCGACCGTCTTGCTCGTCATGGGCGGCAGCCTTGGTGCGCAGCATATCAACAAGGCGATTTGCGAGATGAAGGAACGCCTGCTTGCCATCGACGGGTTGCATGTCATTCAATCCACGGGCGAGGGCGACTACGAGAACGTGCTCACTCAGCTCAATCTATCCGATGACGAGCGCGAGCGTTGGCGCGTCTCGCCCTATATCGATTCGATGAACGAGGTTCTTGCCGCAAGCGATCTGGTCATCAGCAGGGCTGGTGCGACTTCCCTTGCCGAGATCATGACAGTTGGCGTCCCGGCGGTGCTCGTTCCCTATCCGCACGCCCGTGCAGATCACCAGACGCTCAACGCGCAATCATGTGTGGAGCTTGGTGCCGCACGGCTCGTTCCCGATTCCGAGGTGGAGACGGTAGGCTTTGCTGATTTGGTGATAGGTCTTCTCGACGATACCGCATGTCGTGATACCATGAGGCAAGCTTGTAAGAAACTCTCCGGCTCGGACGCGCGCATGCGTCTTGCCGATATGGTCGAACAATGCGCACGAGGGAACAATGGTGAATAAACCCAAGAAGATACACTTCATCGGCATCGGTGGTGTTGGCATGTCGGGCATTGCGCTCGTCGCCAAGTCACGCGGCGTGGAGGTGAGCGGCTCGGACATGAAGGAGTCGCGTGCCACCAAGCGTCTGGTGGATGCGGGCATCGAGGTCATGATCGGGCACGATGCGGCAAATCTCGCGGATGATCTTGACGCGGTCGTTATCTCGAGTGCCATTCCCGAGAGAAATCCCGAGCTCGCCACGGCGCGCAAGCGCGGTATCCCCGTATGGCATCGCTCTCAGGCGCTTGCCTCGCTCGGGGAGGGCAAGAAGACGCTTGCCTGCGCTGGCACGCACGGCAAGACGACTACTTCCTCGATGCTTGCGACGACCATCGATCGCATGGGGCTCGATCCGAGCTTCGTCATCGGCGGCACGGTCGATGGCTACAACACCAATGCCAAGAGCGGCACGGGCGAGTATTACATCGTCGAGGCCGACGAGTCTGATGGTTCCTTCGTGCATCTTTCCCCGCACGTCGCGCTCGTGACAAACATCGAGCCCGACCATCTCGACCATTACGGTAGCCTCGAGGCGATATACGACGCTTTCGCCGATTTTCTCTCGCTGCTGCCTGACGATGGCGCTGCCGTCGTCTGCGCGGACAATCCACGACTTGCGCAGGTTGCGCGTGGAGTTGGCAAGCGAACCATCGTTTACGGCGAGAAGGGGAGTGCCGATCGCGACGTCTGCTTCGAGGTTACGGGCAGACGCGGTCTCGGCTATGCCTTCACCGTGAGCTTCCCCGATGGCACGAGCGTCGAGACGGAGATTACGAAGAACCCCGGACGTCACAACGTCCTCAACGCCACGGGCGTGCTTGGCGTCGTGTGGGCCTGCGGTCTCGATGTCGCGCAGGCGGCTCGCGCACTCGCGACCTTCTCCGGCGTGCGTAGGCGCTTCGACCTCGTCGGCGAGGAAGGCGGCGTTGTCGTCGTCGATGACTACGCCCATCATCCCACCGAGATTCGGGCAACCATCGAGGCTGCCTCCAAACTCGATTTCAATCATGTGCACGTCTTGTTCCAGCCGCATCGCTACTCGCGCACCGAGTCACTCGCGCGTGAGTTCGGCCCGGCTTTCGACGAGGCGGACTCCATCATCGTCATGGATGTGTATCCGGCTGGCGAGACACCCATCCCGGGGGTCACCGGCAAGACGGTCATCGATTCCATCTTGCGACATAACCCCCGTCAGCAGGTTGCCTGGTTGCCCCATCGCCCCGAGATCATCCCCTTCCTGCTGCAAAGGCTCTCGGCGGGCGACCTCATCATCACGATGGGGGCGGGGGATGTCACGGCGATGGCACCGCTGCTCACGCATGCATTGGCCGGGGAGTAGAATTGCTCATACGTCGCGCGTGATCGCGTGAAGGAGTGCTATGGCATCAGCCTCTCGCTCGAGGTCAGATTCCTCGAGCTCCCGCTCGAGGCGGGGCAGAAAGCAGAATACAGGAGCTAGCTCGCGGGCACGGCGCTCGTCGGTCAAGGCTCACCAGAACAAGAAGTCCGCACGTCTGCAGCGTACCAACAAGGCGCGCCAATCATCCGAGAACGCCCAGAAGCAGGCCAACGAGTCCAAGAGGAAGGCCCTCGACAAGGGCAGGCGTGCCGGCGATATCCGTGCCGAGCAGCGCGCCAAGCGTCAACGCTGGCAGTACCTGCGCTATATCGCCCGCATCGCCATTGTCATCGCGGTCATCCTCCTCGTCATCTTCGGAAGCATCTTCATCTATCGCTCTGACCTCTTCCATGTTAACAACGTGCAGGTCAACGGCTCGGCTCATCTTACGAGCCAGGAGATTACGAGCATTGCCGCCGTGTCCGATGACTCGACGTTGCTACGTCTCGATTCCAAGGGCATCAAGGAGCGTCTCGAGGACAATGCCTGGGTGCAGAACGCGGCCATTCACCGCGTCTTTCCCGATACCATCGTGATTGACATCACCGAGCGCGAGCCGGGCGCTGTCGTCAAGATCAACGATCGCTCGAATTGGGTTATCTCGACGGATGGCGCATGGCTCTCCGCTGCCACGACCGACGACTGGGAAAACGCGATGAAGATCATCGACGTGTCACCGTCCATGCCGGCGCCCATCTCGGGTGCCATGTGCGCGGATGGTGGTATCAACAACGCGCTCGACATCCTCAATTCCATCAGCGATGACCTGCGCTCGCGCATCGTGAGCATCTCGGCCGAGTCCTCCATCAAGACCTCGCTCAATCTGGTTGACGGCGTGACGGTTGCCTTTGGCGATTCGAGCGACATCGAGGTCAAGGAAGCGGTCATCAACTCGCTGCTCAACGAATACGAGGGGAGGATCTCCTACATCAACGTCCGCGTCCCGACGCGCCCCACCTATCGCATGCTCGAAGGGGAGTAGGAGCAATCCGCAACCTGGCTTTTTCGTCAATCGTCTAGAATTACCAGGAACCCGAATGCTCGCATATCGCCATGCGAGCATGCTGGTTTTCCATGCAGGCGTATGAAGGGAAAGCGAAATGGATCGTTTGAAGGACAAGGTCGCCATCGTCACGGGATCGACGAGCGGCATCGGAACGGGAATTGCCAAAATGTATGGCGCCGAGGGCGCGAAGGTCGTCGTGTGCGGCCGTCGCGAGGAGCGTGGCCAGGCCGTGGTCGATGCCATTGCCGAGGCAGGTGGCGAGGCAATGTTCCACTTCCTCGATATCACCAAGCCCGAGACCGTGGACGCGCTCTTTGCCGATACCGAGGCTGCCTATGGCAAGATCGACATCCTCGTGAACAACGCTGCGGGCATGGCCCTCAAAGACGGTCGCGTTGACGAGATCTCGCTCGAGGAATGGGATGCCGTGTTTGCGAGCGACATTCGCAGCACCTTCTACTGCACCAAGGTCGCGCTGCCCTACCTGCAGAAGAACGGAGGCGGCTCCATCATCAACATCGGCTCGATGGCATCGTGCTCGGGCGATTTGGGCACGACGGCGTATGCCTGCGCGAAGGCCGGTGTCGAGATGCTCACCCAATACACCGCACTGCAATATGGCAAGCAGGATATCCGCTGCAACTGCGTGCGCCCTGGTCTCATTGTGACGCCCGAAAACGAGTCGAAGGTCCCCGACGCGCTCAAGCAGATCTTCCTGGATAACATCGAGGTGACGCGCTACGGAAGCCCCGAGGACATCGCCGCAATGTGCGTCTACCTTGGCTCTGACGAGAGCGCCTACTTCACCGGTCAGGTCGTCACCGTCGATGGCGGCCTCAACGCGCATGTGCCCACGGTGGCGCAGTTCCGCGCCATGGCATCGCGCACCTGGTAGAAAGCACCTGGCGGCCCGCATGACAGTGACATGCGGGCCGCATAGTATCTTGCGCCTTGCGGTTGAATAGCCGAGCGAATGCAACGGTTTGGAGTGATTCCAAGAAACTGGGAACGAGATGATCAACGCTCGTTTCAAAACCGTCGGCGGGAGAATGGTAGTCACATAGGTGTGAAAGGGCTTTGTTGATGTAAATTGCTCAAAACACTAAATTTGACTAGAAATCATAGAGGAAAACACGCAAAATTCACCTAAAAAATGATGGATATCGTGGCGATACTTTGCGCGAAGTGTATACTTGTCTGGACTGATTTTTCTAACATTTGACAGACTAAACGGAGCACAAAAAGGAATCCAGACGGATGACGAGGATTCCTTAAACGTAGGAAGGACTGACATGCCCGAGTACACAGGATCTGACCATCTCGCTGTAATCAAGGTGGTCGGCGTTGGCGGCGGCGGCACGAATGCCGTCAATCGCATGGTTGAGGCCGGCGTCAAGGGTGTCGAGTTCATCGCCATCAATACCGATAGACAAGCACTGCTCATGTCCGATGCAGACCGCACGGTTCACATCGGCGAGGAACTTACGCGTGGCCTCGGTGCCGGTGCCAATCCCGAGATTGGCGCGCAGGCGGCAGAGGAGTCCCGTGCCGATATCCGCGACGCGCTTGCCGGTGCAGACATGGTCTTCGTCACTGCGGGCGAGGGCGGCGGAACGGGTACGGGTGCCGCTCCCGTCGTGGCAGAGATTGCCATGGAGGAGATTGGCGCTCTTACGGTTGGCGTTGTTACCAAACCCTTCGGCTTCGAGGGACGCAAGCGCATGAACCAGGCCGAGGAGGGCGTCGCCCTGCTCGCCCAGAAGGTCGACACGCTCATCGTCGTTCCCAACGACCGCCTTCTCCAGGTCATTGAGAAGCGCACCTCCATGCTCGACGCGTTCCGCATCGCGGATGACATCCTGCGTCAGGGCACCCAGGGCATTACGGACCTCATCACGATTCCCGGTCTCATCAACCTCGACTTCGCAGACGTCCGCGCCATCATGAAGGATGCTGGCTCCGCGATGATGGGCATCGGCATCGCCTCGGGCGAGAATCGCGCGGCCGATGCTGCCAAGGAGGCCATCTCCTCGAAGCTCCTCGAGTCTTCCATCGTGGGTGCAGATCGTATCCTGTATTCCATCACGGGTGGTAGCGACATGAGCCTGCAGGAGATCGACGAGGCCTCGCAGATCATCAACTCCGCGGCTGACGAAGATGCGAACATCATCTTCGGTACCGTCATCGACGAGTCCATGGGCGACCAAATCCGCGTCACCGTCATCGCCACGGGCTTCGATGGCACCGAGCAGCAGGCGAGCATGGATCTCGGCGGCAGACCGAGCGTGAGCCAGTCCTTTGCGGCATCCGCTCCCGAGGACAACCTTACGCCCGCCTTCGATGACGACATCCCCGACTTCCTCAAGCGCAGCCGTTACTAATGCCTCGCGGGATAGCCAACTCCCACATGCACGCAACCAAGAATCTCCGCCTCCCGCTTCCGCAGCTGGCGGAGATTCCTTTTTGTGCTGACGATGCCGAGCTACGCGTTCTCAGCGATGAGACGCTCTTCGCGACATGTGGGACACGCATCGCATTCACGACGCGCGCCGGGGGAGTGAGCGAGGGCTCCTATGCTGGCCTCAATCTTTCGTACAGCGTTGGTGACGATGCAGGACGTGTCGATGCCAATAGAAGATTGCTCTGCGCTGCACTTGATGCAGATAATTGTATAGAAAGTCTAATTTCACCATTTCAGGTGCATGGAAGTGATTTCGTCGAAATTAGACAAGTTGTCGAATCGCAGCTGAAAACAGCTGGTGAAGCTGATGGCATCGTGTGCGTTCAGTCAGAGATACCCGTGCTACTTTGCTTCGCGGATTGCGTCCCCGTGATTCTCGTTGCGCCAGATGGATCGTTTGCTGTCATTCACTCCGGCTGGCGTGGTTCCATCGCCGGCATCGCGGGCAAGGGCCTGCGCAAGCTGCAGCTGGCAGCACGGTGTGCTGCATCGGATATCAACTGCTACATTGGTCCCCACATCGGGTCGTGCTGCTACGAAGTATCCGCTGAACTCGTTGGGCAATTTGTTGCCGAATTTGGCGAGAGCTGTGATGCAGGTAACAATCACCTGGATCTATCAGCTGCGGTCATAGCCTCGCTTACGCGGGCGGGCGCTGCGGAGGATAGAATTGCAGATGCAGGTGTCTGTACGTCATGTCACCATGACGCGTACTATTCGTATCGAGCCGATGCTGGCGTCACGGGACGCCATGGAGCATTTGCGATTCGGAAAGAGGAATCATGAGTCTGGAACAACGCTGGGAAAGCACCCGTGAGGATGTCGCACACATATGCGAGAACTGCGGCAGGGATCCACGGGGCGTGAGGATCATCGCCGTGAGCAAGACGGTCGAGCCTCCCGTCGTCGGAGAGGCAATAGCCTGCGGCGTCACGGATTTCGGAGAGAACCGTGACAAGCCGTTTAACGAGAAGTGCGCTCTCTATCCAGACGCGCGTTGGCATTTTATCGGGACGCTCCAATCGAACAAGGCGCGCCACATCGTCGGCAAGGCCTTCCTCATCCATTCGCTTGACCGTCTCACGCTTCTCGATGCCATCGAGAAGGCGGCTGCGCACGGGGAGTGCGTCCAGGATGTGCTCGTCGAGGTCTCGGTTTCGGGCGAGGAGAGCAAGGGCGGCATCCGCCCTGACGACCTGCCCGCCTTTCTCGAGCGCATTGCGCAGTGCGAGCATGTCGCCTGCAAGGGATTGATGACCATGGCTCCCCAAGGTGACATCGACATTGCCCGGAAAACATTTGCCGGGTTGCAAAACTTAAGCCAGATGATGTCAAAATATTGCGATGAGCGTGATAGTATTTCTATGAGCGAACTATCGATGGGCATGTCTGAAGACTATCCCGTGGCAATCGAGGAAGGCGCCACCATGGTTCGCATTGGTAGAAGGATTTTTGACGATAACTTCAAGGCACTCTAGCGTCACCACGAACCTGGGTGCCTGTTTCATATGAGCGAGGCACTGACTATGAGTCTTTTGGGCGGTATGAAGGACCGGCTCGGATTTGGCGGAAAACCTGAGTGGGCTGATGATGACGCCGAGTACTACGAGGACGATGTCGTCTATGACGACGATTACGATGATTACGGAGATACGGGCGTAGAGGAGAGGCGCGGTAGCACGCGTCGCAGCGAGGTCATTTCCTTCGACTCCTATAATCCCAGCAATTTCGAGCACGTGACCCTGTCGTCTGATCGCAAGCCACGTGTCGCCTCCTACGATAGTCTCGATTCGTCGACGCGCTCTTCGCGTGGGTACTCCTCGCGTTCGTCGTCGAGTTCGTATGGCAGGGGTGTTGGCACATCCTCTTCGCGTCGCGATACATCGCGTTCGGTGGGGGAGCCCACCTGGTCGGCTCCTCAGGACCCGTCCTTCCTGGACTCGCCGGCACCCACGCACACGAGCCGCGACCCATATGCGTCGCTCGGCTCCGACTTCCTCAAGATCAAGGGCAATCCTGCTGGCAGGCTCGAGATCGTCTGCCCCAAGGCCTATGCTGACATCGAGAAGGTCGCCAATGCCGCAAAGGCCGGCAAGACGGTCATCCTCAATGTCGTCGACACCAAGGCCTCACTTGCCAAGCGCATCCTCGACTTCTCCTTCGGTGTCGCAAGTGCTCTCAACCTCAACGTCGGCAAGGCGGCCGAGCGCGTCTTTGTGATTTCGAAGAGCTCCGAGCCTCTAAGCGAGGAGGATCGCGAATATCTCGTTTCGCAGGATGTTCTCAAGATAGAAGACGATAACGCACGATAGGGCAAGATGAAAAACACCATAGCAAACGAACTCCAAAATGTACTCATCGTCGGTGGTGGTCGCATGGGTCAGGCCATTGCCCAGGGTATGCTGCGTATCGATGGCATGTCTGCGGACAACCTGACCATTGCCAATCCCGGGCAGGAAAAGCGCGATCGCATCGCGGCCGAGCTCGGTGTGCGTACCGTTGCGAGCGCGGCAGCCGGCATGCCTGCCAGCTGCGTCGTTCTTGCCGTCAAGCCCGCCAAGGTTCCCGAGGTTTGCACAGAACTCGTCGATGCGGGCATCGATACCACGACCCTCGTCATATCCATCGCCGCGGGTGTCTCCACGGATAAAATCGCGAACGTGCTCGGCGCCGATGTCCCCGTCGTGCGCGTCATGCCCAATACGCCGCTTCTGTGCGGCTGCGGCATGTCTGCGGTGAGTGCCGGCAGTGCCGCAAGCGATCGGGATTGCGAGCTTGTGCGCGCGCTCTTTGCCAGCATGGGCCAGGCCATCATCGTGGACGAGTCCGAGCAGGACATCGTCTGCGCCGTGAGCGGTTCGGGTCCTGCCTACTTTGAGCTCTTCGCGGAGGTCATCGCACAGGCCGCAGCCAGCCTGGGGATGCGCTACGAGGATGCACGAGAACTCGTCCTGCAGACCATGCTCGGCACCGCGCGCCTGGTCATCGAGACGGGGCAGAGCCTGCCCGATGCCATCGATGCCGTCAGCAGCCCTGGTGGCACGACAGTCGCCGCACTTGACGCCATGCGCACGGCAGGTGTCGAGGAAGCCTTGAGGGATGGTGTCGTCGCGGCGGCGCGCCGATCGAAGGAGCTGGGCGCATGATCTCCTCGACGCTTATATTCCTGCGTTCGCTTTTGCTGGGCATTTGCGATTTATATGTTGCGGTCATCCTCATCTACATTCTCATGAGCTGGCTTCCCAACCACCAATCCGGATGGGTTGGCGACATCTATCGAGCGCTTGGTCGCATTTGCGATCCCTTTCTCAATATCTTTAGGCGTATAATTCCGCCTATTGGCGGTATGCTTGACATAAGCCCGATTTTCGCGATTATCGTCGTGCAGCTGGTGGGCCGGCTCATCGCCGCGCTCCTGTAGGAAAGGAAGATCAAACATGGCCATCACGATGCAGGATATCCAGGACGAGGGATTCGAGCACGCACTGCGCGGCTATGACGTTGGACAGGTCGACGTCTTCCTCGAGCGCGTCGCCAACGAGGTCGATGCGATGAACAAGCGGATCGAGGAGCTCGAGTCCGAGCTCAAGGAGGCAAAGGACGAGCTCTCCAAGACGCGCGAGGAGCTTGCCGAGGCAAGCGCCGCGTCGCTCACGTCGCCTGCCGAGCTCGAGCAGGCCGGTCTTGTCGAGCGCGAGCTGCGTAGCGAGCTCGAGATCGCCCAGGGCCGCCTCGCTGCCATGACCGTCCGTGCTGAGGAGGCCGAGGCCAAGCTCGAGCCCATGCAGGAGCAGCTCGGCGAGAAGAACAAGCTCGACAATGCCATTGCCGAGGCATTCATATCCGCCCAGCGCAGCGCTGCTCAAATCAAGGAGGACGCGCGCATCGAGGGCGACCGCATCTACCATGAGTCCGAGGCGAAGGCTCGCGAGTTCATCCGTGAATCCCTGGCCAAGAAGGCCGCCATCGACAACGAGATCAAGGCGCTTGACGATTACGCGCAAAAGTTCCGCGAGCAGTACCTCGACATGCTCGAGCGTTTCGCCGCCCATGCCAAGGAGGAATTCAACAACCTCACCACGCAGGGCGTGACCGAGGCTCAGGTCGAGGCAGAGCTTCCCAAGCTCAAGACGCGCGGTGCGCACGACCGCACGGATGGTGTACCCACCATCGACGAGGACGAGCTGCCGCGTCTCACGACCCAGCAGATTCCGCAGATCAACATTCCCTCCATCATGCCCGACGGTGACAAGTAGGGACGTGCTTCATGCGCCTACCCGTGCATGTCACGCCCAAGTCCGGGCGTGCGGAGGTCATTGGATGGCGTGAAGGGGCGGACGGCCAGTGCGAGCTCGAGGTAAAGGTCAAGGCGGCCCCGGAAAAAGGCAAGGCTACGAAGGAGGCGGTGGCACTCATCGCCTCCTTCTTTGATGTTCCCAAGAGTTCCGTCACCTGCGTGCGCGGCGAGACGAGTCGTCACAAGATGTTCGAGGTTCCTGATTCGGTGGGTATGGATATTTGACGGGGGGGGGGTCGAGGCAAGAGGACGCTCCGCTTCGCTCCGACGGTCGCTCCCCGACAGCCCGCTTCGCGGTCCTTACGGCTCGCTCCCTTGGACCTCCGCTACACGGAGCGTCCTCTTGCCGTGAAACCCAGGCGCTCCAAAATGGCATCCCCAACCCTCGTCAACTTCTCCGTTTCGTGTGTCATGGGGTCAGACCCCTTGTCACACTCCCTGTCGCCCGCTTCTTCGCTGACCCTTCGTTGCCGTTTCGCCCAATCGCATACGCTATAATCAAGCGCGCAAAAGCGGGCTGGATGATCGCGGCGCCCGCCCCTTCGCATGAAGGGGTCCGGGTGATGAGGAAAGTCCGGGCTCCGCAGGGTAGGATGCCGGCTAACGGCCGGGCGGGGTGACCCGACGGATAGTGTCACAGAAAAGAAGACTCCCCGTGCGCGCACGGAGAAAAGCTGAAACGGTGTGGTAAGAGCGCACCAGCGTCGTGGTGACGCGGCGGCTTGACAAACCCCATCCGGAGCAAGGGCAAATAGGGATGCCATGAGTTGACCCGACTCGCATCCGGGTTGCCTGCTGGAGGGTGCTGGTAACGGCACTCCTAGATAAATGATCGTCTTAGAAGACAGAACCCGGCTTATAGGCTCGCTTTTGCATTTAGCCTACTGGATGACCCAAGCGCGTGTAAGACCCGCCACGACACGTGATTGGCTCGAACCCCGGCACTCCCCGTTCCATGATTCGGCAAGCGGGATGCGTGACCCGGCCTTGTAGTTGGCGGGATCGGCGCAGTAAAAGGTGTCGGTTTCCTCGTCGTAGTCCGTCAGAAGAACGGCGTGGGGGACGTTCGGGTCGTATGCGGCGATGCCCTCGGGATGCTCGTCGAGGAGCTCACGCAGCGCATCGGAGGTACCTGCGACATCGATGACGCCGATATCGTAGCCAGCTGTCTCGAAGTTCCATTTGACGCCGGCGGAACACCAGCCATCGGCAGTGACCGAGGCAAGGCCAAGCTCTTGCCAATCCGACCTACCATCGAGGAAGGCGGCGCGGCGTACCATCATCGCAACGGATGTGATGGTGCAACGCCCCGATCCGTTTTGCGCGAAGTAGAAATCCTCGGCACGGGATTCATCGACGAATGCCTCGCGTTTGGCGCTACTGAGGGCATCGGAGAACGCTGCCTCGATGGTCTCCGTGAGAACCGGGGATTCTCCGGCGACAAGCTTCGTGAGCTTCTGGGAGAAGATGGTCGCCTCGTCTGCATGGGCAGTGGGAGCAAGACAAAGGGTAGCACCCAGAGCGAGTGCGATGCTCAGGAGAAGCGCTGCCAATGCGACACAAGCGCGAGATATGGAGCGTGACATAATCATCCTTCGGCGTGCATGTTCGTAGTTCGATTACCGAATCACCCGAATTGGACGGGTTGCTGCCGTATATTACTGGTTCATGGGGCGATGCACGCGTTTTTCGCATGCACGACACATCATCTGAACGTTTTCTTAACAGCTTCTTCTCGAAACCTTCACATTAGCGAAGCTCTAGAAGCGCAGTGCGCACACCCAATTTCCGCCGCTACCATAGCTTACGACGGCTCCCGTATGCGGCGCGTGAATGTAGTTGGTGCCGCCGGTGGAGATGGCGACATGACCCGGACGCCATAGGATGTCACCAGGCGCGGCATCGCGTGGATTGAGACGCGCGCGAGCTGCGGCGTATTGCGACCTGTCGTAGTGGGGTAGGCTGATGCCGATTTGGCGATAGCACCACATGGTGAGACCAGAGCAGTCAAAGGTGTTGGGTCCCGATGCACCCCAGACGTAGGGGCATCCCAGGCGTGATACCGCATAGTCGACGACCGATCCATGCGAGGGGATGCTCGAGCCAGAGCTATATCCGCCGCCCGAGGAAGATGACGACGACGATGACGAGGAAGAAGGGCTCGACATGGAGGGCGTGTAAGCGGCGGATGCTGCTGCCTGGCGACGGGACTCCGCCTCGCGTTCCTGTGCGATGAGCTGCTGGTATTCGGAGCTTAGGCTATTGTACTCAGCCTGGTAGGCAGCTTCCTGGGCTTCGATGGAGGCCTTCAGGTCGGCCTGCGTGTCGAGCTCGGCCTGTGCGGCTTGCTCGTTGGCGTCGAGTTCGGCCTTGGCGGCATCAAGCTGTGCCTTCGTTGCCTTGGCGTCGTCCACGAGCGAGGCGTCCTCGGCATTGAGCTGGTCGAGCATGTCCCAGGTGCTCGCGAAATCATCGAAGGAGTTCGAACCCATGAGGACGTCCAGATACGAAGTGGCCCCCTCGCGATACATGGCAGTCGCCCTATTGCCGAGACGGCCTTGCAGGGAGGATATCTTCACGTTTGCCTCGTCGATCTTCACTTGGCATTCGGCGACCTTCGCTGCGGCGGCATCGTATGCGTCCTGCGCGGCGTTGAACTGCGCGACGGTTTGCTCAAGCTGCGATGTCATCGAGTCGAGGCGGGCCTTTGCCGCTTGAACCTCGGCACGCTTTTCGGCGCTCGTGACGGCATGTGCCGAGGGAGTGGCGACAAGGCTTGCGAGACCGGCTATGCCACCGGCGATGGCGGCGCCGAGGAATGACCTGCGGTTCAATGATTCTTCCATGTTTTTCACCCAACGTTTCGATTGGTGATGTGCGTTCCTCTGTTGAGGTTCGTATTTAAACAGCAACTCATGGGCCTCACAAGGTTTCGGGGCATTCCAGACAATTTCACCATGATTCACGATTGCGGAGGCGCTGGCGCGAGTTTCCCACCCGCTTGTCATAGCATGAGGGGCATGCCGACGAAGCGCCGCGCTGTTGGTATAGAATGAAAGACGCAAAGAAGAATTGCCCCATCGCATGAACGTAGGTGAGAAGATGGATATTGCCAAGCTCCAGGATGCCGGTATCGATTACGAGGACGGGCTTCGTCGCTGCGCTGGTAATGACACGCTCTACGAGCGCTTGCTTGGAATGTTTGCTCAGGATACCAACTACGCCGAGTCCCTCGAGGCTTTCGAGAAACAAGATTGGGACGGCCTCTTCTCTCATATGCACGAGATCAAGGGCATGAGCAGCAACCTCTCCATGACCGAGGTCTACGCGGACGCCGCAGAGATCGTCGCCTTGCTGCGTGCTCAGGATTACGATGCGATTGCTCCGGTTATCGACAGGCTCAGAAAGTCCTATGCCCTTGTGATCGAGGCTATCGGAGCCTGATTCGTCATGAAATCATCGCCCGTGCGGTTCGTGTTGGGACGGAGTGGCCGTGTACGATAAGACTATTCTTATTGCAGACAACTCGATAATCAATCGTATACAAATGGGTGGAATCCTCGCTTCCGAGTACAACATCCTCGAAGCGGATAATGGTCGCGATGCCCTCGACATCATGTGCGAGCGCGGTGAGCAGGGCATTGACGTTGTGTTGCTCGATTTGCACATGCCCGGACAGACCGGCTTCGACGTGCTCGCCGAGAAGCAGGCGAATCCCGCCATTGCGGATATTCCCGTTATCGTCATCACGGCAGATAGCGTGACCGCCGCCGAGGTACATGCGCTTGATGCCGGTGCCTCGGACTTCCTCACCAAGCCCATCGAGCCCGAAATCATGCGGCGTCGCATTCACCTTGTCATCAACGCGCGTGAGCTCGAGGAGCAGCGCGTGCGCGTGCGCATGCTCGAGGAAGCGGCTTGGATTACCGACCATGACGATTTGACGGGTCTCTACACGCGAAAGGCCTTCCTGCGGGAGATGCAGGACATGATCGCCGTTCATTCGGAGAAGAAGTATCTGCTCGTCGTCTGGGATTTCGAGAACTTCAAGACCTTCAACGAGCTATTCGGCACCGCTCTGGGCGATAGGATGCTTATTGCGGCGGCGCACTGCATGAACAGGCTCTTTGCCAATGGTGGCGTCTATGGGCGTCTGGGAAACGACAACTTCGCCTTTTGCCTCGAAGAGGGCGAAGCCGATGTCGAAGTCATTATCGAAAGCATCGCCGATGAAATCAGTTCCCTCCTTGCGCAAAGCAACATCGACTTCACGCCCTCGCTTGTTGCCGGCGTCAACCGTATCGAGGATAACGACGTCGAGGCCAGCGTCATGCTCGATCATGCCATGATGGCGCGCGACACGGTCAAGAGGGATTATGATCGTCATATCGCCTACTACAATTCCGAGCTCACCGAGCGCATGCTCGAGGAACAGGATATCCTCAACAACATGGAACACGCGCTCGAGAACGGCGAGTTCCATGTCCAGCTTCAGCCCGTCTACGATGTCGCGACAAATCTTCCCGTCAGCGCCGAGGCTCTCGTGCGCTGGCATCGTCCGGGGCATGGCATCGTTTCGCCTGGCATTTTCGTCCCGCTTTTCGAGGAGAACGGCTTCATTTCGAAGATGGACCACAACATCTGGGAGCAGGTCTGCCAGATTCTCGCGAGCCGTCGGGATAGGGGGCTTCCCGAGATTCCCATTTCGGTGAATCTCTCCAGGCGCAGCATCTTCAACGCATCGCTCTTCGATGAGATCGTCGCCCTTGTCGAGAAATACGATGTTGACCCGAAGCTGTTTCGCATCGAGGTCACGGAGTCGTCGTATACCGAGACCGTTGACCTGATCATCTCGATGGTCAAACGGCTGCAAGATTACGGTTTCACCGTCCTCATGGACGATTTCGGCAGTGGGTACTCGTCGTTTAACGCCTTCAGTGACATTCCCGTCAACATACTCAAGGCCGATATGGTCTTCATGCAAAACCTCGAGCGCAATTCGCGCGTTGCGAGCATATTCACTTCCATCGTGAACATGGCCCATGGTCTTGGGATTCCCGTCATCGCAGAGGGCGTGGAGACAGAAGAGCAATACGACTTCCTTCGCTCCGTTGGATGCGACTATGCCCAGGGATACTTCTGCGCTCGCCCCATGGACCCCGAGACCTTCGAGGACCATGTCAACGAGCGGCTTTCGTGAGTTTTTGCCGCCGAGCGCACAACAGCATGCATAGCTCCCCGTTGCGGAAAAGAACGCAGAGCGGCGTTTTGGCGTAGTTCCAAAAAAATAATGCGCCAATCGGAATTTTTTCTTGCATACCCCTCATGAAGGTGTATAAAAGTGACCATTACATTCAGAAAGGGAGGAACGCCATGAATCCGAACATCAAGGAAATAAGCAACCGGATTCGCTCGATGCGCGAGGACCTCGATCTGTCGCTCCAGGAGATGGCCGAGGCCACGGGGCGCACGGTTGCCGAGTACGCGGCGCAGGAGTCCGGCGAGGAGGACCTTTCCTTCACCTTCCTATACAAGTGCGCGAACATCTTCGGCGTTGACGTCATCGAGCTGCTCACCGGCGAATCCCCGCATCTGCGCGGCTATTCGCTCGTACGTGCCGGCGAGGGTCTCTCGATCAAGCGTCATGCCGGGTTCGAGTACCTGCACAAGGCACCACATCTCGGCAACAAGCTTGCCGAGCCCTTCCTCGTCACGATTCCCTACGTCGAGGAGGACCAGGACAAGCCCATTCACCTTTCCTATCATAAGGGGCAGGAGCTAGATTACATTATCTCGGGCCACCTTCGGTTTTCGTATGAGGGTCATACCGAAGATTGCGGCCCAGGTGACGTACTCATGTACGACTCGGCGCGAGGTCACGGACTTCTCGCCCTCGATGGCGAGCCGGTCGTACTCTTGGCTGTAGTAATAGAGCCATCTGACAAACAGGTAATCTAGCATTATGAGAAGGAACCATGAGAAACATAAACCTACGCTACGTAGAGGAGACCTACGCAAAAGATAAGACCCTCCAGTCTTTTTCGCTTCACTATCCCGATACCTTCAACTTCGGCTATGACATCGTCGATGACATAGCCGTGAATGACCCCACGCGCCGTGCCATGATCTGGTGCAACCCGGAAGGCGAGGAACACGTCTTCACCTTTGCGGACATGAAAACGTGGTCTGACAAGACGGCGAATTTCCTCAAATCGCTCGGCATTGGCAAGGGCGATATGGTCATGGTCATCGTCCGCCGTCACTACCAGTTCTGGTTCATCGCAACGGCACTCGCCAAGCTCGGTGCCGTCATGGTGCCGGCTACCTTCATGCTCAAGGAGCATGACCTCGAGTACCGCCTCAATAACTCGGAGGCAAAGGCCGTTATCGCGACCTCGGTGGGGGACATCGCCGACATCATCGACAACGTGCGCGAGAGCTGCCCGAGCGTCGAGTCGTTCATTCTCGTCAATGGCGCCGGTGGGGGAACGACGAAGTTCACCGAGAACGGAGAGCTCGACGTCGAGGAAGGTGCGCTCGTCGGCGGCGTGCTCAGTGGTCCCGAGGGCATCTGCGCCGCTTCGATCGACCGGGACGGTTGGATCGACTTCAACACCGGCGTGCGCAACGCGTCGCAAGACTTCGAGCACGTGCAGACCAACGTCTACGATCCCATGCTCATGTACTTCTCGAGCGGCACGTCGGGCAATCCCAAGATGGTCCTGCACAATTCGACCTACGCGCTCGGGCATATCCCGACCGCAAAGCATTGGCATAACGTGCGACCCGACGGCATCCACTTCACGATCGCCGACACGGGCTGGGGCAAGGCCGTATGGGGCAAGTACTATGGTCAATGGATCATGGAGGCGTGCGTCTTCACGTATGACTTCGACCGTTTCCATCCAGCCGAAATCCTCAACCTCATAGACAAGTACCAGATCACCACGCTGTGCTGTCCGCCCACGATGTATCGCCTGATGATGCAGGAGGATTTCGAACGCTTCGACCTCTCGTCACTCGAGTACTCCACCACGGCGGGCGAGGCCCTCAATCCCGACCTCTTCGACTTCTGGAAGGCCAATACGGGTCTTACCATCTTCGAGGGCTTCGGTCAGACCGAGACGCCGCTTACCTGCGCGAACCTCACCCATTCGGTTCCGCGCCCCGGTTCGATGGGCAAACCCAACCCGCTCTACGAGCTCGAGATAAAGCGCGAAGACGGCAGTCGCTGTGACGTTGGCGAGACGGGTGAGATCTGCATCAAGATGGACCCGCGTCCCGAGGGCATCATGATGGAGTACTACCGCAACCCGGAGAAGACCGACGATGCCATTTACGATGGCTGGTATCACACGGGCGATATGTGCTGGAGCGACGAGGACGGCTTCTTCTGGTACGTCGGCCGCAACGACGACGTCATCAAGTCGAGCGGCTATCGCATCGGCCCCTTCGAAATCGAGAGCGTGCTCCTGGAGCATGACGCGGTTCGCGAGTGCGCCGTCACGGGTGTCCCCGATCCGGTTCGTGGCAAGGCCGTGAAGGCGACCGTCGTTCTGGCCGATGGCTACGAGCCCTCGGATGCGCTTACGACGGAGCTGCAGCGTTGGGTGAAGCGTCGCACCGCTCCATATAAGTTCCCGCGCATCGTCGCCTATGTCGACGAACTTCCCAAGACCGTCAACGGCAAGATCCGCCGCGCCGCGATTCGCGATAACGACGAGAACGAGAACAAGGACGGTCTGGTGTAATGTCGCATATGCCAGGGAGCCTCGAGGCGGCACTCGCACCCATCACGATCGTTGCCGGACACTATGGATCGGGCAAGACGAATTTCTCCGTCAACCTTGCGCTCGACCTCGTTGAGGCGAGACGTGAGGTGACGCTTGTGGACCTCGACATCGTCAATCCGTACTTCCGTGCGAGCGAGCAGCGCGCGCTGCTCGAAAGCGCCGGTGTGCATCTCGTCGCCCCCGTCTTCTCCGAAGCCGGGACAAGCCTCGACGTGCCAAGCCTCACGGGCGCCATCATGCCTACGCTTGAGGACGCAAGCGAGGAGCATCTCGTCATCGTCGACTTGGGTGGAGATGACGTGGGGGCAGGTTCGCTGGCCCGCTTCTCGGCAGCCGTGCGCAGGCAAGGCCATGCGGTGCTCTACGTGCTCAATCGCCACCGTAACCTCATGGCAGACCCGCACGATGCGGTCGAGAACCTGCGTGAAATCGAGGCGGCGACGCATCTGCAGGCGACGGGCCTCATCGACAACGCGCACCTCAAGGACGAGACGGACCTTGATGCCCTGATGGATGCTGACGCCTATGCCCAGACGGTAAGCGAGCTCTGCGGCTTGCCGCTCGTGGCAAAAACCATCCCCGAATCGCTCGTTGAGGATGGTAAAGAGGCATTCGCGGAGACCAAGCTTGCCTCGTTGGTCTATCCTATACGTCTATATGTCAAGAACCCCTGGGAATAATCGGGTCGAGAAAGGAGCTTACACATGGCGAAAATGATCGTTGACGATGCATTTTGCAAGGGCTGCGGCCTCTGCGTCGATGCATGTCCCGTGCACATCGTCGAGCTCGACCAGGACAAGATAACGGATAAGGGCTACCATCCGGCGCATTGCATCGATATGGATAGGTGCACGGGATGTTGCTCGTGCGCGCTCATGTGCCCCGATGTCGCGATTACGGTCTGGAGGTAGCACGATGTCAGAGAAAGTGCTCATGAAGGGAAACGAGGTCTTGGCAGAAAGCGCCATGCGCGCCGGCTGCAAGCACTTCTTCGGGTATCCCATCACGCCCCAAACGGAGCTGTCCGCCTACATGTCCAAGCACATGCCCAAGATCGGCGGCACCTTCCTGCAGGCCGAGAGCGAGGTCGCGGCCATCAACATGGTCTACGGCGCTGCTGCCGCAGGCGCACGCGCGATGACCTCCTCATCGTCGCCTGGCATCTCGCTCAAGAGCGAGGGCGTTTCCTACATTGCCGGTGCCGATCTTCCCGCCGTCATCATCAACGTCATGCGTGGCGGTCCGGGCCTTGGTTCCATCCAGCCCTCCCAGTCCGATTACTGGCAGGCTACCAAGGCACTCGGACATGGCGATTTCCAGATGGTCGTCTACGCACCCTCGACCGTGCAGGAGATGGCCGATTACACCTACAAGGCCTTCGACATCGCCGACGAGTACCGCATGCCCGTCATGATCTTGGCCGACGGCCTACTTGGCCAGATGATGGAGCCGGTCGAGCTGCGCGACCCCATCGAGAAACTTCCCGAGCGCCCCTGGGCCTGCACGGGACACAACAACGAGCGCGAGCACAACGTCGCGAACTCGCTCTACCTCACGGCCGAGGACCTCGACCGCATCAACCATGAGCGTTTCGAGCGTTATGAGCTCATCAAGGAACGCGAGCAGATTTCGGAGGAGTTCCTCTGCGATGACGCCGACATCATCGTCGTCGCCTTCGGCGCGGCGGCGCGTATCGCGCGCAATGCCGTGCGAGCCGCTCGTGAGCAGGGTATCAAGGCGGGCCTTTTCCGTCCTGTGACGCTTTGGCCGTTCCCGGTCGATGCGCTCGAGAAGACCGTCGGCCATGCCAAGGGCTACCTCACGGTCGAGATGAACATGGGCCAGATGGTCGAGGACGTGCGTCTCGTCATTGCCGGCCGTGCCCCCGTCGAGTTCTATGGACGTACGGGTGGCGTCATCCCGACGCCTGGCGAGGTGCTCGACGCCATTGTCGCCTTCGACCAGAAAGTGGGTGAGTAGCATGGCGGAAAAAGAGGAGAAGGTTGTCTTCGAGCGCCCCAATGCGCTGCTGCCTGTCGTTACCAACTTCTGTCCGGGTTGCACCCACGGTATCGTGCATCGCCTTGTCGCCGAGACCATCGACGAACTCGGCATCGAGGGCAAGACCGTCGGTGTGACGCCCGTTGGCTGCTCGGTCATGGGCTACAACTTCTTCGGCTGCGATATGGTCGAGGCCGCCCATGGACGTGCTCCTGCGGTGGCGACGGGCATCAAGCGCGTGCTGCCGGATAACGTCGTCTTCGCCTATCAGGGCGATGGCGACCTTGCATCCATCGGCACGGCCGAGACGGTGCATGCCGCAACGCGCGGTGAGAACATCACCATCATCTTCATCAACAACGCGATCTACGGCATGACCGGTGGTCAGATGGCCCCGACGAGCCTGCCGCACCAGGTCACGCAGACCTCGCCCTACGGACGCGACACCTCGAGCGCAGGCTACCCCGTGCGCATCTGCGAGATGCTCGCCACGCTCGACGGCCCTGCGTATCTGGAACGTGTCGCCGTGGATACGCCGGCAAACGTGCGCAAGGCCAAGAAGGCCATCAAGAAGGCATTCCAGAACCAGGTGGACGGTGTGGGCTATTCGCTCATCGAGGTCGTCTCGACCTGCCCGACCAACTGGGGCATGACGCCGCAGGATTCCTTCACGTGGATGCGCGAGAACATGCTGCCGTATTATCCGCTTGGCGTGTATCGTGACGTGCTCGCAGAGGGCTACGAGAGCGTTGCCGCTGCCGCGACCGAGCGCGCCAAGGACAGCAAGATCGTCGCCGAGGGAGGTGCGCAGTAATGAATCAGGAAATGCGTTTCATCCTCTCTGGCTTTGGTGGACAGGGTCTGCTCTTCGGCGGCAAGGTCATTGCCTACGCTGGTCTCATCGAGGACCGTCAGGTTTCGTGGCTGCCCTCGTACGGCCCCGAGATGCGAGGCGGAACCGCGAACTGCTCGGTGACGCTTGCCGACGAGCCCATTGGCTCGCCGCTCATCACCAATCCCACGGCGGTCATCGCCATGAACCAGCCATCGGTCGACAAGTTCGAGGATGCCATCGTGCCTGGTGGCATCATGGTCATCGACAGCGCGCTTACCAACAACGGTCCGTCGCGTAGCGACATCACCTCGTTCATGATTCCCGCGACCTCGGCTGCCGAGGAAGAGGGACTCAAGGGTCTCGCGAACATCGTGTGCGTGGGCAAGCTCTGGGCCGAGACGCAGTTCTGCGCGCGCGAGACGCTTGATGCGGCTATCCGCAAGGCCGTCCCCGCACGCAAGGTCGAGATGGTCGATAAAAACCTAGCCGTACTTGAGCTTGGCATAGCTATGTGATGAGCCCGACATGGTCTATTGTGGACGGCTCCTCAATGTGGGGAGCCGTTCTTGGATATACGTGGTACTGTATGGGATTTACTCGCTTGGATGGCGAGTGAAGAATAGCAAGGATAAGGAGAAAGGCATGAGCGAAGAAGCAAACAACAAGCTGGGAAACAAAATCACGACCCTGCGCGAGGCGCATCACCTTACGCAGCAGGATCTGGCAGATCGCTGCCAGTGCGAGCTCGAGACCATCGTTGGCCTTGAGAACGGCGAGCTTCCCCCTTCGCTAGCGCCCCTTATCAAGATCACGCGCGCTCTTGGCGTGCGTCTTGGCACGCTCATGGATGACGATGAGGCTTTGGGGCCCCTGTACATCTCGTCCGAGCAAATGGAGGAGGTCACGCGCCTCAAGAGCCTCGAGACGAATAACGATGCGGGCGATTTGTCCTACTTCAGCCTAGCTGCCGGCAAGCCATCGCGTCATATCGATCCCTTCATCATCACCGTCGATCCTTCTGGCGAGACGAGTCACAAGCTCGTCGGCCACGAGGGCGAGGAATGGCTCTATGGCATGGAGGGCGAGATCGAGATCGAGTATGGCAAGGAGCTTTTCGTATTGCATCCCGGCGAGTCCATCTACTACGACTCCATCGTTCCGCATGAGGTTCGTGCCCATGACGGCCAGAAGGCGAAGTTTCTCGCCGTCGTATATACGCCGGTTTAGAAGGGGGCGTTGCTGACAATGACAAAGGTTATGGAGGAATCTCCCGCCTACATGGCAACGGACCACCTCGTCGCGGAAAACGGGTGGACCCAGGAGGAGATTGACTTTCGCCTCGAGCGCGCGGAGGAGATCATGCATCCGTCTGCGCGCGAGGATGGTAGCGTTCCGCAGTTTGGTGACCAGGACTACCCGTTGCTCTCCGAGATGACGCTCGGCGATTACCTGCGCTTCCAGACTGCGATCGATCCCGATCATGAGTTTATGGTCTACCCCGATCGCGACTTGCGCTGGACCTATGCGGAGTTCAACGACAGGACCGACCGCCTTGCGCGCGGCATGCTCTACATCGGCATGCGCCCAGGCGATCATCTGGGTGTCTGGGCTCGCAATATTCCCGACTGGGTCACCTTCATGTACGCCTGCGCCAAGATCGGTGTCGTCATGGTTACGATGAATCCGGTCTTCAAGTCCAACGAGCTCGATTACGTGCTCAAGCAAAGCGATATGAAGGCGCTTTGCATCATCGACCAGTATCGCGACATCGATTACAAGGGAATTATTCGTGACCTCGTGCCGGAATCCCTCACACAGCAGCGTGGCTATCTCAACACAGAGGAATACCCCTTCCTCAAGAACCTCATTTACATGGGGCCCGAGAAGCATCGCGGTTTTTACAATGTGCCCGAGCTGCTCCTGCTTGGCGAATACGTCGATGCCGAGGAGCTCGTGAAGGTCACCCAGTCCTTCGATAACAACGATTGCTGCATGATGCAGTACACGAGTGGCACGACGGGCTTTCCCAAGGGCGTCATGCTCACGCATCGCAACATCCTCAACGACGGATTCTTCATCGGCGAGGGCATGAAGCTCACGCCCAACGATCG
The DNA here is from genome assembly GCA_025992705.1 of Coriobacteriaceae bacterium. Taxonomy (NCBI): domain Bacteria; kingdom Bacillati; phylum Actinomycetota; class Coriobacteriia; order Coriobacteriales; family Coriobacteriaceae; species Coriobacteriaceae bacterium. The sequence goes on from DAJPGJ010000001.1 coordinate 1,027,327, forward strand.
TGTATGCCTGCCGGTACCGTACTTCCACTGCTTTGGCTGCGTGCTTGGCATCATGGCCATACTCACGCACCGCTGCACTATCGTGGGCATCGAGGATTTTGACGCCGAGATGGTCCTGCGCGGCATTGACCGCGAGAAAGCCACCGCGGTGTATGGCGTCCCCACCATGTACATCGCCGAGCTCAACCATCCCGATTTCGACAAGTACGACATGTCCTCTCTGCGCACCGGCATCATGGCCGGCTCACCTTGTCCTCCCGCGACCATGCAGGAGGTCATCGACAAGATGAACATGCGCGACATCACCATCTGCTACGGACTCACCGAGACAAGCCCGGTGTTCACGCAGACGAGCGTGGATGACGATGTCGAGCACAAGTGCACGACGGTGGGTCGCAAGCATCCACCGGTATCGGTCAAGGTTGCCGATGTCAACACAGGTGAGCCCTTGGGTCCGGGCCAGCACGGCGAGCTGTGCTGCCGCGGCTACAACGTCATGAAGGGCTACTACAAGATGCCCGAGGAGACAGCCGAGGCCATCGATGAGGACGGCTATCTGCACTCCGGCGACATGGGCACGATCGACGAGGAGGGCTACTTCCGCGTCACGGGTCGCATCAAGGACATGATCATCCGCGGCGGCGAGAACATCTATCCGCTTGAGGTCGAGAACTTCCTGCTCACGATGCCCGGCGTTCTCGACGCGCAGGTCGTGGGCTGCCCCGACGAGAAGTACGGCGAGGTCGTGACCGCCTTCATTCGCACGCGCGAGGGCTACGAGGACATGACGCAGGAGGACGTGCGCGAGTACGCGATCCCGCGTATCGCCCGCTTCAAGGTGCCCAAGTTCGTGTTCTTCGTCGACGAGTTCCCCATGAACCCGGCCAACAAGATCCAGAAGTTCAAGCTGCGCGATATGGCCAAGGAGCTCACCGGTCGCACGGATCAAGAGGTCTTTGACGAGGAATAGCGTTTGGGGCACGCGCGATGTGCCCCAAACGAACATCTCTGTCGCTTTCTGACGAAAAGCGAACGTTGGGGCACGTTTCATGTGCCCCAAACGAAATGCTTCGTCACGCCGCAGAGGCGCGCATGAGCTTGGGAGTGTCGTCTTTCTCATTTCCCATCGTTGCATTGTCACCTGTATGCACATCCCTGGTATGGGTTAGTGCATACAGGTGCTTTCGTTTTAGCGGAGTATCCGATGATTCAAGAACGAGATAACGCCTTGCGCATGCATCTCACGCTTGCATGACTGCGCTCCACGGTGACATAACGCCAAGACGTTATGTCAGAACCGTGTAAGGAGTGAGCAAATGGACAAGGGAAACAATACATATGGGTATGCGCGCGTGTCGGCCCGGGACCAGAATCTTGCGAGGCAATACGAGGCGTTGCGTCGCTTTCCGATTGAAGAGCGTTTCATATACGCCGATACGGCCAGTGGAAAGAACTTCGACCGTCCTTCGTATGTGCGCCTCATGCATATGATGCAGCCCGGTGACGTCATGGTCATCAAGAGCATCGATCGGCTCGGGCGCAAGTATGACGAGATCATCGAGCAATGGCGCACCATTACCAAGCAGATGGGGTGCGCGATTGTGGTGCTTGATATGCCATTGCTTGATACACGAAGACAGGCGGATGGACTGACCGGCGCCTTTATAGCAGACCTCGTCTTGCAGGTCCTAAGTTATGTGGCGCAAATCGAACGTGAGAATATCAGGCAGCGCCAGGCAGAGGGCATCGCCCTGGCCAAGGCCCGCGGCGTGCGTTTTGGTCGTCCGGCGATCGAGCGCCCAGAAATCTATGGCAAGGTCAGTTGGCAGGTCATCCATGGGGAACTTTCGCGCGGGGAAGCAGCTCGGGTCTCCGGTGTGAGCGTTACGACCTTTGAGAAATGGATGGATGCGGACAACCCAGGATGGCGACATCTATCAAAAGGTGCACGTAACGAAGGGCATCACTGTAGATAAGCGGGGAAGGAAACCTCCGTTTGCCAAATAAAGGTAGACATATACGGGAAACCAAAAGTTGGCGATCGGGTCAGTGAGTCTAAGGCGTTTCCCAATGTAAAGGCATTATACGTGCTCGCTTTGCCTTTTCCCGTATATGTCTACCTTTGTGGAGGATGCGCTATGTACTGTTACTCATGTGGTAAAGAGAATAGTGATACTGCCAAGTTTTGCAAGTATTGTGGTACGAGAATGCCCGATGTAGGCGGAGCAGCAAACAATCCAAACGCCTCAAATCAATCGTCGCAGACATTTCAAGGTGCGCCTGGTACTCCGAACATTAATATGCCGCAGATTTCAGTAGATGCCTTTACCAATAACGAGAATGTAAGGAATGCAGTTTCTTCTAAGGTATGCACTGATAAGCGTTTGAATCTTTTTTTCGGCGTGGGGCATATTGCTCTTTTGCTCCTTACGTTTCTTCCCTGGTACAAAGCGGGAATAACTGATTGGAGCCCTTACTCAATGATTAAACAGCTTGTCGATTCTATCTCCCAGGGAGGGGGAGATATGCAGTATAAAATCGGCACCGTACTGGTTGTGATGGGTATCGGTATTATCATTCTTTCTAGTATCTACGGTGCATACATGCGATTTGCAAAATCCCGCACTGCAAATATAGCGAATATCGCTGCGGTTTTAGCATGCGTGATGGTTTTTGCCGGGGGTTTCATAATCGGATCATCTGAAGGCGTTAATGCGAGTGGAACAATTAATCCTATCTATGGGTTCTACATCACTTTCCTTCTTTCTATTGTGCTCTCTATTTTGGGTTCAGGCCGGATTGACGTGCAGAAGTATCTGAATGGAAATGGCGCTCCGAGACAGTAAACACAGGGGCTTGCCAAGTTCTTGCCTCATATAGCCCGGGGAGGGAATGGAATACATATGTTTTGTCCCAATTGCGGCATGGAAACCGAGGGCGATTCTGTTTTCTGCGATAACTGCGGCGCATCCCTTCTTGATGATGCGGGCGCTTCAGCTGTCCAAATGCCTTCGTCGCCTCCCTATGCTAACCAACCGGTCATGACACCGCCGGCGCAGCCTGTTCAGCAGATGCCGGCTCAGAAGAAGTCCAAGGCACCGCTGATAATTGTCATAGTCGTTCTTGTTCTTGTCATTGCGGGCATCGCAATCGCCTTCGCGATGGGAGGAGGAGACGGCAAGAAAGCGTCATCTGACGCCATCGAGCATCAGGTCGTCTTCGAGACTTACGGCGGCTCTCAGTATAAGGATGCGACCTTTAAGACCGGAACCATTATCGATACGCCGAATAATCCGGCACGAGCTGGATCGACATTCGAGGGTTGGTTTGCCGACGCGACGTTCACTGAGCCGGTCACGTTTCCGTACACCATTGCCGCCGAAGATCCGGAGACCATTACGTTTTATGCGAAATGGAGCGAAAACGCCTCAGCGAGTGCCGCTACTGGATCGATGGATTACATGAGTGACACCACCAGCGTACTTCCTCTCAGCAGTACGACGTATCTGACTGAGGCAGACTTGCGCTTGCTGACATCCGATCAGCTTCAGCGGGCGATAAACGAAATCTATGCGCGCAACGGCTACATATTCCAGCAGTCCATTACGGAAAAGCAATATTTCGAATCGAGGCCGTGGTATCGGGGGACGGAACTCAACCAGGATGTCGTGAAAGCGCGGTTCAATCAATTCGAAGACGCTAACGTCAGGCTTTTGCAATCCTATAGGGACAGCCATTTCTAGGCTTCCGAGGTGAAGTGAGATGGCCCTATCGGGAGATGGTTCCGCAATTCGTTCCAGGTCGGCATGGGCTCGCGCATGTGCGTGGAGCGTGCGGGTCGCCGTTGCACTCGGAGTCTTTGCCTGTCTGACGGGATGCAGCCTGCCCTGGCAGGGAGACTCTGATGTGGAATCGATGGCGGACGAGAAACACGAAGTCTATGTCCCCGTCGTTGTCGAGGAATCTGAATCTGCGGACACGATGTCGGTAGATGCCGATGCCCTTCTTGCCGATCTTGACCTGACTGTTAGCTATCGACCTTCTCTGTCACATGGTCCCAAGACGGGGGAGTATCAGAAATACATAGTGCTCCACGATACCGAGGGAGACGGATCTCCCATGTCGGTAATCGATTGGTGGGAGGGAAACGGCAACCTCGTCGCTGCGCAGTTTGTCGTGGGCAAGGATGGTTCGATCGTGCAATGCGTTCCCCTTGATGAGATCGCCCACCATGCTGGTTATGGAAATGCCGGACATAACGCGTTGTACGGAATCGTCGAAGACGGCAGGGATGACATGTTGGGCACACAGCCAATCGGGCTTCCCGACTATGGTATGAACGCCTGGTCCATAGGCATTGAACTGGTGCATAGCGGCGATACGACACCATATCCGGAAGCCCAACTCGTCGCGCTCGACAAGCTCATTGCCTATATCGACGCCTACTACGGATTCGAAAGCACGATCATCGACCATAAGGACTGGCGCGAGGGAAATAGCGATACGTCAAGCGCCTTTTCCGCATACCTGTCCAATTACAAGCAGGCAAGGACGCATACGGGCCTATAGACGATTGGCAACCATGGGTAATGGATGGAGGACGAGAGCATGAGCGAGCTGTTTTGCGTAAACTGTGGTAATCGTTTGGAACCGGGAACCGTGTTCTGCGAGAATTGCGGAACGCCGGTCGAAGACGAGGTGGGGCAGGCCTCTGCGGCACCCCCTCCCCAAGGCACCCCAGTGCACCCTCATGCTCCTGTTGCCAACGGCGGACAGTCCGGACAAGCCTCCAGAAAGTGGCCTATCTTCGTCGTTATCGCCATTGTCGCCATCGCAATTATCGTTGCCGTCGTCATCTTCACACAAGGTGAAAAGCCTGCGGAAAGCGAAGACGGGGCTATCGAGCAATCTCAGGAGCAGAGTTCTTCCGCGAGCAGCTCGGCTTCCACGGATTCCTCCTACGTCGCCGCGCCATCGGTTGTCGCATCGGCGCCGGTGTTTACGACGGTCGAGACTTCTTCGGTCCTTGCTCCCGATAGCACGACGTCGAATTACGGCGGCATAAATGTCGTCGATGGTCTTGCGGAGACTGCGTGGAATGAGGGAGCGGCTGGTGATGGGACGGGCGAATGGCTAGAGTTAATCGCACCCTCTCCGCAGCGCGTGTCCTCTGTGAGCATCATGGGTGGATATCCCAAGCCCTACCGCGACGGATCGGATGTCTATTACAAGAACAACCGCCCGAGGCAGATAACCATTTCCTACGATGGCGGCTCGCAGTCGTTCATGCTGCAGGATTTGCGCGGGCAGTTCCAGACCTGTACCCTTTCGCATCCCGTCGAGACGACGTTCGTCCGCATTACGATTAACTCGGTATACAAGGGTGCGAACTATGACGACTGTTGCATTGCCGAGGTAAAGGTCTCATGAGAAGGGGCCTGACAGTTCTTGTCATGACTGCGGCGCTGGCAGTTTGTCTGCTCTCATCCGGATGCGCGGGCAATGATGATTTGCGAGAATCTGCAGATTCATCTTCGCATGTTGTCGTGCAGCCCGAGATGCTAACTCCGCAAAGGGTGATCGACACACCCGATCCCGCTGATCTGCCTGCAGAGACGATGCTGACTTCCGAAGAGGTTGCCGCTTATGGGGAGGACGCGTGCTTTACCGTGAGCGCTATCTCTGACGACGTGTTTGCGCGCATGGTCGGCAAAACTTATAAGAGTAACTGTACCATTCCCCGTGACGAGCTGCGTTATATTCGCGTGCTTCACAAGAACATCGATGGCGATATCCTCACGGGCGAGATTGTCATGCACGAGTCTGTTGCAAATGAAATATGCGAGATATTCCACGAACTCTATCGGGCGGACTATCCGATAGAGCGCATGCGCCTCGCTGATGATTACGACGCCGATGACAGGGCGAGCATGGGGGACAACAACACGTCTGGCTTTAACTTCCGTCTTGTCGAAGGGACAGACCATCTCTCTAACCATGCGAGGGGACTCGCACTTGACATCAATCCGTTTTATAACCCCTATTGCATACCGAGTACGGGCTATGTCTCACCGCCGGGTGCGCAAGACTATGCCAACAGGTCTGCCGATTTTCCCTATAAGATCGCGGAAGGCGACCTGCTCTACACCCTTTTCATGGAGCATGGTTTTAGATGGGGCGGCCATTGGAATAGTCCGAAGGACTATCAGCATTTTGAGAAAAACGGCGCCGTAATATATTAAGGTGATGTTAGGAATAGATTGTTTTCGAAAATCTTCATCATCTATCGCTCCGGTGTCACGCGCATTCCCGTGCTGGAGAAGCCAACGCTGATAGCCCCTTGCTTGTCGGTGCGGTAGATACGTACTCCGTGGTCTTCGAGCATCTTTACGGTCTCGGTGCTGGGGTGTCCGTACTTGTTATCGGCTCCCACGCTGATGAGCGCGATCTCGGGGGAAAGCCCTGTGAGCTGTTCGTCTGTCAGGCCGCCCTTGCTGCCGTGATGGGCGACCTTGAGAAAGTCGATATCGCCTACCTGCGATACGACACGATCTAGCGCCTCGCTTTCGGCATCGCCTGTGAGCAGCCCGCGCGCCTCGGCATTGCCGTCACCGTCCGCGTCGAACTCGAGCAACCCGACGAGGCTATCCTCGTTCTCGCTCTTTCCGCCGTCTTGTGGCGCAATGATATCGAGGGAAAACCGTCCAGCCCGCAAGGTGGTACCAGGGCGCACGCCCTCGGCTTCGCGTCCGTTCGTCACCCAGCGTGCGGATTCGAGAACCTTCTCCATGAAAGCCCGGCCGATCAAGTCTGCATGCACGTATACGTGATCGACCGCGACGACACCAGCGAGCTTCTTGAGCGCTCCGGCATGGTCGGCGTCCTTGTGACTGATGATGACGGCATCGAGGTGCGTGATGCCCTGCTCGGCAAGTTCGCGCAGGAGCACATCCCCTTGTTCGCCTGTATCCACGAGGATGCTGGCCGCCTTGCTCTGGATAAGGATGCTATCGCCTTGTCCCACGTTGAGCATCACCATGCGTGTATCTGCTGTCTGCCATGGTCTTGTCGATTGTCCAAAACCCAGAAGAAGAACGAGCACGATGGGCACTATGAGGGCGGCGCATGTCTTGAGAAGCTTGTTGCGCGGCAGGGGAGGGCCCTGTCTTCTCTCGGGGTCTACACTACGTTGAGGAAGTGGCCAAAACACCCACAGCGCGACGAACAGAACGCAGAACAAGGCTGCAATTGCGTGCGTAGCGTTCGAAAGGGGAAGGCACGCAAGCGGCATATCGGCAAGCATGCGCACGAGTGCGGCACAGCATGATGCAAGGGTCGCCGCGATTTGCAGTAACAGGACTCCGAGAGGAGCGAAGACGCTGCCGGTAACGAGCGCGATGATACCGAGACAAAGCATGCCGGTGACAAGAGGCGCTGCGAGCAAGTTGGCTACAGGTGATATGAGCGGCAACTGCGCGAATTGCGTCACGGTCATCGGGAGCGTGGCAGACGACGCGACGATGGTTGCCGCCACTGATGAGACGAGACTCGGGGGAAGTCGCGGCAGCGCATGCCCGAGCCAGCAATCAGCAAGCCTGGCGAAGATGATGAGTCCAAGCACCGAGAGTACGGAGAGCTGGAATCCGAGGGAGAAGGCTATGGGCGGGGAGAGGCCAAGGAAGACGAGTGCGCACAGAGACAGCGCGCTCAGTGCCGAAGCGCGCGTCTTGAGCGCCCCCAGGACAAGGGCAACCGAGCACATCGTGGCGGCACGCAAAGCTGACGGGGCAAAGCCTGTAATCGCCACGTAGATAATGAGGCCAATGATAAGTACGGCGCTACGAACCTTGCGCCGCAGGGGGCTTCTCGCGAGCAATGCGGAAAGCAACATCGTCACGATGGCAAGATGCGTACCCGAGACGGCCATGAGATGCGCAAGTCCCGTTGTCTGGAACGCTTGCTCAAGCTCGGAACCGGCATAGAGCGTTCGGTTTCCGAGCAAGATCCCGGCAAGCAGGCCCGCTGCATCACCTTCAATCGAGGCAACGCGCGCGAAGGAGTCGTCGCGAAACGCGGTCACGAATCCGCGCAAGCCCGGAGAATATCCGAGCTCCTCGACGTGCGATGCTCGCAGCATGCCCGCAAAGCCGTTGCGATGGTTCCATCGGCCGCCATCGTCAAGTTTGGGAGATGATACGTTGCCCGTGACGGCGATGCGATGTCCCGCAGCGAGTGGCTCGGCACCTTCGGGCCAGATGAGCCGCATACTGATGCTACCGGCATTGCAGTTTATGCGCGCTGTCGAGATGGTGCCGTAATCTCTTGCTGCCGGATCTCCCGTCAAGTCAAGCTCGAGTGTCGGAGTCTGCTCAAGAAGGGTGGGAAGACGTTCGACGTCTTTGGCCCATCCGCCCCACCAGAAAAGCCCGCATATACATACGCTTATGAAGGCGATGCAGACGACCGCGAATCCATGATGCTTGATGGCAAGAATGATCGTGCCAATGGCAACCAGGACAATGAGGCACATAAGAAGAACGGCCGCCATGCGTGCGTCTGCATAGAGTTGCCAGCACAACTCCTCCGAGAGGCAGACTGCAATCCAAGCCGAGAGAGCGGCAAGCAGGAGAGGTGGCAATGATGGGCGTGAGGGAAGGTCTCTCTCATGGGAGCTCATACGCAGATCTTGTCCTTGAGGTTCTCGAAGCGGGTCTCGCCAATGCCCGAGACTTCCTTGATGTCCTCGATTGAGGAGAAGCGCCCCTTCGACTCGCGATAGTCGATGATACGTCCCGAGAGGGCAGGCCCCACACCCGAGAGCTCCTGTAGTTCTTCGGCGCTTGCCGTGTTGATATTGATCTTCCCATCTCGCTTCGATGATGGCATCGCAGCTTTTGAGACAGCGCTCGTTGCGCCCTGCGTCTCTTCGATGGTGGGGACGAAGATTTGCTCGCCATCGGAGAGTTTCTGCGCGAGGTTGGTTGCTCCTGGTTGGGCGTCTGAGGCAAATCCGCCCGCTGCCTCTATGGCCTCGCCTACACGCGAATCAGCTGCAAGCGTATAGAGTCCGGGCGCGTTGACGGCACCCTCGACGTCGATCACGATTTCGGCCTGCGTAGGGGCCGTTTGCTGCACGTTCGCGTCTGGTGCCTCCTGCTCTTGATTTGTGGCTACGACATAATCCGCATTTGCACGAGGCCAGAACTGCCAGATACCGGCAAGGATGAGTACGAGCCCGATGATGAGGATGCCTGCAAGAACGGGGCGGGGTAGCTCGGCCAGTCCTGCCTGCCTTAGGAGAGAATGTGCTCTGAGCTTTGCTTCCTCGATGTTCATGGCACCTCCATCATGCTTGCATTGCAGCGTGATGGTAGACGTGGGGCATCCGAGCAAACCACCCCGAGAATCTGAGCAAAACCAGACCATATTCGGAGAGAATTCGGACTTGACGGGTGCGCCATGATGCCGTCAGGCCAATACCGCAAAATTAATCGAGTCTTTCGCTTGACGTGGCCTGTGCGATTCCGTAATATGCAATCTCGCGCCACACAGGGTTCGGCACTTGTTACTGGGGTGTCGTCTAATGGTAGGACAGCGGATTCTGGTTCCGTCAGTGAGGGTTCGACTCCTTCCACCCCAGCCAATGGCGCATGAAATGGCCCGTTCGTCTAGCGGTTTAGGACGCCGCCCTCTCAAGGCGGAGATCACCGGTTCGAATCCGGTACGGGCTGCCAAAGATGACGCAGGTCAGGGCATGTAAAAGCTCTGGCCTGCTTTCTTTTCCCGGCTCGTTCGGTGCAAAAGAAGTGCAAACTCATTTTCGTCTCCCGCGTTAGCCGTTTGCCTGATTGAAAACGTCTGCGGCGCCCCCTCGTATTCATGGCGCGTATCCTGTGCAGTGCGGTTCTGGCAAACGGGGAGACGGTATGGAAACCATGACATTTGATCGCTATCGTAAGACTCTTTTGGGTGCATCTGGGGCTATGTTTCAAAAAGTGTGTCCGGCGGGACATCACTGACGGTACCTCGTCGGCATGTGAAACTCGTTCCAGTCGAGGGCTATGTTTCAAAAAGTGTGTCCGGCGGGACATCACTGACGGTACCTCGTCGGCATGTGAAACTCGTTCCAGTCGATGGCCTTCCCATACCTCTCCGGGCTTCCATCCGAATGCCGGCCCTCGCCCGAGACGGTTGCGAAAAGCCCGTCGACGTCTTCGTCCCTCGGCATGCGGCGCAGGATCTCCGCCGGGCTCTCGGGCTCTTCGGTGTGCATGTAGCACCACCACATGACGGCCTTCACGCGGTGCAGCAGCGGCAATCCCCGATGCAGCCTGAGCATCTCCCTCAGTTGCGCGTTCAGGCTCTCGATCGGGTTGTTGGTGGAATCCCAGCGCCCGCCGCGCTCCCTTTGCATCTCGATGAATGTGAAAAGCGTCCCTTCCTTCACCAGGCGGTTGAGGCTTCCCCTGGCCCGCCGCAGCCTCTCGTGCGTGTAGACCCTCCTGCCGTCTTTCACCGTGAACTCCTTCAGGAACTCGCTCCAATCGGAGCACCACTGCGCGTAGTCGACGAGCCACTCCCTCATCGCGTCCTCGTCTTTGGCCCTCGTCAGGCGGTTCGCGATGCCCAGGAGCTCGCGGCCGCACTCGAGCTTGGGACTCTTGGTCGTGTAGCGCTTGACCTGGCGCGCGGCATGCACGACGCAGCGCTGTATCCTGGTGCCGGGCCATACGGTGCGCGCCGCCTTCGCGAGCCCGGTGGATCCGTCCGACACCACCAGCATCGGAGCGGGTATCCTCATCATCAGCGCCGCCCAGGAGCTCGAGCACTCCCTTTGCGCCAGGTGCCATGCGATCACGTGCTCCTTGGAGCGCGCGACGAGCACGACGGCGTCGTGGGAAAACCAGATGCCGTCGAGAAAGACCGTGTCGAAGACCTCGCCGGTGAAAGGGGCGATGGGCCAAAGCTCCCAGAACCCGGCGCACTTTCGCCAGAAGGTCGACCTGCTGTATCCGAGATCGGCGATCGACCTCTTGGAGAGGATCCAGGCAAGGAAGGCCCGGAGCAGCTTGGCGGCGTTGTCAATCCTTCTCGTCTTGGAGGCACCGCACGACTTGCACCGCCAGCGCTTGGTCCCTGCCTTCGTGTATCCGTTCCCCTTCATCTCGCTTCCGCAAACGTCGCATCTCGGGCTACTCAAGGCGTCATCCTGTCCACTAGGCAACTTTTCCCTTCGGAAAGCTTGCCTGAACAGGCACGTCAAGAGGAAAGCGGACACACTTTTTGAAACACCTTCGAGTTGGGCGATTCCAACTCAAGGACCTGATTTGCTTGTGTTCAACTGGGGTAACGGGTCTTATTCGGACACACTTTTTGAAACATAGCCCTGCATCTGTCATCTTTCTGATAGGCATGCTGTTCATGTTGTTCGCTTCGGGCATCATGGCGGCGACGCCCGCCTACGCGGCAGAAGACGCCGGGACTACCGACACGACGGTTCCCGATGGCGCCGTGACGACCGATCCCGACGACGGCCAGGACGCGACCGGGCCTGACGATGCGGCGCCGGGGGACGCCGACGATCCCGGCGAGCCGACCGACCCCGACGCGCCGGCGACGCCGGACGAGGGCGACGATGGCGACCAGACGGACAAGCCCGCCGGTGACACGCCAGATGACCAGGATAAACCTGACCAGGATACCCCCGAGACTCCCGGTGAGACTCCTGAGGAGCCCGAGGTGAGCTACGAGGACTCCCACGCCAACATGTACCGCCTCTACAACCCCAACTCCGGCGAGCACTTCTACACCATGAGCCTCTACGAGGCCACGAGCGTGGCCGAGGCCGGTTGGCAGTGGGAGGGAATCGGCTGGGTCGCCCCGCTCGAGGGCACGCCGGTCTACCGCCTCTACAACGCATACGCCGGCGACCACCACTACACCACCTCCGACGTCGAGCGCGCCCACCTCATCAGCGTGGGCTGGAACGACGAGGGCATCGGCTGGTACTCCGACGGCGAGGACCACGTCGCGGTGCTGCGCCAGTACAACCCCAACGCCATCGCCGGCGCCCACAACTTCACGACCTCGGCGGTCGAGAACGACCACCTGGTCGGCGTCGGCTGGAACCACGAGGGCCTGGCCTGGTACGCGACCGACGGCCCCAGCCTCTCGATTGAGGGCCGGTGGCTCGTCACGAGCGCCTGGGGAAGCCTCGAGCGCTACTGGATCGGCGCTGACGGCAACATCGTCAAGGGTCGCCTCATCGACCCCGACGAGGGAACCGGCTACCACGCCTACGCCACCGACGACGGCGCCATCGTGCGCGGTGCGTGGGATGACGGCGCCGGTCATGTCTACGTTGCCGATCAAGAAGGCCGACTCGCCTCGACTGATTCGGGCGAGACTGGCTGGCTTGTCACCGATCGCTATGATGGCCAGCTTGAGCGTTACTATTACCTTGCCGACCTCCATGCCATGCGCTCGGGCCTCTTCGAGCTCGATGGAAACCAATACTTCGGCAAGAGTGGAAGCGGCAGCATTGCGCGTAATACGGTATTCACCGTTGATGGCACCACGTATTCCGCAGATAACGATGGCGTGCTTACCGTGACGCTTTCCGAACATGACATCACCCTTGCCCGTGCTGCTCAGGAGCTTTCCGCATGCACGAATGCGTCCATGAGTGCCGACGAAAAGCTCCGGGCCGCGTTCAACCACATACGTGATGATTTTGGCGAATACAATCCGCGCATCCCGCATATGAAGGAGCTCGGATGGGAGACCATCTACGCCAACGATATGTTTGTGGGACGTGGAGGAAACTGCTTCAGCTATGGGGCCGCCCTGGCATTCATGGCCAAGGCCATTGGCTTTGCAAACGTCTACGCCTGCAATAGCGGAGGACATGGCTGGGCCGAGGTAGACGGTCGCGTCTACGACCCCGAATGGGAGAGAAGCAATCGCGGAAATTCATATTACGGAGTGGACTATGCCACGAGCAGCAGTCCCAACTACAAGGTTGTCCTTGGCGGGGCGGACTGGATGCGTGTCGCGATTTAATCGTCGGCGGGGGCTACTCCAAGCATGGTATTCAGCTCGCTAGAATTTATCTGCGTTTTCCTCGTTGCAGTTTTTCTGCTCTATAGCGTGCTGCCCTCCCTTAAGCTGCGCAACGCCCTTCTCATCATCGCGAGTTTGGGCTTCTACGCCTATGGCGAGCCGGTCTATGTCCTGCTCATGATATTCAGCTCGCTCGTGAACTACCTATGTGCGCTTTGGGTGGCGCGATACGCCGGGCAGAACAATCGGTTCGCAGTCATTGTTGCCATCGTCATTAACCTTGGGATACTCGTCCTGTTCAAGTATTCGGGCATGCTCGTGTCGACGGCCAACAACGTTTTCGGACTCGGGCTTCCAGTACCGGATATCGCCTTGCCCATCGGCATATCGTTCTTCACGTTTCAGGCGCTTTCGTACGTTATCGACGTGTATCGTGGTGTTGTAGACGTGCAGCGCAACTACTTCTATGTCCTCCTGTACATATCGTTCTTCCCACAGCTTATCGCCGGTCCCATCGTCAAGTACCGTGACATCCAGGAGATGATCACCGAACGCCATCAGACGATCGAGAACATAGCGAACGGGTTCAGGCGGTTTGTCTGCGGCCTTGCCAAGAAGGTCATCATCGCAAATACGATGGGGCAAGTTGCCGATATCATGTTTTCCACTCCTGCTAACGAGCTCTCGTTTTTGGCGGCCTGGATTGGTGCCATTGCCTATCTCTTCCAGATTTACTACGACTTTAGCGGGTATTCGGATATGGCCCTTGGACTGGGCCTTATGTTTGGGTTCAAGTTCAAGGAGAACTTCAACTATCCATACTCTGCCAAGAACGTGCAGGATTTCTGGCGTCGATGGCATATCTCCCTCTCGACCTGGTTCAAGGAGTACCTCTATATCCCACTTGGCGGTAATCGAAAGGGGAAGGCAAGGACGGCCGCTAACCGCTTGATCGTCTTCGCGCTGTGCGGTCTTTGGCATGGCGCGAGCTGGACCTTTCTTATCTGGGGCCTCTGGCATGGTTTCTTTCTCCTTATCGAGGAGTACGCTCCCTGGATAAAGAAACTGCCCGTGGTTCTCGGTCGTATCTATACCCTGCTCGTCGTGTGCATCGGCTTTGTCCTGTTCCGTGCCGATACGCTCGGCTACGCTCTTCAGTTCCTCGGGAGGATGTTCTTCGGTTTCGATTTCTCCGACCCGGCTATGAGCCTCGTTGTTTCGCAACTCACGCCGTGGTTCATCTTCGTACTCGTGCTGGCCGTCATTGGGTGTGGCCCCATCCAACCGATCGCCGCCAAGATTCGTCATGAGCTGTACGAGGTCTCCGAAATCGGACCTCGGTGGAAGCTTGTTACGTATCTGCTTTACGCGGCCGCCCTCCTCGGCCTCATCTGGTGCATACTCATTCTCTCGTCGAGCGGATATAACCCGTTCATTTACTTCAGGTTCTAGGGGATGCCATGAAGAAGTCGCCGATGTTCGTGTTCATCGCTCTTTGCCTGTGCGTTTGCATGGTCCTTTCCGTTGGCATGCTGTTTAGGCCCACCACCGAGCCCATCGGCAACGAGAAACGCGCCATGCTTCCTTCGCTTTTCACCGAAGACGGCGCATTCAATACCGATTACATGACCGAGCTTGGGGAATACTTCGAGAAGAGCTTCGCATTCCGACCGGAAATCATCACCGCTGACGCTTGGGTCAAATCCAAGCTCTTTGGGGTATCCAATGTCGACTCGGTTATCGTCGGCACGGATGACTGGCTCTACTATTCCTCGACGCTCGATGACCACTTGGGGAGAAACACCCTTACGGACTGGCAGATTGCCGGCGTTGTTCATAATCTCGAGATGATCCAGAGTCGGGTCGAGCAGTCCGATGCGGACTTTCTCTTCACCGTGGCACCGAACAAGAATACGCTCTATCCGGAGCACATGCCCTATCAGTACGCTATCAAGGCGAGCGAGAACTTCAATCGCGACGCCCTCGGAGAGGCCCTTACGCGCAGCGAGGTCAACTACTGCGACCTGTTCGCCACGTTTCAGGACCGCGAGGAGGTGCTCTACTTTGCCCGCGACTCGCACTGGAACAGCAAAGGTGCGTTGCTTGCCTATGATGAGATTCTGGACAAGCTCGAAAAGCCTCATGACGACTATACGGCAGCCACCGTTGAGCGTAGAAAGGACTTCGTCGGCGATCTGGACAAGATGATTTTTCCTGCGGCGCCGCATCCGGAATACAACTACTACTACGGGGCCGAGGAACGCTACGAGTACGTTACGGCGACCACGTCGGTCGAGGACTCCCTCATTCGCACCAAGAATCCCGATGCCACGGGCTCGCTCTATATGTATCGTGACTCCTTTGGGAATTTGCTGCTTCCCTTCTTCGCCTCGGCTTACGGAACCGCGACGTTTACGAAGTCGTTTCCCATGATGCTCGACTACGACCTTCGCTCAAACCGACCAGATACGGTGGTTTTCGAGATCGCGGAGCGAAACATCGATTGGTTCATAAGCACGCCGCCCATCATGGAGGCCCCCGTTCTCGATGCATCGGGCCTGAATGTTCAGGATGGGGGACAAATTGACGTTGACGTCGCGCCCTGCGAGTACTCGCCGCTCTACCTCGTTTTGAGTGGCGTGCTTGATGCCGGCGAACTCGACTCGTCATCGGTCATATGCGTTTTCGTCGTCGGTGACGATGGCGAGGGTACCTTGTACGAATGCTATAATTACCTGACTTCTGAAGGCGATGATGGATTTCTCGCGTATCTCGATGCGAGTCGCTATGCAGGTCAATCGCAGCTTACGGTCTCCGTCGTCGTGCAGGAGGACGGAGGATATCGAACTCTCGGTACGGACGTTTCGACCATAAGGGAAAGCAATGAAGATTAAGAAATCACTCGCAGGCCTGATCACCGTTCTCGTTGCCGCCATGTTTACCATGGCGCTCGCGGGGTGTGGAGCCCAGGATGTCAACGTCACCATAGACGACAATGGCACGACCACCGAGGTCTCGGTCGCTTCGGGTAAAACCGTGGGCGATGCCCTGGCTGCTGCCGACATAAAAGTGGGCGATAAGGATGTCGTCGACCCGGCTCTCGACACCAAGATCGACGGGCAGACGAACAAAATCTCCATCAAGCGCTGCGTCACCGTCAAGGTGGACGATGATGGCCAGGTGAAGGATGTCGAACTTGTGGGAGGGACCGTCGCCGATGCGCTCACGCATGCCGAGATTGTCCTCTCTGATGGCGATAGCGTCGACGTCGATGTGAACGCTCCGCTCCAGGACGGCATGACCATTGTCGTTACGAGGGCGCAGGCGACTTCCCCGCAGTCCGGAGATGCCGGATACAGCGGCTCTTCCTATGATGGGGGCGCTTCGGATGACGTTGCTGCGGATGAGCCGCCAGCCGAGCGCAGCCTCGTGAGCAAGACGCCGGTTCCCAACTGCAATGACGAGAACCACGGATACTACGAGATCCTGTATTCCGATGGGTCGATGGAATACGAGGAATACTAGCGAGAGCTCTAGGTTTTCACTCTCATGGCAGACAACGATTTTCTCCCCGTATACCTCATTGTCGGCGCTGACGAGCTCAAGCGTGAGTTCGTCTTCGGTCGCCTTAACGAACGCATGGCAAAGCTCGGCGACCTCGACTTCAACAAGGACGTCTTCGATGGCGGCGCCCTCACGCCTGATGAGATCACGGGAGCCTGCAACACCTTGCCGTTCATGAGCGAGAAGCGCCTTGTGGTCATTCAGGGTGCCGAGCGTCTCAAGAAGGCGGCGTCAGAGGCCATCGTCTCGTATCTCGAGAATCCCAATGACACGACCGTCCTCGCGCTCATTGCCGAGAAGCTCGCCAAGAACACGCGCCTGTACAAGGCGATTGCCAAGGTCGACAAGAAGGCCGTTATCGATTGCGCGCCGCGTAGCGCCCGCGAGCTTCCCCAGCAGGTACAGCAGTTCGCGCAGAGCAAAGGCGTGACGATCACGCGCCAAGCGGCCGAGGAGCTCATCTCGCTCGTAGGCGAGTCAACCGTCCATCTGGATGGTGAGCTCACGAAGATGGCCATCGCCCTTGGACGTGGAGCACTCATCGATTTACCCGAGGTCCAAGCTCATGTTGCACGCGTGGCCGAGCCCAAACCCTGGCACCTAAGCGACGCGCTTTCGGCACGTGACGCGAAGAAGTGCGCGGTGCTCCTTACGCGTATGAACGCACAGTCGCCATTCGGCTTGCTCACCATGTGCGTCAACAGGATTCGTGACTTGCTTATCGCAAAGGACTTGCAGGGGCAGGGCACGGGCGCTCTTGCATCTGCGCTTGGCAAACCCGATTGGCAGGTCAAGAACTACGCTCGTTGGGCTGACGGCTTTTCGCAGGCCGAGCTCGAGAAGGCGCTCATCAGCGCCGCAGCGTGCGATCAGGCCATGAAGACGGGGGCGGATAAAGATGCCGTCTTCGAGCGTTGGGTTTTGGACGTTTGCGTGGCCTGAGTTTCGGAATCGATGCGTGACATGACGCGCAACTGTGATATTATCTCGTAGTTTCGTCGCACCCCACTGCGAGAGACAATGGGTTTTATCGAAAGGAAAAGCCGGAAATGGCGAACATCAAAAGTCAGAAGAAGCGTATCAAGACCAACGAGAAGGCCCGTCTGCGCAATCGCGCTGCCAAGGCCGAGATGAAGACTGCCGTGCGCCGCGTGCGCGAGGCTGTCGAGGCCGGCGACAAGGCTCTCGCGACCGAGGCTGCCAAGAAGGCCTGCCGCCTGTTTGACAAGGCCGTCAGCAAGGGCATCATCCACAAGAACCAGGCCGCCAATCGCAAGAGCGGTGTTATGGCCCTGGCTAACAGCCTCGACAAGTAGCTTTCGGGCTTTTTGGGCTTCTTGAGGAGGCCGCCCTCGCAATGGGCGGTCTCCTTTTTCACGTTGACGTTCCTGCGTTAGAATGGGCTTCATGGACCGCTCGCACATCAGAAACTTCTCGATCATCGCGCATATCGACCACGGCAAGTCGACCATTGCCGACCGCATCCTCGAGATGACGAACACGGTCGCGTCACGTGACATGGTCGAGCAGGTGCTCGACTCGATGGATATCGAGCGCGAGCGTGGCATCACCATCAAGTCGCAGGCCGTTTGCGTGTTCTACGAGGCCGATAACGGCGAGACCTACCAGTTCAATCTCATCGACACGCCGGGTCATGTCGATTTCACGTATGAAGTGTCGCGTTCGTTGGCCGCATGCGAGGGCGCCGTGCTCGTCGTCGATTCAACCCAGGGCGTCGAGGCGCAGACGGTCGCCAACGCATTGCTCGCGATGAACGCCGATCTCGAGATTATCCCCGTCATCAACAAGGTCGATCTGCCCGCCGCCGATCCCGAGCGCGTGCGCGCCGAGATCGAGGAGGGTCTCGCGATTCCCGCCGACGATGCGATACTGACCTCGGGCAAGTCGGGTATCGGCGTGCATGACCTGCTCGAGGCCATCGTGGAGCGCATTCCCGCGCCGCAAGGCGATGCGGACGCCCCGCTCAAGGCACTCATCTTCGACTCCTATTTCGATGCCTACCGTGGCGTCGTCGCGCTCATCCGCGTCGTCGACGGTTCCATCAAGGCGCGTCAGAAGATTCGCTTCATGGCGACGAAGAACGAGTGCGAAGTCGAGGAAGTCGGCGTGCGTCGTCCGGCGGAGACTCCCGTCGACGAGCTCAAGGTTGGCGAGGTTGGCTATCTTGTCACGGGTCTCAAGGATCCGAGAATGGTCAAGGTCGGCGATACGCTCACGCTTGCCAAAAACGGTGCCGACGAGCCCTTACCCGGATACCGTGACGTCAAGCCGATGGTCTACACCGGTCTCTTTCCCATCGATGCCGACCAGTATCCCGCGCTGCGCGACGCGCTCGACAAGCTCACGCTCAACGACCCGGCTCTCGTCTACGAACCCGAGACCAGCCAGGCGCTCGGCTTCGGCTTTCGCGTCGGCTTTCTGGGCCTGCTGCATATGGAGGTCGTCAAGGAGCGCCTCGAGCGTGAGTTCGGCCTTGACCTCATCGCAACGGCACCTTCGGTCGAATACCATGCCTACCTTACCGATGGTGAGGAGGTGACCGTGCACTCTCCACAGGATATGCCCGATCCGTCATCGATCGAGCGCATCGAGGAACCGTACGTCAAGGCCGACATCATCATTCCGCCCGACTACATTGGCGCGGTCATGGAGCTTTCGACCGAGCGTCGTGGTAAGTTCATCGACATGCAGTATCTCTCGACGACCACCGTCGAGCTCAAGTTCGAGATGCCACTCTCCGAGCTCATCATGGACTACTTCGATTCGCTCAAGAGCCGTACCAAGGGCTATGCCTCGCTCGATTACGACGTATGCGGCTATCAGGCGAGCAACCTCGTCAAGCTCGAGATCTTGCTCGCGGGCAATCCGGTTGACGCGCTCTCGGCCATCGTGCACAAGGATGCCGCCTATACGCGTGGCAAGGCCCTGTGCGAAAAGCTCAAGGAGATCATTCCGCAGCAGCTCTTCGAAGTGCCCATACAGGCTGCCGTGGGCAGTCGCATCCTGGCGCGCCAGACGGTGCGTGCGCGTCGCAAGGACGTGCTTGCCAAGTGCTATGGCGGCGACATCACGCGCAAACGCAAGCTGCTCGAGAAGCAGAAGGCGGGCAAGAAGCGCATGAAGAACATCGGCAATGTCGAGGTGCCCCAGGAGGCCTTCATGGTCATCCTCTCCGTTGACGACGAGTAAGCTCCTCGTGACGCAAATCGAGACATACCTTGCGACGCCCTTGTGGCTTGCGCCCATGGCCGGCGGGACCGATCGGGCCTTTCGTACCCTTTGCATACGCTATGGAGCGGGCCTGACGTTCTCCGAGATGGTGAGCGCCAAGGGCCTCGAGTACAACGGCGTCAAGACTTTCGCCCTGACCGACCCGGCCGAGGAAGAGACCGTGCTCGCCGTGCAGCTGTTCGGTTCGGAGCCCGATTGCATGGCGCGTCAGGCCGCGCGCGTTGCCGAGCGTCTGGGCGATAGGCTCGCGCTCATCGACGTGAACATGGGATGCCCCGTGCGCAAGGTCGTGCGACGCGGGGAGGGCTCGGCTCTCATGCAGACCCCCGAGCTGGCGGCCGATATCATACGCAGCATCGTCGATGCCGTTGACGTGCCCGTCACCGCCAAGTTCAGAAGCGGCTGGACGAACGAGGAGAAGAACGCCGTTGACTTCGCCAAGCGTCTCGAACAGGCGGGCGCCTCGCTTGTGAGCGTGCATGGGCGCAGCGCGCGCCAGATGTATCGCGGCAATGCGGATTGGGATGTGATTGCGCAGGTCAAGGAGGCGGTCGATATTCCCGTTGCGGGTAGCGGGGACGTGTTTTCCCATGACGATGCATGCCGCATGCGCGAGCGATGCGGTGTCGATGCGGTGCACGTCGCCCGTGGTGCACGCGGTAATCCGTGGATATTCACGGGCCATGAACCTTCGCATGCCGAGCGCGTCGCTGCCATGCGTGAGCATTTCGAGCTCTACCTCCATTACGCCGATCCGCTCAAGGTGCGTGACGAGCGTCCCTCGACGAGCGACGAGGCCATACCCGCGCCTCTCGATGCGCCTGCTCCGTACCTGAGCCCGCTGCGTGCACAGCTTGCCTGGTACGTGCATGGTCTGCCGTCTGCCGCTGCGTTGCGCCGTGCTCTGAGCGAGGCGCGAAGCATTGCGGATTTCGAGCGGATCTTCGACGAGGCGGGCAAGCTCGCGGAAGACGATTCGCGATGATTGAGGCTCTCTACCTGCATATTCCCTTCTGTGTCTCACGTTGCGCGTACTGCGACTTTGCGACGAGTGCTTGCGCGGATGAGCAGCGCATGGATGCGTATGTGGAGGCGTTGTGCCTGCAGCTGCGCCGTGCGGCGAAGGCGGGGTTGCTCGGCCAGGTCAAGACGATCTATATCGGCGGTGGTACACCCACGCATCTTGGCAGCAGACGTCTCAATACGCTCGTATACACGCTTTCGCTTTCGGTCAATCTCGAGAACGTCGTCGAGTTCACCTGCGAGGCCAATCCCGAATCCATCGACGAGCGCATGGTGGCAGATCTCTTCTCGCTCGGCGTCAACCGTTTTAGCATTGGAGCGCAGAGCTTTGACGATGCGGTTCTCGCAGGCTACGGTCGCATCCACGATGCCGTCGCGATCGATGCGGCTCTCGCCGCCGTCCGCACCCGCACCAACAACATCTCCCTTGATCTCATCTGCGGAGGCCCGGGCCAAAGTATGGAATCATGGACGCAGGACCTGCGCCATGCAATCGATGTCGATGTGCCGCATGTCAGCATCTACCCCCTTACCCTCGAAGACGGCACCGCGCTGACAAATCGTGTCGAGATAGGGGAGTACGAGGTCGCTGACGAGGACCTGCAGACCGACATGATGCTCGCGGCCGAGCACATGCTCACGGCCGCGGGGTTCGAGCGCTACGAAGTCGCTTCCTACGCCAAGCCGGGCTTCGCTTCCCACCACAACACGGCGTATTGGACGGGTGCTGAGTACCTCGGCCTCGGGGCCGGGGCGTCGAGCATGCTGTCGGCCGAAAGTGCTCAGGCAGCTTTCGATGCGGATATCTTTGATATAGGCAAGGAGACGGATGGGCGGCAGCGCAGTCGCTCGGACAGTGCTCGCTCGGTGCGACAGTCCACTGGACTGTCGCATTCGCTGCGCAACTCGCTTTGTGCATCTGCCACCCATCCTCAGTTTCCTCGTAACTCAACTGACATTGCTCGCGTTCGCATCGCGGCGTCTCCCGACGACGTTGCTTTCTCGCAATCGTTCGGCCGGCCCCATGTCGAGCTTGAGTTATTGGGCGGATATGAATCTGCCGTCGAAGACCTCATGCTCGGTATGCGCAGGAGCATCGGCATCACGCATGAGCAGGTGCTGGCCGTCGAGGGGGCACCTGCCGTCTTCGAACGTCTCGAAGCTCTCGGGCTCGTGCGCGAGCAGGGCGCTCGCCTCGTTCCCACGCAGCGCGGCTGGCTGCTTGGAAACGAGGTCTACGGTGCGATTTGGTCGCTGGCGGGCGACAGGTAAACGCTCACGTGTAGCTTGGTGACGAAACGCTTACGGTTCACGCCGTCTCCTGTCTGGTATCCCAAAATACTCGCAGTCCATTTGAGTGCGGGGAGTTATTGCGCATGGCGTATGAGTACTACGAGATTCTCGGCGTTTCGCGCGAGGTCAGCGTAACGGAGATAAAGAAGGCGTTCCGACGCAAGGCCCGTGAGCTGCATCCGGATGTCAATAAGGCGCCCGATGCCGAAGAGCGCTTCAAGGAGCTCAACGAGGCATACGACGTTCTTTCAGACCCCAAGAAGAAGTCGCTTTACGATCGCTATGGCACACCCGAGGCAGCACAAGGCTTCGGTGGCTATCAGGCCGTCGACATGAGCGACATATTCGGTGGCATGGGCGATATCTTCAGCTCGTTCTTCGGCGGCATGGGCGGACGTGGCGCCCAGCAGATCAGGCGCGATGGCCGCGACATGGGCATTGGCCTGCGCCTCACCCTTGAGGAAGTCGCTCGCGGTGCCAAGAAGGACATCGTCTATGACCGTCTCGCGACGTGCGAGGAGTGCGGCGGCAGCGGAGCTGCCGAGGATGGCCATGAGGTCGAGTGTCCCACGTGCCACGGCTCAGGCCATGTCGTGAGCGTGCAGCATACCTTCCTCGGCGATATGCAGACGGCTGTCACCTGTCCGGATTGCGGTGGCACGGGTCGTACCATCGACAAGCCCTGCCCCGAATGCCAGGGCCAGGGACGTGTTCCCGACCGCGAACACCTCACGATCGAAATTCCCCTCGGTATACACGATGGCCAGCAGATTCGCGTCCAGGATCGCGGTGAGGCTGGTATGCAGGGTGCACCGGCTGGCGATCTGATCGCAACGGTTCGCATTGATCCGCACGAATACTTCGAGCGCGATGGCGACAATCTCCACACGCGTGCAAACATCACCGTCGTCCAGGCCATGGTCGGCGCAGATATCACCGTCTGCGGCATTCTCGAAGACGAGGAAGTCCCCGTGCACATTCCGGAGGGCTGCCAGCCAGGGCAGACCCTGCGTATCAAGGGCTATGGCCTCCCGATGTTCCGTCGCAACAACAAGCGCGGTGACCTGCTCGTGCACGTGACGGTCGTCGTTCCGCGCAAGCTTTCGCGCAAGGCGAAGAAGACCGCCGAGGAACTCGGCGAGGAGATTGGCGATGAGGTCTCCAAGGAACGTGCCCCTCTCATTCAATAACACCTGAAGAAGCATCTCATGCCTATCAAGATTCCCAATGCCCTTCCCGCAACCGAGGTTTTGGAAGGCGAGAACATCTTCGTCATGACCGAGACCCGCGCCATGACACAGGACATACGTTCGCTCCATGTCCTCTTGCTCAACCTCATGCCCGATAAGGTAAAGACCGAAACGCAAATCGCGCGCGTGCTCTCCAACTCGCCTCTGCAAGTGGAGCTCGAGCTCATGCATACGAAGAGCCATGCGGCAGCCAATACGTCACCAGACCATATGCTCGCCTTCTACAAGACCTTCGACGAGATACGCGAGCGCAAGTTCGATGGCATGATCATCACGGGTGCCCCCGTCGAGGACCTCGATTTCGAGGATGTCGACTACTGGGATGAGCTTTGCGAGATTATGGAATGGAGCAAGGAACACGTCACGAGCACGTTCCACATCTGCTGGGGTGCGCAAGCTGCGCTCTATTACCATTATGGCATTCCCAAGTACCAGCTCGAGCAGCGTGTGCATGGCGTTTTCGAGCATACGGTCGATCGCAAGTCATCGATGCTCCTGCGTGGTGCTGATGACACGTTCTGGGCGCCGCATTCCCGCAATACCGAAAACCGTCTCGAAGACATCGAGGCAGTGCCCGAGTTGCGCGTCATCGCGACTTCGCGCGAGGTTGGTCCCTATGCGCTCATGACCGACAACGGCGCGCAGGTTTTCATCATGGGACATCCCGAATACGATGGTCGCACGCTGGGGGAGGAATACCGACGTGATCTTGACGCCGGCAAGAATCCGGCCCTGCCTGCGCACTATTATCCGCACGATGATGTGACCAAGTTGCCCATCAAGCGCTGGCGCGCGCACGCCAATCTGCTCTACAGCAATTGGCTCAACTATTACGTCTACCAGACCACGCCCTACGACTTCATCACGCTGGGTTAGAGGTGCATGGTATCGGCCATGTCCTGTTTGAACAGAATATGGTATTCCGTAAGAAATAAAACAATCACTCCACCTTTCAGACGGGAAATGCGTATACTTAGCAGCACATTGCACGGCCAATCCAAAAGGAAAGAGGATTACCATGGATTTGAAGGGCAGCCAGACTGAAATCAACCTCCAGACTGCTTTTGCGGGTGAGTCCCAGGCTCACACCAAGTACGAGTACTACGCCAGCCAGGCGAAGAAGGACGGCTACGAGCAGATCGCCGCTCTGTTCCTCGAGACCTCTCACAACGAGAAGGAGCATGCCAAGATTTGGTTCAAGTATCTCCATGGTGGCGAGATGCCCGAGACGCTTGCCAATCTCGAGGATGCCGCCGCAGGTGAGAACTACGAGTGGACCGACATGTACGCTGGCTTCGCCAAGACCGCTCGCGAGGAGGGCTTCGAGGAGATCGCCCTGCGTTTCGAGATGGTTGGTGCCATCGAGAAGACGCACGAGGAGCGCTATCGCAAGCTCATCGAGAACATCGAGGACGGCCTGGTCTTCAGCCGCGACGGCGACGCCATCTGGATCTGCCGTAACTGCGGCCATATCGTCATCGGCAAGAACGCTCCCGAGATTTGCCCGGTGTGCTCGCACCCCAAGGCTTTCTTCGAGCTTCGCGCCGAGAACTACTAGTAGCTTTTCAACAGGCAAAGACGACGGGCCATCGGGGTTTCCCGGTGGCCCGTCTTCATTGGTGATGCTATGAAACTTGTCGAAATCACATCTTTGGACCAGGGTGAGCTGGACGTGTACGCACGTCTTACCGAGGCCCAGCTGCGTAACAGACTCGAGCCGGAAAAGGGCATCTTTATTGCCGAGTCGCCCAAGGTCATAGTGCGTGCGCTCGATGCTGGCATGCAACCGCTCTCGCTGCTCATGGATCGTTCGCATCTCGATGGCTGCGCCGATCTCATCGCGGCTTGTGGCGATGTTCCCGTTTACACGGGTCCTACAGACATGCTCAAGAGCCTTACGGGCTTCGAGCTGACGCGCGGCGTGCTATGCGCCATGCGGCGTCCCCAGCTGCCCGAGGTCGAAGAATTGCTTGCCGGTGCGCGTCGCATTGCCGTACTCGAGGGGATCGTCGATCATACGAACGTCGGCGCCATCTTTCGCTCTGCTGCCGCACTCGAGGTCGATGCGGTCCTCGTGACGCCGACTTGCTGCGACCCGCTCTATCGTCGAGCAGTGCGCGTGTCGATGGGCACGGTCTTTCAGATTCCGTGGACGCGCATCGGAGATGCGGCAGGTGATTGGCCGCAGGCGGGCATGGAGCGCTTGCATGGACTCGGGTTCAAGACGGCTGCTTTCGCATTGAGCGATGAGTCAGTGCCTCTCGACGATGCGGCGCTTAACGCCGAGGAGAAGCTCGCGATGATATTCGGGACCGAAGGTGATGGACTGGCTCCCGCGACGATTGCGCGTTGCGATTACACGGTGCGCATCCCGATGGCGCATGGCGTCGACTCGCTCAACGTCGCCGCCGCAAGCGCTGTCGCGTTCTGGCAGCTCTGCAGATAGGGAAGTGTGATGGGTACGTTTTCCGGCAAGACCGTTATCGTGCGCGGATGTGACGCGCAGGCAAGCATGGCGCATGCCATCGCCGTTGGCTTTGCGGCGCAAGGCGCCAATATCGTGGCCGTCGGACCGCATGCGAGCGTGAATGACTTTGCCCGGTCGCTTACCGATGAGACGGGTGCCGAGGTCATGGCATTGCGCGTTGCGCATGAGGACACGCCAGCTGTGCGCAAGGCCACGCAGGATATCGTGAATCGTTTCGGTCGTATCGACGTGCTCGTGAACTGCTCGCTCGTCGCGCGTGCCGAGCTCTTGAGTGCAACACGCGACGAAGATCTCGAGCGTGCCTTCTCGAACTGTACTATCGAGGCCTTTGCCTGGATGCGTGAGTGCCGTCCGCACTTGGCTGCCGTGCACGGATCGATTATTAACCTTGGCTCGCGGATGGCGATGCAGGGTCAGCCCGGCCTTGGCATGCTGGCGGCCGCGGTCGAGGCGCTTGCCGGTCTCAGCCGTGTTGCTGCACGGGAATGGCTCGAAGATGGCATTACCGTCAACGTCGTTTGCGCACGGGCGGCGACTGCGCAGTTCGAGCGTTGGGCACGTGAGTTCCCCGATGCGCAGGATGAGGCGCTTTCGTCTCTGGGATGCGATGCGCTCTCCACGTCATATGATAGTCTCGTGGATACGTGTCTCTTTCTCGCGGATGAGGCGGGACATCATGTCACGGGCCAGGTGCTCGAGGCATCGTAGATTTGAGGGGTTGATTGCATGAAGTTCGTATCGTGGAACGTCAATGGTCTGCGTGCTGTTGCCAAGAAGGGCTTCGACGATATCTTCCGCGCATTCGACGCGGACATCTTCGCCATACAGGAAACCAAGCTCCAGGAGGGACAATCTCCGCTCGATTACGATGACTACTACGAGTATTGGAGCTATGCGGAAAAGAAGGGCTATTCGGGCACGGCCGTCTTCTCGAAGGTCGAGCCCCTTGCCGTCTCCTACGGTATCGGCGACAGCCGCTTCGACTGCGAGGGACGTAGCATCACGCTCGAATTCGAGAGCTTCTACTTCGTCTGCGTCTACACGCCCAACGCGCAGCACGAGCTCGCACGCATCGACTACCGTTGCGATTTCGAGGACTGTTTTCGCGAGTACTTGGCTGGGCTTGCGGCGAAGAAGGGTATCGTGGTCTGCGGTGACATGAATGTGGCGCACGAGCCCATCGACTTGGCGCGTCCCAAGGAGAACATCGGCAACGCCGGCTTTTCCGACGAGGAGCGCGGCAAGTTCGATGAGCTCTTGGCAAACGGCTTCGTCGATACCTTCCGGCTGCTTCATCCCGATACTACGGACGCTTACTCTTGGTGGAGCTATCGCATGAAGGCCCGCGAGCGCAATGTCGGGTGGCGCATCGACTACTTCCTCGTGAGCGATTCGCTCAAGGACCGCGTCGTCGAGGCAGATATCGAATCCGATATCTTCGGCAGCGACCACTGCCCCGTCTCCCTCGTGCTCGATATTGACGAGTAGGCATCAGCATACGCCCGCGGTCCCGCGGCATTATCTGTCTGCGGTATCATGTGTCCATGGATAGCTCGATGGACACGCTCTTCAGCGAAGTAGATGGGCAGACGCGCTTTGCGGCGGCTCCGCTTGCCGTGCGCATGCGTCCGCGCACGCTCAACGAGATCGTCGGCCAGGAAGATGCGGTTGGCAAGGACACCTGGCTCAGACGCGCGATTGCCAACGACACGCTTTCCTCGGTCATTCTCTTCGGTCCTGCGGGCACGGGCAAGACATCCATCGCGCATGTCATCGCCAATTCCACGAACGCCGCCTTTGTCGAGGTTTCGGCCGTTTCGGGTACGGTGGCAGACCTGCGGCGCGAGATCAAGGCGGCAGAGGAGCGGCTTCTTGCCTTCAAGCGTCGCACCATCCTCTTCATTGACGAGATTCACCGCTTCTCGCGCTCGCAACAGGATGCCCTGCTGCACGCCGTCGAAGATCGCATCGTAATCCTGGTTGGCGCGACGACGGAGAATCCCTTCTTCGAGGTCAACTCGGCGCTCATCTCTCGCTCGCGCATCGTCGAGCTCAAGCCCATCGGCAATCACGGCATCAAGATGCTCGTCAAGCGTGCGCTCGAGGACGAGCGTGGCCTTGCCGACGAGTACGAGATTACCGATGATGCGCTCAACGCCATCGTCATCACTGCAGGTGGCGATGCCCGTACGGCGCTCACGACGCTCGAGATCGCGGCCGCCGTCACGGAGCCGGGGGAGAAGATCGATGTCGAGCAGGTTCGTGAGGCATCGCCGCGCCGCCAGCTTCCCTACGACAAGGATGGCGACACGCACTACGACGTCATCTCGGCCTTCATCAAGTCGATGCGGGGCAGCGACCCTGATGCGACCGTCTACTGGCTTGCGCGCATGATCGAGGGCGGAGAGGATCCGCGCTTCATCGCGCGCCGCATCTTCATTCTGGCAAGTGAGGATGTGGGCCTTGCCGACCCGCGTGCGATTACGATCGCCGCGGCGGCATTCAAGTCGGCCGAGAGCATCGGGTACCCCGAATGCCGCATCAACCTGGCCGAAGCGGCCATCTACATGGCGCTTGCCCCCAAATCCAACGCGGCCTACCTCGCCATCGACGCCGCACTCAAGGAGGTGCGCGAAGGCCCGTTACGTAGCGTTCCGCCCCACCTGCGCGACCGTCATCGTCCCGGCTCCGAGAATTACGGCACCTATCTGTATCCCCATGACTACCCGAATGCCCAGGTCGAGCAGCAGTACCTACCCGATGGCCTCGAACGCGGATGCTTCTACAAACCGACCAGCATCGGCTGGGAAAAGCTCCGCTTCCCGAACGAGGGATAGGTTAGTTGCGCGCAGGCGGGCTGTCGAACGGAGGTACAAGGGAGCGCGCCGTAAAGACCGCGAAGCGGGCTGTCGGGAAGCGACCGTCGAAGTGAGACAGCACGCCTGCGCGCAAACCAAGCGGATTCTTTATGCGCAAAAGAGGACATCGCGTTTCGCAAGCGGGGCAAACTGCGCTATCATCTAGGTCTGTATATGCACACGTGAACCCGATACGATTTTGGGGGCTTTCATGGGAGACTTTCTTTCACAGGCATGGCCGTTCGCGGCAGCCGTACTCGTTATTCTGGGCATCGTTGCCCTCGTCTTTCTCATCATCATCCTCTATCGCGCGAGCGTGACGATGAAGTCGGTCCAGAACATCGCCGCTGACGCCGAGAAAGAGGTTGCGCCTGCACTTACCAAGGTCAACCCCATGGTGGACAAGGCCGAGCTCATGCTCGATACGGTCAATCTCGAGATGCTGCGCGTTGACGCCATACTCGAGGACGTCGAGCAGATCACCGATGTCGCTGGCAAGGCCGCCACTACGGTCGATGCCGTGACCTCCGCACCTGCCGAGGCCGTGACCTCGATTGTCGATCGCATTCGCGGTTCGCTTGGCACCAAGCGCAGCAACAAGGTGAAGCAGGAGCGTCTGGTCTATCCCATCGGTGGCGCGCGCGAGACGGACGAGCAACCCGCGCAGGACGCCCAGTCGCAGACGAGCCCTGCCGATGACGAGGCGATGAAGGCCGCCGCCCAGCAGGCCGCAGATACTGCAGCCGAAGGCGTGGTAGTCGAGGAAGTCGACATCGTCATCGAGGCAAACGGTCAGGCTGTCCCGCATGCGCCTGCTCAGGAGGAGCATGACGAGGCTGCGGCCACCTCGACCAAAACCGCGTAACACGTATCTCATATCCCTATAGAAGCACGAACAAGCAAGGAGCATCATGGCGTCCAAACCCATCACGTCCGCAGAGATTCGCGAGGCATATCTGAATTTCTTCGAGGAAAAAGGCTGCCAACGCTGGCCATCATCCTCGCTCATCCCCGATGACCCATCCTTGCTGCTCACCGTTGCGGGCATGGTGCAGTTCAAGCCCTACTTCCTGCAGCAAAAGCACCTCGATCCCCGCTACGTGGGCACGACCACCGCACAGAAGTGCGTGCGCACCAATGACATCGACATCATTGGCACGGATGGCCGTCATCTCTCGTTCTTCGAGATGCTCGGCAACTTCAGCTTCGGCGCATACTTCAAGAAGGAAATGTGCGCCTGGGCCTATGAGTTCTCCGTCGACGTGCTCGGTCTCGACCCCGATCGCATCTATGTCACGATCTACGAGGAGGACGAGGAGACCGCCGACATCTGGCAGGAGGTTGGCGTCCCGGCGGACCACATCTCGCGCCTCGGCGCCGACGATAACTTCTGGGTTGCCGGCCCCACCGGCCCCTGCGGTCCGTGCTCCGAGCTCTACTATGACCAAGGCGAGGACGTTGGCTGCGGCAGCCCGGATTGCAAGCCCGGCTGCGATTGCGATCGCTTCCTCGAGTATTGGAACCTCGTCTTTACGCAGTTTGACCGCCAGGAAGACGGCACGATGATTCCGCTCGAGAAGAAGAACATCGATACGGGCCTCGGCCTCGAGCGCATGGCCGCCATCATGCAGGGCGTGAGCTCCAACTTCGACACCGACATCCTCCATGGCCTCATCGAGGTAGGAGAGCGCCTGAGCGGCCGTCACTATGGCGATGACGAGCTCACGGATCTCTCGTTGCGCATCATGGCCGATCATTCCCGCGCCATCGTCTTCATGATCGGCGACGGCATCCTGCCCTCCAACGAGGGACGCGGCTACGTCCTGCGCCGCTTGCTGCGCCGCGCCGTGCGCCATGGCCGTCTCATCGGCATCGAAGGCCCCTTCCTCAAGAGCTTCCTCGACGCCATCTGCACGGAGATGGGCGCGGTATACCCGGAGATCATCGAGAACAAGGCCCTCATCGAGAAGGTGCTGCTCTCCGAGGAGGAGCGCTTCAATCGCACGATCGATACGGGCATGCATTACCTCGAGGAGACCATCGAGGATATGGACGAGGGTGACGTGCTCGATGGCGTCGCCGCCTTCACGTTGCACGATACCTATGGTTTCCCCGTCGAGCTCACCGCCGAGATTTGCCTCGAGCACGGAATTAGCGTCGATATGGAGGGCTTCGAGCGCGAGATGACCGCCCAGCGCGAGCGTGCGCGTGCGGCGCGCAATGACGAGGCCTGGAATGGTTTCGGCGACATCTTCACGCACATCCTTGACGTGCACGGGCCGAGCGAGTTCGTGGGCTACAAGGATGACGAGTGCGACGCACGCATCGTCGACATCATCGTCGATGGCTCGATTGTCGATGAGGCCAACGAGGGCGACGAGGTCGCCATCGTGCTCGACAAGACGCCGTTCTATGGCGAGATGGGTGGCCAGGTGGGAGACACCGGCACCATCACGAGCGAGCTTGGCACCATCGTCATCGATGACACGAAGCGCCCGGAGGAGGGTCTGCCCGTCCACTACGGCACGGTCACGTCGGGCTCCATGCACAAGGACGACGTCGTGCACGCCGCCATCGACAAGCGCCGTCGCGCGCTCATCGCCCGCAACCACACGGCGACGCACATCTTGCAGCGTGCGCTCACCGAGGTGCTCGGCGAGCATGTCAAGCAGGCCGGTTCGCTCGTCGCACCTGACAGGCTACGCTTCGACTTCACGCATTTCGAGCCCATGACGCACGAGCAGATCCTCGAGGTCGAGCGCATCTGCAACAACATCATCATGTCCGACCTGCCCGTATACGCCTACGAGACCTCGCTTACCGCCGCGCGCGAGGCAGGCGTCCTTGCGCTCTTCGGCGAGAAGTACGGCGAGTTCGTTCGCGTCATCGAGACGGGCACCTTCTCCAAGGAGCTCTGCGGCGGAACGCACGTGGGCAACACGAGCGAGATCGGCCTGTTCAAGATTACGCAGGAGACCTCGATTGGCGCCAACACGCGCCGTCTCGAAGCCGTGACGAGCATCAAGGCCTACGAGTACATGTCGCGCATGGAGGAGGAGCTGCGCGAGACCGCGCGCTTCCTCAAGGTGCCGCCCCTCGATGTCTCCGAGCGCGTCGCGAAGATGCAGACGCAGCTCGACGAGCTCGAGGGCATGCGCAAACGTCGCATGAAGGCGGCTGCCGAGGGCAGCGTCACCGATTTCGTCAAGGCCGCGGCTCAGGTCGATGGCTACAAGCTCATCGTTGCCGATTTGGGCGAGTCCGTTGTCCAGGGCATGCGCGAGATGTGGGACATCGTCAAACAACGTGCTGGCGGTGAGCCCTTTGCCGTCGTGCTCTTCGCGCGCAATCCCGAGGGCGGAAACCCGCTCATGTTGGCTGCCGGTACGCAGGATGCCGTCGATGCCGGCTTCAACGCCAAGGACGTTATCGCAAACGTCGCGCCGCTCATCGGTGGCGGTGGCGGCGGCAAGCCCGCGATGGCCCAGGCAGGCGGAAAGAACGCCGAGGGCATACCGGCGGCTATCGAGAAGGCGAAGGAGCTCTTCGGCATCTAGCCGTACGTATGCGAGTCTTGGGGCTTGACATAGGGGAGAAGCGTATCGGCGTTGCCGTTGCCGATACGACGACGGGCCTTGCCATGCCGCTGCGGGTCATGAATGCCCAAGAGGTGATTGACAACGCGCAACCCTGGCGCATGCTCGTGCAGGATAACGAGCCGGACTTGCTCGTCTGCGGTCTTCCCAAGACCATGCGGGGGGCTACGGGCCAGCAAGCGACGCGTATTCGAGAGCTTGCCGAGCGCATCGCGCAAAGCTGCGGCGTGCCGCTCGAGTTTGCCGACGAGCGCCTGAGCAGTGCGGAGGCAAAGCGCGTGCTTTGTGCGCAAGGGCTTTCCGAGCGCGAGATGCGCGGCAAGATCGACAGCGTGGCTGCCTCGCTCTTTCTCGAGACCTGGCTTGCCGCGAATAGTGAGTACAAGATGGAGGAACGATGACCCAGGGTCAGCATTATGCACCGTCAAACTACACGGAGAAGCGCAAGGGAAAGTCGCGCAAGCGCGGACTCATCATCGGCCTGATCGTAGTCATTGTCCTCGCTATCATCGCCTGCTTCTTTGCCTACCAGAACTTCTTTGGCGACAAGACGGGCGAGGTGAAGCAGGGTGAGGAAATCACGGTCGTGATTCCCGCCGGCTCCTCGACCGACAAGATCGCCTCGATACTCGTCGATGATGGCGTCATCGGCTCTGCGAACGCCTTCACGAATCGCGTCAAGCAGCTCAACCAGGCTGCGAGCCTGCAATCGGGCTCCTACGTGATGATCGGCGGCGATGACCTCGACAACATCATCAAGATGCTTGCCAATGGCCAGACGGGCAGACAGCTTGTCATCCCCGAGGGCTTCAACCTGCGCCAGATTGCCGATAAGGTCGAATCGACCTGCGGCATAGACGCCGAGGACTTCTACGCGCAGACGCAGAAGGCTTCCGACTACGTTGCCGATTATCCCTTCCTCGAAGGCGTGTACAACAACTCGATGGAGGGTTTCCTGTATCCGGACACCTATCGCGTCGACCCTTCGGCCACGGCTGACGATATCATCCGCATGATGCTCGACCAGTTTGCCGCGCAGATCGCCACCGTTGACATGAGCTACGCCGCCTCGAAGAACCTCACGCTCTACGACGTGGTGACGCTTGCCTCCATGGTCGAGAAGGAATACCAGGCCGAAAGCGACAAGGCCCCCATCGCCGCCGTCTTCTACAATCGCCTGCGTGATGGCATCACCTTGGGCAGTGACGTGACCACCTATTACGCCGTGGGCAAGGACATGACCGAGGAACTCACGGCTGCCGACTTGGCAAGCGACAGTCCCTACAACACGCGCAACCCAAGCCACTTTGGCTTGCCCGCGGGCCCCATATGCAACCCCTCCGTGTCGACCATCCAGGCCGCGGCAAGTCCCGCCGACGTGGATTACCTGTACTTCTTCTTCTCCAATAGGGAGGGGAAGACGATGTTCTTCAACAACGATGCCGATTTCAACGCCGCCTGGGCGCAGTACGGTGACTAGGCGATGCTGGGCATGAGGCCAGATGCGTATTACGTGTCCGTGCTCGACATCGAGCCGAACGCGCTTGTCGAGCACGGGTATCGCGCGGTGCTGCTCGACCTCGACAATACCTTGCAGCCGCGCGGCACATCCGAGCTCTCGCCCGAGGTCATCGCCTGGGTGCGGTCGCTCAAGGATGTCGGTCTTGGCGTGGCACTCGTCTCCAACAGCGTGCGCAAGCGCACGCTCGAGGCGGCACGTACGCTCGACATTCCCCTCGTGCGCAACGCGAAGAAGCCCTTTGCGCGTGGTTACGTGCAGGCTTGCGCGATGCTTGGCGTCGCCT
Organism: Coriobacteriaceae bacterium; assembly: GCA_025992705.1. Taxonomy (NCBI): domain Bacteria; kingdom Bacillati; phylum Actinomycetota; class Coriobacteriia; order Coriobacteriales; family Coriobacteriaceae; species Coriobacteriaceae bacterium. The sequence goes on from DAJPGJ010000001.1 coordinate 1,061,518, forward strand.
GCGATCAGGCCGTCATGATCGGTGACCAATCGTATACGGATGTCCTGGGGGCGCATCGCGTGGGGATGGACGCCATTCTCGTCGTCCCGCAATCCGGGGCAGATCCGCTGCACACGCATTTTCTGCGCATGCTCGACCGTAGGGCCGTGCATGGCATGCGAGCCATCGGGAGCGCTTCATGAGTCCCGAGTTCGTTCTCATCGGCGATCCCGTTGCCCATTCGCTTTCTCCGGCAATGCACAACGCGCTGTACCAGGAACTCGGCAAGGTGAAGTGGCCCTTCTCGCGTTGGCACTATAGCGCGGTGCGCTGCGAGAACGCGCAAGATGCACGCGAGCAGATCAACCTCGTGCGTACCGGGCGTTACCGGGGCATGAACATCACGATGCCCTGGAAGAAGCTTGCCTTCGATAACGCCGACTTCGCCGATGCCGCCGTCGTCGCGGCAGGTGGCGCAAATGTGCTCGTGCGCGACGAGGACCTCAAACTATGCGCGTACAATACCGATGGCCTTGGCGCCGTGCGTGCCATCGAACGCATGACGGACAAACCGCTCGCGGATGCCCGCGTGCTCATATGCGGTACGGGCCCGACGTCCCTTGCCATTGCCACCGCGTCCGCGCAGGCGGGTGCTGCCGAGGTCACGCTTCTCTCACGCGACGAGGCAAAGGCGCTGTCCTGCGTGAACCGCATGAGGACGAACGTTGACCCGTCCGAGGCAGCCGTTCTGCATGGAAGGGACTACTCGCATGTCGAGGGACTCATCCCGCAGGTCGATGTCATCGTCGACGCGACACCGCGCGGCATGGCTCCGGACGACGAGGCCATCGTCGATACGGGCCTGCTGCACGAAGGTCAGGTCGTTCTCGATACCGTGTACGGCCATGGCGAAACGGCGCTTCTTGCCGGTGCCGAGCGTCAGGGTGCAACTTGCATGGATGGTTTGGAGATGCTTGTCGAGCAGGCGGCACTCTCGGTGGAGATATGGGCCGATGCCATGGCGCTCCCCGTCGAGGTCGATCGCGATATCATGCGCCATGCGGCCCTGCATGCCATTGCATGACACAGGTCCCTGGTACGCTAGTCTATAGATGAGTTTGATGGTTTCACGAGGAAGGCGAATGTGAAATGGCCGCAGAGGATGCCCCTTCGCAAGACAATCTCTTCGATTTGATAAACGATACGCCTGCCGACGCACCGGCAGATGCCGTCGAACGCGTCAACGAGCTGCGCGCGACGCTGCAGAGGGCCCGCGACCAGTACTACCTCGAGGATGCCCCCGAGCTTCCCGACGCGGTCTACGATTCGCTCAATCGCGAGCTTGCCGAGCTCGAGGGGCGCTACCCACAGCTGAAGACGGCCGATTCGCCCACCCAAACCGTCGGCGGCGGCGTGGCCGAGCAGTTCACGCCGGCCGAGCATCAGCACCGCATGTACTCGCTCGATGATGCGATGGACCTGGACGAGCTCGACGAATGGCTGCGCCGCACGCGCGAGGCAGTGGGCCATAGCCTGTCCTATTGCTGCGAGCTCAAGATCGATGGCTCCTCCATCGCGCTCACCTACGAGCGCGGCACGCTCGTGCGAGCCGCCACCCGTGGCGATGGCAGCGTGGGCGAGAACGTGACGGCAAACATCATGCAGGTCAAGGACGTTCCCAAGCATCTTTCCATCGAGAGCGGCGCCATGGGCTTCTCCCAACCCATCGAGGTGCGCGGCGAGGTCTACATGCCCCGTTCCTCCTTCGAGCGTCTCAACGACGCCATCAGCCTCGAGAACGACGAGATCATGCTCTACAACGCCGAGATCGATGCCGGTGAGCGCACGGGACGAAAGCTCGCGCTTAAGAAGAGCTTCGCCAACTGCCGCAATGCCGCGGCGGGCTCGCTGCGCCAGAAGGATTCGACCATCACGGCCGAGCGCGACCTGGCCACCTTCATCTACGCCATCGCCGAGACCACGCAGCTTGGTGTGGAAAGCCAACACGAGTTCCTGGAATGGCTGCGCACGGCGGGCTTCACGGTCAATCCCAACATCCGCGTCGTGGACAGCGAGGCCGCGGTGCACGAGTTCTGCAAGAACGCCCTGGAGCATCGCGGCGACCTCGACTACGACATCGATGGCGTCGTCGTGAAGGTCGATGACTTCGCCATCCAGGCCGAGCTCGGCTTTACCGCCAAGGCACCGCGCTGGGCCATCGCCTTCAAGTTTCCGCCCGAGGAGAAGACCACCATCCTGCGCAACGTTGCCGTGCAGGTGGGACGCACCGGCGTGCTCACGCCCGTGGCGGAGTTCGATCCCACGACGGTGGACGGCTCGGTCGTCTCGCGTGCGACGCTGCACAACTACGACGAGCTCGCTCGCAAGGACGTGCGCATCGGCGACACCATCATCATCCACAAGGCCGGAGACGTCATCCCCGAGGTCGTCGGGGCGGTCATGGATTTGCGTCCGCCCGATGCCCAGGTGCCGCCAGTTCCGAGCGTATGTCCGAGTTGCGGCTCGCCCGTGTTTCGCGACGGGGCCTTCCTGCGCTGCGACAGCACCGAATGCCCGGCTCAGCTGCAGACGCGTCTGGAACACTGGGTATCTCGTGGGGCCATGGACATCGACGGCCTGGGCACCAAGATCATCGAGAATCTCATCGCGACCGGCCTGCTCAAGGATGTCGTGGACTTCTACAAGCTCGACGTCGACACCCTTGCCGACGTCGCCACAGGCGAGGAGAAGAAGGACGGCTCTCCGCGTGTCTTTGGCCAGAAGAACGCCACCAAGGCGATCGAGCAGATCGAGGCATCCAAGCAGCGTCCCTTCGAGAACCTGCTCTTCGCCATCGGCATTCGCAATATCGGCAAGACGACGGCCGAGGCCCTGGCCAAGGCGTTCAAGACGATGGACGCCCTCATGGATGCGAGCGAGCCGCAGCTATGCCAGGTAGATGGCATTGGCGAGGTGGTGGCCGAGGGCATCCGCGAGTTCTTCGACACGCAAGACAATCGCGACCTCATCGAGCGCTTGCGCGAGGTGGGCCTGCAGATGGCCATCGACGAAAGCGATGCCAAGCCCCAGACGCTTGCCGGTTTCACCTTCGTACTCACCGGCTCGCTCGAGCGCTACGATCGCACGACGGCCGAGGAGCTGCTGCGCGAGTACGGCGCCAAGACGAGCGGCAGCGTGAGCAAGAAGACCTCGTACGTGGTGGCTGGTCCCGGTGCGGGCAGCAAGCTGCGCAAAGCCGAGGAGCTGGGGATTCCCGTGCTCGACGAGGACGCGCTCGTGCAGATCATCGACACGGGCGAGGTCCCGGCGTAGGACTGTCATTTCGAGCGAAGCCGCCGAAGGCGGCAAAGTCGAGAAATCTCACCACCCTCATGCCTAAATTACTTCCCGTACGCTCCGTTTTCATTCCGAAATCGGTCCGGTTTTGTTCAGGTTCTCGGGGTGGTTCGCTCGGTTCGTCCTGCTGCATAATCGCAAGCTAGCAAAATGCACGTATGGCCTATCCGTTGACGGTAAGGTGTGCATGTGCAGGGTGGCGGGCTAAGTAACACCCCGGTTTGGGGGTGATGCCTATGGTTACCTGGATGGAACTGTTGACATTCTGCCTGGTCGTCATCGCGGCAAAATCGCTCTACAAAGCGAAATAGCCGCCCCTAGCTAAAGGATCGGCTATCTCACGTGCCAAAAACACTTGGGGATTAGCCAAACCGCGGCAACGGTGGCCACCCTGTACAGCCCATCTTACCATCGGCAATAGGGTGCGTCCACCTGTTGTACAGACGTCTGCGGGTCTTTCTCTTGTGCTCGTGGGGTTGTCCTCGAGAAGAATGCATTTTCGGGACGCTCGCCTCGTCTCTTGGAGCGATTGTGACGTGGGTGTGCATGTGGCCTCATGTTTGTAGCCTTCCGTGCGCAGAATCCGCCAACCTCTAGGGCTCGCTGTCTCCGCATGCGCAGAATTCAGGAATGCCTAGCCTTCGCACGTCTCTGGTCCTAGACATTCGCTAAAAATGCGCTGGCTGACTGTATTCGCGATTCCCCGATCCTAGACTTTCGCCATTTTTGCGATGCTCTGGTGTCATGCCCTCTGCCGAGTGTCATTTCGAGCAGTGGCAAGGGCCTCTCTGTCATTTCGAGCGGAGCCGCCGAAGGCGGCGAAGTCGAGAAATCTCACCCTCACCATCTCCCGTCCTTCATGCCCTCTGCCGGGGTGTTGCACGCGCTGGCGACAAAACTGAGACAGGGCCATTGCAACTAACCGAGAAGAAGGTAGCGTTCATGATACCTTTGACGACTTGCCCAAAATGGATCATGGTTTCCTGGAGGTGCTTCATGCGTAAGGGCAATGGCATCTTAATCACCCTTCTCACGCTCGCGTTGACGATGGCGCTGTGCCCGGGAGTTGCACTTGCCATCCCGCAGAACAATGACTCGCCGTTGACGGCGCAGTCGCAGTTGCCGCCTGATGGCAGCTGGGGTACGTGCGCCTGGCACATCGACGATGCGGGTACTCTCACCGTGAATCCGGGTGAGGGCTTCGAGACGGTCGGCGAGTCTCCCTGGCAGGGATACGAGGCAGTCGTGAAGCGCATCGTCTTCGTCAAGAATGCGGAAGGCGAAATGGTCACCGCTCCTGTCGAATGCGGTGCGCTCTTTGCGGGCTTCGGATTGCTCGAGTCTGTCGATTTCTCGGGATTCGACACCTCGCAGGTAATGTACATGGACAAGATGTTCTCCGGTTGCTCGTCGCTCGCCGCCTTGGACCTCTCCGCTTTTGATACCTCGCAGGTGAGAAGAATGGACAGGATGTTCTCCGGATGTTCGTCGCTTGCCACCCTGAACCTTGCGGGACTTGACACGTCGAACGTGACGGACATGGGAAACATGTTCAGGAGCTGTACGTCACTAGTCTCACTTGACCTTTCTGGTATCAAGACCTCCCAGGTGACGAACATGGGCGAGATGTTTTCCGGCTGCTCGTCGCTCGCTTCCCTCGACCTGTCCGGTTTCGACACTTCCATGGTGACGGACATGAACTACATGTTCTACAACTGCTCGTCACTCAGCTCTCTCGATATTTCGGGGTTCGACACATCCAGGCTGGTGAACAGCTCTCTGATGTTTGAGGGCTGCGGGAAGCTCGCGTATGTCAGCATGTCATCGAAGGCAACGAACATCAGCTTGCCACGCATCGAAGTGAACGGCCATGCGGACTGGTTCTCCGTGGCTGAGAGAAAGTGGTTCACGGTCAGCGAGATCGAGTCGTCGCGACGTGGCATTGCGGATACATACGCGAAGGAAGAGATTGACATATCCCTTGATAGGCTGGCCATCGAGTTGAGCCAGAGGGAGTTTACGTACGATGGAACCGAGAAGAGGCCCTCTGTCACGGTCAAGCATGGTGATAGGACGCTTGTCGAGGGCAGGGACTACTCGATTACCTATCCCGAAAGCGCGATCAACGTCGGAACCTATAGCGTGACCGTGACTGGTATGGGAGCCTACTCGGGCACGAGGGACCTCTCGTTCGAGATAACGCCAGCTCCCGAGAAACCCGATGACCCCAAGCCTGTGGATCCGGACAATCCATCTCAGCCGTCGGACCCTGACGAACCATCGGATTCCGATGAGCCATCCAATCCCACGGTTCCCGATGATCCTTCAGCGCCAGATGATCCGGACGCCACCGATAAGCCGGGTGCTACCGACCCCGAGCCAGACGATGCCGACAAGCCGGGCACGAGCGACCCCGAGTCCATGGCCACCCAGGTGATGTACCGCGCCTACAACCCCAACTCCGGCGAGCACTTCTACACGGCGCACTATGACGAGGTGGAGAGCATCGTGGCCGCCGGCTGGCAGTACGAGGGCGAGGCCTGGACGGCACCGGTCACGTCCACCGTACCGGTCTATCGCCTGTACTCGGGTACCGATCATCACTACACCACCTCCGTCATCGAGCGGGATCACCTCATATCCGTGGGCTGGTCCGACGAGGGGATCGGCTGGTATTCCGACGACAACGAGGGAGTCGGGCTTCACCGCCTGTTCAACCCCAACGTGGATCCCTCGGCGCCCACCAACAACTCCGGAAGTCACCACTACACCACGAGCGAGGTCGAGCGAGACCACCTCGTCTCCATCGGCTGGCAGTACGAGGACTTCGGCTGGTACGGGGTGAGGTAGTCTTTGTAATCAGTTGCATCGCTATTTGTTCAACAATTTGTGTTTACGATTGTAAACTCCCCTCTTCTCGTTTATCATCATAAACAAATGGCGGAAGGTTAAATTGATGAACAAACAGGGGCTTCTAAGCGCTCGGCAAGCAGCGGCAATGCTAGGCGTGTCCAAAGTGTATGTGTGCCGGCTTTTCTCCAAGGGCATCATCCGCGCAGAAAAGGTCGACACCGATTGGATTGCAAAGGCAAAGGATATTCGGCGGTATCTCGACGAGAGGGCAGGCGTTCCGGTTTACTACCGCAATACGGACGGTTGGGAGTTCGGTGATTTCTACTTCCTGTACCGTGTTATCGACAAGATGGTGAACGATCGTCGAGGAAGGTATAACGACGAGCTCGCCACGATAGAGCCCAAGAAACTCAGCGAAGCGGCTGCCGCGATATTGAAGGCGGAAAAGGCGTACGAGAAGTTTCCGAATCTGGACGATATAAAGGAGCAGAGACCCCTATCTCCGCCTCTGATCCTCTCGGCCTATCCTAGCCTCGGGGCTTTTCCCTCGTTCGAAGAGATGGGTGTCATCCTATGATTCGAGAATTGAACACGGACGAGCTGTTGAGTCTCATTAAGGAGCTCGACGAAGAGATTGACGAGCCAATCGTTATTCGCGCGGTTGGCGGTTTCGCCCTCGCCTGGAGGGGTGTGAGGACAGAGGGTCTGACGGCAGACATTGATTCGGTAACTGATGATTACTCTCCATCCGTCTCTGCAGCAATAGCTGCTATTGGCGAGAGGCATGGATTAGACCAGTGGTGGCTCAACAATGATGCAGCGGCCGATGATGCTGATTTTCTTATCGAGTCAATGGGACTGAAGTGGGAGACCATTGAAATTGGATTCAAGAACATAACTCTATGCATTGCAGATAATGATTCATTGCTGATGCTCAAGTTATCAGCGATTGAAGACAGTGCGCTTTCAGGTCGGACGCGCGATCTTGATGATGCAATACGTCTTTTGAAGACGGCTGGGTTTGATAAGCCTACGTTCAAGAAGAAGTTCGCTTACTTGCGCGAGGAGCTACCTTACGCATTCGAATTGATTGTAAGGGCTGTTTGGTAAGACGCCCCTTGCACGCCCTTTGTCGATGTATTGCGCTCATCTGCGACTTTGCCGCTTCTTCGGGCTCTCGAATGGCTATTGGCTACGAGCCCAGGCGGTTCATGACATTGAGGTCGCCGAACATGAGCTCGCCGAGGAGCTCGCGAAGATCACTCCACTGTACAGCGTCGCGTAAACGCAGCGGCAACTTATAACAATCTTTTTGCCACACATCTCGCCGATGTATTGTGCTCACCTGCGATAAACACCCCTCATAACCATTGAAAATAGTCGGGGGGGGGGGGGGGTAGTTTTCTTAGCATCTTTGATGGACGGCTCAGGAAGGGCTGTGGCTCCGGAGGTGCTTCATGCGTAGACGCAATAGGATTCTAGCCGCTCTTCTTTCGCTCTCACTTGTAATCGGTCTGTGCCCGGGACTGGCGCTTGCCGCATCAGGTGACAGGAACGGCACCTGGGGGACCTGCAACATATCTTTTACTGCGGAAACAGGGACGTTAAGGGTAAGTTCAGGGAGAGGGGAAGAGTTTGATTCCAGAAATCCGAAATCCCCATGGTCTGTATTTGCCAGCTCAGTGGAACGCGCTGTTTTCTTCTATGACGTTGAATTACCCTATAACATATGCTTTCTTTTTAATGAATTTACTAACCTCAAATCTATCAGTTTATCTTCTATAGATAAAAGGTACAAACAAGTCAAATATATGCGCAGAACTTTTTATGGTTGCTCTTCGCTTGAGTCTCTTGATCTCTCTGACTTTTGCACCGCATATTTAGGTACCGTATATTTACTTAGCTTGGATGAAACCTTTGCTGGCTGTTCATCACTAACCTCTTTAGACCTCTCCAGCTTCGTTACCTCTAAACTGCAAGGCATGTCTGAGACTTTTTCCGGCTGCTCTTCACTTACGTCTCTTAATCTCTCAAATTTCGTTACTCCCATGGTGACAGATATGACGGGGCTCTTTTCTGGCTGCTCCTCACTTGAATCTCTTGATATTTCGGGCTTCGATACTTCTTCAGTGACGAGCATGACGGGTATGTTCGACGGCTGCGAAAAACTCACGACGGTTTCTCTGGGCAATGGGTTCTCTTTCAAGGGCGCCGGAAATGATGTTCAGACCGCTTTTCCGGAAGGCAACTGGTTCTCCGCAAGGGATTGTCAGGTTTATACCTCTCAGCAAATTGCAGAAAACCGAAATAATATGGCGGATACGTATACGAAGGTTCCAGATGCATCACCTTTAATTACACGAGGTGATGGTACCGTGTGGATTGCAGGTAGCGCTTCGGGAGTAACTTTTGCGTCCGATGCCGATTTTGTTTTCTTCTCTGGTGTGCAAATTGATGGTGTGGACCTCGAAGAATCCGACTATGTTGCTAGTGAAGGTTCGACTGTCGTCGAGCTTAAGCCTGAATGCCTGGAAAGTCTCACCGCAGGGGAGCATAAGATTGGTATCGTTTCTGCGAACGGGATAGCAGAGGCGACCTTCACGATTACGAAGTCGCTCGAATCTACCGCGGAGCTGAACCTCACTCAAAAAAAATTTGTCTACGATGGGACTCAGAAGAGACCGGCAATCACGGTCAAGGCCGGTGATGAGGTACTGAGGGAGGGCGTGGACTACATCGTCACGTACCCTGTCTCCTCTAGCGTAGTCGGCACCTATACCGTGACCATCACCGGCAAGGGCAACTACACTGACACGAAGAACACTTCCTACGAGATCGCCCCCGCCGCCATCACGGATGTCGCGCTGGACGCGACCAAGTTCACCTGCGACGGCGTGGAGAAAAGGCCGCCGGCCACCGTCAAGGCGGGGGAGGTGACGCTGCGGGAAGGCGTGGACTACATCGTAACGTACCCTGCCTCTTCTAGCGCGGTCGGCACCTACGCGGTTACCGTCACCGGTAAGAACAACTACACCGGCACGAAGCAAGCGACGTTCGAGATCGTCGAGACATCGAAGCCGACACCTGACGAGCCAAAACCAGACAATCCCGGCAGCGTTGATCCAAAACCCGATGACCCTAGCACGCATCCGGACAATCCTGGCACCACTGATCCTGGCCCTGGCAATCCAGGCACACAACCCGAAGGTCCTGATATCGCGGACCCGCAGCCGGATAATCCAGGCGCGATCGACCCGACGCCCGACGATGGCAACAAGCCCGGTGCATCCGACCCCGAACCTGTCGCCAACCAGATGATGTACCGCGCCTACAACCCCAACTCCGGCGAGCACTTCTACACCGCCAGCTACGGAGAGATCGAGGCCATCGTGGCTGCCGGCTGGCAGTACGAGGGCGAGGCCTGGACCGCGCCGGCAACCTCGGCGACGCCGGTCTACCGCCTGTATTCGGGCACCGATCACCACTACACCACGAGCGCCTACGAGCGAAACGAGCTCCTAAAGGTGGGCTGGTCCGACGAGGGCATCGGCTGGTATTCCGACGAAGCAATGGGTGTGGGTCTGCACCGCCTGTTCAACCCCAACGTGGACCCGAACGCGCCCAGGAACAACTCCGGCTCACATCACTACACCACTTCTGACGAGGAGCGCGACCACCTCGTCTCCATCGGCTGGCGTTACGAGGACTACGGCTGGTACGGGGTGAGGTAAGAGAAGCTTTGTCCATTAGGGCGTAGCTATCGACGATGTGAAGCGCTGGGATTAGAGATCGCTTGCCTTCTGTCGATAAAACCCGGCAAGTTTGAAAAGCTAGATGAGCCAGAGGCCTTTCCTGTTTACAATGTTCGTATCACGAGGATGCGCTTTTCGCCTAGGGAGGGCCCATGGCTCAGAACAAGTTCTGCACGCAATGTGGTTCGCCACTGGGACCGGAGGATAGGTTCTGCACCGAATGCGGTACAAGCTGCGTTGACGATGACAAGGTCTCAGGTCCATACGATGCATCCGCGCGTCCATCTGAATCTGCCAATCCAGTCGAGACGCCTTCCTCTGTAGAGGAGCCTGAAGCTCTGGCGGTCGAGCCAGAGCCAGAGCCAGAGCCAGAGCCAGAGCCAGAGCCAGAGCCAGAGCCAGAGCCAGAGCCAGAGCCAGAGCCAGAGCCAGAGCCAGAGCCAGAGCCAGAGCCAGAGCCAGAGCCAGAGCCAGAGCCAGAGCCAGAGCCAGAGCCAGAGCCAGAGCCAGAGCCAGAGCCAGAGCCAGAGCCAGAGCCAGAGCCAGAGCCAGAGCCAGAGCCAGAGCCAGAGCCAGAGCCAGAGCCAGAGCCAGAGCCAGAGCCAGAGCCAGACAAGAAGCCCGTCTCTAAGCCAAAGACAGCGAGCTCGCGCTCAGGATCGAAGTCTGCTGCAAAACCGAAGGCGAAGCCCAACAAGGTAAAACCCGCTACGGCATCCAAGCCCAAGGTCGCGCGAGGGTCTGCATCCAGGGCAACATCGGGCCCGGATAGCAAAGGCTCAGTGGTGTACGGAGCACGGGATGGGGTGCCGGTCTTGCGATATCCCGCGTCGGGCTCCGGTGGCAAATACGCCGCTTCCGCTGCGGCTGAACAGCCGATATCAAGCACACTGGAAGATTCGGAATCAGCAGAAGTCTCGAACGGGCTTCGAAAGGGACCCCTCGTTCTCATCATCGCACTCGTTATCGTCATCATTGCGCTGACCATCGCTGCGGTTGTGTCAATCTGGAGCCCCAAACCAAGTGTCGCTGATACTGCGGTGTCCGTGGTTCAACAACAGGTCAAGACCTCTGGGGACATGGCGCCGCGCATGGGTTCATAAGAGGTGCATGGACCAAGCTTGCCGGGCTCGGTTTCAGAGGCCAAGTACGATTAAACGAACTCAACTTTGAGGCGTTTGCCCATTCCCTGAGCAAGGCGATGAAGAGTCCCAAGGGTGGGATTCGTATCGCCCGTTTCTATGCGACTTATAGCGTTCTGCTTCATGCCTGTTTTTCGGGCGAGGTCAGCTTGCGTCATGCCACAGTTTTGTCGAGCATCAATGAGGGCAAGTCTGAAATTATATTCGTCTTCGCTATCCGCCCAGGCCTGTGCAAATTCAGAATCCTTGAGCTGCTTATCGATATATTCATCAAGAGTTGTCATTTTCAGCTTTCCTTTGTGCATAGTAATCCGCCCTATACTGTTTCGCTCGCTCTATTTCTTGTCGAGGCGTTTTGCGCGTCTTTTTGATAAAGCCGTGTGTAATGACGATGACCCGATGCTCTGCGTAAAAGAAGAGGGCCCTCTCTATATCGCTGCCAAACGAGGTCCGCAACTCGAATATGCCATCGCCTAGGTCGTCTGTTTCCGGATATCTGAGCAAGTTTCCCTTCTCTTGCAGTAAAGACATATTTCTCAACACCTTGGCGCGCATTCTGGAAGGCAGCATGTCCAGGTGCGTGATTGCTGGCTCGTCGCCGTTTGGTTTCTTGTAAAAGACAATCTTGAACATGATCGGCACTCCCTGAGTATATCACAAATATGTTATGTAACTGTGTAACGATGAGACGGAAGCATGGGGTTAACAAGAGAGCTGAGAACGGAAATTCAAAGGCGACACTTCATCATCTGGAATCAGAGTAAGCGATTTGAGGAAAGAATTCATCTCCTATTTTGCTCCGAAATCGCTCCTTATTTGCTCTGAGCTCACCCCGAAATCGTTCAGATTCTCGGGGTGGTTCGCTCGGTTCGTCCTGACGCACAATCGTAAGGCCTGGCATGGGGCCGGCGCGATGCGCGAAGGATGGCGAACGTGATGAAGACACATGTGCATATGGATACGCGGGGTGGGAGTCGCCTGCTCATGGCGTTGCTTGCTTTTGCGTTGCTCGCGTACGCGATGTCGGCTGGTGCGGGAATGGAGATGGTCTGGGGTGACGAGTCCGTTGGAGAGCCCATCGCAAGCGATGCTTCGTACAACGAAGCAGCTGGCTTGGATGATGCGCCAAGCGACGATGAGGACAATCGGGAAGCGCTCGAGCCCCGCGACAACTCGGAGCCCGAAGAGTCGAATGAAGAGGAGCGGCGCATGCTTGAGGGGCTGTCCTCCCTTCGAGCGGGGCTTGATGCTGCACGCACGCAGCTCGTGTCAGGGCGGACTGCCTTCGATGATGCTCGCGCCGCGTTCGCGCGAAGCACATGTGCGCAGGAGACTCTCATGCGTTCTGATAAGGATGCACAGGAACGCGTTGCCGGGCTCGAAAATGCGCGCCATAGAGCGCTCGTGCTCCTCAAGCTCGTTCAAGATGAGCTGATGCAAAGCGATGAATACACCACGCATGCACTCATGACAGGATCATTCACCTTGCGTGACGTCACGCTTCGGCACGATATGCTCGAGCGTCTCATGATCGCCGAGGGTGAGCAGATGCGCAGGTTGATATGCGACCAAAAGCGCTTGCGCGCAGCCATCATGTTAGACGCCGCATGCGCCCACCATGTACGGCAAGAGCTGCGTGCCTCGGTTCAGTCGATCAACGAACTGGCCTACAAGGTCGAGGAGGGGTGCGCACGCCTGAGACAGTGCGTGAAGGAGGTCGAGCATTCGATCGAGGGAGGAAGCGATAGCGTCCCGGCGCTTGTCGAGGCGAAAGATGCCATGCGCTCCGCAATCCGCGACGCCCTCTCTTTGCTTGCCGATGCAGAACAGGATGTTGGCTCATGGTATGACGAGCTCGATGCGCGGGCAGGTGCTCAGGGCGCTCTCTCGTTTGGCGAGGGCCTCGACTTTGCGCTTGACGAGGATGCATTCATCGAGATCTGGGGCGTTGCGATAGACGAGTATTTCGCAGATCGCGCTCGAACGGCTGGGGCGATGCCCCTGCAAGGTCACGGGCGCGAGATGGCGGCATCGGCCTATCTCCACAAGGTCGATCCGCGTCTGTGTGCGGCAATTAGCGTTGCCGAGTCCGGTGGTGGACAATCTTGCATCAGACCCTACAACGCCTGGGGGTGGGGTGCAGCCGATAGCGATCCATACGGCCTTGCTGCAGAGTGGTCATCCTTCACGGAGGCGATTGGGGCATGGCATGAGGGTATGGTGACGTCGACAAGCGGGCTCGCGTCGGCAAAGACCGTAAGCGGTCTGGGTGGCATCTACTGCTCATCGCCTGCTTGGGGCGTCACGGTTATCGAGGAGATGAGGCGCATCAGCGAATATGCACGCTAAGGGAATGGGCCCGCCTGTGCTACCATGCTCGGCATGTTAAACGAGCTGTATCATTCCATCGACCCTGTCCTTTTCAGCATCGGCCCGCTGAGCGTCCGCTGGTACGGGCTCGCCTACGTCGCGGGCTTCATTTGCGCGGGCCTCATCGTGTACTTCTATGCCAAGCATTGGAAGTTGCGCTTCAGCTCCTATGACACGCTTGTCTTCGTCTGCTACTGCGCGTTTGGCATCATCATCGGCGCGCGTCTCGGATACTGCCTCTTCTATGGAGACGGATACTACCTTGCGCATCCTCTCGAGATCTTCGCGGTTTCGAATGGCGGCATGTCCTTTCACGGCGGGCTTGTCGGCATTGTCATCGCCGGTCTCATCTACTCGCGCGTATACGACGTGCCCTTTCTCACGCTTGCCGATCTCGTCTCGTGCGCCGTTCCCGTGGGACTCTTCTTCGGCCGCTGCGCGAACTTCGTGAACGGCGAGCTCTATGGCGCCCCGACGGATCTGCCCATCGGCGTTGACTTCACCGGAACGGGGGTCATGTACCACCCATCCCAGCTCTACGAGGCGCTGCTTGAGGGCCTTGTCATCTTCTTCGTGCTTTTCGCGCTGTCGCGCAAGACGGATCCTCCACGTCCGCGCGGCTTCTTCCTCGGGACCTTCCTCGTGCTCTACGGCGTCTTCCGCATCCTCATCGAATTCGTGAGGCTACCCGATGTGCAGCTCGGCTACTTCTTCGGAACCTGGGGCACGATGGGACAGCTCCTTTCGCTCCCGATGCTCGTCGTGGGAATCTGCCTGCTTACATGGAGTCTCATGCGCAAAGACCCCCAAAGGGGCATGCCCGCGAATCGTGTATGAACGGTTTGCTACACGAACATAAGCGGGAGTGCTAGAATACTGCGGTCAATCCAATAGCACGGAAGGATTCATTCATGTCCGGACATTCCAAGTGGGCAACCACCAAGCATCGCAAGGCGGCGCAGGACTCCAAGCGCTCGGCGATGTTCTCCAAGCTCAGCCGTATCATTACCGTCGCAGCGAAGACCGGCGGCGATCCCAATCCCGAGAACAACGCCTCCCTGGCGGCAGCCATCGCCAAGGCCAAGGGCTATTCCATGCCCAAGGACAAGATCAAGGTCGCGATTGACAAGGCCTTTGGCTCGGGTGCCGATGCGGCGAACTTCGAGGAAGTTACCTACGAGGGTTATGGTCCTGCCGGTATCGGCGTGTACGTCGAGTGCCTGACGGACAATCGCAACCGCACTGCCGCGGACGTGCGCAGCGCGTTTTCGCATTCGGGCGGCAATCTGGGTGCAAATGGTTCGGTCGCCTACATGTTCGACCGCAAGGGCCAGATTACCGTCCTGAAAGAGAGCGAGACCGGCGACAAGAAGAACCCCACCGCCCCCAACGGCGCGGCTGCTGATTCCGACGAGTTCGAGATGGCCGTTATCGAGGCTGGCGCGGACGATTACGAAGAGGCCGATGACGAGTGGGTCGTCTTCACCGAGCCGAGCGACCTCATGGCCGTGCGCAGCGCCCTCGAGGAGCAGGGCATCGAGGTCAAGGGCGCCGAGCTCATCTTCGAGCCCAACAACCCCACGGCTATCTCCGTTGCCGATGCCAAGAAGGTGCAGCGCCTCATCGACAAACTCGAGGAGTTCGACGACGTCCAGAACGTCTACAGCACGATGGATATCACCGACGAGATTGCCGCAGCCCTCGAGGAGGACTAGGGATCATCTCATCCGATCGTCGAGAAGGCCCGTGCATTTCGCACGGGCCTTCTTTGTCACTATCTGAAGGGGTCGTCGCTGTGGGCTATGGCCTCAAGCGTTTTCCTGCGCCGATGCAGCGCATAGGCGCAGCAGACGCAGACACATGCCACGAGAGCGAGTGCCGCAAGAGCTACCCGTGCGAGAAAGTCACCGGTGAGAGGTGATCCTGCAAGGGTTGCGATGCCGGTTGATTTGCCGTCTGTCGTTGGTATCGCGGCGTCGGGGTCAAGCTCGCCGCTCGTCACCGTCTGGGCGACATCTTCGAGGTCCGCGTGCTCGGCAACCACGTTACCGTCGTGCTCGAGCGTTTCGAAGGCGACAAGCACCTGGCTCGATTGCGAACTTGCGTCAAACCCATATTCGACATCTACGGAGCCCGAGACCTCCTGCGGGACGAATGGCACCTCGGCGCTCACGGCAGCACCGTCTGCGGTTAGGGCGCAACCCGTCTCCTTGTCCATGAGCACGCCCTTGAACCGGTACTGCTCGCCAGGAACGAGATTTGCATAGCTGACCGTATCGATGATGGTCACGGCCTCGGCATGCGCGTCGATGACCTTGTCGCCATCAGATTTGTCCGTTGCGCTTGAGCTCAGCTTCACGGTCTTGACCGTCTGCCTTTCGTCCTCGAAGTCCTGGTGGCTGGCGATGAGGTGTCCCTCCTCGTCAGTGAGCTTGTCGAAGACGACGATATCATGGCCGGCTATTCCGGTCGTATCGACGGGAAGCTCCATGTCGACATGTCCCTCGGATGCATCGGGTGTGAACTCGGCACAGGCGAAGATGACCTTGCCCTGGGCGTCTCTGAGGGCGTTTCCGGTTGCCTTGTCGTTGAGCGTGCAGCTCGCCGTATACGATTGCCCGGGCTTGAGACCGTCGTAGCTGATGCATTCCATGATGGAGGCATCGGCGCCCATGACGTAGTTATCGAGATCTGCCGCGTCTTGCGCCGTTGCGATGATGATGGGCTCGACGCTGAGCGTTTGCTCGGCGGTATCCGCACCCTCGGATGTGATGCTCATCCCGTCATCAGAGACAAGCTCGACGCGTAATATGATGTTCTCGCCTGCGAGCTTCGAGGTGTCGAGCGTGACCTGCATGTCGAGCTTGCCGTTTTGCCGCTGGGCGACGAATTCCTGCGATGCGAAGGCGGGCGTGCCATCGGGTCCCGGTACGCTCTCGTCCGTGCTCTGGACGAATGCGGAACAATTGACGCGGTAGCTCTTGGCGATAACGAGATTGCGATAGTCGATTGACTCACTGACGATGGCGTTTTCTATGGGGCGGATGAGCTTGTCGGCATCAGCTGCATCGGTTGCTGAGCCCGAAACCCCAGGTCGCGTATTGACGATATTATCGAGTTTGACGGTGAAGTTGTCACGATTGATGGAGAACTGCGTCGAGATGAGGTTCGTCCCCGCGTTTGCGGCGCATGGCAGCTCCTGGAGCAGGTACGAGCCGTAGGGGAGGGCGCCACGGGTATCATCGGCAGGGGAGGTCATGCTCATCGCATCCATCGAGAACCAGGTGCCGCATGCACTCGTGAGCTTCGTCTCGTCGAGTTTGTAGACGCCATCGATGTTCGCGAGGATGGCGGCGTCGCTCCTGTTCGTATCGAGAGCGTGAGGGGAGCGTTCTGCGCTGGACGTGAAGTCCCCGTGCTCGTTCGTCACGACCACGTGGCTTTCGGTGAGATCAGGACCTTCGTCATTGGCATACGAGAGCAGGAAGGGAATCCCCGCAAGCGTTATGCCGGCCTCGTCCACTTTCCTGAACATGACGTCGCCACGCATGACGGCGAGGGTTTCCTCGAGGGACTCGAAGTTGAGCAGGGGCTCGACCTCGGTCCTGTCCCGTGTCGCGATATCAAAGCTCAAAACGTCGTTGACGGGGAAGAAGCCGGCGGGTGCGTGCTCGAGGGTCACCGTATAGTGCCCGAGGGGCAGGACGAGGAGGCCATGCGGCCCCTCGTAGAGGGGAGAGCCCTCGACAAGATGCTCGCGTGAAAGAAGCACTTCGCCGTTCTCGTCCGACGTGAAGGTCCAGCTGCGCGTGGGGCCGGCAATGATCTTGTCATCATCGAAGCTATCGAAGTGGGAGATGACGTAGCGGGCGTTGCCGAGGCGTGCTCCGGCAACATCGGCCGCATTACCCGTCTCCGCGTTGATCTCGCGGATGAGCAGCTCTGGCGCGGCAAAGCCCGGAGCTGCGCTTGCCTTGATGCAGGTGCTTGCCCCGACTGCGACGTCGACTTGCTGCAAATGCGTGGAGAGGGCAAACCCCGGGGAAGCGAGCTCTTCACGTACGAAGTATCTGCCGGGATGCAGGTTTGAGAGGCGTGCGTGGCCAGACTCATCGGTTATGAGCTCTCCGGCTTTTTGCGTGCATTGATAATCCACATACACGCCAAAGCGCGCATCCGCGAGGGAGTAGAGGGAATTACCGCTGCTCAAGCCCGGCAGGTCGCTCGTGTACTCGAGCTCGATACCACCCTCGTCGTTTGCCAGGGACCGTGCCATGGGAAACGCCGGTAGGGAGAAGAGAACGACACATGCAATGGTCACAATCAGGGCAGTGGCGGCCCGCCAATTAGAATCGTGCGTTCGACTGCGTGTTTTCATACGAATGTCCTTTCCGTGCTTCATGGGATAGCCTGAGTGCCCATGCGACGATGCCGCATGGGTAGCTGGGAAGCTATCGCAGATGCAACGGAGCGAACCACCCCGGGAATCTGAGCGTTTTCGGAGCAAAACAGGAGCGTTTTCGGAGCAAAATCAGAGTGAAACCGGAAAGCGGCAGCTAGGTGGGGCTGTTATTGTTGGAGAGATTTCTCGACTCCGCTGCGCTTCGCTCAAAATGACAATAATTGTCATCTCGACTGAAGCGGCCGTAAGGCCGCGGAATGGAGAGATCTCGCATTTTCCGAAATGACCGCGAATATCCTATTCAACAGGATATGGCACGCCCAGATGCGCGAATGCCTTGTGCGTTGCCTGGCGCCCTTTGGGGGTGCGGTTGACGAGACCCTGCTTGAGGAGGAAGGGCTCGTAGACGTCCTCGATGGAATCGACTTCCTCGCCCAATGCGCTTGCGAGCGCGGACAGGCCGACGGGACGGCCTTCGAAGGTGTTGACGAGCATGTCGAGGATGCGGTTGTCCATGGGGTCGAGGCCAAGCTCGTCGACTTCGAAGAAGGCAAGCGCCTCGCGGGCGACTTGTTCGTCTATGAAGCCGTTGCAGCGCACTTGCGAGAAATCGCGTACGCGTCTGAGCAGACGATTTGCCAGGCGTGGCGTCGCGCGTGCACGCGAGGCAATCTCGTACGCACCGGCATCGTCGATGTCGATGGAGAGAATGGTGGCCGAGCGTACGACGATGTCCTTGAGTTCGTCGCTCGAGTAGTAGTCCATGTGGAATGCCGCGCCGAAGCGGTCGCGCAGTGGGCCGGTGAGCATGCCCGTACGCGTGGTGGCGGCGATGAGCGTGAAGCGGGGGATATCCAGGCGTATGGAACGGGCTGCAGGACCCTGGCCGATGACGATGTCGATCGCGTAATCTTCCATGGCGGGGTAGAGGACTTCCTCGACGGCCCGGTTGAGACGATGTATCTCGTCGATGAAGAGGATGTCGCCCTCCTCGAGGTTGGTGAGGATGGCGGCGAGATCCCCTGCGCGGTCGATGGCGGGACCTGAGGTCGTGCGTATCTGGACGCCCATCTCGTTTGCGACGACGCTGGCAAGCGTCGTCTTGCCGAGACCCGGAGGCCCCGAGAAGAGCAGGTGGTCGAGTGCCTCGCCACGCATGCGTGCGGCTTGGATGAGAACGGAGAGGTTGTCCTTGATACGACCTTGGCCAAGGTAATCGTCGAGGGTCTTGGGGCGCAAGTTTGCCTCTGAGCGGGCGTCCTCGGGTTGCTCGTGCGCATCCACGATGCGTTGGGTGTTCTCGAAATCGGGGGCCTCCCAGATCATTGCGTGCCTCCCATGTGCTTGAGTGCATAGCGAATGATGCTGCTCGTGTCTGTCTCGGTGCAGCCCTTGAGCGCCGTGGCGACTTCCTCGGTGCTGAAGCCCATGGACTCAAGTGCTGCGGCGGCATCTTGCAGGGGGCGGTTTGCCTCGTCAAGCGCGAGAGTCTCGAAGGTGCTACTTGTTTTGAGGACCCCCTGAAGCTCGAGAATCATGCGTTGCGCGATTTTCTTACCAACACCGGGGATGGTCGATATGGCGGTGACGTCACCGGCGGCAATGTGCGCGACGAAGTCGGCGGGCTTGAAGGTGGAGAGGGCCGAGATCGCCATCTTGGGGCCGATGCCGCTCACGGCAATGAGCTTCTCGAAGAGCTCCCGCTCGGCGGGCTCCGAAAATCCGAAAAGCGAGACGTCGTCTTCCTTGACGTGCAGGTACGTCCAGACCTGGGCAGGGTTGCCGCAGGCGGGAAGCGTGGCGAGCGCATGGACGGACATCGCAAGCTCGTAGCCAATGCCACCGGCCTCGATGATGGCACTCTCTGCATCCTTGTAGGCGACGATGCCCTTGATGAAAGCGATCACGCTACTTCTCCTTGCCGTGTGCGATCTTCAAGCTGCTGTTGGACTTGTCTCTCGATGGACCTTGCCGTGCGCAGGCGCGCGTGTGTGATGGCTGCCGCCAGGGCGTCTGCCGCGTGGTCTGGCTTGGGCTCGTGGTCGAGCTTGAGCACGGCTCGTACCATGTACTGGATCTGCTTCTTGTCTGCCGAGCCCGTGCCCACGAGCGTCTGCTTGATCTGCATGGGGGTGTACTCGTCGTATTCGAGGCCCTTGTATGCACAGGCGACGAGAGCCGCACCACGCGCCTGTGCCGTGGGGATGGCTGACTTTGCATTGGTGCCGAAGTAGATGCCCTCGACTGAGAGCTCCGAGGGGAGATAGCGATCGATGATCTCGAGAAGGTTGTCGTGGATGATTGCGAGGCGCATGGGCAGGTTGTGGTTCTTGCTCGTGGTGATGCAGCCGTAGGCGACGGGACTTACCCGCGCGCCGTTGCAGCGGATGATGCCCCAGCCCGTATTGGCCAGCCCTGGATCGATGCCCATGATGATATGTGAGCCCACGCGCATTCCTTCGATACAAACAAATGTTCGTGAATAGGATACCCGTTCGATTCTGCGCATGCAAGCCGGTCTTGCCAGATGGCGAGTTTCAACTCGGTGGCATTGTTCTTCATCGAGAGTAGCGTTGTGATAACCTATCGCCTATATGTTTTTGGCCGTGCGCGGCCACGCTTCTAGGAGCTGCTGGTAATGAGCAAGAATTCGTATCTCTTCACCTCGGAATCCGTCACCGAGGGACATCCTGACAAAATCTGCGATCAAATCTCGGACGCCATTCTCGACGCGGTGCTTGCCAAGGAGATTCAGCTCGCCGAGGCAAACTACACTGCCCCCAACGGCATGCCCGCCGATCCCAAGAACGCGCGTGTCGCATGCGAAACGGTCACGAGCACGGGTCTGGTCATGGTCACGGGCGAGATTCGCACGCAGGCCTATATCGACGTCGATCGCATCGTGCGCGACACGATCCGCGAGATTGGCTACACGCGCGCCAAGTTCGGCTTTGACGGCAATACCTGTGGCGTCATCAATGCCATCCACGAGCAGAGCCCCGATATCGCCCAGGGCGTCGACGCGAGCTCCGAGTTCAAGGAAGACGGCGCCGACGAGCTCGACGTTTTCGGTGCCGGTGATCAGGGCATGATGTTCGGCTTTGCCTGCAACGAGACCTCTCAGCTCATGCCCATGCCCATCTACCTCGCTCATCGTCTGTCCGAGCAGCTTACCAAGGTGCGCAAGGACGGTACGCTCGAATATCTGCGTCCGGACGGCAAGACGCAGGTGTCGGTCCGCTACGTCGATGACAAGCCCGTTGCCGTCGAGAAGATCCTCATCTCGACGCAGCATTCCGACGACGTCACGCAGGATCAGATTCGCGCCGACATGATCGAGCACGTCATCAAACCGGTCTTTGCGAAGGAGGGCATCACCTACGAGGATGCCCAGATATACGTGAATCCCACTGGTCGCTTTGTCATCGGTGGCCCGATGGGCGATGCTGGCCTCACGGGCCGCAAAATCATCGTCGACACCTATGGCGGCATGGGTCGTCATGGCGGCGGCGCGTTCTCGGGCAAGGATCCCACGAAGGTCGACCGCAGCGGCGCCTACGCGGCACGTTGGGTCGCGAAGAACGTCGTGGCCGCCGGCCTTGCCGACAAGTGCGAGGTGCAAGTGGCATATGCCATCGGCGTGGCCCGTCCCTTGAGCCTCATGGTCGAGACCTTCGGCACCGAGCATGTCGATGCGGATGCCATCGAGAAAGCCGTCGAGGAGGTCTTCGACCTGCGTCCCGGTGCAATCCTGCGCGATCTCGACCTACAGCGTCCCATCTATCGTCAGACGGCCGCGTATGGTCACTTCGGCCGTGCGGAGTTCCCCTGGGAGCAGACCAATCGCGTCGACGAGCTCAAAGCTGCTTGCGGCCTGAGCTAACGGCTGCATGCTCGTCGCATCGGTCATAGTCGATATCGCGACTCGGGCACTTGACAGGCCCTTCAATTACCTCGTTCCGCCGCAGCTCGTGCCGAGCGCACAGGTGGGCTGCGCGGTCAGCGTCGATTTCGGGAATCGTCCCGTCGTCGGCTACATCATCGAGCTCGCCGAGATGGACGAGGCACGGTGTGCGGCGGTCGTCGGTGACATCTCCAAGCTCAAGCCCCTGCTCGGCGTGCTCTCCGAGCCGTATTTCGATTCGGTATCGGCATTGCTTGCCACCTGGATAGCGCACGAGTATCTCTGCACCTTGCCCGAGGCGCTCCATCTCTTCACGCCGCCTGGCGGTTCCCCCAAGGTGAAGCGCGTCGAGGGGGAGTGGCAACTCGTTTTCCCCGGCGTCGGTCCGGTCGATGACCGTTGGGCCGTCCTCACCGAGGAGGCATCGGGGTTCGTGCCCGCCAAAAACGCCGCCAAGCAGCAACGCGTCCTCGAGGCGCTCTCGTGCGGTGGCATGCGTGTCGTGGAGTTGTCCGCGCTCCTCGGCAACGTCAGTGCGACGCTCAAATCCCTCGAGAAGCGAGGCGTCGTGCGCATCGAGAACCGCAGGCACATGCGCGGCGCCATGCCGGCCGTACGTGGCGCGTGCTGTGCCGCCGACCAGCTCACGCAAGGCCAGGAGCATGCCCTTGCCGCGATTCACGCGACTGTCGCCGGCGAAACGGCTTCCAACGTTGTCGTGCTCGATGGCATCACGGGTTCGGGCAAGACCGAGGTGTACCTGCGTGCCATTGACGAGACCCTGCAAGCGGGAAAGTCCGCCATCGTGCTCGTCCCCGAGATAGCCCTCACGCCCCAGACGGTAGGCAGGTTCAGGGCGCGTTTTTCGGATGACGTCGCGGTTTTGCATTCGCGTCTCTCGGCGGGTGAGCGCTTCGATCAGTGGGACCTCATTCGCCAGGGCAGGGCGCATGTCGTCGTAGGCACGCGCAGCGCGCTGTTCGCGCCCGTGACAGATCTTGGGCTCGTCATCATCGACGAGGAACACGACTCCTCCTACAAGCAGGACAACGCCCCGCGCTACGATGCGCGTGTCGTAGCCCGCAAGTTGACCGAGATGCGCGAGGCGATGCTCATCTTGGGTTCGGCCACGCCGAGCATCGACACGCTTGCGTCATGCGCGGGTGGTGCGCGCTGCGAGCGCGCCTGGCAACGCGTCGTGCTTGGCGAGCGTCCAAGCGGTCAGCCCTTGCCCGACGTGCAAATCGTCGATATGGCACGGGAGTTCAAGGGTGGCTCGCGTTCGATGTTTTCCCAGGTACTTGTCGATGCGCTAGCAGGCGTATACGAGCGCAAGGAGAAGGCCGTGCTGCTGCTCAATCGGCGCGGCTTCGCCTCATTCGTGCTCTGTCGTGAATGCGGTTTCGTTCCCGAATGTCCACACTGCTCGACTTCGCTCACCTATCACGAGCGTTCGGCCACGCTCGTCTGCCACCACTGCGGCCACATCGAACCCATGCCGGCAACCTGCCCCCAATGCGGCAGTCCGTACCTGCGCAAGTTCGGTGCCGGTACCGAGCGCGTGGAGGCCGAACTGCGCCAGGTCGTTCCCGACGACATGCCCATCATCCGCATGGATGCCGATACCACCAAGGCAAAGGGCGCGCACGAACGCCTTCTTGGGGAGTTTTCCGCGAGTGAAGGGGGCATTCTCCTTGGCACCCAGATGATCGCGAAGGGCCTCGACTTTCCCGATGTTACGCTCGTGGGCGTCATCAATGCCGACACCACGCTCAAACTCCCCGACTTTCGCGCACCTGAGCGCACGTTCCAGCTGCTCGAGCAGGTGAGCGGCCGTGCGGGTCGTGCCGACAAGCCCGGTCGCGTCATCGTCCAGACCTACTGGCCCGAGCATCCTGCGATTCTCGCCGCGGCCGCGCATGATAGGGGGCTCTTTCTCGAACAGGAGCTACCCTCGCGCGAGGAGCTCGGCTATCCACCCTATGTGCGCCTCGCGAACGTGCTCGCGTGGGGCAGGAACGAACAGGCGGTGCGCCAGGTCATCACCGAGTTGACGCTTGCCATCAACTCGTCCATGATCTCGGCAGGGCAGGAATGGGAGGTGCTCGGTCCTTCACCGTGCCTGCTCTCGCGCCTACGCGGGCTCTACCGCTGGCATACCCTCATCAAGGCACCCGTGGGCGCGGATATCTCCGCCATAATCGAACCCGTCCTCAAGGCGCGCAAGGCCAATGACGAGGTGCGTATCGCCGTGGACATCGACCCCGACAACTTGTTCTGAGATGAGACAGTTGCTCAGGGACGCTGTCTCATTAACCATTATCCTGTGCAATGCGAAGATGGGGCAATCGTCCTTGAGACATTTGCCCATATGATGCGTGCAGGCAAGCTGTGAAGCGGAGGTCCAAGGGAGCGCACCATCAAGTAACCTAACGTCGGACAGGCCGTCGAGCCGAGGTCTAAGGGAGCGAGCCGAAAGGACCACGAAGTGGACCGTCGGGGAGCGACCATCGAGGCAAGACGGCCTGCCCGACGTCACCGCGAAGCGGGCTGTCGGGAAGCGACCGTCGAAGCGAAGCAGCCTGCCTGCACGCGTATTATGAGGTAGAGATCAAAAAATCGTTGCCTCGTACTTCGCATTGCTGTATTCTGTCTCTTCGCGTCGTTTCCTCCGTGAGGATAGGCCTGCACGTGAAACGAATGGCACGATGAGAAAAAGGATCAGACAATGGACTACATCCGCGCAATCGAGCAGCAGCAGATCAAGGAGATTCCCGAGTTCTTCCCGGGCTCCCATGTAAAGGTTCACTACCGCATCAAAGAGGGCAACCGCGAGCGCATCCAGGTGTTCGAGGGCGACGTCATCCGTCGTCATGGTTCCTCCAACCGCGAGACCTTCACGGTCCGCAAGGTGTCCTTCGGCGTAGGCGTCGAGCGTACCTTCCCCGTACATTCTCCCAAGATCGAGAAGATCGAGGTCGTTCGTCATGGTGCCGTACGTCGTGCCAAGCTCTACTATCTGCGCGACAAGGTCGGCAAGGCCGCCCGTCTGCGCGAGAAGGGCTTCTAATCGGCCTCACCAAACAAGAACGCGAAGAGCTCCGCAGGGTACATACCGCGGAGCTCTATTCTTATATGCGCGAGCTTGCGCCCGACGGCATCGTCGTCGGCATTGACGAGGTAGGCAGGGGAGCGTTGGCCGGCCCCCTTGTCGTTGCCTGCGTGGCCCTTTCCGATGAGCCGCAGATCGTGGGGCTCGATGATTCGAAGAAGCTCTCGCCCAAGCGGCGCGAGGAACTTGCCGCGCAGATCGACGAGCTGGCCCTTGGCGTGGGCATCGCACGCGTCGAGCCCGAGGAGATCGACGCCTGCGGTATGGCCGCATCCCTGCGCGTCGCGATGGTTCGCGCGCTCGCGGCGTGCAAAGGCGATCTTGCCGCCCGTGGCAACGATGACGATATCGCCACCGTGCTCATCGACGGCAATCCCGTGCACATTCACGAGGGAGAGCTTTGCGTTGTCAAGGGCGATGGAAAGATCGCCTGCATCGCAGCGGCGAGCATCGCCGCAAAGGTCGCCCGCGACAAACTCATGTGCGCGTATGCCCAGGATTATCCGGCATATGGCTTCGAGAGCAACAAGGGCTATGGTTCTGCCGCGCACATTGCCGCGCTCAAGGAGCACGGGGCGAGTGGTATCCACCGCCGGAGCTTTCTGGGCAACATACTCGCAGAGCAACAATCACTGTTGTAGAATGTTGGGTCATGCGCGTATGGCCCGCGTGCACGTATTACGAGCCTGCGCATACCGTATACACCGAGGAAACTTGCATCGAACGTACAGGAGTCTTTAATGGCGCAACGCAAGTCGTCCGCAGGCGGCTCAGGCAAGAAGGCCGAATCGGACATCGAGAAGCAAAAGCGCGCTAAGGAGCGCGAAAAGGCCGCCAAGAAGCGTGCCAAGGAGCGGGCAAAGCAGGAGCGAGATGTCGAGCGCTACCGCAAGGCGGCCGAGGCTGCTCGCAAACGCGCGGCAGAGGAGCGCTCCAAGCAGGCCGCTCGCGAGAACGATCCCGTCTATCAGGAGAAGAAGCGCAAGGAGGCCGAAAAGCTCAAGGAGCGCGGCAAGCGCGAGATGGAGAAGCAGCGCAAGCGCTCGGAGCGTCGAGGCGCCGCAGCCGCACGCTCCAAGGCAAAGATAGACGAGCGCGAAGCCCAGAAGAAGAACGGCATCTCGAGCGTGGAGCGCAAGCGTCGTCAGCGCGAATACGCCGATCTCGAACGTCGCCAGGCCCTTGCGAAGCAGAAGAAGGCCGGCGCCTCCAAATCCAAGCGCAATAGCAAGAGCCTCGCCTGCCTCGTCCTCATAATCATCCTTGCCATCGCCTCGGCAATCGCACTGTACCCGCCGCAAGACAAGATCACGATGGGTCTGGACATCCAAGGTGGCGTCTCCGTCAACCTCAAGGCATCGACCACCGATGGCTCGCCCATCACCGCCGAGCAGATGGAACAGACGCAGCTCGTCATCTCCAACCGCGTCAACGCGTCCGGTGCCGCCGCCGCGACCATTCAGCAGCAAGGCAGCGATGCCTTCCTCGTGCAGGTTCCGGGTGCGGCCGAGAATTCCCAGGCCATCCTCGACACGTTGAGTAGCCAGGGTGTTCTGGAGTTCGTGGATGTCTCCACCATTACCGACGAGACGGTACGCAACTACATCAACCAGGGTCTCACGGGCATGAACCTCAAGAAAGAGGGCGTGTCCTACACGCCGTTCATGACGGGCGAGAACGTCGAGAACGTCACGGTCGATCGTCCGCAGGCTTCGGCCGAGTACGCCGTCAACCTCCAGCTTGACGCGACGGGTACCTCCGAGTTTGCCTCGGTGACCCGCCAGCTCGTGAGCACTAACGGCAAGATCGCGATCTTGCTCGACGGCGTCGTCGAGTCGGCCCCGGCGGTCCAGTCTGCCATCACCAATGGCCAGGTGCAGATTACCGGCAATTATACCGTCGAAGAGGCAAACGCCCTCAAGACCATCATCGACTCCGGCTCGTTGCCCGTCTCGCTCTCCATCGAGCAAGCCTCGACGGTCGGCCCCACGCTCGGTCAGCAGGCGCTGTGGTCGGGCATACTCGCGGCCCTTATCGGCATCGCGCTTGTCGTGGTGTGGCTCCTCATCTTCTACAAGGGGCTTGGCTTGTTGCCCGCAGCGTCGATTTTCCTCATGTCCGTCGTGTACCTCGGCTTGCTTGCCCTGCTCTCCCAGGTGGGATGGTTCTCGCTCACCTTGCCTGGCATCGCGGGCATCATCGTCAACATAGGCATGTCCGCCGACTCCTCGATTCTCATCATGGAATGTTTCCACGAGCAGATACGCGAGGGCAAATCGGTCAAGACGGCGGCAACCGCGGGCGTCAAGGAAGGCATCTTCACCTCGCTTGACGCCGATGTGGTAACGCTCGTCTCGGCACTCATCCTCTACTTCTTCGCCATGGGTGACGTTCGCGGCTTCGGCCTTACGCTGGCCCTCGGCATCATCTGCGACCTTGTCGTCATGGCACTGTTCAGCGGCCCCATCATGCGTGTTCTCGGCCCGCGCGCCATCGATCGCCATCCTGCGTTCTGGGGAATTGTCGACGACGTCAACGAGGGCGAATACGTCGTGAAGGAGGCGATGTAAATGTACTCGTTGAGACCTCATACCAAATTCGATTTCGTCAGGCTCTGGAAATACGGTTTCAGGCTTTCTGGCGTCCTGATCGCACTGGCAATCGTCGGTTTCATCGTCAGCACGGTGCTTACGGGCGCACCCCTCACGCTCGGCACCGAGTTCTCGGGTGGCACCTCCATCCAGATCAATGACGCCGGTGACGTTACGGAAGACGAGATAAAGGACGCGTTTGCCACGGCTGCAAGCGAGCTCGGCTACGAAACGCAGATTTCGTCGATCCAGACGGCCGCAAGCATGTCCGGTGGCAATGGCTACATTGTCAAGACGACCGATACCGTATCGACCAACGCGAGCGAGATCATGGGCCACGTCGAGCAGACCCTTGGTATTGACGAGGGATCGGTCGAGATCGAGACCATTGGCGCGAGCTGGGGTGCTTCGGTCATATGGAGCTCCATCCTGGCGTTCTTCCTCTCATGTCTCGGCATTTTGGCCGTCATTGCCATTCGCTATCGCGAGCCGCGCATGGGTGTCGTCGCGCTTATCTGTCTGTTCCACGATATGATCGTCGTGCTCGGCATCTATGCCTGGGCCGGTTTGTTCTTCCACATGGAAATCACCTCCGACGTTATCGCGGCTCTGCTGGCCATCATCGGCTACTCGCTTTACGATACCGTCGTCGTGTTCCACCGCATTAGCAGGAATGCCTCGCCGCAGATGAAGTGCAGTCTTCTTACCTGCGCCAACCGCTCTCTCAACGAAGTTATCGTGCGTACCATCAACACGTCGATCACCTCGGTCATCCCCGTTCTGTTCATGTTGATCATCGGCACTGACACGCTCGTTGACTTCGCCTTCGCGATGTTCTGCGGCATGGTCGTCGGCGTGTACTCGACGCTGGCCATCTCGGCCCCGATCTACACCAAGTGGAAGGCGAAGGAGCCCGCCTACGCCCGCCTCGAGAACAAGTACCCCTACGAGGTCGTGCAATCGCCGTTCACCAAGCAGATGATGATCGAAGCGCGCAAGGAGACGGCTGCCAAGCTCAAGGTCGAGAAGGAGGAGCGCGCAAAGCTCAAACAGGAAGAGCGAGAAGCCGCTGCCAAGATCAAGCAGGAGGAGAAGGAAGCCCAGCGCGAGGCCGCACGGGGTGAGCATGACATCGCCAAGACGACCAAGCGCAAGGCCGATCAGGCGCATGAAGAGCTCAAGCAGGCCGAGAAAGACGCCAAGGCTGCCCTCGATGAGGAGTTTGCGCCTGATAGGCTCGCTGTCGAGGCGGAGGAGGCCGAGGCTGCCGAAACGCCTGCCGAGAAAGCGACAGGGGCTGACGATGAGAAACAGCCCACCACGCCTGCTGGCACCGAGTCACAGGTAGACGCCGTGCAGGATGCTCCCGTGGAAGCCGTTGAGGAAATCGACGAAGAAGTCGTCGAAGAGACCGCGCCTGCTGAGGCTGCAGGGTCTGACGAAGAAACCGAAGTCGAGGTAGGTGAGGAGACCACCGAGCAACCCGGGGAGCCGGCGGAGGAGTCCGAGCACGCACGTGGTCGCTACTCGGCCGAGAAACGCTCCAATCAAGATGACGATGTCATCACGACGACGAGCTTCTCGTATGGGTACACCACGGATGTAGACGAAGGGGAGGACCGTCGGGACTAACGGGTCGTGACCACTCGTCTTTTCGGTGCATGAACTACCAGGGCGGGCCGTCATGTGCGGCTCGCCTTTTTACATTTGATCAGGGAAGATGCCGGAAGGAAAAACCATGTCTCAACCCCGTGCGAGAATCTCAGCATGAGCGGATTCGATCAACATAACACTCTGGTAGCACAGCCCATCGACGAGGCAGCGGTGGCCAACGTTGCAACCACGTGCGCGGTCGGTCCGCTCGTTTCGCGCGTCCTCGTCGCACGCGGCTTCGATACGCCCGAGCGCGTGCACGAGTTTCTCTCTCCCTCGCTCGAGCGTGATTGGGTTGATCCTGCGTGCATACCCGGCATGCTGGAGGTTGCGGATTGTCTGCAAGCTGCCATCGAGTCTGGCAAGCGCATACTCGTATTCGGCGACTTCGACGTAGACGGCATCACGGCAACGGCCATCTCGGTGCGTGCGCTACGTGCGCTCGGTGCACAAGCGCAAGGTCTCATCCCGCATCGCTACGAGGAGGGCTATGCGCTCTCGGATGCGGCAATCGAGCGCGGCATGGCATATGAGCCAGATCTCATCATGACGGTCGATTGCGGTATCTCCTGCGCTCATGAGGTCGAGACTTTGCTCGAGCGCGGGGTCGAGGTCTGCATCACCGATCATCACGAGCCGGGTGACGCGGTTCCCGTCGGCGTTCCCATGACGGACCCTAAGCTCGACCCAAGCTGTCCCTCGCGCGACCTCGCCGGGGCGGGCGTCGCTCTCAAGCTCTTCTGCCTGCTGGGCGAGCGCATGGGCCAACCCGAGCTCTGGCTCGAGCTTACGGACCTTGCCGCACTCGGCACCATAGCCGATCTCATGCCGCTTCTGGGTGAGAATCGCGCGCTCGTTGCCCATGGTCTTGCACGTATGCGCAACGCAACGCGTGTTGGTCTCCTGGCACTTTCCGCTGCTTGTAATGTCGAACCAGAAGCGCTCACTGCCACGCGCCTCTCGTTTTCGCTTATTCCGCGCCTCAACGCCGCAGGTCGTATGCAGGAGGCAACGATTGCCTACGATCTGCTCATGTGCGATGAGCTCGATCAGGCGCAGCGCATCGCGGTCGAGCTCGAGCAAATCAACGACCTTCGCCGCCAGACGGAAGGCGAGCTCAACCTTCAGGTCGAGGAGCAACTCGCTGGAGCTGGTTCCGATGACGCGGTCATCGTGGCTGCCGGTGAAGGCTGGCACGAGGGTGTCAAGGGCATCGTCGCCTCGCGTATCGCGCGAGCCAAGAAGAAGCCCGTCATCATCTTCTCGATCGAGGACGGACAAGCTCGCGGCTCGGGACGCACCTATGGCGATATCAATCTCTTCGAGCTTGCCAGCACATGCTCCGACCTATTTGAGAAGTTCGGCGGTCATGCTGCAGCCATCGGTATCACGCTTCCTGCCAACAAGCTCGATGAGCTACGTCAGCGCCTTTGCAGCCAAGTGCTCGAGATGCGGCAAGAGGCACCCGATACCGGCATCCATGTCGACACCATCGCGTGCGTCGAGGAGTGCACGGTCGAGCAATTTAGCGAACTCGAGCTGCTGCAGCCTTGCGGCAACGGCAACCCGACGCCACTGCTTGCCCTGCATGATGTCTTTCTCGAAGACCGTGCCGCAGTCGGCAAGCAAGCCAATCACTTCCGCTTCAACGCAAGCGACGGCATTGCACAAGTGCCCGGCATCTATTTCGGGCCAGATAACATTCAAGAGCTCGTCGATTGCAATGCGATATGCGATGTCGTCTTCGAGCCGCTTGTCGACGAGTATCGCGGTCGCAAGAACCCCAAGCTCATGACGAAGAACATACTTTTGAGCTCTCGCGTGCCTTCGCAGACGGACATGTCTGCGCGCATCGACGAGCTCTTTCTTGTGCAAGATGAGATATGCGAGACGGGTGATTACGCGGGCATCACTCAGGTGGCACGTTTCAACACCAAGGTTGTGGGCGTGAGCTACGAGAACCGCCAGGATGTCCTCGCTGGGCTCGAGGCAGGTGTCGAGCTTGCTCTCAGACGCGATGCACACAACGAGTACGATGCCAACGCCATTGCCGTGACCTTGATCGACGGCACGCAACTCGGTTACCTCAACAAGCATCTCGCCAAGCAGCTTGCCCCCGCCATGGATTCCGGCATTGCCTATGACGCGGCTGTAAGCGCCCTGACGGGCGGACCGCTCGATGCAAACGCCGATATGCGCTCTCCCGGCCCTCTTGGCGTGCGCGATCCGGGTGCGACCACCAGGAGCTATGGCGTGAACATCGTCGTGCGGCGCATTGACCTCGACCTGAAGGAGCCTGCCGGTGATGCCGCTCCCTCGCTTGACGAGGCACGTGAGCGTTGGCAGACGCTTTCCCCTTCCGAGCTCGAGGATTCCCTGCGCATGGCGCTCATCGGCAATCATGAGCTGCATGAGGCGCAGGCCCACGCGCTCGATGCGCTTTCCCATGGGCGCAACACGCTCGCCATCATGGCGACGGGGCGCGGCAAGTCTCTCATCTTCCACTTGCATGCAGCCCGCATGGCGCTTCTCGAGGGCAAGGCGAGCATCTTCATCTACCCCTTGCGCGCCCTCGTGGCAGATCAGGCATTTCATCTGCAGGAGGTCTTCGCGCAGTTCGGGCTCGCCGTATCCGTGCTTACGGGCGAGAGTTCCGAGGAGACGCGCAAGGACGTCTACGCAGGCCTGGCGCAAGGGCGCGTCAACTGCGTGCTCACCACGCCGGAGTTCCTTGCCATCCATGCCGATCGCTTCGCCCAATCCGGGCGCATCGGCTTCGTCGTCGTGGACGAGGCCCATCACGTCGCCCTCGCACGTGCGGGCAATCGTAGCGCGTATGCCGGGCTTGCCACCACGCTCGATGCGCTCGGCAACCCCCTCGTGCTTGCCGTCACGGCCACTGCCGGTACGGACGAGTCCCAGACCATATGCCGGGTGCTCTCTATCGAGGAGCTCATCCTCGATCCGACGGTGCGCGAGAATCTCAAGATCGACGATCGCCGTGACATCCGCAATCGCGAGCAGTATCTCGCGGGCATCGTCGCAAACGGGGAGAAATGCGTCGCATATGTCAATTCGCGCGATCAGTCACTCTCGCTTACGCGCATGTTGCGTCATCGTCTGCCCGCGCTCGCCCCATATGTCGGCTTCTATAATGCAGGCCTGTCAAAGGCAGACCGAAAGGCGATAGAGGATGCCTTCAGGAGCGGCGAGCTGCGCTGCATCATATCCACGAGCGCCTTTGGCGAGGGCATCGACATTCCCGATATAGAGCATGTCGTGCTCTATCATCTTCCCTTCAACGACATCGAGTTCAACCAGATGTCCGGGCGAGCGGGCCGTGATGGGCGCGATGCGACGATTCACCTGCTCTTCGGCTACGGGGACGCTCGCATCAACGAGAACATCCTCGAGTCCGGCGCACCATCACGCGAGGCCCTCGTCGTTCTCTACCGTGTCTTGCGCGAGCTTTCCCAAGAGGCGGCCAAACGGGGGGAGGCCGGCTTCTCCTGTACCAACCACGAGCTCGCCGGGCGTGCCATGAAGCTCGACAGGCGCGTCAAGCTCGACGAGTCGAGCGTGTCTTGCGGCATCTCCGTCTTTCGCGAGCTTGGCTTCATCGAGACGAGCGGCGCGAGCGTCGCACGCTATATCACGCTCGTTCCCAATCCGGGGCATATGGAACTCGAGGAGTCCGTGCGCTATCGTGAGGGTCTCGAGGAGCTCGACACCTTCAAGGCATTCAAGAGCTGGGCACTCAAATCCGATGCGCAGGAGCTGCTCGAGAGGTTCAATCGTCCCATTCTGCCTGACGATGAGGTCAAAGGCGCATAAGATATAGAGGAGGTGATCCACGTGAGCGACCAGAAGAGCATAGTGACACAGGCGCAAGATGAGCCGGCAACCGATCGCATCGATGTACTCATCGAGAATGCGTCCGTATATCTGTCCGATGAGGATTGCGAGGCAATCGAGGAAGCATACCTCTTTGCCAAGGATGCTCACGAGGGCCAGTTCCGCAAATCCGGCGAGCCTTTCATCATGCATCCGGTCGAGGTTGCCATCATACTCTCCGATTTGCGCATGGACAGCGACACCTTGCGCGCCGCGGTCTTGCATGACACGGTCGAGGATACCGAGTACACCCTTGACGACATACGCAAGAAGTTTGGCGATACGGTCGCAGAGCTCGTGGACGGCGTCACCAAGATCAACAGCCTCGAGATCGAGTCCCTCAGCCACGCGCAGGTCAACAACCTACGCAAGATGCTCATGGCGATGAGCAACGACATCCGCGTCATCGTCATCAAGCTCGCCGACAGGCTTCATAACATGCGCACGCTCATGGCGTTGCGTGAGGATCGCCGCCTCTTCAAGGCGCGCGAGACCATGGAGATATACGCGCCGCTCGCCAATCGCCTCGGCATGGGCTCGATCAAATGGGAGCTCGAGGACCTTTCGTTCTTCTATCTCGAGCCTGCCAAATACCAGCAGGTCCAGAAGATGGTCAACGAGACGCGCGAGGCACGCGAGAAATACCTCGCCCAGGCCATGGAGGCACTGCGCGAGGAGCTCGACCGCGTGGGCCTCGCAGATGCGAAGATATACGGCCGTCCCAAGCACTTGTACTCCATCTACCAGAAGATGAAGAAGAAGGAAAAGGGCTTTTCGGAGATTTACGACCTCATCGGTTTGCGCATCATCGTCGATTCCATCCCCGAGTGCTATTCGAGTTTGGGCGCCGTTCACAACCTATGGCATCCCATCCCGGGGCGCTTCAAGGACTACATCGCGATGCCCAAGTTCAACATGTACCAATCGCTGCACACGACGGTCATTGGCCCGGCGGCGCGTCCCCTCGAGATTCAGATTCGCACCGAGGAAATGCACCGCATGAACGAGTACGGCGTTGCGGCGCACTGGCGCTACAAGGAAGGTGCCACGAAGGACCGCGCGGCGCGCAGCTTCGACGAGAAGCTCACCTGGTTGCGCGAGATGCTCGATTGGCAGCAAGAGACGAGCGATCCGCAGGAGTTCATGGAGTCGCTCAAGGTCGACCTCTTCGAGAGCGAGGTCTTCTGCTTCACCCCCAAGGGCGAGGTCATCAGCCTGCGCGCACGCTCCACGCCGCTCGACTTCGCCTATGCCATTCATACGGAGGTCGGAAACCACTGCGTCGGCGCGAAGGTCAATGGTTCGATCGTTCCGCTCACGTATACCTTGCAGATGGGCGATCGCGTCGAGATCCTCACGCACAAGAACGCCTCGCCCTCACGCGACTGGCTGTCCATTGTCAACACCCCGCGCGCTCGCTCCAAGATCAGGGCGTACTTCGCCAAGATCACACGCAACGACGATCTTGAGCGTGGACGCGACTACATCGTGCGTGAGGCGCGTAAGAACGGCGTCACGCTTTCGAGTGCCAAGATGACGCCGGCCTTCGCCGAAGTCGCCGAGGCGCTCAACTTCAAGAACGCCGACGAGATGTACGTCGCGGTTGGTGCCGGTAATCTCTCGCCCAAGCAGGTCATGCACCGGGCGGTGCGCATCATAAACAAGGCAGCGGGTGCCGGGGCCATCGCAGCGACAGAGTCGGCAACGGAGCACATCGTCCTTCCCGAGGTAACGCCACGCGGCGAGGGCAAGCGCAAGAGCAAGAAGTCCACGCACAACAAGACAGGCGTCGTCGTCAAGGGGCTCGATGACGTCTACGTCCGTCTTTCGCATTGCTGCAATCCGCTTCCCGGTGATGACATCATCGGCTTCATTACGCGCGGACGCGGCGTCTCGGTGCATCGCTCCGATTGCCCCAATGCGGATGACCTGCGTCGCAATCCCGAGCGCATCATCGAGGTCGCCTGGGAGGGCGAGACCGAGGCCGTCTATCAGGTCGAGATTTACATCGAGGCCATCGACAGGCTGCGCCTGCTGCAAGATATCGTCATGTTCCTCGCCGATTCCGGCGTCAATATCGTGTCGTGTACGACGACGACGCACAAAGACGACATTGTCGAGATGCGCTTCGTGTTCGAAGTCTCCGACCTCGCCATCGTCAACCGCATTCTGTCCGATACCAAGAAAATCGACGGTGTCTTCGGTGCGTCCCGCGTGCTGCCGGGCAAGCAGAAAGACACCGTGCCCAAGAACGCATAGGGATAGGGAGTGTCATGAACATCGAGACATGCAAGGTCGGTCCCATCCAGACCAACTGCTACATCATCGAGGACGATGGGGAGCTCCTCGTCATTGATCCGGGTGACGATCTCACGATTATCAATGCGGATATTCACGCGCGTCCTGTCAAGGAGATTGTCGTTACGCATGCCCACTGGGATCACATCGGCGCTCTCTCGGGCCTTGCCCATATTAGCGGGGCTCCCGTTGCCATGTCAGCGGCGGATGCGGTGCTTGTCGATGGCGTTGCTCGTCAGGAAGGGCACGATCTTGATCGCGGCTATGGGGCACCGCACGTCGATTGGCGCTTGCACGAGGGTGATGAGCTCACGGTTGGCTCCAAGGTCTTCACGGTCATCGAGACGCCGGGGCATTCCGAAGGTTCCATTTGCCTGTACTGTGCGGAGGACGGCGTTCTCTTCTCTGGCGATACGCTGTTTTCGGGCGGCCGTTTCGGGCGCACGGATTTCGATCACGGCTCCATGGAGCAGATGATCGAGACGCTTTCGACCAAGTTCGCGGACATCCCCGATGACGTCATCGTGTATCCAGGACATGAGGGCGCATCGACCATGGGCGCCGAGCGCAGCCTCAATCCGTATTTGCGGTAGACAAGGCGCATATCAGACCGCATTTGACGCGTTTGCCAACTTTCTTCTTGCGTACCGTCACGTTTCGTCTATAATCTCGACTTGCGCATGTGCGCGGTATTCCTCGGTAGCTCAACGGCAGAGCCCTCGGCTGTTAACCGAGTTGTTGTAGGTTCGAATCCTACCCGGGGAGCCAGCATTTTCCAGGGCCGCCTTTTCGCGGCCCTGCTTATACGGGCGTATAGCGCAGCGGGAGCGCACTTCCTTCACACGGAAGGGGCCACAGGTTCGAACCCTGTTACGCCCACCATGAAACCAAAGGACCATAGGTAGGCAACCTATGGTCCTCCGTCTTAGTCATGCGATAGATAATAATCTTGGGGCTATGTTTCAAAAAGTGTGTCCGGCGGGACATCACTGACGGTACCTCGTCGGCATGTGAAACTCGTTCCAGTCGATGGCCTTCCCATACCTCTCCGGGCTTCCATCCGAATGCCGGCCCTCGCCCGAGACGGTTGCGAAAAGCCCGTCGACGTCTTCGTCCCTCGGCATGCGGCGCAGGATCTCCGCCGGGCTCTCGGGCTCTTCGGTGTGCATGTAGCACCACCACATGAGGGCTATGTTTCAAAAAGTGTGTCCGGCGGGACATCACTGACGGTACCTCGTCGGCATGTGAAACTCGTTCCAGTCGATGGCCTTCCCATACCTCTCCGGGCTTCCATCCGAATGCCGGCCCTCGCCCGAGACGGTTGCGAAAAGCCCGTCGACGTCTTCGTCCCTCGGCATGCGGCGCAGGATCTCCGCCGGGCTCTCGGGCTCTTCGGTGTGCATGTAGCACCACCACATGACGGCCTTCACGCGGTGCAGCAGCGGCAATCCCCGATGCAGCCTGAGCATCTCCCTCAGTTGCGCGTTCAGGCTCTCGATCGGGTTGTTGGTGGAATCCCAGCGCCCGCCGCGCTCCCTTTGCATCTCGATGAATGTGAAAAGCGTCCCTTCCTTCACCAGGCGGTTGAGGCTTCCCCTGGCCCGCCGCAGCCTCTCGTGCGTGTAGACCCTCCTGCCGTCTTTCACCGTGAACTCCTTCAGGAACTCGCTCCAATCGGAGCACCACTGCGCGTAGTCGACGAGCCACTCCCTCATCGCGTCCTCGTCTTTGGCCCTCGTCAGGCGGTTCGCGATGCCCAGGAGCTCGCGGCCGCACTCGAGCTTGGGACTCTTGGTCGTGTAGCGCTTGACCTGGCGCGCGGCATGCACGACGCAGCGCTGTATCCTGGTGCCGGGCCATACGGTGCGCGCCGCCTTCGCGAGCCCGGTGGATCCGTCCGACACCACCAGCATCGGAGCGGGTATCCTCATCATCAGCGCCGCCCAGGAGCTCGAGCACTCCCTTTGCGCCAGGTGCCATGCGATCACGTGCTCCTTGGAGCGCGCGACGAGCACGACGGCGTCGTGGGAAAACCAGATGCCGTCGAGAAAGACCGTGTCGAAGACCCTCGCCGGTGAAAGGGGCGATGGGCCAAAGCTCCCAGAACCCGGCGCACTTTCGCCAGAAGGTCGACCTGCTGTATCCGAGATCGGCGATCGACCTCTTGGAGAGGATCCAGGCAAGGAAGGCCCGGAGCAGCTTGGCGGCGTTGTCAATCCTTCTCGTCTTGGAGGCACCGCACGACTTGCACCGCCAGCGCTTGGTCCCTGCCTTCGTGTATCCGTTCCCCTTCATCTCGCTTCCGCAAACGTCGCATCTCGGGCTACTCAAGGCGTCATCCTGTCCACTAGGCAACTTTTCCCTTCGGAAAGCTTGCCTGAACAGGCACGTCAAGAGGAAAGCGGACACACTTTTTGAAACACCTTCGAGTTGGGCGATTCCAACTCAAGGACCTGATTTGCTTGTGTTCAACTGGGGTAACGGGTCTTATTCGGACACACTTTTTGAAACATAGCCCTAATCTTGAAATAGGTTGCGGAGGATTCTGGGACCCCTCCACGTTTCCCCATCTTGACAAAATACGTGGGGGGGGGGGTAGCCTTTCAAGGATATGTTTCTTGATTATTATTGAAGGCAACTAGCACATGGTCAATGCAGAGTTTGCTATCCCAGAAGACAATATCTTGTCAACAGATGACGAGGCTTCTTCCGAAGAGTCATTTTCGGCAGAATTTGAAGATCAAAGCATCGCATATTCGGGAGTTGATCTCGAACAGAAGAACGAGGCGGCGGCTGAATTATCCACCGATGACATCAATACACGCCCGTTTGAATCGATATCCGATTCAAACGAAAGTATTCCCGAAGACAAGAACGATGACCAAAGCTCATGGGATGGCGCCACCGAGCAGATTATCGAGATGCTAAATAAGCTAGAAGGCATGTTTGCTGCCAAAATTGATCGCAGCGAGTATGAGCTAGAGACTCTCAAGAAGCAAAGTGAAGAAATTCAGGAATACAAGGCAGACTTATATGCGAGCATCCTGGCTTCCGTTCTCAGACCGCTCGTTAAAACCCATGCATACATGAAAAGGGCGATATTGAAGACTCAGGCCTCTGGAGCCGATTCGATTCCGCTCGATGAATTCGAATTCGCATATGACGATGTGAACGATGTTATCGAAGATAGCGGTGTTGAAATCCGCTCATTCGAAAAGGGGGGACCTCTTCGAATCTAACTACATGAAGATATCAGGTCAGAACAAGGTTGTGGAACCGGAGAAAAACAAGACGGTGAGCGTGGTATCAAGCGATGCTTATATCTTCAAGAATACGGTACTCGAAAAAGCACGCACTGTCGTAAATGTGTATTCGGACGAACAGTCGCTGGCGCAAAACGAGTGATGGTCTTCAGAAAACCTGACAACGTTCTTCGGATTCGATAAGAGGAGATAGAGAGGAAAACCATGGCGTCATCAGTATTTGGAATCGATTTGGGGACGACGTATTCGTGCATTGCCTACATCGATGAAAACGGCAATGTCCAAGTGGCAAAAAATCGTGATACGGGCAAGACAACGACACCGTCTGTTGTTGAGTTTGAGGATGCCGGCAATGTAATTGTTGGCGAGGACGCCAAGTCAGATGCCATATTCAATCCCGAAAAAGTCGTCACGTTTGTCAAGCGCCTTATGGGGCGCACCGATCAAGCTACCTTCATCAATGGCGAAAAGAAATCTCCTGAAGAGGTGTCGAGCTATATTCTTCGTAAGCTTGCGCAGGATGCAAGTGTTGACACGGGTCTTGAGGTGAAAGACGTTGTCATAACCGTGCCTGCATATTTTGGTGATTCCGAGCGCAACGCCACAAGGGCAGCTGGAGAGATTGCAGGCCTTAACGTTCTCCAGATAATCCAGGAGCCTGTTGCCGCTGCGGTGTACTACGGGACGACAAAGGCAAAAGAGGATTCCGTGGTTCTGGTCTATGACCTTGGTGGTGGCACCTTTGATGTCAACGTCATCGAAATAAAGACATCCGACAATGGGAACACCCTTGCGGTGAAGTGGACCGACGGTGATGATACGCTCGGCGGTAAGGATTGGGATGCGGCTATCGTTGACTATCTCCAGGAGAAGTACCGCGAAGAAACCGGCTTTGAAGACGAATTCGAGGAGGAAGCCGAAGAGGAGTTTCAATCCCAAGCTGAAGCAGCGAAGCAGGCGCTGACCCAGAAGAATTCATACAATGTTCGTCTTCGCATGACCGAGACACCGTTCAAATGCGAATTGACCCGTGACGAATTCGAGCGAATCACCGAGCATCTCCTTCAGCGTACGATAGATACGACACAGCGGTGCATCAATGAGGCGGCGAAGATTGGCGCCAATGTTGGCAAGATCTTGCTTGTGGGCGGGTCTACCCGCATGCCACAGGTGGAAAACGCTCTTCGCGAAATTTATCCGGATATTCCCATTGAGCTTGCAGATCCGGATGAGGCCGTCGCACGCGGCGCTGCCCTTTGCGCATTGGATGCGGCGTCTACCGTAATCGATAGTGAGGCAAACAACCCTACTGCTGTTTCCGGCATGGAGAAAAAGGAGATTGCCGAGGACAATATCGTCAGGAAGCTACAGCTTGGCGGCACGCAAAACGTCATAGCCTACGCAACATCCAAGAGCTACGGATTGAAGACCCTGCAGGGTATATCGAATCTCATAAAGAAGAATCAGCCTATTCCCACGGACACTCACGTATTTGTCGCAGAGGATACGTTTGCCACCGCCTTTGAAGGTCAACCAAATGTTGAGCTTGAGATTTTCGAGAGTGACACGACCGACGACATCTACCAAACTGATGCCGAGCCCATCAAGAGGCAGACCTTTGACCTGGGTGGCCCAAAGCCCCAGGGCTATGCGATACGCGTGACCTTTTCCTTGAACGAGGAGGGTCTGCTCTCGATTACCGCGGTTGATGCTCAAACGGGAACAACTTGCGACTTTGACGTGCAAGTGACCACTGGCCTCGATGCTGGAAGCATCGAGGAGGTAAAGCGAAACGCCCTTTTGGCGAGCATAGATTAATCATACTTATTGTTGCGATTCGTTAGGAAAGACAAAGAGGACCTTAAAGATGAATTGGATTTTGGCCTTCAACTTGGATTTCGTTAATCCGAAACCAATGTCTAAGGATGAGGCTGAAAAGGCAGTACAGGAACTGACTAGCAAGGTCTCCCGGCAGTTCACGAAGGGGAAGATGGCGTACAAGGAGCTCAACGAGGCGCTATCTTCCTCCTATGCCGATGCCGTAGCGGTTCTGAATAATCCATCGTCTCAAGCCACTGAGGCGAAGAAGATTGTCTATGGAATCATTGCCGATGAGACATCGGTCTTTGGGAGCAGTGTTCCCCAAGATCAGATAGTCAATATCAAGAAGGCCGTCATTAGCAAAGTGAAGACGGATTATTCGTTGCCTGTGTACAAGTTTCTGGATGGCCCCGATAAGGAAGCGACAGAAGCCCGCGCAACCGAGATCATCACCTTGGGCATAGAGGCTGCGGGAGCACATGTCGCTGGGGAAGATGAGCAAAATGGCTATTCGGCGGCAGAGGCAAAGGATAGATACAGCTCGTTCCAAAAGATGTTCGAATCTGTAGATATGGAATATGTGCAGATAAACAAATCCCTCGGCAAACTGGGAATGTCGAACCTCTACGCTCTTATCGGCAACGGGGACGAGGTTTCTGCGAAGAGCCTTCCGTACGCCATACTCCAATCGCGATTGAATAGCCTTGAAGGGGAATTCGAGAGTGGTGCCGAGATAGAGAATCTCAAGCATCTTGCAGCTGATGTCTTTGTGAACGAGATAAATCGCGCGAAATACGATAACTATCTTGATCTGTATGCGAAGGAAGACATTTTAAAGAATCTGGAGAAACGCTCGAGCAACGGTACGATTAATTCAAAGCTCTTTATGGAATCCGCTGTACGTTTCGACGCGCTTTTTAATGATGCCGATGAACCACTTTTGATTCTTTATGGTTTTGCCGATTCTAAAGGATTTGATACAGGTACCGATTATGTGGTGATGGAATCCTTTCTTGCTATGAAGCGGGAAGGGTCTTCGAATGCGCATGGCAATGCTGCACCCAGCCCTTCACCTGAATCCACATACCAAGAAAGCCCACATACTTCAAATTCTTCTTATCAGGATAGTTCATCGTATGAAACGTATGATAGTCCTCAAAGATCAGAAGAATGGAAGACCAAGAGCCCAGAGTATTATACGGCCGAAGATTTCTCTGATGCCTTTGAGGCATTCCAGGAGTGGCAAGAAAAAAGAAGCGAGGCCCCAAAGCAGCCCAGTCCCAATACGAACTTGAATAAGAGCAAATGGGTGGCAGGCTTTCTTGCCATATTCTTCGGATGGATCGGCGCTCAGAAGTTCTACCTCGGACATAACGCAGCAGGAATCATAACTATTGTGATTACGACGCTAGGCGCAATCGTTCTTGTAGGGCCGCTTATCACTTCTGTTATCGGTATCGTTGAGGGAATCAAGTATCTGACTAGAAGCCCAGAGCAATTCAAGGAGGCCTATCTCATCGAAGGCAAGACATGGTTCTAGGGTCTATGGGATGCATCCATGATGAGAAGGGCTTCATTTCGCTACGGTACTCGAGAGGGTTATGCGAAATCAGGGCGTGCATCAAATTACTCGGTTTACGGAAGGAAGAATGATGAGCGCAAGTTGTAGAAACTGTATACATTACATTGGTGGCGCTTATGGGTGCAAATTCACTTTAACTCCTGATTTGTGCGCTCGTTATCAAGCCGACCCCGAGTACGTTGCTCGCGTCAATGCGCAGGCTATGGAAGAATCGCAGCGTAGGCTTCAAGAAGACCGCGACAGGCGAACGGCTGAGCTTCAGCGACAGCAAGAAGCACGATTAGAGGAGCAACGTAAACAAGAAGAAAAGCGGCTGAGGAAAGAAGAAGCACGTCGCAGGGACGCGGAGAGGCGCAAAAACTATGAGGAAATCAATGACGAGCCATACACGCCCATAGCCGTTCGGGCTGCTCTTGGCATATTGCCTCATCTCTTCAAGAAATAACTGGTCGATTGGGTAGCCATGATTCCACATCTCTTGGTATTGATGACAATCGCCTTATCCATAGCCGTGAAGTTGGGCGGTTAGCTGCCCGACTTGCCAGCGATGTCTTCGGTTGGAACAAGACGCGTTGCCAGCAGATGTTTTTGCTCGGCCTTGTTCATGATTGCGGCTATGGCTTTGTCGATGACCCTCTGGATCATCCCATAGCTGGATCAGCCGTATTGAAAGAAGCGGGTTACTCCTATTGGCGCGAGGTACGCTGGCATGGCATGCCCTGTGCCCCCTATTATTCGGACGAGTTACTTGTGCTGAATATCGCGGACATGCTTGTGAGTAAAGGCGGTGAAAGAATTCCCCTTTCACAGCGTCTAGATGATATAGGGCGGCGTTACGGACTCGATTCGGAGCAGCTCGTTCAGGCCAAGCGGCTTGCATGCGAGATTGACTGCTCTCTCAAGCTACGCAGAATAGATCTTGGAGAGCTCCAGAAATTATGGGACTTTCGAGACGCATGCATCTAAAGGCGTCTATTCTGGCCTTTTATTGCCAGAACTCGCGTAGAATAGACCACCATGATTCTCAATGTCGACAAGGTCACCAAGTCATTCGGTACACGCGTTCTCTTCTCGAATGTCTCGTTTCGCATCAACGAGCGCGATCGCTATGCCCTCGTCGGTCCTAACGGGGCAGGCAAGACGACGCTCATGAACATCATCGCTGGCCTTGAGTCCGCCGATTCCGGCCAGGTCGTCTTTGCGCGCGATGCTCATCCAGGATACCTCGAGCAGGAATCCATCGAAATGGAGGGACGCAGCGTCCTCGAGGAAGTCATGACGAGTGTCGCCGATGTCGCAGAGCTCGGAAAGCGCCTCGAGGCTCTTGAGCGCGAGATGGAGAGCGCAGATGAATCGCGCGCCGATGACCTTCTCGCGGAGTACGGTCGCCTGCGCACGCGCTTCGAGGCCAAGGACGGTTACAACATCGAGTCCCAGGCACGACGTGTGCTCTTTGGCCTGGGCTTTCATGAAGAGGATATGGAGCGCTCGACCGATGAGTTCTCCGGTGGCTGGCAGATGCGCATTGCACTTTCCAAGCTCCTCTTGAGGGCACCGGAGATTCTGCTGCTTGACGAGCCCACCAATCACCTCGACCTCGAGAGCGTGCGCTGGCTCGAGAACTTCCTCAAGACCTATCGTGGCGCCGTACTCGTCGTAAGCCATGACCGCGCCTTCATGAATGGCATGGTCGACCACGTGGCTGATATCTCCAATGGCAAGGTCAGCATCTACACGGGCAATTACGATGCCTATCTCGTCCAACGCGATGAGGCACTTGCCCGCTTGGTTGCGATGAAGGAGGCCCAGGACCGCGAGATTGCGCACATGGAGGCTTTCGTCGAGAAGTTTCGGTACAAGGCGACGAAGGCCAAACAGGTGCAAGACCGCGTCAAGAAACTCGAGCGCATCGAGCGAATCGAGATTCCCGAGGAAAAGAAAAAGGTGCGATTCGTCTTTCCGCAGCCCGCGCGTACCGGTGACAACGTCGTGCATATCGAGGGGGTCTCGAAGTCCTTCGGCGAGAAGCATGTCTACGAGAATCTCAATCTCGATATTTGGCGCGGCGAAAAGATCGCGCTCGTTGGTCCCAACGGATCGGGCAAGTCGACGCTGCTCAAGATGATTGCCTGTGAGCTTGGTCATGATGCCGGTTCAATCACCTATGGTGCTCATGTCGAGCTCTCGTACTTTGCCCAGCATCAGCTCGAGGAGCTCAATCTGCGCAACACCGTCTTCGCCGAGCTCGATCATGCGGCGCCAGGATGGACGCAGACGCAGGTGCGTTCGCTGCTCGGCGCCTTTCTCTTCAAAGGCGATGACGTCGACAAGAAGGTGAGCGTGCTCTCTGGTGGCGAGAAGGCACGTCTCGCACTTGCCAAGATGCTCGTTTCCCCTGCACCCTTGCTTTGCCTCGACGAGCCCACCAACCATCTGGACATCTCGAGCGTCGACATACTCGAGCAAGCCTTGCAGAGCTTCGATGGAACCATCGTTCTCATCAGTCATGACCGGCATCTCATTCGCTCCTTCGCCA
Organism: Coriobacteriaceae bacterium; assembly: GCA_025992705.1. NCBI lineage: Bacteria > Bacillati > Actinomycetota > Coriobacteriia > Coriobacteriales > Coriobacteriaceae > Coriobacteriaceae bacterium. The sequence continues at coordinate 1,106,027 of DAJPGJ010000001.1, forward strand.
ATCGCATCATCTACATCGATGGCGGTGTAGTGACCGACTACCCTGGCGATTACGATTACTTCCTCTACAAGTCAGGACAAGTTGACGCTTACGGCAACGCTATCGATGCGTCCGAGCAGACGAGCAACCTCAAGCTGTCGGCGCGTGACAAGACCATGGATGCCAAGCCCGAGCCACGCGAGCATCAGAAGCCGCGCCGCACGGTTGCGGTGAGCTCCAAGGGTTCCGCTCCCAAGACCAAAGAGCAAAAGCGCGCCGAGGCCGAGGCGCGTAATCGCGTGTACCGCAAGCTCAAGGACGAGCGCAAGCGCGTTGCCGAGCTTGAGAAGCAAATGGAAATAGATGACGCACGCCACGAGGAACTCGTCACGCTCATGGCCGATGAGGCCCTCTATGCAGACCAGGAGCGCTTTGAGGCGGCAATGACCGAATACAGCGAGCTCAAGGCACGCATGACGGCCAACGAGGCGGAATGGCTCGATCTTTCCGCCACCATCGAGCTCGAGCTCAAGCAGATGGGGGAGGACGCATGAGCAACGCGATGCTGACGCAAGTCATCGAGGTCGTCATCATGGTCGCGGCCTTCATCCCGGCGCTCGTCTTGCACGAGGTCGCGCACGGTTACGCCGCATACAAGCTCGGCGATCCGACCGCCAAGAACGCCGGGCGTCTCTCGCTCAACCCGCTCAAGCATATTGACCCCTTCGGTACGGTCATCTTGCCCGCTTGCCTCATTGCGATGTCGGTGCTCGGTGGCGGAGGCGGCATGCTCTTCGGCTACGCGAAGCCCGTCCCCTACAATCCGCGCTACTTCAAGAACATTCGCAAGGGCGAACTCATCGTCGGACTCGTGGGGCCCGTCACGAACCTCATGCTGAGTCTCGTGGGAGCCGCGATAGCCTGGGGTGGCATCTACCTCTACCAGATGCCCGCCATTCCCGCCGCCGTTGGCTTCTACATCTGGTACTTCGGCACCTACTTCTGCACAATCAATCTCTGCCTCGCGTTCTTCAACCTCATCCCGATTCCACCGCTTGATGGCAGCTCGATTATCGCGGCGTTCCTGAGCGACAAGGCGCTGCGCACGTACTACAAGGTCCAGCAATACTCCATGTTCTTCTTCCTGCTCATCATCCTCGTGCTGCCGTATTTCCTCCACGTGGACATTTTCGGCATCTACCTTGATGTGACTGCCGGCGCGATTTCTCGCTTCCTGTTGCCCATCTAGTGAGAGCGAAGGGGGAGGGACGTCTCGTGACACGTGACAATCACGACATCCGCGTTCTCGTTCTCGTCGCTGCGGGGCTCTTCGTGCTGTCGAGTGTCGTGCGTTTTTGCCTTGCGGACTTTCCGAAGTGCATCGGCGTGCTCCCCGATGAGATTCGCTACCTTAATCTCGCCGCGAGTCTCTTCAACGAAGGACAGCTTATCGAGCGTGGTGGTTTCTCGAGCTTCCAGAAGATTCTCTATCCGCTTGCACTCTCGCCCGCGTTTCTGGCAGATGATCCCCTGTTGCGCGTGCGTCTCATCGCGCTACTCAACAGTATCTACGTCTCCTCGGCCGTCTTTCCGGCGCTTCTGCTTGCCCGCAGACTCTTCACCGGCAAGGCGCCGGTCATCATCTGCCTGCTCTTCGCCTTGATCATGCCCGACATGTGCTATTCGATGACGTTCTTGAGCGAGTGCATTTACCTGCCGCTTGCGTTATGGCTCATCGCCTGCTGCCTGCGCGCCTTCGAGGCACGGGGAAGGGCGGGGTATGCCTGGTGCGCCGGCGCGGGACTACTGTGCTATGTCACTTACCTTGCCAAGGAAGTGGCCCTTGGCTTTGCCCTTGCCTCCATAGTGGTGATGATCGTGCGAATATGCCGCGCGAAAGATGACGGAAGAGCGCAAGCGGACGACGGCCTGCGGACGACCGCAGGCATCTCGAGCAGATCCGCGATGAGCGCGATGCGGTCTTGCGAGGACTGTCTGAGCGCGCCTGAGGCGCGCGAGTTCCGCAGCAGCATCGCGCGAAGCGCGGGTCGGGTGCGAGGGCAAGCCTGCGGTCGTCCGCAGGCCGCTGTCCGCAGCGGCATCGCGCGAGTCGTGGGTCGGGTGCGAGGGCAAGCCTGGCTTCGCGCCTGCCTCTCCCTTGCTTGCTTCGTAGTCGGTTTCCTCATTCCCTTCATCATCCTCAAGTTCACGCTCTTCTCGGGGCTTCTCAACTCGTATAACCAGACCGATCCGTCGGTGCTGCTCAATCCCTACGCGCTGCTCTTTGCCATCTACGCGCTGGCAAGCGATGCGACGCATTTCGTCATCGCATTCGCGTTCTTCCCGCTCGCCCTGCCTGCTCTTACCTGGCCACGCTTGACGAGGCGGGAACGTGACCTGTACCTCTTCTGCCTGCTCGCCTTCGTCTTCATCCTCCTCATCGTCGTCTACACGATATCCATACGCGAGGATCTCGGGCATGTCGGCATTCGTCCGCACGTGCGCTACGTCGCCCCGATTTTCCTACCGCTGCTCTTCCTGACCATCAAGCAGCTGCTGCGCGGCGATGGCACCGCCATCATGCGCACCCCCTTCGCCTTTGCCGCGGCCATCGCGATGACGTTGGGCATGTGTCTGCTCGTTGTCTTCATGCTAGGAAATGGCGATTACTCGCAGGGTTTCGACAATGCGCAGTTCCATCCCCTGCGTCTGCTCGGAGAACACCTGTCGCCTCTTCCCATCGACCCGAACGTTGACCCGTCCGTTAGCTCGGGCGCCAAGGACATCTACCACGGCGCGTTCCTCGAGATAAATCCCGGCATCTGGCTTGCCAAGGCGCTTGTCTGTATCTACCTTGTCTTTGGTATGTGGGCGATTGCCTCGAGACATCATCCCAAAGTCGCAATCGGCGTTCCCGTGCTCATCGCGCTCGCCATGATAGCGGCCAATGTCGGTGCCTACCAGTACAACGACTCCGTCTATCGTATCGATGCAGAGGAAGCTGCCGAGACCTGTGCCGTGAACGAGTTCGTCTACGCCTTGCCCGATGGCGAGCAAGTTCTCGTCGTGGTCGATGACGAGAACTCCTCCTTCAACAACCTCATGGACGTCTATCTCGAAAACGAGCGTCTCAACTGTGCCTACATCCTCGAACGCCAGCTACGCAATGCGCTCGAGGAGGGTGCGATATCGCAGAGAGAGCTTTTGCTCGCGAGCGACGATACGGTGGGGGATAACATCTTCGATGCGAACGGCCGCACTTGCGATGATGATGCGGGCATTGCCTACATCGTGATGCCCAAGGCCCAGAAGCTCGAGTTCGAAGAGGGCGCTACGCTCGACGTCACTCCTGAGTGGTTCGAGGATATCGTGGTGCTCCAGCTTGTACCCGACGCTTCCGTTGCCCTTGTGCCATCGGCTGTTCGGATGTCATCGACGCGCTAAAAGCAGACAAACGCAAGGTGCATCCGCCCGATTGACATGTTCCTGCGCTAGAATAGCGAACCAAGCGCATGTTCGATAAACGGGAGCCCAAACGTGTCATATCGCGTTCGCATAGATGCCTATCAGGGGCCTTTTGACCTCCTGCTCACGCTCGTGTCACGCCAGAAGATCGATATCGGCGCCATTTCGATTGCGGACATCACTGACCAATATCTTGCGGAAGTCGAGCGCATGAAGGACCTTGACCTCGATATCGCGAGCGATTTTCTTGTCGTGGCGGCAACTCTGCTGCAAATCAAGGCATCTTCGCTTCTTCCCAAGGACGGCATCGAGCAGATCGAACTCGATGATGAGTTCGCGGATCTGACGCCGGAGCAGACGCGTGACATCCTGGTCGAACGTCTCGTCGTCTACAAGCAATTCAAGAATGCCGCCGCTGCCCTAGGCATGCGCATGGAAAACGAGGCAAAGATGCACCCCCGGCAGGCAAGTCTCGAGGAGCAGTTCCTCGGTCTCATGCCGGATTACCTCAAGGGCACGACGCTTCACGGACTCGCGGTTATCTGCGCTGACATCGCCGCACGACGTGACACGTTCCTGCTCGAGGCCGAGCACATCGCCGCTGTGCCCATTTCGATGGAAAAACACGTCGAGGGCATCTATCGCTCGATGCGCCGCCGCGAGAGCTGTACCTTCAGTCAGCTCGTCGGGGACACCCCCACGCCCGAGCTCGTCGTCGTTACCTTTCTGGCAATACTCGAACTTTACAAGCGCGGCGTCATCAGGATTTGCCAGGATGCGGCCTTTGCCGAGATACAGCTCGATATCGATGCCGATGCACCGGAGATCACCGATTTCTCCGTGCCCGATTGGGGCATGCCGGAAGACCCGTCTCTCGAGCAGCTTGATGACGAGGACGTGCAGGATGCACCAAATGAAGACATGCAAGATGAGGAGTAATCATGGCACGTGACGAGCGATATGCGGACTTGATGAGCGCTGCCGAGGCACTGCTTTTCGTATCGGACGAGCCCGTGAGCGCCGCGCGTCTCTCGGAGATTCTCGACGTGAGCCCCGTGCAGGTCGACGAGGCGCTGGTCGCGCTCGCCGCCGAGTACATGGACGAGAACCGCGGCATACAGTTGCGTGAGGTCGCGGGCGGTTGGCGTTTCTACACGCATCCCGCCTATCACGAGGCCATCGAGCGCTACGTTGTCTCCTGGGACACGCATCGCATGTCGCAGGCCGCTCTCGAGGCGCTTGCGGTCATTGCCTATCATCAACCCGTAACGCGTGCGACGGTCAACGCCATACGAGGCGTGAATTCGGAGAGCGTCGTTTCCTCGCTTGTCGAGAAGGGCCTCGTGCGCGAGATGGGCCGCGATAAGCCGGGAGGATCCATCCTCTACGGCACGACGCGCACCTTCCTCGAGCGATTCGGCCTCAAGAGCGTGAAAGACCTGCCACCTCTTGAGGATTTTGCGCCGGACGACGCAAGCCGTGAGCAGATTCGCGAGCGCTTGAGCGGTGTGGACAAAACCGATGACATGCAACTCGAGCTTTCCGGCGAGGACGAGCCAATCGAGTTGCTGCAAGCTGAGGCGGCTGCTGCGCTCGATGCCGCTGCCGCGCGCGTCGAGGAGGTCGATGCGGGTGATGAGGCACGCGTTGACGATGCCGAGGGCGTTGCCGATGTCATCGCCCAATCCATGACCGAGAAGGTTGACGACTACCTTGGTGTCGATATCGAGGACGTTGACGGTATCCTCGACGCGTACTTCGGAGATGATGACGAAGTCGAATCTGACGAAGACGATGCCGATGACATGGACGATGACGAGCTAGTCGATGAGTACGCAACTGATGAAGACGACCTCATCGACACGGCTGATCCTGAGGAAGAGGAAGCATACGTCTATATCGATGACGATGACGAGGAACCCGATGAGGACGAGCCTGATGATGACGATATCGAGTTGGTCGGGTAATCATGACGGATGCAACGCCCGAACAACCGTTTCCCATGCGCCTGCAGAAGTTCCTCGCCCGTGCGGGCGTTGTGAGCCGGCGTGGCTCGGAGGATCTCATGACCGCCGGGCGCGTGAGCGTGAACGGCCGGGTCGTGACCGAACTCGGGAGTAAAGTCGACCCCAAGGTCGACACTGTCTGTGTCGACGGCCGTGAGGTGCACCTCGAAGACGATTCCGTCTACCTCATGCTCTACAAGCCCAAGGGCTATCTGACGACCATGGACGATCCGCAGGGACGTCCCTGCGTCGCGCAGCTCGTGCCGCGTGATCTATATCCTGGCCTCTATCCCGTTGGCAGGCTCGATAAGGACACGACGGGCTTGCTCCTGTTCACGACCGATGGCGACATGGGCCAGCATCTCCTGCATCCCAAGCACCATGTCGACAAGACGTATCAGGCACATGTGGATGGCGTTCCCAGCGCAGAGGAGATCCAGGCACTTCGTGATGGCATCATGCTCGACGACGGTCTCACGGCGCCGGCGCGGGTTCGCATCGTTGCCGAACGCCCCGATGGCAGTTCCGATATCGAGCTCGTCATTCACGAGGGCAGAAAGCGTCAGGTCAAGCGCATGTGTTCGGCCGTGCATCATCCGGTGCTCGACTTGCACCGGAGTAGCTTCGGCCCACTTGAGCTCGTCGATGTCGAGGAGGGCGCCTGGCGTCTCTTGCGTGATGACGAGGTTGCGAGCTTGCGCGAGGCTGCGGGCCTTTAGACAGGGAGAAGCTGGTTATGACGAAGCACGAAGACGATACGACCCCGAACCCGCTTGCGACGGGAGTCAAGGATGAGATGCCACGGGTCTTGCTCATGCGGCATGCCCAGACGCACGCGAACTCCCAGGGTTTCTTTCTCGGGAGAAGAGACGAGGGCGTGACCGCACTCGGTGAGGAACAATCACGCCGCGCCGTCGAGGGGCTCGTCGCCTGGCGTCCTGACCGCATCATATGCTCGCCCCTCAAACGTTGCAGGATGATGATTGCCGAGCCGGCAGCACGCGAGCTTGACGTCGAGCTGCGCGTTGACGAACGTCTCATCGAGTTCGATTTTGGCCCCATCGAGGGCATGACCTTCGATGATGTCATCGAGCACGACTTGCCCTTCCCTTGGGGACCGCGTGCGGCTACGTGGCCACCCGCGCAGGGAGGGGAGAGCTTCGACGATTTTCTCGCACGCATCCGAGAGGCGAGTGAGGAGCTCGAGTGCCTGGAAGGCCGTACGGCCGTCATCGTACATGGTGGCGTTATCAGGGGGTTTCTCGCGAATTGGCTTGCGATGGGGCCTGATGAGGTGAATCACCTCATCGTGCGCAATGTCGATAGCTTCGTGTTCAGGACGCGTCCGGGGTTTGCCGAACTCGAATCCTACGGTATCCATCCCGAGGATTTGGGCAATTACTAGCCGTACGTTTTTTCAGATGGTGTACCATCTTGCAGACATTTTCGAGAGAAAGGCAGCTCCAACATGCCAAATGAAGGCAGCTTCGAGGCGGCAAAGCGCAAAAGCGATGCGATTCGCGCGGACTTTGACGTCAATCCCAGCAAGTACTGTATGCTCACGGGTGACCGCCCTACGGGCAGGTTGCACCTCGGGCATTACTTCGGGACGCTCAAGGGGCGTGTCGATCTGCAGAACCGCGGCATACACACCAACATCGTCATTGCAGATTATCAGGTCATTACCGATCGCGACACGACGGATAATATCGCCGATAACGTCTATAACATCGTCATTGACTACCTTGCCTGCGGCATCGACCCAGCCAAGACGATGATCTTCACGCACTCCGCAGTTCCCGCGCTCAATCAGCTCATGCTGCCTTTCCTCTCGCTCGTGAGCGAGTCCGAGCTCGAGCGCAATCCAACCGTCAAGGCCGAGCAGGAGGCATCGGGCCATGCGCTCACCGGCCTGCTTTTGACATACCCGGTCCACCAGGCCTGCGACATTCTCTTCTGCAAGGGCAATGTCGTGCCCGTCGGCAAGGACCAGCTGCCGCACATCGAGCTCACGCGCACCATCGCCCGCCGCTTCAACGAGCGCTACGCCCCGGTCTTTCCCGAGCCCGAGGGCGTCCTCTCGGATGTCATCGAGGTTCCCGGCCTGGACGGTCGCAAGATGTCCAAGAGCTACAAGAACGGCATCTCATTGTGCATGACGGCAGACGAGACGGCCAAGATCATCAAGAAGTCCCCGACGGATCCCGATCGCAACATCACCTTCGACCGCGAGAATCGACCCGGCGTCTCCGCGCTGCTTACCACCGCCGCGCTGTGCTCGGGTCGCACCGAGATGGACATCGCCGCTGAGATTGGCGATGGAGGAGGCGGCGCGCTCAAGGCGTTTGTCACCGAGGCGGTCAATGACTACTTCGCTCCCATACGCGCGCGCCGCGAGGAGCTTGCGCGTGACCTCGATTACGTCAAGGACGTGTTGCATGAGGGCAATCGCAAGGCGAACGAGATCGCCAATGCGACGCTTGGCGAGGTGAACGAGGCGATGGGAATGGTCTACTAGTTCGCGTACCTGCGCTTGTAGTAGAATGACTCGTCTATGAAACGCCTGCTGTACATCCCCATCGCGTGCATCGTCTTGTCCTGCACCATGCTCGCCTGCGTGCTCCTTGCCGGATGCGCATCATCGACGTCTGTGCAGACCGATACGCAGAAGTCGGACTCAGACGAGGTGCTCGTGCATGCTCCCGTCGAGGAGATCGACTACTCTAGTGGCATCCATCATGCCGAGCTCGTCTTCGAGGGCTACGAGTCCTCGCCGCTTTCCATCGAGGTCTATTCGCACTCCGCACCTGTCACGGCCGAGAAGTTCTGCCGTCTCGTCGATAGCGGTTTCTACAATGGCAAGCCCGTCTACTGGATTCTGAACGAGATGTACCTGCGCGTTGGCAATACGCAGCAGGACAACAACTATCTCATCACGGGTGAGTACGAGGAATCCGAAATCAAGAACTCCAACTCGCTCAAACGCGGTGTCATCGCCATGAACCGCGCGGTCGACGGGCAGCAAAGCGACGCATCGAGCCTCATCATCTTCATGAGCGACCTCTCCTTCCTCGACGGCAAGTATGCCGGCTTTGCCAAGATTGTCGAGAACTACGAGGTCATCGAAGAGATCGCCAAACGCACCACCGCGGCCGATGAGGATTTCCGCATCATCGTCGATGACAACGGCAGGATTATCGACGAGACCAAGTATCCGCGCATCGCATCGATAACCATGATTGATTGAGGTATGACATGAAGAAGTTCGCCCGCGCTTTTGCAATCATCGGGCTCAGCGCCCTGATCTGCTGCACGCTTGCTGCGTGCGGCTCGTCCTCGTCCTCGTCAAAGAGCGTCGATCCCAATACCGTGACCACGAAGGCATCGGGCAAATACGCCACAGGCACGCATCATGCCGTCGTCAAGGTCGAGGGCTTCGACCCGTTCACTATCGAGCTGTATGCCGATTCGGCACCGGTCACGGTCGCGAACTTCTGCAGCCTCGCCGAGGACGGATACTACGATGGTCTCAAGTTCTACCGCATCGTCGAGGGCTTTTGCCTGCAGGGTGGCACGAAGGGCAATAGCGCCTCGGGCAATGACCCTGCGCTGCCTCCCATCATTGGCGAGTTCTACGAAAACGATGTCGACAACAGCTTCGCCGACGAGTTCAAGCGCGGCACGGTCGCCATGGCACGTACCGGCGTCTACAACAGCGCCAAGACCACCTTCTTCATCACGCTTGCCACAAGCGAGAACGTCTCGCTCAGCCTTGATGGCCAGTACGCCGCGTTCGGCATGGTTGACGATGCCGGCATGCAGACGGTGGATGCAATCGTGAACACCTATCTCAAGTATGCCACGGGCCAGGGCGGAGCAATCAACAACCCCGACAACATGCCCACGATTGAGTACATCACCATCGAGGACTAAGGATTAGTTGAGATCGACGGGGATGAGACACATTGGACAGGTACATCTGTCTCATTGCGATCGCAATGAGACAGATGTACCTGTCCAATGTGTCTCATCCCCGCATTTGACCAGATAAACGAGATAGAAAGCTGTTAGAACTCATGTCAATACCATTCAAGAAGGTCGTCATCATTGGCGTTGGCCTCATCGGAGGCTCGATTGCCGCGGCAATGAAGGAACTTGACGACCCGCCCACCATCATCGGCATCGGTCGCCATGCCGAGCCGCTCGAGAAAGCCCGACAGCAAGGCGCGCTCGACGAGTACGCGCTCGTCGATGACCCACGTGTCGACGAGTGGCTTTCGAGCGGCGAATGCGATCTCGTCATCATCGCCACACCCGTGCACGCGGCGCGCGAGTGGTTCGAGCGCCTCGAAGCCGATGGCTACGATGGCGTCATCACCGATGTCGCTTCGACCAAGGCGGTCATCACCGGCTATTCCGATGAAGTCCTCTCGCGCCCCGATCTTTACCTCCCCGGACATCCCATGGCGGGATCCGAGGCCAATGGTTTCGGTGCCGCGCGCGCTGACCTCTTCCAAGGTGCCTACTGGATTCTCTGCCCTGAGGGCGACAAGCAAGACGAGGTCTTCCTCAAGCTCTACGAGACCTTCAGCGCGCTCGGTGCACGCATCATCTCCATTAGTCGCGAGCAACATGACAGCGCCATTGCCATCGTGAGCCACGTGCCGCACATGGTTGCCTCCTCGCTCGTCGAGCTTGCGGGTAATCACGTTGACGAGCGCAAGGAGCTCCTGCGCTTGGCCGCCGGCGGTTTCAAGGACTCCACGCGTATCGCAGCCGGTTCCCCCGAGCTGTGGTGCGGCATCGCGCTCGACAACAGCGAGGCACTCTCACAGGGCCTGCATGAGGTCGGCGAGATCATCGCGCGCTTCGAGACGGCCATTCGCGAAGGTGATGCCGAAACGCTCACGACCATGCTCGAGGAGAGCGCGCGTCTGCGTCGCAGCCTGCCTGCCAAGTGGATTCCCGATTCGGCCAAACTCACGCAGGTGCGCATCCCCATGACCGACCATCCGGGCATCATCGCCGAGGTGACGGGTATGGCAGGACATGCCGCCTGCAACATCCAATCTATCGAGATCGACCACATCAACGAGGACACCGCCGTGCTCGAACTTATCCTGACCGACGAGGGCGATATGGGCCGCTTTGGTGGCGAGCTCATCACCAAGGGTTACGACTTCTCGATAAGAAGTCTCGAAGAGGAGCTCTAGACATGCCCTTCGTTGGCACGATTCGCGTCCCTTCCGACAAGTCCATTTCGCATCGCGCCGTGCTTTTCGCCGGTCTGGCGCAGGGCGTCTCGAGGCTCGAGGCCGTGCTGCCAAGCGATGACGTGCATGCGACCATCGAGGCGATCAGGGCGCTCGGCGCCCATGTCAAGCTGGCACCGGGATCCCGTGGTCTCGAAGGGGAAGTCGAGGGCATTGGAAAAACTGGGACAAATGGACAGGACATTTGTCCCAGTTCGTCTTCTGCGGCGGGACTCGTCATAGATTGCGGCAATTCCGGCACGACGGCGCGTCTGCTCATGGGCGTTCTCGCGGGCCTCGGCATGGACGCGACGCTTGTCGGCGACGCTTCGCTCTCCCGACGTCCCATGGAACGCGTCATGGGGCCGTTGCGCCGTCTTGGCGCGGCGTTCGAGAGCGACGAAGGCCATCTGCCCGTCCGTGTTCTTCCAAACCAGGGCCTGCATGCCGCACAGCTCATGACCGAGCAAGCTTCGGCCCAGGTGAAGTCAGCCATCTTGCTTGCCGGCATGCAGGCGCAGGGAACGACCTCCGTTACGGAGCCCTCGAAAAGTCGTGATCATACGGAGCTACTCTTGCCTGCCTTTGGCGTCGATGTCGAGGTGAACGGCCTCATGGCATCTGTCGAAGGCCCCGCGCGCATGCACGCGCATGACATGTCCGTTCCCGGTGATCCCTCCTCGGCGGCCTTCGTCGCCGTTGCCGCCGTGCTTTCCCCTGGCTCCGATGTCACACTCGAGCAGGTCGCGCTTAATCCGACGCGCACGGGCGCATTCGAGGTGCTGCGTCGCATGGGAGCTGCGCTCGCGTATCGAGACGAGCGTACGGAAGGGCGCGAACGCGTGGGTGACGTACACGTTGCCTATACGCCGCAGCTTACTGCGACTCGTGTCCTGCCGGACGAGATTCCCACGCTCATCGACGAGATACCCATCCTCGCCATTGCCGCGGCACTGGCATGTGGCGAGAGTGTCTTCGAGTCATGTGGCGAGCTGCGCGTGAAGGAATGTGACCGCATGACCGCCATCATCGAGGGGCTTGCGGCCTTCGGCGTTACGGCTTATGCCGATGGTGACGACCTGCACATCATGGGCTTGGCCGGTGACCTAGGCGACATGCCTCCCCATGTCTCGCTTCCGACGTATGGCGACCATCGCCTTGCGATGACCTGGTACCTTGCAGGCGAGCTCTTCGGCGTCGATGTCAAGCTGGATGACGTCGAATGCGTTTGCGTCTCGTGGCCTGATTTCTTCGCCGACATGGAGAGTCTGAAACGCTGAGATGGTACACTGACCTCACGTCAGATGAGCTAAGGAGCAGTTTGTGATAATTGCTATCGACGGGCCTGCGGGTTCCGGCAAATCCACCATTGCCAAGCGCGTCGCACGCATGCTCGGTTTTCATTACCTTGACACGGGTGCCATGTACCGGTGCATCGCCCTCTATGCCATCGAGCACGGCATCGGTTTTGACGATGCCGCTGCACTTGAGCCCGTCGCGCGCGAGGTTCCCATCGTCTTCTCGCACGAGCCGGGCAATCCCGTTGCCAGCGCCGTCTCCTTCGATGGCGTCGACGTGACGGCTGCGATTCGCACGCCAGAGGTCGACAAGGCCGTCAGCCCGGTGTCGGCCATCCCCGAGGTGCGCACGGCCCTCGTGGAGCAACAGCGTCGTATCGCCGCGCATGATGACATCGTGATGGAGGGCCGCGATATCGGGACGGTTGTCTTTCCCAACGCGGATCTCAAGATTTTCCTGACGGCAAGCCCCGAGGAACGCGCACGTCGCCGTGCGTTGCAGAATGCCGAGCGCGGCTTCGGCGACACGGATCCGTCGGTCATACTCGCCGACCTCATTGCTCGTGACAAGGCCGATAGCACGCGCGCCACTTCGCCGCTCAAACCGGCAGACGATGCCAGCGAACTCGATACGACGGACATGAGCATCGACGAGGCGTGCGATGCGATCGTGAAAATGGCTCGTGCGGTACACGAAGGGGAACAATAGGGCATGAAGTCTCTCGAAGAGATATTCGACTCGGGTGTCTGGGTTCCCAAAGGCAAACCGCACAACTGGTTCATCTATGTGGCGGCATACTTCGTGCGCCCCATCCTCAAGGTGTGCTTTCGTTGGAAGATACGTGGCATCGAGAACCTCGAGGCCATTGGCGACGAACCCGTCGTCTACGTCTGCAATCACGTCTCGTACGCCGACCCATGTGTGCACTGGTGCGCGTTTTACGGGCAAAGGCGCTTCAGCCGCATCCTTGCACGGCATACGCTGTTCAAGCCTGTGCTCGCGCAGCTCATTGCCCGCGTGGGGGCGATTCCCGTCAATCCCGACTCTGCTGACCGCACGGCGGTCAAGCGCGCCGCTGCCTGTCTCAAGCGTGGCGAGAGCGTGCTCATCTATCCTGAGGGCACGAGGATGAACAAGCCGAACAAGGTGTACCATCCCCATGCCGGCGCCGTTCTTATTGCTAATATGGGCCATGCGCGCATCGTGCCGATTGGCATCGAGGGCACGGAGAAGATCATGCCCTACGGCAAACCTAAGTTCATCCGCTTCCCGCGTGTCTACCTCAACGTGGGCAAACCCATCGACCCACGAGGCGATCAATTCGAGAACCTTCCCAAGAAGGGGAGGGCGGATGCGATCATCGCCTCGATCATGGACGAGGTCTTTCGTCTGCGCGATACGGCACGCGGCTAGGAAGCTTTCGTGTCCATCATTATCGAAATCGCCCAAAATGCCGGCGCATGCTATGGCGTGAAGCGTGCGCTCGAGATGGCGCATGGGGCTGCCGAAAGCGCCGGTCCCGTGCATACGCTTGGTCCTCTCATCCATAACCCACGCGTCGTCGATGATCTTGCCGCCCAGGGCGTGCTCGTCGCCGACACGCTCGATGAGGTGGCGGAGGGGACACTCGTCCTCAGGAGTCACGGTACCGCTCCGCAGATTGTCGATGCCGCGCTCGATCGCGGGCTTGCCGTCGTAGATGCGACCTGTCCCTATGTCTCGAAGGTCCAACGCAAGGCGCGGCAGCTTGCCGAAGAGGGCTACGCCGTCGTCATCATCGGCGAACCTGGTCACGCCGAGGTCGAGGGCATACGCGCTTGGGGCGGAGAGGCGGTCATCGCCGTTGCCGACGTCCCCGAGAAGCTCCCAGATGAGCTGCCTGCAAGGGTCGGTGTCGTTATCCAGACGACGCAAAGCGCCGATCGCGTTGCCGCCGTGCTCGGCGCGCTCGAAGGGCGTGTCGAGGAGCTTCGTGTCGAGAAGACCATCTGCTTCGCAACGCAGGAGCGCCAGGACAGCGCTGCCCAGATTGCCTCGCAGGCCGAGCTCATGATCGTCATTGGTGGCAGGAACTCGGGAAACACGCGCCGCCTCTACGAGATATGCAAGGCACGTTGCGCAGCGACGCATCATATCGAGGATAGCGTCGAAATCGAGGCTTCCTGGCTTGACGGCGTCGAACGCATCGGCATCACGGCGGGTGCGAGCACGCCGCAGGAACATATCGATGCCGTGTGCGCGTACATACGCGAGCTCACCGACAAGGCGACGGATAATGTCTGACGCCTCTCGCATGACATGCCCTTACGGCTCCTCCCGGACGCCGGCACAACCTCAGCCCTGTCGTGCCCGTGTCGCGTATGTCGAGGAGGGGTCGCCGGCCGATCGCGTTGGCGTTGAGGCGGGCATGGTCATCACGGAGGTCGAGGGGAGCAATCTACGCGACCTCATCGAGTGGCGTTGGCAGGCCGATGGCTTCGATGTCGAGGTGACGTTTGATGACGGACAGACTGCGCTGCTCGAGCGCGAGTTGGGGGAGGACTGGGGCATCACCTTCGATGACTGCATCTTCGATGGTGTCATGACCTGCCGCAATGCCTGTAGTTTCTGCTTCATGGGCATGCTTCCCAAGGGCATGCGCAAGACGCTGTACCTGCGAGATGACGATTATCGTCTCTCGTTTTTGCAGGGAAACTTCGTGACCCTTACCAACATCGATGATGACGAACTCGAACGCATTATCGAGTGTCACCTCTCGCCGTTGCATGTGTCACTGCATGCGGTGAGCCCAGACGTGCGTGAGACGCTCATGGGCAAGAACGCCGCGCGCGGCATGGAAGTGCTCGAGGCTTTGCTCGATGCCGGTCTCGAGGTGCACGTGCAGGTCGTCGTCGTTCCCGGCGTGAACGATGGGGCGGAGCTCATGAGGACGCTTGCGTGGATCGAACGGCATCCTGGCGTGCTTTCGGCAGGATTCGTCCCTCTTGGCTACACGAAGCACCAGCGCCGCTTCTCCTCGTCGTTTTCAGACGATCCCGATGCGGCTGCTGCAGTCATCGAGCTCATCCGCGAGTTCCAGGAGGATTCCGGCGTCGAGCGCCGCAACCCGCGTCTGCAGATCGCAGACGAGTTCTATATCGATGCGGGATACGATTTTCCGCCTGCCTTCATGTATGCGGGCTACCCTCAGTTCCAGGACGGCATCGGCATGATGCGTTCCTTCATCGACGAGTGGGACGAGAACGCCGAGCATATTGCGCAGCTCGCAAAGTTGCTTGATGAGGCACGTCCTGCATATATCGTCTGCGGTACGGCGTTTGGTCGAGTGCTTCAGGGACTCATCGATGCATCACCGCTTGTCGGCAAGCTCGAGATACTGCCTGTCGAAAACGAGTTCTTTGGCGGAAACGTCGATGTGACCTGCCTCATTACCGGAAGCGATCTAATCCCGGCGTTGCGCGCGGCGCACCCCGAGGGCATCGTCCTCGTAGCACGCGAG
Organism: Coriobacteriaceae bacterium; assembly: GCA_025992705.1. Lineage (NCBI taxonomy): Bacteria > Bacillati > Actinomycetota > Coriobacteriia > Coriobacteriales > Coriobacteriaceae > Coriobacteriaceae bacterium. The sequence continues at coordinate 1,121,527 of DAJPGJ010000001.1, forward strand.
ATGTTCAACCAGGATTTCACCTTGCTCGACGACGTCACGCTTGCCGAGGTCGAAGCGGCAAGTGACGCGACCGTGCGTCTGTGCACCTACACGCCTGTGGATATCATCGACGCGTTGATGCGGTAAGATACGAATCGTAATCCTACGTTAAGAGGTGTTCATGAGTCTCCCGCTCGTTGCCGTGGTCGGTCGTCCGAATGTCGGAAAGTCCACGCTCATCAATCGTATAACGCAAACGGAAGATGCCATCGTGCACGAGATGCGCGGCGTAACGCGTGATCGTTCGTACCATCGAGCGGACTGGAATGGCCTCGACTTCATGATCATCGACACCGGTGGCATCGCCCTCGGGGACACCGATATGTTTCAGGGCTCCATCACGAGCCAGGCGCTCGTTGCCTGCGAGGAGTCCGATTGCATCATTTTCGTCGTCGATGGTAGAACGGGCGTCACGAGCGAGGATACCGATATCGCGCGCGTGTTGCTCAAGAGCAAAGTTCCCGTCGTGCTTGCCGTCAACAAGCTTGACAATCCCGATCGCGAGGACGAAGTGCTCTGGGAGTTCTACTCGCTTGGACTGGGCGATCCCATGCCCATTTCCGCCTCGCATGGCCATGGCACGGGTGATCTGCTTGATGCTGTCGTACGCGAGCTTCCCGAGGATGCAGGTGATGACGAGACGGATGACGAGATTAGCGTCGCGATCATCGGGCGCCCCAATGCGGGCAAGTCATCGCTTACCAATCGCCTCGTCGGCGGCGAGCGCTCCATCGTGAGTGATGTCGCTGGCACGACACGCGATGCGATCGATAGCGTCGTCGAGCATGATGGCGTGCGCTATCGCATCGTGGATACGGCGGGTATTCGCCGCAAATCCCAAATCGACGAGGACGTCGAGTACTATGGGTACGTACGATCGCTGCGTGCCATCGATCGTGCCGACGTCGTGCTTCTCATGATCGATGCCACGCTTGGCCTGACCGATGCCGACCAGAAGGTCGCGGGCATGGCTGCCGAGCGTGGTTGCGCCATGGTCGTGCTCATCAACAAGTGGGACCTCATCGAGGACCCCGATCGCCGCGACGAGATTCGAGAGCTCGTGGGCGATCGTCTCGAGTTCGTCGGGTATGCTCCCGTCATCTCCATCTCGGCCAAGACGGGTCGTTCGGTGCACCGCATCTGGGATGCCATCAACACCGTCTACGATAATTACTCCTGTCACATTCCCACCAACCAGCTCAACGCGCTGCTCACCCAGCTGCGCGACTTCGGCCATACCATCGTGAAGGGCAGCAAGCGCCTGCGCCTCAATTACGTGACGCAGGCCGCGACTCAGCCACCCGTCTTCACGTTTTTCGCGAATTTTCCGGAAATCATCGATGACACGTACCGTCGCTATCTCGAGAACCGTCTGCGCGAGAACTTCGACCTTGTCGGTACACCCATTCGCATCAAGTTCAAGAGGAAGAACTAACCATGTCTCCTGTCATCCTGCTCGATTTCGTCCTCGTTGCCGCCGTCTCCTTCCTGATAGGCAGCGTTCCCTTTGGCGTGCTCATCGGCAAGGCGCTCTACCATTCCGACCCGCGTTCGGGTGGATCGAGGTCCATCGGGGCGACGAACATGAGTCGACTCTACGGTTGGAAGGCCTTCGTCATCACCTTCTTGGCCGATGCGAGCAAGGGAGCGCTCGCCGTCGTGTTCGCGCGCATTGTCACCGGCTTCATGCCCTTTGATGCGGCCTGGCAGTTCGACCTACTCATCGTGCTCGCCGTCCTTTTCTCCATCGTCGGCCATGTCTTCTGTCCGTGGCTTGGCTTCAAGGGCGGCAAGGGCATTTCCACGGGTTTTGGCTCGATACTCGTGGCGTACCCCTTCGTTGCGTTGTGCCTGCTCGCCACTTTCCTCGTCATTGCGGGAATCAGTAAACGGATTTCGGCGGGTTCCATTTGCGCGGCCATCAGCCTTCCCATTTGGTCATTTGTTTTCTATGGGAATAACGTCCCGTTACTGGTCGTCAGCGTCATCATTGCCATCGCCGTCGTCTTCGCGCACCGCAGCAATATCCAGCGCATGATAAACGGCGAGGAGCCCAAGTTCTCCTTCAAGCCCACCGGCGAGAAGACCGCCGTGAACGAAGAAGAGCTGGAAGAAGAACTCGAGGAAGAGCTGTGATGGGCAACGTCGCAGTTATCGGCTCGGGCACGTGGGGAACGGCCATCGCTCACCTCATTGCTGGCAAGAACGTCGCGGTGAGGATGTGGACGCGTTGCGCCGATGTGGCCGATGCCATCAATGCGACCCATCGCAATCCGCGTCATCTGCCTGACGTCGAGCTTACTGGCGTGACAGCGAGCGCTTCGTTCGAGGAGTCGCTTCGCGGCGTCGATGCCGCCATCTTCGTCTGTCCCTCGTCGTACCTGCGCTCCATCGCCTCGTCATGCGCGCCCTTTATCGCCTCCGATCTGCCCGTCATCGTCTTGACGAAGGGCATCGAGGCGCAGACTGGCTTCACGATGGTCGAGCTTCTCGAAGACGTGCTCGGCAATCCGTCGCGCATCGCCTGCCTCTCCGGCCCCAACCATGCAGAGGAAGTCTCGCGCGGCCTGCCGGCTGCCACGGTAGTCGCCTCATCTGACAAGGCATGTTCCCTCTACTTTCAGAACCTCTTCAATACCTCGACGTTTCGCGTGTACACCACCTCCGATGTGACGGGTGTGGAGCTCTGCGCCGCCTCGAAGAACGTCATCGCCATCGCCAACGGCATGAGCGTGGCCATGCAACTGGGCGATAACGCGTCGGCATCTCTCATGACGCGTGGCCTTGCCGAGGTAACGCGTCTTGTCGTCGCGCTTGGTGGCGATGCGCGTACCTGTTTGGGCCTTGCCGGCGTGGGCGACCTTATCGCGACCTGCTCTTCGGAGCATTCCCGCAATCGTGCGCTCGGCGCCTTCCTCGTTGGGGGAGGCACGCTTGCGGCTTTCGAGGAGAAGATGCAGATGGTGGCCGAGGGTGCCGTCGCCTGCAAAACCGTGACCGAGCTCGCGCGCCAGCATGATGTCGAGATGCCCATTGCCGAGGCCGTGCGACAAGTGCTTTGGGAAGGACGCGACCCGCATGAGATAATCGAGACGCTCTTCGAGCGCCCCGTGAAGGCCGAACAGGAATGAAGGGATAGGCACCCATGTTCACGGACATCCAAATTGCCCCGTCCATACTGAGCGCCGATTTCGCTAATCTCGAACGCGACGTGCGCATGATTTCTGCGGCAGGAGCCGACTGGATACACGTCGACGTGATGGATGGCCACTTCGTTCCCAATCTCACCATTGGCCCCGCACATGTCAAGATGCTCAAGCGCGTGACTGACGTGCCGCTTGACGTGCATCTGATGATCGACAACCCCGAGGTACAGGTGCCCTGGTACATCGAGGCGGGTGCCGATTCCGTAACCGTTCATGTCGAGGTTTGCGACGATGCCGCATCCATGCTTCGCACCATTAGGGATGCCGGCGTGAAGGTGGGCATCTCGCTCAACCCCGAGACGGATGTATCTGCGCTCGAGGGCCTGCTCGGGCTCGTTGACCTGGTGCTCGTGATGAGCGTGCATCCCGGTTTTGGTGGCCAGTCCTTCATCGAGAGCTCGCCTGCCAAGATCGCGGCAATTGTCGAGATGTGCAAGGCTGAAGGCGCAGCGCCGCTCATTGAGGTCGATGGAGGCATCGGCGTGGCGACGGCGCCGCTCGTACGTGCCGCCGGCGCTGACGTGCTCGTGGCGGGAAGCGCCATCTTCTGTGCGGATGACCCGGCAGCGGCATTGAGAGGCGTCCGCGATGCCTGCCGCTAGCGCCCATCGCGTCTATCTTGACTACGCCGCGACCGCTCCCTTCGACGAGCGCCTGTATCCCGTGCTGCATGATGCTAGCTGGGCAAACGCCAACGCACTCTATACCGAGGGTCGCGAAGCGGCTACGCAGCTGCGTGATGCGCGCGCCCGCATAGCCCGTGCGCTTGGAGCGCATGCACCCTCCGAGGTCATCTTCACTTCGGGTGGCTCCGAAGCTGACAACATGGCCATCAAGGGGCTTGCAAAACCCGTTGCAGGAGCTGCACATACGCATGTCATCGTCTCGGCAATCGAGCATCATGCGGTTCTGCATGCTGCCGATGCGCTCAAATCCGCTGGCTACAAGGTCGATAGGCTCATGCCGGGTTCTGATGGCATCATCGTCCCCGAAGCACTCGAGCGCCAGCTTGCCGCAATCGAAGATGCAGGGGATGCCTGCTGCCTCGTCTGCGTGCAGGCGGTCAATAACGAGCTTGGCACGATTCAGCCCATCGAAGAGCTCGCGCTCATCACACACGAGCATGGCGCCCTATTCGCATGCGATGCCGTGCAGGCACTTGGCAAGATCGCCCTCGATCTCGAGGCAAGCGGCGTTGATGCCTGCGCGTTTTCCGCTCACAAGATTGGCGCGCCCAAGGGCGTCGGGGCGCTCTACCTGCGACGCGGCACGCGTATCGCGGCGCTCATTCACGGGGGCGGTCAGGAGGCCGGCCTGCGCAGCGGCACCTCCAACGTGCCCGGTGCCCGTGCCTTCGCCCAGGCAGTCGAATACGCCATCGCCGAGCGCGAGCAGACCTGGAGCCATGTATTAGCGCTACGCACGCGCCTGCTCGATGCCATATCCCGCGCGGGTTATGCGCACGATTTGCGCGTCACGCTCAAGGACGATGCGGATGTCGTTCCGCACATCCTCTCCCTGTACGTGAAGGGCCTCGAAGGCGAGACGGCCGTGCTGCGCTGCGACAATGCTGGTTTCGCGATCTCGTCCGGATCGGCATGCTCAACGTCCTCACTTGATCCGAGTCATGTGCTCGCGGCCATCGGGCTTTCCCGCGATGACGCCCTCGGTGGCATTCGCCTGTCCTTCGGCAGGAACACGAGCGTCGAGGACATCGATCGCTTTATCGAGATCCTTCCGGAGGTGCTGCGATGAACGAACGCATAGACTGCCACTCGCATTCGGCTTACTCCGGCCATGGCTCGGGCTCAGTTGCCGACATGGTTCTTCGTGCCGAAGAGCTCGGGCTCTCGACCTTCGCGCAGACCGAGCACCTCGTCCTTCCCGAAGGCATGGACCCGGATTTCGAGACCTCCATGTCGCCGCAGACGATGGAGCGCTATCTTGCCGAACTGCACGAGCAGCGTGAACGGTTGCGCGAGAAGGGGAGTGCCCTCGAGCTCGTGATCGGCATCGAGGCAGATTGGCTACCCGGACGCACCGATGAACTCGTCGAGCTCTGCAAGCCATTCGAATACGTGCTCGGCTCGGTGCACTTCATAGACATGCGTCCCATCGATGACTCGCGCGACCTGAGCGTATGGGACGATTATGGCGTCGATGGCCTTTGGCGGGCCTATTTCGAGTCCTGGCTCGACATGGCGGCACACCCCGGCCCCATCATGTGCTTTGCGCATCCCGACCTGCCGAAGAAGTACGGCTGGCATCCGGGTTTCGACGCGAGGGAGTACAATTACGAGATGGCACAGGCGGCAGCGCGTTCGGGCCGCATGGTCGAGGTGAACACCGCCGGTCTGCGCAAGGACGCGCACGAGATGTATCCCGCGCTCGAAATGCTCCGCTCCTTTCACGATGCGGGCGTCGAGTGCACGATCGGCAGCGACGCCCATGCGCCTAAGGACGTCGCGGCGAACTTCGACGATGCCGTCGGACTCATGCGCCAGGCAGGGTATGGGAAACTCACCGTGCCGACGCCCGATGGCGATCGGCGTCATATCGTGATCGAAGACTAGGACGGGGAGAGGCTATGACGGCTCCGAAGACGATAGGCGAACTCGAGAACGGGCTCTTCGCGGCCTTTCCGCGCGAGGATGCGGAATGCTGGGACCAGCCGGGCCTGGCCGTGGGCAACCGCGAACGTGCCGTAGGCAAGATTGCCGTCGCGCTCGACATGAGCGACGCGAACGTCATCGCGGCATCCGACGCTGGGTGCGACGTCCTCGTGACGCATCATCCCGCCTTCATCAAGGAAGGACCCGCCGAGTTCGGCCCCGAGTCACAGCCGAGCGCGCCTGGTCCCGGGCGCATGGTCTACGAGGCGATCGAGCGGGGCGTGGCGACGATTGCCATGCACACCAACGCCGATCGCGCGATAGCGACGCGCGAGCGCTTCGCGGCCATTATGGGCTGCTCGTGTCTGGGTAACTGCGAAACGGTCCTTGATCCGCGCTTGTGCGCGCAGGACAAGGGCTTTGGCGCCCTCCTCGTTCCGGATTGGGACACGAATCCGACGCTTGGCGTTATCGCCGAGCTTGCGGCGCGCAACTTCGATTGCCATCCGCGCGTCTGGGGTGACCCGGAGCGCCAAATCAATCGCATTGCCTTCTTGAATGGCTCCTGGAGTGATTCCGAGCTCTACGAACGATGCATCGCTGCTGGTATCGACTGCATGATTGTCGGAGAGACGCGTTATCATCTGTGCGTTGACGCGCAACCCTATCTCTCGGTTGTCGAACTTGGCCACGATTGCTCGGAGCTTCCCATTGTTGATGTGCTCATCGACGCTTTGCTTGCATGTGGCATAGTCCGAGACGATATCGTTGATCTGCGAGGGTCTCACCGTAATTGGTGGACGGCGTGAGAAGGAGATTGACCCATGTCCGATAGCAAGGTGCTTCTCGATTTGCAGGACTGCGATACGCAGATCATGCGTTCCAAGCGAGAGCTGGACGAGCTACCCGAGCTCAAGGCGATCATGGATTGCCGCGCAAAGCGCAAGGAAATCAAGGGCAAGCAAGACCAGGTCGTGGAACTTCTCGACGAGGTCGAGGGCAAGCTTGCCAAACTCCAGGCCGAGGAGGAACGCGTCATCGCCAAGATCAAGGCCCTGCAGGAAAAGCTCGACACGAACGCAGATTACCGTGCCACCGCATCCATCACACGCGATATGGAGGGCCAGGTCAAGCGTCAGAAGAACATCGTCATCGAACAAGACGAGTTGCTCGAGCGCCAGATAAAGGTCGATAACCTTGCCGAGCAGGTGGCTCAGGCCCTTGCCAAGACCGATCACGCCGAGGCGCATCATACCGAGAGCTTCAAGCAGAAGGGTGGCGCGATCAAGGCGCGTATCGGCGAGCTCGAGACCAAACGCGCTGAGCTCATCGCCCAGCTCGACCCGGCCATGGCGCAACGCTATGAGGCATTGCGTGCCGAGAAGAACGGCGTCGCCGTCTCCCGTCTCGAAGACGACCATTGCACGGCATGTCGATCGACCATCCTCGATGGTATGCTCGCCAAGTTGCGCAAGGGCGACGAGATCGCCGAATGTCCCAATTGCCATCGCATGATGGTCGTCTCGCAAGGGGAGGGGGATGCCTCGTGATTTTGCTGGGCGTCACGGGCTGCATCGCGGCCTACAAGTCGTGCGAGATATTGAGGCTGCTTCAAAAGGCCGGTCAAGATGCCAAGGTCGTCATGACCGAGCATGCCACCGAGTTCGTGGGCCCTACCACCTTTCGGGCGCTCTCGGGCCATGAGGTTGCCGTCGGGCTCTTCGACGAGCCGGGTGATCCCATCCATCACGTCTCCCTTGCCAAGGAGCCTGACGTATTTCTTGTCGCGCCTGCCACGGCGAACGTCATTGCGAAGATTGCGCGAGGAGTTGCCGATGAACTGCTTACCACGACGGCACTTGCCACGAAGGCGCCACTTGTCATAGCGCCTGCCATGAATGTCGAGATGTGGCGCGATGCTGCCACGCAGGAAAACATTGCCACGCTCGAGGCACGCGGTTGCACCATCGTGTATCCCGATAGCGGCTACCTTGCCTGCGGAGATGTCGGAGCGGGACGTCTGGCCGAGCCGGAAGCCATCGTGCAGGCAACGCTCGACGTGCTTGCGCGCTCGCGTGACATGGAGGGCATGCACGTTCTCGTAACGGCAGGCCCCACCCAAGAACCGCTCGATCCCGTACGCTATATCAGCAACGGAAGCAGCGGCAAATCCGGTTATGCCATCGCGGCGGAGGCACGAGACCGGGGAGCGCAGGTCACGCTCGTTTCTGGCCCTGTCGCGCTTACCGCTCCCGAGGGCGTCGAAGTCATCCCCGTGCGCACGGCTGACGAGATGCTTGATGCGTGCTGGAGTCCTTTCGCCCATGCCGATATCGCCGTCTTCGTCGCGGCCGTCTCGGATTGGAAACCAGAGGCGGTTCGGGAGCAGAAAATCAAGCACGATGGGGAGGACCTGCTGGTCAGGTTCGTTCCCAACCCCGATATCGCGGCGACGCTTGCGGCAGACAAGGGCGCTACCAAGGTCGTGACCTACGCAGCAGAGACGTGTGACGTGCTCGAGAACGCCAAGAGGAAGCTTGCCGCGAAGAACGCCGACCTCGTCGTCGCCAATGACGTCTCTGGCGAGCTCGGCATGGGCTCTGCCGACAACCGCGTTTGGTTCGTGAGTGCCGATGGTACAGACGAGCTTCCCGTGCTCCCCAAGCGCCTTATCGCCCGCACGCTCTTCGACCGGTTGCTCAATCGTCCGTAGACGAGCGTGATCGGGGGCAAACAATGCAACAAGAACTCGTCATAGGCTGTCATCTCTCGTCGAGTAAGGGTTATGAGGCGATGGCCCGCACGGCGCAGGACATCGGAGCCAATACGTTTGCCTTCTTCACGCGCAATCCTCGCGGTGGTGCCACCAAGGCCATCGACCCCGAGGACATCAAGCGCTTCGAGAGTGCTTGCGAGGAGATCGGCATGGGAACGATCGTCGCGCATGGTTCCTATACGATTAATCCTTGCTCTGCCAAGGAGTCAGTACGTGAGTTTGCATGTGTGGCGCTCGATGATGATTTGGCACGCATGGAGTACACGCCTGGACAGTACTTCAACATGCATCCGGGCTCTCATACGGGTCAAGGCGTCGAGGTGGGTATCGAGCAGATTGCCGAGACTCTGAACCAAGTCATCACGGCCGACCAGACGACGACGCTGTTGCTCGAGACGATGGCGGGAAAGGGGTCGGAAGTCGGCTCGACCTTCAAGGAACTTGCCGCGATTCGCGAGCGCATGGACCATCCCGAGAAGGTCGGCGTATGCCTCGATACCTGTCATGTCTGGGATGCGGGCTACGACATCAAGGATGATCTCGACGGCGTACTTGACGAGTTTGACAAGCTCATCGGTATCGACCATCTCAAGGCGCTACATGTCAATGATTCGCTCAACGTGTGCGGGGCTCATAAGGATCGCCATGCACGAATCGGCGAGGGCGAGATAGGGGCAGATGCCCTCGTCCGCGTGGTCAAACATCCCGCGCTGCAGGGTCTCCCGTGCATCCTCGAGACCCCCAATGAGCTTGATGGCTATGCAAAGGAGATCGCTTTCTTTCGCGATGCGGTGAGGGGATAGCGCAGTGTAATTCGTCTGCGCCTTTGTCCATTAGCATCCAGACGTTTCTATATCGCCGGCGCACATTCGAGCGTGATGGCATCGCGGTTCGCGAGGCTTGCGTAGTCGCCGCTGAACCAGATTGGCAGTTCTTCTTGACGCACGATGAGTGGCATGCGGTGATGCACCGGCATCATGCTTGCGTTTGCCTGCGTCGTCATCATCGAGAAGCAATCATCCTTCCAGATGCAGCCGACGAGCATGACATCGCTGGCGGAGGACACGAATTCGTAGGGACGTTTGATGGGCCGTCCCGTCTTGGGTGAGGAGACGGTCTCTGACTCGTGCGTCTCGAAGAACGAGCGTACGGGAAGTATGCAGCGACGATGCGTTATCGAGTCGTGCCACAGGGGCTTTGCGGCGCTTTCGATGCGTGTGTTGAAGATGACACCGGGCTTCCACGATTGACCGAAGCCCCAGGATAGCTCGCGAGCGAGTAGCGCACTGTTGGGAACGCTCCTGGAGCCGAGCGCGGTATCGAAGTTAGCCACGATGAGCGGGGCGTTTGACTGAGGGTACACCTTAATGGGCAGCTCAAGTTGGCGGGGTTCAACGCACAGAGGCTTCCGGGCAGTGATTTCCTCTATGAGCTTGAGCACCTCGTCATAGGTAAGTATGTCGCATTCCTTGCACATGGACCCATGGTAGCCCTTTTTGATTCATTGTCACGGCGGGCAGGCGCTCCATGAAGCGGAGGTCCAAGGAAGCGAGCCATAGAGAACGTGAAGAGAGCGGGCAGGTGCTACGCGTAGCGGAGGTCCAAGGGAGCGAGCCGTAAAGACCGCGAAGCGGGCTGTCGGGGAGCGACCGTCGGAGCGTAGCGTAGCGCCTGCCCGCCCGGGCTTGAGATGGAGGTAAAAAACGAGATTTCTCGACTTCGCTCACTTCGTTCGCTCCGCTCGAAATGACAGGGGGGGTAGGTCGCTGTATCCTCGCTCGAAATGACAATGCGTCCGTGCTAGTATGACCTGGACAGTTCCAAACCTTTAAATGGCGGTCCCGAGAGGCCGACAAGGGAGTAGGTGATTATGTCAGATCTGACGAAGACGGTCGTCATGGACGCGGCTGCCATCGACCGCTCGCTCACGCGCATCGCGCACGAAATCCTCGAATCCAATGATGGTGCCCAGAGCATCGCGCTCGTCGGCATCGTGACCCGCGGTGACCTTCTCGCCGCGAGTCTTGCCAAGCGCATCGAGCAAATCGAGGGGGTGAAGGTACCCGTTGGCAGGCTCGACATCAGCTTCTACCGCGACGATGTCGAGAACTTCCTCGCGCCGGTCGTGCATACAACCGAAATCCCCTTTACACTCGAGGGCAAGACGGTCGTGCTCGTCGATGACGTGCTCTATACCGGACGCACCATTCGCGCGGCCATGGACGCCCTCATGGATTACGGTCGTCCCGATCGCATCCAGCTTGCGGTGTTGGTCGATCGTGGCCATCGCGAGCTTCCCATTCGTGCGGACTTCGTCGGCAAGAACGTTCCGAGTAGCAAGGATGAGTCGGTTCGCTTTTTCGCCGACGTTATCGACGGTCGCACGAGCGTCGAGATACTTCAGGCGCAGGGTCACATCGGATCGGCGCCCGTTCAGAGCACGGGCGAGCTTTCGCAAGCCTTCAACAAGGTCCTCGGAGGTGAACGCTGATGTTGCAGCACAAGCACCTCATCGACATCGACGAATACTCTGCAGATGAGATAATCGAGATTCTCGACACGGCAAAGAGCTTCAAGGAGGTCAACGACCGCACAATCAAGAAGCTCCCCACGCTGCGCGGTCGAACCATCATCAACCTCTTCCTCGAACCCTCGACGCGCACGCGCACGAGCTTCGAGATCGCCGGCAAGCGCCTTTCGGGTGATGTCATCAACTTCTCGGCATCGAGCTCCTCGACCACCAAGGGCGAGACCCTGGCCGACACGGCCGAGACGCTCGACGCCATGAACTGCGATCTTATCGTCGTGCGCAGCAAGCAGGAGGGGGCTCCGCGCATCCTGACCCAGCACATGGGCGCCCATGTGGTCAACGGTGGCGATGGCAAGCATCAGCATCCCACCCAGGCGCTGCTCGACGCCTTCACGATTCGCGAGACGCTCGGCCACATCGACGGCCTCAAGGTCGGCATCGTGGGTGACATCGCGCATTCCCGTGTCGTCGGCTCCCTCGTGCCGCTGCTCAAGATTATGGGGGCCGAGCCCATCGTAATCGGTCCGCCTACGCTCATGCCGGCACGTCCCGATGTCCTGGGAGCGCGTTGCTCCTATACGCTCGATGACGTTTTGCCGGAGCTCGACGTCGTCTACATGCTGCGCATCCAGCAAGAGCGCCTCGAATCCGCCGCGTTACCATCGCTACGGGAGTACGCGATGCTCTACGGCATCAATCTCGCACGCATGGACGCGATGAAAGACGATGCGATCATCATGCATCCGGGTCCCATCAACCGCGGTGTCGAGCTTTCGCAAGATGCCGCCGATTCCGACCGTGCCGTGATTCTCGACCAGGTCAATTCGGGAGTTGCCGTGCGCATGGCCGTCATGTACCTACTGCTTGGAGGCGAAGACAATGGCGCTGCTGCTTAAAGATGCCCATGTGATCGATCCGCAAAACGGAATTGACGAGGTAACGAACGTCCTCGTGCGCGACGGCCTCGTCGTTGCCGTCGGCACGGATATCGAACTTCCCGAGAAGCTTCTCGTGAAGGATTGCGCGGGCAAGTACCTCGTCCCCGGCATGGTCGACGTGCACGTGCACTTCCGCGATCCGGGCCAGGAATACAAGGAAGACATCATCACCGGCATGCGCGCCGCCGCCCATGGGGGGTTCACGGGTGTCGTGCCCATGGCCAACACCAATCCCGTGATCGACACGGGTGCCATGGTCGAGTACCTTCTCGAGAAGGGCGCCTGGGAGCCAGGTCGCACGCGCATCTATCCGCTTGGTGCCTGCACCAAGGGGCTTGCCGGCAAGGAGCTCGCCGAGATGGGCGATATGGTTGCCGCCGGTGCCGTCGCGTTTTCCGATGACGGCCATGGTATCCAGGACGGCGGCATGATGCGTCAGGTGCTCGATTATGCCAAGATGTTCGACACACCGGTGCTGAGCCACTGCCAGATGGAGGATATCGTTGGCGCTGGCGTGGTCAACGAGGGTGTCGTCTCGACACGCCTGGGCCTCGCCGGTTGGCCTGCCGCAGGCGAGGAAACGCAGATCATGCGCGATATCGAGCTTGCGCGCCTCACGGGTTGCCACGTCCACATCCAACATCTCACCACGGCGCGTGCTGTCGACATGGTCGCTCGCGCAAAGGCCGAGGGTGTTCCCGTTACCTGCGAGGTCACGCCCCACCACCTCTTCCTCAACGAAGATGACATCAAGGCAGACAATTACGACACAAATCTCAAAATGAATCCGCCGCTGCGCACCAAGGAGGATAACCTCGCCTTGCAGGAGGCCCTCATCGACGGGCGCATAGATATGGTTGCCACCGACCATGCTCCACATGCCGCCCACGAGAAGGCTCTCGAGTTCAATCGTGCACCCTTTGGCACGACGGGCCTCGAGACGGCGCTTGGCCTATTGCTTACCGAGCTCGTGCTGCCAGGTAAGATGTCCTGGCAGCGTCTCGTCGAGGTCACGTCCATCGCTCCGCGCAATCTCATTGGCGTGGAGCAAGTCGAGCTGATCGAGGGTTCCACGGCTGACTACACCATCATCGACCCGGCTCTTGATTGGGTGGTCGAGGCCGATGACTTCTACTCGCGCTCCAAGAACTCGGCGTTTCTCGGATGGAAGCTCACCGGGCGTCCAACGGACGTCTTCGTAGATGGTTATGCCAGCATGGAAGATGGTGTCGTGACCTTCTAGCTTTTCGTTTCAAGTATGTGAACAAATGCACCCGCACTTCGATGCGGGTGCTATAGTTCCCTGCGGTCATACAACCTTTAACGAGCGGTCCCGTGAGACCGACAAGGGAGATGAACATGTCATTGCACAGCACTATGCCAGCCGTTCTCATGCTCGAGGACGGAACGACCTTTGAGGGTCATGCCTGCGGATGCGCGGGCGAGGCCTTCGGCGAAATCGTCTTCAACACCTCGATGAGCGGTTACCAGGAAATCCTGAGTGACCCCTCATACGCAGGCCAGATTGTGGCGATGACCTATCCGCATATCGGCAACTATGGTGTGAACGAAGCCGATGCCCAGTCACGGGGCTGCTTTTGCCGTGGTCTCGTCGTGCGCGCCATGTGCGACGCTCCGAGCAACTTTCGTGCGGAGATGCCGCTTCCCGCGTATCTTGCCGCTCGTGGCATCGTTGCCATCGAAGGTATCGACACACGCAAACTCGTGCGGCACGTGCGCGAGCACGGCGCGATGAAGGCGGTCATCTCGACGGAATGCGATGACATTCCGAGCCTCGCGAAGCGTCTTGAAGGGTCTTCCGGAATCATCGGGCACAACTTCGCCGCCGAGGTCTCCTGCGAGCAACCTTATGAGCTCGCGTCGCTTTCCGGTGCCGGTCGTCATCATGTCGCCGCCCTTGATTGTGGCATCAAGACGGGCATACTCGATGGTCTGCGCACGCATGGATGCGACGTGACGGTCGTGCCCTGGGACACGGCACTTGACGATGTTCTCGCCCTCAATCCCGATGGCGTCTTTCTCTCCAATGGACCGGGAGATCCGCAGGCGGTTGCGCCGGCATACGAACTTGCCCACCGGCTTATCGGAAAGCTTCCGGTCTTTGGCATTTGCCTTGGCCACCAGATGCTCTCCATTGCCGCCGGTGCTCGTATCGAGAAGCTCAAATACGGCCATCATGGTGGTAATCAGCCCGTCATGAACCTGCGTACGGGAGCTGTCGAGATCACGGCGCAGAATCACGGCTTCGACCAGGTCTTCGAGAGCATCGGACCGCTCGTGCCCGAGCTCTCGGGCGGTCTTGTCGAGCATCCCGAAAGCCTATTGTTCTGGAGCGGGCATCGCATCGCCCCCGTCGTCGAGTCGAGTGAGTTTGGCCGTATCCAGCTCACGCATCTCAACCTCAACGACGGCACGCCGGAGGGCATGGCGTTTCTCGACCATCCCGTGTTCTCGGTGCAATACCATCCGGAGGCAGATCCCGGTCCGCACGATTCCTCGTATCTCTTCGAGGCGTTTTCCCGTCTGATGGATGGCCGAAGCGACTATTTGGATATCGAGGTACGCCAGGCCCGCGAACTCGCGGATGGAAAGGAGCGTGCCTGATGCCACGTAGAGACGATATAAAGAAGATTCTCATCATCGGCAGTGGTCCCATCGTCATCGGGCAGGCCTGCGAGTTCGATTACTCGGGCACCCAGGCGTGCAAGGTGCTCATGGAGGATGGATACGAAGTCGTCCTCGTGAATTCGAATCCGGCGACCATCATGACCGATCCCGCCATGGCAACGCGTACCTACGTCGAACCCATCACGGCTGCGGTCATCGAAAAGATCATCGAAAAGGAGCGTCCTGATGCACTTCTGCCCAACATGGGCGGACAAACCGGTTTGAACTGTGCGGTCGAGCTTGCCGAGTCGGGCGTACTCGAAAAGTACGGTGTCGAGATGATTGGCTGTGACCTCGCCGCCATTCAGAAAGGAGAGGATCGCAAGCTCTTTGCCGAGGCCATCAAGCGCATCGGCTTGGAGGTTGCGCGAAGCGGCTACGCCTATTGCGTCGCCGATGCCGAGAAGCTCGCCGGCGAGTTTGGCTTTCCGCTCGTATTGCGTCCGAGCTTCACGCTCGGTGGCGCCGGCGGTGGTATCGCATACGGCATGGAGGATCTGCGCGATATCGTGCGCGAGGGCCTCGAACTCTCGCCCGTAGGCGAGGTACTCGTGGAGGAGTCCATCATCGGTTGGAAGGAATACGAGATGGAGGTCATGCGCGATCGGTGCGGTAACGGCATCATCGTGTGCTCCATCGAGAACTTCGATGCCATGGGCGTGCATACGGGCGATTCGATTACCGTTGCCCCGGCCCAAACCCTCACGGATGTCGAGTACCAGCGCATGCGCGATGCATCGCTTGCCATCTTGGAGGAGATCGGCGTTGCCTGCGGCGGATCCAACGTGCAGTTTGCCGTGAATCCCGAGGACGGTCGCCTCATCGTCATCGAGATGAACCCGCGTGTGAGCCGCTCGTCCGCGCTTGCCTCCAAGGCCACGGGCTTTCCCATCGCGAAGATGGCGGCCAAGCTCGCGGTTGGCTATACGCTCGACGAGATTCAAAACGACATCACCAGGGCCACGCCCGCGTGTTTCGAGCCGTCCATTGACTATGTCGTCGTCAAGATTCCGCGCTTTGCCTTCGAGAAGTTTGCGGGAAGCGATGCGACGCTCTCGACGCGCATGAAAGCGGTCGGTGAGGTCATGGCCATCGGAAGCACGTTCGAGGAGGCGCTTGGGAAGGCGTTGCGCTCGCTTGAGAACGGCAGGAGCGGCCTTGGGCGCGATGGCAAGGACGAATTCGACGAGACGCACTTCACGAGCCTCGTCTCGACGCCGACCGAGCATCGCATCTACTACATGGCAGAGGCCTTGCGCCGGGGAATGAGCAAGGAGGAACTTGCCTCCCTTAGCCTGATTGACCCGTGGTTCATCGACCGGCTTGCTGACATGGTCGAGGTCGAGACCATGTTCGAGGGCCGTGATATTGCGAGCGTTGACAGGCGCCTCATGCGTCTTGGCAAACGCTACGGGCTTTCCGATGTACAGATCGCGCAGCTCACGGGTTCGAACGAAGGACAGGTGCGTGCGCGTCGCAAGGAGCTCGGTGTCATAGGTGTCTTCAAGACGGTCGACACCTGCGCGGGGGAGTTCGCCTCCCAGACGAATTACTATTACAAGACCTATGGGGACGAAAGCGAGGTGCGTCCTTGTGACAAGCCCAAGGCCATGATCATCGGTGCCGGCCCCAATCGCATCGGGCAGGGCATCGAGTTCGATTACTGCTGCGTGCAGGCGAGCTACGCGCTTTCCGCGATGGGTTACGAGACCATCATGGTGAACTGCAACCCGGAGACGGTATCGACCGATTACGACACCTCCGACCGTCTCTATTTCGAGCCGATTACCTACGAGGACGTCATGGACATCGTGGATGCGGAAAAGCCCGATGGCGTCATCGTGACGCTCGGCGGGCAGACGCCGCTCAAGCTTGCCCAGATGCTCGCCGACGAAGGAGTGCGCATCATGGGCACGCAACCGACGGCAATCGACCTTGCCGAGGATCGCGATCGCTTCTCCGCCTTGCTCGATGAGCTCGGCATTCCCTACCCGGTTGCCGGTGTTGCCGAGTCGCTTGAGGAGGCGCTTGCTGTTGCCGAACGCATCGGCTATCCGCTGCTCGTGCGTCCGAGCTACGTGCTTGGCGGACGTGGCATGGTCATCGCCTACGACGAGCATTACCTCGAGCGCTATATGGCGCAAGCCGCTCGTGTCACACCAGACCACCCCGTCTATCTCGATGCGTTTCTCGAGTCTGCGACCGAATGCGATGTCGATGCCCTCTGCGATGGGGAAGATGTTTTCATCGGTGCAATTCTCGAGCATATCGAGGAAGCGGGCATACATTCGGGTGACTCGGCCTGCTGTACGCCGCCCTTCTCGTTTTCCGATGCCGTGCTCGACACCATCACCGACTACACACGCAAACTTGCGCTTGCCGTCCAAACGCGGGGTCTCGTTAACGTTCAGTTTGCGGTGAAAGATGGCAAGGTGTATGTCATCGAGGTCAACCCTCGCGCAAGTCGTACCGTTCCCTTTACGAGCAAGGCGCGTGGCGTTCCGCTCGCGCAATATGCCGCACGCATCATGGCCGGGGAGAAGCTTGCGGATTTCGACCTACCTGCAAGCGGCGATGAGATGGGGTATTACGCCTGCAAGGAGGCTGTCATGCCCTTCGGACGCTTTCCCGGTGCCGAAACCATGCTTGGGCCCGAGATGAAGTCGACGGGCGAGGTCATGGGCATTGCCGCGGACTTTCCGAGCGCGTATGCCAAGACGCAGCTTGCCATCGACTATTCGCTGCCCAATGCGGGCAAGGTCTTCATCTCGGTGTGCGACCGCGAAAAGCGCAACATCGTTCCCATCGCCCATGCGCTTCAGGATTTGGGATTCTCCATCGTGTCAACAGGGGGGACGGGACGTCTGCTGCGTGCCAATGGGCTCAAGGTCGAGGTCACGCGCAAGATGCAGGAGGCACGTCCCAACATTGGCGACATGATTGCCAACGGAGAGATAAACCTGCTTGTCAACATTCCCTTCGGCCAGGAGACGCGTGGCGACAGCTACCATCTGCGCAGCGCGGCCGTGCGCCATGGCATTTGCTATGTGACGACGCTCGCCGGTGCCAACGCCTTCGTCCAGGCTATCAGCGCCGTGCATGATGGCCGCCTTGCGCCGGTGGCATTGCAAGACTTGTAGGAGCGGCGGACATATTTTGCGAAGGGTGTTGCTTTTACGGGCTGGCTCTCGCACCCGACATGCATCTCGCGCGATGCTGCTGCGGAACTCGCGTGCGCAAACCGCACGCTCAGACAGTCCTCGCAAGATCGCATCGCGCTCGACGCATGTCTGCTCGAGATGCCCGTAAAAGCGACACCCTTGCGCTACAACAGTGTGCCAAGGGGTCCGACCCTTTGACACATCCGCCCCGTAAGTTTTGTCCGGTCCCCCTCTCTTGTGCCCTCCGATGCATTATCATGATGTCAATTCACATCGGATGTTTCGAAGGGAAGTTCGCGAGAACATGGTCCAGAAGCTTCAGGAGAGTGGCCCGGTCCTCTTCAATAGGCAAATTGCCGAGGGTATCTATCACCTGTCCGTGTTGGCTCCTCGCATTGCCGCTGCCGCATGTCCCGGTCAGTTCGTTCAAGTCAAGGTTGCAAGCAAGCCTTCGGTTCAGTTCCTGCGCATGCCCTTTGCCGTCTTCGATGTCGATGTAGACGCAGGTTCCGTTGACATCTGCTATCAGGTCGTCGGCGACGGGACCGAGCAGCTGACGCATGTTGGCATTGGCGATGAGGTCGATCTCGTTGGCCCCATCGGTAACGGCTGGCATGTTCCCGCGGGGGTAACGCATGCGTTGCTTGCTTGCGGTGGTGTGGGTACTCCGGCTCTCAAGCTTCTTGCAGACGAACTCGCCGCGCAAGGTGCGCGCGTCGATGTCGTCATCGGAGCCACGACGGCCGATCGTGTCGCCTGCACGGAGCAGTTCGAGGACAGCGTGCGCCGCTCGCAGGGCGCTCTCTATATCGCAACCGATGACGGATCGATGGGCGTCAAGGGCTTCGTGAACGCCGTCACCGACGAGCTCCTCGCCACAAATGACTACGATTACGTCGCCGTGTGCGGGCCGCCTCTCATGGAGCGCTCCGTGGCGCTTCCCGCCATCGAGCATGGCGTGACCTGCGAGGTCTCGATGGAGCGACTCATGGCCTGCGGTGTTGGCGCATGCCTGGGTTGCGTTGTCGAGACAACGGGCGGTCTCAAGCGCTGTTGCGTCGATGGTCCCGTCTTCGATGCAAGCGAGGTGATCTGGTGATGAGCATGCCCGATATGCATGTCGACGTCGGCGGCTTGTCGATGAAAAATCCCGTGACGGTTGCCTCGGGGACTTTCGGTCATGGCGAGGAGTTCGCCGATTTCCTCGACGTTTCGCGGTTGGGTGCCGTTACGACGAAAGGTGTCTCACCCAGGCCCTGGGACGGCAACGCAACGCCGCGCATTGCCGAGGTGCCATGCGGCATGCTCAATTCCATCGGTCTGCAAAACCCCGGTGTCGAGGAGTTTTGCGCAAGTCAGCTGTCGTGGCTTGCGACGCAGGACACGGCTGTCATCGTGAACGTTTCGGGCCATACGCTCGACGAGTACGTACAGGTCATAGAGCGTCTCGAGGACGAGCCGGGCGTCGATGCCTACGAGGTGAACATTTCGTGCCCCAACGTGGATGCTGGTGGCATGACCTTCGGCACCGACCCGGAACAGGCCGCGCAGGTGACCGCAGCCGTGCGTCAGTGCACGAAGCGCCCCCTTATCGTGAAGCTCACCCCCAACGTCACCGATATCACCGTCATCGCCAAGGCCGTCGAGTCGGCCGGTGCCGATGCGGTGAGTCTCATCAACACCCTGCTTGGCATGGCGATTGATGCCAAGCGCCGCAAACCCAAGCTGGCACGTGTCGTAGGTGGTCTGTCTGGCCCCGCTATCAAGCCCGTTGCGTTACGCATGGTATGGGAGACGTACAACGCCGTCGACATCCCCATCATCGGCATGGGCGGTATCTCGTCTGGTGAAGATGCGATTGAGTTCGTGCTCGCCGGTGCGACGGCGGTGGCTGTGGGTGCGGCGAACTTCGTCAATCCGCTTGCAAGCGTGCACGTGCTCGACGGAATGATTGCATATTGCGAGGAAAATGGCGTTTCACGAATAAGCGAGCTCATTGGAGCATTGGAGGTATAGCGCATATGGAATGGAAGAGCGAAGCTGCCAAAGACCGCATCATCGTCGCGCTCGACTGCTCGGGTGATGAGGCCGTCGTGCTCGGCGAGAAGCTCGCGGGGCATGCCCGGTGGGTGAAGATCGGCATGACCTTGTATTACGCAGTCGGCCCCTCCATCGTGAACACGATGCACAAGCTCGGCTTCAAGGTCTTTCTCGACCTCAAGCTGCATGATATTCCCCACCAGGTCTATGGTGCTGCCAGTTCCATCGCACAAGCTGGTGCAGACCTCTTCACCGTGCACGCGAGTGGCGGCGAGCTCATGCTCGAGTCTGCCGAGCGCGGCGCACGCAAGGGCGCTGCCGATGCCGGCCATGAGGACAACGTCCCGGCGGTCTGTGCGATTACGGTGCTCACGAGCATGGACGCCGATCAGCTCGCCTCCGTCGGCATCGACGTGTCGCCTGCCGAGCAGGTCGAGCGTCTCGCCACGCTTGCGTCCGAGGCGGGGCTTGACGGCATCGTGTGCTCTCCCATGGAGGCAAATCAGATGAGGGAGCTCCTCGGTCCCGATGCCATTATCATCACGCCGGGCGTCAGGCCCAAGGGCGCTGCGTTGGGCGATCAGAGCCGAGTTGCCACACCCGCCGAGGCTTTTGCGGCAGGTGCCTCGCACCTTGTCATCGGTCGTCCCATCACGCGTGCGGCAGACCCCGTCGCCGCGTTCGAAGAGATTGCCGCCGAGCTCGACTAGAGACGGATGAATCTATGGATCAAGGAACGCTCTATGTCATATCGGGCCCTTCGGGAGCGGGCAAGGGGACGCTCGTCTCCGCACTGCTGAAAGAGTGCCCTCACATCGTGTTGTCGGTTTCCGCCACGACGCGTCAGCCCCGCGAGGGCGAGATTGACGGCGTGCATTATCATTTTCTCACCATCGAGGAGTTCGAGAACACTATCGAAGAGGACGGCTTCATCGAGTGGGCCAAGGTGCATTCCAACTATTACGGCACGCCGCTCGCACCCATTGAGGAGCATCTTGCGAAGGGGGATACCGTGCTGCTCGAGATTGACGTCCAAGGCGCCTTCCAGGTGCTCGATAAGATCCCGCAGGCCAAGCTCATTTTCATCGCTCCTCCGTCAATCGAGGAACTCGAGCGCAGACTGCGTGGCCGCGGGACCGAATCCGAGGAGGTCATCGCCCAGCGTCTTGCCAATGCGGCTGGCGAGATGGAGGCTGCGGATAGGTACGATTACGTCATCGTCAACGACGATGTGCAGGGGGCTACCAAAGAGCTCGCGCGCGTGTTAGAATGCTAGGTCGATTCAAAAACAACTCGTTCATTTGAGGAGCTTACCGCATATGTCTATTGTCGAACCACGTATTGACACCCTTCTCGATAAGACCCACGAAGACAAGTACCTGCTTTGCGCTATCGCTTCCAAGCGTGCGCGTGATATCAACGACATGATGCGTGGCCAGCGCGATCGTGCCGTCGCCCTGCAGTCTGTCAGCGAAATCGCCGAGTTCGCGGGTCGTAAGCCGCTATCTCTTGCCATGGAGGAGATTGCCCGTGGTGAGGTCTCCTACGACAAAACGGCCTTCATGAACGACAAGAGCTAGGAGGAGCGCTTGTTCGAGCGTATCTGCCTCGTTCATTATCACGAGGTCGGCCTCAAGGGTCGCAATCGTGCCTCTTTCGAGCACCGTCTCCTCAGCAACATGGAGGCGGCGCTCGTTGCTTTTGACACCAAGGAGATATGCCGTATCTCCGGGCATCTTCTCGTCGTGTTCGAAAATGCGGACGATATTGAACCAGCTGCCCGGATTCTGCTGCAGGTTCCCGGCGTCGCACGCGTGTCACGTGGCTGGCGCTGCGCACGCGACCCCGAGGAATATAACCTTTGCGCCGAGCTCGCGATGATGGATTGCGGTGAGTTCGAGTCTTTCAAGGTCGTCGCGCGCCGCTCAAACACCGATTATCCCATCGACTCCATGCAGCTCAACCAACTCGTTGGGGCGCATCTATGCGCTTTTGCCCCCGACAAGAAGGTCAAGATGAAGGACCCGGACGTCAAGGTTCACGTCGAGATCATCCAGGGCAGCGCCTATGTCTTCTCGCGTAGCGATCGTGGCATTGGCGGCTTGCCCGTGGGAACGGCCGGCAAGGTCGTGAGTCTCATGTCCGGTGGTATCGATAGTCCCGTTGCCACCTGGAAGCTCATGAAGCGTGGCGCCGTCGTCGTGGGCGTCCACTTCTCGGGTGCCCCCGTGACCGATGACGCGAGCGAGTACATCGTTGATGACCTTGCGCATGCGCTTGCGCCGGCGGGTGGTATCGGCCGCATCTACACGATTCCCTTCGGTAACTACCAAAAGGCTATCGCAAGCGAATGTCCACCCAACTTGCGCATCGTACTCTACCGACGCCTCATGTTCCGTATCGCACAGGGTATCGCGCGCATTGAAAACGCGAAGGCGCTTGTCACCGGCGAGTCACTCGGTCAGGTTGCGAGCCAGACTCTCGAGAACATAGCCGCCGTCAATGCCGTTGTCGATATTCCGGTGCTGCGTCCACTCATCGGAAGCGACAAGCTCGAGATCATCGACGTCGCCAAGCAGCTCGGCACCTTCGAGATCTCCTCGCGTCCGGCCGATGACTGCTGCACGCTGTTCATGCCTCGCTCGCCCGAGACGCATGCGCGCATCAAGGATTGCGAGGCGGCCGAGGCCCTCGTGCCGATAGACGCATGGATCGACGAGATTCTCGATAATCTCGAGTACCGCGACTATCCCTGCCCATCGTACAAAGCGCCGCGTAAGATGCGGCGAGAGGGGAGTGACTGATGCATTCGAGCCAAGTTACGCTTCCCCTGCCCGACGGCATTGACCTTGCCCTCTTCTGTGGTCCCCAGGATGCCAATCTGCGTGCCATCGAAGATCTCTTCGATGCGACCATCGCGTTGCGCTCCGATAGCATCGTCATGACGGGTGATGCCCTCGAGGTACCACTCATCTCGGCGCTTGTCTCCGACCTTTTTGATATGGTCCAGGCTAACAAGGCGCCGACGGTCGAGGACATCCGTCGCGCCGTCGAGGTGCTGCGCAATTCCGATTACTCCCCGAGCTCCCTGCGTGAGGACATTCTGCTTACCTACCGCGGGCGCGCGATTCGCCCCAAGACGAGTGGTCAGAAGCGCTACTGCGATGCCATACGCGACAGCACCGTCACCTTTGCCATCGGTCCGGCTGGCACGGGTAAGACCTACCTCGCCATGGCAATGGCCATCGCCGCACTCAAGCGCAAGGAGATCGGTCGCATCATCCTTACGCGTCCCGTTGTCGAGGCGGGCGAGAACCTCGGTTTCTTGCCGGGTACGCTCGACGAGAAGGTCGATCCTTACGTACGCCCGCTCTATGACGCGCTCTTCGATCTGACCGACATGGAGAAGGGCAACCAGCTCATCTCGCAGGGTGTCATCGAGATCGCCCCCCTTGCCTTCATGCGCGGACGTACCTTCAATGACGCCTTTCTCATTCTCGATGAGGCGCAGAACACCACACCCGAGCAGCTCAAGATGTTCCTCACCCGTCTGGGCTTCGGCTCCAGGATGATCGTCACGGGTGACATCACGCAAGTCGACTTGCCGGGTGGTGTCTCGGGTCTGCACGGCGTGCGCGACATCCTCAGTGATATCGATGAGATTTCCTTTATCGACTTGACCGGTGCAGATGTCGTGCGCCATAGCCTCGTTGCGCGTATCGTGCATGCGTATGACGAAGCAGCTCGCGGCGCGCGTAACGATTCCGGGAGGTCGAAGTAGCATGCTCGTGAACATAGACAGCCGTGGCGGTGCACTAACCTGGGATGACGCGGCTATCGAGAGGCTCGCGTGCTTCGCGCTCGAGTACATGGATGCTCCCGATGCCTGTGAGGTTTCGATTAGCTTAGTTGATGCTGATGAGATTCACGAGCTCAATCGCACGTACCGAGGCATTGACAAGCCCACCGATGTCCTTTCTTTCGAGTGCGATGACCCATGGGATACATACGAGCCGGGTACCCCCATCGAAATCGGTGATGTCGTCATCGCCCTGGATGTCGTTGATGGACAGCGTGCCCAATTTGGCACGAGTCTTGAGCAGGAGGCGTCGCTCATGCTCGTGCACTCGTTGCTGCATCTCCTCGGCTACGATCACATCGACGAGACCGAGGCGCTCGAGATGGAGGCGCTCGAGAAGGAGATTCTCGACGCCTATGGTCTGACGGGGATACGCTGATGAAGAACCAGTCACAAGCCAAGAGCTTCGCCGTTGCGTTCGTGGGTATTGGCAGGGCCTTCATGAGCGAAGTTCACATGAAGGTGCATCTCGTCTTCGCGCTCATGGCACTCATCGCCTGCTGGGTCTTGCAGGTCGAACCTTGGGGCTGGTGTGCCGTCATCGTTTGCATTGGGATGGTCGTATCCGCCGAGGTGCTCAACACGGCAATGGAAGCGTTGTGTGACAAGGTGAGCCCCGATTACGATCACCTTATCGAGATAGCCAAGGACGCGGCCGCAGGCGCCGTGCTCGTACTCGCGATTACCTCGGTTGTCGTCGGCCTCATCGTCTTCATCCCGGCGCTCATGAAATTCATTGCGTAATAAGGAGAGACCATGTCCGACCTGGATGAGATGCTCAAAGCCGCAGGCATTGCCGATGATGCGTATGCGGCAGTCAATCCCGAGACCTTTCGCAGCGGCTTCGTGACGCTCGTCGGTCGGCCCAATGCGGGCAAGTCAACATTGCTCAACCATATCATGGGCACCAAACTCGCCATCACATCGCGTACGCCCCAGACCACGCGTCACCGCTTCCGCGCAGTATACGATACCGATGACATGCAGATGGTCATCGTCGACACGCCGGGCATCCACAAACCGAAGGACGCCTTGGGTGCCGAGCTCAATGAGTCAGCCCTGCAGGCGCTGGCGGATGTCGATATCGTCGCCTTCCTCATCGACGCATCGCAGCCTGTTGGCACGGGGGATGAGTGGATTGCCAACCACATAAACGAGCTTTCGTGCCACAAGATCCTTGTTATCTCCAAAGCCGACCTCGTCAAGAAACCCGTCATCGCTGAGCGCCTTGAGCAGGCACGTGGCCTGTGCGACTTTGATGCCGAGGTCGTCGTTTCCGCCAAGCACAACCGTGGTCTCGACGACTTCATTGACGCCGTCTACGATCTGCTTCCGGCAGGTCCACGCTGGTTTCCCAAGGATACGGGTGTCGATCTTTCTGACGAAGTGCTCATTGCCGAGTTCATTCGCGAGAAGATCCTGCGTTCGACCTTCGATGAGGTTCCCCATTCGGTCGGTGTCGTTGTCGAGGACATCGAGCGCATCGAGGACCGGAGCCTCATGCGCATCTGGGCGGTCATATATGTCGAGCGCGATAGCCAGAAGGGCATCATCATCGGTGCCAAGGGCAGCAAGATCAAGCAAATTGGCATGCAGGCGCGTGAGGATCTCGAGCGCATCTTTGGCTGCCAGGTGCATCTCGACCTCACGGTGAAGGTCAAGAAGGACTGGCGTCAGAACGCCGCGCAGGTCAGGAAATTTGGCTATGGCGAAGGCCTATAACGAGCGCTGCATCGTCCTCAAGCACACGAAGCTTGGAGAGACCGACGTCATCGTCACCATGCTCGGCGGGGACGGACGTCAGATACGAGCCGTTGCCAAGGGGCTGCGCAAACCCGGCAACCGCATTGGGGCGCGCCTCGAGTTGTTTGCCGAGGCAGATTTGCTCTTGCATGAGGGGAAGTCCCTCGACATCGTGCGCGAGGTCAAGACGATTGCCACGAACGCGTCGATACGCGAGGAGCTTGAGCGCACGGCAGCCGCAAGCGTCGAGACGGAGTTCCTCGAGAAGCTCGGACGCGACGGCGTTGTCCTGGGCGAGCGCATGTACGAGATGAGCGCGGCGTCGATGCGCACCATAGCTGAACTACCGGCACGTAAGGCGGCATTCATAGCAGCGGCCTTTCTCTTCAAGGCGATGGCCATGCAGGGATTTGCACCTGCAACGCGCGAATGCGCACTCTGCGGCACACCCATCGAGCAGGTGAAAGCCTTCGACGTGAGCTATGGTGGCGCACTCTGCGATGATTGCCTTGGGCGACTCGGGATCTGCACGACCATCGACTCGCGGGCTGCGGCTTGGATCGAGGCTTTGCTGTTCTCGACCTTCGCCCAGATTGCCGATATCGAATCCTATCCCGAAATCGAATTGCTCGATCTTGCCCACATGTGGGTCTGCGAGCATGCGGGTTTCGAGCTCAAGAGCATTGCCTTTCTCAAGACGCTGCTGATGGGATGAGACGCATTCGCCACAATCGGCCAATTCCGTCACCTGCGTTTCCCCGAGCGATCGGCCCCGCGTAAGCGTCTCAAGGAACCTGACTTCTCCCTGGCGCAACGTGCCGTTCGCTGCGATTTAGGCGTCCCTGCGAATTCGTGGTGTACGTGCATCCCTTTTAGGCTACAATGCCACGGTACGAAACTTTACTACGCTAGAGTGATGTAGGGAGAGAAAGATGAAGAAGAAACTCGTATCGATTGCGCTTGCATGCTGCATGCTCTGCTTTGGCGCCCTTGCCCTGACGGCATGCGGTGGTAGTGCTGCATCTTCGAGCAGCGCGGCTGGAAATAACGCACCTGAGGACAACGTCTTTATTGTCGGTTTCGATCAGAGCTATCCGCCGTACGGCTTCAAGGACACCACGACGGGCGAGTTCACTGGTCTCGATCTCGATCTTGCCAAGGAGGTTTGCGATCGTAACGGCTGGACCTTCCAGGCCGAGCCGATTGACTGGGATGCCAAGGACGCGCTCATCAACCAGGGCAACATTACCTGCATCTGGAACGGTTTCACCTACGAAGGCCGTGAGAACGATTACTCCTTCACCGACATGTACATGATCAATGGCCAGGTCATCGTCGTTAAGGCTGACAGCGGTATCAACTCGCTGGCCGATCTTGCCGGCAAGACCGTCATGACGCAGGTCGATTCTGCTGCTCTCGAGGTACTCGATGGTGACGAGAAGAGCCTGCAGGATACCTTCGCTGGTGGCAAGGTCGAGACGATCGGCGATTACAATAACGCCTTCATGCAGCTTGAGAGCGGTATGGTCGATGCCGTTGCCTGCGATCTGTCCATTGCGCAGTATCAGATGGCCGCCAAGCCGGGCGTGTTTAAGATGCTTGACGAGCAGCTCTCCAGCGAGCATTACGCCGTTGCCTTCAAGAAGGGCAACGATGGTCTCGCCGATCAGGTTACCATGACGCTCAAGGAGATGGACGCCGACGGTACGGTCAAGGAGATTTGCGAGAAGTACTCTGCTGACGGCATCAGCTACGAGAACTGGTGCCTGGGCAAGTAAGCTCGCTTCATATCCTGGAATCTGCGGGGCGGTCGTCTTGAGGCCGCCCCGTCGTACGCTGTAGACGAGGTGATGCGTGTGGATCCTGCATTTATGCAGATGATGTCCGTGGTCCTGCCCGATCTTGGGGCGGGTTTTGTATTGTCGCTCGAGATATTCGTCGTGACGCTTGTCGGAGCGCTACCGCTTGGCATCGTCATTGCCCTTGCCCGCATGAGCAAGTTCAAGCCGCTTTCACTCGTGGCTCGTGTCTACATCTCGTTCATGCGCGGAACGCCCCTCATGCTCCAGCTCATGGCCCTCATGTTCGGCCCGTATTACCTCTTTGGCATTAACATGGGCTCGGGCTGGAAGTTCGGGGCCTGCGCAATTGGCTTCATTCTCAACTACGCGGCCTATTTTGCCGAGATCTATCGCAGCGGTATTCAGTCCATTCCCGTCGGTCATTACGAAGCGGCCGAAGTACTCGGCTACTCGCGTGCACAGACATTCTTCTACATCGTCTTGCCGCAGGTCATCAAGCGCATATTGCCGGCGATGGGTAACGAGATCATCACGCTGGTCAAGGACACTTCACTTGCCTTCGTGCTCGGAATCGCAGAGATGTTCACCGAGGCAAAGGCGCTTGCCGCGTCCTTCGTGTCCATGATTCCCTACGTCATCGCCGCGATCATCTACTGGGTCTTCACGCTCGTCGTCGAGTTCATATTGAACAAGGCCGAGAAGAAGCTCGCGTACTACCATGACTAGGGGAGAGGAGATAGCACCCATGTCCAAGGAGATTCTCTCCCTCAAGAACGTCGAGAAGAGCTTTGGCGACACGATGGTTCTCAAGGACATTAGCCTCGAGGTCACGCAGGGCGAGGTCGTGAGCATCATCGGGTCGTCCGGCGGTGGCAAATCGACACTGTTGCGTTGCGCGACGCTGCTCGAGACCTTCGAGCGTGGTTACCTGGCATACGAGGATATCGTCGTGGCCAAGCCCGGGCCCGATGGTCGCGCTGTCTACGCAGACAAGGCCACGCTCAAGGAGGCGCGTTCGAAGTTTGGGCTCGTGTTCCAAAACTTCAATCTCTTTCCGCATCGCACCGTGCTGCAAAACGTCATGGACGCACCCGTGCGCGTGCAGAAGGTCGACAAGGAACAGGCACGCACCATGGCGATCGAGCTTCTCGAAAAGTTTGGCTTGGCTGGCAAGGAGGACATGGTGCCCAATGAGCTTTCGGGCGGTCAGCTCCAGCGTGTCGCCATTGCCCGCGCGTTGTGCACGAAACCTGACATTCTCTTCTTTGACGAACCCACGAGCGCACTTGACCCCGAGCTCACGCAGGACGTACTCAAGATCATCCGCGACCTCGCCGAGGAGCACATGACCATGGTCATCGTCACGCACGAGATGACCTTCGCACGTGACGTCTCGGATCGCGTCATCTTTATGGACAAGGGCGTGATCGTCGAAGAGGGTTCGCCCGAACAGGTCATTGACCATCCGCAACACGAGCGCACGAAGAGTTTCCTGCGGAAGATTTACGACTAATACGCACGTGTGCAATTGCCGCGAGGCAAGTTGCTATGGTACGGTTGCACGGTTTGAAAATGAGCGTTGTTTTGTTGGTTAGAGTAGTAAGGGAGAGAGATGTTTAAGGGAAAGTTATCTAAGGTTCTCG
Source organism: Coriobacteriaceae bacterium (assembly GCA_025992705.1). NCBI lineage: Bacteria > Bacillati > Actinomycetota > Coriobacteriia > Coriobacteriales > Coriobacteriaceae > Coriobacteriaceae bacterium. The sequence continues at coordinate 1,150,564 of DAJPGJ010000001.1, forward strand.
TGCTTGGCGTTGCTTGCGTTGCCGTTGTGGGCATGCTTGCGCTGAGCGCATGCGGCGGCGGCTCTCAGTCGAGCTCCGCAAGCTCCAGCTCCGCTGTCTCAGACGAGTACAAGCTCGTCACCCCTGGCACCCTCACGGTTGCCACGAGCCCTGATTATGCTCCGATGGAGTATCAGGAGAACGGCGAGATCAAGGGCTATGACATCGCCCTTATCAAGGAGATCGCCAAACAGCTCGGCCTCACCGCCGACGTTCAGAACCAGGCCTTCGATTCGCTTGTAACCCAGGTTGCCGGTGGCAAGACCTTCGATTGCGCGATTAGCTCCATCACCATCAGCGACGAGCGTGCCGAGCAGGTTGCCTTCACTGATGCATACTATGATTCCAACCTCGCGATTGTGGTCCTCAAGGGTTCTGACATCACGAGCCGCGACATGCTCAACGGCCAGCCCATCGGTGCTCAGTCCGGTTCTTCGGGCGAGGATTGGGCCAAGGAGAACCTGAAGGACTCCGACTACACGCCGTTCCAGGAGACGCCGGACATGCTCGCTGCCCTGCGCACGGGCAAGCTCAAGGCCGTCATCTACGACGAGCCTGCTGCCGCATACAACATCGCGCATGAGTATGACGATTGTGACATCCTCGAGGTCATTCCGACGGGCGAGCAGTACGGCATCATCGTGAACACCGATAACGTCGCACTGGCCGAGGCTATCAACAACGCTATCGCCGAGCTGCAGGCCAACGGCACCATCGCCAGGCTTCAGACGGAGTGGTTCGGCGCGGCAAAGTAACCCGTTTTCGAACTGACCGATTTCTCTTCGGCATTAATAAGGCAAGGGCGTATAATTCGTCCTTGCCTTATTTGTTTTATGCATATTTATGGGAGATTCATTCATATGTCATCGTATCTAAAGCCCATGCTCAAGCATGCGCTCGTGACGGCACTTGCGCTTTCGCTCGTGCTGACCTTCGTCTCGCCGCTTCTCGCCGGCGCCATGTCCGTCGATGTGACCACGGCCAAGAGCAACGAGACAGGCACCGGCAAGGTACTTGGCGGTGAGCCGACGCGCGTCACCTGGGAAGCGCTCGTCGGTGATGGCGAGCAGGTCTCATCCGTGCGTGTCGAGCTTCCCGAGGGCTCCTCGATTACCGATGACTCGTCGGTCAAGTTGACGGTGCTCGAGGGCACGACGCGTCTGAGCCCCGAGAACACCACGACCATGAACAAGGGCGATGCCTCGATTGACGTGAGCTTCTCCGTGCCGCTGCAGCCAGGCCAGCGTCTGCGCCTCGAAATGTACAAGGTGTCGCTGCCCAACGTGAATGGCGAGGTCACGCTTTCCGGAACGTATACGCTGGAAAACGGTCAGACCCTCGATTTCGCGCCTTCGCCCGCCATCGAGGTCACGCACGCTTCGACGGCCGAGAAGATCTCCACCTGGCTCGGCGAGCAACCGGCTGTCCAAGCCTGGAACTCGGTCACCTTCTTGCGCCTCTTCTTCCAGCCCGAGCTCATCGTCTCCTCGATTCCCGTCGTGGCCGTCGGTTGGCTCATCTCCCTCGGCCTCGTGCTTGTGGGCTTTCCGCTGGCCATCCCCATTGGCCTCATCGCCGCGTTCATGAAGATAGCCCGCGCGCGCATTCTGCATATCCTTGCCGCCATCTATACCGGCGTCGTGCGCGGTACGCCGCTCTTCTTGCAGATCTACATCGCGTTCTTCGGCCTGCCGCTGCTTGGCATTGACATCAACCAGTACGTGCTTGCCATCGTGGTGCTCGCGGTTAACTCGGGCGCCTATCTCTGCGAGATATTCCGTGCGGGCATACAATCGGTACCTAAGGGCCAGTTCGAGGCGGCTCGCTCGCTTGGCATGACCGGCCCGCAGACGATGTTCTACGTCATCATTCCCCAGACCATCCGCCGGGTTATCCCGACCATGACAAGCGAATTCATCCTGCTCTACAAGGACACCTCGCTGCTTGCGGCCGTCGGCGTCATGGAGCTCATGCTCTACTCCCGCTCCATCGTATCGCTCACCGGCAACATGACGCCCTACATCGTCGCCGCGTGCTTCTATCTCATCGTCACCTTGCCGCTCATCCGCGTCGTCGGCAACCTCGAGAAGCGTCTCGCGCTTGCGGATTCAGGTGGCGCCGCTCCCAAGAAAAAGGCCCGCAAGAACCGTCGTGGCGCGTTTAGCCAGATGTGCGAGGAAATCGCCGACAGCACTGACGATGCACGTGACGAGCTTCAGGAGCAGACGCGCCTCGAAGCCGGTCTTACCGGTGACCTTTCGTCAAAGGACATGGAGCAGGCTATCGACGAGCTCCAAGAAGAGGTAGCTCGCGATGCTCAACTTGATTCCACCGAAGAGAGGGGAGGCGCGCGATGAGCGGACAGGATTCCATGATTTCGATCCAGCACCTCTCGAAGAGCTTCGGCGACAACGAGGTCTTGAAGGACGTCAATATCGAGGTCGCCAAGGGTGAGGTCGTTGTCGTGCTCGGTCCTTCGGGTTCTGGCAAGTCGACGATGCTGCGTTGCATCAACCTGCTCGAGAAACCCACGGGTGGTCACATCTTCATCGAGGGCAAGGAAATCACCGACCCGAAGACCGACGTGAACAAGCTCCGCGAGCACGTGGGCATGGTGTTTCAGCAGTTCAACCTCTTCCCGCAGCTCACGGCACTCAAAAACGTCATGCTCGCCCAACGCAAGGTGCTCAAGCGTTCTAAGGAGGAGGCAGAGCGCATCGCTCATTTCGAACTCGACCGTGTCGGGCTGGGCGATCGCGCCGATTACTTCCCCGCGCAGCTCTCCGGCGGCCAGCAACAGCGCGTCGCCATTGCGCGCGCCTTGGCGATGGAGCCCCACGTGATGCTCTTCGACGAGGCCACAAGCGCTCTTGACCCCGAGCTCGTACGTGGTGTTCTCGATGTCATGCGTTCCCTTGCAGAGGAGGGCATGACTATGGTCGTCGTCACGCACGAGATGCAGTTCGCCAAGGATGTGGCAGATCGCGTCATCTTCATGGAAGGTGGCGTCGTCGTCGAGGAGGGTACGCCCGACGAGGTCTTCAATCATCCCAAGCACGAGCGTACGAAGAACTTCCTCGGACATATTCAGTGATGCTCTACAAGTTTCTCATCGTCCTGGCTACCCTGATTTGGGGTAGCTCGTTCGTCATTGTCAAGGATACGACCGATACCGTCTCTCCGGCATGGATTCTCGTCGTGCGCTTTGGTCTGGCGGCGCTCATCCTTGCGTTGGTGTACCTCAAGAAGCGCGAACTCTATTTTCGTAAGGATTACATTGCCCTCGGAGCGCTCTTCGGCTTCCTGCTCTTCATGGGCTATTATCTGCAAACCATTGGCATCACGGATACGACACCGGGCAAGAACGCCTTTCTGACGGGAACGTACTGCGTCATGGTGCCGTTCTTTGCCTGGGGCATATCCAAGCGTCGTCCGCACGCCTTCAACATCGTCGCCGCGCTCATGTGCATCGTCGGCATCGGGCTCGTGAGCCTCGGCTCGGGCTTCTCGATGAGCTTCGGCGACCTGCTCACGCTCTGTTGCGCGGTCTTCTACGGCCTGCATATTTGCTTCGTCTCGAAGTTCTCGCAGAATCGTGACATCTACGTGCTGACGATGTGGCAGTTCTTCTTCGTCACGATCTTCTCGTTATGCTCCGGCGCCGTCTTCGAGCAGCCGCCGAATTGGGGCGCGCTTGGCTGGGAGACCTGGGCAAGCCTGCTCTACCTTGGCATTGCCTGCACGGCGCTGGCGCTGCTCTTCCAGAACATCGGTCAGCAGAAGCTCCCGCCTTCGACTGCATCGCTGCTTCTATCGCTCGAATCGCCCTTTGGCGTGGCGTTCAGCGTCGCCTTGGGTGCAGAGGTGCTGACGGGGCGCATGGTATGCGGTTTCGTGCTGATCTTCGCGGCTATCTTGGTCTCCGAGCTTGCTCCCGGCTTGCTTGCCAAGCGCAAACCGAAATGATTTTCTGCCAGCGCGTAGGGAAGTCGCCTCGCTCCGACGGTCGCTTCCCGACAGCCTGCTTCGTGGGGGGGCGTCGGGCAGGCCACTCGCCTCGATGGTCGCTCCCCGACGGCCCACTTCGTGGTCCTTTCGGCTCGCTCCCTTATACCTCGGCTCGACGGCCTGTCCGACGCTAGGTTACTTGCTATTCTTTTAGTTAGTAGATGCTTCGTAGAGCGCGATGAGTGCGCCGATGGAGACGTCCTGCGAGTACTTCTCGCGCGCGTAGACGGCGACCTCTTCGCGGTCGAAGTCGATGTCGCCATCGAGCACGAGTTGCACCTCACGCGCCAGGTCCTCGGGGTTTTCGCTTTGGAACAACAACCCGACTTCCGGCGTGATGATGTCGAGGGGGCCGCCCTCGTTGCTCGCGATGACAGGCGCTCCACAAGCAAGCGCTTCGATGGCGACGAGCCCGAACGCCTCGTTGCGTGAGGTGAGCAACGATACCGTGGCGCAGCTGTACAGGCGGCGCAGTACCTCGTGCGGCTGGTTGTGCAAGAAGTAGACGTGCTTGAGTCCGAGCTGGGTGGCAAGCGCGGTCATCTCGTCGAAGAGTTCGCCATCGCCGGCAAGTAGGGTTGCGACACCATCTCGCTCGTATAGTGCGGCTGCATTGAGCAGTATGTCGATGCCCTTGAAGTACGTGAACTTGCCCGCAAACGATACGATGCTGTCGTAGTCGCCTTCGATGCCGAAGTGGTCGAGCACTTCGTGCACGCTGCAGGCCTCCGGATAGAACATTGTGGGGTCGTAGCCGTTCTGGATGAGATGAACCTTCTCGGAGTCGCCGAAGAGTTTCTCTACGAGCGCGGCGCTGTCCTTCGAGATGGCGATAACGGCACTGGCGGTGTCAAACGCCTTCTTCGCCTGTTCGCGAAAGCGTTCTGACTTTTCGAAACCGATCAGGTCTGTGCCATGGGCGGTGATCACGAGCGGTATGCCGTAATCGGCTGCATAGCTTGCCTGGACCCAAATATGGCCGCAATGGATGACGTCGGGATCGAAAGCGGCAATCTCGTCTTCGATGGCAGCACGAAATGCACCCTCATAGGCGGCCATCTGCGCGTCATCGAGCTCGTAGAAGGTCGTGACGCTTCGCGGATGGGTGGTGAAGCACGGAAAGTCGAAGTCCAGTGCCTCGTCGACGCAGGAATCGAAGTAGACGGGATGCAGGCGCACGCCGCCCGTCTCGAGCTCGGCAAGCTCCTCGTTCTCGGGCATGATGATGCAGACCTCGTGACCCTTGCGAACGAGCGCGCGGGCGATATTGATCGTGTAGACGCCGCTGCCCGAGCCCTGGAGCGGAAAATGGTTCATGAGTAAGATGCGCATGCCGTAATCCTCTCTTCGCATAGCCAACGTCTAATTATACGTTTTTATTGCATGTGATGGACCTGACATGGGCTTACCAATGCATGCAAGGCGTGCTATCCTCTCTGCGGCAAAATGATGACAGAAGCATTCGAATACGGTTTTATCTCATATGAACGAACACAAAGCAGAAACTCCTATGCCCGATCAGAAAAAACTCGAGAAGCGCGAGGAAAAGGGGGAAGACAAGGTCACCCGTATGGGCACGGCGCCCATTGGCAAGCTCATGCTCGAGTTCTCCATTCCCGCCGTCGCAGCCGTCGTCCTCAATTCGCTCTACAACGTCATCGACTCGATCTTCCTCGGGCAGGCCATGGGCGAAATCGGCCTTGCCGCAACGCAGGTCGCGTTTCCCATCATGACCATCGTCAACGCGTTTGCGATTCTCGCGGGTAACGGCGGAAATTCGCTCGCGGCCATCTTGCTCGGCGAGGGACGCAAGGATGATGCCGAGCGCGCGCTTGGAAATTCCGTGACGGTCATGATCATCGTGTCCATTGCCGCGGCCATCTACGCGACGTTCTGGATCGACCCGCTCCTCATCCTCGTGGGCGCAACCGATGTGACGCTTCCGTATGCGCGCACCTTCATCCAGATCATCATCTACGGCATGATGATCTGTAACATCAGTTTTGGCGTCAACAACTTCATCCGCACGGCAGGTGCCCCCAACCTGGCATTATGGACGACGGTCGTGGGAACGGTCGTCTGCATCGCTCTCAACTACGTATTCGTCCTCATGTTCGGTTGGGGCGTGGCGGGATCGGCGAGTGCGACCATCATCGGTCAAGCCGTCACGGCAATCATAGTGCTGTGGTACTTTGTCTCACCGCGTTCATCGGCCCCTTTCAAGCTTCGCTTGCGCAATCTCGCAATCGACCCCAAAATCTGCAAGCGCCTCATCGAGCTTGGCCTGGCTCCCTTCGGCTTGCAGGCGGCAATGGCCGTGACGCAGGTCATCAGCAACATGTTGCTCGCCTCGCTCGGCGCGGCTGACCCGATCGGCGTCGATGGCGCACTCGCGAGTATTGGCGTCGTCTCAAAGATCACGGGCGTCGTCTTCTTCCCGGCCCTTGGCATCGCGATTGCGGCACAACCCATACTCGGCTTCAACACGGGTGCGCGCAAGTACCGGCGCGTGCTCAGGACGCTCTACGTCGCCTTGGGGGCGGCAACGGCGATTCTGACGGCGTTCTTCGTGCTCATTCACGTATTTCCCGAGCAGATTATCTCCGTGTTCGGCATCGAACCTTCGCTCATGAGCTTTGCGGTGTGGGCGCTCATCGTCCAGACGGCGCTCATTCCGCTCATTTCCGTCCAAGTTATCAGTTCGAACTATTTTCAGGCTACCGGCCAGCCGCTTAAGTCGGCGTTTCTTTCGCTCACACGTCAACTCATCTTTTTGCTCCCCGCGTTTCTCATTACCCCAACGCTTATTCCAAGTCTCTTTCCGGGGATGACACCGCTCATGGGCTACTGCTTTGCATTCCCGGTTGCCGACGGTCTCTCGGTCCTGCTTTCGGCCGTTCTCATCATCGCCGAGGTTCGCAAGCAACATCGTCGTATTGCGGATGTTGAGGCAAAGGGCGCGGTGACACAATAACGTGCAGTTACAGTAATGGCAGGATGATAGGGGAGGGGATGACGGGGGACAGCAAAGAAAAGGGAGCTCCGACATTTGCCGGAGCTCCCTTTCGCGCAAGGTGACAAGCGAGAGATCACTCTCCGTTGTACATTTCCTTGAGCTTGAGCAGATGAGCATGACGCGCCATGGCGTCTTGCTCGTTCTTCTCGAAGAGCTCGGTTGCGCGCTCGGGGAACTCGCGCGTCAGACGGCTGTAGCGTGCCTCGTTCATGAGGAACTCCTGGTATCCACCGGCCGGCTCCTTGGAGTCGAGGGTGAACTTCTTGCCAGGCTCGGCAGCCGGGTTATAGCGGAAGAGATTCCAGTAACCGCAATCAACGGCTTTCTTCATCTCGGTATCGCAGCAGGCCATGCCGCCCTTGATGGAGTGCATCTCGCAGGGGCTGTAACCGATAATGAGAGAGGGGCCGTCATAGGCCTCGGCCTCGTTGATGGCCTTGAGCGTCTGGGCCGGGTTGGCGCCAATGGCAACCTGTGCGACGTATACGTAACCGTAGGTCATGGCAATCTCGGACAGGCTCTTCTTCTTGATGTCCTTGCCCGCGGCTGCGAACTGAGCGACCTGACCGAGGCGAGACGCCTTGGAGGACTGACCGCCCGTGTTCGAGTAGACCTCGGTATCGAAGACGAAGATGTTCACGTTCTCCTTGCTGGCGATAACATGATCGAGACCACCGTAGCCGATGTCGTACGCCCAACCATCGCCACCGAGGATCCAGAAGCTCTTCTTGGTAAAGAAGCTCTTGTCCTCGAGCAGTGACTTGGCGAGATCGGACCCATCGGCCTCGAGCGCGGTAACGAGGGCTGCGGCCGTCTCCTTACTGGCCTGTGCATCATTGCGCGCCTCAAGCCAGTTCTTCGCGGCGAGCTTGACGGCATCATCTGCATCGTTCGAGTCGATAAGAGCCTGCGCCTTGACGGCAGCACGCTCCTGCTCGGCCATGTAGCCGAGATACATGCCCAGACCATGCTCGGCGTTGTCCTCGAACAGAGAGTTGTTCCATGCGGGACCATGTCCATCGCGGTTGACCGTGTATGGCGCAATGCCACCAGGATTGCCCCAGATCGAGGAGCAGCCGGTTGCGTTCGAGATATAGAGACGATCGCCGAAGAGCTGGGTGAGCAGGCGCGCGTACTGCGTTTCTGCGCAACCAGCGCAGGCACCGGAGAACTCGAGCAGCGGTTGCTTGAACTGGCTGGCTTTGACGTTGGTCGTACCGGCAAGCTCGGGCTTCTCGGTAATGTTGGCAACGCAGTAGTCGAAGACCTCCTGTTGAGGAAGCTCGTCCTTGATGGGCATCATCGTGAGCGCATCACGCGGACAGGCGGTTACGCAGACGCTGCAGCCCATGCAATCGAGCGGACTGATAGCCAACGTGTACTTGAGACCAGCTTCCTTGGCCTCCTTGCCGTTGGCATCGAGCAGCTGCATGTTGGCGGGAGCAGCCGCGACCTCGGCGGCGTCGAGCGCGAAGGGCCTGATGGCAGCGTGTGGGCAGACATAGGAGCAGTTGTTGCACTGAATGCAAATCTCCGAGTCCCAGCGTGGAACCGTGACGGCAACGCCACGCTTTTCGTAGGCCGAAACGCCCAGCTCGAACTGGCCATCCGCATGGTCTACGAAGGCTGAAACCGGGATGTCGTAGCCGTTCATCGTGTTGATGGGCTGCATAATCTCTTTGACCTGCTTGACGAGGGCCGCGGGGCCCTCGATCTGCTCCTCGACGGGGTCGCTTGAGGCGCTCTTCCAACTGTCGGGGATATCGACCATCGTGAAAGCGGTGGCACCGGCGTCGATCGCCTTGTGGTTCATCTCAACGACATTTTGGCCCTTCTTGAGGTAGGACTTGGTCGCCGCGTCTTTCATGTATTCGATTGCCTCGGCCTGCGGAAGCACGTTGGCGAGTGCGAAGAAGGCGGACTGCAGGGTAGTGTTGGTGCGCTTGCCCATACCGACACTTGCCGCAAGATCGATGGCATCGATCATGTAAAGCTTGATGTTGTTGTCGGCGATGTAGCGCTTGTCTTTGCTGGAGAGGTGGTTCTCGAGCTCCTCGAAATCCCACTGGGAATTGATGAGCAGCGTACCACCCGGCTTGACGCCGGCGACGATGGGGAAGCCCTTGGTGATGTATGCGGGCACATGGCAGGCGACGAAGTCGGCCTTCGTGATGTAGTAGGGCGAGCGGATGGGGGAATCGCCAAAGCGCAGATGGCTGATGGTCACGCCGCCCGTCTTCTTGGAGTCGTACTGGAAGTACGCTTGGATGTACTTGTTGGTGTGATCGCCGATGATCTTGATGGAGTTCTTGTTCGCACCAACCGTACCGTCGCCACCCAGACCCCAGAACTTGCACTCGATGGTGCCCGGTGCCGCCGTATTGGGGCTATCCGGATTCTCGGGAAGGGAGAGATGGGTGACATCATCGTTGATGCCGACGGTGAACTCACGGGCGGGATTGTCCTTTTCGAGCTCCTTGTAGATGGCGAAGGCACTCGAAGGCGGCGTGTCCTTGCTACCGAGACCGTAGCGGCCGCCGACGACGGTGATGCCGGTACGGCCTGCCTCGAAGAGCGCGGAAACGACATCCTGGTACAGGGGCTCGCCGATGGAGCCCGGCTCCTTGGTGCGATCCATGACGGCAATCTTCTTGACCGTGCTGGGCAGAACGTTGACGAAGTGATCGATGGAGAAGGGACGATAGAGCCGAACCTTGATGAGGCCAACCTTCTCGCCATGCGCGTTGAGGTAATCAACGACCTCCTCGACGACATCGCAGAAGGAACCCATGGAGATGATGACACGGTCTGCGTCAGGTGCACCGTAGTAGTTGAACAGGCCGTAATCCGTACCGAGCTTCTCGTTGATCTTGTTCATGTACTCCTCGACGATGGCGGGAAGCTCGTCGTAGGCGGCGTTGCAAGACTCGCGATGCTGGAAGAAGACGTCGTCGTTCTCATGCGAGCCACGCGTGTGGGGGTGCTCGGGGTTGAGGCAGTGGTCGCGGAACGCCTTGACCGCGTCCATGTCGACCATGTCTGCGAGGTCCGCGTAATCCCACTGGGCGACCTTCTGAACCTCGTGGGAGGTGCGGAAGCCATCGAAGAAGTTGAGGAAAGGCATGTGACCCTTGATGGCGGCAAGATGCGCCACCGGCGCAAGGTCCATGATCTCCTGGACGTTGCTCTCGGCGAGCATGGCGAAGCCCGTCTGACGACAGCTCATGACATCGGAGTGATCGCCGAAGATGTTGAGCGCATGGGTCGAAAGCGTGCGTGCGCTTACATGAAAGACACCCGGTAGCTGCTCGCCGGCAATCTTGTACATATTGGGAATCATGAGGAGCAGACCCTGGGATGCCGTGTAGGTGGTGGTGAGGGCACCCGTACCGAGCGAGCCATGCACCGCACCTGCGGCACCTCCCTCAGACTCCATCTCGATGACCTTGACCTCTGTTCCGAAGATATTCTTGGTACCATGTGCGGACCATTGATCGACGAGGTCTGCCATGGGGCTTGACGGGGTGATGGGGTAGATGGCTGCGACTTCCGTAAACGCATAGGACACGTAGGCGGCGGCAGTGTTGCCATCCATCGACTTGAATGTTCTCTCCATGTCTTCCTCTCTCCTTGGGTCATCTTAGTTATGTGCAATTCACATAAAGCAATAGCATAGCGTATTGGGAACACGGAGATTGTGTGACGAGCTATAAACCGGTGCGCGTAGGTTCAGAGTCGGCGAATTTATCAACGTGGCACATCCGCATATTTCATCTACCGAACGGGGAAGTTAAGGCAAAAGACGCTATCGCAAAAAAGCTTTATGCGTATAATTTTTTGGGCTGAAATGCCGCCAAGCATTTTCAGTTAGCAAGACCGTGAACGTTGCGGGGGTGTGAAGATGGCGCATATCCAGATCGATCATTTGACTTTCACTTATCCTCATTCTTCCAAACCGGCTCTCGATGATGTGTCTCTTGATTTAAAGCCCGGTTCTCTTCTCATGCTGGGAGGAAAGAGCGGGTCGGGAAAGAGCACGCTGCTCTCGCATCTTACGAGCGCGACAGCTCCCGCGGGGCAGCGGTCGGGTTCAATTTTGATTGATGGGATTCCGCTCGAGGGCATGACGACGTTTTCCCAGATGAGCAACATCGCCTTTGTTCCCCAGCATTCCGATTTGCGCGGTGTCACCGGAAAGGTCATTGACGAGCTTGCGCGTGGCCTCGTTCGCATTAACTGCGAGCAGTCGACCATGCGTTCACGTATCGCTGAGGCCACGGCATACTTTGGCATCGAAAGCTGGCTCGATCGAAACGTCGAGGAGCTTTCCGATGGCCAGAGGAGACTCGTCAGCCTTGCATCTGCCATGGTGGTGAGCCCGCGTGTCCTTATCCTTGACGACCCTATTTCCCAGCTCGATCCGACTTCCGTGGCAAACTTCCTCTCCATACTCTATGACCTCTATAAGGAGCTCAAGGTCACTGTCATCATGAGCACGAGTGTCTTTGGTGAGATTTACGCGGTCGCCGATGAGATCGTTGTTCTGGATGCTGGCAAGATTGCCTACGAAGGCACACCGAGCGACATCGCCTGTTCCCTTTACCGGGGAAACGACCAGTTCGTCTATGCGCTTCCCTCGTCCATACGCATCTATCATGGGGTGCATCCTCAATCCTCGCCAGACGCGCTTCCCCTGACGGTAGGTGCGGCACATAACTGGATGAAAGCCGAGCTCGAGACAAAGGGGGCTACCGCGCGACACCTGCCCGACAAACGCATGGGAGGCTTTTCCGAGCAGCCTGTCATCAAGTTCGAGAACGTCTCTTTTTGCTACGGCGGGGAACACGAGGTGCTTAAGGACGTTTCGCTATCCGTGACCAAGGGCAGCGTCCATGCCATCGTCGGAACGAACGGAGCGGGCAAGTCGACCATGCTCAGGATGGTTGCCGGCCTCGTCCCCTGCGATCGAGGCACGGTGATGATACACGACAGCAGAAGGGGCAGGTGGGCCAAGGCGAACCAGTCCACCTACGAGGTTGCACTCTTGCCCCAGGACCTTGACGGGTTTTTCACGAGGGAAACCGTGCGAGCCGAGCTCGAGAGCATGGTGGCGGATAGGCATTTCTCGCAGGACGAAGTCGATCGATACGTGGAGGACTTCTCGAAGACCATTGGGGTCTTCTCCTACCTGGATGCCAATCCCCGCAGTCTCTCACTCGGAGAACGCCAGCTTGCCGCCATTGCCAAGGTCATGATGCAGGAAACCCCCATACTCCTGCTCGATGAGCCTACGGAGGGCGTCGATCCCTTTACCCATCGCAAGGTCGGCAAGCTTCTGCACGAGCTTGCCAAACGCGGCGTCGCCATTCTCATCGCTTCTCAGGACCTTAGGTTCTGTGCCGAGTACGCCACCGGGGTTTCGCTCCTTTTCGCGGGCGATGTCGCCACGACCGAGACGCCGCAGGCGTTCTTCTCATCGAATGTTTTGTACACGACGCAGGCGAGCCGTATCAGCAGGGGCGTTTATTCCAATTGCGTGACCGACGACGAGGTCATCGTCCTGTGTCTGGAAAATGGTTGGCAGAAATCCTAAAGCGGCATTATCGGAGGTTAGACGTGCAAAACAACGGGACGAGAGGGTCTTCGTCAGATAACGTAAATCACTACTCGCGCGATCGCTACAGGGCCCGCTCATATGATGATGCGCCAGAAGCGAGCCAACATCGAACGTCCCGTCCGCGTGTGACTCGTCAGGAGAGCCCGCATCCTGCCAATTCCCGGCGATCTCAGCAAGGGACCACTTCATCGCGTCGCCCCGTTCACCAGGATGCGCCCTACATGCAGGTGCAATCGCATCGGCGCAATACCTATGCAAGCGGAGCGGCATCGTATTCGCTTTCAACCGGCAATGCCGCTGCCTTTCAAAAGCATGGTAGCAAGCGCTTTATCGTGATTATCGCGCTTGTGCTCATCGCCATTGCCGTTGCTGTCTGGTTTGTCTTCTTCCCGCCCATGTACGATGTGAACGTGAATGGCAAGACCGTGAGCGTTCCGGCAAACGCGACTCTCCAGAAGATTGTCGATGACGGGCATGCCGCGCCTGTCGCAGGAGACCTTCTCGCCGTTGATGGCAGCATCGCCAAGGCGGGGGAGGGAAATCTCCTCTCGGCTACGATCAACGGCGAGGCGACGAGCGATCCGCAGGCGCGCGTCTCGAAGGACGACGTTATCGTCATAGAAAACGGAGACGACGTGACCGAGGAATACGAGGAGACAACGACGCGCCTGCCCTATGAGGCATCCACGATGACGGCGACGCCGGATTCGTACTATCGCGGTTCCGTGCATTTGTATTCGGCGGGTGTCGATGGCGTTCAGGCGGTGCGCACGGGCAAGGTTTCGGGCAAGACGGTGACGAGCGTCGTCGAGCAACCAGTCAACTCGGGATTCACGGCGTATTCGCCCGATACCAAGGGCGAAAAGGTCATTGCACTGACCTTTGACGATGGTCCGTGGCCTGAAAGCTCGCGCGAGATACTCGACATCCTTAACGACAACGATGCCCATGCCACCTTTTTCGTCATCGGAAACCAATGCAAGGACAATGCGACGGTGCTCAAGCAAATCGCCGATGCGGGCAATCAGATCGCGACGCATTCCTACGATCATGCGGATGGCTCGGGCCAGGGCGTTAACATGACGCTCATGTCAACGGACGAGCAAATCGCCGAGGTGACTAAGGGCTTCAAGGCCATCGAAGACGTGCTTGGCTACCAGGTAAGCCACGTGATGCGCGCCCCGGGCGGCAATTACTACGGGCCGATGGTCGAAACGCTCGCCTCGCATGTCACGGCCGAATTCGGCTGGGATGTCGACACGCTCGACTGGAGTCGTCCCGGCGTCGATGCGATCGTGCAACGCATACTCTCGGTACAGCCGGGGCAGATCGTGCTCATGCACGATGGGGGAGGCGACCGCAGCCAGACTGTCGAGGCTCTTCGCATCGCGCTTCCGCAGCTCAAGGAGCAGGGTTATCGCTTCGTAACCGTCGATGAGATGCTCGAATACGGCGTTGCGGGTGGTGCAAGCGAGGGCTAACGGCGCGCCGCACATGCATATGCAACTGAACTGTTGATTTACGCGACGCATCTCAATCTATACTTGTGAGCGAACATACACACGTCGATCAGGAGCACATACTATGAGCACGATCAAGCTTGCAGTTCCGACCATGGGCCAGGCTGGCCTTGATTCCGAGCGTAGCGGCCACTTTGGCAAATGCGATTGCTTTACCCTCATCACCATCGAGAACGGTCAGATTGCCTCGGTTGCAAACATCGACAATCCGCCTCATGAGGAAGGCGGTTGCATGCGTCCGGTCATGCTGCTTTCCGATGCAGGGGCCGATGCGATTGTCGCAGCCGGCATGGGCATGCGTCCGTTCATGGGCTTTACCGAGGCGGGAATCGACGTTTACTTCGAGAACGAGACGCCCAAGGTGGGCGATGTTGCCGAGCTCATCGCGCAGGGCAAGGTCGAGAAGATGACGGCTGACAACACCTGCCATCACTAGATCTCGAGCGGGGCGCACAGGGGAAGGATAGCCGCATGGAGCGCACGGGCATTGTCTGCGGTGGCGAACACGATGGCGAATCCATCTCCTGCGAGCCCTTTGGTTACACCCCCGACACCATGAAGATCTGGTGGCTTCCCGAGACCAAGGAGAAGTTTAGCTGCGAGGATGGCTGCTTCTATCCCTATGACGGTCCCGTGATTCACGGGACGGGCTATACCTTCTAGGACTCGATACTATCTCTCTAAAAGTATAATATATCCATTGTGATTCTACTTAGGGAGGTAGCATGAACAAGAAAGTCATTCTTGCAGCGATCGAGGCATTGGAGTTCGGGGAGACGCCAGTCTTCACCACGGAGGATGTTCCTGCATTCAGCGAAGATGCCACGCGTGGTAATGCGCATATGTCGCCTGCATCTCTCGATACCATCATGGCCTCGTTGACGAAAGCCGATATCCCCACGCTCGAGCGCGCCGTGCGTGCCATTGACGATGAGGAACTCGCCTGGCTCGGCTTCAAGGTCGTCTATGATCCGGCGTTGGCCGTGAACAACGTCGACAACGCCGTCACCAGGA
Organism: Coriobacteriaceae bacterium; assembly: GCA_025992705.1. NCBI lineage: Bacteria > Bacillati > Actinomycetota > Coriobacteriia > Coriobacteriales > Coriobacteriaceae > Coriobacteriaceae bacterium. The sequence continues at coordinate 1,165,778 of DAJPGJ010000001.1, forward strand.
AGTACGGCGATGTTGGTTCGGCCGATGGCGATCCGCTCCTTTTCTTTTGCAACGACGCCAAGGAGATCGTCTGCTCGCGCCCTGTTTCCGACCGTGACGTCTTCCAGATGAAGGACGTTACGCGTGGTCCCTCCATGCATAACGAGCAGTTCGAGGGATTGACCTGGGCAAGCGTCGCGCTCTTCGAGCCCGTGCGCGTGTGGTTGCTCGGTGCCTCCGACGTTGCCGTCGAGCTCGCAAAACTCGCCACGCACGTCGGCTTCGAGGTGACGGTCGTCGACAACGATGTGGCCTATCTCAACGAGCGCCGTTTTCCCGACGTCGAGCGCATCTTGCTGTCAACGGAGGACTTCTCGGCCCTCGGCGAGCTTACCGCAAGTCCGGCCGATTACGTGTGCGTGCTGACGCGCGGTCATATGTACGACCCTGAGTGCTGCGTCTGGGCCGAGCGCTGCAACGCCCACTACGTGGGCATGATGGGGTGCGCCGGCAAGAATGGCACCGTGTACGAGATCGTCAAGGCATCTGGTCTCACCGATGCGCAGTGGGAACATGTCAAGCGTCCCATCGGGCTCAAGTTCGGCGCCAAGACACCGGCCGAACTCGCTATCGCCATCGTTGCCGAGCTCATCGACGTGCGTTACATCCAGCGTTATGACGCCGAGGCCCGCGAACGCCATGAACGCGGCCTGGGCCGTTAGGACGGCATGAACTGGGACATGAACTGGGACAAATGGACAGGTCATTTGTCCCAGTTCCATACGTCGTATCCACGTTCGCGCGTTTTCCACTACAATGGTGCGGTTTTGTATTCGTCACTTGCGGAGTGAGCATTATGCAGGCGAGCTGATGAGCTGAGGTCTAAGGGAGCAAGCCGTAAAGACCGCGAAGCGGGCTGTCGGGAAGCGACCATCGAAGCGAAGCAGCTTGCCTGCATGGATTCTTGACCGCATGCGTATGGAGACGCGTTGACCCAGCTCTACTCGTTACAATTCGTGAGCTTCTTGCTGCTCATGATCGTCGTCTACTTCATGGTCGGACGAACGCGTCATCGCGGCTCGCAATGGATCGTTCTGCTCGTGGGCAGTCTCGGCTTCTACCTCTTCTCCGGTTGGGAGAACCTCGCATTCATCGGCGTTACCGCGATTTCGGTCTGGCTCGTTGGTTTGCGTTTCGACAAGCTCGACCAGCTCGAGAAAGAACTCAAGAAGGAAGCGCCCGATCGTGCGGCAAAGAAGGCGATCAAGCAGAGCATCAAGCATCGCAAGTGGGTGTTCCTGCTTCTCGTCATGCTGCTCAACTTCGGCATCCTGAGCTACATCAAGTATTGGAATGTCATACTCGGCATGTTCGGGGCCGCCGACGGTTTCCTTGCATCCCATTTGCTCTTGCCGCTTGGCATCTCCTTCTACACCTTCCAATCCATCGGCTACATCATCGACTGTTACTTCGGGAAGTATCCGTCCGAGCGTAACTTTGCGCGTTTCCTGCTCTTCGTCTCGTATTTTCCCCAGCTCATTCAAGGTCCCATTAATCGCTTCGATGCGCTGGCAACGCAGCTCTACGAGCCTCATCGTTTTGACATCTACAATGTGCGCAGGGCGCTTTTGCTCATTGGATACGGCATTTTCAAGAAGTATGCGATTGCCGACGTGCTCGTTGGGAGCGTGTCGAGCGCGCTGGACTCAATCGATGCTTCCACGCCGGGAAGCATCATCGTCTATGGCATCTTCTTGTATGCGATTTACCAATACGCGGACTTCTCGGGTGGCATCGATATGGTGCGCGGTGTTTCGCAGCTCTTCGGCATCAAAATGGCCGAGAACTTCCGTCAACCCTATTTCTCGATTTCCATCGCCGATTTCTGGCATCGCTGGCACATCACGCTCGGTGCCTGGATGCGCGACTATGTCTTCTATCCGATGGCCCTGCGTCCGTCCATGAAGGCGCTCACCGCATGGGCAACGGCACACATCAGCAAACATGTAGGTCGCACCATTGCCGGCTGCCTTGCCAACATCGTCGTGTTCTTCCTCGTGGGCCTTTGGCACGGTGCCGAGATGCACTACATCTTCTGGGGTCTCTATAACGGTCTGCTCATCGCCTCCGCCGACTTGGCACGGCCGTTGTTCACCTGGCTTATTGAAAAGCTCAAGATCAACGTCGAATCAGCGCCGTATCACGTGTTCAGGATCGTACGCACCTTCATTCTCGTATGCGTCGGGTATTACTTCGATCGCCTCATGCATGCAGACGATTTGCCCATCGCGTTCTACAACACGCTCTTCAATTTCCAGCCTGCCAACTTCGTGCCCTATCTTCAACTGCATCCAACGGCAAACTTCACGCTCTGCATCTTGCTTGCCGCCGTGTCGTGCCTCATTCTGTTTGCCGTCAGCGTCATGTCCGAGCGCGGCATTGACGTGAAGGGGCGCATCTTGGCGGCACCACTCATCGTGCGCTTCCTCGTCTACGCCGTCTTCGTCGCACTCATCCTCTTCTCCTTCACGCTCGTACAGTCGTCTGGAGGTTTCATGTATGCAAACTTCTAGACTCAAGAAGGTCCTCTCCGCACTTCTCGTTGCCGCACTCGTGGTTGGTCTGTTCGGCATTGCCAACTTTGCGCTCGAGCTCAAGGGAACGAAGAGCAACATGGTCTGGACCAATTTTGCCCAGACCGAAGAGCTTGACACGATCTACATCGGCACTTCTGTCGCCGCTTCTTCCTTCAACCCCAATCTCATAGATGAGGAATACGGGTCGTCGTCTGCCAACATGGCCTCACCGCTTCAAAAGCTCGACGAGACATACCTTGGCATCCAGAGTGCATACGAGCGCTTCGGTATCAAGCGTGTCGTGATGACGCTTGACTTCACGACGCTGCAACTCAACGAGACGCCGAATCTGGGATCGGCCTACCTTACGCAACGCGGACGCGTCGTCGGCCTCTCGCAGTACCTTTCCTCGGCTGCGTGGCTTATCGCGGAGAAGGGCGCCGCAAGCGCACCGGGGTCAATCAACATGCTCTTTCCCTGGATATCCAATCATCCGGCTTGGAAGGATGGCGTTACGGGAATCAAGCGCAATATCGAGACGAAACTCGATGGCTCGAGTGTTGCGGCGGCAGTCGAAGCGATGGAACCGGGCTGGATCTACTTTGGCAAGGGCTATGGCAACAAGTATGCGCAGCTCGATTACAACAGCAAGGATGTTGCCCTCTTCGGCGAACTCGAGAAGATCGAGACGCTTTCCTTTGACGAGGCCGCCATCGCAGGCGTGCGCGAGATATGCTCCTACTGCGCCGATCATGACATTGAGCTTATCGTCGTCAATGTTCCCATCCCCGTCTTCAACATCCACGGCTACGGGCAGTTCTATGTGGATTCGCAGCAGGCCGTGTCCGACATGCTGGCAGATATGGGCGTTGCCTATTATGACTTCGTCTACGCCAAACCCGACCTGCTCCAGATCACGCCGGAGGACTTCTACGACAACCAGCATCTTAACGCCGTGGGAGCCGACAAGTTCAGCCGCGCCTTCGTCACCTTTATGGAGACGCTTGATGCCGGGGGAGATACGAGCGCGCTCTTCTACACGCCGCAAGAGTATCTCGCGACGATTGACTACATTTCTGCCGTGAAGGTGAGCGCGTCGTCCAAGGGCGACGGCATCGAAATCAAGGCGCATGCCTATGCCGGTGCGAACGTTGACGTGGAATACCAAATGCTTGCCAAGCCTGCCGATGCGGACGAGTGGACACTCGTGCGCGATTATGATGATGCGAGTTCTGCCGTGTTCACGCCCGGCGCAAAGGGGACATACGACGTTCGCGTAAACGTGCGCGTGAAGGGAAGCAATGGTGACTACGACCATTTCAATACGGCTGAAGTCATATACTGAGCGTTTGCACGTGCTATATTGACTCACGAACACGGTTCGTATCCTATTCTACGGAAGGTAGGCATTATGGGTGGATTCTGCGGTGTGGCGTCAAAGCGCGACTGCGTCTTGGACGTCTTCTTTGCGGTCGATTATCATTCGCACCTCGGCACGCGAAGAGCAGGAATGATCTTCCACGACGAGGATGGTTTCCAGCGTCAGATTCACTCAATCGAAAACACCCCGTTTCGCACGCGTTTCGAGGATGACCTTGCCAAGTTCCATGGCAATTGCGGCATCGGCTGCATCAGTGACACCGATCCGCAGCCTTTGCTCGTTCGCTCGCATCTGGGTGTCTTTGCCATCACGACCATCGGCTGCATCAACAATGCCGACGACCTCGTTGACGAGTACTTCTCCAAAGGCGATAGGCAGTTCATGGCGATGAGTTCAGGCAAGGTCAACTCGACCGAGCTCGTCGCGGCGCTCATCAACCAGCGCGAGGACTTTGTCGCGGGCATCAAGTTCGCCCAGGAGGTCGTGGACGGTTCGCTCACCCTCCTTATCATGACCGATGACGAGCATATCATCGCCGCACGTGACAAGATGGGGCGTCTGCCCATCCTCATCGGCAAAAACGCCGATGGCTACTGCGCCTCGTTCGAATCATTTGCCTATGAGAAGCTTGGCTATATCACCGATTACGAACTCGGCCCCGGAGAGATCGTCGACATAAGCTGCGAGGGCTATCGAACGCTTGCGGAGCCAGGCGACAAGATGAAGATCTGCGCCTTCCTGTGGATTTACTACGGGTATCCCAATTCCAAGTACGAGGGCGAGAATGTCGAGGTCGTGCGCAATCGCAATGGCGCCATCATGGCACGTGATGAGAAGGCGCGCGGCATCTTGCCCGATGTCGATTCCGTCGGTGGCGTGCCTGATTCCGGTGTCGCGCATGGTATCGGCTATTCCAACGAATCGGGCTTGCCCTATGCGCGTCCCTTCATCAAGTACACGCCCACCTGGCCACGCTCCTTCATGCCGCAGGACCAGTCCATCCGCAACCGTGTCGCCAAGATGAAGCTCGTTCCCGTTCCGGAGCTCATCGAGGGCAAGAAGCTGCTCTTCGTCGATGACTCCATCGTGCGTGGCACGCAATTGCGCGAAACGGTGAGCTTCCTGTATGACGCTGGCGCAGCCGAAGTGCACATGCGCAGCGCCTGCCCGCCCATCATGTACGGGTGCAAGTACCTTACCTTCTCACGTAACAAGGATGATATGGACCTGCTCGCGCGGCGTGTCGTTCAGCAGCTCGAGGGTGACGAGGGCCAGGAGCATCTCGACGAGTACGCCGATGCCACGACCGAGCGCGGCGCCTGCATGCTCAAGACCATCTGCGAGGAGATGGGCTTCGATTCGCTGAGCTACCAGTCGCTGCCGGGCATGCTCGAGGCCATCGGCATCGACCCGTCCACGGTCTGCACCTATTGCTGGGACGGCAGGGAGTAGGGGCTAGTCTTCGTCCCAGAAGGCGGCATCGGCCTCTTCTTCGAGACGCAGCTGACGCTCGCGCTCGGCCGCTTCTTCCTCGATGCGATGCAGGACGCGCATCGTGTCGTCGTCATAGCGTCCGTTCTCGAACAGGTAGTCGTAGAGGGCTTGGGCGTTGTTCGCGTAGCCGTAGAACTTCACCCGCTTACCGCTCAAATCGAAGATGAAGTAGGCGTTGCGACCCGGATGAAACGAGACGCTGACCTGATCCCATGCATAGCTTTGCCTCTTGGCCATCCAGCTGGTGTAGACGACGCCTTCGTCAGACACGGTGATCTTCTTGTTAAGGAAGCAGCATATGTAATAGAACCCCAACACGATGGCGGCGATGCCACAGATGCAGGCAAATAGCATCCCGAAATTGACCGAATCGTTGTTGAGGACGGAATAGAGCATGATGGCGTCGCCACCGAATATGAAGAGCAGTCCGAAGACCGCATTCATGCGAACGCGTTCGGTGCAGGTGACGGATGGGGGCACGTTCATCTAGAGCGCCTCTCGTATGGCCGCAAGCAGCTCGTCATAGGTCTCGAGTGCGGGGATATCGGGATATGCCGCCTTAAGCTCATCGGTGGTCCTGAAGAGGAAACCCGCCTTGGCATCCTCGATCATGCAGATGTCATTGTGGCTGTCACCAGCACAAATCGTCTCGTAGCCCATCTCGTTGATGAGGCGCGTGACCTGGACCTTCTTCTCTGCCTTGCGCATGCTCCAACCCGTGATGCGTCCATTCTCGTCGACGACGAGCTCATTGCAGAGGATGGTCGGCCAGCCAAGCTTTTTCATGAGCGGAGCGGCGAACTGCGAGAAGGTGTCACTCACGATCATGACCTGCGTGAGCGAGCGCAGCTCGTCGAGAAACGCACGTGCTCCATCAAAGGGATCGAGTGTCGCGATCGTCTCCTGTATCTGGGAGAGCTTGAGGCCATGCTCATCGAGTATGTCGAGGCGGTACTGCATGAGCTTATCGTAGTCGGGCTCCTCTCGTGTGGTGCGCGTGAGTTCGGGGATGCCGCATGCTTCGGCAAACTCAATCCAAATCTCGGGAACGAGCACTCCCTCAAGGTCTAGGCATACAACGTTCATGATCGTGATCTCCTCTCGTGATCAGTTTATCCGCAATAGTAAGCGCAGTTATTGGGCGTTTCGTCTACTTCGACCTTTGCCACGGGAAAGCCCATCTCGGAAAGCCGGTCGAAGAAGTAGCGTGCAAAATTCTCGCTCGTAGTGCGCCAGGGGACTACGAACAAGCGGAAGGTTTCGGACTCGAGTGCGGCCATGGTTGCCGGAGCAAGCGAGCCTTCCTCGACGATGAACATGTGGTCGAACTCCTCGGTGAGCGAACGAAGGGCATGCTTGAAATCCGAGAAGTCGACGACCATGTCAAGTTCCTGGCCGCTTCCTTGCAGATGCTCGACTTCAATCCAAGCGATGACACGCCAACGATGGCCATGGAGGTTCTCGCATTTTCCGTCATAGTTGGTGAGGAAGTGCGCGGCGTCAAAGGAGCTCTCTGTCTTGAGTCCGTACATGGATGCATCCGTTCTCGAGGCTATTTGACGATGATTTCCTGGTTCTTGAGCACGACACGCGAATGTGGCGGCACCGATTCGGTGACGAAGCTATTTCCGGCGATGACCGAACCTTCGCCGATGACTGTGTCGCCACCAAGCACGCTTGCACCCGAGTAGATCGTGACGTTGTCCTCGATCGTCGGATGGCGCTTGGTGCCCTTGAGCTTCTGGCCTGCGCGCAACGAGAGCGCACCGAGCGTGACACCCTGGTAGATCTTGACATGATTGCCGATGACGGTGGTCTCGCCGATGACGACGCCCGTGGCATGGTCGATGAAGAAATACTCGCCGATTTGCGCGCCTGCGTTGATGTCGACGCCAGCGAGCTCGTGGGCATGTTCGCTCATGATGCGCGGAATGAGGGGCACGTCGGCTAGGTAGAGTTCATGGGCGATGCGATAGACGAAGGTTGCGTAGAAACCGGGATAGGAGAAGATGACCTCCTCTTTGGATTGCGCCGCCGGGTCGCCATCGAAAGCCGCCTGTACGTCCTTGAGCAAGAGGCGCTGTATCTCGGGAAGGCGATAGAAGAAATCGGAACATATCTTGCTGGTCTGTTCACGCACCTCTTCCTTGGAGAGGCTTTCGTCTCGGAAGAGCAGTGCCTCGCGCACCTGCTTGCGCAGAGAATGCTCGATGCGCGTGAGCGTATCGCCGATGAAGTATTTGGGGCCCGTCTCGCAGGGGACTTCCCAGCCGAAGTAGCGAGGAAACATGATGCGCCGTATGTCATCGAGAATCTCGATGATCCGATGCTTGTTCGGGAAATGCCAGTCCTGCTTGGTGAAGAAGATTTCCTCTGCTTCGTAGTAGTTCTTTTCGAAGTCTTCGACGATATCGTCAAGTTTGCGGTTAAAAATGGCCCTGCTCCTTGCTTACGAAGAATGTCTGTTGCACACGATACCAATAAAACCACGCACATGTTTGCCACATTTCGATTTTGTCAGCTTTTCAGGGGTTTCATGCCGCATGCAGAGGCAAAACGGATGCAAGCTGATGCTATAGTTGTTCGGTTCACTTCATTTGCGACGGGGAATGAGTATGCTCGAAGAGAGAGACATCATCAGACATTGCGAATCGCGCATGCTACGCCGCGCTCGCAATATCGCCCGCACCGATGACGCGATCTTCGATAGACGCTGCAGCTACGATACGGGTGAGAAGCCTATCACGCGTCTGCGTGCGCGGGTCAAGAGCACGGCGGATTGGCGTACCAACTACGAAGTCGAGCTTGCCTTCGACGAGGACCAGGGCAAGGTCATTGACTACGCCTGCACCTGCGCCGCCTCCGTATCCAACCCCGGCATGTGCAAGCATGTCGCAGCTGTCGCCCTCATCTTCCTCGAAGCCCCTGCGAGCTTTACCGGTCACATGTCCGTGCGCGTCACGCAGTCTTCGGCGGGTGTCAAGAAGGCCCTCAAAGAGGCGGTCAAGAACCTGCATGTCGAGGATGCCCTCACGGGGGAGCCCTCCCTGCAGGGTCTCGTCGACCTCGAGCCTTGCCTCGTGTGCGTCAAGGAAGGCTGGGGCCTGCGCTTGAGCGTTGCCGGGCTCGAGGGCAAGTACGTCATCAAGGACATTCCGCTGTTTCTCTCATTGTGTCGTCAGGGCAAGTTCTACAGCTACGGCGAGCGCCTCGCTTTCGAGCACGAGCGTGCTGCATTTACGCCGGCTGCCTGGAAACTCGTTTCCTTCATCGAGCGATCCATCGACATCCGCGAGCAACTGAGTTCAGATGCTTTCAGTTCGTATCGTAGCATGCAAGCCGACCTGCGCGGGGCGCTGATGCTCTCGACGCCCGAGCTTGTCACTTTGCTGCATGTTCGCAACGGCGAAACGCTCTATGTTGATGACTGCACCAAACTCAACCATAAGCCCGTTCATACGCGCATCATCGAGGGGAATCCGCCTCTGCACATCGTTTGCGTACCTCAGGGAAACGGTGGCTACGTGTTGCAAAGCGATGTCGATGCTCGCATCATCAAATACGATGACGATATCTACGTATGGGCCGATGACTTCTTCTACCACTGCGATGCCGGTTTCGTGGATTGCCTGCCTTTCCTCGAGAACGTCTATTGCAACAAGAGCGAGCAGGCATATCTGAGCTCTGGGGATGCCGCGACTTTCTGCAAGGCCTTGCTTCCCGCTATCGAGCCCTTCGTAGAGCTTGACCTGCCCAACGAGCTTGCCATGCTGCGTCCGCGTAGCTGTGAGATCGAGATATACCTCGACCGTGACGGTGCTGCCTGCGTATGCGAGGCCTATGCGGTCTATGACGAGGAACGCATGCCGATTGTCGAACCCACGGGATCGGCGCATGCGCTCTCGTATGGCCTGCGTGACGAGGAGCGCGAAGGGCGCGTGCGCAAGACGCTCAATCGCTACTTCCCGATTGTCGCGGAAAGCTCCGCAAGCGATGCAGAGCATGGCCTGCGCGTGTCCGATGATGCCGACATCGCGCGCATACTCTCGACCGGCACCGAGGAGTTTCGTGCACTGGGCACCTTGTTCACGACGCCAGGTTTCGATTCCTTCATCTCGTCACGTCGTCCCAAGGTCGTCTTCGGCCTCTCCATTCAGTCCAATCTTGTCAACCTAACGGCATCGGTCGATGACCTTCCCAAGTCCGAACTTGCCGCGTTGCTTCACTCGTACCGACGACGCAGGCGCTTCCATCGTCTCAAGGACGGCAACTTCGTCGATCTGTCCGAAAGCGACCTTTCGCGTGCCGAGGAGTACGCCGGCGAACTCGGAATGGATGCCGAGACGTTGCTGGTTAACGGAGCGCATCTGCCCCTATACCGCGCCTTTCAACTTGACGGTCTTGTCGAGGGGGCACGTCGCGATCATGCTTTCTATGACTACGTGCAATCCATCGAGCAAGCCGCACAAGTCAAGGCGCACATACCCACTGGTTTCAACGGCGAGTTGCGTCCTTATCAGATAGAGGGCCTAACGTGGCTCAACACCATTGCGGCCATGGGCCTTGGCGGCATTCTTGCCGACGAGATGGGTTTGGGCAAGACCATACAGCTCATTGCCCATACGCTTGTCGATCTCGACGGCATACGAGATTACGGTCCGGCGCTCATAGTCTGTCCCGCATCGGTCGTCTACAACTGGGTTGCCGAGTTCGAGCGTTTTGCGCCGAGCGTGCGCGTCGTTCCCGTTGCGGGAGGCAAGGAGGAGCGCGAGGCAACACTTGCATCCTGCGCCGTCGATTACTTCGAGGGGTCGGAGCTTCCGGACGTCCTCGTGACTTCGTACGACTTGCTCAGACGCGATGTCGAGTGTTACGAGGCACTCAATCTGCACACGGTGACGCTCGACGAGGCTCAGTACATCAAGAACCATGCGACGATCTCGGCGCGTTCGGTCAAGAGCCTCGATTCCCTCCATCGTTTCGCGCTCACGGGCACGCCCATCGAGAACAGGCTCTCGGAGCTTTGGAGTATCTTCGACTTTCTCATGCCCGGTTTGCTGAGCACGTACGAGAACTTCCGGACTCGCTACGAGCAGCCCATCTTGGACGGTGACGAACGTGCGCTCGAGCGCCTGCAGGCGCTTGTCGGGCACTTCATCCTGCGCAGGATGAAGCAAGACGTCCTCACCGATCTGCCCGATAAGGACGAGTCCATCGTCTATACCCAGCTTGGCGACGAGCAAATGCGTCTGTACCGCGCGCTCGAACAGCGTCTGCGCGAGAGCATCAATTCTCGTTCGCGTCAGGCGTTCAGCGCCGACAAGATTGCCGTACTCGCAGAGATCACGCGGTTGCGCGAGCTCTGTTGCGACCCCGCTCTCCTCTTCGAAAACTACGAAGGGGAGGCGGCCAAGCTTGATACCATCATTGAGCTCATCGAAAGTGCTCATGATTCGGGCGAGAAGACCCTCGTGTTCTCGCAGTTCGTGCAGTTCCTCGACATCATCGCCGAGAGCCTGGACAAGCATGGCGTCTCGTACTTCGTTATCACGGGTTCGACTCCCAAGCGTCAACGCATTCAGCTTGTCAACGAGTTCAACGAAGACGATACGCCCGTCTTTCTCGTCTCGCTCAAAGCTGGCGGTACGGGCCTCAACCTCACCGGCGCATCCGTCGTCATCCACTCGGATCCCTGGTGGAACCTTGCCGCTGAAAACCAGGCCACCGATCGCGCCCATCGCATCGGTCAGAAGCGTGCCGTATCCGTCTACAAGGTCATCGCAAAGGACACGATCGAGGAACGCGTCGTCGCCCTGCAACATGCCAAGAGCAAACTCGCCGACAAGCTCGTGCGTGGCGACGGAACGCCACTGGCATCCCTCACGCGTGACGAGCTGCTCCAGCTACTCGATCGATAGGATACGCACGCGATGGGTGATGAGACGCGGACGAGCCGTCTGGAACGGCTGCTGGGTGCACAGGGAGTCGCAAAGCTCGCTTCTGCGCGCGTGATGGTCATCGGCATCGGAGGCGTGGGTTCCAACTGCGTCGAGGCGCTCGCACGTGGTGGCGTGGGATCGTTCGTCATCATCGATGATGACCGTGTTGAGGAGAGCAACGTCAACCGCCAGGCCATCGCCTTCTCGAGTACGCTTGGCAGGCTCAAGGTCGATGTCATGCGTGACATGATTGCCGATATCAATCCACAGGCTCATGTCGAGACGCTCGAGCGACGCGTCTTGCCTGATGGCGTCGAGAACCTCTTCGAGGAATGTCCGGTCGACTACTGCATCGACGCGCAGGACACGGTCACGACCAAGCTCGCCATCGCCGCATATTGCGATGCGCATGACCTGCCGCTCTTGAGTTCGATGGGGGCTGCCAACACCTTCGATCCGACCAAGCTCGCCTTTGCCGACATATACGAGACCAGTTCGTGCCCCTTGAGCCGCGTCGTGCGCAAGCAGGCGCGCAAGGCCGGCATCAAGCGCATGCGCGTCCTCTATTCGACCGAACAGCCCGCGCAGACGCAGGCGCGCGAAGGTGCCGAACGCAGCGAGCGCAGTGATTTAGGCACTATGTCCTATTTGCCCGCCATCATGGGCCAGATGCTCGCGGCGCGTGCGATATGCGATGTGCTCGGAATCGAGTGGGCATGATCGAGCGCATCGAGGATGTGAATGACGAGCGGCTGCGCTTCTACTCGAAGTTCACGGATGCCCAGCTCATGAATTACCCCGAAGGCTCATCCGGCATGTTCATCGCCGAGTCGCGCCTCGTCATCGAGCGCGCCATGAAGGCGGGAGCGCGCCCTGTCTCGCTCTTCGTCGAGGATCGATGGTTCGAGCCCTCTCGTGACCTGCTCGACGCCATCGAGGTGATCGATCCCGCCACGCCCATCTTGCGTGTCACGCACGCGCAAATGCAGGAAATCACCGGCTATCAGGTCACGCGCGGACCGCTTGCCGTCTTCATGCGCCCCGAGCTGCCTGGCCTCGACGAGCTCGTGCGTGATGCGTACCGCGTCGCGGTTCTCGAGGACATCACCAATTTCACGAACATCGGCGCGATATTTCGCAGCGCGGCAGCTCTCGGTATGGACGCGGTTCTCATCACGCCAGGATGCCATGACCCGCTTTACAAGCGTGCGTCTCGTGTCTCCATGGGCACGGTGTTTCAGGTGCCGTGGGGGAGGGTTGGAAGCGTCGAGGAGTTGCGGGCACGCGGCTTTACCGCAGCGGCACTCGCGCTCGAACCCAATGCGATTACGCTCGATGACCCTGTTCTCAAGCGTATCGACAAGCTCGCCTTGGTACTGGGAAGCGAGGGCTACGGGCTAGACCGCGCCACAATTGACGCTTGCGACATGAGCGTCATCATTCCGATGGAGCATGAGGTCGATTCACTTAACGTCGCCGCTGCGAGCGCTGTCGCCTTTTGGGAGCTGCGCTACGGGAAGGGAAGGTAGCCGTGGAGCTTCTTGCACCAGCAGGCGGACTCGAGCAACTGCAGTATGCGGTGCGCTTCGGCGCTGATGCCGTGTACCTGGCATGTGACCGCTTCGGTATGCGCCAGCGCGCGAGCAATTTCACACTCGAGGAGATTCCTGCGGCAATTGGCTATGCTCACGCTCATGACGTCAAGGTATACGTGACGCTCAATATCGTCATGCACGACGATGATGTCGAGGCGCTTCCCACATATCTGACTGCTCTGCGCGACACGGGCGTCGACGCCTTCATCATCGGGGATCTTGGAGCAGCCCGTCTTGCCCGTGAAATCGCTCCGCAAGTTGCCTTGCACGTGAGTACGCAAGCGAGCGTCTCGAACGCTCTGGCAGCGCAAACCTGGTACGAGTTAGGTGCTAGGCGAATTGTCTGCGCCCGTGAGATGTCGCTCGCTGATATCGCGTCGATGCGCAAGCAGATTCCCGATGACCTGCAGCTCGAGGTCTTCGTGCACGGGGCAATGTGCATGGCCTATTCGGGCCGCTGCCTCATCAGCGATTACCTGACGGGCCGCAGTGCGCTTTCAGGGCATTGCACACAATCGTGCCGCTGGCACTACACACTCGAGGAGGAAAAGCGTCCCGGCGAGCATTATCCCATCGAGGAAGATGGGCACGGCACGTACATCATGAACGCCGAGGACCTCAACATGCTCGAGCATCTGGAGGAGCTTGAGGAAGCCGGAATCGATTCGATCAAGATCGAAGGACGCAACAAGAAGGCGTTCTACGTCGCGACCGTCGTCAACGCGTACAGAAACGTGCTGGACGGCAAGCCCGTGGAGGACTTTGCACGCGAGCTTGAGCTCGTCTCGCATCGGCCGTACTCGACGGGCTTTTATTTTGGGCCGGCGCATCAGGCGCAAGCGACTGACGAGCGCACGCAGCTCGTGGAATGGGCTGCAGAGGTGCTCACCTGCGACGAACGGGAGCCGGGTACATGGTCAGTCGAGGCACGCTGCCGCAATGGTTTTGACGAGACGACGCCGCTCGAGGCGCTCAGCCCCCACCAGCCCGTTCGCACAATCGCGATTTCAAACTTGCAACACGTCGAGGACGAGCCGCCCATCCCCGTCACACGTGCGAACCGCGCGATGGAACGCTACCGTTTCGACTGCGACATCGAGCTCGCAGCCCATACCATCATCCGCATGCCAAAGTAATCGTGGCGCTGACGTCCGGTTGCTGGCTTGCTCTCGTACCCGACTCGCATACGGCACGAGGCCGCTGCGGAACTCGCGTGCAAAGGTCGCACGCTCAAACAGTCCTCGCAAGGTCGCCTCGTGCCGTATGCGAGTCTACTCGAGATGCCAGCAACCGGACGTCAGCGCAAATATTCATGCTCAGTGTGTCACGGGGTCTGACCCCATGACACGTTTGGTGTTGGACGGGGCGCGCGATCGGAGCGAATGGGTTTCTGAGCTCCGACGCGCACCCCGCCCAACGTCTCTAGGAGTCAAGCGTCGTGATGATGGCGTTATCCACGAGGTAGCGGCTTGCTGCATAGCGTGCGGCGACCTCGCGCAGCGCGAAGCCGCGGCCACTCGACTCCATCTCCTGACGCACGAGAGCCGGATTCATGGGGTTGAGCTCCGTGCAGGCGCCCATGATGTCGTCTTCGGTCACGACAAGTCCCTCATGCTCGAAGAGCGCATCGAGGGCGTAGTCGCAGCGCAGGGTCTGGCGCGCCTGCATCATGATGCCGACCTTGTAGTTCTGCTCGCCACCTTGCTCCTCGATAAAATCCGCCATCGTGATGCCCTGCTGCGAGAGCTGGTTGCGCAGCGTTGCCTCGATGGAGGTCGCCGTCGAGTCAAATGCGGCATCGGGAATCTCGCCCTCCAGGCGCTTGGCGAGCTCGGTCTGCGCAATCGTGATGATTTGCATGTCGTAATCGTGGAGCGCCTGGGTCTCGTAGGAGAGACGAATTTCCTCGCGCAGCTTGTCGATGGAATCGTAGGTGGGCATGACGCGCTTGACCCATTCGTCGGTGAGCTCGGGGAGGACCTCTTCCTTCATCTCCTTGATGGTGACCGTGCATTCATAGGTGCGCATGGTGCGCAGACCATCGGAGTCGTAACCCTCGCCTTCGAAGGAAAAGCTCTTGGTTTCGCCTACATCCATGCCAAGGAGCTGCTCGTCGAAGCTCTCGGGCATGAATCCGCGTCCCATCGAGTAGACACGGCTGTCGGTGCTGATACCGCTGAGACGCTCTCCGTCGAGATAGACGTCGATGGCGATGAGGAAGCTGTCATCGGGACCGACGGGATGGGGGTCTGCGGTCACGAAGTCGGAATACATGTTCATGTTTGCGCGTATTTCGGCATCCACATCGACCTCGGCGGGCTTGAATGCCGGCACCGTGATCTCGACGGGGTCGTATGAGCTCAGCGTGAAGTGCGGCTTGGGTTCGACATCGATTTGGAAGCTGAACGCATGGTCACGCATGAAGCCAGGGGAAGGCTGAATCTTGGGCTGGGCGAGTGGCGTAATGCCACGCTGATCGAGCGCATAAGGCACGAGCATGTTGATGGCCTGGGATTGCAAGACGGAGTCAGCGTCGTTGATCTTGAGGTGTTCGGCAAGGGCTTCGGTGACGGACTTGGTCGGATCGGGTCTAAGGCCGAACCTGCTCGCAATTGCCCCCTGCGCGCGGTCAAGCGCGGCATTGACCTCTTGGGGAGTTGCCGTGATGCTCAGTCGAATCATGCCGTTTTCGAGCTGCTTTTCCTTGACCTTCATGCTGCGTCCTTCCTAGTCCGAAAGCCCCATCTGGAGCAGATATATCTCTTCGCGCATCTCGCGGGCGATCGCCTGGGTTATCTTACCCGACTCGTACATCTCCTGGATTTCGTCGAGCTCGAGACGCAGGCCTTCCGCCTGTACATCGGCAAAGCCCGGCAGGTCGCTCTCGTCAGTTTCGCTTGCCTCGAGGCGCAAGCTCCCCGTATCGGTGCGGATGATGCTGTGCTGACCGGCACCTTCCGGTACGTCCGTGATGATTCCCTGGGCGCTGTCGAGTGCGCGAAGCTGAGAGCGCAGTGCGGAAAGCAGGGATTTGTGCTCGCTGAGTAGCGCGAGTGCCGCCTGCACGCGGCCCTCGTCGGGCTCATGGCTCACCACTTCGAGGTAATCGACGGCGACACGTTCGACGTCGATCTTGAACTCGAGCCGCTTACGTGTCTCGTTCGTGCTCGCGACCTGGTTCTGGATCTTTCCCATCGTAGACGTCGATCCTGCGAGGGGCTGGGCTTGACGGCGAGCTGTGAGCAGGGTCTTCTTGCGCGTAAGCAACTTGAGCATGCGGTCGATGCGTTTGAGGTACCTGGTGCCAAGGCGCTTGTCGACATCGTCATGTGCAATGGCGTCTTTGATGAAGTCGCGCTGGTGCAGGAGCACTTCCTGACGCAGGTACCGTAATTGACGTGACGAGACCGAGCGACGCCGCGCGGCGGTGAGTCTGCGATAGTACATGCGCATGACCCTGCCCGTTGCCTGCTTGTTCTCTGGAGTTTGCTGACGCTTGAGACCCGAAATGACGTTCTCGATCATCTCGATCTCATATTCGGGGTCGATCTCGTCGGACTCTTCCTCGTCTGATTTAGGAGCGATGAGGGGAACGACGAAGTTCGCGAGCAAGAGCGTGACGACGATGACGCCGCAGACAAGGAAGAGCAGAAGGTCGCGTTGGGGGAAGACGGCACCCGAGGCAACCGTGAACGGAATGGTCGAGGCAATGGAAAGCGAGACCGCTCCCTTGGGTCCGCACAAGGTGGTGACCAGGGCCTTTCGGACGGCGGAGCGCCCGAGTTTCATGCGATTTCCAGCTTCGGGATGATTCGAGAGCAGGTCGCAGCAGAGAATCCAGATGAAGCGGACACCGACAATGACGGCGGTAAGTATGAACACGAGACCGAAAATCCACACGAGGTCAGCAGAGTTCTCCTTGAGTGCCGGGGCAAGCGTCGAGGAGAGCACGATGCCGAGATTGGTGAAGATGACGCCATTGAGGACGAAGGAGAAGAGGCTCCAGACGTTCTGGGATGCGATGGAGAGGCGCGTCGAGAAGGTCGAGAAGGAACGCGAACGCGGCGTGAGGAGCTGCGAGGCGTAGGAGAGGAAGAGGCCGGCCGCGACGACCGCAAGGATGCCGCTGACATGCGCCTGCGTCGCGACGAGATAGATGAAGAAGGGAAGGAAGAGCTCGAAGCACACATGGACGGTCGCACTCTCCACACCCGCACGCCTCAAGCGGCGCATGATGATGAAGGCGACCACCGCGATCGCGAGACCGAGTGCGATGCCGCCGAAGAACTCGACAACGAAGGCCCAACCGGCATCTGCAATCGAAAAGTAACCGGTCACCGCCGCGGCAATCGCAAACTGGAACGAGACGATGCCGGAAGCATCATTGAGCAGCGCCTCGCCCAGGAGGGAGGCCTTCTGACGCGTCCCGAGCTTGATGGTCTTGCCGAGCGACGCAACGGCGACGGCATCGGTGGGGCCAAGCGCCGCACCTAAGGCGAATGCAGCTGCAAGCGAGATGGACGGGACGAGCCAGTGCAGCACGAAGCCAACGACGAGAACCGAGACGACGACCAGCCCGATGGCAAGCGAAAGAACGGTATTACGATTTTCCCAGAGTATGCGGTTGCTGATGTTGCGCGACTCATCGAAGAGCAGCGGCGCGATGAACATGACGAGGAACAGCTCGGAATTGATCGTGACGTCTATGGGCAACTCGACGAAGAAGTAGATGGCGACACCGACGGCCATCTGGACGAGGGGGAGCGACACGCCACGCAGAAACTGGTCAAGAACGGAGGAGACGAGAACGGCACCAATGTAGAGCAGGGCTATGACCAGATATTCCATGGGGCCTTTCGAGTCCTTTCGCGATGACGCCTCTTTACACCTTAAGATATTGGTAAGGTACCTCATATCGCGTCGTCATGTGCGCACAGATATGAAAAAGCGGGCATATTCCCGTCAAAGCGTCCTTGTACTACAATTACGCATTCACATATAAGAACACGATCGAGGATTCAACAGATGTTCATAGAGGCAATTAAGGCGTTTATCATCGGCCTTGTCGAAGGGCTAACCGAGTGGCTTCCGATTTCATCGACGGGCCACATGATTCTCGTCGACGAGTTTATAAGGCTCGACGTCTCGTCCACGTTCCTCGAGCTGTTTCTGGTCGTCATCCAAATCGGCGCCATCATGGCCGTCATCATCCTGTACTTCACCAAACTCAATCCCTTCTCGCGCAAGAAGACTCCCGTCCAGCGCAAGGAGACCTGGCGTTTGTGGGGGATGGTCGTCATCGGCTGCATACCGGCAGCAATCGTCGGCCTGCTCTTCGATGACTGGGTAACCGAGCATCTCCATAACGCCTGGGTCGTTGCCGCGATGCTCATCCTCTACGGTATCGTCTTCATTGTCCTGGAGCGTCGTAACCGTCACCGCTACGTGCAGTTCGTTCACGACAGCGGGCAACTCGACGACAAGCCGAGCCCCGACGAGATGTTCCCGATCAAGACCGTTGACGAGATCGGACCGGCAGCCGCCATCAAAATCGGCCTCTTTCAGTGCCTTGCCATCATCCCGGGTACGAGCCGCAGCGGTGCGACCATCATCGGCGGTATGCTCACGGGATGCTCGCGTACGGCCTCTGCCGAGTTCACCTTCTTCCTTGCCATTCCCATCATGTTTGGCTGGGGCATCGTCAAGGCTTTCAAGGCGTTCTTCACGGCCGGTCTTGTCATGACCGCGACCGAGGTCGTGGTGCTTGTGGTCGGCATCGTCACCGCCTTCGTCGTCTCCGTGCTCTCGATCAAGTTCCTCATGGGCTACATTAAGAACAACGACTTCACGGCCTTTGGCGTGTATCGCATCATCATCGGCATCGTTGTCCTGGGTTACTTCGGCATCAAGCTGCTGATCGGCTAAAGGGTAGGACAGGGTTACGATGGAAGCTACCATACTCCTTGCTCTTCAGTCGCTGCGCTTTCCCGTTCTCACGCAGCTTGCCGCGCTCATATCGGCGCTCGGTAACTACGGGTTCGTTTGGATCGTGCTCGGCATCGTCTTCATCGTCTTCCTCGGAAGAAATGACGTCGGTGTCACCTTGCTCTTCACCGTCGTCTTCACGGGCATCATCGTCGGCTTCATCTTGCAGCCCATCTTTGCGCACGTGCGCCCCTACGATGCCGGTATCGGCGTAAGCGCAGTCATGGGCGTGAGCCGTACGGGCTATTCGTTTCCAAGTTTCCACGCGGCGACGTCTTTTGCGGCGGCAACGGTCATTGCAATGCTTGCCGGGCGTCGCTGGGGAACCTGGGCATTTGTCGGAGCCGTCCTCATTGCATTATCTCGCATATACCTAGGTGTCGAATGGCCCCTCGACATCCTTGTCGGCGCTCTTGTCGGTGTTCTCGCTGGCGTTGTCTCAGCTTGGGTTTACAATCAGTTCCTGCACGACCTCATTCGAGATTACCCCGGTATGAATCGCGCCAAGGGGCGACGCAAGTCCGTCAGCGAAAGCCCTGCGGCTCGCCGCAAGAAATAGCATCTCAATGATGATTGTCCGGATCGGAAAGGAAGAAGCATGACAGAAGACCAGAACGCAGAAATCGAGATCGGGAAGCATCGCGCCGTCATCGACTCGCTTGACGAGCAGATTGTCGCGCTTCTCAACAAGCGTGCGACCGAGTCGCTTGCCATCCGCATGCTCAAACCGCAGGCGCAGATGGGCCTCTATGACCCAAAGCGCGAAGAGGAGATCTTCACTCGCCTCGAAGCGCTTAATGACGGTCCCATGTACAGCAATGACATTCGCGAGATCTATGCGACCATTCTCAGGGTGATGAAGGAGATTCGCGCATGAGCAAGACCTATGTTCCCAATCGCACATCTGATGAGGTCATCATCTTCGCCGGTCCCTGTTCCGTAGAGAGTGCGGAGCAATTCGATACGGTTGCTCGCGGCCTGAGCGAGCTGGGTCTTTCCTGGATTCGCGGCGGCGCTTTCAAGCCACGCACGAGCCCGTATTCCTTCCAGGGCCTCGGCATCGAAGGTGTCAAGATCATGGAAGAGGCTGGCAAGACCTACGGCCTCAAGACCATCACCGAAGTCGTCGACACCACGCACGTCGTCGAAGTGCTCGAGCACGTCGATGGCATCCAGATCGGCACGCGCAACATGGCCAATTTCGAGCTTCTCAAGGTCATCGGCAAGGCAACCGAAGAATCGCATCAGCCCGTGCTCTTCAAGCGCGGTATGGCCGCCACCATCGACGAGTGGCTCTCCGCCGTCGAGTACATCACGCAATACGGCAATCCCAACGTCATGCTCTGCGAGCGTGGCATCCGCACCTTCGAGAACGCGACGCGCTTCACACTCGATATCGCGGCCGTTCCCGTCGTGCACCAGCGTTCGATGTATCCCATTTGCGTCGACGTGAGCCACCCCGCCGGCCAGACGGCTCTCGTCGGCGATCTTGCCAAGGCCGCTATCGCAGCCGGCGCTGACGCGCTCATGATCGAAGTGCATCCCGATCCAAAGGTCGCGAAGTCCGATGCATCCCAGCAGCTCACGCTTCCGCAGTTTGCCGAGCTCCTGGACGAGCTCAAGCAGATTGCGGCTGCCGTTGGCAAGAAGGTCGTCTAGTGCTCGACCTATCTTCACTCAACGACGCACAGAAGGAGGCGGTCCTTACATGTGAGGGGCCGCTTCTCGTTTTGGCGGGTGCGGGAAGCGGCAAGACGCGCGTGCTCACCTACCGCATCGCGCATCTGGTCGAGGATTGCGGCGTCGCGCCCTGGAACATCCTTGCCGTCACCTTCACCAACAAGGCGGCTCGCGAGATGCGCGATAGGCTGTCAACGCTTGCCGCAGGCCGCCTGCGCGGTATGTGGATCTACACCTTCCACAGCATGTGCGTACGCATCCTGCGTTCCCATGCGACGGTGCTTGGCTATAGCGATGACTTCACCATCTACGATACCGATGATTCCAAACGGCTTATCAAAGACATCATGGCCGACTATGGCTATACGGGACGGAGCTTTTCCGAAAACGCGATGCGGGCACGCATATCCGCCTGCAAAAACGAACTCGTGAGTCCGGCGGATTACAAACCACGTGTCAACGACCAGCTCGATAAGGCGTTTGCCGAGATATACAAGGCATACCAGCAACGTCTCAAACGTGCCAATGCAATGGATTTCGACGACTTGCTCGTTAACGTATACACGCTGTTATCCGAGCATCCCGACATATGCCAGGAGTACGGTCAGCGTTTCCATTACATACTTGTCGACGAGTATCAGGACACGAACAAGGCCCAGTACGAGATAACGAAGCTGCTCGCTTCAGGACATGGCAACCTCATGGTCGTGGGCGACGATGACCAGTCGATCTACTCGTGGCGTGGCGCCGATATCCGCAATATCCTCGATTTCGAGCGTGATTGGCCCGATACCAAGACCATCAAGCTCGAGGAGAACTATCGCTCCACTTCCACGATCCTACAATGTGCCAATGCGGTCATCGCGCACAACCAATCGCGCAAGAGCAAGGAACTCTTCACGCGTGGCGAGCAGGGCGAGAAGGTCGCTGTCTTTCTCGCAGCAGATGAGCGCGACGAGGGCCGCTGGATTGCCGCCATGGCAGATGACCTCCACGCGAAGGGGAGTCGTTATAACGATATCGCGGTCTTCTATCGCACGAATGCGCAGTCGCGCATACTCGAGGACATGTTCCTGCGCGCGGGCGTGCCCTATCGTATCGTCGGTGGCACGCGATTCTTCGATCGTGCGGAAATCAGGGACGTCACGGCGTATCTCAAGCTCATACTCAATCCAGCCGATGACGTGAGTTGCATGCGCATCATCAACACGCCGCGCCGTGGCATTGGCAAGACGACGATCGAACGCATTTCGCTCACCGCGCGGCAACGCGACATTCCCTTTCTCGAAGCCGCGCGTGAGGAAACGCTCGACCCGGCCTGTCGAGCTGCCACACGCCGTGCGCTCGAGAGCTTCATCTCCCTCATTGACGAGGCAAGCTCCTACGAGGGGGACCTCTACGCCGTCGTTGACATGATTGTCGAGAAGACCGGACTCATAGAGGCGCTCGAGGCACAGAACACCGACGAGGCACGTGGTCGTATCGAGAACATACGCGAGTTTCTTGGTGTCGTGCGCGAATATGCCGATGATCATGAGCTTGTCTTCGACCCGGATATCCTCGACATGCCTGACGAGGGCGATGACGCGCTCGCATTCCATGCGCCCACGCTTGGCGACTTCATGGAATGGCTGAGCCTGCGAACCGACCTCGATTCCCTGGGAAGCGAGGAAAACGATGCCGTCACCTTCATGACGGTGCACTCCGCCAAGGGCCTCGAGTTCGACAACGTCTTCGTCGCCGGCATGGAGGAATCCATCTTTCCGCATACGGCTTCCATGCTCGAAAACGGCGTGGAGGAGGAGCGTCGCCTGGCTTACGTTGCCATCACGCGCGCTCGCAAGCGGCTCTTCCTCACGTGTGCGGCACGCAGGCGCATCTTCAACGACCTACAGGCCAATGCACGGAGCCGCTTCATATCCGAGATGCCCGCCGAGCTCCTTGCTTCCGAAGGCGTCGGATCGCTTGGCTTTTCGGGTACGGGCTGGGAGAAACGCGGCGACCGGCGCGGTATATCCGGAAGCGGACAAGGCGAGGAGATGTACGGTGGTCGCGTCTATGGCAGCGGCGGTTACGCTGCCGCACACGATGCAGGTGCTGACGATGCGGGCAAGATGTCATCCGCCGCTTCATCGGCCGAGTTTGCCGAGGGGGATCACGTCGAGCACAAGACTTTCGGCCCAGGCGTCGTCGTTGGCATAGAGGGAGACAAGATCTCGGTCTACTTCAAGAAGAGCGGCAAGACAAAGACGCTTCTCAAGGGATATGCGCCCATCGTGAAGCTCGGATAAAGGTATAATCGCGATATTTCGATTTCGAGGAGAGGCTCTCATGGCACAGATTTACGTAGTTGGACACAAGAATCCCGATAACGATTCAATCATGGCGGCGTACACCTACGCCAACCTCAAGAACATGACCGATGCCGATAACGAGTACATCCCCGTACGTCTGGGCGAGTTGCCAGCCGAGAGCGCGATGATTTTCGAGGAGTACGGCATCGAGGCACCTGCGCTCATAGAGCGGGTGGGCGAGGGCGACGTGCTCGTGCTCGTCGATCATAACGAGATGGGCCAGGCCGTCGATGGCATCGAAGACGCCGAGGTCGCCGAGATCATCGACCACCATCGCATCGCCGATGTCTCCACCTCGGCACCCATCACCTTCATCAACCTGCCCTGGGGTTCAACCACCTCGATTATCACGAAGCTCTACGAGTGCTTCGGCATCGCGCCTGACAAGCAAATCGCCGCATGTCTGCTTTCGGCCATTCTCACGGACACGGTCATCCTCAAGTCGCCCACGGCAACCGAGGTCGATGCGAAGCATGTCGAGGAGCTTGCGCAGATTCTCGGCGTCGATCCCGTCGAGTTCGGCATGAAGATCTTCAAGTCCCGTGGTGGCGATGACGATGTCTCGATCGAGGATATTTGCAGCCGTGACTCCAAGGAGTTCAACTTCGGCGGTAAGAAATGCTGGATCGCCCAGTACGAGACCGTGGACCTCGATGGGCTGCGTGGGCGCACGGACGATATCGCCGCGCAGGTTGCCAAGATTCAGGAAGAGGGCGGCTATGATGCGGCCCTCATGCTCCTGACCGACATCATCGTCGAGGGCAGTGACTTCATCGCGGCTGGCGACACCGACTTCATTGCCGATGCCTTCGAGATTTCTTTCGCTGATGGCCCCGTCTGGATGCCTGGCGTGCTTTCCCGCAAGAAGCAGGTTGCCGCCAAACTCATCGATTACGCCGGATAGCACGAGGAACGCAGCGCACGCTCGTGGAGGCCATCGAGAGCACATATCTATATCATCACGGCGGCTACGTCCTCGTTGCCGCCGTTGCCATTTTCACCATTTTGGGGACGATGCTGGTCGCACACCTTCTCGTCAAGGTGATGTACCGGACGCTCAAGAAGACGACGGGGGGTGTGGTCGGTGGCTCGATCGTTGCCAATATCATACGCGTCGTCATCTGGTTCGTGAGCATCTCGTGCATTCTCAAATGGTGCTTCAACTACAACACCTCGGTGCTATGGGGAGCCCTGGGCGTTGGCGGTATCGCGCTCTCCCTCGGTCTGCAGAACACGATATCCAACCTCATCGGTGGCTTGCAGGTTTCCTTGTCACGTGACTTCAAAATGGGGGATTGGATCTCGATTAGGGACATTACGGGCAAAATCGACGACATCACCTGGCGTGTCGTGAAGATGGAAGATGCTGATGGCAACAGCTATATCATCCCCAACGCGGTCTTCAACTCAAATGCGGTAACCGTCCTTCCGCCCTTCCAGACGACCGATCTGACATTCGAGATCTCGAGCATGGCGAATTTGGAGGCGATAGGGGAGAAGTTGCCCCAGCTTGCATACGATGCGCTCAAGAAGGCCGGTTATCTCTATGAGGACATGAAGCCTGAGCTTTCCCTCGACAGCGCATCGCTCAACGCCATCAACGCGACGCTCGAGGTCTATACCGAATACACGTATGAGACGATCGACATCAGGGAATGTGTCATGTCTGCTGTCCTTGCGTATCTCAAGTCAAACAACGCACTTGCAACCTATACCGAATAACCCAAGCTACCTTGTACTTCTCGCGTATAACACGCTCGTGTTCAGCTAGAATAGTTGCTTCGTATGCAATTAGCCTGAAAGGAACCGAGCATCCGTGCGTACGTTAGTAGAAGACATCATCACATCCGCCATCACATCCGCCATCGAATCTGGCGAGCTTCCCCTCGATGGCCTGCCATCGGCGCAGGTCGAGCGTCCTCGTGACCTTGCACATGGCGATTGGGCGAGTTCCATTGCCATGCGATGCGCCAAGCAAGCGCACATGAACCCCCGTGACATCGCGCAGATTATCGTCGCGCATATTGCCGACGCGCCCGAAGTCGCCTCCGTCGAAATCGCCGGTCCCGGTTTCATCAACATCAAGCTCTCCGATGCCGCATTGCAAAACGTGTTTCGTGTGGTGCGTAGCGAGGACACGCGCTACGGCTCAAGCCATGACGGCGATGGCATCAAGGTCGACCTCGAGTTTATCTCCGCCAACCCGACAGGCCCCATGCATTTGGGGCATGGCCGTTGGGCGGCACTCGGCGATGCGATGGCAAACGTCCTTTCCTTTGCAGGCTACGAGGTGACCCGCGAGTTCTACATCAACGATGCGGGCAACCAGATGGACATCTTCGCGGAGTCCGTGGCACTTCGCTACCTGCAGGTCGCACGCCTCATTGCCGAAGGCGCCGCCACGGATGTCGATGACGCTTACGGGATCATCATCGAGAACATGGATTCGTATCGAGACGAGCTTCCCGAGAACTGCTACGCCGGCGCCTACGTCATCGATATCGCCGGCATCATCTACGATGCAGAAGGCGCCGCCTGGGTCGATGCCGATGCCGACGAGCGCGCCGCGTACTTCAAGGAGCTCGCTTACAAGACGGTCTTCGAACATACCAAGGAGGTGCTTGCCGGCTTCGGCCTCGAGTTCGACGTCTGGTACTCCGAGCGCAGCACCTATGCCGCTGACGAGGACGGAAGCTCTCGTCTCACGCGCGCTCTCGATGCGCTGCGCGAGAGGGGATACCTCTACGACAAAGATGATGCCGTGTGGTTCAGGACCACGGAGTTCGGTGACGACAAGGACCGCGTGCTCGTCAAGGCTGACGGCAGCTATACCTATTTCGCGCCCGATATCGCCTATCACAAGAACAAGTTCGACCGCGGTTTCGATCGCTGCATCGACATCCTCGGTGCCGATCATCATGGCTATATCAAACGCATCCAATCGGTTGGCCATGTCTTCGACCATCCCGGCCAGCCCGAGGTCGTCATCGGCCAGATGGTTAACCTCTTTCGTAACGGCGAGCCCGTACGTATGTCCAAGCGCACGGGCGAGATGGTGAGCTTTGAGGAGGTCCTTGACGAGGTCGGAGCCGACGCCACGCGCTTCCTCATGCTCGCGCGCTCAACCGACCAGGCAATTGACTTCGATATCGAGCAAGCCAAGAAGCAGGATTCGACCAATCCCGTCTACTATGTTCAGTATGCTCATGCACGCATATGTTCGATCCTGCGCAAGGCCGCTGGTATCGAGGATGCAAACGCATCCGGAGCAAACCCTGATGCCATCGCCGCATCCCTTATCCCAGCCGATGCCGACCTCTCGCCGCTTACGCATGAGACAGAGCTTGCCCTTGCACGCCGCATCGACGAGTTTGGCGAGCTCGTCGCAGGATGCGCGCGTGACCTTGCCCCGTTCAGACTTACGCATTACGCGACGAGCCTCGCAAGCGAGTTCCACCAGTTCTATACCCAATGTCACGTCATCGGCGATGACGTGCGCCTCACGACGGCACGTCTCTACGTCTGTGACGCGACGCGCCGCGTCCTAAGAAACGCCCTGTCTCTGCTCGGTGTGTCGGCACCTACGAGTATGTAACAAAAGGAGAAGTTCAGCATGTCAATTGCACCAACACGCGAACATGTTCTGCCCGACTACATGAAGGCATCCGACCTCCTCAAGGTTGCTCCCATGAGCATGGAGGTCGAGGGCAACAAGGTGACGCTCGACGGCATCGATTTGCGCGATATCGCCCGCGATTTCGGTACCGCTCTCTATATCTACGACGAGGACCATATCCGCAAGCAGCTTGCAAGCTATCGCGATGAGTTCCGCACCTGCTATCCGCAAAGCGACATCGTCTATGCCGCCAAGGCCTTCTGCTGCGTTGCCATGGACAAGATCGTCGCCGAGGAGGATTGCTATATCGACGTGGCAAGCGGGGGAGAGCTCGCCATCGCCAAGGCGGCGGGATTTCCGATGGAGCATGTTTTCGCGCAGGGCAACAACAAGTCCCAACGCGAGATCGAGGAGTACATCGACGCCGGTGTCGCGTGCTTCGTGGTCGATACGCATGAGGAGATCGAACGCATCTCGACCTACGCGAGCGCACAGGGTGTCACCCAGCGCATCATCATTCGCGTCTGCCCCGGTATCGAAGCCGACACACATGCCTATATCCAGACGGCCAACGAGGATTCCAAGTTCGGCTTCAACATCCGTAATGGCGCGGCTGAGGAAGCGCTCATCTACGCGTTGACGCTGCCCGGAGTCGAGGTGGCCGGTTTCCACTGCCACATCGGCTCGCAGATCTTCGAGCTCACCTCCTATGTCGAGGCCATCAACACCATGTTCGGCTTCATGAACGACATGCGTCAGGCGCATGACTTCGTCGCGCAGATCTTCGACATGGGCGGCGGCCTTGGCATTCCCTATACCATCTACGATCGTCCCTCGACCATCGCGCAGTTCGCCCAGATTGCGACGGGCGCCATCCACGCCAATTGCAGCGAATACGATTACCCATATCCGCACATTTTCGTGGAGCCCGGTCGCTCCATCGTCGCGAACGCGGGCATCACGCTCTACACCGTCGGTTCGGTCAAGACGGTTCCCGGCATCTGCACCTACGTCGCCATCGATGGCGGCATGACGGATAACATCCGCACGGCGCTCTATGGGTCGAAGTACGAGGCGTTCGTCGTGGAGCGTGCTGACAAGCCCCGTGACGTCATCTGCGACATCGTCGGCAAGCATTGCGAGTCGGGCGACGTCGTCGTGAAGAACGCCCCCCTGCAGGCATGTGAAGCTGGTGATCATATCTGCGTGCTCGGCACCGGCGCGTATTGCAACGAGATGGCGAGCAACTATAACAAGCAGGTGCGTCCTGGCATCGTCTTCGTCCATGATGGCGTAGCTCGCGAGGTCGTGCGCCGTGAGACTTATGACGATCTGCTCGCACGTGACGTATGCTCAAATGCGTAGGCATTTTCAAAAGGAGATATGCATGAAGCAAGTGAAGCTCGGTCTGGTGGGATGCGGAACCGTCGGTGGCGGATTCATTCGCATATTGCAAAAGCACCACGATGATTTCATGAGGCATGCGGGCGTTGACATGGTGATTGCCAAGGCAACGACACGCACGCGCTCCAAACTTGAAGCCCTTGGCATTCCCGATGGTGCAATCGTCGATTCATATGAGGATATCGTCAATGATCCGGATATCGACATCGTCATCGAGCTCATTGGCGGGACGGGCATGGCGGCTGACGTCGTGCTTGATGCCCTGCGCGCGGGGAAAAACGTGATCACCGCTAACAAGGCCCTCATGGCGACGCGTGGTGCGGAGATCTTCCATACCGCCGATGATCATGGCGTAGAAGTTGCCTTCGAGGCGTCCGTAGGCGGCGGCATTCCCATCATTCAACCTCTCAAGCATTCTCTCATCAGCAACGAGATCAATACCGTTCTTGGCATTGTCAACGGAACGACCAACTACATGCTCACCGAAATGGAACAGGGCCTCGATTACGACACGGTGCTCAAACGCGCGCAGGAACTCGGTTATGCCGAGGCTGATCCGACGGCCGACGTTGACGGCTACGACGCTGCCGCAAAAATCGCGATTCTCGCCTCTATCGCCTTCAACTCCCGCGTGACACTCGATGACGTCTTCACGCAGGGCATTCGCTCCATCGAGCCCGTAGATTTCAGGCATGCGGAGGATATGGGATACACCATCAAGCTGCTTGCCATCGCCCACAAGATCGATGGCGAGATTGACGTCCGCGTCCATCCGGCCATGATTCCCACGGACCATCAACTTGCCAATGTCAACGGTGTCTATAACGCCATCTACGTGACGGGCGATGCCGTGGGTGACTGCATGTTCTTCGGTGAGGGTGCGGGCGCAGGTCCTGCCGCATCGGCCGTCATGGGCGATGCCATCGAGGTTGCGCGTCACGTCGCCAACGACGTCAAGCCCATCGTCGGGTGCACCTGTACCGATAACCTGCCCTTGCGTGGCATCGGAAAGCTCGAGACCAAGTATTATCTGCGCCTACTTGTAAAGGACGAGCCTGGCGTGCTTGCTGCCATCAGCGAGATCTTCAGCCAGTACGATGTCTCCATTCGCAGCATGGTGCAACCCACGACGCATGGTGACGGCACCGCAGAGCTCATTTTCATGACGCATACGGCCAACGAGGCTCACTTCGAGGAAGCCCTCAAGGAAGTCAAGGCCCTGGCATGCGTCGCCCAGATCGGGTACCATGATTCGCATCGAGGAGGACTAAGGTGACTCTGACCGAACAGGATGTGCGCGACATCGCCGAGTATGCGCGCATCGGCCTTACGGATGACGAGCTATCCGCGATGACGGTCGACCTCAACAACATTATCGAGACGCTCAAGCCCATCACCGAGTACGAGCTCGATGGTGTCGAGCCGACCTTCCATCCCATCGGCAACCTCTCAAACGTCATGCGCGAGGACAAGGTGGGGGAGTCCTTCGAGCGTGAGGTCGCGCTGTCGAACAGCGATTCCACAAGCGAAGGATGCTTCGAGATTCCCTCCATTCTTGGTGAGGGAGGCGATCGCTGATGCAGAACTATCCTCAACTGAGCGTTCGTGAAATCCACGAGGGCCTGCTGAATGCCCAGTTCAGCGCCCGCGAGCTCACGACGTCCGCCTTCGACATGATCGATGCGCTTGACTCGAAGGTCCATGCGTTTCTCGAGCTCACCCCCGAGCTCGCCTACGAGCAAGCCGATGCCGTCGATGCGGCTATCGCCGCCCGTGAACCCATCGGCATCCTCGCCGGCGTCCCCATCGCCTTCAAGGACAACATGAACCTCGTCGGCACGCACACGACCTGCGCATCACATATGCTCGAAACCTACGTGAGTCCGTTCACGGCAACCTGTGTCGCCAAAGCACTCGACGCAGGCGGCATCTGTCTGGGCAAGACGAATATGGACGAGTTCGCGTTTGGCTCATCGACCGAGACCTCGTACTTCGGGACGACGAGCAACCCCTGGGATCTCGAACGCGTGCCCGGCGGGTCTTCGGGTGGTTCGGCGGCTGCCGTTGCCGCGGGCATGGCGACGTTGTCGCTCGGCAGCGATACGGGCGGATCAATCCGCCAACCAGGAAGCTTCTGTGGGCACGGTCGCCCTCAAGCCAAGCTATGGCGTGGTCAGTCGCTACGGCGTGGTTGCCTTTGGCAGCTCGCTTGATCAGGTCGGTCCCTTTGCCCGTAGCGTCGAGGATGCGGCATATGCGCTCAACGCGATTTCCGGGCGTGACCCGCTCGATTGCACGAGCCAGCCCTGCGACATCGACTTCACCGCCAATCTCGATGTCGGCGTCAACGGCATGCGCATCGGCATCGTGCCCGCACTGCTCGAACTCGACGGCCTCACGTCTGAAGTCAAGCATGCTTTCGAGGAAAGCGTCGCGAGGCTCGAAGAGCTGGGAGCCACGATTGTCGAAGTCGAGCTGCCCAATGCGGCAGCCGCTATCAGCGCCTATTACGTGCTCGGGCCCTGCGAGGCGTTCTCGAACCTCTCGCGTTTCGATTCGGTGCGCTACGGACATCACGCCCACGGCAAGAATCTCGAGCAGCGTTACGAGGATAGCCGTGCCCAGGGCTTTGGCCCGGAGGCAAAGCGTCGCATCATGCTTGGTGCCTGGCTACTCGCGAGTGGCGTCTATGACGAGTACTACATCCCCGCGCAAAAGGTGCGCCACGCTCATCACGGCAGATTACACGAAGGCGTTCGAGAAGGTCGATGCAATCGTGCTGCCCACGAGTCCGCGTACTGCGTTCAAGTTCGGCGAGGGTGAGCGACCCTGCATCCATGTACCTCTCGGACATTTACACCATCAGCATCAACATCGCGGGTAACGGCGGAATGAGCCTGCCCGTTGCACTCGGCGGAGGATTCCGGCCTGCCCATCGGTTTGCAAATCGTGGGCCCGCAGTTCCATGACGAGGTCATCCTGCGCGTGGGTGCTGCACTTGAGGCTGCGACCGTCGTTCCCCGCATCGCGCCGCTCGAGGAGGGAGGTCTCTCATGAAGGAACTGACTGAGGTCCTCAAGGACTGGGAAGCCGTCATCGGCCTCGAGGTTCATGCCGAGCTCACCACGCTCAAGACCAAGATGTTCTGCTCGTGCCCGATTGAGTTCGGCGCAGATCCGAATACGCACACTTGCCCGGTTTGCCTCGGCATGCCCGGCGCCCTGCCCCGTGCCCAACAAGGCCGCCATCGAGAGCATCGTGCTCGCCGGCCTGGCGACCAACTGCGACATCGAGAAGCACACGATGTTCTATCGCAAGGGCTACTTCTACCCGGACATGGCCAAGAACTTCCAGACCACGCAGGGCCCACTCGCGTTCTGCATGCGCGGTCATCTTGACCTCGAACTTTCCGCCAAGGGGCGCTGCCGAACGTGTCGATATTCCCAAGGACGAGGACGGATCGTATACGACGCGTATCGGCATCACGCGCATCCACATGGAAGAAGACGCGGGAAAGATGACGCATCTGGGTGGCTCGGAGGGCCGTATCGATGGCGCGGAGCGCTCGCTCGTCGATTACAATCGCGCCGGCACGCCGCTCATCGAGCTCGTCACCGAGCCCGACTTGCGTACACCGGAAGAAGCTCGTGCCTTCATGCAGAAGCTGCGTCAGATTTATCTCACGCTCGGCATCTCGGATTGCTCGATGGAAGAGGGCTCCTTGCGCGCCGATGGCAATGTCTCGTTGCGCCGTCGTGGATCGACGGAGCTTGGTACGAAGACGGAACTCAAGAACATCAACTCGTTCAAGAACCTTCACGATGGCCTTGCCTACGAGATCTGCCGCCAAGCCGAGGTGCTCGAGAGCGGTGGAGTCATCCGCCAGGAGACGCGTCACTGGGAGCCTGGCGCCAAGCGTACCATTGTCATGCGCGTCAAGGAGACGGCAGATGATTATCGCATGTTCCCCGATCCCGATCTGGCCCCCTTTGACCTTTCCGACGAATTCATCGAGACCGTGCGTGCCAAGCTTCCCGAGTTGCCTGATGCCAAGAAGCAGCGCTTCATGGAAAGCTATGGTCTGCCCGCCTATGATGCCGGCGAGCTTGCCGGTGATGTCGAAAATCGCCGAGTTCTTCGAGGAGGCTGCCCACGACGAAGACGCGGCTGTCGCCAAGAAGATCGCAAAACCTCATCATCAATGACGTGAGCGCGTGGACAAACGAAAACGCCACGACCGTCTCGAAAGTCCGGTATCGCCCCGGCAGCGCTGGCAAAGCTTGCCAAGCTTCTGGCCGATGACACGATCAGCTCCAAACAGGGTAAGGAAGTTCTTGCCGCGCTCATCGGGGATGGCGTCGATCCCGAGGAGTACGTCAAGTCGCACGGTATGGAGCAGACAACCGACACAGGCGCCATCGAGCAGATGGTCGAGGAGCTCATGGCGGCAAATCCCGATAAGGTCGAAGCGTACCGTGGCGGAAAGACGGGTCTGCAGGGCTTTTTCATGGGGCAGGTCATGAAGCAGCTTGGCGGTCAAGGTAACCCCAAGGTCATCTCGGCGATCGTCACCGAAAAGCTCGAGGGATAGCCTTTTGCAACTATGATGGAAGCATGCGCCATATGCCCTCGTCATTGCCATGTTGATCGTACGAGAACACATGGCGTGTGCGGCGAGGGCGATGAGGTGCGTCTTGCACGCGCCGCGCTTCACTTCTGGGAGGAACCGCCCATCAGCGGTGAGTTGGGGAGTGGCACGGTGTTTTTCTCGGGCTGTCCGCTTCGCTGCGTCTACTGCCAGAACAAGGACATCGCACGTGGCAAAATAGGTCGCGCCGTCTCCATCGAGCGCCTGGCTCGCATCTTTCTCGAGCAGCAGGAGCGCGGAGCCCTCAACATCAACCTCGTGACGCCGACCCACTTTGTTCCGCAAATCAAAGCAGCCCTCGATCTTGCCCGTTCAGACGGGTTTTCGAGCAGACCGCTTGCCTTGCCCATCGTCTACAACACCAGTGGCTACGAGCTGCCCGAGGCCATCGCTGAGCTCGATGGCTACGTTGATGTCTTTCTCACCGACCTCAAGTACGCTTCGTCTGAGCTTGCCCAGCGCTATTCGGCTGCACCTGACTATCCGCATATCGCCTCTCGTGCTCTCGATGCCATGTTCGAGCTCGTGGGGCCGCTGCGCTATGACGAAACCGAGAGGGGGGAGGAGCGCCTCGTACGCGGCGTCGTCGTACGTCATCTCCTGCTCCCAGGACATCTCGAGGATTCCAAACGCGTTATGGAGCTGCTTGCCGCAAAGCCCTATCGCGATGACATGATCGTGAGCATCATGAACCAGTTCACGCCTTCCGAGGAGCTTATTCGGGATTATCCGGAACTCGCCTTTCGTGTGAGCGAAGACGAATACGACGAGCTCATTGACTACGCCCTTGATTTAGACATAATGAATAGTTTTATGCAAGAAGGCGATACGGCTGACGAGTCCTTCATACCCGACTTCGATTACGAGAGGGATATAGCCATGCGCCATGTCGACTACCTCATCGTCGGGGCTGGCCTTGCGGGGTCGACCTGCGCATATCTCCTGCATAAAGCAGGTTGTGACGTCATGCTCCTCGAACGTCTCGACGTCTTGAAAAAGTCCAAGCTCTGCGCTGGCCTTGTCACGCCCCGCGCCATGCGCGAACTCGACATGATATTCGACAATTGGTCTAATAAGCTTGTGAAGTCACAGTTCACGTCCATGCGCTGTGATGCAGCAGGCATCACGGTCGACCTCAATGGCACCGAGATGTGCAGTGTCGAGAGACGCGAGCTCGATGCGTTCGTACTCGATGCCTTTCGTGAGTGTGGGGGGAGAGCTCGTCGACCGTTTTCATGTGCGTGCAATCGACTTCAATCAACATCGCCTTGAGGGAACGCGTGACGACGACGTGCAGGAGATTCTTGGCTATGGCACGCTCATCGCCGCCGACGGGGCGCTTTCATACGTACGAAAGGCGCTCACCGGTAGCACACCCGACGCGATTCTCTCGCTTGAGACTATGGTCGCAAACACGGGTGCGCCGCTTACGATGGACTACGAGGACGGCTTCATCGGGTACTCCTGGTACGCGCCTTGCGGCGACGGTCGCCAAGCTCGGCTGCTGCGCCTATGCGGGCGAGCCTGACCTCGACGCCCGCCTTCGGGCATTCGCAAACCAGATGGACGTCC